>NZ_ANAY01000015.1 GCF_000340965.1 Nocardiopsis kunsanensis DSM 44524
CGTCCATGATGGCGGATCTGAGACGAAGAATCAGGAACTTAACAAAGTACTACTAGGTGTGTTGTTCGGTGAGGTTGGTGACGCGGTCGGCTGGGGCCCGGCGCGCGTGTACCACCCCTCCGGCCGGAACCGGCAGGTGGCGGGTCTGACGTCCCAGCGGTCACTCCCCTACCGTTGGGGCACAGGCGCAAGAAGGGGGAGCACATCATGAACGAACAGCCGCTACGAGTCGACGAAGCCGAGCTGCGGGGGCTGCTCGACGGTCAGTGGGCCTATGTGCGCGAACGTGCGCGCGACGTGCTCCAAGGAGAGGACTTCGCTCCCGTGACGGGATTGTCGCTGCAGGAGCACCGGGCGCTGACCACCGAGCGGCTCGGGAAGCTGGCCACGACCGGGATGCAGACCTACGGCTTCCCGGAGGAGGTCGGCGGGTCCGGCGACGTGGGCGCCTCCGTGGTCGCCTTCGAGATGCTGGTCCCGGACCTGTCGCTCATGGTCAAGATGGGCGTGCAGTGGGGCCTGTTCGGCGGAGCGATCAGCGCTCTGGGCACCGAACGGCACCACCGCGAGTACCTTCCGGGCGTGATGTCGCTGGACCTGCCCGGCTGCTTCGCGATGACCGAGACCGGACACGGCTCGGACGTGCAGAGCCTGCGCACCACGGCCACCTACGACCCCAAGACCGAGGAGTTCGTGCTCCACACGCCCGACGAGTCGGCGCGCAAGGACTACATCGGCAACGCCGCGCGCGACGGGCGCATGGCGGTGGTCTTCGCCCAGCTGCACAGCGCCGGCATCGACCACGGGGTGCACGCGCTCATGGTGCCGATCCGTGATGAGGACGGCATGCCCGCCCCGGGCGTGACCATCGAGGACTGCGGCCACAAGGCCGGGCTCAACGGCGTCGACAACGGCCGCATCTGGTTCGACCAGGTGCGGGTACCGCGCACCGACCTGCTCAACCGCTACGGCGACGTGGGGCCCGACGGTGCCTACACCAGCCCGATCGAGAGCAAGAACCGGCGCTTCTTCACGATGCTCGGCACCCTCATCCGGGGCCGGATCAGCGTGGCCGGGGGCGCGGGCAGCGCGACCAAGGCCGCACTGTCGATCGCGGTGCGCTACGGCGACACCCGGCGCCAGTTCACCCGTCCCGGGCCCGACGGGGAACCCGAGCGGGAGGTGCGCATCCTCGACTACCTCGCGCACCAACGCAAGCTCCTGCCGGCCCTGGCCCGCACCTACGCGCTGCACTTCGCGCAGGAGGAGCTGGTCACCCGCCTGCACGAGCTGCACGACTCCGAGGAACGCGACGAACGCGCCCAGCGCGAGTTGGAGTCACGTGCGGCCGGGCTGAAGGCGATGTCGACCTGGCACGCCACCGACACCATCCAGACCTGCCGCGAGGCCTGCGGCGGCGCGGGGTACATGTCGCAGAACCGCATCCCGCAGCTCAAGGCCGACTCCGACATCTTCACCACGTTCGAGGGCGACAACACGGTCCTGCTGCAGCAGCTCACCAAGGGCCTGCTCACCAATTTCCAGGACGCCTTCGGCGATCTCGACCAGATGGGTCTGGTCAAGTTCATGGCGGGCAAGGTGTTCGAGAACGTCATCGAGCGCACGGCCGCGGTCCCGCTCATCGACCGGCTCATCGCGGCCGCTCCGGGCCGGGGAGGCAACAGCAGCCTGTACAACCGCGGCTGGCAGATCGAGCTGCTGGAGGACCGCGAGAAACACGTCGTCGAGGGGCTGGCCGCGCGCATCCGCCGCGCCAGGAAGGACGACGGCAGAGACGCCTTCGAGGTCTTCAACCACGCCCAGGACCACGTACTCCGGGCCGGCCGTGTGCACATGGAGCGTGTGGTCCTGGAGGCGTTCGTGGCCGGGATCGACCGCTGTGGCGACACCTCCACCGCCAAGCTCCTCAACCGCCTCTGCGACCTGTACGTGATGTCGGTGATCGAGGAGGACCGCGCCTGGTTCCTCGAGCACGAGCGCCTGTCCACGGCACGGGCCAAGGCCGTGACCGCGGCCGTCAACGAGCTGTGCCAGGGGCTGCGCCCCTACGCGGTCCAGCTCGTGGACGCCTTCGGTCTGCGCGAGGAGTGGTTGGCCGCGCCGATCGCTCTGGGGCGCGAGCACGACCGCCAGGGGGACCCGGTCCCCGAGCGCGTTCGGAACTGAACCCCCGAACGTGAGGTGTCGGGCGGGCGCGGCCGGTCGCCGGCCGCGCCCGCGGACCGTCGGAGGAGGGGCCTGTCGGTGCCGGCCGTCCGGCTCCTGGTGCTCGGGTCGGTGCGCCAGCACGGGCGGGCAGCCAGTCGGAGTCGGCTACATGGACTGCGGTGAGCCCGCCGCCCCGCAGGAGCAACGGACTCACCCGGATCTCAGTCCCGCGCACCCCGAGGCTCGACCACGGCGGCCACGCGGTAGCGGGGGGACTCTGTCATGCGCAACTCGAGGTGCCCCCCGACCCCGTCCACGGCCCGTCGGATCGCGGCCACACGCCCGTCGGTGTCGGAGTCACGCTCGAAGGCCCGGAAGGCCTCCTCGCTCTCCCAGTGCACGAGATTGAACACACGCCTGCCGTCCTCACTGGCCAGGAACCGGACAGAGAGGAACCCCGGCCAGTGGCTCACCCATTCCCGGGAGAGCTCTTCGAAGGCACGGACATACTCCTGTTGAGTGCGTGCGGAGTCCACGCTGTAGTCGATCACCGAGTAGAAGCCGTACTGGTCGGACACTGCGAGCCCTTCGCCGGGGGTGTGAACGCCTCGAGCCTCACACCTCGAGCAAGGTTGAGGTCAACCTTCCGGCCGGGTCCCCTCCGGCACCGCGTCGACATCGGGGCCCTCGTCCTCGAGCGGCGGGTCGGCTTCCTCCTCCGCACGCAGGCGGATCGGTTCCCACCACCACCAGTGCGAGCGCGGGACCCAGGAGGGCACCTCCTGCTCGGTGGAGATGCCGGCCTCGGCGGCCACCTCGGCCAGGGCCTCGTCGATGCGGGCGATGGCGTCGATGTCCCGGGGGCGCAGGACCGCGCTCCAGGGCACGAACTCGTCACCGAGGATCTGCAGCATCGAACGCCGCCAGCAGGCGGGCCGGTACCCCTCGTGCCGGCCGTTCTCGGCAGCGGTCTGGCTGCGCACCACGTACAGGCCCAGGCGGTCGGGGTTGTTGCCCCCCGCCAGCAGTTCGGCCAGGTCAGCAGTGAATCCGCGGCCGGCGGGGGACTGCCGCTGCGCCGGATTGCTGGCCCGGTACAGGTCGAACAGGGCTGCGAACGCCGAATCCATGAGGGCGTCGCGATCCCTGGTCCGCGAAGCACTCTCCGCGAACGCGTTCAACGCCCGTCCGGCCAGGCCGGGGAGGTCCCTGCCCGTCTCCGCACTCACCGTCACACCGCCTTGTCCAGTTGGATCGCTTTACTCCGCGTTGGGTCGTGCCGACCGGTTCGATGATAAGCCTCCTGGGCACGGCGTACGTCCCTCGGGACCTTCACCCCTGGCGGGACCGTGGGAGGACTTTTCAGGCGTCCGGGCCCCGCCCCAGCTCACGCCCGAGCATCACGGCCCACTGGCGGGCGATGCGGTGCCGGCGGGCCGTGTCGTCGGTGAGCAGGTTGGCCAGCCCCAGGCCGCGGGCCAGGTCGAGGGTGGCCTGGACGGTCTCGCGTACACCGGGCACGGACTCGTCGGCCCCCAGCACCTCGACGGCGGTGCGGTGGGCCTCACGCCCCACCCGCTGCTCCAACGGCACCACCCGGGGATGGAGATCGGGGTCGCTGGCCGCGCCCGTCCACAACTGCAACGCCGCCTGGAACTCGGTCCCGCTGAAGACGTCGAAGAGCAGCACCACCATCGCCTCGACCCGCCCCGGCCCCTCGGGCAGGTCCTCCATCAGGCGGCGCAACCCCTCGATGAGTCCGTCGGCCATGCTGTCGAAGGCGGCCACGAACAGGTCCTCGCGGGTCTGGAAGTGGTGCTGGGCCGCCCCGCGCGAGACCCCCGCGCGCTCGGCGACCGCACCCACCGTCGTTCCGGGCGCCCCCCGCTCGGCCAAGCAGGCCACGGCGGCCTCCAGCAGGCGGGCCCGGGTGGCCCTGCTGCGTTCCTGTCTGGGTTCCCGTTCGGTCCTCACCGGCGCGCCTCCCACGTACGGTGGCCGCCCGGGCGCGCGTCGGTGCGCCCGGGCGGCCCGGTGTCCTCGGTCAGTACGACTTGGGCAGGCCGAGCGACTGCTGTGCCACGTAGTTGAGGATCATCTCCCGGCTGACCGGGGCGATCCTCGACAGACGTGCGGAGGTGAGGGCCGCTCCCAGCCCGTACTCGCTCGCCAGGCCGTTGCCGCCCAACGTCTGCACCGCCTGGTCGACCGTGCGCACACAGGCCTCGGCGGCGGCGTACTTGGCCATGTTCGCGGCCTCGCCCGCCCCCGCGTCGTCGCCGGAATCGTAGCGAAGGGCCGCGAACTGCGTCATGATCCGCGCCTGTTCCGTCTCGATCTTCATCTGCGCCAGCGGGTGGGACAGACCCTGGTGCGCGCCGATGGGGGTGTCGCGCCAGACCGTCCGCTCCTTGGCGTAGTCCACCGCCTGGGCGAGCGCGTTCCGGGCGGTACCGGTGGACATCGACGCGGCCATGATGCGCTCGGGGTTGAGCCCCGCGAAGAGCTGCAGCAGGCCGGCGTCGGGGTCGCCGACCAGGGCGTCGGCCGGCAGGCGCACGTCGTCCATGAAGAGCTGGAACTGGTGGTCGGGGCTGAGCAGGTCCATCTCGATCTGCTGCTTGTCGAACCCGGGGGTGTCGGTGGGCACCACGAACAGCGCTGCGGACAGGCGGCCGGTGCGTTCGTCCTCGATCCGGCCGACCACGAGCACGGCGTCGGCCACGTCGACCCCGGAGATGAAGGTCTTGCGGCCGTTGAGGACCCACTCGTCGCCGTCCTTGCGGGCGGTGGTGGTCAGGCGGTGGGCGTTGGAACCGGCGTCGGGTTCGGTGATGGCGAAGGCCATGATGCTGGATGCGTCGGCCAGCCCGGGGAGCCACCGCTGCCGCTGCTCGGGTGTGCCGAAGCGGGACAGGACGGTGCCGCAGATGGCCGGGGAGACCACCATCATCAGGGTCGGGCACCCCGCGGCACTGAGCTCCTCCAGGACGGCGGCCAGATCGCCGATCCCGCCGCCCCCGCCGCCGTACTCCTCGGGGATGTTGACGCCGAGGTAGCCGAGCTCCCCGGCGGCCTTCCACAGGTCGGTGAGGTAGGCGCCCTCCTTGGCGCGGGCACGGTAGTACCCCTGCCCGTACTCGGAGGCGAAGGCCGACACGGCGGCCCGCAGTTCTGTGCGTTCGGCCGGTTCGGTGAAGGTCATGGCGCCGGTCATCAGTCCTGCCCTTCGTGGTCGAGTACGGCCAGAGGTGTTCCGGCCGCCACCTTCTGCCCCTCCGCGACCGGGATCTCCCGGACGGCACCGGCGGCGGGGGCCGTGACGCGGTGCTCCATCTTCATCGCTTCCATGCGCAGCAGGGTCTGGCCCTCGGTGACCTTCTCCCCCACGGCGACGTCGACGGAAGTGACGGTGCCGGGCATGGGCGCGGGCATAGCGCCCGGGTCCACGAACGCCTCGGGCGAGGGCAGCGGGTCGACCGGCGCCAGGGTCAGGGGGCCGAGCACGGATTCCACGTACACCCGGTCGGACCCGGGGTGGGTGTGCACCTCGAAGGCACGGCGCACCCCTTGGGCCTGCAGGACCACGTGTCCGGGTGCGGCCGAGAGCACCTGTACCGCTTCCTGCTCGGGCAGGTAGGTGCCGCGGGAGGTGCGGTAGGCGGTGGTGAGCTCGTGACCGTCGTCGGTGGTGTGGCGGCGTGTGTGCGCCTGAGAGGTGAGGTTGCGCCAGTTCGCGGTGATCCCGGCGGGCACGGGGGTGTCTCGGCGGGCCGTCTCGGCCGCCGACAGGCTCGCGGCGAGAGCGGACAGGTCCTCGGCGGTGCGGTCGGCCGGCGGCCGGGCCAGATCGGTGAGCCGCGCGCCGGAGAGGAACCCGGTGTGGGGTGCGCCCTCGGCCATGGCGGGGTGGCGCAGGACCCGTACGAGCAGGTCGCGGTTGGTACCGACCCCGTGCACCCGCGCGCCGGCCAGGGCTGCTCCGAGTCGGCGCAGCGCATCGCGGCGGTCGCGGCCCACCGCCACGACCTTGGCGAGCATCGGGTCGAAGTCGGTGCCGACGGTGTCGCCGGCGGCCACCCCGCTGTCCAGCCGTACACCGGGCGTGGTCAGGGGTGTGAAGGCGCAGGTGGCGGCCGGTACCTCGAAGGCGTGCAGTGTTCCGGTGCGCGGGCGCCAGTCGTTGCGCGGGTCCTCGGCGTACAGGCGCGCCTCGACGGCGTGGCCGCTGGGCGCGGGCGGGCCGCCCTCGGGCAGGTGCTCGCCCTCGGCCACCCGGATCTGCCACTCGACCAGGTCGAGTCCGGTCACGCACTCGGTGACGGGGTGCTCGACCTGCAGGCGGGTGTTCATCTCCAGGAAGACCGGGACTCCGGGGCGGCCCTGTCCATCGACGGGGACGAGGAACTCTGCGGTGCCGGCGCCCACGTACCCGATCCGCTCGGCCATGCGGCGTGCGGCACCGTGCAGGTCCTCCCTCAGTTCGGGACCGATCCCGGGTGCGGGGGCCTCCTCCACGACCTTCTGGTGGCGGCGCTGGACCGAGCAGTCGCGTTCGCCCACCGCCCAGACGGTGCCGTGGGTGTCGGCCAGGACCTGCACCTCGACGTGGCGGCCGCGTTCGACGTAGGGCTCGCAGAACACGGCGGGGTCCCCGAAGGCGGAAGCGGCCTCGGCGGAGGCGGCCTCGGCCTCCTCGGGCAGGCGTTCCAGGTCGTGGACGACCCGCATGCCGCGGCCGCCGCCCCCGGCGGAGGCCTTGACGAGCACGGGAAGGTCGCCGGCTCCGACCCGGTCGGCTGCCAGGGCTTCGGAGACGGGGACGCCGGCCTCGCGGGCGAGCTCCTTGGCGCGGGTCTTGGCGCCCATCTCCTCGATGGCTCCGGGCGGCGGGCCGACCCAGGTGAGTCCGGCGTCGATGACGGCGCTCGCGAAGGCGGCGCTCTCGGACAGGAACCCGTAGCCGGGGTGGAGGGCGTCGGCCCCGGCGGTGCGGGCCGCGGCCACCAGGGCCTGCGGATCGAGATAGGCGTCGACGGCGCCGCGCCCCTCGGGCACGGGCAGGCACACGGCCGCATCGGCGTCGGTGACGTGGGGGGCCCGTTCCTCACCGGGGGTGTACACGGCCACGGCCGTGATGCCCAGTTGCCGGCAGGTACGGGTGATGCGGCGGGCGATCTCGCCGCGGTTGGCCACGAGGAGGGTGGTGACGGCCCTGGTCGGTGGGGCGGGGTGTGTGTTCAACTCGTGCTCCCGGACGGGGCCCGGCTGCGGGCCGGGGTGCGGACGGAGGGTCGGGGCAACCTGTGGTTCACATGCGGAAGACCCCGAAGGCGTCGGTGCCCTCCACGGGTGCGTTGTGGGCGAAGGACAGGCACAGGCCCAGGACGGTGCGGGTGTCGCGGGGGTCGATGACACCGTCGTCGTAGACCCGTCCGGACAGGAACAGGGGCAGGGACTCGGCCTCGATCTGGTTCTCGACCATCTCGCGCACGGCGGCGTCCTGGTCCTCGTCGTAGGGTTGGCCCTTCTTCTCCGCCGACTGCCGGGCGACGATGGACAGCACCTCGGCGAGCTGTTTGGGGCCCATGACCGAGGAGCGTGCGCTGGGCCAGGCGAACAGGAACCGGGGGTCGTAGGCGCGTCCGCACATACCGTAGTGGCCGGCCCCGTAGGAGGCGCCGATGAGTACCGAGAAGTGCGGGACCGTGCTGTTGGAGACGGCGTTGATCATCATCGATCCGTGTTTGATGATGCCGCCCTGCTCGTACTCGGCCCCCACCATGTATCCGGTGGTGTTGTGCAGGAACACCAGCGGGGTGTCGGAGCGGTTGGCGAGCTGGATGAACTGGGTGGCCTTCTGCGCCTCCTCGCTGAACAGCACACCGTTGTCGTTGGCGAGGATGCCGACGGGGTAGCCGTGCAAGGTGGCCCAGCCGGTGACCAGGCCGGTCCCGTAGGCGGGTTTGAACTCGTCGAACTCCGAAGCGTCCACGATGCGGGCGACGACCTCGCGCGGGTCGACGGGCACCTTGAGGTCGGGGGGCATGATCCCGGCCAGTTCCTCGGCCGGGTGGAGGGGTTCGGCCACCTCGGTGCGGGCTGGGCCGCCGCCGGCCTTGCGGTGGTTGAGGCGGGCGACGATGCGGCGGCCGATGCGCAGTGCGTCGTGCTCGTCCTCTGCCAGGTGGTCGGCCAGCCCGGACTGTTCGGCGTGCATGCGTGCCCCGCCCAGGGACTCGTCGTCGCTCTGCTCACCGGTGGCGGCCTCGACCAGGGGCGGCCCGCCCAGGAACACCTTGGAGCGTTCGCGGACCATGACGGTGTGGTCGCTCATGCCGGGGATGTAGGCGCCTCCGGCGGTGGAGTTGCCGAACACCAGGGCGATGGTGGGCACGCCGGCGGCCGACAGGCGGGTCAGGTCGCGGAAGGTGCGCCCGCCGGGGATGAAGATCTCCTTCTGGCTGGGCAGGTCGGCGCCGCCGGACTCCACGAGGCTGATCATCGGCATGCGGTTCTGCTCGGCGATCTCCCCTGCCCTGTGGGTCTTCTTGAGTGTCCAGGGGTTGGAGGCGCCGCCGCGCACGGTGGGGTCGTTGGCCAGGATGACGCACTCCACCCCGGAGACCACACCGATGCCGGTGACGACACTGGCGCCGACGTTGTAGTCGCTGCCCCAGCCGGCCAGGGAGGACAACTCCAGGAAGGGGCTGGCCTCGTCCAGCAGGAGTTCGATGCGCTCGCGGGCGAGGAGTTTGTCCCGGGAACGGTGGCGGTCGATGTACTTCCGGCCGCCGCCGTCGACGGCCTTGGTGTGCTCGGCCTCGATCTCGGCGATCCTCTCCAGCATCACCCGGCGGTTCTCGGCGTGCTCGGAGGAGTCCGGGTCGATCCGCGAGGTCAGGACGGTCATGGAAGGAGTGCCTCCGGGAGGTCGGTCTGTCGGGCTCGCAACCATTCGCCGAGCCCCTTGGCCTGGGGGTCCTGGCCCTCGCGGCGTGCGGTGCCGGGGGCGAGCATCCCCTCGATCCAGAAGTTGGCTGCGCGCAGGTTGGGCAGCAGGTGCCGGGTGACTTCCAGTTCGGCGGTCTCGGGCAGCAGTTCCCGGATCCGTTCGGCGGTCAGCTCGTGGGCCAGCCAGGCGAAACCGGCGTCGTCGCGTGCCCACACGCCGAGGTTGGCGTCGGCCCCCTTGTCGCCGCTGCGGGCCCCGAGGACGTTTCCGAGGGCCGCGCGGCGGCGCGGGCCCCGGGGCGGGGGCGGAGGCAGGGGCGGTTCGGGTACGGGTGCCGGGTCCTGGAAGCGGGTCGAGGGGGCGATCGTGACCCGGTCGCCGTCGGGCAGGATCGCGGTGTGCTCGACCTCCTGGACGGGAACGAGTTCGTGGGTGACGGCGATCCCGTCCGGACGGGCCGGGCTCGGGGGCGCGCTCATGTGGAACCCGGCGTACCCGGCGAGGGCGATCTCCACCGCTGCCGCTCCGAACCCCCGGCCGATGGTGCGGGCGTCGTGGTCGCGGGCGGTCACGCGCAGACGTGCGGTGGCCCCGTCCTGGGTCCGGCCTCCGGGGTCCTCGGCCGGACGGAGGTCGAAGTGCAGTTCACCGGGTTTGCGGTGGGCGAGGGCGGCCCGAATCTGGCGTTCGGCCCAGGCGGCCTTCTCCTCCGTCCCGGATCCGGTGATGAGCAGCTCGTACTCGTTGCGGAAGCCGGTGAGCCCGGTCAGCCCGACCTTGAGGGTGGGCGGCGGTGCCTCGCCCCGGGTGCCGTTGATCCGGACCCGGTCGGGGCCTTCCTGGGTCAGTTCCACGGTGTCCAGGCGGGTGGTGACGTCGGGTCCGGGGTAGCGGGCGCCGGCGATCTCGTAGACGAACTGGGCGGTGACGGTTCCGGTGGTGACCGCTCCCCCTGTGCCGGGGTGTTTGGTGATGACCGCGCTGCCGTCGGCGGAGATCCCGGCGAGGGGGAACCCGGGGTGGTCCAGGTCGTGCCCGTCGGCGACCAGGTCGGGGGCGAAGGCGTAGTTGCCGCCGGTGGCCTGGGCGCCGCACTCGATGACGTGCCCGGCAGCGGTGGCCCCGGCCAGGGCGTCGAGGTCCTCTCGTGTCCAGCCGAAGTGGGAGATCGCCGGGCCCACGGCGAGGGAGGCGTCGGTGACCCGGCCGGTGACGACGATGTCGGCGCCGGCGTCCAGGCATGCCGCGATCCCGAAACCGCCCAGGTAGGCGTTGGCGGTCAGGGGTGTACCCAGGCCGAGCTCCTCGGCCCGGTGCAGCAGGTCGTCGCCGGTCACACACGCGATGCGGGGTTGGAGGTCCAGCTGCTCGGCGAGTTCGGTGAGCTGATCGGCGAGGCCGCGCGGGTTGAGGCCCCCGGCGTTGGTGACGACCTTGGTCCCGCGTTCCATGACGAGTTGGAGGGTCTCGCGCATCTGGCGCAGGAAGGTCTTGGCGTAGCCGCGCCCGGGATCGGAGAGCTGATCCCGGCCGAGGATGGCCATGGTGAGTTCGGCCAGGTAATCACCGGTGAGGACGTCGACGGGCCCTTCGGTCAGCATTTCGTGGACGGCGGCGAAACGGTCCCCGTAGAAACCGGAGGCGTTCCCGACCCACAGCGGTGGCGCTGGTGTCGCAGTCATGGAGACGAGAGTGACACCGGCCACACGAAAAAACAAGCACGTGTGATTGTTTTTCTCGCGGACAGGACCGGGGCCGCCCGCACCGGGCAGAGCTGCCCCGAGTGACCGGAAGTGGCCACGGAGCGGACGCCCCCACTCGTCCACGCGCGCCCGGCACCCAGTAGTTTTGGGGCCGTGAGTACCTCCCGAGAAGACGGCGTCACCGACAGCGCCATCGACGAGACCCCTTCCCCCGAGAGCCGGGAGACCGACAGCCCCGAGGAGGGTGCCGTCGAAGGCGGCACCGACTTCCTCCACGGCTCCCACCCGAAGTCCCCGCCCAGGGGCGGCGGTGTGTTCTCCCCCGAGGCCCTGTCCGTGACCGGTCTTCTTCTGCTCCTGCCGGTGCTGGTGGGCGGCCGGCTCCTGGAACGCGTGGCCTGGTTCGGCATCGGCTCCGGCGTTGCCGACGCGGGACAGCTCGCGCTGCTGCGGGCCGAGATGCTGACCACCGGCGCCGTCGCCGCCGTCGCCGTCCTGCTGGCCTCGGTGTCGCTGTTCACGGGCAACGACCGCACACGTGCCTGGGCCCGCTGGTCGGCCTCCGCGGTCGTGCTGGCCGGTGTGCTCAGCCTCCTGATGTGCCTCCTCGCTTTCGTCGGCATCGTGTCGGCGGGCTGACCTGCCCTGGAACGGCGACACGGGCGCGCAGCCCCCTCCTTAGGCGCCGTTTAACCAGGTCGAGGGGTACGTTGGCCGAATGGGCAACGACAACACCAATCCCACGGACCCCACGGACCGTCCGGAGGGGGCCGAGGGCCAAGACCCCGCTTCCTCCGAGGACACGTCCGTCGACACCCCGAACGAGGACCCGCGCTGGTCCGGGCCCCACGACGAGGCCGAGGTCGGTACTGACCAGGACCTCTCCGGAGCCCCGGTCAGCGCCGGTGCCGCCGCCTACGGGCCCCGCCCCGGTGGGCTGCTCGGTTCGGAGACCTTCGCCCTCACCGCGGTGTTCCTGCTCGCTCTGACGCTGCTCTCCAGCCAGATCGTGCAGCTGTTCAGCACCGTCCTGCAGATCGGTGACCAGCCCGTCCCGCACGATCAGGTCGCCCAGCTCTCCAACCAGGCCCTGGTCGGGGGCGGCCTGGCGCTGCTCACCGTGCTCTTCGCCGCCCTGGCCCTGGTACTCACCAACATGGGCACCCGTCCCTGGGCCCGCTGGCTCGCCATGGCCAACGTCATCGTGGGCGTGCTGTTCGTGATCATGGCCGTTCTGACCTACGTCATGATCCCGGCAGGCACCGAACCGCAGATGCCGCAGATGCCCTCCGTCCCGCAGTAACTCCGGCGCTCTGCCCGCCCCTCCGGGCGGGACACGTTCGGTGGGCAGCTCCCTCGTCCGCCGGACACGCCAATGACGGATCTTCGCCCCCGGCGGCCGCGCACGCGGCCGCCGGGGGCGTTCGTGCGTCGGGGCGGGCCGATAGCATGACGCCGTTCCGCCCCCCGTCACGAAGGCTCCTCCGTGTCCGATCCCGACCTGTCCCCCGGCTCCGGGCGCTGCGCCGAGCCCGCCTACGACCCGGATCTACCGCCGCGTGTGCACGAGGAGCTCCAGTTCCGGCACGACGAGCTCCTGCGCGCCGACGACGAGCCGCGGTGGACTCGGGAGCTGGGAGCGAGACAGCGCTACGTCGAGGCAGTGGCAGGGATCATCCTTTCCATCGTGCCCGCCTTGTCCGCATTCGGCATGCTCACACACTTTTTCGTTCCGCTCGTGATCGTCGGCGGGACCGTGCTGGTGGTGGCCGGGTTTTCGTATCACGCATTCGCGGGGCTTCTTGCCTTGGCAGCCGTAGTGCTTTCCGGGGTCTTGGGTACGTGGATGGGGTTCCAGGCGATAGTTCTGACACTTACCACGGGGGTCTGGCTCCTCTGCGTTTTCTTCTCGCTGCGATACGCGTGGCGCAACGCCGACGAACGCATCCCGCACGTCCACAAGAACCGCTACGTCGTGGCCTCCGATCTGTACCCGGCGGAGAACGCCCTGCTGGTGCGGATGCAGGACGTCGTGGACGTCACCGAGGCCGCTCAGGAGGTTCTGGGCGACCTGTTCGACGGTGACACCGCGCTGCGGTCACTGCGTGAGCAGGAGTGGGCGCTGGCCACGCTCTTCCTCCGTCAGAGCCGGCTCGCCGCCGACCTGGAACGACGCGAACGGGAGGCAGTCTCAGAGGTGGTCCTGCGTTCCTTGGAACCGCAGCGCACCTCTCTGGAACGGGTGCGAGGCAACGCCGAGGAGCGGGTCTCGCGCATCGAGTCCTATGGCCGGTTCGTCGCCGACGCCATGGTCAAGCAACGCGAGTGGGAGCAGGTACGGGAGAACATGGACCACGACGACGCCTACAGGGAGCTGTTGCTCGATGCCACGGCCGCACAGGAACAGGGCGCGGCCGGCCCCGGGGATCTCGAACTGCGGGCGGTGCGGGAGAGCAGGGACGAGAGTGTGCAGCAGGCGCTTCGCGAGGTGCGCTGGTTGACGGAGGCCGACGGCGTGGTCGACCGCTAGCTCGTGGTCGGCCGGATCCGGTGGCTCGTGGATCCGGCTTGAGGGCCCGTGGGGGTGTGGGTGGTGTTCGTCGGAGCGTCGAGCCTAGCCCGGCCGGGGCTTCCCGCAACCCGCTTCGGCGCCACCCACACTCCTGTCCCTGGGTGGGGATGGTGGCGGCGTTGTGGTGGGTCGGGGTGGGGCGCCTCGGGGTGTGCGGTCCACCCCTTGACGCCGGGCTGTTGCGCTCTCGCCGCCGAACACCCACCGGCCGGCCCCCTCACCCGCCAAAGAAGCGGGGGTGCCAACTACCGACCCCCTGTGGTGGCCACATTGCGACCACCGGGCCAGGTGTGTGCGCGGCCGCTCGCTCCTGCGGAAGCACTCCTACGGAGGCACAAGCCCGGCCCCGGCTGCTCCCGGTGACGCATTGAGGACAGGGCAAGCCGGCGTGCGCACAGTCCACCCCCTCTCATTTTACTCCGAAAAAGAGAGCCGGTGGAGTTATCCACAGGCCCATTTTCAGGGAATATATAAGGAGAACTCCGATGCGGCTTCGTAGATCAAGGTAAGGGTCTTATGCCCTTGGGGATAGTGCCGTTTCCAGAGATGCTTCTTTTAGAATGGAAGCATGACGGACCACACCGCAGCACCCGGCGCAGGAACGGCCCCCGACGCGGCCGTTGCCGCGCTGGACGCTGCGGCCGAGCAGGTCATCGCCTCCTTCGGCGGTGAGATCCCGTTCGGTGCGGCTGCTGGTGTGTTGGAGCGTATCGAGGCGGTCCACGCCAAGATCGACGAGCTCACGGTCGCGATGCTCGCCCCGCTCGCGCGGATGGAAGCCTCGGGTGAATTGCTCGAAGAGGGCGGCCAGAAAAACGCGGATGCCTACCTGACTCACGCGTGGGGCATCCACTCCGATGAGGCCAAACGGCTGGCCCTGTTGGCCACCGGCCTGCACACCGGGTCCCTGCCCGACACGGCCCAGGCGTTGGCCGAGGGGGTGTTGACTCTGGGCGAGGCCGCAGCCATCGCCTCCGGCGTCGAGCGCGAGGTGAAAAAGCGCGATCAGAAGGCCCGCCCGGACGCGGAGCGCTACCGCTCGGTGATCGAGACCGGTCTGGTGGGGGCCAAACGTGAGCGGGAGGCGATGTCGGTGCAGTCCCTGACCCGTACCGCCAACGCGTTGGGTCTGGAGCTCAACCCGGAGCGGCCGGAGAAGAACGAAGAGGCCGCCTTCGCCGAACGCGGGGCCCGCTTGAGGCGCACCTTCGAGGGGACCTTCCAGTTCGAGGCCTGGGGCCCGGCCGGAGACGCCGAACGCCTGCAGGCCGCACTCGACTCTTACACCGCTCCCTACGACGGTGACGCCCTCACTTCCAAGTACGCGCGGACGTATGACGCGTTGATGGCGGCGATGGCCATGGCCCACGGCCACCACGGGTGCGGGGCAGCTCCGGGGGTCAAGGCGGTCATCAACATCACCGTGCCCCTGTCCACCTTCATGGACCTGAACAACCACACCCCGAACCAGCCCCAGGACCGGGGCCGGGTTTGGGCACAGGACCCGAGCGAGAACCCGGATGCGGACGCGGGTGGTGGGCCGGCTCGGACCCAGGACGGCAACGTGGTGGCCGCCTCGATCGTGCGCGCCATGGCCCCGGAAGCGCAGTTGCGCCGTTTGGTCTTCGATGACCGTACCGGCCTGCCCGTGGATCTGGGCCGGGCCCAGCGCCTGGCCCCCGGCTACTTGCGGACTTTGGCTTTCGCCGAGCACTCCACCTGCGCATGGGACGGCGGCTGTGATGTGCCGGTCTCGCGGTGCGAGGCCGACCACATCACCGAGTTCTCCCACGGCGGCACCACTTCGGCCGCGAACCTGCAGCCGTTGTGCTCGGTGCACAACCGGCTCAAGTACCGCCGCAACACCCGCCACCGGGCCGGGAAGAAGACCGGCACCGGGACCGGGGCCAAGGCCCCGCCGGGCCCGCCGGGTGCGGCCGGCCCGCCGGATTCCACTGGCTAGCACCACTCTCTTCACCCCCGGGAAAAGTGCCCCCCCCCGAGGGCCACACCCCAGCACCCGCACCCCCAGCAGCGGCCCCGGCGGCCGGAGCCTGCACCTGCGGCAAGCGGTCCCCCCCGCCCGGGGCCATTCTCACCCCCGAAAATGGCCCCGGTTGGGGGGGAGCGATCCACCAAAACCCGGTATCAGTGCTCTTACGAGCACCAACACCGGCCTGTAGTGCTACCAGGAGCACTGTCAATGCTCGGGCGGAGCCCGAAGCCTTTCCAGAGGAGCGCACACGCCACTCGCCCCCGGCCTCAATGCCGTCACCGGGAGTGCCGGGGCCCGTAGTTGGCCGTTGCCTCCGCAGGAGGGTTTCCGCAGGAGCGAACCACCACGCACACGCCTCGACCGTTGGTCGCAATGCCGCTACCACAGGGGGTTTGGTAGTTGGCACCCCCACTTCTTCGGCCGGATGAGAGGGGCCGGCCGGTAGGTGTTCGGCGGCGAGAGCGCAACAGCCCGGCGTCAAGGGGCGGACCGCACACCCCGAGGCGCCCCACACCGACCACGCACAACCCCGCACCTTTGAGCAGGTCCCGAGTATGTGGGGGTGGCGCCGAAGCGGGTTGCGGGAAGCCCCGGCCGGGCTAAGCTCGACGCTCCGACGAACACCGCCCCACACCAACCACAGGCCCCGGCCCCTACCCCCGACCCGGTTCCGGGTCAGCCGATGCGGTCGATCACCAGGGGTCCGGGCCCGAAGCCGGGGTCGTCGGCGATCTCGTAGGAACCTGCCAGGGCCTGGGCGGCGCGGTCGAACCGCTCGGGTTCGTCGGCGTGCAGGGTGAACAGCGGTTCCCCCGCCGAGACCTGGCCGCCCGGTTCGGCGTGCAGGCTCACACCGGCGCCGGCCGAGACCGGGTCCTCCTTGCGCTCGCGCCCGGCGCCCAGACGCCAGGCGGCCAGTCCGACCTGGTAGGCGTCCAGGCGGGTGAGCACGCCGGAGGTGGGGGCCAGGACCACGCGGTGTTCGGCCGCCTCGGGCAGCGGCGCGTCGGGGTCACCGCCCTGGGCACGCACGAGTTCCTTCCAGGTGGCCAGGGCGCTGCCGTCGGCGAGGGCGTCGGCCGGGTCCTTCACGCCGCCGGCTCCGGGGGTGAGCCCGGCCGAGGCGAGCATCTCCCGGGCCAGTGCGAGGGTCAGCTCCACGATGTCGGCGGGGCCTCCCCCGGAGAGCACCTCGACCGCCTCGGCGACCTCCAGGGCGTTGCCGACCGTACGGCCGAGCGGGGCGGCCATGTCGGTGAGCAGGGCGCTGGTGCGCACCCCGTGGTCGGTGCCGATGTCGACCATGGTGCGGGCGAGTTCACGGGCCGAGCCGAGGTCCTTCATGAACGCACCCGAGCCGACCTTGACGTCCAGCACGAGCGAGTCGGTGCCTTCTGCGAGTTTCTTGCTCATGATGGAGGCGGCGATGAGCGGGATCGACTCGACGGTTCCGGTGACGTCGCGCAACGCGTAGAGCTTGCGGTCGGCGGGGGCCAGCCCGGTACCGGCGGCGCAGACGACCCCGCCGGTGGACTCCAGGACACCGCGCATCTCGGCGGGGGTGAGCCCGGCCCTCCACCCGGGGATCGACTCGAGTTTGTCGAGGGTGCCGCCGGTGTGGCCGAGCCCGCGTCCGGACAGCTGCGGCACGGCGGCCCCGCACGCGGCGACGGTGGGGGTCAGGGGCAGGGTGATCTTGTCGCCGACCCCTCCGGTGGAGTGCTTGTCGGTGGTGGGGCGGGCCAGGTCGGAGAAGTCGAGGCGGTCCCCGGAGGCGAGCATCGCCTCGGTCCAGCGGGCGACCTCGGCCCGGTCCATGCCGCGCAGGTAGATGGCCATGGCCAGCGCCGCCATCTGTTCCTCGGCGATCTCGTCCCGGGTGTAGGCCTCGATGACCCAGTCGATCTGCTCGGGGCTCAACTGCTCCCCGTCACGTTTGGTGCGGATGACCTCGATGACGTCCATGTCCTGCTCCTCTGTGTCGTCACGGGGTGGAGTCGCGTGGAGTCGCGTGGAGGCGCCGGGTGGGGCGCTCCGTCACAGCTGCCCCCGGTCCCGTATGCCGGGGCCGGGGCCGGGGCCGGGGCCGGGGACGGTCACCGTTCTTCCTGGGTCAGGCCAGGTCGTGCGGCCCGAAGGCCTGGGGCAGGACCTGGCTCATGGTGAGTACACCCTCGGGGGTGTCCATCAGGAGCTCGGGCCCGCCGTGTTCGTACAGCAGCTGACGGCAGCGCCCGCACGGCATGAGCGTGCTGCCCCGGCCGTCGACGCAGGCGAACGCGGTCAGGCGTCCCCCTCCGCCGGAGTGCAGGGCGCTGACGAGCCCGCACTCGGCGCACAGGCCGACCCCGTAGGAGGCGTTCTCCACGTTGCAGCCGGTGACGGTGCGCCCGTCGTCGACCAGGGCCGCGGCACCCACCGGGTACTGCGAGTAGGGCGCGTAGGCGCGGGTCATGGCCTCGCGGGCAGCACCGCGCAGCGCCTGCCAATCGACCTGGGCCGGTGTGGGGTTCATGAGCGGTTCGCCCTCCATTGTTGGCCGATACCGGCTGGTGCCCGCAGTCTCTGTGAGGCCAGCGAGAGCACCAGCAGCGTCGCGATGTGCGGACTGTAGGTGGACAGTTCGCGTGGCAGCGAGTCGGTCCCGAAGTACCAGAACAGCAGGAGCGCGGCGACGCCGACTGTCACAGTGGCCAGTGCGGTGGTGCGTTCCTTGCGGCCCCACATCGACACCAGCGCGACGAGCGCACCGAGCACGGTGCCGGCGACGAAGACGGTGGTGGTCTCCGCGGCGGGAAGTGCGGTGAAGGAGCCGAGCCAGTAGGCCAGCGCCGCCACCGTGACCAGCCCGACCGCGACCGTGGCCAGGACTGGTGTGTCGGAGGTGCGGGTGCCGACCAGGGCCAGTAGCAGGCCCACCAGCAGGAGCAGGCCCGAGGCGGGCAGCAGGATGTCCGAGAATCCGGCCGGCGGCCCGGCGGAGACGAACGCGTACACCAGGGCACCGGCCACGGCCGCCACAGCGCCGGCCCGGCCGATCAGGGAGCGGCGCGCACGCCACACGGCCCAGGCCAGCAGGGCAGCCACGAAGAGCAGGAGCAGCGCGTGGATGGCCGCGCCGCCGCCGCGCACCTGCAGGGCGTCGGTGTAGCCGAACAGGCTCGCGCCCATCGCCAGTCCGCCGGGGCGCCAGTTGCCGAAGATCATCGCGGCCAGACCGATGTAGCCGCGGCCGCCCGTCTGGCCTTCCTGGTAGATGTTGGATGCCACCATCGACAGGAAGGCACCGCCCATACCGGCCAGACCGCCGGAGACGATCACCGCGGTGTACTTGAGGCGGTAGACGGCCACACCGAGGCTCTCCGCGGCGTCGGCGTTCTCGCCGACCGACCGCAGGCGCAGGCCGAAGGTGGTCCTCCACAGCACCAGGTAGCTCAGCGGGATCATCATGATCGCCACGAAGGTCAGCGCGGACATGTTCGTGGTCAGTCCGACGACGAAGGAGGCGGCGTCACTGACGAGGAAGGTGCCGCTCGCCGCGAGCGGCTGGAGCAGGTCGGGCAGCACCGGCAGCGACAGGGTCGGGAAGTCCGGGGTCGCCGGTGACTGTGCGGCACCGGCCTGGGGCACATCCGCGTAGACCAGGATCGACAGGTAGCGCATGGCGCCGAGCATGAGGATGTTGATGGCCACGCCGGAGACGATGTGGTCCACGGCGAAGGTCACGGTGGCCACCGCATGGATGAGGCCACCGGCCATGCCCGCGACCACACCGGCGAGCATGCCCACCCAGGGATCTCCGGTCGACCAGGCGAAGTAGGCGCCGAACCAGGTCCCCAGGATCATCATGCCCTCGAGACCGATGTTGATGATGCCGGCGCGTTCGGCCCACAGACCTCCGAGTGCGGCCAGGAAGATGGGGACCGCGAACACCAGGGTGGTGCTCACCGTTCCGGCGTCGGTGAGCATGTCCTGGCCGGTGACCACACGTAGACCGGACAGGGCCACGAAGACCGCGCCGAGCAGAGTGAGGAAGCGCCACCGGGCCCACCCTACGGGGCGTGCGGGGGTCTTCGCGGTCGGCTTCACGTTGAGTTCCTGGCTCACTTCGCCTCCCCGGGGGACTCGACGGTCCGGCCGAGCTGCTTACCGATCTCCTGCTGCTGGTATCTGCGGCCCCAGCGATGCACCACCTCGTAGACCACCACGACGGTCAGGACGATGGTGGCCTGGGCGATGACAGCGATCTCCTGCGGTGTGTCGTCGAAGGGCAGGATGCCTGCCGACTGGTCGAGGAAGGACCACAACAGCGCCGCGAAGATGATGCCGACGGGGTGGTTGCGGCCCAGGAGCGCGATGGCGATCCCGATGAAGCCGATACCGGTGGGGAAGTCCAGCGCGTAGTGGTGGGAGTGTCCGAGCAGCTGCGGCAGCCCCACGAGCCCGGCGATCATGCCCGAGAAGAGCATGGACAGGAAGACCATCCTCTTGACGTCCACGCCGCTGGCCTCGGCCGCGGTCTTGGACTGGCCGGTGGCACGCAGCTCGAACCCGAACCGGGTGCGGTTGAGCATCCCCCAGTACAGGAACCCCACCACGGCGGCCAGGACGATCATGCCCCAGATCTCGTTGTCGGAGCCGAGGAACCCGGCGGGGATGCCCGGGATCCACGAGGACTCGGGCATGGGCGGGGTGCCGATGTTGTTGGTGCTCAGCTCCACCGCGAGGCGGTCGGTGCTGAGCAGGTAGGCGGTGATACCGGTGGCGATGGAGTTGAGCATGATCGTGGAGATCACCTCGGACACGCCCCGGGCCACCTTGAGGTATCCGGCGATACCGGCCCACACACCGCCGACCGCGACGGCGGTGGCGATGATGACGATCTGGCTGACGACCGGCGGCAGCATGACGTAACCGCCCACCGAGGCCGCGAGCAGGGCCGCGAGCCGGTACTGGCCGTCCACGCCGATGTTGAACAGCCCCATCTTGAAGCCGATCGCCACAGCCACGGCGGCCAGGTAGTAGGTGGTGGAGGTGTTGATGATCTGCACCATGCTGTCGGGCCGGGAGCCGAACTCCAGCATGCGCCCGAAGGTCTCCATCGGGGCGATACCGCTGAGCTGGAGTACGGCGCCGGTGACCCCGACGGCGATGACAGCCGCGGCCAGGACCGCCGCGAAGGACAGCGCGAGCATGGCCGACAGGCGGTGGAAGAGCACGAAGGCCAGCGCGGCGCCGACCATGGCGCCCAGGGGGGCGGCGACCTCGGCGATGAGCTGCAGGTCCAGGAGCCAGGCGGCGGCCAGACCGCCGGCCAGAGCCAGCACCAGCGACATCGGGGCGACCAGCACCTTGTGCAGGGGCGTGCCCTCCTCCTCGGCCCCGGTGGCTGCGAGCCGGCTCTCGTCACGGGTGCGCGGCGCGGTGGCGGCCACCAGTACGAAGGCCAGGCCCACACCGATGAGCAGGGCGGCCCACCAGAGCAGGAACAGGTCGAGAACCGCGGTGGTGGCCACACCCAGGATCAGGGTCAGGCCGAGGACGGCGGAGGGGGCGAAGGTGCGGGGAGCGGTCTCAGTCATGCTCCGTCCTCGCCTTCGGCGTCGCGGGTCCGGTCGGCACGGGGATCACCTTCCGTGTCGTCGGCGTTGTCGAGCCCGGCGCCGGTCATGGCGGAGCCGAGTTGTTCCGGGGTGACGCCGGTGGGGTCGGCCTCGGCGACCAGGCGGCCGCGGAGGATCACGTGCAGGGTGTCCGACATGCCGATGAGCTCGTCCAGGTCGGCCGAGATCAACAGGACGGCCAGTCCGGCGGCTCGGGCCTCGCGCAACTGCTCCCAGATGGCGGACTGCGCGCCCACGTCCACACCCCGTGTGGGGTGGGCTGCCACGAGGAAGCGCGGTCGGCCGCTCATCTCCCTGCCGATGATGAACTTCTGCTGGTTGCCGCCGGAGAGCGCGTCGGCGACGACGTCGATGCCGGGGGTGCGCACGTCGTACTCGTCGACGATGCGTTCGGAGTCACCGCGTGCCCCGGACCGGTCCAGCCAGGGGCCGCGCACGCTCGGGGGGCGGGTCTGGTGGCCCAGGATCCGGTTCTCCCACAGGGGGGACTCCAGCAGCATGCCGTGGCGATGGCGGTCCTCGGGGATGTAACCGACCCCGGCCTCGCGGATGCGCAGGGTGGACCACTCGGTGATGTCGGTGCCCTCCAGGAGGATGCGGCCGGAGCTCAGGGCCTGCATGCCCATGACGGCCTCGATGAGTTCCGACTGGCCGTTGCCCTCGACACCGGCCACACCGACGATCTCGCCGCGGTGCACGTCCACGGAGACGTCGTCGACGACCGGACGGCCCTCGGGGGAGAGGACGGTGATGCCCTGGAGGGAGAGCATCACTCGGTCGGTGACGGTGGACTCGCGCAGCTCGGGGACGGGGAGTTCCCCGCCGACCATGAGCGTGGCCAGCTCACGGGCCGAGGTGTGTACGGGGTCGACGGTGTCGACCGTGGTCCCGCGCCTGATCACGGTGATCCTGTCGGCCACCGACAGGACCTCGTCGAGTTTGTGCGAGATGAAGATGACCGTGAGGCCTTCACGCTTGAGCTCGCGGAGGTTGTCGAAGAGCTCGTCGACCTCCTGGGGCACCAGGACCGCGGTGGGCTCGTCCAGGATGATGGTCTCGGCGCCGCGGTAGAGGACCTTGAGGATCTCCACACGCTGGCGGTCGCCCACGCCCAGCTCCTCCATGAGGCGGTCGGGGCGGATGCCGAGCCCGTACTGCTCGGACAGTGCCAGAATGCGTGCGCGCGCCCGGCGGCCGATACCGTGGCGGCGCTCGGCGCCCAGGACCACGTTCTCGAGCACGGTGAGGTTGTCGGCCAGCATGAAGTGCTGGTGGACCATGCCGATGCCCTGTTTGATGGCGTCGGAGGGGGAACTGAAATGTACGGGTCCGTTCCGGACGAGGATCTCGCCCTCGTCGGGCCGGTGCATTCCGTACAACGTCTTCATCAGCGTGGATTTGCCCGCGCCGTTCTCGCCCACGATGGCGTGCACGGTACCGGGAGCCACGGTGATGTCGATGTCGTGGTTGGCCACGACGCCGGGAAAACGTTTGGTGATCCCCCGCAGCTCGACGGCGGGGGGCGCATCGGTTCCCCCACCCGATGGCGTGCTGCTCATCTCTCTCCTCATGGAAACGGCGACGTGACGGATCGGACCGGGTCACGGCCTTTCGACGCCGACGTCGCGGAAAACGGCGGTGGAGGCGGCACCGGAGGGGTGCGGGAAGGTTCCCGCGCTCTTTCGGCACCGCCCTCGCCAGGACATCGCGGGCGGCCCGTGTGGGGCCGCCCGCGATGGAACGGTCGATCGTGGCCGCCCTAGGGCTCGGTCGGGACCTCGATCTCACCGTCGATGATCTGCTGCTTGAGGTCGTCGAGCTCACCCTGGATCGGTTCGATGGCCTCCTCGTTGGACTGCGTGTAGTCCACTCCGCCGTCGGAGAGGTCGAAGCGCTGGACGCCGCTCTGGGGCTCACCGTCGACGGTGGCCTCGATGAGGTCGTAGACGGCGACGTCGACCTGCTTGATGGCCGAGGTCAGCACGTAGGACTTCTGCTCGTCGTCGGCGTTCTGGTACTGGTCGCTGTCGACACCGATGAAGGTGAGGTCGTTGTCGGCGACGGCCTCCAGGACACCGTTGCCCGAGGCGCCGGCGGCGTGGTAGATCACGTCGGCCCCGCGGTCGTGCTGGGCCTGGGCGGTCTCGCGGCCCTGGGCGGGGTCGGTGAAGCCGCTGATGTCCGGCGGCTGGCTCAGGTAGTCGACCTCGACCTCGACGGAGTCGTCCACGTGCTCGACGCCCGCGAGGTAACCGGCCTCGAACTTCTTGATGAGGGGGGTCTCGACACCGCCGACGAAACCGACGTGGTCCTCCTCGGTGGTCAGCGTCGCGGCGGCGCCGGCCAGGAAGGAGGCCTGCTCCTCGGCGAAGACCAGGCTGGTGATGTTGTCGTGTCCCTCGATCTCCTCGTCGACGATCGCGAAGTTCACGTCGGGGAACTCGGAGGCGACGCTCTCGATGGGCTCCTGGTAGGCGAAGCCGACCCCGATGACGAGGTCGTAGCCCTCCATGGCCATGTTGCTGAGGCGGTCCTCCTTGTCGGCGTCGGACTCACCGTCGGACGGCTCGAAGTCGGCGCTCTCGATACCGAGCTCTTCCTCGGCGCGTTCCAGCCCACGGAAGGCCGAGTCGTTGAACGAGCGGTCGCCACGGCCGCCGACGTCGTAGGCGAGACCGACCTGGACGGTGTCCGTGTCCTCCCCACCGCCGGAGGCGTCGCCACCGTCGCCCTGTGCGTTGTCGCACGCGGTCAGCGCCAGTGCGCTCGCCGCTGCCACGGCAGCGAACTTCGTTGCGTTCGTACGCTTCACTTCGGAACTCTCCCCTTCGCACTCTCGGCGGTCCGGACATTCGCGCTGAACCGGCCTGAGTTCTGCTGCCGGACGATATCTGGTGGCATAAACCACACCTAACGGACGAGCCGAGTTGTTATGAAGGCGAGAGCGGAGCGACACGGGGACTTACCGGCCAGCTACACAAGGCGCACCGAGGCCCGGTTCACGGGACTTCCCCACAGCTTCCAGAAGGGCCGGAAAACGCTCTCACCCGCCATGACGACACGGAGCGCCACAAAAATCACCCACAGTTTCCCCACCAGAGTCATGGGTCGCTGGTCCGTACCGGACCAACCACGCGTCGGCGCACCGGTGCGCCGCACCTCCGGAGGCGCCGATCCCTTCTCAGCGCCGCACCAGGAAGTCCACGACGGCCTGCCGGAAGGTCCGCGAGGAGACCGCGTTGACGTGGTCACGGCCGGGGACCTCCACGTGGCTGCCGCCCCGGTCGCGGGCGAGCTGCTCGGCACCGACGGCGAGCGTGTCCCGGGCCCCCGCCACCAGTAGGAACGGGATGCCTTCGGGGGCCGGGTCGGGACGGAAGGGCCTGGCGGCCTGCCCACGTGCGCAGGCCGCCAGGGCGGCCGCGTCGTTGCCGGGCAGGGCACTGACCGTGCGGAAGACCTCGTCGAAAGGGGTCCCGCCCTCACCCAAGGAGTTCAAGTCTGTTCCGGCAAAGGCATCAGTGGGCCCGAAACCCCCCAGAACCAGGCGCCGCACCCGCTCGGGCGCGCGCAGGGCCAGGTCCCAGCCCAACCGGGAACCCATGGAGTACCCCACGACGTCGACCCGGTCCGCACCGAGCTCGTCGAGGAGTCCGACCAAGTCCTGGGAGAAGCGTTCGGGCAGGTAGGCATCGCCGTGGGTGGGTTTGTCGCTGCCGCCGTGCCCGCGCAGGTCCGGGCCGATGGCACGCAGTCCTCGGCTCTCCAGCTCCTGAGGCCATCCCGCGGTTTTCCAATTCATCTCGAAGTTGGTTCCGAAACCGTGCAGGAGAAGCACCGGAACCGCGTCCGCCGGGGATCCCGGACGCAAATCCGCATAACGCATTACGACGCCGTCGGTGAGGTTCGCAGGCATGAATCCTTCAATCGTTTTCCTGAGCGGAGACCATCCGGGGCGGGCACGGTTTCCGTTCGTGCTTTCCAATGAACAGGGGCAGCAATCCCGGTGCGTTGTTCGTCGAATCACCCGAAGGCGCTGCCGGGGGTGGAGGCACAGTACCCCGGCAGCGCGGGCTCATTCGGAGGGCGGGGTGAGGCGTACTCGCCTGCGAGGCCGGCTCTCCTCCTCCGGGACCGTACCGACGATGCCGGCGCGGGGCCCCTCGGCCGCGGCCACCGCGAAGGTCACCAGGGGCGCACCCACCCGGACGACCTCGTCGGGGCCGGCGTGCAGTTCGACGACGCGCCCGTCGTGGGGCGAGGGGATGATCACCGCCGACTTGGTGGTCTCCACCTCCACGAGGGGGTCGTTGCGTGCGATGTCGTCCCCGGCCTCGACCTCCCACTCCAGGACGGTCGCTTCTACCAGGCCCTCGCCCAGGTCGGGGAGGGTGAAGGTGATGGTCTCTTCCGCCATGTCGGTATCAGTACTCCAGGGTGCGCTGCACAGCGAGCAGCACACGGTCGATGGTCGGCAGGTACTGGGGCTCGAGCGGGCCGGCCGGGTAGGGCACGTCGAAGCCGGTGACCCTCTGCACCGGGGCCGCCAGGTCACCGAAGCAGGCATCGGTCACCCGGGTGGCGATCTCGGCGCCGAGGCCGGCGGTCAGGGGTGCCTCGTGCACGACCACCGCGCGCTTCGTGCGGCGGACCGATGCGGCCAGGCCCTCGGTGTCCAAGGGGGTGAGCCAGCGCAGGTCCAGGACCTCGAGCTCGACGCCGTCCTCGGCGGCCAGCTCCGCGACCTGGAGGCAGCGGTGGACCATGGCCCCCCACGCGATGAGGGTTCCGTGGCTGCCCCGCCGCACGACACGGCTGGTGCCGACCGGTTCTGTGGGTTCGGCCAGTTCCACGGGGCGCTTGTCCCAGTAGCGCGCCTTGGGTTCCATGAACACGACCGGATCGTCGCAGCGCACCGCCTGCAGGAGCAGACGGTAGGCCTCGCCCGGGTCGGAGGGCACCGCGACCTTGAGCCCGGGGGTGTGGGCGAAGAGCGCTTCCAGGCTCTCACCGTGGTGTTCGGGGGCTTGGATGCCGCCGAAGGAGGGCAGGCGCAAGGTGACGGGCATGGGCATGGCACCGCGGGTGCGATAGTTCATCCGGGCGACCTGGTTGACGATCTGGTCGACGGCCGGATAGGCGAACCCGTCGAACTGCAGCTCGGGGACGGGTCTCCACCCGTTCATCGCCAAGCCCACGGACATGCCCATGATGGCCGACTCGGCCAGGGGGGTGTCGAAGACGCGGTCGGCCCCGAACTCCTTCTGCAGGCCGTCGGTGACACGGAAGACCCCGCCGAGGGTACCGACGTCCTCACCGAAGACCAGAGTGTCGCCGTTCTCGGACAGCAAGGTGCGCAGGGCCCGGTTGAGGGCCTGCTGCATGGACAGTTCGACGACCGGACCGGTGGCGGTGTCGGCGGTGTGTTCGATCAACTCGGTCACAGCTCGACCTCTTCCTTCCAGGTACGGCGCTGCCGGGTCAGCTCCTCGGTGTGCTCCCGGAACACGTGCGTGAACAGTTCGCTCCCGTCGGGTTCGTGCGCGGTGGAGACCCCGTCCCGGATACGCCGGGCCTCCTCCAGGGCCTGTCCGTCGATCTCGGCCAGTGCGGCCTCGTCGGCGTGTCCGGCGGCGGTGAGGGCCTCGCGCAGCAGGGCGACGGGGTCGCGGCGGCGCCAGCGTTCGGCCTCGGAGTCGTCGCGGTAACGGCCGGCGTCGTCGGAGGTCGAGTGGGGTTCGACGCGGTAGGTGAGCGCCTCGATCAGGGTGGGGCCCTCGCCGCGGCGTGCGTGTGCGACCGCCTCGGCGGTGGCGTGGTGGACCGCTCCTGCGTCGTTGCCGTCCACGAGCACCCCGGGCATGCCGTAACCCTCGGCGCGGGCGGCGATCGATCCGCCGGCGACCTGGCGTTCGTTGGGTACCGACAGGGCCCACTGGTTGTTCTGGCAGAAGAAGACGACGGGGGCCCCGTAGACACCCGCGAAGTTCATGGCCTCGTGGACATCGCCCTCGGAGCTGGCGCCGTCACCGAAGTAGGCCAGGGCCACCCCGTCGTCACCGCGCAGGCGTTCACCGACCGCCCAGCCGACGGCGTGGGGTACGGGGCCGCCGACGACGGCGTTGACGGCGCCGAAGCGGGAGGCGGCCACGTCGTACAGGCCGCCGTGCCACAGGGCGCGGTGGGTGGCCATGTAACCGACCATGTCGACCCCGTAGGCCTGGGCCGCAGCCATCTCACGGTAGGTCGGGAACACGAAGTCGCGTGCGGGGTCGAGCGCGGCGGCGCTGCCCACCTGCGCGGCTTCCTGTCCGCGTACGGAGACGTAGGCGGGAAAGACGCCTTGGCGCTGCAGTGCGACGGCCTCGGTGTCGAGATCGCGAGCGGTGCGCATGTGACGGTAGAGCTCGCGGGTGAGGTCGGGGGGCAGGTGGTCCACGGTGATGGATCCTCGGCCCACGGACGCGTGCTGTGGCATCTGTAGCGGCTCCCAACATGGCCCCTGAACACGTGGCGTGGGCGGGGCCGGGCTCTTCACTGTCCTGCTCGATTCTGCGTCGCATTCGACACTTTTGGTAGATACACGCCCGTAGTTGATACAGATACGAACGAGATCAGGATTTCGGTCCGCTTTCGTCCAACCCGGTTCGCGAATGGACCGCGAAAACGACACACGACCCTGTACACCGTGAAACGGGCTCACCGCCCCTGGACGGAAACGTGCGGCCCTGAGGATGCGACCGCCAGACGTCGGAATCAAAGCCCCCTGGCCGGACATTCGTCATGGTTCGGGGTCTTCTACAAGACAAACGGCCGATTCGGGCGTGAAGCGGTGTAGGGGTCCGCCGGTACGGGAAGCCCCCACTCGATTCGTCGTGTCCACCGCGGGTACAGTCGTCATCCCACCGGCGACCTCGTTCCCCCTCCCCCCGATCCCCCGTCCCCCGCCCCGTCTCGCCACCTGAGATCCCGATGGACGAAGTCATCGTTTCCCTGGTATTTCGTTGGCCCCGTCCTTCGTCGCCGACGACTGCGAAGGGCCTCCGCGAGCACAAGAGCACACGAGGAGCACGCACATGGCCATGGGCGACCAGCGTCGCAACGGTCGGCGTCCCGACAGCACCGACCAGACGATCCTGAGCGCGCTCGCCAAGGACGCGCGAACCGGCATCACGGAGATCGCAGCACTGGCCAACGTCTCCCGCGCCACCGCCTACAACCGCATCAAACGGCTCACCGACGACGGGGTCATCCGCGGATACTCCGTGGTCACCGACCACACGAAGATGGGACTGGGCGTGACCGCGCTCGTGCTCATCTCCGGCAGCCAGCCCGACTGGCGGGCCAACCGCGAAGTGCTCTCCTCGTACCCGGAAGTGGAGTACTGCTGGTACGTCGTGGGCTCGGCCGACATCGTGCTCCTGGTGCGGGTGGCCAACACCAACCAGCTGCGCGACCTCATCCTGACCCGCCTGCAGTCACTTCCGGGTGTGACCGCCACCCAGACCCTCACCGTCATCGACGAGGTCGTGCACCGACCCGTGGTCGAACCCTCCGAAGAGACCGGCTGAGCCGACCGTTCACCGGCCGCGCACCAGGCCCGATACCGAGGACATCACCTCGGCGAGCATCCGAACGCCGCGAACGCGGGTCGGGCCCGGACGGTCCTCGGCGTCCAGGACCACCTCGGCGTAGGCCTTGAGCTTGGGTTCGGTTCCCGAGGGACGCAACGTCACCCGGCCCCCGCCCTCGAGACGGAACCGGAGCGCGTCGGTGGGCGGGAGTTCGGCGTGCCCGGCCGAGAAGTCGTCCACCCCCTCGACCGCGAAGGGGCCGAACGCCTCCGGCGGGTCCGACCGCAGCCGGCGCATGATCCCGGTGAGCAACGACAGGTCGGCCACCCTCATCGAGAGCTGCTCGGTCAGGTGCAGGCCGTACCGCTGGGCCTGGACGTCCAGCAGGTCCACCAGTGTGCGCCCGTCGCGCCTGGCCCACGCCGCCAGGGCCAACAGCACCAGCGCCGCACCGATCCCGTCCTTGTCCGCGACCGGGCGTCCTTCGTCCCCGCCGACGCAGTACCCGAGTGCCTCCTCGTAGGAGAAGACCCGTTTGCGGTGCCCGCCCGCGCGTGCCAACCACTTGAACCCGGTCAGGGTCTCGTCGAAGTGCACCCCGTAGGCGCGGGCGATACGCCCCAGCAGGGTCGAGGAGACGATGGAGGCGGCCACGGCACGCTCGCCCGAGGTGTGTTCCAGCACGTACTCGGCCAGCAATCCGCCGATCTCGTCACCGGTGAGCATCCCGTGCCCGGGCACCGCCACCGCGAGCCGGTCGGCGTCGGGGTCGTTGGCCACGACCACGTCCGCGCCGTTGGCCTCCCCGTCGCGCAGAGCCCGGTCCATGGCGCCCGGTTCCTCCGGGTTGGGGTAGGAGACCGTCGGGAAGGCCGGATCAGGGTCGAACTGCTCGGCCACGACCTTCGGACGCGGGAACCCGGCCCGCTCCATCGCGGCCATCAGCACCCGTCCGCCCACACCGTGCATGGCGGTGTAGGTGACGTCGATCTCCCTGGGGCCCTCCGGAACCAGGGCCGTGACCGCAGCCAGGTACCGCTCCAGGAGCTCCGGGCCCAGCCTGGCCCACTCCGACCCCAGAGGCAGCTCACCCACCGCACCGACCCGGTCGATGGCCGCGGAGATCTCGGTGTCGGCCGGGGCGACGATCTGGGTCCCTGCGTCCTCCCCCGAGCCTCCGACGTAAACCTTGTAGCCGTTGTCCTGGGGCGGGTTGTGGCTGGCGGTGACCATGACCCCCGCGTCGGCGCCCAGCTCGCGTACCGCGAAGGCCAGGACCGGGGTGGGCAACGCACCCGGCAGGACCGAGACCCGGTGCCCGGCCCCGTCGAGTACGGCGGCGGTGTCGGCGGCGAAATCCTCGGACCGGTACCGGGCGTCGTGTCCGACCACCACGTGGCACTGCCGGTCACCGAGCCAGCTGCCCAGCCCGGCTGCGGTACGCATGACCACCACACGGTTCATCCGGTTGGGGCCCGCGCCCAGGGCGCCGCGCAGACCGGCGGTGCCGAACTCCAGGCGGGAGCCGAAACGGTCCTCGAGGTCGGCCACGGCCCGGGGGTCGTCCGCCTCCGCCTGTTCCAGGAGGGCCGACAGCTCCGCACGGGTGGCGGGGTCGGGGTCCTGGGCGAGCCACGTCCGGGCTTCGGCGAGGACGCCGCTCATCGGGCGGGGCCGATCTCGGCGACGATGTCGGCCAGCATGCGCCCGACCCGGTCGGCGGAGTCGCGGCCGGTGGCCAGGACCTCCTCGTGGTCGAGGTTGGCCCCTTCCAGCCCGGCGGCGATGTTGGTGACCAGGGACAGTCCCAGGACCCGGGCCCCGGCGGCCCGGGCTGCGATCGCCTCCAGCACGGTGGACATCCCGACCAGGTCGGCCCCCATCGCGCGCAGCATCCGGATCTCGGCGGGGGTTTCGAAGTGGGGGCCGGGCATCGCCGCGTACACACCCTCGGCCAGGTCCGGAGCGACCGAGCGTGCGGTCTCGCGCAGTTCGGAGCTGTAGGTCTCGGACAGGTCCACGAAGGTGGCCCCGCTCAGCGGCGAGCGGGAAGTCATGTTGAGGTGGTCGGTGATCAGGACCGGCGAGCCCACAGCGTAGTCGGGGCTGATACCGCCGGCGGCGTTGGTCAGTACCACCGTGCGGGCGCCGGCGGCCACGGCGGTGCGCACCCCGTGGACGACGGCGTCGGTGCCGTGGCCCTCGTACAGGTGGGTACGCCCCAGGAAGGCCAGCATGTGGCGGTCGCCGTCGGAGATGCTGCGGATGGTGCCGCTGTGGCCCTCCACCCCGGGCGGGCGGAAGCCGGGCAGCTCGGCGGCGGGCAGTTCGTGCTCGCACTCGCCCAGCAGGTCGGCGGCCGGGGCCCATCCGGAGCCCATGACGAGCGCGACATCGTAGGCGTCCGCACCGGTGTGCGAGCGCAGTTCGGCCGCGGCCTCCTCGGCGGCGGCCTGAGGTGTGCGGGTCACTGGGTGTTCTCCGTTCGTTCGTCCCGGGGGCCGGCTACCCCGTGCACCCCGGGGTCCATGGGACGGGACAGGATCTGTTGCGGCCCGCTCGGACCGTCGTGGTGGTCACGGCCGGTCGGGACGAACCCCGCGGCCAGATAAGTGCGCCTGCCCGCCTCGTTGGCGTGGTTGACGCACAGCACGATCTCGGTGGCCCGCGGTGCGACCTCGGCGACCAGGGGATCGAGCACCGGAGCCGAACAGGCCGCCCGTCCGATGCCGCGGCCCTGCCATTCTGGCGTGACGTAGTAGGCCCGCAGCAGAGCCGCCCGTTCCGGTGTGTCGACCAGGTCGCGCAGGTGTCCGCGCCGGTCGACGATGCCGAACCCCGCACAGGTGTCCAGGGCCTCGGCCCGGTCCCGGGGCCGGAAGCCGGCCGGCACCACCGCGAACGGGATGCGGTCGGGGTCGGTGTCGGCCTGGGGCAGGGTGTGGACGGCCTCGGTGACGAACCGGCGCTGGTCGGGGGCGACCCGCTGGCGCACCACCGCCTCGCGCAGTACTCGGGCCTCCTCCGTGCCGTGGTCCAAACGGACCAGGCGCAGGACCGCTCCCGTCCCGCCGTGGCCGGACGGGGCACCGGTCGTCGAGGTCGACACACCACTCCTTCCCTCTGGCGGACCGGCAGCGGTCCGCGGCGCTCACACCCCGATCGGGTGCCAGACCGTCTTGGTCTCCAGGAAGGGTGACATACGCGAGGTGCCCGGGTCGGGGTCCAGCCAGGCGCGCTCGCCCGCACCGTCCTCGGGCCCCGGACGCAGGACCCGGGTCAGGGTCTGGGCGGCGGCCTCCTCGAAGGCGGTGGCGTGCTCCCCGGCCCCGGACAGGTCGAGGGCGTCGACGTCGGCGTGCGCAGCCAGGTGCGGTCCGATCTCACCGGTCCGCCCGGTCAGCAGGTTGATCACCCCGCCGGGTACGTCGGAGGTGGCCAGCACCTCGGCCAGGTCGACAGCGGCCAGGGGCCCGGGTTCGGACGCCACCACCACGGCTGTGTTGCCGGTGGCCACGACCGGGGCGACCACCGAGGACAACCCCAGGAGTGGGGCGTCCTGCGGGGCGAAGACCACGACCACCCCGGTCGGTTCGGGAGCGGAATGGTTGTAGTAAGGGCCCGAGACCGGGTTGGAGCCACCGATGACCTGGGCGAACTTGTCGGTCCAGCCCGCGTAGTACACCCAGCGGTCGATGGCGGCCGAGACGATCGTCTCGGCCTCGGTCCGGTCGGTGCCCCGGGCAGCCACGAGCTGGTCGGTGAACTGGGCTCGGCGGCCCTCCATGACCTCGGCGACCCGGTACAGGATCTGGCCGCGGTTGTAGGCGGTACGGCCCGACCAGCCGGCGAAGGCCTTGCGCGCGGCAACCACCGCGTCACGGGCGTCCTTGCGGGAGGAGAGCGAGGCGTTGGCCAGGTGGGCTCCGTCGGCGGAAGTCACGGGGTAGCTCCTGCCCGATTCCGAGCGGGGGAAAGCCCCGCCCAGGTAGAGCTTGTAGGTCTTGCGGACCGAGAGGCGGGCCGGGGCCTGCGCGGCCTTCCGGGCCGTCTTCTTCGCGTCGGTGCGCCGCTCAGCCAAGGTAGGCCTCCAATCCGTGCCGCCCGCCCTCGCGGCCGTATCCCGACTCCTTGTACCCGCCGAAGGGGCTGGCCGGGTCGAGCTTGTTGAACGTGTTGGACCAGACCACACCGGCGCGCAGGCGCTCGGCGGTCCAGAGCATGCGTGAACCCTTCTCGGTCCACACCCCGGCGGAGAGGCCGTAGGGGGTGTTGTTGGCCTTGGCCACGGCTTCCTCGGGTGTGCGGAAGGTCAGTACCGACAGGACCGGGCCGAAGATCTCCTCGCGGGCGACCCGGTGGGACTGGCTGACGCCGGTCAGGAGTGTGGGCGCGAACCAGTAACCGGCCGTGGGCAGGTCGCAGGCCGGTGACCAGCGTTCGACCCCTTCGGCCTCTCCGCTGTCGGTGACCTCGCGGATGCGGCTGAGCTGGTCCGCGGAGTTGATCGCGCCCAGGTCGGTGTTCTTGTCGAGCGGGTCGCCCACACGGATCCGGGAGACACGTTCCTTCAGGCGGGACAGGAGCTCCTCGGCGACCGATTCCTGCACGAGCAGGCGCGACCCTGCGCAGCACACGTGGCCCTGGTTGAAGAAGATGCCCGTGACGATACCCTCGACCGCCTGGTCCAGGGCTGCGTCGTCGTAGACGATGTTGGCGCCCTTGCCGCCCAGCTCCAGGGTCAGGCGCTTGCGGGTGCCGGCGACCGCGCGGGCGATGCCGCGCCCCACGGCGGTGGAACCGGTGAAGGCGACCTTGTCCACCCCCGGGTGTTCCACGAGGGTCCGCCCGGTCCCGCCCGCGCCGGTGACGATGTTGACCACGCCGGCGGGCAGGTCGGCCTCCTGGCAGATCTCGGCGAAGACCAGCGCGGTCAGGGGTGTGGTCTCGGCCGGTTTGAGCACCACGGTGTTGCCGGTGGCCAGGGCCGGGGCGATCTTCCACGCCAGCATGAGCAGCGGGAAGTTCCACGGGATGACCTGGGCGGCCACACCGAGCGGGCGCGGGTCGGTGCCCAGGCCCGCGTGGTGGAGCTTGTCGGCCCAGCCCGCGTGGTAGAAGAAGTGCGCCGCGGCCAGAGGCAGGTCGACGTCGCGGGTCTCCTTGATCGGTTTGCCGTTGTCCATCGTCTCCAGGACGGCGAGCTCACGGGAGCGTTCCTGGAGGATGCGGGCGATCCGGAACAGGTACTTGCCGCGTTCGGCCCCGCTCATGGGGCCCCACACGTTCTCCTGCGCCTGCCGGGCCGCGCTCACGGCGCGGTCCACGTCGGTGGGACCGGCCACGGCGACAGTGGCGAGTGCGCTCTCGTCGGCCGGGTTCAGGCTGGTCAGGCTCTCCCCGCTCTCGGCCGGGACGAACCCGCCGTCGACGAAGAGGTCGTAGTTCTCGCGCAGTGTGACGACGGAGCGGGACTCCGGCGCGGGCGCGTACTCGAGGATCTCTGCCACGTCTGTCAGTCCTGCGTGTAGTGGTCGGGGCCCGGGTAGGTGCCCGTGGCCAACCTGGTGCGCTGCATGAGCAGGTCGTTCAGGAGGCTGGAGGCACCGATGCGGAACAGGTCGGGTGTGAGCCAGTCCGGCCCGGCGGTCTCGTTGACCAGGACCAGGTTGCGGATCGCGCCCTTGGTGTCGCGGATCCCGCCCGCGGGTTTGACCCCCACCCGGCGGCCGGTGTCGCGGTGGTGGTCGCGGACGGCCTCCAGCATGACCAGCACCACGGGCGGGGTCGCGGCGGGCGAGACCTTGCCCGTGGAGGTCTTGATGAAGTCGGCGCCGGCACGGATCGCCAGGTGGGAGGCGCGGCGCACGTTGTCGAGGGTGGCGAGCTCGCCGGTCTCCAGGATGACCTTGAGGTGCGCGTCCCCGCAGGCCTCCTTGACCGTGGTGATCTCCTCGTACACCTTCAGGTAGTCGCCGGACAGGAACGCGCCCCGGTCGATGACCATGTCGATCTCGCTCGCGCCGTCGGCGACCGCCGCGCGGGTGTCGGCGAGCTTGGCCTCCAGGGGCGCGCGGCCCGACGGGAAGGCGGTGGCCACGGAAGCCACGCCGATGCCGGTACCGCGCAGGGCCTCCACGGCGATCCCCACCCGGTCGGGGTAGACACACACCGCGCCGGCGGAGGGGACCGTGCGGTCCTCGGGGTCCGGGCGGGCGGCCTTGGCGCACAGGGCCCGGACCTTGCCCGGGGTGTCGGCGCCCTCCAGGGTGGTCAGGTCGACCATGGAGATGGCCAGGTCGATCGCGCGGGCCTTGGCGGTGGTCTTGACCGACCGTGTGGACAGGTCCTTGGCACGGGCCGCGGCGCCGACCTCGTCCACGCCGGGGAGTCCGTACAGGAACGCCCTCAGTTCTCGGTCGGTCACCGCCTCGGGCGCGGATGCTGTGTTGGGCACGGGCACCTTCAGGGTCGACGGTGTGCGGGACTCCGGCGCGGCCCGGCGGAGTGTCGTGCACCACGTCCGGCGTCGCCAGGCAGCACCCTAACGCCGGGGTCGGCGGCCGTCAGCACACGTACGCTCCGCACCCCCAAGGTTGGACTCTTCTCCAACCCCGGGACCGCCGCGCGCTTGTGCATTCCTCCAAATCGAACGCCGAAATCCCCCGAAAACCGGAGCTTGTGGAACGTACTCGGGTCGCGCCGCACGGGACCGGTCCAGACCGGACCACCGCTTCCCGCGTCTGACCTACGCTTGGACGCATGGCGGAGTTCCGGATCAGCAGCGACGACGACCAGGTCGACCTGCGCAAGTTGGCCACGGCCCTGACCGAGTCCCAGGGGTGGGCCCGCGACGAGGTGAGCATCTGGGACACACGGCGCGGCGAGGTCATCGTGAACGTCGACGACACGCTGTTGCGTCCCCCCGAGACCGATCCCCTGCACCGCCCGCGGCACACCCCCGCGGACGTGCACCGGGCCTGTGAACACCTGCGTCGGGAGGAACCGTCCCTGCGCGGGGTGGACTTCGTGTTCCTGCGTGAGGAGACCGCCCGCTTCTTCTCGGCGGGGTGGACCGTCGCCGACGTCCTCCACGCACTCGCCCACCGGCCCGACCACGTGGTGTGGCCGACCGGCCCCGAGCACCACGGCGACGCGTGGCTGCGCCACCGCCTCACCGCCTGGCGCACACCCGACGGCGACATCCGCCCCTCCCACTCCCAGGAGGCCGCGCAGCTGCGTGTGGTGAGCCGCGCGGGTCTGCCCATGGAACTGGGCCTTCCCGAGGACGCGGAACTCTCCCAGCGCCCCGTCGCCAGACCCGAGGTCGCGCGCTCGGCCGCCGACGACGCCCGCCGTCTGATGCGGCAGAACTCCCGCACCACCACCAACTCCCTCACCCACCAGGACCGGACCTCCGAGAACATCCACCGTCCGGGGCACTGACGCCGCGGGGCCCGGACCGGGCTCAGGAAGCGGACGGCCCGTACCGGTCGCGGCGGTTCTCCTGGTAGAGGAGGGCGAAGTTGTCCGCGCACAGGCCCAGGAACCTCTCCAGCGGGCCACGTCCGAGGAGGAGCCGCCAGAGTACGGCGAAGACCACCGCACCGAGCACGAGGCTCTCCAGGAGCCACGGCGTGTACCAGTCCATGGGCCCGAGCGCAGCGACGACCACGGCGAGCACGAACAGGTGTCCTGCGTAGATCGTCAACGGCATACGCCCCACCGAGGTCAGCGGATACATCAGGATGCGCGCGCGCTCGGCGAGCCACAAGCACACCACCAGCACCAGGAGGGCCTGGCCCACGGACTCGGCCATCTCGAAATGGGTCCCGGTGTGCGGGGTGCCGACCGCCAACCACCACCAGGAATCGGTGGGGACCTGGCCGGAGATCGAGTACGCCTCGTCCATGACCTGTTCGTGCAGGTTCTCGCGCAGCTGTGGGTCCTCGGTGATCACCGCCGGGTAGCCGAGGGAGGAAACGGACTCCTGCGCGAGCCGGTCCAGCCCGCCGAACACGTGCAGCGCGATCCAGGAGCCCGCGTACCCGAACGCGGTCAGCACGGCACCGGTCACCAGCAGCCGCACCCGGGTCGCGGCCGCGCCCAGGTCCAGCCGCCCCACGGCCATGCCCGCGAACACGTACACCATGAAGGTGATCGCCGGGTAATAACCGGTGAGTAGGAACTCCGGCAGCGACGAGAGCGCACCCTGCGGGGTGCGCGGAGACACCAGGTCCTGTCGCAGCAGGAAGGACAGCGGCGGCCCCACGGCCGCCAGGCCCGCGGCCGCCCACACCAGAGCACCCGCCCCCAGCTTCACCAGGGGCAGCGCGAGCACGAAGAATCCGGCGTAGTAGGCCAGGATGACGGCCACCGGCGCCGCCAGCACGTCCAGCACCAACCCGAGCAGGCCGAGGACCAGCGCCCGTGTCAGCACCTTGACCACGACCAGGCGCAGGGGTTCACCGGAGAGCGGTCGCGTGCGACCGGTCATCAGCGCCAGGGACAGTCCCGCCAGGAACGCGAAGAGCGCGGAGGAGTTGCCCCGCACCAGGTCGTGCACGGCCCTGCCCGCACCGTCCGGGTCCAGCAACCCGAACGAATCCGCACTGACGTGGACCACGAACATCCCGAGGACGGCCAGGGCCCGGGCAGCGTCGATCCCGTCGATGCGGGCCCGTGCCGGTCTCTTCGGGGCGTCGGCGCCCGTTCGGTTCTCAGCCACGACGGCCAGCCTATGCACACGTCCGTGTCCCGGTACCCGGCGGTCCCGGGACACGGGTCCGGGCTGCTCCGCCCGGCCGGCCCTACTCGCCGGCCGCGAGGGAGCTGAAGTGGTCCAGCGCCTCCGGGTTGGCCAGGGAGTCGCGGCTGGCGACCTTCTCCGCGGGCTCACCCATGAGGATGCGTTTGACCGGCACCTCCAGGGTCTTGCCGGAGAGCGTGCGCGGCACCGACCCGATCGCCCGCACCCGGTCGGGTACGTGGCGCGGTGAGCAGTCGGTGCGGATACGCCGGGCGATCTCCTTGGGCAGGTCCCCCTCCAGGTCGGCGCCCTCGCGCAACACCGTGAAGAGCTCGATCCTGGAGGAGCCGTCGCCCTGTGGCACGTCGACCACGAGCGCGTCGAGCACCTCATCCAGGGCCAGGACGGCGCGGTAGATCTCGCTGGTGCCCATACGCACCCCGCCCCGGTTGATCGTGGAGTCCGAGCGCCCGTAGATGACCGCGGTCCCGCGCTCGGTGATCTCGATCCAGTCGCCGTGGCGCCAGATGCCGGGGTACATGGAGAAGTAGCTGTCGTGCAGCCGCTCCCCCGACTCGTCACCCCAGAAGAACACGGGCATGGACGGCGCCGGCTGTGTCACGACGAGCTCACCGACCTCGCCGGTGAGCGGGCGCCCCTCGGGGTCCCAGGCCTCCACAGCCATCCCCAGCCCGCGGGACTGGATCTCGCCCTCGTGGACGGGCAAGGTGGGGGTCCCGCCGACCAGGCAGCTGCACACGTCCGTACCGCCGCTGGTGGAGAACAGCCACAGGTCCGAGCCGAACTCCTCGTAGACCCACGAGAACGCCTCGGGGCTGAGCGGGGAACCGGTGGAGCCGATCCCCCGCATCCTCGACAGGTCGCGGCCGCGGGTGGGGTGCACGCCCTCCTTCATGCAGGAGGACAGGAACCCGGCACTGGCGCCGAACAGGGTCACCCCGGTCTCGGCGGCCAGGTCCCACAGCCCGTTGAGGTCGGGCGCGGCGGGGCTGCCGTCGTACAGCACGATGGAGGCCCGGGTCAGCAACACGCTCACCAGGAAGTTCCACATCATCCACCCGGTGGTGGTGTACCAGAAGACACGGTCGTCGGAGCGTGCGTCCAGGTGCAGGTGGAGGTTCTTGAGCTGTTCGAGGAGGATCCCGCCGTGACCCTGCACGATCGCCTTGGGCAGGCCGGTGGTGCCGGAGGAGTACAGCACCCAGAGGGGGTGGTCGAAGGCCACGGGGGTGAACTCCAGATCCGCGCCGGCACCGGAGGCCTCCAGATCGGCCCAGGGGATGGTGCCCTCGGCGTCCTCCCCGGGGTGGAGCTGGTCGAGGAGGACGGTGTGTTCGACCGTGGGCATGGCCTCGCGCAGTTCGGCGACGACCCCGCGCCGGTCGAAGTCCTTGCCGCCGTAGCGGTAACCGTCCACTGCCAGCAGGACCTTCGGTTCGATCTGCGCGAACCGGTCGATGACGCTGCGGACCCCGAAGTCGGGCGAGCAGGAGGACCACACGGCGCCGAGGGAGGCGACGGCGTAGAACGCGGCGACGGTCTCGGGCAGGTTCGGCAGGTAGGCGGCGACCCGGTCGCCGGGGCCCACCCCCTTCTCGCGCAGCCCGGCGGCGATAGCGGCGGTACGCCGGCGCAGTTCACCCCAGGTCCACTCCCCCACCGGCCGCAGTTCGGTGGCGTGACGGATCGCGACGGTGTCGGGGTCACGTCCCTCGAAGACCTGCCGGGCGTAGTTGAGGGTGGCTCCGGGGAACCATTCGGCGCCGGGCATGACCCGTTCGGTGAGTACCTGTTCGTAAGGGGTCTCGGACTCGACCCCGTAGTACTCCCAGATCGCAGCCCAGAAGTCCTCGATGTCGGTGGTCGACCAACGCCAGAGGGCGTCGTAGTCCAACGTTCCCTCCGCGCCCGCTCGTTCACCGAAGGCGCGCACACCCTTGGTGCGCTCGGCCCAGCGGGCGAACTCGACGATGTTGGCGGACTCGAGCATGCTCTCGCCCGGCTCCCAGAGCACGCGGGGCACGCCGCTCTCCGTCATTGGTACGCCTTCCGTTCGACGTGGCATGTCGTGTTGTGAGACCTGTCTGACAACACATTATGGTCACGCTAACGTTCCGTCCTGCGCCGTCGGCGACCGGGGTGGACGTCGGACCTGGTCAGGCTCCCCGCAGTGCTGCGACGGCGGCGACAGGGGTGTCCACCACGGGGGCTCCGGTGGCCACGAGCCGGTCGCGCGACATGAGCCCGCTGGAGACCAGGATCGGCTGTGCCCCGGCTTCCTGTGCGGCGCGGGCGTCGTCGTCGATGTCACCGATGAGCACGACCTGGGCGGGGTCGATGCCCTGGTTGTCGAGGTGGTGGAACAGGTGCTCGGCCTTGGAGTCGTGCTCGGTGGTGAAGCGGCGACCGTCCATCCGGGTGAAGTGGTGGGCGAGGCCGCGTTCGGTCACCAGGGGGACGAGGTGGTCGTGGCCGGCCATGGACAGCAGCGACTGGGTACCGCCCCCGCCGGCCCAGGTGTGCAGCACGTCGGGGACCCCGTCGGCGAGCTCGCAGGTGGGCAGGTGGTGCCGGTAGCCCTCCTCGTAGAGCTGCTCGACCCGTTCCCATTCCCCGTCGGCGAAGGGACGGCCGAGGAGCTCCTCGTAGCAGGAGACGAGAGGGCGGCGGAACACCGTGCGCCAGTGGTCCATCTCCACGGGTTCGCGGCCGAAGGTCGAGCAGACGGCGTTGACGGCGGCGAGGTTGGCGTGGTTGTCGTCCAGGAGCGTGCCGTTCCAGTCCCAGACGATGTGTGTGATGTTGCTCCGGTCGAAACTCAATTCAGTCATCGGAGGAACTGTACGGCCCGATGGCCGGGTGACGGTATGCGCTGTCAGTCACCACGCTCTCCCCGGGGCCCGGCCCCGGGAGCCAGGGGCCGGGGACCTCGGGGTCCTCGGGAGCGGGGACGCCGGTCGGACGGGGCGCGCGGGCACGGCGCCGCCGCAGGAGGAGGAACCCGCCGAGCACCACGAGTGGCAGGATCACGAGGACGAGCAGGGGAACCACCACCGCGAGCAGCGAGGTCGCGAAGCTCACAGCGTCCTCCACGGCCGAGAGCACGGGGGCGGCGCAGCCGAGCGTGGCGGTGTTGGCCATGGGCCGGGCGAGGGTCTTGACGGCGTGGAGGGCCAGGGCGACGAGGCAGCCGGCGAGGAGCGCGCCCCATGCGGGTCCGCCACTGCCCTCGGCCCCTGCCGAGGCCTCCCCGGCGATCTCGCCGAGCGGTACGGCCGTGCTGCCCGCGGCGAAGGTGATGCCGCCGGAGGTGGGCCGCACGAAGGTCTGGAGCGTGTCGTTGAGATGGTCCAGGGCCGGGACCTTGTCGGCGATCAGTTCGACGGCGAGGAGCACACCGAGGACGGCGAGGGTGGCGGGGTGTTCGATCCACTGCCAGGCCTGTCCCAGAGGCACGGCATCGGTGTAACGGGCCATCAGGCCGACCGTCAGGAGGGGGATGTAGGCGTTGAGCCCGGCCGAGGCGGACAGGCCGAGGCCGGTGAGGGTGGCGAGCATGCGGGTCCTTCGAGCGCTCCGGAGCGTGCACTGGTGACAGACGCCTGCGGAGAGGAGAAGGTTCGCCGCCCCCGGCTATTGCCGATAACCTTCCACCTCGGAGGCCGGACGGCTGCGGGTGTCGTCGGGGTCCTGCCCGTACTCGGCGCGGGCACGGCGACGGCGCAACAGGTCCCAGCACTGGTCGAGCGCCACCTCGACCTCCTGCATCCGGCGCCGTTCCTCGTCGTCGAGGCCCTCGGGGTCGGAGCGCAGGGTGTGCTCCTCGTCGATCAGGCCCCGGATGGTGGTCATGATGTCCTTCTCGCCCGTGTCGCTCATAGGGCCATGGTCGGCAGGCCGGCCGACCCGGTCAAGGATCACTGTGGCGCTGTTACCCGCCCCGCACCGAACGTTTACGTGCGGGCGGTCCGGCCGCGGCGGGCCCTGTGCCACGCACCGGCCCGCCAGGGCCGGACGCCCCGCCCGATCCGAGGCCGGATGCCTCGCACCGTCTGACAAACTCCTCCTACGGACGGATTCGGTGGAGAAGCACTCGAAAAGCGACCGGCTGCCCGCGGAACAGGGCCGGGACCTCCGTCGTTTCATACCTTGAGGGGGTATTGTTATGGCACCTGAGCAGGAACAACAGGGAAGCGAGACCATGGCGGGCAAGCACGGTTACAGCGACGACAAACAGAAGCACCTCAACCGGCTGCGTCGGATCGAGGGGCAGATCCGCGGACTCCAGCGCATGGTCGAGGACGACCAGTACTGCATCGATGTCCTCACCCAGACCTCCGCGGTGAACAAGGCCCTGCGTTCGTTCGCGCTCTCCATGCTGGACGAGCACCTCAAGCACTGCGTCGCCCACGCAGTGGCCAACGGCGGCGACGAGGCCGACGAGAAGGTCCGCGAAGCCTCCGACGCCATCGCCCGCCTCGTGCGTTCCTGACCCGAACAGGGCAGAGACACACGAGCGGCGTTAACGTTGTTGTATGCCCCCTGAGCAGCGCCCTTCCCCCGAAGAAGCCAACCACCTCTCACGCGTGTTGCAGCGCCGGTTGGCCACCCCCGTCCTGATCGCCGCGATCGTGTCCGTCCCGGCCGTGCTGCTGACCGTGTGGGCCGAGGGCGTGTGGGCCCGCATCGGTTCCTGGGCCAATGTGGCCGCCGGTGTGATCCTGTGGGCCGAGTGGATCCTGTTGATCGTCTTCGCCGAGGACAAGCTCAAGTGGCTGCGCGCGAACCGGTGGAGCACGTTCGTGGCGGCCGTGACCCTTCCGGCCGTGGTCTTCACGCTGGGGCCCGCCCAGCTCCTGCGTCTGTTGCGTGTTGCCGGAACCCTGCCCGTCTTCCGGATGACCAGGATCATCGAGGCCGGAGGGGTGGTGCGCCGCCGCCTGGGCCTGTCCGGTGCCACGAAGACCGCCGTGTTCGCCGCCACCGTGGCCCTGTGTGCCCTGGCCGTGGGGGCTCTCCTGCTCGATCCGGAGTCCGCGACCCGGCGTTTCCTGGCAGACCTCGAGGGCCGTTTCGAGCCGTGGCAGGTGATCACGGCCGTGACCGCACTAGGCGTGTCGACGACCGTCATCATCCTGCTGTCCCGGAACGCGCGGCGCCGGCAACAGTCCGAGGAGCAGAACTACCCGTAACGCTCCTTCATGTTCTCCAGCAACCGTGCCCCCTCGCTCCGGGCCTTCTCGGCGTCCATGTACTCCACGTCCTCGTTGGCCACGAACGAGGCGGGTTGCCCGTCGTCGGCGAAGCCGAGCCGGGAGATCTCCCCTCCGGTGAGGCCGCGGATCGCCCAGTTGGCCATGATGCGGGCGCGGGCCGTGTTGGAGGGGGTCGCCAACAGGTGGTACCCGCGTGTGGCCGCCAGGGCGGAACAACCGCTCAGCTCCAACTTGAGGATCCGCGCGAGCGCGTCCTTTCCGCTGAGGTCCACCACCAACCCGAGGTCCTTGTGCCGGAACTCCTTCAGCGGACGGCCCAGGATCGAGTTGACGACGTTGTGCGCGACCGTGTCGGCCTGGCGGGTCGCGTACTGCGCCGTGGGCGGGCAGTACGACCCGTTCGGCTCGGCGACGTTGGGCACGGCGGCCGCGTCCCCGATCGCGAAGACCTCCGGCAGCCCTGGGACACGCAGGTCGGTGTCGACCTCCAGACGGCCGCCCTGAGTGGGTTTGTCGAGTGTGCCCATGAGCGGGCTGGGCGAGACCCCGGCGGTCCAGATCAGTGTCCGGGACGGTAGGGCCCGGCCGTCGGTGAGTACGACCTTGTCGGGGGTCACCTCACGCACGGTGACCTTGAGTTTGACCTCGATGCCGAGGTTGCGCAGGAGTGTGAGCGCCTTGCGGCCGAGGCGGTCACCGAGCTCGGGTAGGACCTTGGGGGCGATGTCCACCAGGTGCCAGCGGATCTCCGAACGCAACTCCGGGTAGCGAAGGGCCGCTTCTTCGCACAGTCGCTTGAGGGAGGCTGCGGTCTCCACCCCGGTGTAACCGCCGCCGACCACGACGAACCGGCAGCGTTCCTCGCGTTCGACCGGGTCCCGGCTGTCGTTGGCCAGTTCGAGCTGGCCGAGCACGTGGTCGCGCAGCAACACCGCCTCGGCCAGGGTCTTGTTGCCGTAGGCGAACTCGGTCAGGCCCGGGATGTCGAAAGCACGGGTGAGGCTCCCAGGGGCCAGCACGAGGCGGTCGTAGGGTACCGGCGCGAACTCCCCGGTGGGCCGCTGTACGACCACGGTCCGGTCCGAGGTGTCGACACCGACCGCGTGGCCGGGGATGAACTGGCTCTCCCGGGTCATCCTGTGCACGGACATGGCGACCGACTGCGGGGTGAGCATCCCGGACGCCACCTGCGGCAGCAGGGGGCTGTAGAGCATGTAGTCGTTCGGCGCGATCAAGGAGAGATCGGCCGCCCCGCTCGGGATGCGACGTTCGAGATGCCGGAGCGCCTGCAGGCCACCGAAGCCCGCTCCGACCACCACGATCCGAGGCCGAGACATATGTACACCGCTCCTTACTCATCGGGGGCGGGACGTCGTCCTGGGCGGCTCGTGTGAGGCCGCTGGGACCTGGTGTACCCACCGGGGCCGAATGTACGACCGGGGCGGCCGTTCCCTTTGCTCCCACACAAGAGGTTCCACAGACTTTGCCCCCGGTTGCAGGACGCCCGGAAAACCGGACGGCTTCTTGACCCGTCCGGTCCATGGAATTGGCCGGGAACACACACGCCTGTGTCACCCTATGTAACGGGGCGATAACTTATCGCGCTGACTCGAGTAGTGAAGGACTGGAGCACCATGCGTGCTTTTAGCAAGATCACGGCCGCGACGATGCTGGCCGGTGGGATGAGTGTCTTCGGCGCCGGTGCGGCCTACGCGGCCCCGCAGGAGTTCGACGCTCCGTCGGTGAACGACGAGCCGGTCAGCCAGGAAGCGGACGAGCAGTTCCTGGAGGCGCAGGAGGGCGGGGAAGGGGCCGAGAACCCCGGCCCGGCCACGGAAGCACCGGCCGAAGAGGCTCCCGCCGAGGAAGGAACCCAGGCCGGGAACCCGCTCGAACAGCTCCCGATCGCACAGGAAGAAGCACCGGCCGAAGAGGCTCCCGCCGAGGAAGGAACCCAGGCCGGCAATCCGCTCGAACAGCTCCCGATCGCACAGGAAGAAGCTCCCACCGAAGAAACACCCACCGAGGGCGCTGACACCGACCCGGCCGGGCAGTGAGGAATCATCCCCGCTCGTGAAAGGGGCGGTCGACCCGCGAGGGCGGCCGTCCCTTCTCTCATGGGCGCTCCCGGTCCTGCACGTCCTTCCGCGGGGCGCAGGCCCTCCCCGCCGCCCCGGTCTGCGTGTCAGCGGTCCCGGACGAGCGCCGCGCGCCCCATGGCGAACAGCAGCTCGGCCATGGCCTCGCGCCCGACCGTGCCGCGGCTGTGCGGGGTGGAGTTGAGCAGCCCGAAGGCGGCGTGTACCGAGGCGCGCAGGACGGACCGGGACTCCTCCGGGAGCAGATCGGCCAGGACCCCGACCCACTGCTCGACGTAGCCGCGCTGCAGCCGCCGCACCCGGGCACGGTCCTCGGGTGTGAGGTTGCCCAGCTCCCGGTCGTGCACGGTGATGAGCGCCGGCTCGTCGAGCGCGAAGGCGATGTGTCCGCGCAGAAGCAGATCGAGTGCGTGGTCGGGACCGACGGCGCGGGCGAGGAGCTCCTCGCCCTGGCGGGACAGGCGCGCGCTGATCTCGACCAGGACCTGCCCCAGGAGCGCCTCCTTCCCGGGGAAATGCCGGTACAGGGCCGGGCCGGTGGTGCCGACGGCGCGCCCGAGATCGTCGATGGTCACACCCCGGTAACCGTGCTCGGCGAAGAGTTCGGCCGCCGCGACCAGGATGTCCGCCCGGCGTCCGCCCGTGGGTCTGGCCACCATGTGCTCCCTGTTCTCGTCCGTCCAAGGCCTGGACACCTATGTTAGTAATCATTAACATCACCGCTGTTAGTGATCGTTAACACCCTCCCCGAGAGGAAACCATGAGCAGGGCACCTGTGCTCGGCTCGGCGGTCGACCCCGCCGGGCCCGCGTTCGCAGCCAACGACGCCGCGAACCGCGCTCTGGCCACGCAGCTGCGCGAACGCATCGCCACCGCGGCCCTGGGCGGACCGGAAAAGGCCCGTACACGCCATGTCGAGCGGGGCAAACTCCTGCCTCGCGAGCGCGTCGACCTCCTCCTCGACCCCGGTTCGCCGTTCCTGGAGATCGCTCCCCTGGCCGCGCACGGCATGTACGGTTCCGACGGCAACGACGCCCCAGGCGCCGGGATCATCGCCGGGATCGGCCGGGTCGCCGGGCGTCCGACCGTGATCGTGGCCAACGACGCCACCGTCAAGGGCGGCAGCTACTACCCGATGACGGTCAAGAAACACCTGCGTGCCCAGGAAGTGGCACTGCACAACCGGCTCCCCTGCGTCTATCTCGCCGACTCCGGTGGGGCATTCCTGCCGATGCAGGACGAGGTCTTCCCCGACCGGGAACACTTCGGCCGCATCTTCTACAACCAGGCGACGATGTCGCAGCTGGGGATCCCCCAGGTCGCCGCGGTCCTGGGCTCGTGCACCGCCGGCGGCGCCTACGTGCCCGCCATGAGCGACGAGGCCGTCATCGTCCGGGAACAGGGAACGATCTTCCTGGGCGGCCCTCCCCTGGTCAGAGCCGCCACCGGGGAGGTCGTCAGCGCCGAGGAACTGGGCGGGGGCGACCTGCACACGCGGGTGTCCGGGGTGACCGACCACCTGGCCGACGACGACGCCGACGCCCTGCACCAGGTCCGCCGCATCGCCGACACCCTCGGCCCGCCCGACGAGCCCGCGTGGGAGACACGTACACCGGTCCCGCCGAAGCTCGACCCCGAGGAGCTGTACGGGGTCGTGCCCTCCGACACCCGTACCCCCTACGACGTGCGCGAGGTCATCGGCCGTGTCGTGGACGGCAGTGAGTTCACCGAGTTCAAGGCCGAGTACGGCACCACCCTGGTGACCGGGTTCGCCCACCTGCACGGGCACCCGGTGGGGATCATCGCCAACAACGGGATCCTGTTCGGCGAGTCCGCCCTCAAGGGCGCCCACTTCATCGAACTGTGCGACCGGCGCGGCATCCCGCTGGTATTCCTGCAGAACATCTCCGGGTTCATGGTCGGGCGCGACTACGAGGCCGGGGGTATCGCCAAGCACGGCGCGAAGATGGTCACCGCCGTGGCCTGCGCCCGGGTCCCCAAGTTCACCGTCGTCATCGGCGGTTCCTTCGGCGCCGGCAACTACAGCATGTGCGGCCGCGCCTACTCGCCCCGGTTCCTGTGGATGTGGCCCAACGCCCGGATCTCCGTCATGGGCGGGGAGCAGGCCGCGTCGGTGCTCTCGACCGTGCGCCGCGACCAGATGGAGGCGCGCGGGCAGGAGTGGTCGACCGAGGACGAGGAGTCCTTCAAGGCCCCCGTCCGCGACCAGTACGAGGAGCAGGGCAGCCCCTACTACTCGACCGCCCGCCTGTGGGACGACGGTGTGATCGACCCTGCCGACACCCGTGACGTGCTCGCCATGGCTCTGTCGGCCGCCCGCCACACACCGCTGGAGCCCGTGGGCTACGGCGTCTTCCGGATGTGATCCCCATGACCGAACCGAGCCCGCAGCGCCGCACTGGAGACAGTTTGAGCACGACGTCCCTGCCGACCGTTCTGGTCGCCAACCGGGGAGAGATCGCCCTGCGCGTGATGCGCACCCTGACCCGTATGGGCATCGGCACGGTGGCGGTGCACACCGACGCCGACGCCGACGCCCCGCACACCCTCGCAGCCGACACCGCCGCCCGGGTCCCCTCCTACCTCGACGCAGCGGCCGTGGTGGCCGCCGCACACGAGACCGGGGCCGGTATGGTCCACCCCGGTTACGGGTTCCTGTCGGAGAACGCCGAGTTCGCGCGTGCGGTCGCCGACGCCGGTCTGGTGTGGATCGGTCCGCCCGCCGAGGCGATCGAGGAGATGGGCGACAAGATCCGGGCCAAGGAGACGGTGGCCGCCGCGGGGGTCCCGGTGCTGGGCGGTTTCACCGAGGACCCCGGTGAACCCCTGACCGGCGAGGAGCTCCTGCGCCGTGCCGAGGAGACCGGGTACCCGCTTCTGCTCAAGCCCTCCGCCGGCGGCGGCGGGAAGGGCATGCGGGCCGTGCACTCCTCCGAGACCCTGCTCGCCGACGCCGCGGCCGCCCGCCGGGAGGCCCGGGCCTCCTTCGGTGACGACACGCTGCTCGTGGAACGCCTCGTGCAGCGGCCACGCCACATCGAGGTGCAGGTGCTCGCCGACACCCACGGCAACGTTCTGCACCTGGGTGAACGCGAGTGCAGCCTGCAACGGCGCCACCAGAAGGTCGTGGAGGAGGCGCCCTCCCCGCTGTTGACCGAGGAGCAGCGCGCCCGGATGGGGCAGGCGGCCGTGGCCGCCGCCAAGGCCTGCGGGTACGTGGGCGCCGGCACCGTCGAGTTCATCGCCGACACCGGCCCGGGCGGCGAGGTGTCCTTCTCCTTCCTGGAGATGAACACCCGCCTGCAGGTCGAGCACCCCGTCACCGAGGAGGTCGTGGCCGTGGACGGCGTACGCGGGGTCGACCTGGTCGAGCTGCAGGTGCGGGTCGCCCGGGGCGAGCCGCTGGCCTTCGGCCAGGATCAGGTGTCGATGCACGGGCACGCGGTGGAGTGCCGGGTCTACGCCGAGGACGCCGATCACGGGTTCCTGCCCAGCGGCGGCCCGGTGCTGTCGCTGGCCGAGCCCCGCGGCGAGGGGACACGCGTGGACTCCGGGATCACGGAGGGCACCGTCGTCACCTCCGACTTCGATCCCATGCTCGCCAAGATCATCACGTGGGGCCCCGACCGCGCTGAGGCGCTGCACCGCATGGACGGCGCCCTGGGTTCCTACCTGCTGTTGGGGTGCGTGACCAACACCGCCTACCTGCGGCGGTTGCTGCGCCATCCACGGGTGGTGGCCGGCGATCTGAGCACCGACCTCATCGAGACCGACCCTCCCGAGGCCGCGCCCGGGCAGGCACCCGAACACGTCCAGGCCGCGGTGGCGTTGGACCTGCAGTTGGACCTGGAACCGGAGGGGGAACCGCCTGCCGACCGGTTCTGCCTGCCCGACGGCTGGCGCATGGGTGGGAGCGCCTGGACCCCGTGGCGGTTGCGGGCACCGCGCCAGGACTCGACCGTGGTGCGGGTGCGGCGCAGCGGCGACGAGTTCGAGGTCGGGGTGGACGGCGGTGAGCCGGTCCCGGCGCGGGCCCGCCGCAGCGCCGACGGCACCCGGTTGACCGTGACCCGTGCCGGACGCACCCGCACCTTCGCACGGGCGGCCGATCCCGAGAGCGCCCACCGCTGGGTGGGCGCCGGCGGTGTCGCCTGGACCCTGCACGAGGAACCGGTCGCTGCGGCGTTGCGAGAGGACGAGTCCGCAGCCGACGGCACCGTTCGCAGCCCCATGCCCGGAACCGTCCTGGACGTGCCGGTCGAGACCGGCCAGGAGGTCACTGCCGGGACCACACTGGCCGTGGTCGAGGCGATGAAGATGGAGCACGCGGTGCCTTCCACCGTCGACGGAACCGTCACAGCCGTGGCGGTCGCCCCCGGCGCCCCGGTGCCCATGGACGCCGTCCTGGTCACCGTCACACCCGATCCCGCCGCCGGCGCCCACGAGGCGTCGGCGGCCCCTACCCCCGCCACCAGCGAGGAGCAGCGTTGAACCGCCACGAACTGTCCACCGAACACGCCGACCTCCGAGCCGCCGTGGAGGAGTTCGCCCGTACCGAGGTCGCCCCTGTCATCGGCGACTTCTACGAGCGTTCGGCCTTCCCCTACGACATCGTCGCCAAGATGGGGCAGATGGGCCTGTTCGGTCTGCCCTTCCCCGAGGAGCACGAGGGCATGGGCGGGGACTACTTCGCGTTGTGCCTGGCCCTGGAAGAGCTCGCCCGGGTCGACTCCTCGGTGGCCATCACCCTGGAGGCCGGGGTGTCGTTGGGCGCGATGCCGATCCACCGGTTCGGGACCGCCGAACAGAAGAAGACCTACCTGCCGGACCTGTGCTCGGGCCGGGCCCTGGGCGCGTTCGGGCTGACCGAGCCCGACGGCGGCTCCGACGCCGGGGCCACCCGCACCACCGCGCGTCTGGAGGGCGGCGAGTGGGTCATCAACGGCACGAAGTCCTTCATCACCAACTCCGGGACCGACGTCACCTCGCTGGTGACGGTGACCGCGGTGACCGGGCAGCGCTCCGACGGGCGGCCGGAGATCTCCTCGATCCTGGTCCCGGCGGGCACCCCCGGGTTCAGCCTCGGCCAGAAGTACTCCAAGGTCGGGTGGAACGCCTCCGACACCAACGAGCTGGTCTTCGAGGACTGCCGCGTGCCCGAGGCCAACCTCTTGGGTGAGCGCGGGCGGGGCTACGCCCAGTTCCTGCGCATCCTGGACGAGGGCCGTATCGCCATCGCCGCACTGTCGGTGGGGTTGGCTCAGGGCTGTGTGGACGAGAGCGTGCGCTATGCCCACGAACGCGAGGCCTTCGGGCACCGCATCGGCCAGTACCAGGCGATCCAGTTCAAGATCGCCGAGATGGAGTCCCGTGCGTACACAGCACGCCTGGCCTACTACGACGCGGCCTCACGGATGTTGGCGGGCGAGCCGTTCAAGAAGGAAGCGGCCATCGCCAAGCTGGTGGCCTCCAACGCCGCCATGGACAACGCCCGGGACGCCACTCAGGTCTTCGGCGGGTACGGGTTCATGACCGATTACCCGGTCGGCCGCTTCTACCGGGACGCGAAGATCCTGGAGATCGGCGAGGGCACCAGCGAGGTGCAGAAGATGCTCATCGCCCGGGAGTTGGACCTGCCCGCGTAGGGTCAGGCGCCCGTACAGCACCGCCTGTACAGCACCGTGCAGGCCGGGGCGGACCGCTGCGCCCGCCCCGGCCTTCGCTGCCCCGCAGCCGGAAGGGGACGGCCCGGGCCGTCCCCTTCCGGCCACTTCCGAGGGGTGACAACAGTGCCCGGCCGGAACAGAATGGAGGCGAAGACCGATCCGGGTCCCTTGCCTCCGAGGACCCGCCACCCTCCGGGGGTTGCCCGCACCCCACCGCTCCCCAGCTGCAGGAGTACCGATGGAAGGCGTCCTGCCGACGATCGCGCTGGTCGTGGTCGTGGCCTCCGTGGGTGCCATCACGATCGCCGCACACTTCCGCAAGGACCGGGGCGGCGAGCTGCGCGCCTGGGCCCGCGACAACGGTTGGGACTACACCGACCGGCACCCGGCGCCCCTGGGCGAGGCCGCGCTGCCCACCGAACCCGGGGTCCGCAGAGCACGCCACCAGCACGTCCTCGACGGGCGGCAGGGTGTGTACCGGGTGACCGCCTTCGAGCACGTGCAGAGCGTTCCGGTCGCCACCGAGCAGGGCGTGGCCCACGTCGAGCACACCCACCGCGTGGTGGCCGTGCGCACACCCGGGGTCGGCACCGACCTGGAGATCCGGCGGCGCCCCCCGCAGCCCGGGACCGCCGACGGGGCCGCACCCTTCGGGGCGGCCTTCCAGACCACCGGTCGCGACTCGGAGTTCGCGCGATCGGTCCTGGACGGGACGCTGACCTCCTGGCTGCTCTCCGACACCAGGTCACGTTCCCTCCCGGTACGGTTCACCGGCGGTTACGTGCTCACCTGGGCACCCATGCGGTTGTCCCCCGACCGCGCCCTCATCGCCGCCGACTACCTCATCGACCTGCTCGAGCACATTCCCCGACAGACCTGGGAACGGTGTACCGGACACTGAGCGGTCCCGGGCACAGCGACGCACGTCCGGTGTCCGAAGGGAGCGATAGGATCCGGCATGCCACGATCCACAAGGAGTACGAGCTGATGAGTGACCCCAACGCGACGCATCGCATCTCCCGTGAGGACCTGTTCCGCGACGACGAGGAGCAGGAAGAGACCCCCGACCCCAACGCCACTGCGCGGATCTCCCGCGCCGACCTGTTCGACGACGGGGACAGCGCCGAGAAGTAGACCCTTCCCCCTCACGAACACGAGAGCGGGGCGCCCACCCGGGAAGGTGGACGCCCCGTGCCCGTACGGGACGGACGGTCAGCGGTGTTCGCGCACCGCCGCCACGATCTCGGCGACCGCTTCGTCGACCGGCACACCGTTGTTCTGCGTCCCGTCACGGTAACGGAAGGACACCGCGCCCTTGGCCACGTCGTCGTCGCCGGCCAGCACCATGAAGGGCACCTTCTGTTTCTGGGCGTTGCGGATCTTCTTCTGCATCCGGTCGTCGCCGGCGTCGACCTCCACCCGGATGCCCTCGGCGCGCAGCTTCGCCCGGACCTCCTGCAGGTAGGGCACGTGCTCGTCCGCGATCGGGATACCCACCGCCTGCACCGGGGCCAGCCACGCCGGGAACGCACCCGCGTAGTGCTCCAGCAGCACTGCGAAGAAGCGCTCGATGGAACCGAACAGGGCACGGTGGATCACCACCGGCCTCCTGCGGCTGCCGTCGGCTGCGGTGTACTCAAGGTCGAAGCGCTCGGGCATGTTGAAGTCGACCTGGATGGTGGACATCTGCCATGTGCGGCCGATGGCGTCCCTGGCCTGCACCGAGACCTTCGGGCCGTAGAAGGCGGCCCCGCCCGGGTCCATGACCAGTTCCAGGCCCTGTTTGTCGGCGGCCTGGCGCAGAACCCGGGTGGACTCCTCCCAGATCTCGTCGCTGCCGACGAACTTCTCCGGGTCCTTGGTGGACAGCTCCAGGTAGAAGTCGTCGAGCCCGTAGTCGCGCAGCAGATCGAGCACGAAGGTGAGCAACGAGTCGAGCTCGTCGGCCATCTGTTCGCGGGTGCAGTAGATGTGGGAGTCGTCCTGGGTGAACCCGCGGGCCCGGGTCAGGCCGTGCACCACGCCCGACTTCTCGTACCGGTACACGGTGCCGAACTCGAACAGGCGCAGCGGCAGCTCACGGTAGGAGCGCCCGCGCGCGTCGAAGATCAGGTGGTGCATCGGGCAGTTCATCGGCTTGAGGTAGTAGTCCTGGCCGCCGTCGAGCTGCATGGGCGGGTACATGCCGTCGGCGTACCAGTCCAGGTGTCCCGACTTCTCGAAGAGCGCGCTCTTGGTGGCGTGGGGGGTGTAGACGAACTCGTATCCCCCCTCCTCGTGCCGCTTGCGGGAGTAGTCCTCCATGACCCGGCGCACGACGCCGCCCTTGGGGTGGAAGACCGCCAGCCCCGAACCGATCTCGTCGGGGACGGAGAACAGGTCGAGCTCGGAGCCGAGTTTGCGGTGGTCGCGCTTCTCGGCCTCCTCCAGGAAGGTCAGGTACTCCTTGAGCGCGTCCTTGTTCTCCCATGCGGTGCCGTAGACCCGCTGGAGCTGGGGGTTGGTCTCCTTGCCCCGCCAGTACGCGGCTGCGGTGCGCATGAGTTTGAAGGCAGGGATGGACTTGGTGGTGGGCACGTGCGGCCCACGGCAGAGGTCCTTCCAGCACAGTTCGCCCGTGCGCGGGTGGACGTTGTCGTAGATGGTCAACCCGCCGGAACCGACCTCGGCCGATGCCCCTTCGGCCGCCTCGGCGGCGCCGCCCTTGAGGCCGATGAGCTCGAGCTTGTAGGGCTCTGTGGCCAGTTCGGCACGGGCGTCCTCGTCGGAGATCTCGCGCCGGTCGAAGCGCTGTCCCTGCTTGAGGATCTGCTGCATCTTCTTCTCGATGGCCTTGAGGTCGGCCGGGGTGAACGGTTCGGCGACGTCGAAGTCGTAGTAGAAGCCGTTCTCGACGGGCGGGCCGATGCCCAGCTTGGCTTCGGGAAACAGCTCCTGGACGGCCTGGGCGAGGACGTGCGCGGTGGAGTGGCGCAGGATCGCACGCCCCTCCTCCGAGTCGATCGCGACGGGCTCGACGGTGTCGCCGTCGGTGAGCTCGTGGGCGAGGTCATGCGGTTCTCCGTTGACCAGGGCCGCGATCACGGTCTTGCCATCGGCTTCCAGCGCCTGCCCTGCGGTAGTCGTGGCCGCCACCGCACGCGGGGTTCCGGCGAGGGTGATGTGCAGCTCAGGCGCGGCGGACACGATAACTCCTAGGGATCCGGAAACTCTGGGAAACGCACGTCTGCCCGGGCCTCGGCGGGGGCCGGACGTGCTCCTTCGATGCTATCGGCTCCGCCACGGGGTGCTGATCGGTTGTCCACGGACATCCCGGCGATCGCATGCGGTCACAGCAGACAAAATGAGACAAAGTGGGATTAGGTCGTCTTGGAAGAGCGTTGATCACGGCCAGAAGATCAGTAACAATCAACAGACGCCGATCTTCCCTTCAGCCGCTGCGACCGGCCACCGGCTTCGACTGAATGTGAGCGCATGTCCTCGAGCCCACCCCATGAGCACCCGCCTCCGGAGAGAACAGCGGTACACCATGTACGCCGCCGCCGCTGGCGGCGGCTGAGGGCCCGGCTCCGGCTCTTCCGCCGACGGATGCACACACACCCGGCTCTGCACCTTCCCTGGCGCGTCCTCGTGGGCACCGTGGGCACTGTCGTGGCCCTGGCCGGGATCGTCTTCCTGGTGACCCCCGGCCCCGGGGTCGCGGCCGTGCTGATGGGTCTGCTCATCCTGAGCACGGAATTCCGGTGGGCGTACCGGCTGTTGCAACCGGCGCGGACGTGGGCCTGGCGCGCCGAGCAGTACGCCGAGCGCCGCAAGGAGGAATTCCTGCGCCGCCGCCGAGAGCGCAAGGCAGCCAAGGACCGGCCCGCCTCCACCCGGAAGAACGGCCCGGGCCCGGACTGAGACCGTCCCGGCCCCACAGGAACACCAACCCGACCGTACACAGAAAAAAGTCGGGCCACCGTCTCGAACGGTGGCCCGACCCCCTGCTTGTGGGCGATACTGGACTCGAACCAGTGACCTCATCGGTGTGAACGATGCGCTCTAGCCAACTGAGCTAATCGCCCGAGCTGCTGCTCCGTCCGCCCTCTCGGTCGGACATGTAAAACTCTAACGCATGTTTCGGGGTGCTCGTTCCATCGGACACCACATGAGAGAACCTCGTGGTGTGATGGAGGTCACTCAAGACTTCACAGGGCGGGTCAAAACCCCACCAGAGGCCCCCGAAGTCCTGGTTGCGAGGCGGTTCACGCTCCAGTAGCGCCCCTCGGCCACCCCCGCGACATGACCATTACGTGACGTGGGACACCCAATATGGGGAAATCTTTGGTTTCCCCTGGTCATTACAGTGACGAAGGATCTGGAGCCGCCCTGCGGCGCACGGGCCCGGACCACGGACCCGTAGGAACCGGTCCCCAACGACCGAAGAAAGTCTCCGTACTCACGTCATGATCCGCGAACGACCGCGTTGGAGCGAGTGAGACGGCACCACCGACCCGCGCCGCACAGCAGGGCCGGACAAGAAGAGGTTTGGCGAACATGAACAGTAGCGACACAACTGCCACCGCCGAGCTGGGTCTGCGGCTCGTCGTCCCCGAGCGCACCTCGGTCCCGCTGGTCGCGCGGCTCGACTACAACGCCGACGACCCCTACGCGATCCGCGTGGCCTTCCACACCGGCGAGGACGAGCCCGTCGAGTGGATCTTCGCCCGTGAACTGCTCACGGTCGGGATCGTGCGCCCCGTCGGTGAAGGGGACGTCCGTGTGTGGCCCTCGAAGGACGACAGCGGAGAACGCAGCGTCAGTATTGCGCTCTCCTCCCCCTTCGGCCAGGCCGAGTTCGACACCCATGTGTCCCCGCTGGCGGAGTTCCTGCACCGTACCTACGAGATCGTTCCCGCCGGCCAGGAGGCCACGTACGTGGACCTGGACGAGGAGATCGAGCGCTACCTGGCCTGAGCCGGAGCGCATCGGAACCACAGCAGGGGGCGGCACTCGCCGCCCCCTGTTTCTGCTCCGGACCACCGCTGTATCTGCTCCGGTCCCGCATTCGGCTCGGGCCCGCCCAGCCACCCGCGCCTGCCCGCGTCGGAGAGCTCCGGCTCGGCACCCTGCGGACGGGGCCCTCGCCGCTGCCCGACGGTCAGGGGTCGCTGTGACGGGCCGCGTACTCGGCGAAGACCTCTCCGGCCTTGCGCGAGATCGGACCGGGCCCGGCCGAGACCCGCCGTCCGTCGATGTGCATGATCGGCTGCACATCGCGCCCGGTGGAGGTCAGGAACGCCTCGGTGATCTCCGGAAGGCGTTCCATCGGCACGTCCTCCTCCTGGGCGCCGTACCACTCCAGGACGAGCTCACGCGTGATCCCCGCCAGGGCGCCCGAGGACAGCGGCGGCGTGACCAAGCGGCCCTCCAGAACCACGAAGACGTTGCTGCCCGTGCCCTCGCACAGGTTCCCGCTCACGTTCGGGAAGACCGCCTCGCTCGCCCCCTGGGCGCGCGCGTAGGCGACGGCGCGCACGTTGTCGGCGTAGGAGGTGGTCTTGAGACCGGCCAGCGCCCCGAACTCGTTGCGCGGCCACGGCGAGATCACCACATCGGAGTGCTCGGGGATGTCCGGGAATTCACTCAGGGCCACGATCACGGTCTGCTCGCCCGGGATGCGGTCCGAGCCCAGCGGCCCGGCGCCGTCGGTCACCGTGATGCGCACACGTGCGTCGTCCAGTTCCGGGTTGGCGGCGATGGCCCGGGCGACCCCGTCGGCGACCAGGTCCAGGTCGGGCTCCGCCATCCCCAGGCCTTCGGCCGAACGTGCCAGGCGCCCGAGGTGGCGGGTCAGAGCGAAGGGACGCCCGCCGGTCGCCCGCACCGTCTCGAAAACCCCGTCGCCCACCGTGATCCCGTGGTCCGTGACGGGCACACGCGCCTCGGCCAGGTCCACAACGGCACCCCGGCCGAAGCCCGCGCCCGCGATCCACACCTTCATTGCACACCCCTCCATCGGTCATCTGCACTGGTCGAAGCAGCCAGGCCTCGATCCTCCCACCCCGACAGGAACGGCCGCCCCAGCAGGGAATCTCCGCGCTACCCGCAGCACCCTTGTCCTGGCAAGGGCTCTGTCCAGCACCGGCCGCAGGCTCCAGTTGTGCCGATCATCCCTACTGGTCAGGGATACGGGAGATGAGGACGGTCCGCCGGGGCCATGTTGTGGGCCGGGCAGGGATAAGTTACGAATGACTATCATCCGGGCAACGCTTACGCGGGGACGGTGGAAACCGACCGGTGCCACCCCTCCACTTCGGGCATCCTCCCTGCGCGACCCGCCCCGCCCGCCCACGGACAGAGCGAAGAGAGACATGACCCCACCGAGCACCACCCGCGGAGAACTGAGCTGGCTGCTGGACGACCTGCTCACCCGCGCACCCGGGACCCAACACGCCGTCGTCCTGTCCACCGACGGCCTCCTCATGGCGACCTCCAGCGGCCTCGACCGTTCCGCGGCCGAGCACCTGTCGGCGATCGCCTCGGGGTTGCACAGCCTCGCCGGCGGAGCCAGCAAGCAGTTCTCCGCCGGCAACATCCGCCAGAGCATCATCGAGATGGACGAGGCCTTCCTGTTCGTCGCGGCGGCCGGCGACGGCGCCTGCATGGCACTGATGTCGGAGTCCGACAGCGACGTGGGTCTGATCGCCTACGAGATGAACAAGGTCATCGAGCGCGTCGGCCAGTACCTGTCCGCCCCGCCCCGACCGGACATGCCCTCCTCCGCACACGTCGAGAACTGACGCGGGCCGACTGCATCCGGGGCGGGCCTCGGTGGGGCCGCCCCGGTCCCGGGAGAGCCCTCCACAACGCCGATTTCGCACTCGGCCCGGGAATCGGCTAGAGTTCCAACAGCAGCGAACGAGGCGCAAGGCCCCGAGCCGGAAGGCCTCGCACTCGCCGCGCGGACGTAGCTCAGCTGGTAGAGCATCACCTTGCCAAGGTGAAAGTCGCGGGTTCGAGTCCCGTCGTCCGCTCGAGATCGGCCGGTCCGAGCCCTCCCCGAGAGGGTGTAAACTGGCCGGGCAGCGGGAGCCCACGAGGTTCCCCGTTACGCGGACGTAGCTCAGCTGGTAGAGCATCACCTTGCCAAGGTGAAAGTCGCGGGTTCGAGTCCCGTCGTCCGCTCGACGAGGCCCGCATGGGGGTCGGCCACCGGTTCCCGGCGTGTTTCGCAGGCCGGAGTGTCCGAGTGGCTTAGGTAAGGGACTGCAAATCCCTGCACACGGGTTCGAATCCCGTCTCCGGCTCCATGCTCCTCATCACCCTCCGAGGAGGGCGGTTAGCTCAGTTGGTTAGAGCGCTACCTTGACACGGTAGAGGTCACAGGTTCGAATCCTGTATCGCCCACCAGCATCACCAAAGGCCGGAGCCGTCGGCTCCGGCCTTTGGTGTGTCCGGGGCCCCACATGGGAGATGTGTGGGAGATCAGCATCGGAACGGGTTCCTCCGGGAGCCCGTTTCCCGTGTCTTCACGGTAGAGCTCTTCCATCCCCGGGGGCCGTGGCGAACAGGCGCCCGCGTTCGGCCGGAGCGCCCAGAGGGTTTCGCTCACCCCTGCGTACACGCTCCTCTTTCGGTGGTCCTCTCCGGCGCGAACCTGCACGAGTGCCCAGACCTGCAACCTCTGGTGCGAGGTACAGCGCCGGTACGTGCCGCCCTGGGCACCGGCGGCGCAAACCGGCCAAGCTCCACGTCGGCAAGGGCTACGACTACGGCCACCTGCGCCGGTGGCTCCGCGAACACAGGAGCGTCCACCGCTTGGCCCGTAAGCGGATACATGGTGTGATCATGAGCGTTCTGTCGGTCCTTCCAGCGGTGGGTTGTCCGGGCAGGTGGCGATCGGTGCTCTGATCTTGTCATCGCCGTCATCGCCCGACAGTTCAGCCGAAGTCTCTTCTCCTCAACCCCAGCAGGCCGCCGGCGGCGAGGAGTGCGGCGACGGCGGTGAGCGAGAGCAGGGTGAACGGACCCACCTCGGTGGATGGGTGGACGTGGGCGAAGGGGGAGACGGCGAAGACGGCTTCGCTGATTTGCTGCGCCTCCCAACCCAGCTCGATGAGCAAAAACACCCCCAGCGCGCCCCAGCCGACGAGCACGGCGAACCTGGGCAGCAGACCGTAGGCGGCCGTGGCCAGAGCGGCCATCACCCACACGGCGGGCAAGGCCGCCATCGTGGAACCGAGAATGCGCGGCAGTTCCCCGGCGACATCGCCGCTCACGAGGCTGTAGGTCGACCCCGCGCTCAGACCGAGAGCGGCCAGCAGCGCGACCGGTCCGAGGGCGGCGATCAACAGGTGGCTCGAGGCCCAACGCAGCCGGGGGGTGGGGCCGCTGAGCAAGGAGTCGGCGTGCCCGCTGGTTTCCTCCGAGCGGAGCCTGAATACGACCATGATGGCGTAGGCCGGGACCAAACTGACGGAGAGGGCGTAGACGATGAGCGACACGAAGGCTTCACCGACGTCGTCGGCGCCCGCGAAGGCGAGGAACTCGCCCCCCGGTTGCGCGTCGCCCAGAAGCTCCGTGGAGATCGGCGCGACCGCTCCCGCCAAGCCACCGATGAGTGCGAAACCGACGGCGCAGGACAGCAGCGTGCTCCTGTGCAGCCGCCATGCCAGGGCGAGCGGGCTGCGCAGTCCCGGAGCGGCCTGTGCCGGTCCGGGCCGTGGCCGCAGGAAGCCGGCCTCCAGGTCGCGCCTCGCGCAGAGCGCGTAGGCCGCGGCGGCCAGCGCGGCGGTGAAGGCCAGGACCAGGGCGAAGACCCACCACTTCTCGTCGGCGAAGGGGCTGGTCAGGCGGGTCCAGTTGAGCGGCGAGAGCCACGCGAGCCATGCGAAGTCGCTCTCTTGACCGGCCGCGTCTCCGGCGATGCGCGGGAGGAAAAGGGCGGTGAAGGCCATCAGGGAGATGCCTCTCGCCGTGCCGGTGTTCTCGCTCATCTGGGCGGCCATGCCCCCGATGGCGGCGCACATCCATCCGGCGCCCGCGAAGGAGAGTCCCAGCACGAGGGAGCCGGCGAGGGGAAGTCCGAAGGCCAGCAGGGCGGTCGTGACAGCGGCGGCCAGGACGAGGTTGGCGCCCAGCACCGCGGCCAAGGCTGCGGTGAGCGGGGCGTTGCGGCCTGCGGTGGTGGAGCTGAGCAGTTCGCGTCTGCCCGATTCCTCCTCGGCGCGGGTGTGGCGGATCACCAGGAGCAGGCTCGGGATCCCGGCGAGGAGCATGCCCATGACACCGACCCGCCACGCGACCAGACTTCCCAGGGTCGAGGCGAAGATGGGTCCGAGCATCCCCAGGGTCGCCGGGTTGCTGTTGCTCTGCTGGGTGAAGGTCTGACGTGCCTCGGCGGTGGGGTAGAGCTCCTGGAAAGCGGTCGTCTGGCCGGCGACGATGAGCACGGGCAGGGCGATGAGGATCGCGAGCAGGATCCGGTCCCGTCTGAGGATCAACCAGATCAGGCTCCCGGTACCGGTGAGAGAGGCCATCAGGCCGTCCCTTCCCGCTGGGGACTCCCGCCGATGGGCGTCTTCCCCGTTCCGTGGTGGCGCGGGAACGGTTCCTCCGTTGAGGGATGTCATCGGACCGTCCCTTCCCGCTGTGCACTCCCGCCGATGGGCGTCTTCTCCGTTTGGTAGTGGCGCAGGAACAGCTCCTCCATGGTCGGGGGTTGGCTGATGAGGCTGCGCAGCCCGAAGGAGGAGAGGTGACGGAACACCCCGTCCAACTCCTCGGTGTCCACCTGGAAACTCACCTTCCTGCCCTCGACGGTGAGGTCGTGGACCCCGGCGAGGCCGCCCAGGCCCGCGACAGGCTCGGCCAGCTCCGCCCGGACGGAGGTACGGGTGAGGTGGCGAAGCTCGGCCAGAGTCCCGCTCTCGACCGTCCTGCCGTCGCGGATGATCGAGACCCGATCGCACAGGGCCTCGACCTCGGCGAGGATGTGGCTGGACAGAAGCACCGTCCTGCCGCGCTCGCTCTCTGCCTTGATGCAGTCGTTGAAGGCGGCTTCCATCAGCGGGTCGAGCCCGGAGGTGGGCTCATCGAGCAGAAGCAGCTCCACATCGGAGGCGAGCGCGGCGACCAGGGCAACCTTCTGGCGGTTGCCCTTGGAGTAGGTGCGCGCTCGCTTTGTGGGGTCGAGTTCGAAGAGCTCGAGAAGTTCTGCCTTCCTCACCGGGTCCAGCCCGCCCCGCAGCCGTCCCAGCAGGTCCACGACTTCCCCTCCGGAGAGGTTGGGCCACAGCGTGACATCGCCCGGGACATAGGCCAGCCGCCGGTGCAGCTCGGTGGCCTGCGACCACGGATCGCCGCCCAACACGCGGGCGGTGCCGGAGTCGTGCCGCAGGAGACCCAGCAGGATTCGCAGCGTGGTCGACTTCCCAGCGCCGTTGGGGCCCAGGAAACCGTGTACCTCGCCCGTGGCCACCGACAGATCCAGCCCGTCGAGCGCACGAGTTCGACCGAAGGACTTGGCCAGGGCCGATACCGATATCGCCTCAGACATCATCAGGTGGAACCTCTTGTGTTGGTTGAGGGGTGCTGCGTGCTGTCTCGCTCGGGTCCGCGGACTGTCCCGTTCGTTGGGGGAGGTCGGTCAGGTCCGCGCGCCAGCTCTCGGCCAGGTCGGTGTCGACGAGTCCTGGCGCCAGCAGGTCGAGGGAGGCCAGGCTGACCCGGGCCACGCCTTCCTCGGAGAACACGTCGGTATCGAGCCCCCGGCCGACGTGGCGGTGCAGCACGGTGACGCCCAGCCGCATGGCGGTGAGCACGACCGCCTGCGCGTGTAGGTCAGTGGCGCCGACGTCGCGTGTTCGCAGGTGGCCCTCGGTCACCGCCACCAGTGCTTCGAAGATGGCGGTGGCAGCGGGCGAATCCTCGACCAGAGCGAGCGCGAGGTAGCGCACCAACCAGGAGGCCTCCTCGCCGATGTGGTGGCCGTCGGGCAGCTCGCCCTTGGTCACACCGCGTTCGGCGATGTCTATGTAGGCAGCGAGGGCGTACGTGTCGCAGGCCTCGCGCAGCCCGTCCTTCGTACCGAAGTGGTGCTGCACAAGGGCCGGCGACACACCCGCCGCAGTCGCGACATCGCGCATGGTGGTCGCGGCGAAGCCACGCTCGGCGAACTGCCGCAAGGCGGCGTTGCGGATACGGGCGCGGCCCGTGAGATCGGAGGAATGGGGTGCAGCAGCCATGGCGTGACTATACACAGGCACAGTTGGCTGTTCAACAGTACAGCGGTCGCCTCGCGTTCTCGCCAAGGGCCCCAGCTCGGCGCTCGCGTATTCGAGTAGTGCCTGTTCGAGACTGAGCTGTCGTTGAATCATCACGGAGAGTCGTGGCCACGGGTGCAGCGGCTCCAGGGACCGCCTGCATCTGAAGTGGTCCGGTCGGGGGATGCCGTACGGGCGCAGAGGCCGCGCAGCTCGCCGGCCAGCGTGAGGGGGCGCCGGGTACCGATGGTGAACCGGGTCCCGCCGCCATAGGCGTAGCGGTCCGGGACCGGGGCGAGCCCGACCGGGGCCGACCTCGGTCGCGGCGAGCGGGGCGTCGGCGTGGCGGTCAGGGCGGGGTATGGACAGGCGCACCGGCCGACCTTGTGGTCGGGCCGGGCGGACGATGTCGGCCTCGGGGAGAACCCGGTGGAGGGTCACGAGCAGCAGCACGTCGGCCTCACGGGCGCACTCCTCAAGACACAGCCGGAGACGGCCAGGCCCGGGGACCTGGAGAACAGGCGCTCGAGTTCGACCGGAGGCTCATGCGCGGGAGGTCCGACCACACCTGTCCAAGGCACGGTCCCGGCCGCGAGCCGGTGCCCGGACTTCGGCGCGCGGGGAAGCGGTCAGGGCCGCCCCGGTCCGTCCACCCGTACATCCTTGCGGTTATCGTGCCCCGTGACCCATTCGCCACGGTCACCGGCAGCGTCGCCGGCCGTCCCCTCAGCAGTACGCCTGACCAACCAGGAGGAAGTCGGCATGTTCCGCAAAGTACTCGTGGCAAACCGGAGTGAGATCGCCATCCGGGCGCTGCGTGCCGGGTACGAACTGGGTGCCCGCACCGTCGCTGTCTTCCCGTACGAGGACCGCAACTCGCTGCACCGTCTCAAGGCCGACGAGGCCTACCAGATCGGCGAACCCGGCCATCCTGTCCGCGCCTACCTGTCCGTGGACGAGATCATCCGCGCCGCGGTCGATTCCGGAGCCGACGCCGTCTATCCCGGTTACGGTTTCCTGTCGGAGAACCCCGACCTCGCACACGCCTGCGAAGAGGCAGGCATCACCTTCGTCGGCCCGCCCGCCGAGGTGCTGAAGCTGACCGGTGACAAGTCACGCGCGGTGGCCGCCGCCCGCGAGGCCGGCGTCCCCGTTCTCGAGTCCAGCGCTCCTTCCGACGACGCCGACGCCCTGATGGCCGAGGCGGAGGAGATCGGTTTCCCCCTTTTCGTCAAGGCCGTGGCCGGCGGCGGTGGCCGTGGCATGCGACGGGTGCAGGAGCCCGGGGAACTGCGTTCCGCGCTCGAAGCCGCCATGCGGGAGGCCGCCACAGCCTTCGGGGACCCCACCGTGTTCCTGGAACGTGCCGTGACCTCCCCGCGCCATATCGAGGTGCAGATCCTCGCCGACGGCGCGGGCAATGTCGTGCACCTCTACGAACGCGACTGCTCGCTCCAGCGCCGGCACCAGAAGGTCATCGAACTGGCCCCCGCCCCCAACCTCGATCCCGCCCTGCGCGAACGCATCTGTGAGGACGCGGTGCGTTTCGCCCGGCAGATCGGTTACCGCAACGCGGGAACGGTCGAGTTCCTGGTCGGCGCGGACGGCAGCCACGTCTTCATCGAGATGAACCCGCGTATCCAGGTCGAGCACACGGTCACCGAGGAGGTCACCGACGTCGACCTGGTGCAGTCCCAGCTGCGGATCGCCTCGGGCCAGACCCTGGGCGACCTCGGCATCGCCCAGGAAGACGTCTACGTACGCGGTGCGGCTCTGCAGTGCCGCATCACGACGGAGGACCCGGCCAACGACTTCCGCCCCGACACCGGGACCATCAGTGCCTACCGCTCCCCCGGTGGCTCGGGGATCCGGCTGGACGGCGGCACCTCGGCCACGGGCACCGAGATCATCCCGCACTTCGACTCCCTCCTGGTGAAGTTGACCTGCCGGGGCCACAACCTGGCCACGGCGCTCAACCGGGCCCGCCGAGCCGTGGCGGAGTTCCGCATCCGCAGTATCGCCACGAACATCCCCTTCCTGCAGGCAGTGCTGGAGGACCCCGACTTCGAGGCGGGGCAGATCACGACCTCCTTCATCGAGGAGCGCCCGCACCTGCTGACCGCTCGTCCCTCTGCGGACCGGGGTACCCGGCTGCTGACCTATCTGGCCGACGTGACGGTGAACAAGCCGCACGGTGAACGCCCCCAGCTGATCGATCCGGCCACGAAGCTGCCCTCGCTGCCCACGGGGACGCCGCCCGCGGGGTCGCGTCAGCGCCTGACCGAGCTCGGCCCGGACGGGTTCGCACGGTGGCTGCGTGAATCACCGAACCTGGCGGTGACCGACACCACCTTCCGGGACGCTCACCAGTCCCTGCTGGCCACCCGGGTACGTACCAAGGACCTGCTGGCGGTAGCACCAGCGGTGACGCACACCCTGCCCGAGCTGCTCTCGCTGGAGGCCTGGGGCGGCGCCACCTACGACGTGGCACTGCGTTTCCTGGCCGAGGACCCCTGGGAACGGTTGGCCGCGCTACGCGAAGCCGTGCCCAACATCTGTCTCCAGATGCTGCTGCGCGGCCGCAACACGGTGGGCTACACGCCCTATCCAACGGAAGTGACCAGCGCCTTCGTCCACGAGGCCGCGGAAACGGGCGTGGACATCTTCCGGATCTTCGACGCGCTCAACGACGTCGAGCAGATGCGTCCGGCGATCGAGGCAGTACGCGAGACCGGCACCTCGGTGGCGGAGGTCGCCCTGTGCTACACCTCCGACCTCTCCGACCCCTCGGAGAAGCTCTACACCCTGGACTACTACCTGAAGCTGGCCGAACGCATCGTGGCGGCGGGCGCCCACGTGATCGCGATCAAGGACATGGCCGGGCTGCTGCGCGCCCCGGCCGCCGAGCAGCTGGTCTCGGCGCTGCGCCGTGAGTTCGACCTGCCGGTGCACGTCCATACCCACGACACCACGGGTGGCCAGCTGGCCACCTACCTGGCTGCTGCCAACGCCGGAGCGGACGCGGTGGACGGCGCGGTGGCATCGATGGCGGGCACCACGTCCCAACCGTCGCTGTCGGCGATCGTGGCCGCTTTCGACCACTCCGAGCGCTCCACCGGCCTGGACCTGGACGCGGTCAACGAGCTGGAGCCGTACTGGGAGTCGGTGCGCCGTGTCTACGCACCTTTCGAGGCGGGGCTGTCCTCTCCCACCGGGCGGGTGTACCACCACGAGATCCCGGGCGGGCAGCTGTCCAACCTCCGCACGCAGGCGGTCGCTCTGGGGCTGGGCGAGCACTTCGAGGACGTGGAGGCCATGTACGCCGCCGCCGACCGGATGCTGGGCCGTCTGGTCAAGGTCACGCCGTCCTCCAAGGTGGTGGGTGACCTGGCGCTGCACCTGGTCGGTGCGGGAGTTTCCCCGGAGGAGTTCGAGTCCGACCCCGGCAAGTTCGACATCCCCGACTCCGTGGTGGGCTTCCTCCGCGGCGAGCTGGGCCTTCCCCCGGGCGGGTGGCCGGAACCGTTCCGTACCCGGGCGCTCGAAGGGCGGCCGGGGGAGCTGGCGACAGCGGAACTGACCGAGGAGGACCGCACCGGGTTGGCCCAGGAGCGGCGGGCCACGCTCAACCGGCTGCTCTTTCCCGGACCGACCGAGGAGTTCGAGGAACACCGGACCGCTTACGGCGACACCAGCGTGCTGTCCAGCTCCGACTTCTTCTACGGCCTGAGTGCGGGCGAGGAGTGCTCGGTGGACCTGTCCCCGGGTGTGCGGTTGCTCATCGAGCTGGAGGCGGTGAGCGAGGCCGATGAACGCGGGGTGCGCACGGTGATGGCCATGCTCAACAACCAGCTGCGCCCGATCCAGGTCAGGGACCGCGCGCTGGCTTCGAACGTGCGCGCCGCCGAAAAGGCGGACAAGTCGAACCCGGGGCACGTGGCCGCGCCCTTCGACGGAGCGATCAGCCTGGCGGTCTCCGAAGGTGAGGAGGTCGAGGCCGGGGCGACAGTGGCCACCATCGAGGCAATGAAGATGGAGGCCTCGATCACGGCGCCCGTGTCGGGGCGGGTCACGCGCTTGGTGACCGACCCGGTGCAGAAGGTGGAGGGCGGCGACCTGCTCCTCTGCCTGGAGTGATGCCCGACGTTCTCGAAGCAGCCACCGGTTGACGGCGCCGCGGCCGCCCCTCATCGGGGGCGCGTCCGCAGCGCCGCCCGCGCGGCGCGAACCCCCGGCCTCGCGCAGCAACGGAACGGTTCCGGACGCGAACGGACGGGGCGGTCGCCCTCGGCCCGGACCGGGCGAGGTGACACCCACCCGGCGCCCGGGCCGTCCTACCGCGTTTCAGGGGCCGGAGGGGCTTCGAGGCTGCGGTGCCGGCGGACCCCGTGTGCGAAGTCCGGCACCAGCGACGTACCGGTGCGCAGATCCTCACGGAACTGCCGGTAGGCGTGCGCCACAGAGTACGCGGCCGAGTCCGAGACGGGGTCGAGCGACGGGACCCCGACGTAGGGGCCCGGTACGGTCAGCGGGGCCGGTTCGGTCTCGTCCCCCCGCGCGCCCCACAGGCTGATCGGTGCGAGCTGCAGATGACCGGTCGGCGCAGTCACGACGATGTCGCCCTCGGTACCGTTGATCTCCCAACGGAAGTTCGTGCCGCGGGAGGACCCCCCGCGGTAATGGAAGGTCGCGACCGCCCCGCCCGGCAGACACCCGGAAGCCACCACCTGGTCGGGCGAGGACATCGGGACCCTCTCACCGGTCTCACGGTCCACAGTCGAGGTCCGGCGCTGTGCCTGCTCGACCCGTAGTTCTTCCGGCTCACCGAGAACAGAGGCCACCCCGTCGAAGGTGTGGCCGAAGGGGATGGTCAGCAGGGTGGCCCCGTTGGCGGGGTCGAGCAGGTACCGGTTGCGCGGATCGGTGTAGGCGCCCCACGCCTGTCCCGTACCGACGACCGTGGTCGACAGGACCCGGCCCACGTATCCGTCCGCCACCAGGTCGCGGATGTAGGCCAGGGCCGGGTTGGACCGGGCCTGGAGGCCGACGGCGTTGGGCAGTCCCCGGCTGCTCGCCAGGTCCGCGAGCTCCTCGGCCTCCGCGAGCCCGTTGCCCAACGGCCACTCGCACAGTACGCCCTTGCCCGCATCCAACGCCGCCTTCACGAGCTCACGGTGGTGGGGGACCTTCACTGCGACGACGACCAGGTCCACCTCGTCCGCGGCAGCCAGTTCGGCCGCGCTCCCGAAGGCACGGGGCACCCTGTGCATCTCGGCGGAACGCATCGCGGACTCGTGGGAGCCGGCGCTCACCGCCCGCAACTCGTAGCCGTCCACGGCCCGCAGAGCGGGTAGGTGTGCAGTCCGTGCCCAGCTCCCGGCAGCCGCGCCCAGGCCGACGATCCCGACCCCGATGGGTGTGCCGGGTTCGGCCGAGTGACTCGGTGTCGTGTCTGAGGTGTCCATGGCGCGCACCGTATCGGGCCTTCGTCCAGGTCCGAGCTTCGGATCAAGGAGCCATTCCTGCGTATCGGTCCGAGACAGGGACCTCTTTCGACATTGACCTGAACAGACCTCGGCGCGTGGTCTCACCTCAGCAGGCGTTCTCCTCTTCGGCCTCGGCGGTGACACCGTCCAGGTCCTCGGTGACGGACAGGTCGGTTTCCGCGGCCGAACTCTCCTCGAAGCCGTCCCAGTCGGTTCCGGCGACCAGTTCGAGGGTCCCCTCCAAGCCCTGGGCCTCCTCGATCCGGGCGTTCTCGGTGAAGTCCGCCAGCAGCGTGGCCGCGGACCCGCCCCCGGGGCCGTAGAAGATCGTGGTGGCCTCGGGGGCACGTGTCTCGGGGTTTCCCGTGCCGCTGACCTCGTAGCCTTCTCGGAGCAGGACGGTCTCGATCTCCGACGCGAGTCCGTCGATATCCGTGTTGTTGACGACCTCGACGGAGACGTCGGAGGTCTCGGGCGACTCGGCCTCGCGCTCCTCCTGTGTGTCTTCGTCCTGCTCGCCGGTCAGGTCCGCACCCGCATTGATCGCGGCGAACAGCTCCGAGGCCTCGGGCCGGCTCATGACAAGGCGGTCGGCGTTCTCGGGGTGGGCCTCGGTGGGGACCGTGACGAACTGAACCTGGTCCAGGTCGATCCCTCGCATCGAGATGGCGAGGTCGGTCATCGTGTCGACGGTCAAGCCGTCGTCGGTGGTGATGGAGTCGGTCACCGCACCGAGGAAGTTGGTGATGGTTACGGGTCTGGCCATGATGTCGCTGTTGAGGACCTCGCGCAGCATCGCGCCCATGAACTCCTGCTGGCGGTCGATGCGCGACAGGTCACTGCCGTCGCTCTGGGCGTAGCGTGAGCGCACGAACCCCAGGGAATCCTCACCGTTCAGAACCTGGAGTCCGGCGTCCAGTTCCAGCTGGGCTTTCGGGTCCTCGACAGGCTCGGGGATACACATCTCCACCCCGCCGATGGCGTCCACCATGTCCTTGAATCCGACGAAGTCCATCATGACGAAATGGTCCAGGTGCACACCGGTGGCTTCCTCGACCACCTTCCACTGGCATCCCACTCCGCCGAAGGTCATGGCGGAGCTGATCATGCCCTGCTGGGGGGCCATGCCCTCGTACCCCTCGACCGGGTCGCACCCGGGCAGGTCGACGACGAGATCGCGGGGCAGGTTCACCAGGGTGGCGGCTCCGCTGTCCACGTCGATACTGGCGATGAGTATCGTGTCAGCGCGCTCGCCCTCCGCGTCTCCGTAGTCCGCGTTCTCGCCCGTGCGTACGTCGGAGCCGAGCACAAGAAGGTTCATGAGGCCCTCGACATTCACGGGGCGGTCATCCCACTCGTCGGTATCGACCTCGGCTGTCGTGACGTTGCCGATCAGACCCTGGTACCAGCCGTAGCCGGCCAGACTCACGATGATGGCCAGCACAGTGGCGACACAGGCTGTCCATTGCGCAGTGGACAGCCGGGACGCGCCACGGACAGAGCGTTCTTCGAACATGAGGTAGCAGAGCCTTCGGTGAAGCGGACACAGGGAATAGGAAAAACCATTGCCGGTCAAAATAAACGACTGAACACGGCCCCGCTTCGAGCCGCGATTAATTCACGGAAGTACCCCCTGAAGTAAATACCGCAGGAGCCTACACGGTAACTCCGAGCCGAATCGGTCGATATCCTCCTGCACCGAGAGGATCCGCCCATCATGTCAGCGATGGCTGAATACTGACTGAAGCGGCCCTGAAGGCCGTCTTCAGGTGAGCTTCAGAAAACACCAGGAAAACCGCACGAGGTGCCCCACCCGGCCTGATGCCGTCGCACCTCACTCGGGTGCCGGATACCGTCAGTCGCCTGAGCGAATGTCCACGACCTCACCGGAGAAGTCGAGGAGCACGTCGTAGAATCGCCCGTCGGGGCTTCGCACACCGACCTCCCAGCCGTCCTCGTCGGTCCACTCGATGCTGGTGGCACGGGAGCTCTCCCCGACAGCCTCTTCCGCTGCGGCGCCGACCTCTTCCCGGCCGGCTTCGGACCGGGCCCCAGGGTCCTCCCACGGAGCCGGGCCCCCATCGGCGTCTCGAAAGGGCAGCCCGTTGATGGTGAACACACCGAACTCGTCACGCTCCCCGTCCTCGTCGGAGCCGTGGCGCACACCGAGCGTAACGTCGGACCCGTTCAGAGCGTGCAGCTCGTCCAGGACCGGATCAGCGGTCCCATCACCATCGAAGTCCTCCAGGACCGGGTCGGTGAGCAGCCACGCACGAGGGCCGAAGTCGACCTCGACACCCGCGCCGTACCAATCGTCGAGATCATCGCCGGAACGCAGTTCGCCGGCCAACTGTTCCAGGCCGTCGACCGGTATGGAATCCCCCTCTCCGCTGGGTTCGGGAAGTGAGGAGGAGCCGGTGAACCCATCGAGGCGAATCGTGTCGACCGCCCGTTCCGGGTCCTCGGAGAAGTGGTATCCGCCGATGCCCAGGACCGCCGACACCGCCATCATGCAGGTGACGAGTACGGTCGTCCGTCGTCGCATCATCGTTCCTTATACGGTGGAGCCGGACAGGTCCCCATTATTCACGGGCCTGATGATGGGACCCTGAAAACATCCTGAAAATCGCATTCAGGTTTCTTTTATCGTGAACCCAGCATTCCTCTGCGTGCTGGGCCGGACCGAGTGAGCAGGAGGATGCAACGCGGTGACGATTCTGTTGGTCGAGGACGAGGCGGGTATCGTCTCCTTCGTGCAGCGAGGGCTGGAAAGCGCCGGATACCAAGTGGTGACCGCCTCCGACGGTATCGACGGGTTGGTCATGGCCCAGTCCTCCGATGTCGAACTGGTCATCCTGGACCTGGGGTTGCCGGGCCTGCCCGGCGAGGAGGTTCTGCGCAGACTGCGCCGGCGCCGCCCTTCGGTCCCGGTGATCGTACTGACCGCGAAGGACGCGGTGAGCGACCGGGTCGCGAACCTCGACGCCGGCGCGGACGACTACACCGTCAAGCCGTTCAGCCTGAACGAACTCCTGGCCAGAGTCCGGGCCCGGTTGCGTACCAGCGACCAGGAACGCGGCGATACCTTGGCTGCTGGAGGCCTGACGCTGGACTTCGGAGCACATGTCGCTCGCGTGGACGGTGCCACCATCACCCTGTCGGCTCGGGAGTTCGCCCTGTTGGCGGTCTTCATCCGCCATCCCGGCCAGGTGTTCTCCCAGCCCCAGCTGCTGGATCTGGTGTGGGGATACGATTTCGAGGGTGCCTCCAATGTCGTCGAGGTCTACGTCAGCCAGCTACGACGCAAGCTCGGCGCGAATCGTATCCAGACCGTGCGCGGTGCCGGGTACCGCTTGAGCGGCGACTCGGGATGAAACTCGCCGGCCGCCTGGTCCTACGGTCACTGCTGGTCATGGCACTGGTGATCGGTGGAATCGCTGCCCTGACCTACGAGCTGGTGCAGGTCTCGGGCCGCAATGACGTCGACGATCTGTTGCAGCAAGAAACCGAGTTCCTGAGCGATGCCCTGGGAGACCGGATGCCCGCCGTCGCGGGGTTGGACGGCGTGGTGTCGGGACCCGAGGCCGAGGACGCCGCGCGCCAGGCACTGACGATCCGCCCCAGTGGGGGCCGACATGTGTCGTCGGTGCATGTCAATGGGTCCCGGTTGCAGAGCACGGGCGGCCCTCCCGGAACCGCGGCTCTCATGCGCGGTGACGACGCACCTGCGCCGGAGCCCGGAGCCGTGCGCACCGTGGACACAGACATCGGCCCGGTCCGCGTGCTGGACACCGCCGTCACCGACGGGACCGGGCGGCGGGTCGCCGTCCTCAGCCTCGCCTCGCCCTTGGACACGGTCCATGACAAGGCCGCCACCGTTCTGCTGTTCACCGCTGGGACCGGGGCCCTCGGTCTCGGCGTGGGCGGAACGACGTTGTGGTTGGTGGTGCGCCGCACTCTGGCACCGGTGCGAACGGTCTCCGCGGCCGCGAAGGAGATCCGCCCGACCGACCTGGCCACACGCGTACCCGTCCCGGACACACACGACGAGATCGCCGAGTTGGCCACCGAGATCAACCAGATGCTCACCCGCATCGAACGGGCCGACACCACTCGACGCAGCTATCTGGCGGCCATATCCCATGAAGTGCGTACGCCACTGGCAGTCGCCAAGGGGCACCTGGAGTTGCTGGGCGGCCCCGAGGCAGAGATCGTGCACGCCGAACTCGACCGGTTGCGACAAGTGCTGGAAGACCTCATGGCGGTAGCACGCGGAAGCGACGAGATCGATGCTGACCGTGGGCCGGTTTTCTTGCCTGACCTGATCGAAGCCGTACGTGCCCGGGTCCGCTCCCTTCCCTTCGCGCGGTCCGTTGTTTTCCGGGAAGCCGTCCCCCAGGTCGTACTGGGAGACCAGGACAGGTTGGAACAGTGCTTGATGAACCTGGTCTCCAACGCCATCGACCACAACCCACCGGACGTGCTCGTCACCGTGGCCACCCAGGTGGAAGAGGACACCGCAGTCCTGACGGTCACGGACAACGGGAGCGGAATCGATCCCGACGTGCTCCCGCACGTGTTCGAGCCGTTCGTGACGACGCGCTCCAACGAGTCAGGGGGGTTGGCCGGGTTGGGGCTGGCGATCGTGCGGTCCCGGGTGAGGGCGCAGGGGGGACAGGTCGAGATCGAGAGCAGCTCCGAGGGGAGTTCGGTTCATATCCGCCTTCCTCTCGCTACAGCGTGAGGACGGAGTCTGCGGCGGTTGTTCACCGGCCGTCTCGAGGACGGCACCGGCACGGAGGCGACGAAGGTCGTCGACGTGGCGTGGCTCCCGGTCGCGGCACCGACCGTCCACACGTGGTCCGACGGCACGAGTGGCTGTTCAGGCGGTCTCCGTGGGTTCCGAGGGGCTCTTCGCCGGGGTCCGGGCCTTCCAGCACCGGATCACCCGAACGTTCCCGTCGGCCACCGCCCCGGCAGTTTCGGCTCCGGCACGCCGGGCCCGGAGGAGCGGGCGGCCCCGTCCTCCGGGTGAACGATGCGGGCGCCCGGAGGGCAGGAGCGCGCGGTACTCCTCTTCCGGAGAGCCCGAGGCGCGCCCCGCCCGGTCGTGCCGGTCACCGGGCCGGTTCCTCCTCCTGGCCCACGAGGTCGTTGAGTGTTCTCAACACGTTCCGGTCCGTGAGCAGACCCGGGTCCGCCTCACTCGGCATCCGGACGTGGAAGGTGGTGCTCTCCCCCGGCATCAGGTCGACCAGCATCCGGTCGACCACGGCTTCCGGGTGCACACGGTCGGCCAGCACGGTCAGGTCGCGTACCAGGTTCACGGCGGTGACGTGCACGTGTACGCCGTCCTCGACCGCGGAGACCGACACGTCCAGGTCGGCCTCCGTGAGCGCGGAGTTCCGGGGTTCGGTGAAGTACCAGGTGGCGGACGTGTCGTCGAGGTGGGCGGCCACCGTCTCTCGTGAGGGGTCGCGGGGCGAGGCCACGCTCTCGGGCAGGTCGATGGTGCAGGTCTCCCTGGCGGCCACCCGGACCGGAACCTCGGCCGTCTCCAGCACGGTGCCGTCGAAGTCGAGACGGCGCAGGACCAATGCCCCCGACCAGGTGCGGTCGTCGTCGTTGACCACGACCGCGGCCAGGCCCGTCTCGCTGCCGGCGCGCGGCTGGATCGTCAGGAGGCGGTCGGCGAACGCGTGCCGCATCGCGTAGAAGAGCGGTTTGCGCCGGCCGTCGCCGTCCACGGCCGCCCACGAGGTGACGGGCCAGCAGTCGTTGAGCTGCCAGACGACCGCGCCCATGCAGCGGGGTGTCCAGGAGCGCAGGTGTTCCAGGGCGACGCGGATCGCCGTCGCCTGGTTCCAGGACATCGCCCAGTGCCAGTCGTCCATGTTCTCCGGCAGCGGCACGTGGGGCAGCAGGCCGTCGGTCAGCTTGTCGTTGCCCTGCAGGGCCTTCTGGTGCACCTGCATGCCGGGGGACTCCGGCGTGAGCGGGTCGTCAGCGATCGCCCGGGTGAGTGTGGACCACGTGGGCGGACCCTGCCAGCCGAACTCGGCCATGAAGCGCGGGACGGTGTCGCGGTAGTGCGGCCAGTCCTGTCTGTTCCACAGTTCCCAGGAGTGCATGGACCCGTGGTCGGGGTGGTTGGCGTCCCGGTCCATGTCGATGGGCGTCTCCCCGGACCAGGGGCTGGAGGGGGTGTATTCCCGCCCGGGGTCGAGTTCGGCCACGATGTCGGGCAGCAGACGCTCGTAGTAGTCCAGCCCCCAGGACTTGCCGTCGAGGCGCTCGAGGAAACCCCACTCACGCATGCCCCAGATGTTCTCGTTGCTGCCGTTCCACAGCGCCAGGGCCGGGTGTTTCATGAGGCGGGACACGTTGTCGCGGGCCTCGGCCTCGATCTCGCCGCGCAGGGGTTCGTCCTCACTGTAAGCGGCGCAGGAGAAGGCGAAGTCCTGCCACACCAGGATGCCGCGTTCGTCGCACAGGTCGTAGAAGTCGTCGGCCTCGTAGAGCCCTCCGCCCCACACGCGCAGGAGGTTCATGTTGGCGGCCTCCGCCTGGCCGATGCGTTCCGCGTAGCGCTGCCGGGTGATCCGCTGGGGGAAGGCGTCGTCGGGGATCCAGTTCGCGCCCCGGATCCACACGGGGCTGCCGTTCACGACGAAGGTGAACGACGTGCCGTGCTCGTCCGGGGCCACGTCGAGGCGGACGGTGCGGAAGCCGATGCGTGCGCTCCAGCGGTCGTGTTCCCGGCCGTCGGACGTGGTGAGCCTGGCCTCGAGGTCGTAGAGCGGCTGGTCCCCGTGGCTGTGCGGCCACCACAACCTGACGTCCGTCGCCTCCAGGGTGAGCGCAGTGGAGGTCTCCCCCGCTGCGACGGAGGCCGTTCCCTCGACCCGTGTGCCGTGGCCGGTGAGCACGGCCTCCACACGCACATCGGCGGAGCTCGCGTGTTCCAGGTCGATGTCGACCGTGACACGGCCGGTCGGGGCAGCAGCCCCGCCGTGCCCGGGCTCCCCGTCGACCTCGACCACCGGCCGGGCCCGGGCGATGCGCGCGGTGGACCACGATTCGAGGTGCAGCGGACGCCAGATGCCGGAGCTGGCGGTGTCGATGCCCCAGTCCCAGCCGAAGCTGCAGGCCATTTTCCGTATCGCGTTGAAGGGATGGTGGTTGACCTGCGGGCGGTAGCCCAGCTCCAGGCTCTGCGCGTCGGCGTGGCGTACCGGCGAGGAGAACCGGACACGGAGTTCGTTCTCTCCCGGGAGGAGCTTCTCGCCCACGTCGAAGCGGTAGGTGCGGTGCATGTTCGCCGTGGCGCCCACGAGCTCGTCGTTGAGGCGGACCTCGGCGACGGTGTCCAAGCCGTGGAAGAGGAGGTCGTGCCTGTCGTGGCCGCCGGGCTCCCACTCGAAGGTGGTGCGGTACTCCCAGTCGCACCGGCCGATCCACTGCAGCAGCGCTTCGTTGTCGTCCAGGAAGGGATCGGGGATCAGCTCTGCGGCCATCAGGTCGGTGTGGACGCAGCCGGGCACCGTGGCCGGCACCTGACGGATGGTCATGCCTTCCGGTACCGGCCCGCTGACGGCCGACAGGGTCCATCCCTCGTGCAGTTCGCGGCGGTGGAGGGGGGTCTTGGGGGGTTGCTGGCTCACTTGACTGCTCCTGACGTGAGTCCGTTGTGGATGTGGCGCCGCAGGACGAGGAAGTGTCCCCGCAGGCACTGTCTGCGCACAGTGTTCCGGTGGCCGGCACCACGCTGTTCCGGCCAAGGACCAGTGAAGCGCTCGAATCGGGTGAAGTACAGACGTCGGGGGCAACGGACCCGACACGGCGGTCGCACCGACGGCGCGAGGGGTGAGCGCACCGGGCGGGCGTGCTCCCGGAAACCGCTCACCGCCCACCGGGCAGGCTGCACGCGCCCCACAAGCCCGGGTTCGCGCCCCGGTGCCGGGGACGGCCGCTGTGGCGGGCAGGGGCATGCCAGGCCGGAGGGTGTTGGGGTCGGTCCCCTGCCGGTGTGCGCATCCTCATGTCCAACACAGCACACGAGAAGGCATCCACCCTGGTGAAAGCCGGGACGGGTTGCCAGTATGGGCAGGAGGGAGGGTGTGTCGCGAGCACCGGCCGGCCCGGTTCCGCGGCTGATCCCCGATCGCGACCCGGAAGGGAGCACCGACCCATGCCGAACGTACTGGTGCTGGGCGCCGGCGGGCAGATCGCCCGCTGGGCCGTCCCCATGTTGGCGCAGGCCGACGTCGAACTCACGCTCCTGGCCCGGAACTCGGGTGACCTGGTGGATGTACCTTCAGGGGCCCGGGTCGTGGAAGGTGACGTCCTCGACCGGGAGCGGCTCGACGAGGCAGTCCGCGGCCAGGACCTCGTCTACGCGAACCTGTCCGGCGATCTGGGCGAACAGGCCGAGAACATCGTCGCCGCGATGACCGCCGCGGGGGTGCAACGGCTCGTGTTCGTCACCGCTCTGGGTATCTACGACGAGGTTCCCGGGGCGTTCGGCGAATGGAACCGGAGCATGATCGGCCCGGCCCTGGGCCCGTACCGCCAGGCGGCCGACACGATCGAGGATTCGGGGTTGGATTACACGATCCTGCGCCCCGCCTGGCTCACGGACGTCGACGAGATCTCCTACGAGGTCACCCGGAAGGACGAACCCTTCGGTGGGACCGAGGTCTCGCGCAAGAGCGTGGCCTCACTGGTCGTCGAGCTCATCGCGCACCCGGAGCTGTGGCCGCGCTCGAACCTGGGTGTGCACAAGCCCGGGACGGACGGGGACAAGCCGTCCTTCCTCTGACGCAGCGCTCAGTCCTGGTCGGAACCGACGCCGTGCCAGTCCATGCAGAGGACCGTGGCGTCATCAGCGGGCTCTCCCCGAGAGGCCAGGATCACCTCTTCGGTCAGGATCCGCACCACCTCTCGCGGGTGCATGTGTGCGGTCTCCTGAAGCAGGAACCGCAGGTCGACGGCTTCGGCCCGGCGCTCCTGCATCCCGTCGGTGAACAGGAGCAGCCTGTCGTGGGGGCGCAGGGCGATCTTCTGGACACGGTGAGGCTCGGACGAGTCGATACCGAACGGAAGATCGACCTCCAGGTGCACTTCTTCCACAGCGCCGTCACGCAGTCTCAGCGGCCAGGGATGGCCCGCGTTGACGAATTCCGCGCTCTCCTCCTTCAGACCGATGCTCATGAGCTGTCCGGTGGCCATGTTCGAGTCACCGTGGTCGACGAGGGCCCGATGGGCTTGGCGTGCCTGCTCCTCGAGGCCGTGGCCGACCCGCCGGGCACCTCGCAGGGCGCCCACGAGGAGGTTGGCCATGAGGGCGGACTTGACGTCGTGCCCCATGATGTCGGTGATCGACACGTAGAGGATGTCGCGGTCGAGTGCGTAGTCGTAGGTGTCACCCGCGATGTCCTCGGTCGGTATCAGAGCGCCCGCGAGGGTGAACTGGGCCGCTTCACAGCAGGAGGCCGACGGCAGCAGCTGGTGCTGGATCTCGGCGGCCAGGCTCATGGGGATCGTGCGCTGCCCCCAGTGGTAGAGGTCGGTGAAACGCCGGTCGGTCACGACGATGTACGCCAGAGCGTGGAGCGTCTCACGGACCCCCTCCACCATGTACTGCTCGAACCGGGGCAGGGTGAGCTCGAGCACGCCGATGGTGTCGCCCCGATTGGTGACCGGTGCGACCAACCGCTGTCCGTCCTCCCCGACCGGCTCGAAGTGGATCTGCTGGCTGTTCAGTACCTCTTCGTAGACGCTCCCCCGTAGGGGGGTCCGGTCGGGTCTGCTCCCGGCATCGACCTCCCCGACGCTGGTCAGCCGCACCATTTCCCGTCCGACGAGGTCGAGGAAGAGGAAGGACACGTCCACTGCCCCGAAACGCTCCGTCAGGTTCCTTGCGACCACCCGGACCGAATCCGTCGGAGCGGCCTTCTCGGCCGCCGTGAAGATGCCGCTCAGCCCGGACTCGTCTCGTGCCATATCGGTCCCCCTGGTCCGCGTCGTTCGTCAACGGTCAGCTCGGGCCGTGTCGAGCGCACCCGAACACCCTTCGACGACCCCGCCACTGCCCCGCCCCCACCTGGGCCGACACGTGCTCTCTCTACCCACAGGTAAGGAGGGGTACCCGTTCCGCGGGACCGGCGTCGGGGTGAACGCCGATCCGGGGTTCGTCCTGTCCCTGGGAGCAGGGGTGCTCCGTCCGCCGTCGTTGACGGTGTGGATCTGCGTCGCGGCGCTGCTCAACCTGGCGACGATCGTGGTCCGGGCCCGGCACCTGTGGCGGGCACGTTCCGGCCGAGCCCCGCGGGCCCGGCCTCCTTGCCCCGGGGCAAGGAGGCGCTGGACGGTTCACCCCGGAGGTAGTCACCGGGCCGGTTCGGTCTCACGCAGCAGAACACAATCTGCGCACTTGCCGCCACCCGGCAACCGGTAGTACAGGCAACAGCTGTTACGAGTGAACCGGGCCTCCCGGTAGTTGCCGGAGCGGGCGCTGCGGACCGAACGGGGCGCCCCGAACTCCCCCGAACCGGACAACGTGGGTGTGGAGAGGAGCGCCTCTGCGAGCGCGTGTGCGGCAGGGCCGTGTTCGGGCCGGAGTTCCTCGATACGGCGGGCCGCTCCCGCGACCGAGGAGGCGGTGTTGCCGCGCAGGACCTTCGGGGAGAGCTTCACCTCATCGCGGAAGGCCGTGGCGGCCGGTTCCAACAGACCCTGCAGGATCAGCTTCTCGAGGGTCTCGGCTGCGGCTCCGGGCCCGTGGTCGTGCGGGCGCGGCGCGAGCACCGCACGGTCCTCGGCCAGCAGCAACGGCAGGGGGCCGGTCGTCACCGTGCGCCAGCGCAGGGCAGCAGGGTCGGGGACGAGCCCGTGCACCACAGCGGTCGCCATGACGGGTGAGACCAGGCGTGCGGCGAGTCCTTGGTAGAGCACCGAGGCCGCCACGCGTGGTTCGACCTGCTCGGGGGTGATGTCCACACGGTCGGCGAACACGCGGCGGGTGTTCGCGATGCGGGCACCCAGAATGCCCGGGCCCCACACCTCGGGCAGGGAGCGCCAGGGCCCCTCCCCCGCCGTGTCCGGCGCCTCGGGGTCCGTGGTCACGGCGAAGAAACCACCGAGCAGGGCGATGTCGGTGACGGCGGTCCGGGCGGTGTGGACTGCGGTCGAGGGATCACGGGGGACGCGGGAACTCGGCATGGGGCCTGCCTCTCATCGTGGGGGTTGCTCGTACAGGTCTCTGGTGCGGGTGGTCGGCGGGGCGGGTCGGTCAGGCCCCCTCCTTCCCGGAGGCCAGGCGGGTCGCCCACCGGGTGAGGGCTCCCAAGGATCCGTGGCTGCGCTGGAGCCCCCGGTATTCGGTCCGGTAACCGTCGTCGGTGACCCGCACGAGCAAGGGGGCGTTCGGTCCGACATCGGTCTCCTCGCCCGTGTCCCCCCGGACTCGCCACCCGGCGCGAACCAGTGCGCGCCGAAGGAGGGGTTCGTGGTCGGGACGGGGATCGACCCGGGCGACCCCGGCCGCACCGCTGGGTGCGTCGGCGGGATCACGGAGCCGGAAGACCCCTTCGGCCGGTGCGAACTCCAGGTCCGCACCGTCGAAGACCCGGCCGACCGCCCCGTCGAGGGTGAGTTCCTCGGGGGTTCCCTCGTGCAGGGAGCCGCCGTCCAACAGCCACACCGCGTCGGCGGTGCGCAACGCCATCTCCAGGTCGTGTACGCACATGACCACTGCCAGGTCATGTTCACGGGCCAGCCGCCGCAACAGCCCGGTGAGCGCGACCTTGCCTGGCACGTCCAGGAACGCGGTCGGTTCGTCCAGCAACAGCACCGCCGGTTCCTGAGCGAGGGCTCGCGCGGTGAGGACCCGTTGCCGTTCACCGTCGGAGAGTTCGGCGACCCGGCGCCCGGCCAGATCACCGGCACCGACGGCGTCCAGGGCCCAATCCACCACGGCGTGGTCGCGCGGTCCCAAGCGTCCGGCCAACCCGGTGTGGGGATGCCGGCCCAACGCCACGAGGTCGCGGGCGCTCAGCAGCGGGGGCACGTCGCGTTCGGTGAGCACGGTGGCCAGGACACGAGCGCGTTGCACCGGGTCGAGCCCGGCCACGGGGGCGCCGTCGACCCGGCACTCCCCCGCCAGCGGCCGCGCCGACCCGCTCAGGGCACGCAGCAGTGTCGACTTCCCGGCGCCGTTCGGGCCCAGCAGCGCTGTCAGCTCTCCACGGCGCGCTCGTGCGTGCACATTCGAGAGCACAGTCGTCCACCTGCGGCGAGAACGGGGGTACCCCACGGAGAGACCGTCGATGACCAGTCCGGTCCCGGACGTGTGCTGTGGTGTGGATGCGGTCACGGGTTCACCCCTTTCGCGGCGCGGCCGTTGAGCAGTACCCCGATGACGATGGGTGCGCCGACCAGCGCGGTCACGGCGTTCAACGGGAGCACGCCGCTGGTTCCGGGCAGGACGGCGACGGTCCCGCAGGCCACGGCGACACATCCGCCCATGAGCAGCACCCCGGGGACCAGGGCCCGGTGGTCGGCGGTCCTCAGGGCGATGCGGGCGAGGTGGGGCACGGCCAGCCCGAGGAAGGCGACCGGGCCGCAGAACGCGGTGACGGTGCCGGCGAGCAACGCTCCCACCGCGATCACCGTCCACCGCACGGCCGAGGTGCGCACCCCCATGGTGCGTGCGTAGGCCTCGCCGAGCAGCAACGCGTTCAACGGTTTGACGAGGAAGGCCGAACCGAGCAGGGCCACCGCCAGGACCGGGGCGAACCAGGCCAGGTCCCTCCAGCCCGTCGCGGAGAAACTTCCCAGGCCCCAGAGCACGAAGCGTTGCACGTCCTCGGCGCGTGCGTAACTGATCAGGATGCTGACAACGGACGAGACGACCGATCCCACCATGACACCGATGACGAGCAGGGTCACGACCGAGGAGGCCCACCGGGCCAGGAGCAGGATCAGAGCCATGACCCCGCCGGCCCCGAAGGCCGCGGCCAGCACCATGCCGGGACGTCCCAGTCCGACCAGCCCGGCGGTGAAGGTCCCACCGGTGGTACCCGCGGCCAGGACCACCAAGGCCACACCCAGGCTCGCACCAGAGCTGACGCCCAGGACATAGGGCTCGGCCAGAGGATTGCGCAACAGGGTCTGCATCTGCAATCCGGCCAGTCCCAGGGCGGCGCCCGCGAGCAGGCCGGTGAGCGCCCTGGGTAGGCGCACCTCCCAGACGATGGCCGCCGTCCGGGGATCGGGATCGCCGGCCCCGAGCAGGGCTGCCGCCACTTCTCCGGGCGGGATCGGTGTCGAGCCCAGACTGAGCGCGCAGGTCAGAACGGTGACCACGCCCGCGCTGAGCAGAGGCAGCACGACGCGGGCGCGGCGATCGGGGACCACTTCGTTCACTCTTGGTCCAGCTGCCGGTAGTAGCGGGTCTCGTGGTCGGGGAGCAGGTCGGGGTGGACCACGTGCACGAGGTCGGCGAGCACCAGATCGGGACGGAGTACCCCTTCGTCCCAGTACTGGTTCCCTCCGGTGGGTCCGATGGCCTTGTTGTTGGTCCACACCTGGCCGGTGGCGAAGGCGGCGAACTCGGTGTGCCGTTCGTCCCCGGCCTCGGCGTCGGCGAGGGTGTCCCAGTCGGCGGAGGCGACCCAGACATCGGCCTCACGTGCTTCGGCGAGCACTTCCTCCAGGTCGAGTTCGACGCTCTCGGTTCCCTCGGTCCCGTCCCAGGGATGGGTTGCTCCGGCGTCGGCCAGCAGGCGTCCCACGTAGGATCCGCCCGCGGGTACGAACCAGGATCCGTCACCGAGCTGGCCGGGCAGAACCTGGACCGGGTCGGCGTCCGCCGTGAGCTCGGCGACCTCGTCGTAGTCGGACTCGATCTCGGCGAACAACTCCGCGGCCCGCTGTTCCTGGCCGGTGAGTACGCCGGCGAACAACAGCCATTCGGCGCGGCCGAGCGGGGTTGCCTCCAACCACTCGGCGTTGGCCACCACGGGGACCCCGGCCTCGCGCAGGCTCTCGTAGCCGGGGTCCTCGGTGCCTCCGGTCATGAGCAGGTCGGGGTCCTCGGCGATGACCAGTTCCTGGTCGATCGTGCCGCCACCCGCGTACTCGACGGTCTCATCGGCCTCGATCTGGTCGGAGATCTCCTCGGTGGACACGAACGAGGCGTCGGAGACACCGGTGAGGGCTCCGGCCCGGTCGAGTTCGGTGAACAGCGGCAAGTGGGTGGTGGATCCGGAGAAGACGCTCTCGACCGGGACCTCGATGGTCGGTACCCCGTCGAGGCCGTCCCCGGCGAGTCCGGTCCCTTCCAGGTCGCCGGCCTCGGGTTCGGGGGTGCCGCACCGGTGCAGGAGGTAGCTCTCGGGGTCGGCCCCGGGAGCAGGCTGCTCGACGGTGACCACCACGTAGTGGTCGCCGTACTCGAAGGAGATGTTCTCGGCGTGGCCCGGTTCGACCTTGTCTGGGAAGTGGTCGGTACCGGGTTCGAAGTCCTCCACGCAGCCTCCGGCGGCGGTGCCGTCGGTCTTCTCATCCGCGAGAGGCGCACCGCATGCCGTGAGCAGGGCGACCAGTGGCAGCGCGGTCGCTGACCTGGTGAGGGGGGACAAGTGCACGGGAGCCGTCCTTCCGTGATCGGCACCGCTCGGCCTCGGGGGCAGTAGCGGTGACACGGGACGGTTCCGCCGTACGGAGGTGAGGACCACCCGCCTGCGAGGGGGCATCGCAGGCGGGAAGAAGGCAAGGCACGGGCGCGGCCGGCAGGCACGCGCACGGGGATACCTCATGCGTCTCGTTCCTCTCGCGGGGAGATCCGCCCCGGATGGTGAGGACGACGGCGGTGAGTATCCTGGCTCACGGGTCACAGCCTCGTGGTCCCGGCCTTCCCATCCCCTGAGGGACAGTGGCCGTGCGGGACCGGCTAACCGATTCACAGTGGCGGGACCGCGCCGGATTCGCACCGGCTTCCTCGTTCCGCCGTCGTTGGTCGCCCACATGATGGCACAAAGGGCCCGGCGCCCCAGAGGCCAGGGCCCTGGGGGTCCCGGCGGAACGGAACCACGAGGACAGGAACTCCCATCGGTACCGGCTGAGGGCCCCGCAGGTCCGACCGGGCAGTCCGGGAACCCCTGCGGGCAACTGAGGCCCCGGCCCTGCCCCCGGAGAGCCACCCGCGCAGCCCCTGCCCGAGGCCTCATGGGTCCCGCCCCGGCAGGCGAAGGGAACAGGCCGGCGAGTCCGACGGCCGGCGCGGGTCGATCCTGGTACGAGGGCACGACCGTGGCACTGCACCACGGTCGTGCCCAGGCACCGCGACCGCACCGGAGGCTTCCGATGGGCACACTCGTCTACTCGGTCCTGGTCTCGCTCGACGGATACGTCGAGACGAAGGAAGGTTCACTCGACTGGTCGTTCCCCGACGACCGGCTCCACAGTTTCATCAACGACCAGAGCCACGCCGTACGGGCTTCCCTGTACGGCCGGCGGCTGTACGAGCTGATGGCCGAGCGCTGGCCGGCCGTGCAGGGCCCCGACACCCCGCAGGTCGAGGCCGACTTCGCGCGTGTCTGGCGGGACACGCCCAAGTACGTGTTCTCCACGACCCTGGAACGGGCCGAGTGGGCCGAACGGGTGATCAGCGAGGACACCGTCGGGGAGGTCGCTCGCCTCAAGGACACGACCGACGGCGAGATGGACGTGGGCGGCCCCACCCTGGCCGCCCACCTCCGTACGGCACGGCCTGGTCGACGAGTACCGGATGTTCGTCTTCCCCGTGGTGCTCGGCGGCGGCACTCCGTTCTTTCCCGGGCTCGAGCGCCCGATCGGCCTGCACCCGGCCGAGACCCGCACGTTCGGCTCCGGGGTGGTGTACCTGAGCTACCGGATCTGAGCGGCGGGCCCCGGTGTGGGGATCACTCGTGGCAGGCCCTGCGCACTTCCTGCACGGTGGCGGGGGCGTCGAGGCGGAACGGGCCTACGAGATCGTTCTCGTACCTGGCTTCCCGCACGGCGGCCTTGACCGCGAAGAACACCGTGGAGGCCAGGACCAGCGGCGGCTCCCCGACCTCCTTGGAGGACATCAGGTCGTTGGGGTTCTCGGGGACGGATGCTGCCTCGTCCCGCGGGAAGAGGTGGGTGTCCATCCGTTCCGGGATGGTGGAGACCGCCGGCGGCTTGTAACCCCAGGTATTGGTGCTGTTGAGACGGCCCTTCTCCTCACCTTCGGTCTCGTAGGCCAGGTGTTCGGTGAGCAGGTATCCGATCCCCTGGACGAAGGCCCCTTCGACCTGCCCGACGTCGACGGCGGGGTTGAGACTCCGGCCCATGTCGTAGACGATGTCGGACTTGAGCACGGTGACCTCGCCCGTGAGAACGTCGATCTCCACCTCCGAGCAGGCGGCGGAATAGGTGAACCCCAGGAAGGAGTCGACCCCGCCGCCGGGGGTCGCCTCCTGGTCGATCTCGATGCCGGGGATCGGCTTCTGTTCCTCCATGGGCTTGTAGGTCAACGCCGGCACGGGTGCATCACCACCGACGATGGGGGCGGTGAAGGCGGCGACCAGGTCGACACGGTGGGCGTGGGCGAGCTGGACCAGGTTCTGCCAGACGAACTTGCCGGAGGGGGTCCTGGCCGCCCAGCCTTCCCGCGGGTGGTTCCAGTGGTCGACGCCCTGCTTCCTGCACCACTCATCGCCCTGTTCCCGGCGCAGCTGGGTGGCGAAGTCGGTCAGGCGACGGCGCAACCGTTCACAGACCTGTTTGACGGCCTCCCCGTTGTAGGTCGTGCCGGTGGAGGCCCCGGTGCTGGTGGGGTTGGGGATGACGCTGGTGCGCGGTCCCTCCACCCGCAGCAGGCTGAGCGGGACACCGAGGACGTGTGCGGCGATCTGCTCGACCTTGGTCACCACCCCCTGGCCCATCTCCACACCGCCCTGGTGGATGACGACGCTGCCGTCCCCGGCGTACACGGCGACGTGTGCGGCGGCCTGTTCGAGCATGGCGAGGTTGTAACCGGATCCGTACTTGACCGGGATCATCGCCACACCGCGCTTGCGCCAACGGTTCCGGCTGTTGAACTTCTCGACCCGCTCACGGGTCTTCTCGTATTCGCAGACCTTCTTGAGGTGCTCCCAGACCTCGCGCATGTAGCAGTAGGTCAGGGCCTGGCCGTAAGGGGTGACCTCGCCCTGCCGGTAGAGGTTCTTCTCCCGGACCTCCTCCGGCGTCATACCGATTGCGTGGGCGGCGTCGTCGATGGCGTTCTCGGTGATGATCTTGCCCTGGATGTCACCGAAGGCGCGGAAGGCCGTGTTCGGAGCGGTGTTGGTGCGGCAGACATCGATGCTGCTCTCGAAGTTGCGCACGTGATAGGCGTTGTCGGTGCGCAGCTGGATGCAGTTGGCAACGATGAAGGAGCAGTCGTAGAACGCTCCCCCGTCGCCCCACATGTCGGTGCGCACCCCGCGGATGATGCCCTTGTGGTCGAGGGCGATCTGGTACCGGCCGTAGTAGGGGTGCCGCTTGCCGATGAGCGCGGTGTCCAGGTCGCGGGGCAGGGCCAGGCGTACGGGCCGGCGCAGTGCGTGGGCGGCAACGACCGCGGGGCCGGTGACGAACCGGGCCGACTCGGTCTTGCCCCCGTACCCTCCGCCCAGCTGGCCCACTTCCACCTGGACCCTGTGGTGTTCGATCCCCAGCGCCATGGCGGCGGTCTGGTGCATCTCCATGGGGCTCTGGCTCGCCGGGCGCACCAGCCACCGGTCACCGTCCAGGGGCTCGACGACACACGCCTGCGACTCCATGTAGAAGTGGGCCTGGCCGCCGGTGCTCTGCGCGTGCTCGACGACCGTACAGGAGACGCCGTCGACCTCTGCGTAGCGGTGGACGGGCTTCCGGTCGAGCGGGTCCCTGTCGATGGTCCAGTCGAAGCTGCTCCCGGGCCGGGTGACCTTCCAGATGTGGGAGACGAAGGAGGCGCTCTTGGGACAGTCGGGGAAGACACTGCCCCGCGCGACCGCGTCCTCCAGACCCAGTACCGGCTTCTTCCACTGGGCGGGCCGGTCCACCTCGCCGTAACGCACACACTCCTTCGAGACGTACTCGGCGATTTCCTGTGCTTCGCGTTCTCCGTGCGCGGTGACCAGCGCCAGGCACTGGCCCACGTAGTTGACCTGTTCCTCCGCGAACAGCGGCTGGTCCGAGGCCATACCGTGTTTGTTGACCCCGGTGGGCGGCACGTCGTCGTGGGCGACCAGATGCAGGTAGGAGGAGGGGTACCGGAGCGCGAGGTGGGCGCGCAGTTCCTCCGGCCCCGTCTTGCCGGTGCCGGGGACGACGAAGGTGAACGAGGCCAGGGCCCGGAGTCCGGTCACCATGGCCGCGTGTGCGGTCGTCGGGGTGGCCGGCAGGTCCTGGGTGTAATGGAGTTGTCCGGAGGCCTGGTACATGGACAGGCGCTTGACGTGGGGCTGGGCGACGGGTTGGCGGTGGCTCTCCGCTTCCCAGGTCTGGGTGCCGTCGCTGACGGGCCGGGTCCCCCACGTGGCCTCTCCGGCGGAACGTTCGCGTTCGGGGACCGACAGGCCTCGGTCCCGGAGCGTAGCGACCAGGGACTTGCGCAGGAACGCGCAGGCCAGGTCGGTCAGGTAGGTGTCGGTGATGCCTTCGGACGGTGAGACACTGCGGCGCGTGCGCGAGTTCTCCAGAGCTCCGGCGGCCTCCGTGCGCAGGGTCTCCACCAGTGCGTCCACGCGTTGGAAGGTCAACGGCTCCCGGAGGAGCTCCTGCGTGGTCCGGGTCGCCTTCCACGGGATCGCGTCCAGCCCGCCGAACACCAAACGGGCCGAGCTGAGGTGCAGGCCCGACTCTTCCGTGGAGGGGTGGCCCTGGTCCACGGCCACAGCGATCGTGGCGTTGACCAGGGCGTGCGCATTGACCTCGCGCAGCGCGGTCTTGTGTGCGAAAGCCTCCACGCCGTCCTTGGGCAGGGGCAACTCGTAGTGGAGCAGGACCATGTCGTCGAGGTCGGCAGGGTGCTTCGTGGCCAGGGTGGCGAGTTCCTCGGCGCTCACGGTCAAGGTCCGTCGGTCGGATGCGCACCGGTAGGTGATCCGCGCCTCCACGGCGACCAGGGCCGTGAACAGGTCGGAGGGAAAGATCTCGCCCTCGTGGATGTGCCGGAGTACCAGCATGGTGTTGCCACCCACGGTGGCGGTGTTGCGCAGCACGGTCCCGGCGGTGCGCCGGGCCATGTAGCGCAAGGCGCGCAGAGCGGTGGCTCCGCTGCCGTGCTCGTGCGCGTCGATCGTCCGGTCCAGGGCGGCGATCAGGTCGGTGTAGGTGGTGGCGGCCCCCACCTTCAGGTACCCGTCCCGCTCCTCCGCCCCGTGGAGTTCGGGGATGCGGCGGATGTCGACGATCACTCGTGCGGCTCCGACCTCCCGGGGGTAGACGCCGTAGGAGGTGTTGGCGCAGACCAGGCGGCGTTGGTCGCCCTCGGTCCCGGCCATGGCGTTCCTGAGCCCGTCGAGGGTGGTCACCGTGTGCCAGGTGCGTCCCTCCGCTTCCACGGAGAAGGGCTGCGTGGCCGTCCTGGCCCCCTCGGGGAAGGAGAGGCTGGGACGGTCCTCCTCGGACGGAGGCAGGTGCACGGGTTCGGGCAGGCACTTCATCCGGTTCTCCTCGTCCTCCTCCGACCAGTCCGTGGCGAAGGTCTTCATGCCGGTGAGGATGGGCCGGTACCCGGTGCAGCGGCACAGGTTCCCGTCGAGTGCGTGCTCGATGTCGGCCTTGGTGGCGTCGGGGCGGTTGGTCAGGTACTCGGTCATGTTCATGACGAACCCGGGCGTGCAGAACCCGCACTGGGTGCCGTTGTTGGCGGCCAGCCGGTACGCGACAGGGTTCATGCGGCACACGCCACCGGTCCCGGTCTGCTCCGCCGTCCCCTCCTCCGTGTCCCGGCCGGAGGGTTCCTGCGCCGCACGCGCGATCTCGGCAGCCGCGTCCGCGGCCTCGGCGATGGGGGGCGGTGTGTAGCCGGGCGGTGCGCCCGAGCGGGAGTTCAGGGTCTGGTGGGCCAGGCTCTCGGGGACCGGCCGGCATGCGCTCCCGGTGCCCTCGACGGTCGTGACCGCCATCCCCTCGAGGGCACAGACCGGGATCAGGCACGCATTGGCGGCCCGGTGCACGGCCCTGGCACCGGCCTGGTCCCAGTGGGAGAGCACGACCGTGCAGGCGCCGCAGCCCCCTTGTCCGCAGCCCTTCTTCGTGCCGGTCAACCCCACGCTCGTGGAGCGCAGGTGGTCCACGAGCAGCAGGCTCGGAGAGGGGTTGTCGAGTTCGGTCTTGTGGCCGTTGAGGTGGAACACCACACGGTGGGCCATGGACGCTTCCTTTCATGCCCCGGACAGGGGCACCGGTGTTCGTGGCTGGACAGGGGGATTCGTGTTCCGGTCCAGCAGACGCGGGAACGGGTCGGCGCGGGGAGCCCGGTTCAGCTGCGGTGGACGCACCGGGTCCGGCGGTGGCGCTAGGGGCGCTCGGGTTTGGGGTCCAGGCAAGGGCTGCGTTCGTGGGCGGGGCGGCCGTTGACGTAGGTGGCGGCCACGGCCCGTTCGTCGCCCAGTTGCGCGAGGGCGAAGAGCAGGTCGTGGACGTCCTCGCTCTCGGCGGTACGGACGGCGAGCAGTTGTGTGGCCGAGGGGTCCAGGACCACGAAGTCGGCCTCGTGGCCCGGGGCGAGAGAACCCACCACGCCGTCCAGGCCCATGGCATCGGCCCCGCCCCGGGTCGCCAGGTAGAAGAGCTTGGTTCCGTCCATGGGGTACCCGCCGAGCTCACCGACCTTGTAGGCCTCGTTCATGGTCTGCAGGAGGGAGAGGCTCGTCCCGCCACCGACATCGGTGCCCAGGCCCGTGCGGACCGGCCGTTGCGTTGCCTTGGCCTCGGACATGGAGAACAGGCCGCTGCCGAGGAAAAGGTTGGAGGTGGGGCAGTGTGCGATGCCGCTGCCCGTGGCGGCCAGGCGTCCCCAGCTGCGCTCGTCCAGGTGGACGGCGTGGGCGAAGACCGCACGGCGTCCGAGCAACCCGGAGTGTTCGTAGACGTCGACGTAGTCCTGGCGGTCGGGGAAGAGCCGGCGGACCTGGCCGACCTCGTCGAGGTTCTCCGCCAGGTGGGTCTGCACCAGGGTTCCGGGGTTGTCGTGCCAGAGCTGCCCGGCCAGACGGAGCATCTCGTCGGTACAGGCCACGGCGAACCTGGGGGTGATGGCGTAGAGGCTGCGCCCCACCCCGTGCCACTTGCGGATGAGTTCGGCCGACTCCTCGTATCCCTGTTCAGGACTGGGGTCGAGGAGGTCGGTGCGGGCGTTGCGGTCCATGAGCACCTTGCCGGCGGCCATGCGCATGCCGCGACGGGTGGTCTCCTCGAACAGTGCGTCGACGGAGACGGGGTAGGTCGCGCAGTTGACCAGCGCCGTGGTGGTGCCGTTGCGCAGGATCTGGTCGCAGAACAGGGCCGCGTACCGGCGGGCGTACTCGGGTGAGGCGAAGCGGGCCTCCTCCGGGTAGACGCTGTTCCGCAGCCAGTCCAGGAGCTGGTTTCCGTAGGCGCCGATGATGCGCGTCTGCACGTAGTGGACGTGCGGGTCCACGAACCCGGGCGCGATGAGCTTGTCCCTGTGGTGGACCACGGTGGTCCCGGTCGGGAGGGACTCGGCCAGTTCTTCGTAGGGTCCGACCGCTGCGATCCTGCCGTCGCGGACCACGAGCAGACCGTCCTCGATGAATTCCAGGGCCTTTTCGCTGGAGGTGAGGAAGGGGTCGCTGGAGAACCAGACCAGGGACCCGCGCACGGCGCCGACTTCGGAACAGCCCCCTCCCGTGCCTGCCGGTGTACTGCGGCTGCTCGGTCCCTGGTCCCCCTCCGGTGCCGTCGGTTCCCGGATCGTCTGTGCCCTGCTGGTTCCGTGCGTCACGTGTGGCTCCTGAGCTCGGGGGCGATCAGTCATCGCGCCTACCCCGGGGGGAGCGTGAAGAAAACCCCACACGTGTTTTCGCCGCAGGTCAGAGCGGTATGCGGCATTGGCCCGCATTCACAGCGCACTCACGTCGGGTAACGGGTGAGCCGGAGGCCGATCTCCGGTCGCACGGAAACGGTGGCGTCCGGGGCGGGTGTGAGGAGGCAGGTCAGCCCTCGTCCTCGCGCAGGCTGCGTTTGAGGATCTTGCCGGAGGCGTTGCGCGGCAACCCCTCGACGAGGTGAACGGCCTTGGGCACCTTGAAGGGCGCGAGGTGGTCCTTGACGTGGTCGGTGAGCGCGCCGGGAAGTTCGCCGGTGTCGGCGTCCGGGGTGGGCACGACGTAGGCGGTGACCGCCTCGATCCACTTGGTGTCGGGCACCCCGACGACTGCGGCCTCTGCGACCTGGGGATGGGCGAAGAGCACGTCCTCGATCTCGCGGGAGGCCACGACCACGCCGCCGGTGTTGATGACGTCCTTGATCCGGTCGACGACCTCGATGTAGCCCTCGGCGTCGGCTCGTACGAGGTCGCCGGAGTGGAACCAGCCGCCACGGAAAGCCTCCGCGGTCTCCCCGGGTTCGTCCCAGTACCCCTCACACAGTTGCGGGGAACGGTAGACGGCCTCGCCGAGCTCTCCCGGGGCGACGTCACGGTCCTCACCGTCCACGACCCGCAGTTCGACGAAGAGGGCGGCCCGCCCGGCGGACGCGGGACGGTCGGCGTGCTCCTCGGGGCGCAGGACGGAGACGAGGGGGCCGATCTCGCTCTGCCCGAAGCAGTTGTACAGGCCCAGGTCGGGCAAGGTCTCCTGGAGGGTGGACAGGACGGGGGCGGGCATGACCGAGGCCCCGTAGTAGGCCTTGCGCAGGCTGGAGAGGTCCCGTTCGCGGAAGTCGGGGTGGTTGGTCAGCGCCACCCACAGGGTCGGGGCGGCGAAGAAGGCGCCGTGGCGGTCGGTCTCGATACGGCTGAGCAGGTCGGCGGGGTCCGGGGCCTCCACGAGGGTGTTGGTGGCACCCACAGCCAGCCACGGCATGAGGAAGACGTGCATCTGGGCGCTGTGGTACAGCGGCATGGCGTGCAGCGGACGGTCGTCGGCGGCCAGGTCCAGGCCCATGAGGCAGGACATGTACTCGTGCACCAGGGCACGGTGGGTCATCATGGCGCCCTTGGGCCGGGAGGTGGTCCCGGAGGTGTAGAGGAGCTGGACCAGGTCGGTGTCCCGCACGTGTACGTCCAGCTCCGGCACGGGCCCCGCGGAGGCATCCGCCACCAGGGACCCGGGGCCCTCGCGCAGGTTCAGTACGCGGCGCACGCCGGTGTCCTCGAGTACCTCTTCGAGCGCGGGGCGCAACGCGGGGTCGGTCAGCGCGAAGGCGCTCCCGGACTGGGTGAGCAGGTAGGCCAGTTCCTCGCCCCGGAGCGCGTAGTTGATCGGCACGTGGACGAGCCCTGCGCGGGCGCAGGCCAGGAAGCCGATGAGGTAGGCGTCGGAGTTGCGGCCGTAGGCGGCGACACGTTCGCCGGCGGCAGCGCCGAGGTCGAGGAGGCGGGCGGCGGCACGGGTGACGGCCGTGTCGAGGTCGGCGTAGGTCCAGGTGCGGGTGCCGAAATGCAGGGCAGCGCGTTCGGGCACGCGTGCGGCACTGCGGCGGAGGAGGTCGTCGACCCGGCTCGCGGTCGTCGATACGGACATGGCACCTGTCCTTCCATCGGCACGGCCGTAGGTTCGGGCCGTTGCGGTGGGAACCATCCTGGATTCCCGCCGTTGTCCCCGCAAGGGCCCGCCCTGCAGCTGTGGACGGCATCGAGGACACCGTTCCCCCGGCCCTGTGGACGTGGACCGCACCGGCGGTTCGGTCGCGGAGCCGGGAGAACGGGTCAGTGCTGTGCCACCGGGATCAGGTGCCGGGGTGGCGCACCCACAGGCGGCCGTCCGCGGTGGAGGTCTCCAGCACTTCCAGCGAAGCGGTCGCGGGCCCGTGGGCGACCGTTCCCCCTTCGAGGGAGAACTCACTCCCGTGCCAGGGGCAGCGCACGCATCCGTCCACCAGTTCCCCCTGCTCCAAGGGTGCGCCCATGTGGGTGCACAGGCCCAGGAAGGCCGAGACCGAACGGCCCCGGCGCGCCACGACGACGGGGACACCGTCCGCGTCCGCTCCGCCCAGGCCTCCGTCCGGGAAACCCTCCAGAGGTCCGAGATCGTGCCAGTCCCGGGGTGTGAGGTCGAGGAGGGCGTCGGCGCTGTTGGCCCCGCCCGCGCGGTAGTAGGAGATGTGTGCGCCCAGGTAACCACCGATGCCGACGGCTCCGATGCCGCACAGGGCCAGTGCCTTCGCCTTCGTCCCCTGTTCGCGGTACCGCGCGAAGGAGGAGGCGGCGAACAACGCCGTTCCCGTCGCGTTGAGTGCCGCGTGCACCACGCCCACGCGTTGCTGGCGCTCGTGCTGCTGCGACCAGTCGGCCAGACCGCTGACCACGGCGGGCAGGGTGGCGAGCAGTCCCGTGTTGACCAGCGCGTGGGCGCTGCGGGAATGGTTTCCGGGGAGCAGGTCCAGCACGACCGCGGCCGTCCAGCTGCCGATGGGCAGATGCACCGTGATCGGGTGCAGAGGGTGGCCGAGCGGCACTCCGTGCAGAAGGTCGCGCGGTTTCCCGGAAGGTAGGCGCCGGGCGAGCTTCTTCATCCTGGCAACGGTCGGGTCGAGACGGCCCTCGCGTTCGATCCGCCGGAGGCGTTCACCGAGTCTCATGGTGGGTCGGCTACCCGGACACGGGCTCACCACGCATCCGGTGCCCGGTCGGTACGACCTTCGACATGCCTTTTTCGCGTGGTCCGGGGATGAAGGATCCCGACGCCGAGCGCCCTCCGGCCGGGACGCCGTGCCTCGGCCGGAGGGCGCTGCAAGTAACGGGACGGATCGTGGTCAGGCCTCCTGCGGAACTCCCCCGGAGGGGGCCGTCTCCGCCGACGGCCGCGGTGCGGGAACCTGGGCGGCCGTGGTGACCGGGATGTCCGCCGCCTCCGCCGACGGGGTGGTCGTGCTCTGCACGGTGATCCAGAGGAGGCCGTCGCTGAGCTCGGCGTCCACGTCCTCCTGCGTGATCCCGGGTTCGAGGGGGATCTCGCGCCGGAAGCTGCCCCTGCACCGTTCGCTCCGGTGGTGGGCGGGGCCTCCACCGGCCCCGTGGTCGCACTCACCGGTGACGAGGAGGCTGTCTCCGGTGTAGGTGACCTCGATGTCGTCGCGGCTCACTCCGTCGAGTTCGCAGCGGATCAGCAGCTCGTTCCCGCTGACGAGGAAATCGGCGAAGGGTCGCCAGGCCTCGGGCCCGGAGCGGGCCTGCGCCATCTCGTGGCAGGTCGTCGAATCGGCGATGCGGTTCATTTCCCGGACCAGGCCCCACAGGCTGCGGAGCGGGCTGGTGAAGGTGGACCGGCGAAGCTCTCTCGTGGTGTCCATACGTGACTCCCTCTCGCCACGGGGGCACGGTCGCGGTTACGGGAACGCCGTGGGGCGGCCGTGCACCCTGGGTCAGGTTCGGTTCCCTGACGTGGACGGCTGTGAAGTGGGGACAACCCGGGGCGGCGCCGACCGGGATGACTCACTTCATGGCAAATTTCGGCGCTCGGCCCCGAACGAGAGATCGGGTGGAGTTCCTGCCCATATTGTGTCTTCCCTAACGGGGTGAACACAACGGTTTGATTGAGTTTCTGCGTGTGGCCGACCACACAGCTCAAGCGGTCTGCTCAGCCGACCGCACAAGGCACGGGACACGCCCCGAGACGGCGGACGCATGGCCGGGCGGGACCCGCCCGGCCTCACCTGCGGCGAGTGGACGCTCTGGGCCGCGGCTCGGCGCCCTGGGGCGCGGACGCGCCGAGCCGCTGCGTTCGGGGCCCGGACGGCCCCGAACGGCCGCTGCCTCAACCCTTGATCGCGCCCTGGGTGATGCCGTTGACGAAGCTGCGCTGGAAGACCAGGTAGACCACGACGATCGGCGCGATGACGATGAGGCTCGCGGCGGCCAGCAGCGGGATGTCGGTCCCGTACTGGCCCACGAAGAGCCCCAGCCCGGTGGGGGCCGTACGCATCGACGGATCCTGCATCATCACGAGCACGAGCAGGAACTGGTTCCACGACCACATGAAGACCAGCACGGTCAGAGTGGTCACGGCAGGCCAGGAGATCGGCATGAGCACCCGCCAGAGGACGGTGCGGTTGCGGGCGCCGTCCATACGGGCGGCCTCCACGAGTTCGCGGGGCACACCGGAGAAGTGCGTCTGCATCCAGTAGACACCGAAGGGCAGGAACAGGGCGACCTCGGCCAGGACCACCCCGAGGTAGGCGTCGGTGAGGCCGACCTCGCGGAGGTTGTAGTACAGCGCAATGACCAACAGCTCGACGGGCACGGTCAGGCCGAGCACGAACCCGAGGGAGATGACCCGGCCGCCCCACGCATTCAGGACCGACAGGGCGAAACCGGCCATGGTCGCCAGCAGCACGACCAGTGGCACGACGGCCCCGCTGATGATGAAGCTGGAGCGCATGAGGTCGTCGAACCCGCCGGCTTCCCAGGCCAGGCCGAAGTTCTCCCAGGACCACTGTTCGGGCAGGGCCATACCGTCGACCTGGCTCCCGGAAGGGTGCAGAGCGGCCAGGACGATCCCGACGAAGGGCAGGAGCACGAGGAGGGCCAGGAGGCTCAGGAGCCCGTAGCGCAAGGTCGTGCCCAGGGTGCTGTGTCTCATGAGTCCTCCCTGGCCAGGTAGCGGATCGCGCTGACGAGCGCGATGACGAGTACGGTCAGGACCACGGCGAGGGCGCTCGCGGCTCCGATGTCGCCCTCGTTGAAGGCCAACCGGTACACGAGCAGGGCGGGCACGTTGGTGGCGCCGGCGGGCCCGCCGTTGGTGGTGACGAAGACCAGGTCGAAGCTGGCCAGGGCGGCGATGGTGGTGATGACGCCCGCGATGCTGATCTCCTTGCGCACCCCCGGGAGGGTGACGCTGAGGAACTGCCGGACGGGCCCGGCCCCGTCGATGGCGGCGGCCTCGTGCAGGGAGGTGTCGACCTTCTGGGCCCCGCTCATGAACAGCATCATGCAGAGCCCGCTCATGGTCCAGGTACCGATGAGCCCCAGGGCCGCGAGGGCGAACTGTTCGTCGCCGAGCCAGGGCCGGGCGAGACCCTCCAGTCCGACCAGACCCAGGAACTGGTTGATCATGCCCTCGTCGCTGTAGACCCAGCGCCAGGTGGTACCCACGGCCACCAGCGGCAGGACCTGGGGCAGGAAGAACACGACCCGGTAGAAGGTCGTGCCCCGCTGGACCCGGCCGATGAGCAGCGCGGTCATGGCCAGACCGACGGCGATGGGGATCAGGGTGAAGAAGACGATGAGCAGGAGCCCGTTCCCGATCGCCTCGGCCAGCAGCGGATCGGTCACGGCCTGCACGAAGTTGTCCAGCCCGCCCCATTCGGGCGGTGCGATCCCGTCCCATTCCAGGAACGAGAACTGCAGGGTGCTCACGGCCGGGTAGACGAGGAACCCGACGTAGACGGCGACGGCCGGCAGCAGGTAGAGCCAGGCACCGCTGCTCGCCCGTCCGGGCCGGCCCCGGCGCTTGACCCTGCTCTCGGGGCGGGGCGCGTTCGTTGCTCCCTCATTCATGGTGTTCGTCCCATTCCTGCTGAAGCGAGCGGAGGAACTCCTCCTCGCTCGTGGTCCCTGTCACCAGCCCCTGGACCCCGGGGGTGAGCTGGTCGACCATGCCGGGGGTGGCGAAGTCGGGGAAGGGCAGGAGCGACTCCTGCTCGATGACCCGGCCGAACCCGGCGTTGACCTCGCCCATGACCCCTTCGCTCTCGGAGGGGGCGTCGGGGTCGACGGGCATGAAACCGCTCGACAGTTGGATCTGTGCGGCCTCGGCCGAGCCGAGGTAGTCGAGGAAGGCGGCGGCGGTGTCGTAGTTCTCGGTCTGGGAGGAGATCGCGTAGGACACGCTCGATCCCGCGGCGACCGGGGGCTCCTGCCCCGTGGGGCCGGGCATGAGGAAGAAGCCGACCTCCTCACCCATCTCCTCGGCGAGCTCGGCGGTCGCCCAGTTGCCGGTGACCAGGAAGGCGCTGTCCCCCGCGGCGAAATCGGCCTGTGCGTCGATGTCGGAGACGGCACTGGTGCCCTCGGGCAGGTACCCCTCCTGTGCCCACCGGGTCAGGGTCCCGGTGGCCTCCTTCGCGGCCTCGGTCTCGATGCTGGCCCCCGGCGCGCCGTAGACCCAGTCGCGGTACTCGTCCTCATCGCCCAGGACGTTGAGCAGGGAGCTCCAGATCTGGAACCCGCCGACCTCCAGGGAACCGTTGCCCAAGGGTGTGGCGTCGGTCCTGTCCTGCACCTGTTCCAGGGCCTGCTCGAACCCGCCCAGGGTCTGCGGAGGTCCGTCCACTCCGGCCTCCTCCAGCAGGGACTTGTTGTAGAAGACCCCGAGGACCGACAGGGCCCCGGGTGCGGCGTAGAGGCTGCCGCTGCCGTACTCGGCCGCCTCGGGGTCGATGTGCAGGGACTCCATCGCGGAGGTCGGGAAGGTCTCTTCCCACCCGTAGGCCTCGCTGTGCTCGTCGAGGTCGAGGATGAGTCCGGCGGGCACGAGCGAGTCCATGGCCCCGGAGTTGTACTGGGCGATGTCGGGCGGGTTCTCGGAGGACATCGAGAGTTTCACCGTCTTGATGTAGTCGGTGAACTGTGTCTGCTGCAGTTCGATGTCGACGTTCGGATGCTGTTCGGTGAAACCGTCCACCAGGGCCTGGGTGGGCGGGTCGTCGGTGAAGGCGAGCCGGAGCGTGACCGGTTGGTCGGGCACTCCTGTGGAGACGGACTCGGGTGTGTCGTCCTCGCGCACGCTCGTGGACAGTACGGCGCACGAGCTGAGGACGAGGGCTGCGGCCGTTCCTGCGGCGGCAGCGGCCGCCGGGCGCCGTAGGCCCGGTGTGGTGGGCATGCTCTCTCCCTACGGTGTGGGGCCCGGCGACCGTGCGGTGGCCGGTGTTGCGGCGGAGGGTTCCGGGGTCACGAGAAGAGCCTCGCCGTCGGCGGTAGGGCCAACGTCCCGCGTTCGACCTCGGCGAGTGCGCGGTGCAGTGCGCCGTGGACGGTCGTGTCCTTCTCCAGGGCCGACAGTTCCAAGCGCGGCGGGTCGAGGCGTTGGTGTTGCAGGTGTGTGGTCAGGGCGGTGAGCAGGTGCTCTCCGCAGCGGGCCATGGGGCCGCCGATGACGACGACCTCGGGGTCGAGGAGGGCCCGCACGGCGCCGAGCCCCTTGGCGAAGCGCCGGGTGATCTCCTCGAAGGCTTCGGTGGCCGCGGGATCGCCCCGGTGCAGGGCCTCGACGACGGTGTCCACACCCCGATCGCCCCGGGGCAGGGACCGGGCCAGGGCGTGGTCGCCCCTGCGTTCGGCGGCCCGGCGGACCAGTGCGGTCAGGCGGGTGGTGCCGGCCCAGGCCTCGAAGGCGCCGAGCCCGTCGGTGCTGTCCCGTTCGGCATCGGGTTCCTCGACGCACAGGTCGAGGAACCCGAGGTCGCCGGCGTCGTTGGAGGCGCCCCGGTAGAGCCGGTCGAAGACGACGATGCCCGCACCGATGCGCTCGCCCCACTGGACGAGGATCATGGGGCCCTCGTGCCGGTCGTGTCCGGCGCTGCGGCGTTCGCCCTCTGTGGCGAGCTTGACGTCGTTGTCGAGGTGCACGGGGCAGGGCAGGCACGCACCGAGGGTGCGCGGGAGCAGGTCGCCGGCGATGTGCGGCATGCTCGCGGTGAACCGGACCTGCTGGGTGTGGCGGTCCACGATCCCGGGGACCCCCAGGCAGGCGTGCCAGAGCTGGTCCGGGGTGAGGGCGGCCGACTCCAGGGTCGTGGTGACGGTGGCGGTCAGGGTCTCGGCCAGGTGTGCGCCGTCGGTCCCGGTGAGCGGTGCCGTCTCCTCGGCGACGACGGCGCCCCCGAGGTCGGCGGCCACCACGTGCAGCACCTCGGGTGTCAGGGACAGGCCGAGGACGTGCCCGGCCTCGGCGCGGAACCGTACGACCTGGGGCGGCCGCCCCGTACGTCTGCCCGGCCGTTGCGGCGCCAGCAGTTCGACCAGGCCGTCCTGTTCGAGCCCGGAGATCGAGCGGGTGACCGCCTGGCGGGAGAGGCCGGTGGCACGCGCCAGTTCGGTCACGCTGGTTCCGGTGCACTGGCGCAGTTGCGTGAGGACGGCCGCAGTGTTGACCTCCCGCATGTACCTGGTGCCCGACGCGACCGGTGTGTCCACGTCACTCCCTCGTCCTGCTGCTCTTGCTCGTGTTCGAATTAGTTATGTACTGTACGGAACTAATTGTGAGGCAGGCAACACCCCGGAGGGAAGAGATGGCCGACGACGTGGCGCAGGTCCCGTGGGGCACGACCGTGGCCGGTCTGGCCCGCAGGGTCCTCGGTGAGGACCACCCACCGATCGCCCTCGGCGAGCTCGCCCCGGGTGAACGTTCCTTCGAGTACCGCGCCGACGACGGCACCCTGACGCTCCGTGCGACCGACGGTGTGGCCGCCGCCGTCGGACTGCACACCTACCTGCGCCGGGTCTGCTCGGCCGCCGTCAGCTGGGACACACCGCTACCCCTGGGCATCGCCCGTTTCCCCGACGCCCCGCCCACCCGTTCGACCGCCCGGATCGCGCAGACCTACCACCTCAACTTCTGCACCTACGGCTACACGAGCACCTACTGGGACCGGGCCGACTGGGAACGCGAGATCGACTGGATGGCGCTGCACGGGGTCACCGCTCCCCTCTCGCTCGTCGGCCACGAAGCCGTGCTGCGCGACGCCTACACCCGGCTCGGCCTGGACGAGGACACGGTGCGCACCTTCCTCGGCGGCCCCTCCTACCTGCCCTGGCAGTACATGGGGAACCTGGACGGGTTCGCGGGGCCGCTGACCACCCGCTGGATCGACACCCATCTGGAGCTGGGCCGGTGGATCCTCGAGCGCCAGCGCGCCTTCGGCATGCGCCCGATCCTGCCCGCCTTCACCGGACACGTGCCCCCGCAGCTGGCACCGGAGCGGACCACACCGCGCACCTGGCACGGTTTCGTCACCGAGGTCCTCTCCCCCACCGACCCCCTGTACGCACGGGTGGCCGAGCAGATCACCCGCAGCCAGGCTGCCCTGCTGGGCACCGACCACCGCTACGCCGCCGACCCCTTCATCGAGATGCCGCCGGTCGAGGCCGACCTGTCCTACCCCGGGGCCGTGGCCGACGCGACCCTGGAGGGCCTGACCGCCGCCGACCCGGACGCGGTGTGGGTGCTACAGGCCTGGCCGTTCTCCTACCAGCGCGACTTCTGGACCGACGACCGGGTCACCGCCTTCCTCGACGCGATCCCCGACGAACGTCTGCTCGTGCTCGACCTGTGGGCCGAGGCCGATCCGCAGTGGGAACGGTTCGACGCTTTCGCGGGCAAACCCTGGATGTGGTGCGCGCTGCTCAACTTCGGCGGGCGCACCGATCCCGTCGGCGACCTCCAAGGGGCGACCGACGCCCTCAACCGGGCCAGGAACGCCCCCACCGCCCCCACCGGTCTGGGCCTGGCCATGGAGGGCACCCACAACAACCCGGCCTTCTTCGAACTGATCCTCGACCAGGCCTGGACCCGCGTGGACGACGTCGGAGGCGACTGGCTCCCCGGTTTCGTACGGGAGCGCTACGGCCCCGACCACGCCCCCGCCCTCCTTCGGGCCTGGCAACGGCTGAACACGACCATCTACCGCACCCCGGGACCCCTGGTCTTCCCCGAACGGTTCAACGGTGTCCTGACCGCACGCCCCGACTACCGCGACCTGGCCGAACCACAACGGCTGCGCGCCCAGGCCGAGGAACTGGTCGGCTACGACCCCGCCGAGCTGCACCGTGCCTGGGAAGAGATGGTCGATGCGGCCGAGGCCGATCCGGGATCGGCGCGCGGGCCACTGGGCCACGACCTGGTCGATGTCGCCACGGCGGCCCTGGCCCGCGTCGCCGACCGTGCCTACCTCTCCCTGGTCGACGGGGTCCTGCGCGAGGGAACCGTCGACGCCGGAGCCACCGAGCGGTTCCTGGCCCTGTTCGACGACCTGGACGCGCTGTTGGCCACACGTCCCGAGTACACGTTCCGCCGGTGGGAGGAGAAGGCCGCCTCCTGGGCGGGGGACGCCGACGAACGCGCAATGCTCGTGGACAACGCCCGGCGGCTGCTGACCGTGTGGGACAGCCACGACAGCCCCTTCCTGAACGACTACGCGGGTCGGGTCTGGTCCGGTCTGGTCGGGGGGTACTACCGCGACCGGTGGCGGATGTGGGTCCAGGGCCTGGAGCGGGCGGCGGCCGCCCCCGAGGAGGCCGCCGCCCGGCTCGACCGTCGACTGGACGAGCGGGCACGCGTGTTCCTGGCCGAGGGCGCACCCGACCCGGAACCGGCCGACGGTGACGTCGTGTCCCTGTCCCGGACACTGCTGGAGCGCTACGGGCTCCCCCGGTGAGCTCGGGACAGGACCGGACCACAACGGCGACAGGTACGGGAGGAGGCCGTATGCCCGAGCAGTCACCGACCGAGGCCCGCAACCCGCGCACGGTCGGCATCGACACAGTGGGCACGCAGGAGATCATCGGCCTGCTGCAGAACGAGGACGCACACGCGGTGGAGGCGGCATCGGCAGCCTCCGACCGGATGGCCGCAGCGGTCGACGGGGCCGGTGCACGGTTGCGGCGCGGCGGCCGGGTGCACTACTTCGGTGCCGGCGCCTCCGGGAGGCTGGCCGTGCTCGACGCCACCGAGGTCACCCCGACCTTCGGCGCGGACCCGGAGCTGTTCACCGCCCACTTCCCCGGCGGACCCGCCGCTCTGGCCGATTCCACGCTGGACCTGGAGGACGCCGACACACTCGGTGAGCGGGACGCCGGTCAGCTCCGTCCCGACGATGTGGCCGTGGGCGTGACCGCGTCGGGCTCCACCGCCTACGTGGCCGGGGCCCTGCGTGCGGCACGGCGGAGCGGGGCGCTCCGTGTACTGATCACCTGCAACCCGCAGGCGGCCCTGTTGCAGGCCTGCGACCTGCCCGTCGTGGCCCACACGGGGCCCGAGGCGATCACGGGCTCGACCCGGCTCAAGGCGGGTACCGCCACCAAGGTGCTGCTCAACTCCTTCTCCACAGCGCTCATGGTCGGGGCGGGACGCACCTACTCGAACCTGATGGTGGGGCTCGTCGCCACCAACGACAAACTCCGGGAACGTTCCGTGGGCCTGCTGGTCGAGGCGTCCGGACAGCCACGGGAGCGCTGCGCCGCCGCACTGGAGGAGGCCGGCGGCGGGGTCGAGGCGGCCCTGGTGAGCCTGCTCGCCGGAACCCCGGTCCGACGGGCGCACCAGCTGCTGGCCGAGCACGGCGGTGTCCGTGCGGCGGTCGCGGCTCTGGAGGAGGGGTGAGCGGCCCTCCGGTCCTGGCCGGTGTCGACGTCGGAGGGGGCGGGGTGCGGGTCCTCGTGCGGCACGGCGGGAGCACGTCCCGCGCCGAGGACGAGGCCGCGGTCCCGCGGACCGGCGGGGGGATCGACGTCCCGGCCCTGGTGCCGCGCGTGGTCGCGCTCCTGCGGAGTGCCGCATCCTCCACGGGGTCCGAGGGGTTCGACCGGGTGGCGGTCGGCCTGACCGGTCTGCCCGACCTGGTCGACGACCCCGGCGAACTCGTGCGGGCGCTGCGCTCCGGTCTTCCCGCCGGGGACGTGACCGTGGCCGCCGACGCACTGACCACCCACACCGGGGCGCTCGGCGGGCGTGCCGGTGTCGTCGTCGCAGCGGGCACAGGGGCGGTGGCCCTGGGCACCGACCTGCGGGAGAACTGGCGCCGCACCGACGGGTGGGGGCACCTCCTGGGTGACCGCGGCAGTGGCGCCTGGATCGGTCGGCAGGGTCTGCAGCACGCGCTCCGGGCCCTCGACGGGCTCTCCGACGGCTCCCCGGAACTCCTGGCGCACTCGCAGGAGCACTTCGGCGGTGTGGGCGAACTGGAAGCCCAGGTCTACCGGGGCCGGGTCGCGGCCTCGTCCCTGCTCGCGGGGTTCGCTCCGCGTGTGGCCGAGGCCGCCCACGCAGGAGATCCGGTGGCACAGCGGATCTGGTGGGAGGCCGGCACACGTCTGGGCGAGACGGCGGTCGCGGCCGCGGCCCCCGGGTCGGAGCCCCGTTTCTCCTGGGGCGGCAGGCTCTTCGAGGCCGGCGCGCTGTTGGCCGAACCCTTCCGTGCCGAAGTGCTGCGTCACCTACCGGACGCGTGTCTGCAGGAACCCGCCGGTGACTCCGTGGACGGTGCCCTGGCCCTGGCCGAGTCGGGACCGGAGCTCGTGCACCGGCCGCCCTACCTGTACCGCCACGGTTGAGCCTCCGGGTGATGGGCTCACGGCCCCGACCGCGGTCACCGGCTCCGGCCCCGGGCCGGCGGCCTCAACCGTGGGCGCGGGCGTAACGCCGCGCCAGCAGGGCCACCTGTTCGGCGAGTTCGGGCGGGTCCAGTACCTCGAAGTCGGCTTCCAGGGAGCCCAGCCAGGGGGCGAGCACGGTCACCGACTCGCCCCCGACACTCAACAGACAGGTGTGTTCGTCCACGGGCTCGACCACACCCATGCCGTGCGCGGAGATCTCGTCCGCGGGGGCGTACACACGCACGCGCGCCCGCACCGTCCACATGTGGGCGCAGAGCCGGCGCTGCAGGTACAGGGCCACGTCGCCCTCCGGGTCCTCGCGCGGTGGGAACCGCTGCCCTGCGGGGCGGGGTTCCCGTAGCCGGTCCAGACGGAAGGTGCGCCAGTCGTCGCGGTCCAGGTCCCAGGCCACCAGGTACCAGCGCTGCCACCAGCTGACCAGGCGTTGCGGCTCGACCCGGCGGCGCCCGGCACCGCCCTCGTGGTTCACGTAGGCGAAGCGGAGCCGTTCGCGGGCGCGGCAGGCCGAGGCGACCACGGCGAGGGACTCGTGGTCCACGGTCGGTGCGTCCTGGTCGGAGACCGTGACGGTGGCGGCCTGGAGGGCGTACACACGCGGCCGCAGCCGGGAAGGGAGGACGTTGTCGAGCTTGGCCAGTGCCCGCAGGGAGGCCTCCTCGATCCCGGTCACCGACCCCTGAGCGGCCGTGCGCAACCCCACGGCGACGGCAACCGCCTCCTCGTCGTCCAGCAGCAGCGGCGGCATCCGTCCACCCGGGCCGAGGCGGTAGCCGCCGGTGGCACCGGGGACGGACTCGACGGGGTAACCCAGGGCGCGCAACCGGTCGACATCTCTCCGGACGGTACGCACGGTCACCCCCGTCCGAGCGGCGAGTTCGGGACCGGAACGTTCCGGTCCGGACTGCAACAGGGACAGCAGGCGCAGCAGGCGGGCCGTGGTCGGTTCCGGCATGGGTCCAGTATGCCGGGGAAAGAGGACCGCAGCTGTCCTCTTTCCTCTCTAACGTCGGGGCCATGAACAACAAGGACACCGAGATCCGCCCGTTCCGTATCCGTATCGCCCCGGAGGAGATCGACGAGCTGCACGAGCGCCTGGCCCGGACCCGCTGGCCCGATTCCCTGCCCGGTGTGGGATGGACCTACGGGGTCCCCGGCGACCACTTGAAGGAACTGGCCGAGTACTGGCGCACCGGCTTCGACTGGCGCGCCGCCGAGGCACGGCTCAACCGCTTTGCGCAGTTCACCACCGACATCGACGGTCAGAGGATCCACTTCCTGCACGTACGTTCGCCCGAGCCGGACGCGGTGCCGTTGATCCTGACCCACGGGTGGCCTTCCACGTTCGCCGAGTTCCGGGACGTGATCGGCCCGCTCACCGACCCGCGCGGGCACGGCGCCCCGGACGCGCCCGCTTTCCATGTGGTCGCGCCCTCCGTCCCCGGTGTGGCTTTCTCGGGTCCCACCACCGAGCCGGGGTGGAGCATCGAACGGATGGCTCGGGCCTGGGTCGAGCTCATGGACCGCCTGGGTTACGAGCGCTACCTGGCCCAGGGCGGTGACACCGGTTCCCTGGTCTCACCCGAGATGGGGCGTGTGGCCCCCGACCAGGTGATGGGTGTGCACGTCAATGGTCTGGTCTCGGCGTCCATGCTCGACTGGACCGCCGAGGACCCCACGGCCGGATTCACCGAGGAGGAGACAGCCCTGGTGTACGCGGGCGAGACCGATTGGGAAGAACGGCAGGGCTACGCGGCCCTGCAGTCCACACGTCCGCAGACCCTGGCCTACGCGCTGACCGACTCCCCGGTGGGGGTTCTGGCCTGGAACCTGGAGTGGTTCGTCGACTACGACCCCGAACGCGGGGTGCAGCCGCCCGTGGACCGCGACGTGGTCCTCACACACGTGTCCCTGTACTGGTTCACGCGTACTTCCGGTTCGGCGGCCCGCATGTACAAGGACGGTGGGGACGCCTTCTACGGCGGCCGGGACTCGGGGGTTCCCACCGCGGTGGCGCTCTTCCCCGGTGACGCGCCCGTGCGCACCCTGGCCGAGCGCTCCAACTCGATCGTCCGCTGGACCCGGTACGAACGCGGCGGGCACTTCGCAGCGACCCAGGCACCGGACCTGCTCACGGCGGATGTGCGTGCCTTCGCGAGCGAACTGGCGGGAACCGGCTGAGGGGTTGGATGCGTCCGCGTACTCCTCCCGCCCCTGATCGGGACCCCGGGGCCGGGGTGGCCGTCGGTGTCCTCGGAGCACATGTTCTACGGTGGTTTTCTCCGGTTCCTCCCTTCCCCGGTCTGCCGGGGGATGCCGAGCACGTACGAGCCACCGGCCCGACCGCACCCCGTGTGCGCCGTTTGGAGGACCCCGTGAGAGCAGTACCGACGGCGGCGCTGACCGCTGCCCTCGTCCTGGCCGTGGTCTCCTGCTCCCCGGACGAAGGCGGGCAGGAGGGGCCGGACACCGACCGGTACCTGTCGGTCGGCGACTCCCTGACCGTGGGGGTGCAGCCCACCGGAGGGGGCCAGGGCCCTCCCGAGGAGACCGACGAGGGCTACACCGACTTCCTGGCCGCGTCGCTGGCCGATCAGGGGCAGGAACTCGACCACGAACGCAATGGTTGCCGGGGCGAGGACACCACGACCTTCCTCGACGGCGGCAACCCGGCCTGCGGTGACCGTTACGACGGTGATTCCCAGGCGGAGACAGCAGAGGACTTCCTCGACGAGAACGGGGACGAGGTCGAGCTCATCACCCTGAGTCTGGGCATCAACAACGTCGCCGGGTGTTTCGAGCAGGTCGACCTGAGCGACCCGGTCGACGCCTCCCGATTGGACACCGACTGTGTCGAGGAAGGCCTGGAGCGGGTCGACGAGGAGCTGCCCGAGGTCACCGAGCAGCTGCGCGAGGCGGCCGGGCCGGACACGCAGATCGTGGGGATGACCTACTACAACCCCTTCCTGGCCCCGTGGGCCGTCGAACACGCGGGCGAGTCCGACCCGGGTACCCCCGGCGGCGAACTCCCCGACGGCCGCGGGGTCGTCGACTACGCGGTCGAGGTGATGGAGCAGCTCAACGAGACCCTGCGGTCGGCCTACGCTGAACAGGACATCGACGTCGCCGACGTCGAGGCGCACTTCGACTCCGGGGAGTTCGGGGTTCCCGAGGACAGCGGGTCCGACCTGCCGCTCAACGTGCAACGGGTCTGCGACTGGACGTGGATGTGCAACACCGAGGTCGGTCCCGACATCCACACCGACCCCGAGGGCGCGCAGGAGATCGCCGAGGTCCACGAGGAGCAGGTGGAGTTCTAGCGCGCCTCCGACGGGTGCACGGAACGTGCGCCCGTCGGACAGGGCCGGTCGTCAGGCCACGCCGGAGCTGCGGGCCTGGAGCGCGCGGATCTCCTCGGTCAGCTCCGCTGCGGGGCCGCGGGTGGGCACGCCCGGAGCCACGGCGTGGATCGGCAGCGGGGTGAGCGGTCCCGGGTCCACGCCCCATTCGGTGCGCCAGGTGGTGAGCTGTTCGGTGCTGGAGGCGTAGACGATCGGGCCCAGGCCCACCAAGGCGTGCGCGGCGCTGCACAGGGCGCAGTGCTCGCCCGAGGTGTAGGCGGTGGCGGAGGCCCGCTCCTCGGGGGTCAGGTTCTCGGCGGCCCAGCGGGCGATGGCGAACTCCGGGTGCCGGGTGGAGTCCCCACCGGAGATCCGGTTGCGGTCCTCGAAGCGGACGGTACCGCGGCTGTCGACGAGGACGGAACCGAAGGGTTCGTCCCCGTCGTCCAGTGCCTCGCGTGCCAGGTCGACGCAGCGGCGCAGGTGGGTCAGGTCCTGGTCGGTGATCGTGTGTGTGCTCGACATGGGGCGAACCTAACACCGGGGGCCACTCCGGGAACCCCTGCATCCTGGGGCGGGAAGAGGGGCGGGGCCGGCGCTTCCGGAGACCGGAGCGGCCGTGAGTACGCTTTCGTCCGCTTGCCCGGTCTGCGTCCGGGAGGGGGAGGTGACCGGCAGGAGAACCGTCGATCGTGGCCGAGGTACAGGGAAGCCTGCCGGTACGGCCGGGGCGGCAGTCCGAGGCGTTGTCACTCTGTGACGCCGCCCTCGGAACCGTCCGAGCCCGGCCGAAGTCACATGGGGGAACGTTTTTCCTGGCTTCGAGAGGATCGGATTCCCCTTGTCCCCCGACAGCACCGACCACGGGCCGCCCACGTCCGCGTCGGCTTCCTCCGCCCCCGATCCGGGCCCTGCCGAGCCCGTACCCTCCTCCGGCCGCACCGAGGACGGAGCGCGGCCCCGTTGGTGGGTGACCGCCTTGTGGATGGGCCACGGCCTGCTGCGCATGGGCCTGTTCAGCTACCTGCTGGTCTACGGCTGGACGAAGCTGATCCTGATGCAGATGGGCCAGGCCGATTACGGCCGTGCCCTGACCACCATGGGTGAGAAGAGCCCCATGGGTCTGTTGTGGGACTTCATCGCCTACGCGCCCACGGTGCAGTTCCTGTCGGGCCTGGTGGAGGTTCTGGCTGCCGTACTGCTGATCTGGCGGCGCACCGCATGGTTGGGCGGGCTGCTCGGCGCCGGGGCGATGGGTGTGGTGTTCCTGCTCAACATGGCCTACGACGTGCCCGTCAAACAGCTCGCCCTGGCCATGGCGATCGGGTGCCTGCTCGTGGCTCTTCCGGAACTGCGCCGCCTGGGCGGGTTCCTGGCGGGCCGCCCCGTTGGGGCGATCACCCCGCCGCGGCCGGTCCCTTGGCCCCGCGTGCACGCCTTCACCCGGTGGGTGTTCGGTTCCCTCGGTGTGCTCATCGCCGTGGCTCCCTCAGCGGCGGTCCCGATGATGTGGCCGAGCGAGCTCGACTCGCCGCTACCGGGGGTCTACCACGTCGTGGAGGACACGGCCGAACCCGCCGGGCAGCTCGCCGAGGACGAACGCTGGCAGGCGATCGCCTTCGGCCAGTACGACCATGGGGACATGTCCCAGCTCGCGATCAGGACGGCCGACGGCGACCTGCTGGAAGGCACGTACACACACGATTCCGGGGGCGGGCTCGAACTCCGTCTGCGGGAGCCTCTGAAGGGTGACCGGCCCTTGAACCAGGAGCCCCGGGAGACGGTGGAGCTGACCTGGCAGCTCGACGACGGCGGGCGTCTGCATCTGGAGGGTGAGGGGCACGAGCTCATCGCCGAGCCCGACCCCGAGCTGACCTATCTCCACGACCGCGGGTTCAGGTGGGCCCCGGGTCCGCCGGTCAACCGCTGAGCAGCCACCAGGAGCGCCCACTGTCGCACAGGCCGGGGCGCTCCTTGCTGTGTCCGGACGGTGACCGGACTGTGAGTGGATGCACCCGGTGCAGCGTTGCACTGAGTGCATGCAGCGCCGTACCGTGACAGGGTGAACGATCAGGGCAATCCTCCCTCGCGGGATCGGCGCGAGGCACTGAAGTCGCGACACCGTCGCGCGATCATCGACGCCGCAGCTGCGTTGATGTCCGAGATCGAAGGCACACATTTCACCGTCGACCAGCTCGCCGAGCGGGCCGACGTGTCCCGGCGGACCGTCTTCAACCACTTCGGCTCCCTCGACGACATCGTTCTCGAGGTGTTCGGCGAGATCCTGGAGTCGATCCTCGGAGACATCGAGTCCGGTTTCGACACCGAGGTCAGTACCCGCCCGGGCGCCATGTTCGACGAGGTCGCCGAGGCTCTGCGCTCGGCCGACCTGGTCACCCCGATCACCCGCCTCAAGCGCATGCTCGCCCGGGGAGGAAGTGAACCCTCCCCGAGCCAGGCGGCACTGTTCGAGAGCGCGATCAACGACGTGACCGCCCGCCTCGCCGCCCTCATCCTGAACCGCCGCCCCGAGGCCGATCCGCTCGTGATCGACCTGATGTGCGGCGCACTGGTCAGCGGCGGCGTGGTCGTGGTCCACCACTGGGAGCGGGCCACCGGCGGGGTCGACACCGAGGACTCACGCCGTACCTGGACCGAACTGGTGGACCGCATGATCTCGGTGAACCGCGACGGCTACGGGTCGTTCGGACCCGGAACGCCCTGAGCGCAGGCGCGCTCCTCACCCACATTCATTGGCGAAAGACCCATGGCTGAATTTCTCTACAAGCTCGGTCGCGCGTGTGCGACCCGGGCGAAGACCGTCATCGCGGTCTGGTTGGCCCTGTTGGTGGCCTCCAGTACCGCGTTCTTCCTCTTCTCGGGTGAGCTGGAGGACAGCTTCTCCATCCCTGGGACCCCCACCGACGAGGTGAATCAGCGCCTGTCGGAGAAGTTCGACGGGATGGGCGGCGGTGCGGGCACCGTCGTGTACCAGACCGAGGACGGGGAGCCCTTCACCGAGGAGCAGAAGGAAGCGATCGCCGACCGGGCCGAGCAGACCACCGAGGTCTCCGGTGTCGAGGACGCGGTCGACCCCTTCGCCACGGAGCAGGACCGCGCCGACCGGCAGCAGGAGATGGAGGAGGGCCGCGAGGAGCTCGAGGAGGGGCTCGAGGAACTCGAGGCCGGCCAGGAGGAGCTCGACCAGGGCCGCGCCCAGGCCGAGGCTGCCGGGATGCTCGACCAGTCCGAGGACCAACTCGACGCCCAGCAGGCCGAGATCGACCGGAACCGTGAGGAGATCGAGGCGCAGGAGGAGCAGCTCGACCGGGGCGAGGCCCTGTTCGAGATGGCCTCCGAGATCGGCACGGTCTCCGAGGACGGCGCGACCGCACTGGTCAACATCTCCTTCACCGACGCCCAGGAAGAGGTCTCCCAGGAGACCCGCGACACCGTCATGGGTGTCTTCGAGAGCGACCCGGTCCCCGGCACCGAGGTCGAGTTCGGCAACGACCTCGCCATGAGTATGCCCAGCCTGGTCAGCACCGCTGAGGTCATCGGTCTGATCGTGGCCGGTGTGGTCCTGGTGGTCATGCTCGGTACCCTCATCGGTGCCGGCCTGCCGATCCTGACGGCGCTGGTCGGTGTCGGGATCGCCACGCTGACCGCGATGTCGTTGTCGGACGTGTTGCAGATGGCGTCGGTGACGCCGATCCTGGGCCTGATGCTGGGCCTGGCCGTGGGCATCGACTACGCGTTGTTCATCGTCCACCGCCACCGCCGGCAACTCAAGCAGAGCACCGAGCTGCAGGAGTCCATCGGCCTGGCCAACGGGACCGCGGGCAACGCGGTGGTCTTCGCCGGCACGACGGTGCTCATCGCCCTGCTGGGCCTGAACATCACCGGGATCGGTTTCCTGGGCCTGATGGGCAGTGTGGGCGCCATCGCCATCACCGTCGCGGTGCTCATCGCGGTGACGCTGGTGCCGGCTCTGTTGTCACTGGTGGGCACGCGCATCCTCTCGCGCCGTGAGCGCTCCCGCCTGGCCGAGAACGGGGAGTCCAACGGCAAGCACCGCCACGGGGACGAGGACGAGGTCCGGCCGATGTCGACCGGGCGGGCCCTGCTGCGTTCCGCGGTCGCCGTCCTGGCGCTGGGCATCGTCGCCGTGCCCGCGCTCGACCTGCGGTTGGGCATGCCCGACGGTGCCTCCGAGCCCAGCGACTCGACCCAGTACCAGGCCTACACCGCCATCGAGGAGAACTTCGGCGAGGGCATGAACGGACCGCTCCTGGTCACGGCCGACCTCAGCGGCGGTCCCACCGACGAGGCCGCCGAGGCCACCGCAGAGGAGGAGCAGTTCCAGGTCGCCGAGGAGCTCTACTCCCGTGACGCCGTGGCCGGCGTGGCGCCCATCGGGATCTCCGACGACCAGACCCTGGCGATCTTCCAGGTCGTGCCCGAGGACGGGCCCTCGAGCGAGTCCACCGAGGAGCTGGTCCACACCTTCCGGGACCTGGAGGTCATCGAGGGCACCGGGCCGCTCGGTGTCGCCGGCATGGCCAGCGGCAACATCGACATCTCCGAGACCCTGAGCGATGCGCTCCCGGCCTACCTCGCCGTGGTGGTGGGACTGTCGCTGGTCATCCTGCTGCTGGTGTTCCGGTCGGTCTTCGTGCCGGTCGTGGCCACACTCGGGTTCATCCTGTCCTACTTCGCCGCCCTGGGCGGTGTGGTGGCCATCTACCAGTGGGGCTGGCTCAGCGCGGTCTTCGGGGTCGACAACCCCGGCCCGGTGCTGAACTTCCTGCCGACACTGCTGGTGGGGATCCTGTTCGGCCTGGCGATGGACTACATGCTCTTCATCGGAACGGGCATGCGCGAGGCCTACGCGCACGGCACGCCCGCACGGTCGGCGGTCGTGCGGGGCTTCCGGGCCGGGCGTTCGGTGGTCACCGCAGCTGCGATCATCATGGGTTCGGTCTTCGGCGGATTCATCTTCTCCGAGACCATCATGATCAGCTCGATCGGGTTCGCGTTGGCCTTCGGTGTGCTCATCGACGCGTTCGTGGTGCGCATGCTGCTGATCCCCGCGCTGATGCACCTGGCCGGGGACGGGGCCTGGTGGCTGCCCAAGTGGCTGGACCGGATCCTGCCCGACATCGACGTGGAGGGTTCGGCCCTGGAGGCGCGCCACCTGGGCGGGGAGAGCCCCGAGGGGCCGGTCTCCGCCTAGGACTCCGGCGCCGGGGAGGCTTCCGAGGGGGCTCGGCACCGGTGCCGACGGCTCGCCACGCGGGGCCGGGGGACGTGGAGTTCCCCGGCCCCCGCTCGTGTGTGCAGGCACCCCGCGCACGCTCGCGGCGGGCTCAGCCGGAGGTGATGCGGGCCGCGACGCGGCGGCCGCTGCGCAGAGCGCTCTCCAGGTAACCGCAGATGATCTCGGTGTGCTCCCCGGCCAGGTACAGGCGGCCGAAGGGTTCGCGCAGGCGCCGCAGTGAATCGAGGTCACCCGGGCCCAGAGCCGAGTAGGTGCAGCCGGACTCGGGTTCCTCACTCCACCAGGCCGCCACGGGGTCGCCGTCTGGGGTGCCGAGTTCGGGGAAGAGCGCGCCGACCGTGTCCAGGACCTCTTGTTCGGGCAGGGGCCGGTAGGCGTACGCGGTCAGGATCCCGGGGAGGCCGGGCTGGTCCTCGGGGGCGTTGTCGTACACGTGCTGGAACCCGGCGTGGTCGACGCGGCGGTCGCCCGCTCCGGCGTCAGGGCGCTGTGCGTAGGGCACCAGGAGTTTGCCACCCCGGCCCTGGTGCACGGAGGGCACGGACACCACGGGGTCCAGGGTGATGCGTTCCAGGGCAGGCAGGGGCACGGCGATCACGGCACGGTCGGCGGTGACGGTGTGGCGGTCGGTACGGACCACGACCCCGTCCCGGCCGTGTTCGACGGTGCGCACGGGGTCCGCGCGGCGTATGCGGTCCTGGCCCAGTTCGCGGGCCATGGCGTCGGTGAGTTCGGCGGTACCGCCGGCGATGCGGTACGCGGTCTCCCCCGAGTCGAGTTCCTCTCCCAGGGCCAGCGCGAGTTCGGACAGTTCTTCGGGCTCGACCATGTACTCGGCGCGGATGTGGGCGGTCGTCCAGGCGCACTCGCTCGGTGAGAGGCCGGCGCTGTCCATCCAGTCGGTGGCGCTGCGGCGGTCCATCCCGCGGGCGACCGGGTCGTCCCAGGGGTGTTCCAGGTCGCTCAGGCGCCCTTCGAGGCCTTCGAGGGCCTCCGCCACACGTTCGGCGTCGCCGGGTTCCTCCACGTGGGCCCGGCCGTCGACGACGAGCGCCTCGAAGCCGCCACCCGAGCGCAACCCGAGCCCGTAACGTTCGGCCAGGCCGAGTACTTCGCGGTGTTCGGGGTTGACCCATTCGGCCCCGGCGTTGGCGAGCCGGCCGTCGGGGAAACGGACGGTGCGTGCGCGCCCGCCCACACGTGGGCGGGCCTCGATCACCTGCACGTCGTGCCCGGCGGCGGTGAGTTCGAGCGCGGCCATGAGGCCGGCGGCGCCCGCTCCGATGACGACGGTGTCCCTGCGTTCCATGCATCCCATTGTGCGGCTGGGGACGCTCCGGACGGGGCGTGTGCGCCGCCCCGTTCCCGCCGTTCTGCACCGCGGCGGGAAAATGTGATCTGGATGATACGGAGTTGCGGATTCGCACCACAGGTGCCCCGGATCCCCCACCGCGCCGCCCTCCCGGGTGCCTGAATCGCCACGCCTCGTCCCCATACGCCCCGGTCTGTGAACTTATGTGTTGCTTACGCATGGTGTAATCGTTTCCAATCATGTAATCGTTTTCACGGTGTGCGGCCCCGATCTCTCCCCGCACCCGCCCCCACGAAGGCATCGGAGGAGGTGAACACGGACGTGGTGAGCATCAAGGACGTCGCCGAGGCGGCGGGGCTGTCGGTTGCGACGGTCTCCCGTGCGCTCAACGGGCGGTCGGCGGTCAGCGACGAGGCCCGGGCCCGAGTCCTCTCGGCCGCCGAGTCGCTCGGATACCGGCCCAACGTCGTGGCGCGCTCCCTTCGCACCGACCGCACCGGCACCATCGGGCTGGTCATCAGCGACGTCCTCAACCCCTACTTCACAGAACTCGCCAGGTCCGTGGAGGAGGAAGCACGAGCGCTCGGCTACAGCGTCATCATCGGCAACGCGGACGAGCGCGCCGAGCTGGAGGCCCACCACGTGCGTTCCCTCCTGGAACGGCGTATCGACGGGCTGATCGTCTCCCCCGCGGACGGCCGCTCCCCTCTGACCCTGGACGCGGCCGACGGACCCACCCCTCTGGTCTTCGTCGACCGCTGGATCCCCGGCTGCGCGGCCCCGGTTGTGCGCGCGGACGGGCGCGGCGCGATCCGCGACCTGGTCGCCCACCTGTACGGCCTCGGGCACCGCCGGCTCGCCATCATCACCGGGCCTGCCGCCACGACCACCGGCAGGGAACGGGTGGAGGCCTTCCGCTCGGCACTGTCGGAGTTCGGGCTGTCGCTGCCGGAGTCCCACGTCGGGCGGGGCGACTTCCAGGCCGAGAGCGGGCGCCTGGCCACCGAGCGCTTCCTGGACCTGCCCGAACGCCCCGACGCGGTCTTCGCCGCGGACAACCTCATGGCTCTGGGCGCGCTCGACGCGATCCGTGAACGCGGCCTGAGCGTGCCCGACGACATCGGCCTGGCCGCCTTCGACGACATCCCCTGGTTCCCGCACACCGCACCACCCATCACAGCGGTCTCCCAGCCCACCGCCGAACTCGGGCGGGTGGCGGTACGGGCCCTGGCCGACCTCATCTCGGGAGGAACGGCCGGGTCGACCGTCCTTCCCGCACATCTCGTCGTCCGCCGCTCCTGCGGCGAGCCCGAAACGTCTGCCCCGACCGGAGGAGCCACACGTGAGTAGTCCGGACGAACTGCTACGCATCGAGGGCGTACGCAAGTCCTTCCCGGGCGTGGTCGCACTCGACGACGTCGACTTCGACCTGCGCCGCGGCGAGGTGCACGTCCTGCTCGGCGAGAACGGGGCCGGTAAGAGCACCTTGATCAAGGTGCTCTCCGGCGCTCACCGCCCCGACACGGGTCGGGTGCTCGTCGAGGGGCAGGAGGTCCAGATCCGTGACGCGCAGGACGCGGCGCGCCTGGGTATCGCCACGATCTATCAGGAGTTCAATCTCGTCCCCGACGTGACGGTGGCCGAGAACATCTTCCTGGGCCGCCAACCGCGCAGGTTCGGGTTCATCGACACCAAGCGTATGGAGGCCGAGGCCGCGAAGCTCCTGGAGCGGGTCGGTGTCGACGTCTCCCCCAGCGCCCGGGTACGCGGCCTGGGCATCGCCCAGTTGCAGATGGTGGAGATCGCCAAGGCACTGAGCCTGGACACGAAGATCCTCATCATGGACGAGCCCACCGCGGTCCTCACCACCGAGGAGGTCGACCGGCTCTTCGCCATCGCCCGCCGGCTGCGTGAGGAAGGCGTGGGTCTGGTCTTCATCACCCACCACCTGGAGGAGATCGCGGCTCTGGGCGACCGGGTCACGGTCCTGCGCGACGGGCGGTCGGTCGCTCACGTGGACGCCTCCGAGCCCGAGGACGAACTGGTGCGCCTCATGGTGGGCCGCAGCATCGACGAGCAGTACCCGCGTGAGCGGCCCGAGCCCGGGCAGATGCTCCTGCAGGTGCGCGGCCTGACCCGCAACGGTGTGTTCGAAGGCATCGACCTGGACGTGCGCGCCGGCGAGGTCGTCGGTCTGGCCGGTCTCGTGGGTGCGGGCCGCACCGAGGTCGTCCGTGCGGTCTTCGGCGCCGACCCCTACGACTCCGGCGGGGTCGAGGTCCTCGGCAAGAAGTTGCCCGGCAGCGACGTGGGCGCGGCTCTGAACGCCGGTCTGGGTCTGGTCCCCGAGGACCGCAAGGGCCAGGGTCTGGTCCTGGACGCGTCCGTGGAGGAGAACCTGGGGTTGGTCACGCTGGGCCCCACCAGCAAGGGCGGGTTCGTGAACCTGGCTTCGCAGCGCTCGTCGGCGGCGCGTGTGGCCGACGAACTCGCGATCCGGATGGCCCACATCGGCCAGCACGTGCGCACGCTCTCCGGCGGCAACCAGCAGAAGGTCGTCATCGGCAAGTGGCTGTTGGCCGACTCCCGTGTGCTCGTCCTCGACGAGCCGACCCGCGGCGTCGACGCCGGCGCCAAGGTCGAGATCTACCGGCTCATCAACGAGCTGACCGCCTCCGGTCACGCGGTCCTGATGGTCTCCAGCGACTTGCCCGAGGTGCTGGGGATGAGTGACCGGATCCTCGTCATGGCCCAGGGCCGGGTCACCGGTGAGCTCTCCGCCGAGGAGGCCACCCAGGACTCGGTGATGTCGCTCGCGGTCGCCGCCAACCCCGGGCCCAACCCCGAAGAGAACGAAGTGGAGGGCCGGTAGTGGCCACTGACACAGCAAAGAACGGCGGTCTCCGGCCCGCCGTGCGTCGTTTCCTGTTGGACAACGGAGCGCTGACCGCGCTGGCCCTCCTGGTCGTGGTCATGTCGCTGATGTCCGGTGACTTCCTGACGGCGCAGAACCTCCTCAACATCGGGGTCCAGGCCGCCGTCATCGCGGTCCTGGCCTTCGGTGTCACCTTCGTCATCATCTCCGGTGGTATCGACCTGTCGGTGGGTTCGGTCGCGGCTCTGTCGGCGACGATGCTGGCCTGGTTGGCGACGGTGGAAGGGGTGCCCGTCTGGTTGGCCGTCCCCCTGGCCGCCGCCACGGGAACGGCGGCCGGCCTGGTCAGCGGTGCTCTGGTCGCCTACGGCAAGCTGCCCCCGTTCATCGCGACCCTGGCGATGCTCTCCATCGGCCGCGGCCTGTCCCTGGTGCTGTCCGAGGGCAGCCCCATCTCCCTTCCCGACTCCGTCTCCCACCTGGGCGACTCCGTGGGCGGCTGGCTGCCCGTCCCGGTGCTGATCATGGTCCTCATGGGCCTGATCACCGCCGTGATCCTGCGCCGGACCTTCGCCGGCCGTGCCATGTACGCGATCGGTGGCAACGAGGAGGCCGCGCGCCTGTCGGGAATCCGCGTCAAACGCCACAAGCTGGGTGTGTACGCGCTCTCGGGCCTGTTCGCGGCCGTGGCCGGTGTCATCCTGGCCTCCCGTCTGGCTTCCGCGCAGCCGCAGGCCGCACAGGGCTACGAGCTCGACGCGATCGCCGCCGTCGTCATCGGCGGCGCCAGCCTCGCCGGCGGTGTCGGGACCGCATCGGGCACGCTCATCGGTGCACTCATCCTCGCGGTGCTGCGCAACGGCCTGAACCTGCTCTCGGTCTCGGCGTTCTGGCAGCAGGTCGTCATCGGTGTGGTCATCGCGCTGGCGGTGCTGTTCGACACCGTGCGCCGCCGTTCCGGTTCGGGTGGTTCGGGCTCCGGCGGGGGCGCCGGAGCCGTCGGCGGACCCGGCGGCCGCGGCAAGCGTATCGCCGTCCTCGGTGCCGCAGCCGCGGTCACGGCGCTCGTGGTGGGTGTGCTGTCCTTCCTGCCCCCCGACTCCTCCTCCGACAAGCCCCGGTTGGGTATGTCGATCTCGACGCTGAACAACCCGTTCTTCCTGCAGATGCGGGACGGCGCCGAGGCAGAGGCCGAGGAGGCGGGCGTGGACCTGGTGATCACCGATGCCCAGGACGACCCCTCTCAGCAGGCCAACCAGATCCAGAACTTCGTGAGTACCGGGGTGGACACGATGGTGATCAACCCGGTCGACTCCGACGCGGCGGGGCCACCGGTGCGCCGGGCCAACGACGCCGGCATCCCGGTGGTCGCCGCCGACCGTGCGATCAACGACGCGGAGTCCGAGGCGCTCGTGACCTCGGACAACGTCGAGGGCGGGCGTCTGGCCGCCCAGGTCCTGGCCGAGGAGATCGGTGAGGAGGGCCGGATCGTGGTGCTGCAGGGCACCCCGGGCGCCTCCGCGAGCCGTGAGCGCGGTCAGGGCTTCAGCGAGGGCATCGCCGAGTACGGCGACATCGAGGTCGTCGCCGAGCAGCCCGCCGACTTCGACCGCACCCGCGGCCTGGACGTGATGACCAACATGCTCCAGGGCAACGACGGCATCGACGCCGTCTTCGCCGAGAACGACGAGATGGCGCTGGGCGCGGCCGCCGCGCTGGACGACAGCGGCGAGGACGCGGCGGTGATCGGTTTCGACGGGACCCCGGAGGGCTTCGAGGCGGTCGAGGAGGGCATCCTGCACTCGACCATCGCCCAGCAGCCCGCCGAGCTCGGACGCGTCGCGGTGCGCAACGCCGTCGACGCCGCGCGCGGCGAGGGCCTGGAGGAGGACGTGCGCGTCCCGGTGGAGATCGTCACCGAGGACAACGTCGACGACTTCTCCTGATGCCCGCGCGTGTGCCCGGTCGTCGGCCCCTCGGGGCCGCGGCCGGGCACACGTGTGTCAGGGGCGTGGCGGCCGCGAAAGCGGCTGGGGCCGTGTCCGGCCGAGGCGGTCCACGGTCCGTGGCGGGACTTCGCGGCGCGCAGGCCGTGGTCAGGGGGTGTCGCCGGCGGCGGCCAGGATCACCAGCAGGGGCACCACACGTTCGGGCGGGATGGAGTAATGGCCGCGCCGCGTGGGGGCCAACCATCCGGCCGAGGTGAGCTGGTTGACGTGGTGGTAGATCTGCCCGGTCGTACCGAAACCGGGGCGTTCGGCGAGCTCGGCGACGGTGCTGGCGCCGTTCCAGATCTCGTGCAGCAGGTTGAGGCGCACGCTGTTGCCCAGGGCGTCGATGCGCGGGGCCAGTCGGGACCAGTCGGATTCGTCGAGGCGTTCGAGAGGGTGCCCGTGCTGCCACTCCAGCGGTTCCTCGTCCGCGTTGCGGCGCACGCTGCCCGCGTAGAGGACACCGCCGAGCCCCTGGACGCGGCGGCGCAGCTCGTTGACCGCGAAGAAGGTGTCGTCGGTGGATCCGGGTGCGGCCCCGGGGCGGGGCGGGCCGGGCCGGTCACCTCCCTCCAGGGCGGCGACGCGGGCCTCCAGATCGGCCAGGCGCTGTTCGGTCTTGTCCTCTGCCACGCACCCCACCTTAACGGTGACGCGGTTACGTAATCCCCGGGAAGCACGGTGGGACCGGACTTCCCGCTCGATGTTCCCGACTTTGCCCGATCCAGGACGAACACGTGGACGCCAATGACCTTCCCTCGCCGATGATGAGGGGGCGGCGTGCGGAACGGCGCACCCGACCGTGACACCCGAAGGGCGCTCTCCGGCCGGACAGCGCCCGGTGAGGAGCACGACATGCGCTACGAGGCCGCCAACGGTTGGCAGTTCTTCGTCGCGACACTGCTGGTCGTCATCGGATGCGTCAACATCATCCAGGGACTGGTGGCCTGGTTCGTTCCCGACTTCTACTTCGCCTCCGCCAGCGAGATGCTCGTACTCGAATACGAGTCCTGGGGTGTACTCCTCGGGCTGTGGGGCGTGGTCCTGGTCGCGTCCGGGCTGTCCGTGCTCTCGGGCAGCCCGTGGGCACGGTTCCTCGCCATCGTGCTGGCCTCGCTCAACGCGCTCGCCCAGCTCGCGTTCGCGTTGGCCATGCCCCTGTGGGCGATGGTGGCGATCGCGATCGACGTGGTGGTCATCTACGGGCTCACCGCCGGTTGGCCGCGTGTCGACGGCTACGAGGACGAGAAGGGCGAGCGCGAGGCCGTCTACCGCAGCGGGTACCGGGCCGCCCAGTCCTCACCCCCGCCCGTGCGTTCACCCGAGGAGCCCGGCGGGCACGGGCAGCACACGCGCTGACCCGCACCCCGTCCGGGCCCGCACGTCCCACGACCTCCCGTCACGACCGGCTCCACTGCCGGGACGGGAGGTCGTTCCTGCGCGGAGAGCCGTGCGGCACCTGCTGCACGGGGGGCGGGGTACCTGTCCCGGCTCACCGGTTCCCGTTCTGCTGCCGCCGGCCGACGGCGGCCAGCGCACGTGTGTGGGCGCGCCGCAACGGTGGCGGGGTGAGGGCGGACGCTGCACGCACGGCGGCGGCGAGCCGGCGCAGGGAGCGTTCCTGCCGCGGCCCCCAGTGCAGACCGAAACGTTCCCGCAGCACCGGCGGCAGACTCCCCACCGTGACCAGCAGGACGGGACGCGACAGCAGTGTCCCCACCGGTTCCCACAGGGCGCGCGGGATCCGGGTGGAGGGAGAGGCCGGGTGCGCCAGGACCCACACGACGTCGTCCACCGCCCGGTTGTGTTCGAGCCGGTCGTGCACCATCGCGTCGTAGTAGCGGAGGAAGGACTCCCAGTCGGGCGGAAGATGGTGTTCGGCCAGCCCCCACACCCGCCCGACCTCGCGCAGGCCCGTGTAGTAGGCGTCCAGTTCGGCGCGTTCCAGGCCGGGGCCGAAGAGGCGGTGGGCGTCGACGGGGCCCTTGACCAAGGTGGCGTGCACCCAGTGGTAGGCCTCGGGGTGGAGCGCGTGGTAACGGCGGCCGTCCTCGTCCACACCCTTGATGGTGGTGTGTTCGCCGCGCACACGCGTGGCCTCGGCCACCGCGGTCTCCTGGCCCCCGTAGACCACGGTGCTCAGTGAGACCAGGGTGCGCCACAGTCTCCGCCAGGGGTGTTTCCGGAACTCGCTGTGCTCGAGCACGCCGGCGCCCACGACCGGGTGGGCGACCTGGAGCAGGAGCAGTTGCGGTCCCATCAACAGGGACCGTACGTCGCCGAACCTGCGCCAGGCCGCCTCGCCGGGTCGCGGCGCCCTCACAGGTGCGGGTGTGTCGGTCATTTTTCCCCTCTCCGTGGGCGGGTGGGGCCCGGGTCCCATCTTGACGGGGACGGAGGATCCCCGAACGCAGGGGGCGCGGCTCAGGTGGTGCCGGGGTGTGGACAGCACCGGCCACGGCGGCGGCCACCGGAGAGTGCCGCCGCCGTGGCCGGAGAGCAGGGGTCAGCGGCGCTTGGGCCGGAGTTCGCTGGTGACCGCGAGCCGGTTGTAGAGGTTCATCATCGAGATCGCCGCCGTGAGCGCCGCGATCTGCTGGTCGTCGAAGTGTTCGGCGGCCTGCTCGTAGACCTCGTCGGAGACCCCTCGGTCACCCAGGTCGGTGACCTCGTCGGTCAGCGCCAGGGCCGCGCGCTCGGCACCGGTGAAGAGGTCGCCGGCCTCGTGCCAGGTGGAGACCTGGAAGAGGCGCTGCTGGCTCTCGCCCTCCTTCAGGGCCTTCTGGGTGTGCAGGTCGACGCAGTAAGCGCACCCGTTGACCATGGAGGAACGCAGTTTCACCAGTTCCAGGAGGCCGATCTCGAGGTGGCCGCCGATGATCTGGTCGATCTCGTCGAGTTTCTTGTACACGTCGGGCAGCTGTTTGGCCCAGACCACACGTTTTCCGTCCACGGAAACCTCCTCGAAAAGACCGCGGCCGCGGCCGTGACCCGGCCGGGCCGGGTTGGGACCCGTTGCGGCAACGCTAGCAACCGGCCGGCCCACTGCTAGGTTGGACCACTACGCCCCCTATTTCCTGCGTCCTGGAAACGGAAGACCCCTGTGACACACGACCAGGGCCGCTCCCCCACCCGGGAAGAGACCGCTACAGCTGCCCCGAGCGTGCGCGCCCTCGCCGGACGTATCGGGCGCAAAGCTTTCCCGCTGTACCTGTCGATGCTGTCCAACATGGTCGGTGGCCTGGTCACCGCGGCTGTCCTGGGACACACCGCCACGGCGGAACTGGCCGCCTACGCCCTGGCTCTGGCCGTTCTGAACCCACTGCTGATGGTCGTGCAGGGGTGCCTGCGCGGGTCGATGCCGTTCGTCGCCGAGAACGAGGACGACCCCGCGTCGCTCGGGTCGGTGGTGCGTGACAGTATCTGGTTGTCCCTGCTCGTGGGCGTTCTGGGCGCCGGGGCCCTGGGAACGTTGCCGTTGACCGCGCCCGCCCTGGGCGTCGACCCGGCCGTCGTCGCCGCGCTGGGTTCCTTCCCTCTCCTGCTGGCCGTGCACACGCTCGTGCTCTCGGTGAAGTCGTCGGTGAGCACGCTGCTCGTCGGGCTCGGCGAGACCACGGGGGTGCTGGTGGTCAGCGTCGTCACGACCGTGTTGTCGGTACTCCTGACACCGGCACTCGTGCTGGGTACCGGTCCCGTCCCCGCCCTGGGGCTGGGCGGGGCCGGGGTCGCGATGCTCACCACGAGTGTGCTGACCGCGGGACTGTCGCAGTACGTGCTCCGCACCCGGACGGTGCTGCGCGGTCACCGGGTGGGGGTGGGCCCGCCCCAGTGGGCGAGTGTGTGGCACATGGCCCGGGTGGGGTTGCCCTCGGGGGCCACGCTCCTGGTCAAGTTCGGGACGATGAGCGTGCTCGCCGTCGCCGTGGCACGTGCCGGAGTGACCGAGGCCGCTGCCCACCAGCTCCTCGTGGTGGTGGCGACGTTCGCGTTCCTGCCCGCGACCGCCGTAGGACAGTCCACCGTCCCCTTCGTGGCCCGTGCCGCCAAGGCCGACGACCGTGCGGGGGTGCGCTCTGCGTTGCGTGCCGGCTACACCGTGGCGGTGCCGGTCGTCGTGGGCAGTGCGGCGCTGCTGTGGGCCGCGGCGGGGCCGACGGTGTCCCTGTTGACCGCCGACCCCGGAGTGCAGACACTCGTCGTGGCGCTGTTGCCGGTGCTCTGCGCGGTGGTGCTGGCCGACACGCTCCAGGCCCTGCCCGGTATGGGTCTTCTGGGGTTGAAGCGACCGCGCCCTTCGCTGCATGCGTTCGCGGTCTGTTACGGCCTGCTCGCCGTGGCGGCGGTGCCTCTCGCCGCCCACGGTGGTCTGGCGCTGCTGTGGTGTGCCTACGCCACCGCCACCGCGGGCCTGTTCCTGTGGCAGAGCACGGCTTTCCGCCTCACCTCCGCCCGACTGTGATCTTCTCCGGCCCGCCCCTCAGTTGTCCTCGGCTGCGTCGTGGGTGATCAGCGCCAGTTGCACCCGGCCGGTGAGGTCGAGCTTGGTCAGGGCGTTGGACACGTGTGCCTTGACCGTGCCCATCGACATGTACAGGCGTTCGGCGATCTCCGCGTTAGACAACCCGGCCGTGACAGCCTCGGCGACCTCGCGCTCACGGTCGGTGAGTAGGGCCAGGCGCGCGCGTGCTCGGTCGCGGCGCGAGGTGCGTCCCACGGTGGTGCCCGAACCGGCGACACGGTCCATGAGGGTGCGTGTGACGCTGGGTGAGAGCACCGGCTCCCCCGTCGCGGCGCGCTGCACCGCCTCGACGATGCGTTCGGGGTCGGTGTGCTTGAGCAGGTAGCCGGCGGCGCCGGCCTGCAGTGCTTCGACGACGGTGGTGTCGGCGTCGAAGGTGGTCAGCACCAGCACTTGCGGGGTCGCGACCTCCTCCTCCCGCAGTCGTGCGGTAGCGGCGATGCCGTCCACGCCGGGCATACGCACGTCCATGAGCACCACGTCGGGTCGGTACTCCTCCACAGCGGCGGGCACTTCCCTTCCGTCCGCGGCCTCCCCGACGATGGTGATGGACCGGTCTCCGGTGAGCATCATGCGCAGCCCCGAACGCACGAGCGGGTCGTCGTCGACCAACAGCACCCGCACCGGCGTGTTCGTGGTCCCGGTCAACGTCTTTCCTCCTGGGCTCCCCGCGCCGTCTTCGTGGACTCGATTCTTCGGCCGTGCTCCCAGGGAAGCACGGCCGTGAGGTGGAACCGTCCGTCCACGGCCCCGTGGCTGATGCGGCCGCTCTCCAGGGCCACCCGTTCGGTGAGCCCGGCCAGCCCCGCCCCGAGCCCGGGGATCTCGGCAGGCGCGATACTGGACGGGAGCGCGTTGGCCACCGTCACCTCCATCCCGTGCTCGGGGTCGCCGGACAGCTCCACGTGCACACGGGATCCGGGCGCGTGTTTACGGGCGTTGGTCAGTCCCTCCTGCACCACCCGGTAGACGGTGCGCCCCACGGATCCGCCGGGCCGGTCGTCCTCGGGCAGTTCTCTCTCGATGACCACACGTTGCCCGGCGGCCACGGCCTCCTCCACGAGTGTGTCGATGTCCGCGGCCCCGGGCTGAGGCCGCGCGGTCCCGGTGTGTTCCTCGTCTGTGACCAGGTCGCCCGAGCGCAGCACCTCCAGGACCCCGCCGAGTTCGTCGAGGGCCTGGTGGGCGTTGTCCCGCACCACGGAAACGGCGGTGGCCAGTTCCTCGGCCTCCAGGGGTGCGGACTTACCCTCACGGGCGCGTTCGGTGCGGTAAGCCAGTGCTCCGGCGTGCACGCTCAGCAAGGACATGCGGTGGGCCACGGCGTCGTGCATCTCGCGGGCGATGCGCCTGCGTTCCTCGGAACGGGCGTCGTCGAGGTGGCGTTCACGGTCCTGTCGAGCACGCGCGACGTCCTCCCGCAAGCGTTGCACGAGAATGCGCCGGGAGCGGATGGCGGTCCCCCATCCCACGCACGCGAGCATGAAACCGATGGCGGCGGCGAGGGTCACGACCTGCATCCCCGTGCCGGGGACGTTCCACAGGACCCAGGGCAGTACCAGCACGCCCAGGATCGCGAAGGGCACGGTCCACACCCGCCAGGACCGGTAGATCGCCGCGCCGGCCAGACCCACGAACAGGGCCCCCATGGCGCTGACGGCCACGGCGGCGGCCAGCCCGACGGCCCACATGACGGACATGGGGTGGGAGCGCCGCCACCGCAAGCTCAGGCAGGCCATCAGCCCCACGGCGGCGTCCACGGCGTAGTGCCAGTCCGGCTGGACCGTGCTGTAAGTGAGGCCCATCAGGAAGAAGAGCACGAGCTCGACACCCCACAGGGACAGGGCGAACAGGAACAGGGCGATGTCGACCGTCCTGTCGCGTACCGTGCGCCGGCCCGTCCCGGGCACGTCGTTCCCGGCTTTGGCGGCCGTTCCGGTGGGTGTTCCGGTCGGTCGGGGATCCGTGCTCGTGTCCACCGCCCTGTGTCCTCTCCCCCGTCGTGGTGCCCTGAGGTGTGCCGCTGAGCCGCCACTGTCCTCGGTCGATCCGCCGTCGGGACGATTGTGACCGATCACGGAAGAGCTCGCTTCGGCCCTGTGGACGGCGGTGACCGGTCAGGGTTCATCTACCGCCCGCGCGGACGCTGGCCGATCATGCCGACCCTCATGATTCCGATGGCCTCGGCGCTCAGTGCGCTGTTCGTGGTGGGAGCCGGGGAGCGCTGGGCCTGGCCAACGATCATCACCGGCATGGTCACGCCGTTCGAGGTGGACAGCGGGCTGTCGATCCTGCTCCTGTTGTCGGTGGTCATGCTGACCCCGGGCGTGGACCCGCACCTGCGTGTGGACGCCAACGACAGCAGCGACAACCAACTCCAGGTGTGGGCGGCGTTGCTGGGGACCCGTTGTTGTCTGCGCCTGCGGTGGTGGCGACGGTGTGGCTGTACCTGGCCGGGATGCCTTGGTGGTCGGTGCCGTTCGGGACGGTCAACGGGATCGTGGTCGCCTGGATCCTGGGGCGGCTGGCCCATCGGCGCCTGGAGAACCGGTTGGCGGAGACCTTCACACACATGCGCCACGGCCGGGAGGTGGCGTTGGGGGCGTTGCCGGAGCGGGGCTCGTGGTTGGACGCCCTGCAACGGGGCGCCCTGAACACGAACGAGGAGAACCGCGCCAAGGGTTCCTGACCCGGGCCCGTGCGGGTGTCCCCCTCACTCGGCGCGGGGCGGGAGCGGGCCCGGCGCCCCCCGCTTCGCTCCGGCCATGACGACGAGGAGCGCGAGCGCGGCCGTCGTCGCGGCGGCCACCGGCAACAGTCCGGTACTGACCGCGACGGCCGCCCCGCCCGCCACGCCTCCGAGGGCCGCGCCGAGGTGTACCGAACTGCTCTGTACCGCCATCGCCTGGGTGGCCACTCGTGGTCCGACCCGGTCGAGTACCAGCGCCTGGAGCGCGGGAGGAACCGCCCATGCCGCCGCGGACCAGACCACGAGCACGGCGGTGACCAGCAGGATCGGGACCGGCCGCGCGTTCCAGACCAGGAGGAGGACGACCATGGCCGCACAGAAGAGGACGAGGGTGAAGCGCAAGGTGTGTTCGGCGCCGAAGCGGTCCACGGACCGCCCTGCCCCTTGTGTCCCGACGAGCCCGCCCGTACCGACGGCGACAAGGACGGCGGCGAGGGTATGCGGGGTGGCCCCGGCGGTGTCGGCGAGGAAGGGCGCCAGGTAGGTCTGGAAGGCCAGGTTCCCGGCGACCGCCAGTGCGGTGGCCACGAGAAGGACAACCACAGAGGGCGTGACCAGTGGGCGCAGCAGTCCACGGACGGAGGTCGGTTGCCCGGTCCCGCCCTTCTCCCCCGCCACGGGACCGACCGTTCCGTCTGCCTCCGGCAGGGTCCGGCCGCCCACCACCAGGGCGAACACACCCAGCGTCCCGCACAGCACGAACGCGGCCGCCCACCCCAGAGTTGCCCCGGTCCAGGCCCCTGCGGGCACTCCGACCAGGACGGCAGCGGTCAGCCCGGTCATGACGGTGGCCAGGTACCGTCCGCGCTGTTCGAGGGGAGCGCGGGTCCCGGCCAGGGCCAGGGCGGCGGGCAGGACCACGGCACCGGCGAGCGCGGCCACCACCCGTACCGCCATGAGCTGGGTGTAGGTGTCCACGAGCGGCACGACGAGGTTGGCGGCGCCGAAGACGGCCAGCGCGGTCAGCAGCGTGGCCCGGGTGGGAAGGCGGGTGAGTAGGAGCGCCCACAGTGGCGCGGTCACGGCGTAGGTGAGCGAGTAGACGGTGACCAACTGCCCGGCGGCGGTCTCGGAGACCGACAGGTCGTCGGCGAGTTCGGGGAGCACACCGAGCACGATGAAGTCGTCGGTCTGGATGGTGAAGGCGGCCAGTGTCAGGGCGAGGATCCAGAGAGGTGGCGAACGCATCGAATTAAGGTAACAGCTGTTCCCCTAATTTCGTGTGCCAAGGTGAGGACCGACCTCGCCCGAAAGCTCTCGCCCGGAAGGTGGTGCCTCGTGGCCCGACCCACCGACCCCGCCCGCCGCCGCGCGGTTCTCGACGCCGTCGCCGAGCAACTCACCCACACCGGCGTGAGCGGGTTCACGCTGCGCGGCCTCGCCCAGGGCATGGGACAGAGCACCCGCGTACTGACCCACCACTTCACGGACAAGGAGGCATTGCTCGCCGCCGTCCTCACCCACCTGGACGAACGCCAACACACAGCGCTGCGCGCGGCCCCCGGCTGGGACGACCCCGCGGTGCCGGTCTCGGCGATCGTGCGTGATTCCTGGCGGCGCCACCTGTCCGAGGAGGAACGGCCGATGACCCGCCTGGTGCTGGAGATCGAGGGTCTGGCGGCGGCCGGGCACCTGCCGGTGGGCCCGGGGTTCGTACGCGGCCGGGCCGAGTTCGTCGCCGACTGCATGCGCGTGCGCGGCGCTTCACCGGAGGCTGCGCTGACCGGGGCGACCCTGCTCAACGCGGCCTACTCGGGCCTGGAGAAGGATCTGCTCATCACTGGCGACCACGAGCGCGCGGAGGCCGGGCTCGAGGCGCTCTGCACGTGGGCGGACTCCCTCACCCGACCCGGGCACCTCTGAAAGCCACCGGCGCCCCTCGAGACCGCCGACAGCCCCGGGCCCGCGCTCAGGCCTCCTCGGCGTCCATGTCTTCGTCCCGCGTGATCTGGGCGAACAGGCCCTCGAGCCCGTCCAGGAACGCGGTCAGTGCGAGCTCGAAGCTGGCGTCGTCGATCTCCGAGGCGTGTTCGGGGAGCCGGTGGGCCTGGGTCAGGTTCGGGTACCGGTCGCGGTAGACCCGCACGTCGTCGTCGAACCCGCGCGCGAACGACTGTGTGGCCGCTCCCACGATCAGGTACTTGACCGAGGCGCCGATCATCGTGGCCTGCTTGGGCGGCCACCCCGCGCTCACGAGCCCGCCGTGCACGGCGTCGGCCCGGCGCAGGGCCTCCTCGCGCCGTCCGGGTCCGGCGGCGGCCACGGGCAGCAGGTTGGGGTGGCGGGTGAGCGCCTCACGGTAGGAGCGCGACCAGCGGGCCAGGCCCTCGCGCCAGTCCTGGTCGAAACCGGACACGTCGATGTCGGCGGTGACTTCCTCGGAGATCTCCGTGAGCAGCTCGTCCTTGTTGCCGTAGTGGCTGTACAGGGAGGCGGCGCGCACGTCCAGCTCCTGAGCGAGCTTGCGCATGGACAGCTTCTCGAGCCCGTCCCGGTCGATGACCGCCAGTGCGGCCGCGCGGATGGCCGGCTTGCTCAGGATCGGCGTCTTGGGTCGGGCCACGGACCTGTCTCCCTACTTCTCCGGGCGCGGACTCCCCGGGGCTGTCGGTGTCCGACCTGATCATCGCACGTCGACCGGGAGCCGGTCCCATCGCAGCCCGTACCTTCCCTCTCCGTGGCCGGGGAGCTGGGGTGATCCGTGGCGTCGGGGGTCTTGCACAAGCGGCCTGGGAAACCGTACCCTCCAATAACCGAACAGTGTTAGGTTATTGGGGAGCTGACCGTGATCGACTTCTCGTTGAGCGACGAGCAACGCGCCGTGCGCGACTGGGTCCGGACCTTCGTCGAGCGCGAACTCATGCCGCTGGAGAACGAGGTCCTGCGCCGCGAACGCGCCGGCGCCGAGCCGGGCCTCAACGCGAACGAGGTCCGCGAACTGCGTGCTCTGGCCCGCAAGTCCGACTTCTGGGGCGTGGAGACCCCGGAGGAGTACGGCGGGATGGGACTGGATCCGGTCACCGCCGCCATCATCGAGACCGAACTCGGCCGGACCTTCCTGACCTTCAAGTTCGGTGGCGAGGCCGACAACATCCTCTTCCACGCCAACGAACAGCAGAAGCGCGACTATCTGCTGCCGACCATCAACGGTGAACGCCGCTCCTGCTTCGCCATCACCGAACCCGGCGCCGGCTCCGACGCCAAGGCGATCCGCGCGACAGCGGTCCGCGACGGCGACGAGTGGGTCATCAACGGCGAGAAGACCTTCATCACCGGCGGGAACGAGGCCGACTTCGCGCTCGTCTTCGCCGTCACCGACCAGGACAAGGGCGCCAACGGCGGGGTGACCTGCTTCCTCGTCGACCGCGAGCACGGCTGGACCTCCGAGCCCATCGACACCATGGGTGAGCGCCGCCCGGCCTCCCTCGTCTTCCAGGACGTGCGCGTGCCCCACGCCAACATCCTGGGTGAGGAGGGGCGCGGCTTCGAACTCGCGATGAAGTGGATCGGCAAGGGCCGCTACCTGCTGCCCGCCCGCGCGCTCGGCGGCTGCGAGCGGCTCCTGGACATGGCGATCGAGTACTCCAGGACCCGGCAGACCTTCGGCTCACCCATCGCCGACCGCCAGGCCATCCAGTGGATGATCGCCGACTCCCAGACCGAGATCGAAGCGCTGCGGCTGCTCGTGCTGCACGCCGCGTGGCAGGTGGAGCAGGGGCACGACTCCCGCCACGCGCAGTCCATCGCCAAGCTGTACGGCGGTGTGAAGGCCAACGAGATCGTCGACCGGGTCATGCAGATCCACGGCGGAATGGGCTACACGCGCGAGCTGCCGATCGAGCGTTTCTACAGGGACCTGCGCCTGCTGCGGATCTTCGAGGGCACCGACGAGATCCAGCGGCGCACGATCGCCCGTGACCTGCTCAAGGGCCACGTGAAGGTGGGCGCAACCTTGGGCTGACACGGGAGCCGGGAGGGGCCCGACCGGACGGCATGGAGTCCGGTCGGGCCTTTCGCACGTCACGGGCGCTCCTGCGTCCCACGTGCGGCACGCATGGCGTGCATGGCGTGTGCCTCGGGCCGTGAGCCGTTCCCCGCACGCCCGGGGCAGGCGCACGGGGACGAGACACGGGGGTGCAGCCCGAGATCCGGCACGCAGGGCTCTTCTAGCTGACGCCGACCAGGTCGCAGACGAAGACCAGCGTCTCGCCGGGCTTGATGATGCCGCCGGCGCCACGCTCGCCGTAGGCCATGTGCGGCGGGATGAGCAGCTGACGGCGGCCGCCCACGCGCATGCCCATCACACCCTGGTCCCAGCCGGAGATGACCATGCCCGAACCGAGGCGGAAGCTCAGGGGCTCACCTCGGTTCCAGCTGGCGTCGAACTCCTCGCCGGTGGAGTGTGCGACACCGACGTAGTGGACCTGGACGGTGCTGCCGTGGCCGGCCTGCTCGCCTTCACCGATCTTCAGGTCGGTGACCTGCAGGTCGGTCGGCGGCGGGCCGTCGATGAAGTCGATCTCGGGGCGCTCGAGCTCCATGGTGTTCCCCCTCGTTCTCCGTGGAAACGGATGGATGTGAACCGAAGGGGCCAGGTTATCCGCGGGACCGGTGTGCGGAAGCCGGGGCCGCAGGGACCGAAGCCCTGGTGACGCCCCCGGAATCGGGCCCGGCGGTGGCGCCGGCCGAGACGCCGACGCTCGCGGCGGCCCTCGCAACAGCAGCGGACCCGGCGGAGGAGCCGACAGGTGCCCCGGACGCGGCCCCCACGACGACGTTCGATGCGGCCCCGACGGTGGCGGCGACGACGTGCCCGCGGCCTTCGATCTTGACCGCACCGCTGTCGGCCGGGACGAAGACCGATTCCCCGCGGGAGAGGGTCATCCCCTGCCCCACTTCGGCGACCAGCTCGACCTGCCCGTCGAGGACCAGTACCACGCAGGGCCCCTGCCCGGGCAGGTGGGCGGTGATGCGGCCCGGCCCGATCTCGTGCAACGCGAACTCCGGGGCTCCGGGCCTGTACTCGCGTCTTCCGTCCAGGAACTCCGGCTGGGCGTAGGGGATCGGCAACACGGAGAAGTCGACGACCTCGAGCAGCTCGGTGGCGTCCACGTGTTTGCCGGTCAGTCCGGCACGGAGCACGTTGTCGGAGCTGGCCATGACCTCGATCGCGGTGCCCTGCAGATACGCGTGCAGGTTGCCCGCAGGCAGGAACAGTGCCTGGCCGGGCCACAGGGTGATGCGGTTGAGCAGGAGCGAGGCGACCGCCCCCGGATCGCCCGGGTAGCGCTCCGCCAGATCCGGGACGATGCGTCCGTGCGGCCCGCGCCGGTCGCACGTGGACCATTCGGCCACGAAGTCGGACAGGAGCCGTTCGCGGCGGTCCTCGGAGAGGGTGAGCAGGCGGGTCAGGGCCGAACGCAGGGCCCTGTGGGTGTCGGCGTCCGCGAGGTCCCCACGCAGGTCGCGGGCGAGCTCACAGGTCAGGTCGCGCAGGTCGTACCGGGCGGCCTCGGGCTCACGGAAACCGCACAGGGCCTCGAAGGGTTCCAGGGCCAGGAGGAGTTCTGGTTTGTGGTGCGGGTCACGGTAGTTGCGGTGCGGGGCGTCGAGCGGGATTCCGCGGTGTTCCTCGGCGTCGAACCCCTGACGGGCGCGTTCGGCGTTGGGGTGGACCTGGAGGGACAGGGGCTGCTCAGCGGCCAGATACTTGAGAAGGAACGGCAGGCGTGCACCGAACCGTTCGGTGACCTCGGGCCCCAGGACGCGCTGCGGGGCGTCGGAGATCAGGCTCGGCAGGGGGTGCGCGGAACCGTCGGCGGACCGGGCCGAACTGGGGGCGCCGTGGTGGGCCCCGAGCCAGAGTTCGGCCTGCGGGGTGCCGTCGGATTCGGTGCCCAGGAGGTCGGGGATGGCCGTGCGCGCTCCCCAGGCGTACGGTCTTACCTGGTTGGTGAGCCTGTGCATGCGCTCCCCGCTTTCCGGTCTGCGTCGTCCCTTCCCGTGGCCGTGCTGCGAGGTCCACGGGAATCGCGAGGTCGGATCAGTCTCGCGAAGAGCCCTGCCGGAGTCGATCCGGCGCGCCCCCTCTCGCTGGGGCTCGGACACTGTGTACCTCGCCTGTTGGGTGGTTCCGGAAGGGTTCCGGGTCCGCCGATACGACCACGAAAGTTACTCGGAAGTAAACCATGACCGTGGACACGTGAACAGCACCACATGGTCACCTTCCGGTAGCTACGTCCGGTTACTCCTTTCACCCGACTCTCCCACCTGGTCTTCCCATTTGGCACCCCGTCTGACCCGTCGACCCCCTCAAGGACTCCGGCCGGAAGGCCCCGGACGGGAGACAAGACCGGGGCCCGGTCGAGAACCGGCCTCGCACGCGTGCGCGCACACCTGGGAAGAGGGGGGAACCGTGCACCCGCGGCAGCACGCCCTCGCACGCGTGCGCGCACACCTGAGAGCAAGCGCGAGCGGGCGACTCACGTACTCAGGGGCAGGCTTCGGCGCGGTAGAGGCGAGACGTAACCGGCGAACTCGTCACAGACGTCGTTCACCAGATCGGCCAGCTGCTCGCGGGGGGAACGATCCGCACCGACCTGCCGTCCCGTGAGCGGTAGATCCAGTAGGCACCGTCCTGACTGAGGTGCCTCGAAGCTTCCGGACAGCGCCCCCAACTACTGTTGGGGACGTTCGGAAGGGAAGGGTGGTTGGCTCGCAAGAAACCGTACTCTCAGGAGTTCAAGAACGAAGCGGTCCGCATGGTGCTCGATGGGCCGCGCCCGGTCGTGCATGCCGCACGGGAACTCGGCATCCGTGACACCACTCTCGGGAACTGGATCGCGGCATACAAGCGCGACCACGGACAACTTCCCTCCCAGCAGGACGCCGAGAAGTCCGAGCGTGAGCGAGAACTGGAGCGCGAGAACCGGAAGCTCCGTGAGCAGGTCGCTTTTCCAAAAAAGCGACTGCCTTCTTCGCAGCCGAGAATCAGTGACGTCCAGGTACGAACTGACCGCCACGGAGCCCCCTCCGTCCTACGCCCCCGCGGTCGACGAACGTGAGCTGTACGTCCACATGCTCCTTGCCTCCCGCTCGTACCCCGGCCGGAGGATCGGTTCCGGTCTCCTCGACCATGCCCGTGAACAGGCACGCGCACGAGACATTCCCCTCGTGCGCGTGGACTGCTGGAGCGGCGGGGACGGCGCCCTGATCCGTTACCACGAGAGCCAGGGCTTCACCCCGACCGAGCGGGTCCCGGTGGGTGAACGCGAGCTCCAGGTCCGCCAGAGCCGGGCCTGCTCCCCGACCCCGATCCGGCCCCGGCCTACCACCCGGCCTGCTCGTTCGCGGCGTCCGCCATCTCCACCAACCGGTCGGTCATCTGCTGGTTCATCTCCGGCGACGGCTGCGGCATGCCCGCGATCGCCGACATGTACAGCCCGTCCCCCGCGCGCAGGATCACCTCTGCCAGGACCGGGTCGGCCACGGCCTCGTGCAGCATCTCGCCCCAGCGGGTGAACGTGCCCTGAACCTTGGCCATCGCTTCCTCGGGCAGGTCGTCGTGCGTGCGCAGGGCGGCGATCACGGCCCAGTACAGCTCCCGTTCCTCGGTACTCTGCGGCAACGACGTGCGCAGGAACACCCGAACGACGCCTTCGTCCCCCTCCACGGCCTCCCGGAACTCCTCCTCGGCCATCTCGACGAGCCGGTCGATGAGCCCGGCCAGCATCGCCACCTTCGACGGGAAGTGGTACAGAAGCCCGCCCTTGGAGACCGAGGCCTCGCGTGCCACCGCCTCCAGGGTCACGGAGGAGAACCCGTCACTGATCAGGATGTCCTGGAGCGCGTCCAGGATCCGGTCGCGCGTATTCGAAGCAGTCACGATTGACAGTGTACCGGCCGGACGGTACTGTACCGGCTGGACGGTTCAAGAATGGGCAGGAGTGTGCCTCACCAGCACACGACCCCCGGGAAAAGCAACACTTCCGCGGAACTCCCCGGAGGAACAACACCACCGGACCACTGCGCCCCGACCCGGGACGCGGCTCGCCACCGAGCACGGCCCTACGGAACCCGGAGCCCTCCACCACTCCCGAGCCCGGAACAGCACCACGGCCCGGCCGGCCGCCCTCACACCGTGCGGCGGCAGAAGAAGCCACACGTTACGAGGAAAGATGAGCTCCGCCACGGCCGGGAACGGCCCCAACGACACGCGCGGCGGCCACGGCAACCCGCCGGCGCTCGCGGGCCCCCGCGAATGGGCCGCCCTCGCGGTACTGGTCCTGCCGGTGATCCTGATCTCGGTCGACATGACCGTGTTGGGTTTCGCCGTTCCCGCGCTCAGCGAGGCGCTCGAGCCCTCCGCCGACCAACTGCTGTGGATCGTCGACATCTACGGCTTCGTCCTCGCCGGGCTGCTGATCACCATGGGGTCCCTCGGCGACCGCATCGGCCGCCGGCGCCTGTTGATGACGGGGTCGGCCGCTTTCGGACTGGCCTCGCTCCTGGCCGCTCTCGCACCCGTGCCCGAAGTGCTCATCGCCGCGCGCGCACTTCTGGGACTGGCCGGGGCAACACTGATGCCCTCGACCCTGTCGCTGCTGCGCAACATCTTCCTCGACGCACGCCAACGGCTGCTGGCCATCGCGATCTGGGCCTCCGGTTTCTCCGGCGGCGCGGCGCTCGGCCCGATCCTCGGCGGATGGCTGCTCGAACACTTCTTCTGGGGTTCGGTCTTCCTCATCAACCTGCCGGTGATGGCACTGATCCTGGTGCTGGTCCCGTTGCTGGTCCGCGAGTCCCGTAACCCCGACGCCGGCCGGATGGACCTGCCCAGCGTGATCCTGTCGATGGGGGCCATGCTGCCCGTCGTCTACGGCATCAAGAAGGTCGCCACCGACGGCGTCGACGTACTCCCCCTCGTCTCCTTGCTGTTCGGGCTGGCCGTGGGGTGGCTGTTCGTCCGCCGCCAGCACAGGCTCCAGGACCCGCTCATCGACGTGGGCCTGTTCCGCTACCGCGTGTTCACCATCGCGGTCGTCACCAACCTGATGATCGTCTTCGCGATGGTGGGATCTCTGTTCTTCCTCACCCAGTACCTGCAGCTCGTACTCGGCGTCTCACCCATGCGCGCCGGCATCGTCCTGCTGCCCGGACTGCTGCTGTCGGTCGTCGCCGGCCTGATCGCGGCGCGTGTGGCCCGACGGCTGAGCCTGTCCACGGTGATCGGGGTGGCCCTGCTGGTGACCGCGAGCGGATTCGCCGCCTTCGCGTTCACCCCGGTGGAGGACGTGACCCTGGGCGTGGTGCTCATCTCGGCCGGGTTCGCGCTCATCGCGACCGGGTCCGGGTTCGCCGAGACCCTCACCAACGGCGCGATCATGTCGACCGCTCCGCCCAAGCGCGCGGGGGCGGCCTCGGCGATCTCCGAGACCGCCTACGAACTGGGCGGCGCGTTCGGTATCGCGGTCCTGGGCAGCATCCTGACCGGGTCCTACCGCGGTAACCTCACCGGGGTGGAAGGGGTCTCCGGCTCCGCCCTGGAGACCGCGCGCGAGACCCTGGGCGGTGCTGCCAACGCGGCCGAGGCCGTGGGCGGACCGTCCGGGAGTGCGCTCATGGAGGCCGCGCGGGTGGCCTTCACCAACGGCATGCACCTGACTTCGGTCATCGCCGCGCTGATCATCCTGTTCGCCGCGGGCCAGGCCTGGATCTCGCTGCGCGGCCAGGGCAACCCCGCTGTGGAGAACCGACAGCCCGAACCGGAGATCACGGCGCACCGCAAGGGCACCGACACGGAAACGGATGCCGTCGCCGCTCCCGAGAAGCCTGCTCAGGACCCTGTGGACATCGACGCAGCCGAAGGCGCCGCAAACGGCTCGGAGTCCGACAGGAGCGTCTGACGACCACATGGGGCCGGTGCTCGCCCCAGCAAGTACGAATCGGGGTCGACGGGTCCCGGTCGCACCGTGCGGCCGGGACCCGTTCCCGTGTGTCCGGGGATGCAGAACCGCCGGAGCAGGGGGAACACGGACCGCGGAGGGGCGGTCTCCGGGGTCAGGGCAGGCGCACCAGTTCCACGTCGTCGGTGCCTTCACCACCTGCGCCGACTCGCCCCGCAGCCGTCGGCCGTCCGGGCGGGACGACCGCGTAGGCGTCGGCCAGCGCCGCGCCCCGCAGACTCCCGGGACGGTCGTGTCCGACCGGGACCGCACGCCCGCGTCCGTCCAGGCGCACAGCGACCAGACGCGTGTCCCCGGGGTGGGAAGCGATCTTCCCGGACACCGGGACCCGCCCGTCCACGCGCGCCGGATCGGGTCGGCCCGCGAGTGCGCTGACCAGAGGCGTGAACAACGTCAACGCCGCGACCATCGCCGCACCGGGGTTGCCGGGAAGCCCGACGACGATCGTGTCTCCGCTCTCCCCGCCGTTTTCTGGGCCCGCCGGCCCGCCACGGGCTCCGGGACGGTCTCGGCCGTCGGAACTGCCGGGTCCACCGGTCCCAAGAGCAGCACCGGCGTTCCTGAGACGCGCGAGCAACTGGGGATGGCCCGGCCGGCACTGCACCCCGTCCACGACCGTCTCCGCGCCCGCCTCCGCCAGGATCGAACGCACGTGGTCGGCAGGCCCCTTGGAAGAGGACCCGCACACCACGACCACGTCCGTGTCCCCCGCGGTCATCATCTCCGCCAGGGCAGCGCGGTCGTCACCCAAGTACCGGACCGCACCCACCTGCGCGCCCGCCCAGTCGGCGACCCCCGGCAGGATCGGCCCGATGGCGTCGCGCACACGCCCGTCCCCGGGCAGCCCGCTACGGGTGATCTCGTCTCCGGTCACCACGATCGCCACCGTCGGTGCGAACACCGGCAGGGTCTCGTGCCCCAGACTCGCGGCGATTCCGAGTGAAGCCGGGCCCACCCGGTGACCGCACGTGAGAATCGTCTCCCCCGGTGCGGTCTCCTCGCCCGACCACCGCACGTGGCGCCCGTGCTCGACCTCACCGCTGACACGGGATCCGTCGGAACCGGGGCTCTCCTCGACCCGGGCACGTTCGTAGGGGAGCACGCTCTCGGTCCCCTTGGGAACCCGCGCCCCGGTGGCGACCTCCACCGCATCCCCCGGCCCCAGCGCCACGCCGGGTCCGGAACTGCCGGCCAGGTGGCGGCCGACCAGACGCCACGGTCCCGCTCCGGCCACGGCGTAACCGTCCATGGCGGAGGCGTCGAAGGCCGGAAGCCCCGCGAGGGCGCGCACATCGCGCGCGAGCACCCCGCCCATCGCGCGGTCCAGGGGCAGGTCCCGCACCGGCGCGGGCAGGGACTCCCCCAGCTCCCGCGCACGTCGGCGTGCATGTTCCCAGGGAAGGTGTCCCTCGTGTTCGCACCCGTGCATGTCGGCCTCTCCCGTCGCCCTCTCCACCGGTCTTCCATTGTCCCTTCCGCCCGACGGAGGAGAGGTACCCCGTCGGTGCGGGCCTGTCGGTCACGTGCCCCGGTCACGCCCCGGCCGCACGCGTGGAGACGGCTCGTGGTTCCTGCGGCCCGGCGCCATGAACACCTCTGCGCCCCATGGCCGCCACGAGATTTCCCGGGCCGCGCTCTCGGCGCGTACAGGGTTCGCACGCGCCCCCGGTGTCACCTCCCACACGACCTGTTCGACCACTCCGATTTGCCGTCTCGCCACTTTCCGCTAAAGTCTTTACCAGCAGCGAGGCGAGGGCCGCGGAGACGGGGTCCACACAAGAAGCCGAGCGGCAAGCGGACGTAGCTCAGCTGGTAGAGCATCACCTTGCCAAGGTGAAAGTCGCGGGTTCGAGTCCCGTCGTCCGCTCGGAGGAGACGCGGGGAGCCGAAGGCGCCTCACGTGCAACTCGGTGGAGTGGCCGAGAGGCGAGGCAACGGCCTGCAAAGCCGTCTACACGGGTTCGAATCCCGTCTCCACCTCACAGCAGCAGCGGGCGGTTAGCTCAGTTGGTTAGAGCGCTACCTTGACACGGTAGAGGTCACAGGTTCGAATCCTGTATCGCCCACCAGCATCACTGCAGGCCAGAGGCCTCTTCTGGTGTGCAGGTCCTGGATGGTCACCCAACAATGGGAGATATCCGGGAGATCGTCTTCGAAGCGGGCTCCTCCGGGAGCCCGTTTTTCGTGCCTTCACGGTAGAGCTCTTCCAGGCTCGGGGCCATGGAGAACAGGCGCTCGCGTTCGGCCGGGGTCAGAGCACACACGCTCTGCGCCCACAGGGTTTCGAGCACGATGTGTACACGCTCCTCCGTCTCGGGGGACGTGTTCGTAGGTCCGAACCATCCCGGCATCCGATGCCCCAGCCGGGCGGCCCGCGCCGCCTCGGGCACACCTTCCTCTGCCGGCCACGTGCGGTGGGCGTGCCGCCCCTCGTTGAAAGTGATCCCCAGCAGGATCGGCGTACGCGACCGTCCCTGGCCGGTAGGCACGTAGGTGACGCCGGCGGTCCATTCGGTGCGGGGACGGCGGCGATGAAGTCCCTTTCGACCGGGGCGTGCAGGGTGGTGGCCATCCGGTCCTGGACGATCAGGCCTTCGCGGCCGGTGCGGCGATGCACCCCGACCAGGCCCTCTCTGCATCAGGCGGGCGGTTCGGTTGCTTCCCAGCCGCAGGCCGTCAATCTCGGACTGGGCGCCTGCGGCCGACCTGGGCGCTCCGTACCGGCTGGCCACCGAGCGGCGGTGCGGCCCGCGCGGTGAAACGCCGCAGGGGCCGCTCGCTCTTTCCGTAGGCGTATCGCTCGGCGGCAAGCCGACTCACTCGCAGAGCGAGTTGCGCCCCACAGCAGCAGTCCACCCGCGTGGGTTTCCCAGGCAGGAGCGGACCCCGACGGTTCGGCGGGCGGGGGTGCATTGTGCAAGGGAGACCCCCACGCTGGGTGGCGGGTCAGGACCGCCAGGTTCGCACCACGTGCAGCACGACCGAGACCACGGCGAGGATCGCCCACGGCGCCAATGCCTCGGGGGCGTCCTCGGCCGCCCAGGCGGCGGCGATGACAGCAAGCGTGCTCCACAGTGCGACCTTGCGCGTCCGCTCGCCGCGCGTGGCGGAGCCGGGCCGCTCGTGCTCCCCCTCGCGCTTCGGCGCGGTTTCCGACTCGCGCTTCGGTACAGTCTCCGATTCCATGCGTGTGGCCAGCGAGTCGGCGATCTCGGTGTCGAATTCCGGGCCGAGTTCGCGCCCGGTGGAGATCGCGGCGGCGATCTCGTCGCGCAGGTCGGTGGTGCGAGCGGGGGGTGTGGTGGCCATGGTGCCTCTTCTCCAACTGCGTTGCAGGCCTCGACCGGCCGAGGGCGGATCCTTCAGTCTACGGCACGGTCGACGAAGCGGCCGGCCACGACACACCGGTATTCACCGACGCCTCTTCCGGCCTTGCAGCATCCTCCTTGCCATCGTGCTGCCGCCCTTTCCCATGTGGCCGGTGCTCCCGATCCCGGAGTGCTGCGGCGGCCCCGCCCAGCACCTTCGGCCGACGACATGCCGCCCGGCCGGCCGTGCTGGTCGCACGACCCGTGGGCGGCTGCCAGGCGGTTCCCACGTTCACCATCGGGTCGATCTCCTGACAGGCGCCCAGCTTCACCCCCGCAGCATCGCCACAGCTACGCCGCAGACCTTCACCGTGGCCTCCCGCCGGACTGACCTTGATCCGACCAGGAGTTCCCGCCCCCGGGCACCTTGCCCACGAGCGGGGACGCGCACTGCACACCACTCCGGTTCGCCGTGGCGCAGCGCCGGCTCGCACATGTGCGAGTAGGAGACCACAGCAACGCTCGTGACCACCGAGACCAACGAGAAGTGGCTGTCCTGTTCACTCCCCCGCACCCCGGGCACTCGTCCCGCGGGCCGTCATACCCGTCCCTGCGCACTTTCGCATGGTCGGGCAACAGCTCGAGGTGGGGACCTTGGGTCACCGGACCGAGGTTCGCATTCTGTCGGGCCGGAGCCACCGGCATCACTCCGGGTCAGAGCCTTGCTCTTCCAGACCCGTGACCATGGAGAACAGGGTCAGCCCGGTTACCAGGGGGAAGGATGATGCGAGGGGGATTCTGTTGGGAAACGATGACGTGGACTACCGTGGTTCCGTTCCGCCACAGACGTCCGAGGCTCCCTCAGGCTCGCAGATCGCCGGGCTGAGCGCCGGACCGGACGAGAGTATGGAGCGCTTCGCCCGCCTGGTCACACACCTGCTCAGGGTCCCCATGGCGGTGGTCTCGCTGGTGGAGGACGGCCACTGTGTCCTTCCCGGACTGGCCGGGGTGGGTGAACCCTGGAGTTCCTCCCGGCAGGTTCCGCTGCCGCGCACGGAAGACTCCAACGCCCCGTCGACCGGAGAACCGCCTGTCGGTGACACCGGCCGTGTGGCACAGGCCCTCGGGGCGGCTTCCTGGACACAGGCGCCGCTCACCGACGACGACGGCAAACTCTTGGGTTTCCTCATCGCGATCGACACCACCGCGCGTACCTGGAACAGCCGGGAAGGCGAGGCACTGCACGACCTGGCACACGTGTGCGGCGCAGAACTGCGGCTCCGTCTCCTGGTGAAGAAGAACGAGCGGGCCCGCCTCAAGGCCCGGAGCGCCTACCGGCGCTCCCGGATGCTGATGCGTATGGCCGACGAACTGGCCGGCACCACCGACCTGACCCTGGTGCAGCGTTCCGTCAAGAAACTGGTCACCACCGACCTCCGGCCCGCACACGTGGAGCTGTTGCTCGTCGAGGGGCCTTGTCTGCGCCGGGTCATCGACCCCGAGAACCCCTCGGCAGCGGGGATGGTCTACCAGGAATGCGACCTGGACGGCGGCCGGCCCGAGGCCGTGGCCGTGCGCACTGGCACCATCGTGAAGATACCCGAAGAGACCGCGCTGGAGGAGTTTCCCTCCGAGGTGCGAACAGCGTTCGCTGCGGAGGGGTTGGCCAGCGCGGTGTTCCTTCCCCTGCCCGTGGGCCACGACCCCGTGGGTGCGTTGGTGTTGGGCTGGCAGGACCCCTACGAGGTGGATCCCGTGGAACATGCGTTGTTCCGCTCCCTGGCCGAATACGTCGCACGTGCCGTGAGGCACGTGACCTACGTGGCCGACCAGGTTCGGAGCGCCCAGGAGATGCAGCGGGCCATGCTGACGGAGATCCCCTCCGTCCCCGGCCTGGAGATCGAGGCGCTCTACCTTCCTGCTGCCCGGGCCCAGGGTGCCATGGTGGGCGGCGACTGGTACGACGTCTACCTCTTGCCCGAGGACGCCCGTGGAACGCTTGCGTTCACGGTCGGCGACATCACTGGCCACGACCTCTCGGCGACCATCCTCATGGGTCAGGTCCGTACCATGCTGCGCCAGGCCGACCTGGACCACCCCGACCAGGACCCCGCGCTGGTCCTGTCGGCCTTCGAACGCGCCAACGCGAAACTCGGTCTCGGGGCCAGCGGCACGCTGGTGTACGCCCGCCTGGAGGAGACGCGTAGCGGGTGGCTACTGATCTGGACCAACGCAGGCCATCTCGGTCCCCTGCTCACCTCCGTGGACGGCGCCGTCGAGCAGTTGCCCGAACAGGATCTGCTCTTTCACCCCGACCTTCCCACCATGCGGGGTCTCAGCCACCAACGGCTCCTGGAGCCCGGCAGCACACTGCTGCTCTTCACCGACGGACTGGTCGAGAAGCGGGGGCAGGACATGGAGGTGGCCGTCGACCGGACCGCGCGCCTGCTCGCGAACGGCGTGGACACGCCCCTGCCGACCCTGCTGCAAGAGATCACCGAGGCCAACGCGGCCGATACGAGTGAGGACGACGTCGTCCTGCTGGCGATACGGCTGGCGCGGTGAAGGCGCCGGGGCCGGGGCCCCGGGCGCTCGAGTTTCCGGTGGGCCGGGCCGAAGAGTCCCGGACCGGTGCGTTGGTGCGCGGGCACTTCAGCTTCGAGGCCCGGCACCACGTCGAAGACGTCCTGTCGGGTGAGGACGCGTAGCAAGGTGCGCTCCGGTCACGGCCGGAGGGCCTGGCCGCGCTGAGCACGGCCGCCGCCGTGCTCTCGGCACGGTTGGGGCAGGACACACTGCCCGGTGCCTTCCGGTGGGTCTCCTGTGCGACATCCGTCAGTCCGTTGGACGTGCTCGGCCCCGTGACCGACACGAACTTCCGGAACGGTCCGGCGTAGGCCCTGCTGTGTCCGAGCACCGCTCGACCGTGGGACGCGACGTCACCGGACGGTCTCGGCCAGGAGGGCTGCGGAGCGTCGCACTCCGCAGTCCGGATGGATGATCCGCTCCCCAGGGGCGAGTAACCTCGCCCGGAGCTCCGGGGCCTCCCCCGCCCCCGGAACTTCTCGACCACCTCGCGCAATGAGGAGCCACATACGACGGTGCCGGGCACGAACGAATCTCGAACGCCCCTTCGCCCCTGAGCTGTCTGATGCCCCTCCGAACGGTGCGCGGTCGGTGCTGTCGGTTCTGCCTCGGGCAGGGACGATCCCGGGTGGGGTCCACCACCGGTGTTCGCGTCGCGGAGTGCCTCCACGACACTGCCCACCCGTTCCCGAACCCAGCGACGGTCGTCCCGATGACGGCCGGCGCGTTCTCCTGCACGGCCTCCCACACGGCACGGAGAACGAGTCACCGGACACCCACGACCACCAGGACCCAGATCCCTGACACCTCGACATTCGGACGGGAAAGCCACGCCGTGGACCCCGCCCCCGACACATGGCCACCTGAAGACCACGGCTCACTGCCGTGCAGAACACCGCGCGGTGTGGGACCACATCGCGCACCCCGAGTCGCGAGAGAAGAACCGACCCATGCATGACACCACGACCACCCATAGAACCCTCGGGGTGGTCTTCTGGGCCTCCCTCTCCGTCTCAGCGCTGTTCGTGGTCTGGGGAGTGGCCGCCCCGGAACACCAGACGGCAACGATGAACGCTTCCCTGAACTGGATCACCGCCAGGTTCGGTTGGGCCTACCTCCTGCTCCCCGTGCTGCTCCTGGCGCTCCTGGTCGGACTGGCCTGCAGCCGTTACGGACGCATCCGGCTGGGCTCCGACGAGGACCGGCCCGAGTTCGCCATGCACACCTGGATCGCCATGATCCTGTGCGCGGTGATGGGTATCGGCCTGGTCTCCTACGGCGTCGCCGAGCCGATCTCCCACTTCGCCACCCCGCCCCACGGGCTGGCCGAGTCGGGAACGCCCCAGGCGGCCGTCCTTGCGCTCCAGTACGCCTTCTACGACTGGGGGCTGCACGCCTGGGCGATTTTTGCGGTCTTCGGTCTGGCCCTGGGCTACTCGATCCACCGCAAGAAGCGCCCCGGCCTGATCAGCGCCCTGTTCCGACCGCTGTTGGGACGGCATGCCGACGGGTCCGCAGGCAAGGCCATCGACATCTTCACGGTCTTCGCCACCCTGTTCGGGACCACGACCTCACTCGGGTTGGGGGCCCTGCAGATCGACCACGGCCTGAACCTCCTCCTGGGCACTCCCAGCGGGACCACGGCCCAGGTCGTCATCGTGGTGGTGATCACGGTCCTGTTCAGCCTCTCGGCCGCATCGGGCATCAAGCGCGGCATTCGCTACACCAGCGAGGTCAACCTCTCGGTCGCCTCCCTGCTCTTCCTGTTCGTGCTCTTCCTCGGCCCGACGGCGTTCCTGATCTCGCTGTTCCTGGAGTCCATCGGCCAGTACAGCAGCGAGTTCCTCCTGATGAGTCTGCGCGGGCCGGCCTTCGGCGACACCGAGTGGATGCAGGGCTGGACCTACTTCATGATGGCCTGGTGGGTGTCCTGGGGTGCCTTCGTCGGCGTGTTCCTGGCGCGTATCTCGCGCGGGCGCACCATCCGCCAGTTCGTCCTGGTCGTCCTCGGCCTGCCCAGCCTGGCCTTCTTCGCCTGGTTCTCGGTGTTCGGCGGCGCGGCGATCGAGCTGGACATGAAGCACGGCACGGACATCGCGGGCGACACCGCTGCGGAGCTCAACAGCGCCTTCTTCGCGACCCTGGCCGAGTTCCCCCTCCCCACGGTCACGGCGGCGCTCGTGGTGCTCCTGGCGGCGCTCTTCTTCATCTCGGGTGCCGACGCCAACACCTACGTGTTGGGCATGCTCACCACGCACGGCTCCACCCGGCCCCGCACGCCGATCCTGCTGCTGTGGGGAGCGATGACCGGAGCCCTGGCGATCATCCTCCTGCTCTCGGGAGGGCTCGATGCGCTGCAACAGACCGCCATCGTCAGCTCGGCGCCCTTCCTCCTCGTCATCGTGGGCATGGTCGTGTGCTTCCTTCGCGACCTGAGATCCGAGGGGACGGCCGAAGAGGCGGTGGAAGCGAACATCGCGCCGCAGCACCTGGCACAGGTGACACCGGAAAAGACCGAGTGACTCAGCGACCACGACGCCGGCCGCCGAGGAAGGCCCCTCTGCTGAGGCCCCGCACCGGACACCTCGTGCTCAGTTCCCCGGGTCGTGCCCCGGACGCCGGGCACGACCGGTCAGCCCGCGGGCCCCTCGGTCCCCGGGTGCTCGTCGTGGTGATTGATCCCGACGGCCATGTGGTGCGGCATCCCCGGGAACGCCGCACCACATGGGGAACACGGAGCCCTTCCTCCTGGCCCTCGCCGAGGCGCCGTGGGTGTCGACCGCCGAAGTCTCCCCACTCGCCCCGAGCACGGAACAGGTCGTAGGCGCCGACGGACGAGTCGTCCTCGATCACGCATCCGGTGTTCGCGGCGCAACTCGCGGGTGCGGCGCAGCGTCTCGTCCAGAAGGACTCGACGAGGCACACGAGCTCGTGAGACCCCAGGGCGTCATCGCTCAGACGAAGCGGTCCGGGGTGAGCGGGAGGTCCCGAACCCGGACGCCCGTGGCGTGGTGGGCGGCGTTGGCGATCGCGGCAGCGGTGCCCACGATCCCGATCTCGCCGATGCCCTTGGCACCCAAGGCGTTGACGTAGGGGTCGTGCTCGTCGATCCAGTGCGCCTGGACATCGCCGATGTCGGCGTTGGCCGCGATGTGGTAGTCGGCCAGATCACGATTGACGACATGGCCGGTACGTGGATCCACCTCGCTGGACTCGTGCAGTGCCATGGACAGGCCCATCACCATCCCGCCGAGGAACTGGGAGTGCGCCGTGCGCGCGCTGATGACGCGTCCGACCGCCCACACCCCCAGCAACCGCGGCACCCGGACCTCGCCGGTGTGGGCGTGCACATGCACCTCGGCGAACTGGGCACCGAACCCGTGGCTGGAGTAGGCGTCGCCCTCCTCGGGCGGCGCCGCGTCCCCGGTCGCCTCCGCGCCGGTCCCGGGTGCGCTTCCGTGGCGCTTGCGGAACTCCTGGGCGGCAGCAGTGATCGCCGACCCCCACGAGACGGTGCCCGTGGACCCGCCTGCGACGGTGGCGGTGGGCTGCTCGGTGTCCCCGATGCGCATACGCACCCGGTCCGCCGGTACCTCCAGGGCCTCGGCGGCGATGAGGCCGAGCGCGGTCTCCGCGCCGGTGCCGATGTCGGCGGCGCCGATGCCGACCTCGTAGCGGCCCTCCCCCAGGTGGCGGACCACAGCCGATGACCCGGGCATGAGCATCGCCGGGTAGGTGGAGGAGGCTACTCCCGCACCGACCAGCCATTCGCCGTCGTGGCGCGCGCCCGGCGCGTGATCGTGGTCGGCCCAACCGAAACGGCGCGCACCCTCGCGCAGGCACGCCACCAGGTTGCGGCTGGAGTAGGGCAGACCCGAGGAGGGGTCGCGGTCGGGTTCGTTGCGTACCCGCAGTTCGATGGGGTCGATGCCCAGCGTGCACGCCAGCTCGTCCATCGCCACTTCGGGGCCGAACATCCCTGGGCATTCGCCGGGTGCACGCATCCACGTGGGCGGGGCCGCGTCCAGAGTGACGGCGGAATGAGTGCTGCGCCGGTGCGGTGCCGCATACATCATCCGCGCAGGGGCGGCGGCCGTCTCGATGAACTCGGCCACACGCGAGCTCTGCACGGCAGCGTCGGCGCTGATCCCGGTCAGTACGCCGTCGGCGCCGGCGGTGAGCCGCACCCGCATCGATGTGGGGCTGCGGTAGCCGACCTGGTCGAACATCCGCTGCCGCGGCAACAGCAGCTTCATGGGCCGCCCGGGGAACGCGCGTGCCGCCAGCACCGCGACGATCGTCGGCGCGTGCAGCGGTCCCTTGGAACCGAACCCGCCGCCGACGAAGGGGGCGATGACGCGCACTTGGTCCGGTTCGAGCCCGACCATGGGTGCGAGCGTCTCGCGGACGACATGGGGACCCTGCGTCGACTCGTGCAGAGTGAGCCCGCCCGCGCCCCACTCGGCGATGGTGGAATGCGGTTCCATCGGGTTGTTGTGCTGCATCGCGGTGCCGTAGACCTCGTCGACCACGGCGTGGGCGCCGGCGATCTGGGCGTCGGGATCGCCCCGATGCTCGTCGGAGTCCTCCGGCGTGTAGAAGTCGTCACGGTCACGGAAGAACGCCGCGTCGTGCGGGCTCCGGTCGATGTCGGTGCGCAGCAGTCCCGCCGCGTGGCGGGCGGCCTCGGTGGTCTCAGCGACGACGGCGGCCACCATGTGACCGTGGTAGAGCACCTCGTCGCTCTGCAGGACCTGCAGTTCCGCGGCGAGGGACAACCCGTCCGGTTCGGCCTCCTCCAGCCGCGGCGCGTTGCCGTGCCACAGCACACCGAGCACCCCCGGTACGGCCTCCGCCTCGGCCGCATCGATCGCCCTGACCTTCCCGCGGGCGACCGGGGCACCCACGGGGTAGACATAGGCCATCCCGGACAGCGGGTACTCGCTCGCGTAGCGGGCCCGTCCGGTGACCTTGGCGGGGCCCTCGACCCGCGCCGAGTCGGCGCCGAGGTGCGTCGTCGTGTCGGTCATCGATCTTCCCGCCCTTCCCCTGCGCGCCCGGCCAGTCGGCCGAACACGGTCGTCAGCGCCCCGGCGGCGATCCGGGTCTTGAACTCGTCCCCCTCCAGCGGACGCGCCTCTGCGAGTTCCGCCGCGGCGGCCGCGCGCACTGCTTCCTCGGTGGGTGCGTGGCCGATCAGCGCTTCCTCGGCGCGCCGCGCGCGCCAAGGCTTGTGCGCCACTCCGCCGAACGCGATCCGCGTGGACGCGACGGTGCCGCCGTCGAACACGGCCTCCACAGCGACCGACGCCAGCGCGAAAGCGAACGACGCCCGCTCGCGGGCCTTGTAGTAGTCGGACAGGGCACCTTCGGGGGCCGGCGGCAGCTCGACCGCGGTAATGAGGTCGGCCGGTTCCAGGACGGTGTCGCGGTGCGGTTCGTCGCCGGGAAGCCGGTGCAGCCCCTCCACTGGGACACGGCGCTCGCCGTCCGTCCCCTGGACGACGGCTTCGGCGTCCAGCGCGCACATGGCGGTGGCCATGTCGGAGGGGTGAGTGGCAACGCAGTTCTCGGATGCACCGAGGACCGCGCGGTCGCGGGAGACGCCGCCGAGCGCCGAGCACCCCGTTCCCGGCTCCCGCTTGTTGCAGGGCATCTCGGCGTGCCGGTAGTAGGGGCAGCGGGTGCGCTGCAGCAGGTTGCCGCCGGTGGTGGCCAAGTTGCGCAGTTGCCCCGAGGCACCGGACAGCAGGGCCTTGGACAACAGCGGGTAGGTGCGGCGCACCTCGGGGTGAGCGGCGAGGTCGGCGTTGCGCACACCGGCGCCGATCCGCAGGCCGCCCCCGGGAAGCACGTCGACGGTGTCCAGGCTCAGTCCAGTTACGTCGACGATCCGCTCAGGGGCCTCGATGCCGAGCTTCATGTTGTCCACCAGGTTGGTGCCGCCGGCGAGGAAGGCGGCTCGCGGATGCTCGGCGACCGCGGCGACGGCTCCGGCTGCGTCCCGTGCACGGACGTACTCGAACGGGATCACCGGGCATCCCCTTCCGCGGCGCCGCGCACGGCGGCGACGATTCCGGCGTAGGCACCGCACCGGCAGAGGTTGCCGCTCATCCGCTCGCGGATCTCGGCCTCGTCCAGCCGGGGTGTGTCGGCGGGGTCGGCGGTGACCGCACTGGGCCACCCCGCCTCGGCCTCCTCCAGGACACCGACGGCGGAGCAGACCTGTCCGGGGGTGCAATAGCCGCACTGGAAGGCGTCGTTGTCGATGAACGCCTGCTGGACGGGGTGGAGTTCGCCGTCATCGGCGAGGCCGTCGGCGGTGCGCACGTCGGCGCCGTCGTTGGCCACGGCGAACGTCAGGCAGCTCGTGGCGCGCCTGCCGTCGAGGAGGACCGTGCACGATCCGCACTGGCCGTGGTCGCACCCCTTCTTGGGGGCGATCACGCCGAGGTGCTCGCGCAGGGCGTCGAGCAACGTTGTGCGGGTGTCGGTGCGCAGTGTCCTCCTTTCTCCGTCGACGGTCAGGGTGACGTCGGCTTCCATCGCGGGTCCCTCCGAGGGCGAATCGTCTGGTCTGATCGGTCCCGGAACCGGGACCGGCGCAAAGCCCGTATCAGCGGCCTCATCGGTCACTGTCCCACCGCTGCCCGGCCGTCGGGGAGCGTACACACCGGGCGGCGTCCCTCTCCGCCCACTGGCCGAGGACGGATCCTCAGCAGAAAAGCCAGACAGACCGGCACACATCTCCACCGATGCCGCGCCGCAGCCCGCCCCGAGCACGGGGGTGCTCTCCGGCCTGTGGTTCACCGGTCCCGAGCGTTCCTGCAGGGGCATACCGTGTGAGGTTCCCCGTCGTCAGAGCGGGTTCTCCCGCGCCCGGCCGCCCGGGAAGGGGCACGATGGGGAAAGGAAGAACCCCCCGCGAATCCGACCGGAAGTCGCACCAGAGATGACAGACAGCACGCCTACGGGCAGCAGTCCCCAGAACGTTCCCGACCTCATGTCCCTGCTGCTCGAGACATACGGGCGTCACGGCGTCGAGGTGGAACAGCTCCCACCGACGGGGATGCGTATCCAGATCCCCGGCAACGACCCCTTGGAGACGGATTACGCCGACGCCATCGAGCAGGCCCGGGGCCTGCCGGCCGAGCAGTACCCGGAGTTGGCCGAACAGGTGGTCCTCGCCCTGATCCGCCAGGTCCGCGAGCAGGGTGTGCCTCTGGGGACGCACTACCCGCCGCGCCCGGACGACCACGGACGACAGGTCCTGGTGAGGGTCCTGCAGGAGCTCGGGTACTCCGCACGTTTCGAGGACCCGCAGACCATCAGCGTCCCGCTTCGCGACGGCGAACGGGGCGCCATGGACATGAGCGACTACCTCTCCCGTGTCGAGGGCGCGGACCTGGACACGGCCTCCGAAGAAGTGACCCCCTTCGCCGAAGCCGTCATCAAGCGGGTCTCCGAAGTGGCCGACATCTCGCAGGCTTCCTCGGAGCAGCTGCGCGTACGCCTGTACCCGGAGTCCGGTTTCCCCGATGGTGTGGCCGAGACCCTGCTCGGTCGGCAGGCGGGGGCCGATCTCTTCGAGACCGTCGCCCTGGACACCACCGACACCGTCCAGCCGGTGACACGGCAACAGCACGAGGAGACCGGCCGTTCGGAGGAGGAGACCTATCGTGAGGCGGTCGCCAACAGCGTCGCCGAACCCGTGGAGGTCTCACACCACGACTTCGGCGGTATGAACTTCGTGCACATCGGCGGTGAGCACCCGTACGTGTCCGCCCAGCTGCATGTCCTGAGCAAGCACTTGGAGCACACCCCGCACGGTGTGCTCGTGGCGCTGCCGGTCCCTCAGGTGGTTCTGGCCCATGTCCTCGGGGAGGAGAGCAGCCACCCCGTAGCGGCACTCGAGCTCCTCCAGAACATGGCCGGTCGCTTCGTCGAGGAGGGTGAGAGGCCCATCACCTCTCAGGTGTACTGGTGGCACCCCTCTTCCCGGGAGCGCGCCGAGTCCGATCTGCCCGACCTGCGTGCCGTACGGATCGAGATCGACCAGGAGCAGGGTTCGGCCTCGCTGTTCACCGACGACGACGAGTTCGGTGAGCTCCTGCAGTCCCTCCTGGACTCCTGAGGACCCGGTGGGGGCCTCGGGAGACGCGGAGCTCTCCTGAGGCCCCGCCGTGAGGCCTCCTCGACGGAACCCTCCGAGCTGGGCGTGTGTGCACGCGCCGACTCGCCGGAGACCGGCGACCGTCTCGATCCGGTTGAGCGTCTGCCCATCCCCACGTGCGTGGGGCGCAGGCCCAGCGGCGCCGTGCCCGAGGCGGGGGTGACGGTCCATCCCCACGTGCGTGGGGCGCAGCCCGACTTCGGGGACCCGTCGTGTGGCAGGCCCGGTCCATCCCCACGTGCGTGGGGCGCAGCACGAACAACCGCCCGCTGAGCCACGAGACGCCGGTCCATCCCCACGTGCGTGGGGCGCAGTGATCACGCCCCCGCCGGTGCTCCGGCGGGGGCGGTCCATCCCCACGTGCGTGGGGCGCAGTCGGATGCTGGCCGAGACGCTCGGGCATCGTGCGGTCCATCCCCACGTGCGTGGGGCGCAGACTTCCCGACCTGCACAAACTCTCGCCGTTATCGTTTTGAAGCCAAAACTATCGGGGTTGCGCGCACCCCTGTAATCAGGCAGACACTCTTCGCACAAGCCAGCCCTGACCTTGGCCATCCGTACCGTTTCACGAGAGACCTCACTCCCCTGCCCGAGGAGACCTCACCCCCTCTTCTACCCCACAGGCGCGCGGAATCGGCACCCGTAGGCCCTCAGAACGTACCGCGCGGGAGACGACTCGGCCCCCTGTTCAGTCGCATCCGCAGCTGAGTCCGGTTCCGAGCTGCTAAGAGAACACGGTGATGCCGTAGAGCACGAAGACCAGCAGATGCGCGGCACCGTGGAGAGCTGTCACACGCTGAGCGGTGAAGGTGCTGACGGTGAGCAGCAGACTGATACCCAGTAGGACCAGGTTGGTGGGGTTCTCGGCCAGAGTCACGGTCCGGTCGGTGATGAGCCCGATGGTGAGCACCGAGGGGATCGTCAGGCCGACCGTGGAAACCAGGGCACCGTGGCAGAGGTTGCTCACGCGCTGGATCTCGCCGGTGTGGGCGGCACGGACCGTGGTGATGGTTTCCGGTAGGAACACGATCATCGCGATGATGATGCCCGACAACGCGATAGGTGCGCCCAGGCGGTCGAGGCCGTCGTCGAGCAGGGCCGCCATGTCGTGTGAGAGCAGCACGATCGGGATCACCGTCGCGACGAGCACGGCCGTCCGGGCGACGACCTCGGTGCGGTGCCTCGACAGGATCGTGGTGATCGGCGTACGCGCGGCCGCCTCCACTACGGGGGAAGAGCCGTGTGTTCCGGGGGCCTCCTGGGGTGCCGGCTCCTGGAAATCTCCGCGTTGCGCGCCCGTCTGCCGGTACAGGAAGAAGACGTACAGCAGCACGGTGAGAGCGATGACCGCGAACGCCTGCCCCGTGCTGTAGGAACCGCCGGTACCGATGAGCCCGGGCAGCGCGAACGCCACGGTGGTGAGCACGACGAGGACGGACACGTAGGCGGAGACCCCGGTGTGGTTGGGCCGCAGGTCGGAGTGCCGCATGCCGCCGACGAGCAGGGCGAGCCCGACGACGAGGTTCAGGATGATCATCGAGACCGCCATCACCGAGTCACGGGCGATGGTGGCGTGTTCGCCGGGTCCGAGCATCACCGCGGAGATCAGGATGACCTCGATCAGCACGATCGACAGGGTCAGTACGAGGGTGCCGTAGGGGTCTCCGAGGCGGTGCGCGAGGTGTTCGGCCTGGGTGACGACCCCGAAGGCGCAGACGACGATCACCGCGATGATGCCCGCCAGGACGGCGAACAGCGCTGGTGTCGGTAGGTTCCCGGAGAGCGTCGGCGCAGCGAGGGAGAGGGCGCCGAACGCGCCCCAGCCCAGGAGGAGGCGGACAACGGCTGCCGGGGTGAGAACGGTGCGGACGAGAGCGGTGGTGCGCACGGACCTGTACCCCTGTTTCTACAGGGCCGTCCCTGCTCATGTTCGTGCCGACGGGTCGTCCCGCCGGTCTCTTCCGTCCTGTACTCATCCTACCGATCGCCGGCGTTCGGGGCCCGCGTCCTCCGGGGAGCACGGCTGCGCGGGTCGGAAGTGCTCAGGCACCCGGGGCGCCCACTCGGGGGGAGAGTGGACGCCCCGGTACGATCCGGTGTCCCCGGCTCGGCGGGCCGCGCCCACCGGTCCGGTTCAGCCGAGCGCGGCCAGCAGTGCCGGGACCGTCAGCAGAGCCACGTAGAAGCCCATGAACTGGACTCCTGTGTGCATGCTGAACAGTTTGTTCAGCAGACCGCCGACCAGTCCGACGGTCACCGTGACGCCCACGGCGAGCAGGCCTCCCTCGTACATGCAGATGACCAGGATCAGACCGGCGAAGGCGCCGATGATCGCCTCGTGGGAGATGCGGCGCATCACGAACGCGGCGGCCCGGTGGGCGTAGGTCATGGCGAACGGGTAGACGAGTACGACCGCCAGGACCACGCCCAGGAGCCCGTAGAAGAGGAACTCGCCCCCGGACAGCAGGTCGTGCAGGTTGTTGGTCTGCCCTGTTTCGTTGTCCATCGTGTGGACGGGAGGCGCGTTGAACAGGGGCGCTGCCGGTCCGGCCGCCATCGGCGACAGAGGAAGTCCCAGAGCGATGAGCGGGATGAGGGTCTCGGCGATGTAGGTGGCCTCAGTGGTGCCGTTGCGCACCGACATCACCGTGGTCAGGCGGTGATACACGTTCTTGATGCGCGAGCCGGCGAGCTCGCCCATGAGCACGGTCATCGCCACCGGGGAGAACACGAACGTGGCGCTGGAGGCCGAAGCGGCAGCCCCCGTGTATCCGAGCTGCTTCCGGTCGAGGATCTTGAACGGACTGGGTAGGCGTCCCTTCCACGTCCGGTTGTCCGGAGCCAGGTCGAAGGAGCGGGGCCGGTCGCGACGCAGGGTTTGCCGGCCACCGGGGGACAGCGACAGGAACAGGTCCGCGATGAGCGGTCCGATCGCGATACCCAGGAAGAAGCTGATGGTCAGCGAGGAGCCCGTGGTCTCGGTCACGAAGCTCTGCAGGCCCACGACCATCAGGACGAAGGGGACCAGGGCGAGCACCGCGGCCAGTTTGCCCTTGGAGGTGTAGGCGATGAGCACCGCCGCCACCAGGAAGATCCACGGTGCGGCCGATCCGATGGCCTCGGCGAAGGGGCTGAGCAGCCATGCGAAGAGCACCGACAGGGGCACGGAGACGAAGGCGGCGAGGACCCCTCCGGAGAGTGCCTTGCGCAGCGCGATGTGCGGTACCCCGAGGTCGCGCAGCATCTGTGCGTCCCGGAGCATCGGTACGGCCAGGGTGTCGCCCGGGATCCCCAACAGCGTTGTGGGGATGGCGTGGGTCATGTGTTTGGCGACGATCGCGCCCATGAAGAAGGTGAACACGGCCGCGGGCGGCACACCCAGGAGCACGACCAGCAGGGTCAGCGGCGCCACGGTGGCTGTTTCGTCGGTGTAGGAGGCCAGCCCGATGAAGGCGAAGACCACCGCGCCGACGACGCCCATACCCACGGCCCAGGCGATGTCGTTGATCAGGTCAGGGCTCATTGCCGCTCCTCCGCGTCGGTGGACCGGCGTTCGTGCTGTTCCCGCAGATCGTCGTACAGGCCCAGGGTCCGTAGCTCCTGCTGGACCCCGGGCGGGAGTTCTCCCGGATCACCGAGGGGGCCGAGCTCTTCCTCGATGCCGTCCATCGCCTTGCGGCGGCCCTCTCCCCCGGCCTCGGACACTCCCAGGACACGTTTGGGACGGAACAGCAACGCGCAGACGAATCCGCTGAGCAGGCAACCGGCCAGACCCACCAGGAGCGCGTACGTGGAAGCGACCTCGGGGTCGTCGCCGATGTGTTGCAGCAGCATCTCCGAACCGAGGTAGAGCGGCGCCGAGATCCCCAGGCCGATCAGGATGGCCCAGAGGGTGTGCCGGGGTGCGACCGTGTCTCCCCAGATTTCCAGGTAGGGGGCCTCCTGCGCCTCGGGGGCCGCCCCGGTCTCCTGCTGTGTGCTCATTCCCGGCCCCGCATCCGCGCCAGGACGGCCTCGGCGTGCTCGGCCCCGAAGGAGCGGTCGGCCACGAGTGCGGCCACCAGGGGCGCGACCTCGTGGGGTTCTGCCCCGGCGGCGACGGCGATGTTGCGGGCGTGCAAGGACATGTGGCCGCGTTGGATGCCTTCGGTGGCCAGGGCGCGCACCGCCGCGATGTTCTGGGCGAGCCCGACGGCGGCGATCAGTTCGCCCAGCTCCCGGGCGGTGGAGACCCCGGTCAGCGCCAGTGCGGCGCGAGCGGCCGGGTGGGTGCGCGTGGCCCCGCCGACCAGCCCCACAGGGGTAGGCAGTTCCAGGGTGGCCACGAGGGTGCCGTCGGCTCCCGGTTCGAAGGTGGACAGCGAGGTGTAGCGGCCGGAGGCGTCGACCGCGTGGGCGTGCGCGCCGGCCTCCACGGCACGTGTGTCGTTGCCGGTCGCCAGGACCAGGGCCGAGACCCCGTTCATGATGCCCTTGTTGTGGGTGGCGGCGCGGTAGGGGTCGGCGGCGGCCAGCCGCCAGCCGTGGACGATGTCGCGCGCGACCTCCGCGCCTCCGAGCGCCTCGGTGTCCAGGACCGCGCGGGCACGGCTGATGCGCCGGTCGGCCCGGTTGGTGAGGATGCGCAGCAGAGGGCGGCCCTGGGCGAGTTCGGCGACGCGCGGGGCGATGGCTTCGGCCATCGTGTTGACGGCGTTGGCTCCCATGGCGTCGCGGACGTCGACGGCCAGGTGGGCCACGACGTAGGTCTCTTCCCCGGCCGGGACGGTCCGTACGGTCAGGTCGACCACACCGCCGCCGAGGCGGGTGAGGGTGGGGTCCTGGCTCTGGGCCAGGGCGATGATCTCCTCCTTGGCCTCCAGCACGCGGAGGCGGGCCCCTCCGGGGTCGGCGACGTCGACCACTTGGACCTGGGCCTGCATCACCGGGTCGGTACTGGTGGTGGTGAAGCCGCCGCGTGTACGCGCGATACGGGCGGCGTTGGAGGAGGCGGCGACCACGGACGGTTCCTCGGTCGCCATCGGCACCAGGACGTCCTGGCCGTTCACCGTGAAGTTGGTGGCCACACCCAGGGGGACACCGAGAACCCCGATGGCGTTCTCGATCATTCCGTCGGCCGTGCCGGTGTCCAGACCTCCGGTCTGCAGTACGGCGAGCGCGTGGGGATCGATGCCGCACTCGCGTGTGATGGCCTCACGCCGGGCGTCGACATCGAGGTCGCGGAAGCCGGAGAGCCTGCTGTTGCGGGCCAAGGTGGGATACCTCCTGTGAGAAGGCACCAGAGTTTGTGTGGTGCATCACTGTTGACTTCCGCTATGCAAGCAGCTGGGGCCACCCCGGCGATATGTCCGATTCGGCCACAGGGCGCGGCGTCAGCATGGCCGTTTCGTGCGGATGCGGTGCAGTCGGGCGGCCACGCCGAGCCGGAAGAGGCTCTCGGGGGACTGCCAGTTCGGCCCCAGGAGTGCCGTCAGGCGTTCCAGCCGCTGTTTGACCGTGTTGGGGTGCACGAACAGGGCACGTGCGGTGCGCGTGACGCCGGCACCGTGGTCGACGTAGGTGATGAGTGTGTCGGTCAGTTCGGTGCCGTGTTTGCTGTCCCAGTCGATGACCGGCCCGAGCAGCCGTTCGGCGAACCGTCGTGCCCGGCGCCCGTCGGTGCCGAACATGGAGAGGTAGGGCTCGTACTCCTCGGTGAGGAAGATCCCGTCCTCGTCCGTCAGGTGGGGCAGCAGCTGCGCGCAGTCCCAGGTCTCCCGCGCCACCTCGGGAAGGGACGCGGGTCCCTGCGCGAGTCCGGCCACCGCGATCACGGGGGCGCGTTCGGTCTGTCGTGCCCTGGCCCGGACCTGCTCGGCCAGCTCGCGGGGGCCGTCCACGGGGGCGAGTACGGCCACTCCGTCCTCCTGGGCCGCCGCGAGCCATCCCCTGCCGCCGGACAGGGAACGGAGCAGAGCGTGGCGGCGCTCGTCCGGCACGGGAAGGGCCACGACGGTCCAGGGCCGGTCGAGTTCGATGCCTCTGGCCCGGGCGCGGCGTTCGAGTGATTCGGTCTCGCCGCTACCGGAGAGCAGGTCCAGGGCCAGTTCTCCGCGTACCCGCTCCTCGGCGTCGGTCAGCGCATCCTGCCGCATGGTCAGCAGCGCCAGGATCTGCGCAGAACGCTCGATGGTGAGTTGTTCCAACTCGGTCGGGGGCGCTTGCGCCTCCCCCACCAGGACCAGCCCGAGGAAGGCCGACCCGGCCACCACCGCCGCCACGGTCGCCAGACCGTGAGAGCCCACGTGGGCACAGCGTCCGGAGACGCGGCTGCGTTCGGCCGCCCGCACGGCCTCGGGGATCAGGCTCCCCGATCTCCACCAGACCTCGGCCTCCTCCGGGGCCGATGCGAGGAGGGCGAGGTCGCGGTCGGAGACACAGACGGGCCGTCCCAACGCGCCGGAGAGGGTGGCGGCCATCTCACGGGGGCTGTGGCCGGAGAGCACGAGGGTCGTCAGTTGTTCGTGGACCTGAGCGGCGGTGGCCGTGTCGTCGGCGTGTTTCTCGGCGCGTTGCGCTGCCTCCGTGGCCTCGGAGAACAGGCGTGCGGTACGCAGGATGAGCGCGGCCTGGTCAGCGAAGGCCGACAACAGGGCGATCTCGTCCCTGCCGAAGGAGCGGGCCGAGCGGTCGGCCGCGAAGAGCACCCCGAGGATCTCTCCGTCGGCGGAGACCGGCACCCCCAGGATCGAGCGCAGGTGCTCATCGGTGATGGCCCGGTCGATCTCCGGGTCGTGGGAGAAGTCGGCGGTCCCCCAGTAGTCGGCGACCCACTGCGGGGCCAGCGTGTGCACGACCCGACTGGCGATACCCACCCCGGCGGGGACCCGCAGCCCCGGGAAGAGCGGGGAGACGGTGCCTCGGCTGGCCCGGACGAACAGCTCGTCGGTGCGGCTGTCGTAGAGGGACATGTAGGTGACCTCGGTGCCGATGAGGTCGTGTGCGCGGCCCACGAGGCGGTTGAGGACCGCTTGGACGTCGTGGATCTGCACCAGGTCGTGGGTACTGGTGATCAGCGCGAGCAGCTCACGTTCGCGTCGGCGGAGACGCCCGACGAGGGCGGAGGTCCGCTGGAACTGGGCTGTCAGTTCCTCTCCGGTCGGGCCGAGGAACTCACGTGCCTCCTCCGGCCCCGGCTGCTCACCCGTCTCCAGACGGCGCAGCAGGTCGATGACGGCACGTTGCGCCGCTTCGTCCAACCGCACAGTGCTGTCTTCCATCCGTCCAGTCTGTCAGCAGGGGTGATCGGGTACCTGACCAGGCCTGGAGGGATCCCGGATCGGGCGATACGGCCCCGCGGCCGCACCTGTCGGCCGCCGAGGACGCAGCTGGGGTCGGGGGTCGGACCTTCTGCCCAGCTTGCGCCTGCCGGCCTCAGGCGCCGACGGACTTCAGGAAGGCGAGCAGGAAGGAGGCGACCTGCTCGGGGTGCTGGTCGTGCGGGTAGTGGCCGGATCCCTCGATCATCTCCAGGTGTCCCAGCCCCTCGGGCAGGGCGTCGACGACGGCCTGGCCTTCGGCGCGCGGGTCGATCCAGTCGGGGTCGAGGGTGCCCATGAGGACCAGGACCGGGCAGCGTACGCCGCCCAGCCGGGCTCCGGCGTCGGTGGGGGTGGTCATGCCCATGCCCTTGAGGGCCTTCATCCGGCCCGGTTCGCGCAGCAGGGTATCGACGTGGTCGAGCCGCTCGGCCCAGTGGTCGGGCTTGGTTCCGGGGTAGGCCGTGTCCAGGTAGGAACGCCACATCCGTACGCTGCCCAGGCCGACCGTGCCGAGCAGGCGCAGCATGCCCCGCCGCACGCGCCGGTCGCGTAGCTGGGCCGGTCCGAAGGACTGCTCACGGGTGAAGGGGGCCACCTCGACGACGGCGGTGAACAGGTCGTGTTCCTGGGCCGCGGCGATGGTGGCGGCCCCGCCGGAGATGGAGTGGCCGACCAGGACGGCGGGAGCTCCCAGGTGGCGGACCACGGCGCGCAGGTCGCCCGCGATGGCGGTGCGGCTCCAGTCCGTCCACTCTGTGCTGGATTCGCCGCATCCTCGCAGGTCGACGGAGGCGAGGCGGTATCCGGCCTCCAGCAGGTGTGGCACGAGCGGGCGGTAAGCAGCGCGGCTGTCGCCCATGCCGTGTGCGAGAACGATCAATGGACCGGTGCCCTCGACCTCGTAGGCGATCGAGCCGGCATCGACGGTCAGGTGTTCGGTCATGGTGTCCTCCGGTTGCCAGAGAGCGTGGAACCGAAAGTTAATACCATTAGCCTTTGCGGTCAACAGAGTCCGGGGGCCGTCCCGGACAAGCCGTACCTGTTCGGCCAGGCTCGCTCTCAGCCTCTCAGTGGTGGGGGATGTCGAAGCCGGCAGCGCGCAGCCTCTCCTCGATGAGCTCGGTCAACCGAGCCATGCTCGGCATCTGATCTGCCCGGTGGTTGTTGATCAGTCCGTAACGGGTGATGGCGTCCGGTGTGGAGAAGAAGTCGGCCTGCGCCTCCATCAGCACGCGGTCGGCCAGCAGGTTGTCGGCCAGAGCGGATGCGATTTCCTCGAGTCGCGGGTCGTCCGGGTCCCAGGACAGTGCGTCCCAGCCTCGTTTCTGCAACTCGACGTACTCGGGATCGTCGAGCCGGTGCTCGAGCTGGGTCACGAAGCCCTCGAAGAACTCCGGAGCCAGCGCCCGAGCCAGGACCAGGCCCTCGCGTTGTGTGGCCACGAAGTCGGAACGGAAACCGAGATCGGTGAGCCGGTCCAGAATTGCGCAGGCGCGTTGGGGAAGGAGGGACCGGTCGCCGTCGGCCAACCGTTGCAACGTGTCGCGGCGGGCGATGAGTGCCTCGATCCGGTCGCTGAGCTGTCGATCGACGTCGGTGAGGGACTCCATTGACAGTTCCCTGGCCCCTGCGCCCTTGATCTCGGCGACGAGGCCCGGCCTGCCGTGTCCGAGATTGAAACCGCGCGGGGTGTCGATCGCCGCGATCCGCCCCCGGGTCACGAAGGCGAGCCGGTCACAGAGCAGATCGGCCGTGACCATGTCGTGTGTGGTCAGGAACACCGTGCATCCCGTCTGCGCGGTCTCCCGGACGAGCCCGCGCAGGAGTGCGGAACGCACCGGATCCTGCCCGGAGGTGGGTTCGTCCAGGAAGAGCAGTTCGGGCCGGTTGATGAGCGACCGTGCCAGGTTCATCCGCATCCGCATGCCCTTGGACAGCTCGTCGGCCCGGCGGTCGGCGGCATCGGTCAGGTCGACGCGTTCGAGCAAAGCGTCTGGGTCCTCGACCGGGCCTCTGTACAGCGACGCGAAAGCGGCCAGGTTCTCGCGGACGGTCAGCCTGCCGAACCCGGCGGGGAGCTCGAAGCCCACACCCACGTGCTCGAAGTAGTCCGCCCCCACTCGTGCAGGGGACGGCCCAGCACCTGGACCCTCCCCCCGTAGCGGCGCAGAAGGCGGGTGAGCACTCGCTGGGTAGTGGACTTTCCGGCCCCCCTGGGCCCGAGAAAACCGAAAACCTCCCCCTCCTCCACGGAGGATTCCATTTCTGCCACCGCAGAGACATCACACCCAGGGTAGCTGACAGAAAGTTTATCTACGGAGATGACAGGGTCGAGCACAGTGGATCCTCACATGGGGACGATGGTTCACACAGACCGGAAGAGCACCCTGCACAGACTGGGACCGAGCACAGCGAGCGACAACGCAAACACCTCTGAAGAAGGCAATGGAAACTATTTATAAAAAACTATACACCTTGCATGTAATTTCATTGGCAAGAGTTTATTGACGTGCGGCGCTGCTTGTGAGTAGCGTGCGGATCAGGTCCGATAGCGCGGCCTATTACACGGGGTCCGACCAGGCTGTACGCCTTGGTCGTGCATGCCCTCTCGCCGCCGGTCTCCTCTCGAGGGGGCGGGTTAGGAGCGCTATGCAGAACACGACGACAGCTCCACGAACCCAGAACCGGAACCTGGTTCCCCAACCACGGAAGCCCGTCGAGCGCCGGGAGGCGGAGAACCTCCTGGAGGCCCTGTCAGAAGTGAAGAGCGACAGCAGCACCGCCTGTGAATTGCGCACACGCATCGAACAGATCGTGCGCCCCGTTGTGGCCAAGGAGGCATCCCGGTTCCGCAACCGCGGGGTCGACTCCGAAGAACTGTTCCAAGTGGCCTGTCTGGGGCTGATGAAGGCGATCAGGGGGTACGACCCCACGCGCGGGGTGCGTTTCGTCTCCTACCTCTTGCCGGTCGTTTCCGGTGAGATCAAGCGCCACTTCCGCGACCACGAGTGGTCGGTGAACGTACCCCGCCACTGGCGTGAGAAGCGCTCCGAGCTGAACAAGTTCGTCATGGAGTTCACCCAGAACCACGCCAGGGAACCGCGCCGGGACGAGATCGCCGAGCACTTCGGCCTGAGTGAGGCACAGACCTCGGAGTTCCTCAACGCGGCCGCCTCCTACTCGGCGATCTCCCTGGAGACCCCTTGGGGTACCGCGGAGGAAGGTACCGCCGGAACCCTCGCCGGCACCATCAGCCAGCTCGACAAGGACCTGGAGTCCGTCGTCGACCGGCAGACGCTGAGAGCAGCGATCAACAGGCTTCCGCAAAGAGAGCGCCATGCCATCGCCTTGAGTTTTTTCGGTGAGCTGCCACAGACAGTCATCGCCGAACACCTGGGTTGCTCCCAGATGCAGGTCTCCCGGATCCTTTCCTCGGCGGTGAGCCAACTGCGCAAGGAGTTCTTCGTCCGAGAATAACTACCGAACGTGCTCGATCGAGGTCCGCTACGGCAGAGAACGCGAGCGGTCCCCGGTTTTCGGTCAGCACCTGGTACTACAGTCGCGCTTCCGTTTTGCTCTGACCTGATGTTGTCTGGGATGACCTGA
>NZ_ANAY01000016.1 GCF_000340965.1 Nocardiopsis kunsanensis DSM 44524
TACCGCAGACAAGCGGTGCTGATCTCATGACAAAACGGAAGCGCGACTGTAGTACTGGGCCCCTCCGGAGCACGGAGGGGCCCAGGTGTAGCGGTATACCCAGGAGGGGACGAACCGGACAGAGCACCGTGCCACCGACTGGGCGCAGCCGGCTCTTCAAGGTGTATTTTTCAGGTGCCTCCGGGTGGCGAGGCACTGTTCTCGGGAGAGGCGACACAAAGTCCCCTAGGGCCGGACCTGCGGATCGGGAGTTCGACCGAGCGCCCGACCGCACGTACGTCCATCGACGGCGGGGTCACGTTCTGGCAGGAAGGATGAGAGAATGATCACCGGTGACGCTGGTGCGAGACTCTTCGCGGACTGGTCCCGCGGCCTTCATACCGAAAAAACCGAGGCCGCTCTTCTGGAGCGTGTCGTCACTGACACCGCAAAAATTGTTCCGGGGGCCGAAATGGCCGGGGTGACCGTGAACGAGCGACGCAAGCCCCGCAACGCGGCGTGGAGCTCGGAGTTGGTCTGCCGGATGGCCACGTTGCAGACCGACGAGCGGGAAGGCCCTTCCCTGGAAGCCAACGTCATGGGCGGCGACCTCATCAGAGCGGACGACCTCAGCGGTGAGATGCGGTGGCCGTCCTTCTCCACGCGGGCCGCGAAGCTGGGGGTCCACTCCGTGCTGTCGTTGCCCCTCCACACCGATGAAGAGCTGTTGGGCTCGCTCAGCCTCTACGCGTGCGCACCAGCGGCGTTCGACCCGAGCTCGGAGAGTGCGGCCACCTCCCTGGCCGCCCATACGGCTCTGGCCCTGTCCGCCAACAGGACCGAGGCGAATCTCAGACAGGCTCTCGAATCCCGCGATGTGATCGGCCAAGGGATCGGCATCCTCGTGGAACGGCACAAGATCGCCCCGGAGGAGGCGTTCGAGATGCTCGTCTCCGTCTCCCAGCACCACAACGTCAAGCTGCGGTTCGTGGCCGCGCACCTTGCCGACACCGGTGAGCTGGCGTGCCCGGCGACGCAGACCTGATGCCGAGCCCGGAAAGCTGACTGTCCAACCCCCCGGGCCGGTACCCGCCCCGGCGCGAGACCACAGCAGGCACTCAGGCAGGTGACCATCGCTCCTCCGGACAGCGCAAGCTCGATCGGATATCAGCTCGGTTACCGCAGATGATTCCTGACCCCGGCGCTGCCGGTGGCACCGGGGAACCTGCGTGCGGACGCGGATCCGTGCAGCGGCGGCCCACGAAACGTCTCGAGTGCACGAGCCTCGGTACCCCGTGTGTTGCCACACTCCCCCGGCGGGCGGCCGTGCACGGCCCGCCCGTCCTGTCCCGCGGGCTCCTCCCGTCCGCGTCCGCATGTCACGGACTCGGTGGACGGCGCCCTCGCGAGCGGAGCGCTCGAGGGGGCGGTACTGCACGACGAACACGGGGTCTTCGCCGGCCCCGTCCCGGTGGCTGCGCTCACGTGGCTCCTCCGCAGGCACGGAGCCCCGTCGCCGGTGACATCCGGAGAGCTCGTGCTCCTCGTTCCTACCCGCCATGGCTTCCCCGTTCCCGCAGGTCCTGAGCTTCGTTCGTCTCTGTGCGGCCCCGCTACCCGCAGGGCCCGGGCTCATATCTGATCGGGCCGGAGCAAAACCCCGGTCGGCCCCGGCCCAAATCTCGTTCATGTCGAAAAAGAAGCCCGATGACAGCGCTACGACTGTTTTGTCCACCCCTCTGGTTGAGCAGGGTCCCCGAAGAGAGGCGGTTCTTGCCGGCACACCCCTTCCAGGTCCCTGTCCCCCTGGACAGAGAGCGCGAAGAGAGGAACCACAATGGCGTACGCAACCACGAACCCGTACACGAACGAGACGCTGGCGACCTTCCCCCTGATCGGGGACGAAGAGATGGAGCGCGCCCTCGCAACGGCGCAGGAGACCTTCGAGGGTTGGCGCGCCAAGAGCTTCGACCAACGCAAGGAAGTGGTGAAACGCGCCGCGCAGATCCTGCGGGAGCGGCCGGAGGACTTCGCGAAGCTTCCCACTCTGGAAATGGGCAAGCTGTACCGGGAGAGCATGGACGAGGTCGAGTTGGCCGCGTCCATCCTGGACTACTACGCGGAGAACGCGGAGGAGTTCCTCGCCCCGGAAACGGTGGACACCGAACTCCCTGACGCGGGCCGGGCCGTCGTCGTCAGTGACCCGATCGGGATCCTCTTCGGCGTGCAGCCGTGGAACTTCCCCTACTACCAGTTGGCCCGGATCGCGGGCCCCAACCTCATGGCCGGAAACGTCGTGATGGTCAAGCACGCGGAGATCGTTCCGCAGTCGGCCGCAGCCTTCGAGCGGCTCATGCACGAGGCGGGCGCGCCGGAGGGTGCCTACACCAACGTCTACGCGAACAAGGAACAGGTCGCCCGGGCGATCAAGGACCCGCGCGTCAAGGGTGTCGCGCTCACCGGGAGCGAGGGCGCGGGTTCCAGTGTCGCCTCCAACGCGGGTGAGGAGCTGAAGAAGAGCACTCTGGAACTCGGGGGGAGCGACGCGCTGATCGTGCTGGCCGACGCCGACCTCGACATGACCGTCGATCGGGCGCTGTGGGGCCGGCTCAACAACGCGGGACAGAGCTGCGTGGCTTCCAAGCGCATCATCGTCGTCGAGGACGTGGCGGACGAGTTCCTCCGTCGGTTCCACGAGGGTGTTGCCCGGTTGAAGCCGGGTGACCCGTTCGACCCGGAGACGACCCTGCCGCCCCTGTCCTCTCAGAGTGCCGCCGACAACATCGATGCGCTCGTCGACGAAGCCGTGGAGAACGGCGCGTCGGTGACCACACCGGGTGATCCGGTGCCCGAGGAGGGCGCCTTCGTCCAACCGAGGATCCTCACCGGTGTCACCAAGGACAACCCGGTCCACGACAAGGAGTTCTTCGGCCCCGTCGCCCTCTTCTTCCGGGCCCGGGACGAGGAAGAGGCGGTACGCATCGCCAACGACTCCAGTTTCGGGTTGGGCGGTTCGGTCTTCACCGAGGACGCCGACCACGGCATGGACGTGGCACGCCGCATCGACACCGGGATGGTCTTCGTGAACCATCCCACCTGGACCAGCCCGGACCTGCCGTTCGGCGGGACCAAGAGGTCCGGTTACGGACACGAGCTCTCCGCCGCCGGGATCCAGGAGTTCGTCAACAAGAAACTCATCAAGGTGATGCCGTCGGGCTCCTCCGCCTGACCGGGACGGACACCGTCCGACCGGGGGCATGTACCGGCGTGTGCCGGTACATGCCCTTTGCTGTGTAGCGCGGCTCCGCCCGGCTCCGGTCGTTGGAGAGCCGACCGGTCCGTTCCGGCCGGGCCGCTCGCGCTCGGTTCCACCCTTGCTCGGTTCCCTCTTGCACCGGGCCCGTGAACGTGGCCGCGGTCCCGGCCCGCTCCTGGGCCGAGGGGCCTCGGCACCCGGGTCCGCCCCGAGCACTCCTGCACCAGGCACTTTACTCATGTGCGCAGGTCGGAAGGGGCGCAGAATGGGACGCCGAACACCCGAAGACCATCACCCAGGGACTGGACGAGCTCACCTGGGCCGGGGTGAGCGTGCTGGGCGTGCTCGCTTCCTGGCGCGCGGCCGATTGGCGGGTGGTGCTGCTGGTCCTGGCCATATTCGCGGTCTTTGCGCTGGTCGGGCCGGTGAGGTCCGGCGGCAGCGATCGGAACGGGCGCCGGCGGGAAGGACCGCCTTCCCGCCGGCGTCCTCGTGTACCGGCCCGGGGTCACCGGGTCCTTGCTGGGGAGCTCCTGGCTCTCCGGCCGGGAGAAGAAATCATTGGAAAGCTGTGCGTTCGCACAGAGCAACGCTCCGTCGGACGGCGTCCTGGTCGAGGCCGAGGAGCACGGTGAGCCACATACCGTTCTGAATGATGTCGACGTCGGTGGCCCGTACGGCCGCTTCCTCCCCGTTCAGATCCGGCCGAGCGGAGCGGATCAGTGCTGCGAGCGCCGCACGGTAGCGCTTCTGGGCGGCCGCGTTGATCTCCTCGTACTCCGGATGGGCTTTCGCGAGCGCCCACAGTTGGAGCCGCAGGGACAGGTATTCCGTCGTCAGGAATTCGGGGTCGGCGACACGGTGGAGCGCGGATCGGAGATTGTCCTCCGGACTACTGGCCGGGTCCGGTTCGACCATGGTCACGTCGTGTTCTTCGATACGGCGCAGTGCTGCGCCCACGAGGGTGACCTTGTCGGCGTAGTAGTAGTTGACCAGGCCCAGGGCGACACCGGCTTCCCGGGCCACCGCACGCATGCTGACACCCGAGATCCCGTGTTGTGACAGCAGGGCGATGACAGCGTCGAGAATCCATTCTTCTCTGTCGATCTTCTTCTGCTGTTCCACAACCCTGTTGCTCACCCGATCGAGAATAACAGGAGTCCGGTGGGTCACCGACCCCGCTGAACCGTCGCGACCGCGGCCGGAACGGCGCTCGCCCCTACCGCGGCGGAGCACGGTAGGGGCGTGTGCAGGTCGGTTCGTTTCTTCGGACCGGTTCCGCGGGGCCTCGGCCCCGCACACTCAGAGTTCGAGGACCAGCTTCGCGCTCCGGGAGCGTCCCATGCAGATGAGCGTCGTCCCCTCTTCGTCGTGTTCCTCGGGGGACATGAGTGTCCCCCGTGTTCCGGCTGTCCTTCGAGCACCCCGGTCTCGCACGTGCCGCAGTAACCCTCGCTGCAGTAGCAGGCGACGTCCGGCCGCACCTTCTGTACCGTCTCGAGGATGCTCTGGTCCAAAGGGACGGTCAGCGTCACACCCGGGTCCCACAGCTCCGCCTCGAAGGCGGAGTCACCGCTCGTGCCGGGGGCCTCCTCCGCAGCGGCGAACCGCTCGAGGCTGAGCCGGTCGCCGGACCCGGTCTCGGCGCACGCCTCGGGCCACCGCGGCCAGCATCGGTGAGGGGCCGCAGCAGTACAGGTGCGTCTGCGGGGACAACGACCCGACCAACCCCTCCAGGTCGGGTCTTCCTTCCTCGTCCTCCGGCACGAGGGTCACCCCATCGGGGTGGCATGCCCTGCACGAACAGGGCCAACCCGGTGGGAGAACCGCCTTGCGCTGCACAAACGAGTCGGCGCGGACCCGCACGGGTTCCGTGCGCTCCGGGAGTCCGGCCGCAGAGCCACCGCGACAGCCCGGCCGCAGGGCCACCTGAGAGCACCCAGAGAGCTGTACAACCGTTCAACTTATGCCACCATGACACGCCGGACCACCCCGACGAGGCCCGGCTGGAGGGCGAGCCATGAGCCCGTACGCAGTCCTCAACCCCGTCAACGGCGCCTTGGTTGCCAGTTCCCCACGATCACCGACCGAGACCTGGAACCCGCCCTCGAGGCGACCCGTACCACCCAGCGGTCCTGGGCACGCGAGTACACGGTGGAACAGCGCGCGTCCCTGGTCGCCCGGATCGGCGAGCTCCACACGGAACGGCGCCAGGAACCGGCGGAGATCATGGTGCGTGAGATGGGCGAGCCCATCTCACAGGCGCTCGGCGAAGTGGACTTCTGTGCCCACATCTACCGCTGCACCGCGGACGTGGGCCCCTCGGTCCTGGCCGACCGGGAGATCGACGCCCACCACGAACGTGCCCTGGTACGTAGTTCTGCCCTGGGTGTCCTGCTGGACATCATGCCGTGGAACTACCCCGCCTACCGGATCTGCCGGTTCGCGGACCCCAACCTCACGATCGGCGACACGATCCTGCTCAAGCACGCACCGCAGTGCCCGGAGACGGCCGCCTTCCTGGAGCAGATCTTCGTCGACGCGGGCCTGCCCGCCAACTCCTACACCAACATCTACGCCAGCAACGAGCAGGTGGCGACGTCGATCGCCGACCCGCGCGTGCGGGGGTCTCCCTCACCGGCTCCGACCGTGCCGGGGCTGCAGTGGCCGAGATCGCGGACCGCCACCTGAAGAAGGACGTGCTGGAGCTGGGCGGCTCCGCCCCCTTCCTCTACCTGGCCGGCGACAACATCGACAAGGTCGTCGAGCAGGCCGTCACCGCGCGGACCGACAACACCGGACAGGCGTGCAACGCCGCCAAGCGGTTCATCGTCGTATCCGACCTGTACGAGGAGTTCGCCGAACGGTTCACCCGTGCCTTCACCGCCCTGAAGACCGGTGACCCGACCGGCCCCGACACCGAGCTGGGCCCGATGTCCTCGGCCGCGGCGGCGGACCGGCTGGAAGAGCAGATCCAGCGCGCCCTCGACAACGGGGCCACCATCCACCGACCCGAACCGCAGCAGGGCAACTTCGCCCCGCCCGTCGTGCTCACCGACGTGACCCCGGAGAACCCCGTCCACCACGAGGAGTTCTTCGGTCCGGTCGCTGTCCTGTACCGGGTGGAGGACGCGGCCGTCGCCCTGGCCAACGACACACCGTTCGGTCTCGGGTCGTACGTGTTCATCTCCGACCAGGAGCAGGCCCTGCGTGTGGCGGACCAGCTCGAGGCCGGCATGGTCCTCGTGAACGAGGCCGACGCCGAAGCGGCCGAACTGCCCTTCGGCGGGGTCAAGCGTTCGGGGACCGGGCGCGAGCTCGGACACCTGGCCTTCGACGAGTTCGTGAACAAGAAGATGGTCCGTCTCGCCGGGCCCGTCGAATAACGCTCAGCGCGCTGAGTTCCCACGAGGGCACCGCGGGACTGCTCCGGGCAGTCATCGCGGTGCCCTTTTCTCGTGTGTCCAGCGAAGAGAGCGGCGTCCGGGGACGCCCCCGCTCGGGAATGCCTGGACACCGGCGCGTCAGAGTGGGTCGAGGCGCGCCTTGAGCAGGCAGAACTCATTGCCTTCGGGGTCTGCCAGGACATGCCATTGCTCTTGTCCCGTCTGCCCGATGTCAGCGGGTCGCGCCCCGAGTTCCAGAAGGCGTTCGAGCTCGGCGCCCTGATCGCGGTCGGTGGCGTTGACGTCGATGTGCAGTCGGGCTTTACCCGGTTCGGGCCGGTCCCGGCGGCTGAGAATGATGGTCGGTTGCGGACCACCGAACCCTTCACGCGGTCCGATCTCCACCGAACCGTCGTCCATACGGTCGAGCACGACGAAGTCCAGGACCTCGCACCAGAACCGTTCCAGTACCGCTGGATCGTGGCAACCGAGCACGAGCTCTCCGATACGACATGCCATGGGCCCGTCCTTTCTCATCCCGGGGGGCGCCGTGAAGGCCGCGCACGATGCCCGCACGGCCCCATCGGGGGAACACAACCCCGGGAGCGTACCGAACGGGGACGAGCACGGGCGAAAGATTTTTCGGGGCGGCCGGGGAGAGAGGCGCCAACGGTTCTGCGCACGACAGGGTGTGAGAGGCCGCTCCGTGCGGGAGGGTGTGTCACAGGGCAGGAACCCTCGGTCAGTTATGGGATACGGGCCTTTGTGTGATTGGGTTCGGTTCCCGGCCAACTGGTTGCCAAAAGGCCAGGAAAGTCTTCCTTCACCTGTGCGCCTCTTCACACGGGGGACACGCTCAGGGAAAGCCGTACATTTTACCGAGTGCCAGTTGAAGGCGATCGCATGTTATTTTTGACTGGCGATAGCAACGTACTTCAGGGGGAACGATGGCACAGAAGGTGGAAGTTCTTCTCATCGACGATCTCGACGGCGGCGAAGCAAGCGAGACCGTGACGTTCGGCCTGGACGGGTCCACCTATGAGGTCGACCTGAGCAGCGACAACGCGGAGAAACTCCGCGAGTCCCTGGGCTCTTTCATCGAGGCCGGCCGGAAGAAGGCCCGTAAAGCCACCAAGGGCAAGACAAAAACGGCCCGCTCCTCCTCGAACCCGCAGCGCGCCGCGCAGATCCGGGCGTGGGCGAAGGAGGCAGGGCTCGAGGTGAACGAGCGCGGCCGCATCCCTCAGTCGGTGGTCGACAAATACGAGGCCGCCCAGAAAGACTGAGGACCGGACTCCACTCTCCCGATCCACCGGGACCGTGACGTGACACGCAAGGCACGGGAATCGGTGGTTCTCGGACGGGCCCCTTCGGGGGCCCGTTTTTCTGTGTCCGGGGGCGGTGCTTCAGCAGCACCGGCGCCGGAGGCCCTGCTGCGAAGGCACCCTCTCAGGAGCGCTGTTCGACCGCGCGCCGCAGCGCGCTCATCCCGCGCACGAGCGCCGCGAGATCGTCGGGGTCGAGGGAGGCCAGCACGTCTGTGGAGGGGTCGGTCTCACCGAGGAGCTGGCGCTGGATCTCACCGGCCATCGGTGTGGCGACCAGGCGCGTGACGCGCCGGTCCTCACCGCACTCCTGACGGGCAAGGTAACCCTGGGCGACGAGTTTCTCCACACTCGCGGACACGGTCGGCGCGGAGACCTGTAGGGACAGGGCCAGCTCCCGTCCCGTGGTGGCGGCTCCCAGGGCCACCAGCAGAACGATCCTGAGTTGGTGGAGCGTGAGCTCCAGACCGAGGAAGGGTTCCAGGCGCCGGCCCGCGAGCAGGCGCGCGAGCGCGCGACGTTCATCCGAGTACTGCGCGATGAGCTGCTCACTCGTGACCCCGGGCATGGCACTTACACCTCCGGAACCAAACCTAACAGCAAAAATTGGTTAGCCATTGCCTAACTGTTAGGGTGTGCCCGTTCAGCCACACCGAGTGAGGACCCCCTTCTTGAGTACACACCTGCGCGATACGGACGACATCGACCTCGAGGCGTTGAGGAAACGCTACGCACACGAACGCGACCGGCGCCTGCGTCCCGACGGCAGAGCCCAGTACCGCTCGGCCACCGGCCAGTTCGGCTACTACGCCAAGGACCCCTACACCGAGTGGACCGAGCGGGAACCGCTGACCGACTCCGTGGAGGCCCTCGTGGTCGGCGGCGGCTTCGGCGGCCTGTCGACGGCGGTCCGGCTGCGCCAGGCCGGGGTGGAATCGATCCGCATGACGGACGAGGCCGGGGACTTCGGCGGCACCTGGTACTGGAACCGCTACCCCGGGATCCACTGCGACATCGAGTCCTACTCCTACATGCCGCTCCTGGAGGAGGTCGGATACGTCCCGAAGTGGCGCTACGCGCCCGGTGAGGAGATCCGGCAGCACGCCGTGGCGGTCGCCGAGACCTTCGACCTGTACCGGGACGCCCTCTTCCACACGCGGGTGACGTCCCTGGACTGGGACGAGGAGAAGGCCGAGTGGATCGTGGGCACCGACCGGGGCGACCGGATGCGCGCCCGTTTCGTCGTCACCTCCTCCGGCACACTGACCCAGCCCAAGCTTCCGGGCATCCCCGGAATCGAGAACTTCCGCGGCCACACCTTCCACACGAGCCGCTGGGACTACTCCTACACCGGGGGCGACCAGTACGGCGGTATGGACGGGCTCGCCGACAAGAAGGTCGCGGTCGTGGGTACCGGGGCGACCGGCGTACAGATCGTCCCGCCCCTGGGGCGCGACGCCCAGCACCTGTACGTCTTCCAGCGCACCCCCTCCACGGTCGACGTGCGCGACAACCGCCCCACCGACCCCGAGTGGGCCTCCTCCCTGGAGCCGGGGTGGCAGCGCGAGCGCATGGAGAACTTCCTTTCGGTGATCTCCGGTGAGCAGGTCGAGACCGACCTGGTCCAGGACGGGTGGACCGGTACCGCCCGCCTGCAGCGCCAGATGATCACCGGGGCACGGGACACCACCCTGGATCCGGAGGAGCGCGAGTACCTCGACGAGCTCGCCGACGCACGGAAGATGAACCGGATCCGTGCCCGGGTGGACGAGGTGGTCCAGGACCCGGAGACGGCCGAGGCCCTCAAACCCTGGTACCGCTACATGTGCAAGCGACCCACCTTCAGCGACCACTACCTGCAGTCCTTCAACCGGCCGGACGTGACGCTGGTCGACACCGCCGATCACGGCGGGATCACCCGCATGACCGAGGACTCCATCGTCGTGGGAGAGGAGGAGTACCAGGTCGACTGCGTCATCTTCGCGACCGGTTTCGACGTGGGGGTCTCGGGTGTGCTCACCGGCGCGCTCCCGGTCCGGGGCCGCGACGGCCGACAGCTCCTGGAGACCTGGGCCCAGGGGGTGCGGACCCTGCACGGCTTCTACAGCCCCGGCTTCCCGAACCTGTTCCAGCTGGGCCCGCTGCAGAACGCCACCTCGGTCAACTTCACCCACATCCTGATGGAGCAGGCCGAACACATCGCCGCGGTCGTCGCCGAAGGGCGCAGGACCGGGGCCCGGGCGATCGAGCCGACCCAGCAGGCCGCCGAGTCGTGGGTGCAGACACTGCAGGAGACCGCCTACGAGAACAGCCGTTTCCAGCAGGAGTGCACCCCCGGCTACTACAACAACGAGGGCGGTGGCGTCATGAGCGGACGTTCCTACAGCCCCGGTCCGATCTCCTTCCATGCGCTCCTGGAGCGGTGGCGCGAGAACCACCTGCACGAAGTCCTGCACACCGAGGCCTGACCCGATCCCCGTGAGGAGACCTGTGCACACCTGCACCCGAACCCCGGTACCCGCCACGACCATGCGCACACTGGTCGCTTCCGTGCTCGTGCTGAGCACGGCCGGTTGTGCGCTCTCCCCCGGCGAGGGAAGCTCCGGCCCGGTCGAGGAGATGACGGCCGAACAGCTGGTACGGGCGACCGAGGTCCACGAGCAGACCGGGATGACCCTGCTCGAGGGGCCCACCTTCGCCCCGGACGGGGACCTGAGGTTCGTCGACGTGGCCGCACCCGGGGAAGAGCCGAACGTGATGAGTGTGGACACCGAGTCCGCCGAGTTGAGTCCCGTGTTCACCGCCGAGGAGGGTTCCTACACCTCGGCGCAGTTCAGCCCGCACGACGAGCGGCTCTACCTGACCGACTTCGCCGGCGGACGCATCGTCTCGATCACCCCCGACGGGGAGGATCCCGAGGAGTTCTTCTCGGGTGAGGTCGAGGGCGCCCGGATGTTCCCGGACGACCTGGCCTTCGACGAGGACGGGAACATGTACATCAGTGACATGTCCGGCTACGACGAGCCCGCCTGGGAGGAGAAGGGGCGTGTGGTGCGGCTCGACCGCGAGACCGCCGAGCCCACGGTCCTGGCCGAGGAGCTGCCCCCGCCGAACGGGATCTCCTTCACCGAGGACTTCTCGGGGCTGTGGGTGGGCCTGTACGGGGCGAACGAGGTCGACCACTACACGCTGAACGGCGACGGGACCGAGGTACTCACCTCGCACACCGCGATCCACTTCGACGGGGGCAGGAGCAGGATCGACTCGATCGCGGTCGACGCCGACGGCAACCTGTACCAGGCGATCCACGACGAACCGGCGATGTATGTGTACAGCTCCCTGGGCGAACACCTGGCGACGGTACGGGTACCCGAGGAGGACGCCGAGGGGCTGAGCTCGGCCACCAACGTGGCCATCGACCCCGGAACCACCGACGCCTACATGACGGTGAGCGGAAAGGACGGAGGCCACATCTACACCTTCGACGCCCTCGCCGAGGGAACCCGCCAGTCCAACGGCGGCTGAGGAACCGGACCCGCCCCGCATCCCAGGGCCCGTACGGCGCAGTGCCCGCACTGCGCCGTACGGGCCCTCTTTCGTGTGCGCTTGTGCCGGTATTCGCGGGCCTTGACCGTCCCCTCGTGTGCCGCTAATCTCAGAAAAACGCTGTTCGTAATAAGAACGATAATTCACTATGCGAACGGAAGGCCTCATGGTCCTATCCCTGGACGAGGCGGTCCGCACCCTGGTCCACGACGGCGACACCGTCGCGCTGGAGGGTTTCACCCACCTCATCCCCGTCGCCGCCGGGCACGAGATCATCCGTCAGGGCCTACGCGACCTCACCCTGGTGCGTATGACCCCCGACATCGTCTACGACCAGCTCATCGGTGCCGGGTGCGCCCGCAAACTGGTCTTCTCCTGGGGCGGCAATCCCGGCGTGGGTTCCCTGCACCGGTTCCGCGACGCGGTCGTCCACGGCTGGCCCGCCCCCTTGGAGATCGAGGAGCACAGCCACGCCGGTATGACCAACCGCTACGTCGCGGGCGCCTCCGGGCTGCCTTTCGCGATCCTGCGCGGCTACAGCGGCACCGATCTGGTGGGCAACAACCCCAACATCAGCACCGTCACCTGCCCCTTCAGCGGACAGGAGGTGGCCGCCGTCCCCGCGGTCAATCCCGACGTCACGGTCATCCACGCCCAACGCGCCGATCCTTCCGGCAACGTGCAGCTGTGGGGCATCACCGGCATCCAGAAGGAGGCCGCCCTGGCCGCCGGGCGTGTACTGGTCACCGTCGAAGAGGTCGCCGAAACCCTCGAGCCCGTCCCCGGACAGGTGCTCCTGCCCGGCCGGATCGTCGACGCCGTCAGTGTGGTCCCCGGCGGAGCGGCCCCCTCCTACGCGCACGGGTACTACGAGCGCGACAACTCCGCCTACCAGGCCTGGGACGGGATCAGCCGCGACCGCGAGGCCTTCAACACCTGGCTGGAGGAACAGATCGGTGTCCCCGCGGCCGGTGGCACGTGAGCTCCCCGTTCCGGAGACCCCTCCCCCACCGGACACGCCCCGGAGCGTCCTGCCCCACAGCAGGAACTCAGGCAAACCCAGGAGCTGACTGCAACGCAACGGTCGGCGCCGTGATCCCCGAACCGGCAGGGAGCCCCCTGTGACCACCGTGACCTGGACCTCCGACGAAATCATGACCGTCACCGCGGCGCGCGCACTCGAGGACGAGATGTCCTGCTTCGTCGGCATCGGCCTGCCCAGCACCGCCGCCAACGTCGCCCGGCGCACCCACGCTCCCGGCCTGTGGATGGTCTACGAATCGGGCACCTTGGGCACGGTCCCCGACCACCTTCCGCTGTCCATCGGCGACGGCGTCCTCGCCGACACCGCCGACACCGTGGTCCCGGTCCCCGAAGTCTTCAACTACTGGCTCCAGGCCGGGCGTATCGACGTCGGTTTCCTCGGCGCGGCCCAGATCGACCGTTACGCCAACATCAACACCACCGTCATCGGCGACTACTCCTCCCCCGCGATTCGGCTGCCCGGCGCGGGCGGGGCCCCGGAGATCGCTGCCTCCTGCGGCGAAGCCATCGTGATCATGCGGCACAGCAGACGCGCCTTCGTCGACCAGGTCGACTTCGTGACCTCGGTGGGGCACGGACGCGGCAAGGGCGACCGCGAGCGTCTGGGACTGCGCGGGGCGGGCCCCACCCGGGTCATCACCGACCTCGGTGTGCTCGAGCCCGACCCCGACACCGGCGAGCTGGTACTCACCGGGCTGCACCCGGGTGTGGAGGTCGAGCAGGTCACGCAGGCCACCGGCTGGGGCCTCCTGGTCGCCGAGAACGTGATCCCCACCCCCGCCCCCACCGAGACCGAACTGTCTGTGGTGCGATCACTCACAGGGAACCGTCAGCCGTAGCCCGGCGTCCCCACGAACCCATCGGTCCGCACACACCACGCCCAGGAGGCCCCCGGTGACCGACACCTACGTCCTCGATGCCGTCCGCACCCCCTTCGGCAAGTTCGGCGGAGCGCTCTGCGGCGTCCGCCCCGACGATCTCGCCGCACACGTCATCGGTGCTCTCGTCGACCGCGCGCCCGGCCTGGAGCGCTCCGAAGCACCCGTCGGCCCGGGCAGTGACGGTTCCGCACCGCCCGTCGACGAGATCGTCCTCGGCAACGCCAACGGCGCCGGTGAGGAGAACCGCAACGTCGCCCGGATGGCCGCGATCCTGGCCGGGTTGCCGACCTCGGTTCCCGGCTCGACGGTGAACCGGCTGTGCGGCTCCGGTCTGGAAGCGGCCGTCCAGGGCAGCCGGGCGATCCAGACCGGGGACGCCTCCCTGGTCATGGCCGGGGGTGTGGAGTCGATGAGCCGTGCCCCATGGGTGATGCCCAAGCCGCCCAAGGGGTTCCCCGCCGGTGACGCCACCCTGCACTCCACGACCCTGGGCTGGCGCATGGTCAACCCGCGTATGCCCGACCGGTGGACCGTGTCGCTGGGTGAGGCCACCGAGCGCCTGGCCGAGAAGTTCGGGATCGGCCGCGACGAGCAGGACGCCTTCGCCCTGGCCAGCCACACGAAGGCGGCCCGGGCCTGGGAGAAGGGGTTCTTCGACGACGAGATCGTCCAGGTGCCCGACGCGCACCTGGACCGGGACGAGTGTGTGCGGCAGACGTCCCTGGACAAGCTCGGCGGGCTCAAGACCGCCTTCCGGGCCGAGGGCACCGTCACCGCGGGCAACGCCTCCCCGCTCAACGACGGGGCCGCCGCCCTGATGCTGGGCGATCGGGGCGCCGCCGACCGCACCGGTCTGGAACCCCTCGCGCGGATCGCGGGCCGGGGCGCGGCCGGCGTGGACCCGGACGTGTTCGGTATCGGCCCGGTGCGCGCTGCCGAGATCGCTCTGGAGCGCGCCGGCATCGGGTGGAGGGACCTGTCGGTGGTCGAACTCAACGAGGCCTTCGCCGCCCAGTCCCTGGCGTGCCTGCGTTCCTGGGACGGCCTGGACCCCGAGATCGTCAACCCCAACGGCGGGGCGATCGCTCTGGGGCACCCGCTGGGCGCGTCCGGGGCCCGTGTCCTGGGGTCCCTCGCCCACGAGCTGCGCCGTCGCGGCGGCGGGTGGGGGCTGGCCACACTCTGCATCGGTGTCGGCCAGGGGTTGGCCGTCGTCCTGGAGGGTTGAGGGGCGAGCGAGGAGGCGCCGCTGTGTCGGCCCTCGTTCGTCCGGCCACGGCGGTACCGGGGCCGTGCGGATCCCTTCACCGCCGGCGGTGAGAGGGTCTGCGATGTTTCACCTTGAGACCGGGGCACGGTCCCGGGACCGTGCCCCGGGGCCGTGCCTCAGGCCCGGTTCACCGGTTGGGTTCTGCGCCGGTGACCTCGGCCAGGGCCGAGTTCTCGTCGACGGCGCGGGCGAGGTCGCCCATCGTCACGACCCCGATGACGGCGTCGTCGTCGACCACCGGCAACCGGCGTACGGTTCCCGCACGCATGACGTCCACGGCGTCGCGGACAGTGCTCTGGGGCGGCACCGTGGCCACCTGTGCGCTGCACACCGAGTCGACCCGGATGTCGCCGGGGTCGCCACCCGAGGCGACACAGCGCACGACGATGTCCCGGTCGGTGAGGATGCCGCGTAGATTCCCTTCCTCGGTCACGATGACGTCGCCCACGTCGGCGTCGCGCATGAGCTCGGCGGCTTGTCGGAGCGTGGTGTCGGGCTGGACCGTCTGTGTGGGCCTGCTCATCAGTTCGGAGACACTGTTCACCATGAGAATCCCTCCTTTTGCCCCTCCTAACCGGGACATATGAAACAAAACGCTCTCAGCGCGCTGGGGCCGCGGTACTCCACGGCTCCGACCAGGGCGGAATCTCATGCCGAGTGTCCGGGCCGGCCCGGCCCGCTCCTCACACCCGCCGGGACCTCCCGGAAAGCGAGTGCGGTGTAGACCGCTGTTCCCAGTGCGACGGCTGCCAGTAGCACGAACCCCGGAGCGTAGGACCCCGTGTTCTGGAAGACCGCGCCCATGACCAGCGGTGGGAAGTACCCGCCGAGCCCGCCGGCGGCTCCGACCAGACCGGTCACCGTACCGACCCGGACCGGTTCCACCAGCTGCGCGACCAGGGCGAACACACCGCCGGTCCCCAGCCCGAGGAAGCCCGCCATCAGTACGAACACCGTCCCCGCAGCCAGTCCCACCGACGGCTGGAAGACCAGCGCACCCGCCGTGAGCGTGGTCCCCGCGAAGGAGACCAGACACACCCGGGCCGGGCCGATCCTGTCGGACAGCGCCCCACCCGCCGGCCTGGCGACCACGGCCACCAGCGCGAACCCGGCGGTACGCAGACCCGCCTCGGTCTGCACGAAGCCGTGGGCGTTGTGCAACAAGGTCGGCAAGTAGGTCGAGAAGGCCACGAACCCGCCGAAGGCCACCGCGTACAAAGCGATGTTCTGCCAGGTCGCCCGCAGCACGAGGGCTTCACGGAGCCGGGGCGCCAACGGGGCTGTGGAAGGCACCCATCCGGGAGGGTTGCGGCACACCACCAGCACGAGCACCCCCATCAGGGCGAGCGCCACGGCCATGAACACGTGCGTGCCCAGCAGACCGATCATGTCGGCCAGGTACGGGGTGAGGAAGGCCGACAGCGCCGTACCTCCCATGCCCGCACCGAACACCCCGGTGGCGAACCCGCGCTTGTTCGGGGCGTGCCACCGGCTGACGAACGGCACGCCCACGGCGAAGGAGATCCCAGCGATCCCCAAGAAGAATCCGAGCACCAGCAGTACCGGATAGGAATCCCCCGCGAAGCCGAGCAGCAGCACCGGCACCACGGAGGCGAAGGCGACCGCGGCCATCACCGCCCGTCCGCCGTAGCGGTCGGTCAGCGCCCCGACGGGGATCCGTCCCAGGGCTCCGATCAGCACGGGGAAGGCGATGAGCACGGACGTCCGGGTGGGGGTCAGGTCCAGACGCGCGGCGTAGTCGGGTGCCAGGGGGGGCGATCAGGTTCCACGCCCAGAACATGAGCGCGAACGCCGCCGTGGCCAGTACGAGGTTGGTTCTGGCGCCGCTGTTCATGGCGTCCGGCTCCCGTCCTCCACGTTCTCCCAGCCACGGCGGCCGCGGCGTTCACCCATCCGCGTGTCCCGTGACCGGTACAGCACGTAGGGCCGCCACAGGTAACCGATCGGCACACTGAACACATGCACCAGCCGGGTGAACGGCCACAGCGCGAACAGCACGGAGGAGGTCAGGGTGTGTGCCTGGAAGGTGAACGGGGCGGCGCCCATCAGCTCCGGGTGAGGGTCCAGGAAGAACAGTCCGCGGAACCAGACGGAGACCCCTTCCCGGTAGTCGTAGTGGCCGATGATGTTGCCGACGACGGTGTTGGCCGTCCCGGTGAGGACCACCAGGGCGAGCCCGGCGTACATGAGCTTGTCCATCCGGCTGGTCGACCGGAAGACCGGCCCGACCATGCGCCGGCGCAGGATGAGCAGGGTGAGCCCCACGACCACCGCGAGCCCGGCGGCCAGGCCGAGTCCGACGGCCATGACGTGGTAACCCTCGTCGGTGATGCCCAGGGCCGCGGTCCACCCCTTGGGGGCCAGCAGCCCGATGACGTGGCCGCCGATGACCGCGAGCATGCCGAAGTGGAACAGGGGGCTGCCCCACCGCAGGAGACGGCTCTCGTAGATCTGGGTCGACCGGGTCGTCCAACCGAACTTGTCGTAGCGGTAGCGCCAGTAATGGCCGACGAGGAAGATCGCCGCGCAGACGTAGGGGACGATGACCCACAACACCGTTCCGAGTGTGGTGTTCACAGGTGCATACTCCTGTTTTCCGGAGGTGGGAAGGGGGCGAGACCGGCTTCTTCGGCCGGCGGCCCCTCGGCCACGAGCCGGGCAACGGCGCCGTCGAGCCGGTCGGTCCTGGGCGGCAGGGTGGCGTTGATCGCCGAGACCGCGCCCGTGTAGGGCGAGTCCACCTCGGTCAGGGCCAGACGCAGCAGTTCCAACCCGGCCCGGTAGCGGTTCAGCAGGCGCGTTCCGCTGTCGGGGTCGACCGTGGCGGCGAACTCCAGAAGCACACACAGGTGGTCGGGGAGTTCCGCTGCGTCGAGGTGGAAACCGGCCCTGCGGTAGGCGTTGGAGAACCACAGCAGGGCAGCTCCGCGGTTACGTGTGTCCCCGTGGGCGTAGTAGGTCAGGTGCAGACACGAGCGCCGGTGCAGGTCGAATGTCCCGACATAGGTCCCGGCGAGTTCGAGCAACGGTGTCGAGGCGAGCCATTCGATCACCCCGAGCAGATCAGTACGCGGCGGGTCGGGCAGTTCCCCGGCCGCCTGCCGCAGCATCGGCAGGTCGGCCAGGAGCTGCTCGTCGGGGTGGGCCAGCACCAGTGCGGCCAGCCGGTGGGTCAGGGCGCGTTGCCGGGCGGAGAGCCGGTGGCGTTCGAGGGCTCTGAACAGGCTCATTCGCCATCCTCCGGGCGACGGACCCGGGGCGTGGGCAACGACACCTTCCCGCCGGTGACCGGCCCTCCACGGGAGGACCCGCCCGCCCCGGGGCCGCCCATACCGGGCCCGCCCTCGGTGTCCAGGCTGCATCCGGCGGCGTAGGCCTCCAGGGAGTGCGCCTGTTCGGCGTGCGCAGGCGGGATCACGTAGCGGTCCTCGTACTTGGCCAGGGCCAGCAGCCGGTACATCCGGTGGATACTCTCGCCGTCCATGCCGACGGACCGGGGGATCTCCTCGTCGGTCTCGCGTCCCAGGTTGATGTCGCGCATGTAGGAACGCATCGCGGCCAGGCGCTGCAAGGAGTCGTTGACGGGGCCGGTGTCTCCGGCGGTGAAGAGTTCGGCCAGGTACTCGACGGGGATGCGCAGGCTCTCGATGGCCGCGAACAGGTTGTTGCGGTTCTCGGCGTCCTCACCCGTCTCGGAGACGGCGTCCACGACCGGGGACAGCGGCGGAATGTACCAGACCATGGGCATGGTGCGGTACTCCGGGTGCAGGGGCAGGGCCACCCGGTACTCGTTGATGAGCGAGTGGACGGGCGAGCGCCGGGCCGCCTCGATCCAGTCGTGGGGGATGCCCTCCTTCTCGGCGGAACGGATCACCTCGGGATCCTCGGGGTCCAGGATCAGGTGGCGCTGGGCGTCGAGGAGCTCGTGTTCGTCCTCCACCGATGCGGCGGGCAGGACCGCATCCATGTCGTAGAAGACCAGACCCAGGTAGCGCAGCCGTCCCACGCACGTCTCCGCACACACCGTGGGCATGCCGACCTCGATGCGGGGATAGCAGAACGTACATTTCTCGGCCTTGCCGGTGCGGTGGTTGAAGTAGATCTTCTTGTAGGGGCAGGCGGTCACGCATTTGCGCCAGCCCCGGCACCGGTCCTGGTCCACGAGCACGATGCCGTCCTCGTTGCGCTTGTAGATCGCTCCGGCGGGACAGGCGGCGGCGCATGAGGGGTTGAGGCAGTGCTCGCAGATACGCGGCAGGTAGAACATGAAGGACTGCTCGAACTCGAGCTTGACCTTGTCGGAGACCTTGCGCAGGACGGGGTCGTCGTTGGCGAGTTCGGGCGCTCCTGCGAGATTGTCGTCCCAGTTGGCGCTCCACCGGATGGCCATGTCGCGTCCGCTGATGAGTGATTTGGGGCGGGCGACCGGGGTGTGCTCCTGCAGGGGCGCGTCGGTGAGCGTCCGGTAGTCGTAGGTCCAGGGCTCGTAGTAGTCGTCGATGCCGGGCAGGGTGGGGCTGGCGAAGATCGTGGCGAGGTTCTTCAGCCTGCTGCCCGAACGCAGCGCCAGGCGACCGTTGGATTTGCGGGTCCAGCCGCCCTTCCACCGCTCCTGGTCCTCGTAGGTGCGGGGGTAGCCCTGCCCGGGCCGGGTCTCGACGTTGTTGAACCACACGTACTCCATGCCGGCACGGTTGGTCCAGGTCTGTTTGCAGGTGACCGAACAGGTGTGGCACCCGATGCATTTGTCGAGGTTCATCACCATTGCCATCTGGGCCATGACACGCATCAGTGCACCTCCGGGAAATGTCGGCGCTCGGGGGTCTCCGTTGTCGGCATCGGCGTTGTCCGGATCGTGGCGGGCATCAGTACTCCACCGCCTGGGAACGCCGGCGAATCACGGTCACTTCGTCACGCTGGTTGCCGGTAGGTCCGATGTAGTTGAAGGCGTAGCTGAACTGCGCGTAGCCGCCGATCAAGTGGGTGGGCTTGATGAGCAGGCGCGTGATCGAGTTGTGGATACCGCCGCGTTCGCCCGACGTCTCGGCTCGGGGGACATCGATGAGCCGGTCCTGGGCGTGGTGCATGTAGACGGTCCCCTCCGGCATGCGGTGGGAGACGACGGCGCGGGCCACGACCACACCGTTGCGGTTGACCGCCTCGATCCACTCGTTGTCCCGCACGCCGATCTTCTCGGCATCGGCGCCGCTCATCCAGACGGACGGGCCGCCGCGGGACAGGCTGAGCATCAGTAGATTGTCCTGGTACTCGGAGTGGATGGACCACTTGTTGTGCGGGGTCAGATAGCGCACGGTCACACCGAGTTCGCCGTTGTCACCGATCTCCGGTTCCTGGAAGAGCCGGTGCATGTTCAAAGGCGGCCGGAACACGGGCAGGTTCTCGCCCGCCTCGGTCATCCAGTCGTGGTCGAGGAAGAGGTGCTGGCGTCCGGTGAGGGTGTGCCAGGGTTTGTTCCGTTCGACGATGATGGTGAAGGGCGAGTACCGGCGTCCTCCGCTCTCGCTGCCGGACCACTCCGGCGAGGTCAGTACCGTCACCGGGGCGACCTGCACGTCGGCGAAGGTGACCTGTTTGCCCTCGCTCTCGGCGGACAGGTCGGCCATTGCGGTTCCCACACGTTTCTCCAGGGTGTGAAAACCCTGGGTGGCCAGGCGTCCGTTGGTGGTGCCCGAGAGGGCCAGGATCGCTTCGCACATCCGGGGGGCGCGTTCGAGCGACGGTCGCCCGTCGGCCGGCCCGCCGCGCACGGTGCCGTTGGCTCTGCCCAGGTACTCGATCTCCTTGCCGACGTCGTAGACGATGCCCTTGGTGCTCACACCGTGTTCGTCCGGGAGCGGGCCCAGCGCACCGAGCTTGGCGGCGATCGCGGTGTAGTCGCGTTCGACCTCCACGAGCTCGGGCATGGTCACGCCCGGGACGGGTTCGCACTCACCGAACTTCCAGTCGCGCACGGTGCCGTTGGGTGTGGCCATCGCGTCGGGGGTGTCGTGGGTCAGCGGTACTGCGACCACGTCCCGCCGTGTGCCCAGGTGCTCGACGGCCAGCTCACGGAAGCTGCGGGCCAACCCGTGGAAGGCGTCGAAGTCGGTACGGGCCTGCCAGGGCGGGGAGATGGCTGGGTTGAACGGGTGCACGAACGGATGCATGTCCGTGGAGTTCAGATCGTGTTTCTCGTACCAGGTGGCGGCGGGCAGCACCACGTCGGAGAAGACGGTGGTGCTGGTCATTCGGAAATCCAGGGACAGCAGCAGGTCGAGCTTGCCTCTGGGCGCCTCCTCCCGCCAGTTCACGTCCCGGGGACGCTCACCCTCCCGCGCCTGCTCGGCCCGCAGGGAGGAGCCGGTGCCGAGCAGGTGCTCGAGGAAGTACTCGTTGCCCTTGGCCGAACTGCCCAGCAGGTTGGCCCGCCACACGGTCAGGACCCGTGGCGCGTTCTGCGGCGCGTCGGGGTCCTCGCATGCGAAGCGCATCCGCCCTTCCCGGAGTTCGCGGGGCACGTACTCCCTGACGGGGAGCCCGGCCTCACGTGCCTGGTCGCTCAGGTCCAGGGGGTTGCGGTCGAAGGTCGGGTAGGAGGGCATCCACCCCGAGCGCGCGGACTGGGTGATGACGTCAGCGGTACTCATGCCCTTGAACAGGCCCTTGCCGAGCCCGGAGGAGACCTGATCGGCGCTGAACCGGTCGTAGCGGTACTGGCCGCTGTGCAAGTACCAGAACGCGGTCTGGACCATTTGCCGGGGCGGGCGTACCCAGTCCCCGGCCGAGGCCATCTGGTTGTAGCCGGTGAGCGGGCGGGTCTTCTCCTGCCCGACGTAGTGTGCCCAGCCGCCGCCGTTGACGCCCTGGCAACCGGTGAGGGCGGTCAAGGTGAGGAAGGCACGGTAGATGGTGTCGGAGTGGAACCAGTGGTTGGTGCCTGCGCCCATGATGATCATGGAGCGGCCTTCGGACTCCTCGGCGTTGGCAGCGAACTCGCGCCCGACCCGCGCGGCGCGGGCCGCAGGGACACCGGTGAAGGTCTCCTGCCAGGCCGGGGTGCCTGGTTCGTCGGGGTCGTCGTAGCCGGTCGGCCAGCTTCCGGGCAGACCGTCGCGTCCCACGCCGTACTGGGCGAGCAGCAGGTCGAAGACGGTGGTGACCAGGTGGCCGCCGATCCTGCGCACGGGTACACCCCGGCGCGAGGGCTGGGCGTCCTCGGTGTCGAAGCGGGCCAGCGCGACCTCGACCGACTCGGCTCCCCCTTCGCCGTGGCCGTCCTCGTACAGGGTGAGTCGGGGACGTGTGCCCTCCAGGTCGAGGTTCCAGCGTCCCTCGCCCTCCTCGCCGTAACGGAAACCCAGCGAACCGTTGGGCACCACCACCTCTCCGGTACCCTCGTCCAGGACCACTGTCTTGAAGGCGGTGTTCTCTCCCTCCCGCCCCAGGTCCTGGGCGGTGAGGAACTTACCGGCCCGGTAGCTGTCGCCGTTCTCCTCCAGGCGCACCAGGAACGGCAGGTCCGTGTAGCGGCGCACGTATTCGTCGAAGTAGGGGGTGGTGCGCTCCACGAAGAACTCGCGCAGCGTCACGTGCCCCATGGCCATGGCCAGCGCACCGTCGCTGCCGGGCCGGGCGGCCAGCCACTCGTCGGCGAACTTGGTGTTGTCGGCGTAGTCCGGGGAGACCACGACGACCTTCTGGCCCCGGTAGCGGGCCTCGGCCATCCAGTGCGCGTCCGGGGTACGAGTGACAGGAACGTTGGAGCCCCACATCATGAGGTAGCCGGCGTTCCACCAGTCCCCCGACTCGGGTACGTCGGTCTGGTCGCCGAAGACCTGTGGGGAGGCGACGGGAAGATCGGCGTAGAAGTCGTAGAAGGAGAGCATCGGCCCGCCGATGAGCCCGTAGAAGCGGGAACCGATCGCCTGGGAGACCATGGACATCGCCGGGATCGGGGAGAATCCGGCAACCCGGTCGGGGCCGTGGTCGGCGATGGTGTGCACGTGGGCTGCGGCGGCGATCTCGAGTGCTTCCTGCCAGGTGGCGCGGACGAGTCCGCCCTTGCCGCGGGCCCGCTTGTAACGGGCGGAACGCTCGGGGTCGGTGACGATGTCCTTCCAGGCCAGGACGGGGTCGTCCAACCGCTGCTTGGCACCGCGGTACATCTCCAGCAGGACGCCACGCACGTACGGGTAACGCACGCGGGTCGGTGAGTAGGTGTACCAGGAGAAAGCGGCACCGCGCGGGCAGCCCCGGGGTTCGTACTCGGGACTGGCCGGTCCCACCGACGGGTAGTCGGTCTGCTGTCCCTCCCAGGTGATGATCCCGTCCTTGACGTAGACCTTCCAGGAGCAGGAGCCGGTGCAGTTCACCCCGTGTGTGGAGCGCACCATCTTGTCGTGGCTCCAGCGGTCCCGGTAGAAGGTGTCGGCGCCGCGTCCTCCGGCGCGGTGGACGGTACGCAGGTCTTCGGAAACCTCCTGTGGTTTGAGGAACCTCCGGGTGCGGAGGAGCGCTTCGGAGACCGGTCCGTCCGTACCGGGGGACGGATCGGTCTCGGATGTTCTGCGCGGATTGCGGCGGGGCACTTGTGCGGTCCTCTCTCCAACGGCGGCCGTGTGCGGCCGTCTCGGTGACCTGGCCATGTGACAGCTCACCAGCGTCCGTGTCCGTCGCACCAAAGTCGGGAGTCAGGCATCACCCCGCGAAGGTCGGTACCGGGGAGAGGTCCTAGGTCCCCGGGTCGGTACCGGGGAGAGGTCCTAGGTCCCCGCCGGGCGCACGTGCATCCGTGCACCCAGGTGTGATCCGCTGCCCGGCCTCGGAAAACGGGACGGGGTCTCACCCCTGTGTGAACTGGGAACTCATGCAGCCCGGAAATCTCTTGTGTCGACCCGGTTGACGCCAATTAATTGGAAATTTAGTTTTCAGTTTTCTGCCCCTCACGCGAGGAGACCGCACATGATCGACCGCCGACTCTTCCTGGGCGGGACCGCACTCGCCGCCGGCGTCCCGCTGCTCGGTGCCGGATGCTCCACCCACTCCGCCCAGCCTGCCTCCGCCAGCACGGGTACACGCAATTCGGGAGCGCTCCCGGTCAGTGTCGCCAACAACAGCGGGCGCTTCTCCGACGAGGAGATCCTGCTCTACATCGTCGGAACGGACCTGACCACCGACAGCCACTGCTGGGTGGACCCCACCGGCACGCCCCACCCCGTCAGCGAGGACGACAACACCGATGACGGCTACACCGACTACTCCATCCCTCTGGATTCGCTGCCCGAGGACATGACACTCCCCTTCATGTCGGGGCGCATCTACATCGCGCTCGGCGGCAAGCTCGGGATCCGTATCGTCACCGACGGCAACGGCAACCCCGCTCTCCAACTGCCCTCGGGCTGGGTGGAGGGCGAACCCGGCTTCGATGTGCTGCACGACTCGGTGGAGTTCACCCACAACGAGGACGGCATGTTCTGCAACACCTCCATGGTCGACCAGTTCAGCGTTCCCATCGGCATCGAGCTGACCGGGCAGGAGGACCACGCCACCGGGTTCTTCGTCCCGGGCGGGCGCGACGCCGTCTTCGAGACCCTGGCCGCGGACCCCGACTTCGGCGACCTGGTCTTCGACGACCTTCGGGTCATCGCCCCCGGCCACGGCCTCGGTGCGGGCCGGTTCGATCCCGCCTACTACGACCCCTACGTCGACCGCGTGTGGTCGCACTACGCCGACACCGACCTGGTGGTCACCACCAACGCCGGGACCTTCACCGGCCGGGTCGAGGGCGACGAACTGCTCTTCGACGGCGGTGTGGAGCCCATCCCCCGCCCCTCCACCTCCGATGTGCTGTTCTGTGACGGAGCGCTGGCCGCACCCAACGACGGCATCACCGGGCCGGTCGCGGCGATCGTGGGCGCGGCATTCAACCGCTCCACCCTGCTCAACCACTCCGCACAGCCCACGAACGACCCCGACGGCTTCTACCTGGACGAGGTGACCAACCGGTACGCAGCCGTCTTCCACGAACACACCGAGGACGGCAAGGCCTACGGGTTCGCGTTCGACGACGTGGCGGGTTTCGCCTCCTACGTCCAGGACCACGGCCCGAGCGCCTTCGCCATCACCCTGACCTCCTTCTGACCCCTGCCGCCCCGGGCCGCCGGAACCGCTCGGTCCCGGCGGCCCGACCACGCCATAGGATCGACGCAGCGGGGTGCACCGTTACCGGCGCGAGCGGAAGGAACTTGATCGACGTGGACGTCTCTGACCTGCAAACCGTGCAGGACCACTCCCACTTGCGTGAGCTCGTGGGCGATCCGGCACCGATCGTCGTGGACAAGGACCGCGGATACCTCGACGAACACGGACTGGCCTTCCTGGAACGCAGCCCCTTCGTTCTCGTGTCGACCTCGGGGGCCGACGGCACCTGTGACGTCTCCCCGCGCGGTGAAGCACCGGGCGGGTTCCGGGCCCTGGACACGCGCACGGTCGCCATCCCCGACCGGCCCGGCAACCGGCGCGTGGATTCCCTCGTCAACATCGTCGACAACCCGCACGTGGGGCTGCTGTTCTGCGTCCCCGGGGTCGAGGAGACCCTACGTGTGAACGGGACCGCGGCGATCGTGGTGGACCAGGATCTGCGGGAGAGCTTCGCGGTGCGCGGCCGGGTACCGAAACTGGTGCTGTGCGTGCAGATCGAGGAGGCCTACTTCCACTGCGCGAAGGCGTTCCGGCGTTCGGCGCTGTGGGAACCCTCGACGTGGCCCGACCGTGCCGAGCTGCCGACCCTGGGGCAGGTGCTGAAGGACCTCAAGGACAGCCCGGACCCGGTGGAGGCCATCGACGCCGCGCTGGAGGAGGAGAACCGGGCCGCACTCTACTGAGGTGGCCCGCCGCACCACTTTCCTGACCGGCTTTGGCGCGTCTCTTCGTGTCTCTGCTGGTCACGACGGGTAGGAACCCCTCCGACCTGTGCCTCCGCCCGTCTGGATGGTCGCCATGGCAGTGGAACAGCACGGCATCGACAACGTGGTCAGGACCCTGGCGCGTTCCAGCACCCATTTGACCTTCGAAGGGTTGGCGTCCCGGGTGACGGAGGAAGCCGAACACGCCGGGTTGTACGGGGTTCGTCTGTATCTGGCCGACCGCCAACAGATCATCCTGAAAGAGGTGACCGGTAAAGGCTCCGACTCCGCCCAGGGCGGGGAACAGCTGCGGATAGACGGCAGCGTCGCCGGGCTGGCCTTCATCCACACCCAGATTCTCCGGGTCGCCCGCCTGCCCCAGTACTGGGTCCCGGTGCAGAACGGCAGCGAGCGCTTGGGGGTGCTCCACATCGAGCGGGCCGAGAACGCCGACGACGAGGTACTGCGCTCTCTCGCAGCGATCGTGGGCCTCCTGGTCGCGGACAAACGCTCCATCAGCGATTCCTACGCCCGGTTGATCCGGAGTCGACCGATGACGGTCTCGGCGGAGATGCAGTGGACCCTGATGCCACCCACGGTCTTCGCCAACGAGAGGGTCACCCTCGCGGCCGCCACCGAACCGGCCTACGCGAACGCCGGCGACTCCTTCGACTACGCCTTGTCCGGCAACACCGTCCACATGGCCCTGTTCGACGCGATGGGCCACGACAACGCCGCGGGCCTCCTGGCCAACCTGACCGTGGGAGCGTTCCGCAACGCGCGGCGCAGCGGCATTGCTCTGGAGGACATGCCCGCGGAGGTGGAGAAGATACTGACCGAGGAGTTCGTCCGTTCCCGGTTCACCACGGGGATCATGGCCGAGCTCGACACCGAGACCGGGATCTTTCGCTGGGTCAACTGCGGGCACCTGCCACCGGTGCTCCTGCGCGGGCAGAACGCGGTCCGCACTCTGGGCTGCGAACCCACACACCCGCTGGGCATGGACTTCGAGGTACCGGTCCACGTGTGCAGCGAACAACTCCAACCCGGCGACCGGATCCTCGTGTACACCGACGGCATGATCGAGGCCCGCGACTCCCGGGGCGAAGAGTTCGGGATCGACCAGTTCGTGCGGTTCATCGTGCGGCAGGAGGCCGACCAACTGCCGGTGCCCGAGACCCTGCGCCGTCTGATCAATGCAGTGATGCTCCACCACAAGAGCGAGCTCGGGGACGACGCCACGGTGTTCTACTGCGAATGGCACGGGAGCTGACCAGGCGGTAGGCCGTGTCTCATTCGGGGCGGCCGACCGTGAACTCGGTCAGGGTGATGCCGTACATGCTGTGTTCGCCGGCCAGGGACAGACCGGCCTCCGCGGCGAGGTCCGAGAGTGCGGCGACGTCGCGTTCACGGCCGTTGAAGTAGGCGAGCATACGCACGTCCAACTCGGTGACCTGTTTGCCCCCGCCGTACTCGGCCACCAGGACCCGTCCGGTGGGGTCGGCCGCCTCCGCGCACCGGCGCAGGATCGCCAGTGCCGATTCGTCGTCCCAGTCGTGCAGGACCCAGCAGAGCAGGTAGGCGTCACGACCCGGGGGCAGGGGATCGAAGAAACTCCCGGCGACGGCGTCGGCGCGCTCGTCCAGCCCCGCGTACCGAAACGTTTCCCATGCCGTCCGAACGGGGCCTTCGAGGTCGAGGACCGTGCCACGCAGACCAGGGAAACGTCCGAGAAGCACGCTCAGCAGAGTCCCGTCTCCCCCACCGACGTCCACGATGTCCTTCAGGGAATCCCACCCGTACATCCCGGTCAGGGTCCGGGCATGCTCGATCATGCGCGCACCCATCAGGTGATCGAACGAGGCCGCGAGGGCGGGGTCGGCCGACAGGTCCTTCCAGAACGTCGAACGGAAGTAACGTGCGTAGGCGGTCTCACCGGTGCGCAGGGCCGAGGCCAGCTCCGTCAGACTCACCTCGGAGCGGCCGATGGCCCCTTCGGCGGAGAGCCAGCCCAGACGCGACCACGGGTGGTTCGTGCGCAGGGCCGAGCCCGTACCGGTCAGGCCGAAGCGTCCGTCCTCCATCGTGAAGATGTCCTCGTTGACCAGATGGCGCATGACCCGTCCCAGTGCTTCGGGGTCGGCCCCGACCGCCTCACCCAGTTCCTCTGCGGTGCGGGCCCGGTCGACGAGGTGATCGGCGATGCGCAAAGTGGCCACGGCCCGGATCGCCAGCGGTGTCACCAGCGCGGCCTTGCGCCACAAGCGTGCGGCTTCCTCACGGAGCTGCGGTTCGTCCTTCCCGGCGCCACGATCGTGCGTGTTCCCCGTGCCCATGGCCCGCCCTCCCCGTCTCTGATGCGGCCTCTGTCCGTGGACCGTAACCCGGCGCAGGCCCGGTTGTCAGAGATCCGGCAAAGTCCGTTATCAGGAGGTCCGGGGTGGCGGGGGTGAGAGGTACCTGCGGATGGAGTGGTTGTGTGTTCCTGGGGACGGTGGTTCGTCCCGGGAACGCGCGGGGCGGACCCCTTCGTATTCTACCGCGGGCATGCGGGCCTGTGGATTTGTCCACAGGAGCATTGCGAAAAAAGAAGAAGCATCCCCAGGAATCACGGACGGGCCGGAACAAGGGCCTCAACCCCTTGTGGACACTGCCCTTTCCGGGAACGATTCTCGTAGCATAAAAACATGACGAACCACACCGCAGATACCAGCACAGGAACGGACCCCGACGCGGCCGTTGCTGCGCTCGGCGCTGCGGCCCGCAACGTCATCTCCTCCTTCGACGGCGACCTCCCTCCCGGCACGGCCGCCAATACGCTGGAGCGCCTCACAGCAGTACACAGACAGGTCGATGCGCTCAAACTCGCAATGCTCGCCCCGATCGCCCGGATGGAAGCCTCCGGGCAATTGCTCGAAGAAAGCGGCCAGAAAAGCGTGAAGGCATATATGATGCACACCTGGGGCCTCCACCCCGGTGAGGCCGAGCGCCTGGCCCTGTTGGCCACCGGTCTGCACACCGAAACGCTGCCGCACACGGCCCAGGCACTGGCCGAGGGTGTGTTGACCGTGGGCGAGGCCGCGGCCCTGGCATCAGGGGCCGAACGCGAGGTGAAAAAGCGCGATACCAACACCCATCCGGACGCCGAACAGTACCGCTCCATGATCGAGACCGGTCTGGTCGGCGCCAAACGCGAGCGTACGACGATGTCGGTACAGTCCCTCACCCGCGCCGCCAACGCGTTGGGCCTGGAGCTCAACCCCGACCGGCCGGAGAAGAACGAAGAGCAGGCGTTCACGGCCCGGGGTGCGCAGATGAGGCGTGCCTTCGAGGGGACCTTCCACTTCCAGGCCTGGGGGCCTGCCTCCGACGCCGAGAAACTCCGGGCGGCGTTGGAGTCCTACACCGCCCCCTACGACGGCCACGCACCGGTCCCCGAACACGCACGCACCTACGACGCCCTGGTGGCGGCGGCCGGGTTCGCCCACGGCCACCACGGATGCCGGAACTCGCCGGGCCCCAAAGCCCTGATCACCGTGACGGTACCCCTGTCGACCCTGGTGGGGGTCGAGGGCGGCGCACCCGCCACCACCCAGGACGGCAACGTGCTCGCGACCTCGGTGGTACGGGCCATGGCGCCGCAGGCCCAGCTGCGCCGCCTGGTCTTCGACGACCGGACCGGCCTGCCCCTGGACCTGGGCCGGGCCCACCGCCTGGCGCCCGGCTACCTGCGTACCTTGGCGTTTGCGAAGCACTCCACCTGTGCCTGGCAGGGCGGGTGTGATGTGCCGGTCTCCCAGTGCGAGGCCGACCACATCACCGAGTTCTCCCACGGCGGCACCACCAGCGCGGAGAACTTGCAGCCGTTGTGCTCGACCCACAACCGGCTCAAGTACCGCCGCGCCACCCACCGCCACACCGGAACCAGAACCGGGTCCGGGGGCAAGAGCCCACCGGAGAAGACCGCCCCGCCCGACGGCACACCCGGTGGCGGCCGCACCCGGCATCCGTAGCTGCCTACTGCCTGCGCCGCCCTTGCCCTGTTCGGCGGGCTAGGCTTCGGCACACAGACGAACACCACCCACACCGGTGCGATCCATGAGCCCCACCACCCATTCACCTCCCTCCATCCCGCCGACACCCCCACCGGACGCGGGCACGAGCGCCGCACGTGTCCACCGGGGTGAGGTCAGCGCGTACGAGACCGTCCGGGACTCGCTGGCCTCCATCGGCCGAATCGCCCACCTGCACGCCTTCACCGAAGTGTGGCCCGAGGAAGCCTTGGAGCGGGCCCGCTCGGCCGATGATGCTCTCGCCCGTGGTGCCGACCTGCCGTTGGCGGGTGTACCGGTGGCGGTCAAGGCATCCGAGGGGACCGGTTCCCATCAGGCCGAGGCGCTGGTCAGAGCCGGCGCGGTGCCGGTCGGTTCCACCTCCGTTCCCGGCCCCGGGACCGCGTGGAAGACCTGGGGTCGTACTGACGCGGGCCCCACTCTCAACCCGTGGGATCCGGACGTGGTGCCCGGTGGCTCGTCGGCGGGCTCGGCTGTGGCGGTGGCGACCGGGGCGGTGCCGTGGGCGACCGCGAGCGACGGGGCCGGGTCGACACGGATACCGGCCGCATGGTGCGGGGTCCTCGGGTACAAACCCACGACCGGGCTGCTGCCGGCGCGCGACCGGGCCGGGTTGACCGTGGGCGGGCCGATCGCGCGTACGGTGCCCGATCTGGAGCTGTACCGGAGGGTGGTCCTGGGTGGGAGCCCGGTGCCCGTTCCCGCCCGTATCCGGGTGGCGTGGTCGGGGACGCTGGGGTTCAACACCCCTGAGCCCGAAACGGTGGAGCTCGCAGAACGGGCCCTGCGGCGTTGGGAACGCGGTTCCGGTGCGGTCGAGGTGGTCGATGCACCGGTAGCACTCGCTGATCCGGCCGAGGCGTGGTTAGCTCGCCGCGGGACCGGCCCGGATGTCCGTGCAAGCGTGAGCCGGGGCGACCGTCGGGTGTTGGCGGAGTTGTTCTCCCGAGTGGACCTGTTGGCCACCCCGACCACACCCAACCCGCCACACCCGCACACGGGGCCCGGTGAGGTGATGAGCGTGGGGTTCACATGGTTGTTCAACCTGACCGGGCACCCGGCGGTGAGCCTTCCGGCCGGGCGTACTGTGCGGGGACTCCCGGTCGGGTTGCATCTGGTCGCCGTGCACCACGCGGATGCGTTCCTGTTGTCGGCCGCTGCGGACGCCGAGCGCACCGCAGCGCCCGTCCTGTATCCGGGGTGAGCGGGTTCAGGAACCGGTGAAGGTGGGGTCGGTGCGCTCGAGGGATGCTGCAACGCCGACCCGGTGGTCGTCGGTGTCCATGAGGGCGGCCTGTTCGGCGGCCTCGTGTTCCATGGCGGCGGGCAGCGCTGCGCGGAGGTCGGCGCGGAGGGTGGCCTTGATCGAGCGCACTGCCAGGGGCGCGGAGGTGGTGATGCGGTGGGCGTGCTCGAGGGCGGCCCTGCGTACCGCGTCGGCGGTGTCCTCGTCGGTGAGGTGGTCGGCGAGTCCGATGGTGTGGGCCTCGGTGCCGGTGACGCGGCGGGCGGTGTAGAGCATGTCGGCGGCTTTCTGTTCGCCGATCAGGCGCGGGAGGGTGAGGGTGGTTCCGAAACCTTGGTGCAGGCCCAGGCGTCCGAAGTTGGCGTGGAAGCGGCTGGAGGGCGCGGCCACCCGGAAGTCGGCGGCGCACGCGAGGCCGAGTCCGCCACCGACGGCTGCACCTTGGACTGCGGCGATCATGGGGACGGGCAGGTCGAACAGGCGGCGGCCCTCGGCGTAGAGGGCGCGCAGGGTCCGCTGGGGGGTGTTGCCCACCCCGGCGCCGGAGAAGTCGACCCCGGCGCAGAAGTTCTTGCCTTCGGAGGTCAGGACGAGGGCGCGGCACTGGGGTGAGGCCGCGGCTTTCTCGGCCTCGTCTGCGAGCTCTCGCAGAAGGTCGAGGTTGAAATGGTTGTTGGGGGGTCTGTGTACTTGCAGGGTTCCGACGTGCCCGTCGAAGCGGACGGACAGTTCCTCGCTCATGGTTTCTCCCCGGTCAGGTGGTGGAACGGAATCGAGGTTACTGTCTGGTAGCCCGGTGCTCGGCGCCCCACCCCCGTGTGCCGCACCGAGACCTCCGAGGCACACATGACGAGGGCCCCTCCCGAAGGAGGGGCCCCGGCCCGGCTCAGATGCCCCGTGGGGCGCGTGATGTCGCTGCACGCTCTCCGCCAGGCGAAATCCACCCTACGCCCCCTTCGCGGTGGAGCACGCGAAGGGTACGGAGCGGGTGCTTGCCCCAGCCCGGGGCGTGGCCCGTTCTGCTCGCGCGACCCCGGTGTCCGTTCGGTCGTCTCCGTCGGGGCTTCTTCACACCGACAGCGCCCGGGAGCCTCGAAGGTCGCCCCGGGAGAGGGTGACGCGTGTCGCATTCACGGTATTTCTGCGTGGCGCAGGAACTCTTCCGCCTCCCGATCGAGCCGCTCTGCGAACACGCTCCGTGATAACGCCCCCCCGGCCGGAGTGCGCACACACGCAATATCGATTGAACCTGCGTGACTACACGTGATCACTCCGGTTCGCATTGCCACGAATCGACCGCTGTACGAAGCCTTTGCTTTAGGTTAGCCTTCCCTTGGTTCGGAGTCCTTCTCTTCAGAAGTCCCCCGTGTTCCGTGTCTTCGCACCGACCCCATGGCCGCATCCGGTCCACGGATGCAGCCGGCACGCCCGTTCCCAGGAGGACCATCCATGAGCTCGCTCGCGCGGTCCGTGCAGGACCCGCAGGACGCCACACCGGCCGCGCCGCCCGACCCCTCCCCCGAACATCTGACGCAACTCTTCGACCCCGGTAGCGCCGAGCGCTACCAGGACCTCGTCCGGGAGGCCTCCGAACGTGTCGCCCGCCGAGTGGCCGGCGCCGAACGGCCCCTGACCGGCGCCACCGCCGAGGACCTGCGTCCCGGCATGGCCGACGTCGACCTCGACCGCCCCCTCGGCGACCCCGTCGCGGCCCTGGACGAGCTCGAGCACCTCTACCTCGACGACGCCGTCTACTTCCACCACCCCCGGTACATGGGCCACCTCAACTGCCCCGTGGTCCTGCCCGCTCTCATGGGTGAATCCGTGCTCTCGGCGGTCAACTCCTCCCTGGACACCTGGGACCAGAGCGCCGGTGCCACCCTCATCGAACAGCGGATGATCGAGTGGACCTGCGGACGCATCGGTTTCGGAGCTTCCTCCGACGGGGTCTTCACCAGCGGCGGCAGCCAGTCCAACCTCCAGGCGCTGCTGCTGGCCCGCAACGAGATGCATGAACGCGAGGACGCGGGCACCCGCTTGTCCGATCTCCTCCCGCGGATGCGCATCCTGGTCTCCGAGGTCGGGCACTTCAGTGTCGCCAAGTCGGCCGCGCTGCTGGGGCTGGGTTACGAATCGGTGGTCTCCGTCTCCTGCGACGACCGGCGCCGTATGCGTCCCGACGCCCTGGCCGCCGAGCTCAGGCGCTGCAAGACCGAAGGACTCCTGCCCGTGGCCGTGGTCGCCACCGCCGGCACCACCGACTTCGGCAGCATCGACCCATTGCCGCAGATCGCTGAACTGTGCTCACGCAACGGCGTGTGGATGCACGTGGACGCCGCCTACGGGTGCGGGCTGCTGGTCTCGCGCCACCGCCACCTGCTCAGCAGCATCGAACGCGCGGACTCGGTCACGGTCGACTTCCACAAGTCGTTCTTCCAGCCGGTCAGCTCCAGCGCCGTACTCGTACGCGACCGAGCCACGTTGCGCCACGTCACCTACCACGCGGACTATCTCAACTCGCGCTCGGACGGCAGCACCCCGATCCTGTCCCCCAACCAGGTCGACAAGAGCCTGCAGACCACCCGGCGCTTCGACGCGCTCAAACTCTGGCTGACCCTGCGGGTCATGGGCGCCGAGGGTGTGGGAGAACTCTTCGACGGTGTGCTGGAACTGGCCGCCCGAGGCTGGCAGCTGCTCGACCGGGATCCCAGGTTCACGGTCGTGACCAGGCCGACGTTGAGCACGCTGGTGTTCCGGTGCGCGCTGCCCGGGGTGGAGCGGGATCTGGCCGACGCCGCCAACCGCTACGCCCGTGAGGCCCTGTTGGGCTCCGGGGCGGCCTTCGTCGCCCGCACGACGGTCGACGGGCGTCCCCACTTGAAGTTCACACTGCTCAACCCCAAGGCCACGGCCCAGGACATCGGCGAGGTCCTGGATCGGCTGGCCGGCTATGCCGAGCGGTTCGTCGCCGAACACGGTGCCCCAACTCCCGATGCCCTGTCCGCCACTGACGCGGAGCCGACCACCACGACCAACGGGAGTCCTCGATGAACGACAGCCCCACGGCCCCCGCGGCCGGAACCAGCGACGGCCCACCACGAGTGTACGACTTCGTCGCGATCGGTGTGGGCCCCTTCAACCTGGGCCTGGCTGCCCTGAGCGAGCCCGTGGCCGAGCTCGACGGGCTGTTCCTGGACCAAGGACCCGAGTTCGACTGGCACAGCGGCATGATGCTGGAGGACGCCGAGCTCCAGACCCCGTTCATGTCGGACCTGGTCACCCTGGCCGACCCCACGTCCCCGTTCTCCTTCCTCAATTATCTGAAGGAGTCCGGACGCCTCTACCCCTTCTACATCCGAGAGCGTTTCTATCCTCTGCGCGCGGAGTTCAACGACTACTGCCGCTGGGTCACCCGCCGCCTCGGCGACCGGGTCCGGTTCGGCCACCGGGTCGAGTCGGTGGAGTTCGACGAGGAGCGCGCGCTCTATCTCGTGCGCAGCACGGAGACGGCCACCGGGCACGCCCGTGTGGATCAGGCCCGACGCCTGGTGCTGGGAACCGGTACCCCGCCCTACGTGCCCGGGCCCTGCCGTGACCTGCCCGGGGACGCGGTGCACAGCTCGGGCTACCTGTACGCCAAGCACGAGCTGCAGAAGAAGGACAGCATCACGGTCGTGGGCAGCGGGCAGAGCGCCGCGGAGGTCTTCCACGACCTGCTGCATGAGGCGGACACCCACGGCTACCGGCTCAACTGGGTCACCCGTTCCCCGCGGTTCTTCCCGCTGGAGTACACCAAACTCACGCTGGAGATGACCTCTCCGGAGTACGCCGACCACTTCCACTCGCTACCGGAAGGCAAACGCGAGGAACTGGTCGCTTCCCAGAAGAACCTGTACAAGGGCATCGACTCCGACCTCATCAACGCGATCTACGACCTGCTCTACCTCAAGGCCAGGACCGGGGTACCGAAGGTGCGTCTGATGGCCAACACCGAGGTCACCGGCGTACGTCAGGACGAACGGGGCGCCTACCGGATGGAGTTGCGCAACACCGACCAGGGACGAGGTTTCGCCCTGCACACGCACGGGCTGGTGCTGGCGACCGGGTACCGGTACCAGGTCCCCGACTTCTTGGGACCGATCACCGACCGCCTGGCCTGGGAGGGCCCGGGCCGGTTCGCGGTGCGTCGCGACTACCGGGTGGACAGGGCCGCACACGAGGGCGGGGCCGCCGACGAGGGGAACGGGGCGGTCTACGTGCAGAACGCGGAACTGCACACACACGGGTTCGTCTCACCCGACCTGGGCATGGGCGCCTACCGCAACTCCTGCATCCTGCGCGGAATGCTGGGCCGGGAGCCCTACGCGGTGGAGCGTTCCATCGCTTTCCAGGAGTTCGGCGCCCCTGGCGGTACGGCCGCAGGCACAGGCGACGGCGACGATCTGGTCCCTCTGCCCGCCACCGACGACACGCACCTGGAGGTTTCGGGCCGATGAGTGGGACCACGAACGACACCACCGTCCTCACCCGCGAGGATCCCCTTCTGGGCCGCTTCACCGTACGTCCTCTGGAGCCCGAGTCCGACCTCCCGATGCTGCACCGTTGGCTGACCGACCCCAAGTCGGAGTTCTGGTTGCTGACCGAGGCGAGTCAGGAGGAGGTCGCCCGCCAGTTCCGGGCCACGGTCGCCTCCGAGCACGAGTGGGCCTACATCGGCGAGTGGGAGGGCGAGCCCCGGTTCCTGGCGGAACTGTACGACCCCGCCCACAGCGAGCTGAAGGACGTGTACACGGTGCGGCCCGGCGACACGGGCATGCACTTCCTGGTCGCGCCGACCGACACCCCGGTCCCGGGGTTCACACGGTCGGTGATCACCACCGTCATGGAGTTGGCCTTCGCCGACCCCGGTACCGACCGGGTGGTGGTCGAACCGGACGTGCGCAACCGGCCCGTGCACGTGCTCAACACGGCGATGGGGTTCCACGTCGAACGCACGGTGTCCCTGGGCGAGAAGGAAGCCCACCTCGGTTTCTGCAGCCGAGACCAGTTCGCGGCCGCTACGGCGGCCGGCACGACCACGGGAGGGGACCGGCGATGAGCATCAGCGCCCACCACGACCAGAAGCCCGCCGATCAGGAACGGGACGATTCCCCTACGGCCGTTGCCGTCCCCTACGGCGCCACACCCCAGGAAGCGACGGCTCACCTGACCCCGCAACTGTGGGAACGCGCCAACCGGCTGCTGGTGCGCAAGGCCCTGGCGGAGTTCACGCACGAGCGCCTGCTGGAACCGGAACCGGCTGGTGGCGACCGGTACACGCTGAGCAGCGACACCGGCGACGCGGAGTACCGGTTCACCGCACGGGTCATGGCTCTGGACCACTGGAAGGTCGACGCCGACAGCATCGAGCGGGTGGACCGTGCCGGCCGGGCCCTGCCGGTGGACGCCCTCGATCTGGTCCTGGACCTGCGTGAGACCCTCGGGCTCAGCGACGAGGTGCTGCCGGTCTATCTGGAGGAGATCACCAGCACCCTGGCCGGGAGCGTCTACCGCATGGCCGGCGGTCAGAAAAGCGCCGCCGAGTTGGCGCAGGCCGGGTTCCAGGAGATCGAGGCGGGGATGACCGAGGGCCACCCCTGTTTCGTCGCCAACAGCGGGCGGCTGGGTTTCGACGCCGCCGAGTACGCGGCCTTCGCCCCCGAAGCGGCCGCCCCGGTACGTCTGGTGTGGGTGGCGGCACGGCGATCGCTGACCGTCTTCACCTGCTCCGGCGATGTGGACCGCGAGCGGTTGCTGGCCGACGAGTTGGGCGCTCAGGTGCTGGGCTCCTTCGACGCGCAGATACGCGACCTGGGTCTGGACCCGGCCGATTACCACCTGATCCCGGTACACCCGTGGCAATGGTGGAACCGCATCTCGGTCACCTTCGCTGCGGACGTGGCCCGCCGGGATCTGGTGTGTCTGGGACACGCACCGGACGAGTACCGCGCCCAGCAGTCGATCCGGACCTTCTTCAACACCTCCTCGCCCGAACGGCACTACGTCAAGACGGCCCTGTCGGTGCTGAACATGGGGTTCCTCCGGGGGCTGTCGTCGGAGTACATGGAGGCCACGCCCGCCATCAACGACTGGGTCGCCGAGCTGGTGGAGGGCGATCCGGTCCTGGCTGCGACCGAGGTGGGGATCCTGCGGGAGCGGGCCGCGGTGGGCTACCGCACCGACCACTACGCGCGTGCGGCCACGAAGGGATCGCCGTACCTGAAGATGCTGGCGGGGCTCTGGCGCGAGAGTCCGGTCCCGCGTCTGGGGACGGGTGAGCGCCTGGCGACGATGGCGTCGCTGCTGCACACCGACGCCGAGGGGCGCTCGCTGGCGGCCGAGCTCATCGCGGAGTCTGGGCTGGATCCCACCGAATGGCTGCGACGGTACCTGGATGCGTACCTGGTGCCGCTGCTGCACTCCTACTACGCCCACGACCTGGTGTTCATGCCGCACGGCGAGAACGTCATCCTCGTGCTTCGCGACGGGGTACCCCAGCGCGTGTTGCTCAAGGACATCGCCGAGGAGATCGCGGTGATGAGCGAGGACGCGGTGCTGCCGGAGGCAGTGGAGCGCATCCGGGCGGAGGTGCCCGAGGACAAGCGGCTGCTGTCACTGTTCACCGACGTCTTCGACTGTTTTCTGCGGTTCCTCAACGGGATCCTCACCGAAGAGGGAGTGGTGAGCGAGGACGAGTTCTGGTCGACGGTGGCGCGGTGCGTGGCCGACTACCAGGACTCGGTGCCGCAGCTGGCGGAGAAGTTCGAGCGTGAGTCGTTGTTCGTGGACCGGTTCGCGCTGTCTTGCCTGAACCGGCTGCAGCTGCGTAACAACAAGCAGATGGTGGATCTGCAGGATCCGGCCGGGGCCCTGCAGCTGGCCGGGGCTCTGGAGAATCCGCTCGCCCGGTTCCGTCCGGGCGGCGAGTCCCGGTAGGTGTGCCGGACCCGTCAACGGCGACGGGTCACGGCCTCGCGGTGTCCCTTCCCGGTTCGGCGTGTGCCGGATTCAGGAAGGGGCGCCGACGTGCAGGTCGGCCACGGCCGCGTGCAGCTCTTCCCGCTCGGCGCCGGTCAGGGGCACGCCGAGCCGGTCCAGCCACTCTCCGAGCTCGCCCTCCCCGAGTTCACGCTTGGTGGTGCGCGCACCGGGCCGGCGCACGGTGACGGTCCCCTGGGTGAGGGTCACGTGGCTACCTTCCACGAGGTGTCCGGACACGGTCAGCATGGTCCGGAAGGGCGAATCGCCGTGGGCGCTCACGTAATGGTTGGCCATGTCCACGTCCACAGGCCGTACGGGCAGTTCGTCCGTGGTGTGCTGGCGCTCCCATGCGCCACGGGTCCAGCGCTGCAGTTCCCAGGAGACCGCTGTCTCCTCCACGACGCGGCGCACCCGGTGGGTCGCCCCGCCGTAGGTGTCCTGCGCCCCGTCACGCAGCTCGATCGGCCGCAGCAGTCCGGCGTCGAACCCGGGATCGGCCAACCACCGGCGCCCGTCCAGGACGATCTCCACGGCCATGTGGGCCCGTGCCGACTCCGTGGGGTCACCGACCCTCCCCAGGCGGCGCCGCACGTCGTAGCCGAGGCGTTCCAGTGCGGCAGCGAACAGGACACCGTGTTCGAAGCAGTATCCGCCGCGGCCGCGTTCGAGGAACTTGCCGCTCACCGAGGCCAGATCGACGTGTGGGCCGTCGCCGAGCAGCACATCGATGTTGTCGAAGGTGAAAGCACGTATGTGGGCCTCGGTCAGGCGGTCGAGGGTCGCGCGGTCAGGCACGTGCGCTTGCGTCCCCAGTCGTTCGTGGTAGGACCGCAGGTCCAGCGCTTCGGTGTTCCAAGGGTCCTCGTACCGCATGGTCCCGTTCCTTCCTCTGGGGTGTGCCGACGTTCGGAATGTGGCCGGCGGGGGTTCTGGAAGGGTTCCGGTGACCTGTCGACCGGCCGGAAGGCGGGAACTGCGTGGACCCCGAACGGGTGTCCGTAGGAAGATGTGGGCATGCGCATCGACGTGTTGGGGCAGCTGCGGCTGAGCACCGATTCCGGTGAAGAGGTGCCCGTCCCCGAACGCAAGGTCCGGCTGCTGTTGGCCCTCCTGGTTTCTCGACGGGGCGAGGCGGTGCCCGCCGACACGCTGGTCGAGCGGGTCTGGGGCGATGGCCGTGCCGCCCGGCCCACACGTGTGCTGCGGTCCAAGCTGTCCCAGATCAGGGCGGCTCTGGACCTGGCCGGGGACGGCGGCCGGGGCCTGTTGGTCCACACCCCCGCGGGTTACCGGTTGGATCTTCCGTCCGGCACGGTGGACGCTGAGCGGTTCCGGGACCGGGTGGCGCGTGCACGCACCGCAGGGTCGGCGCGCGGGCGCGCGGACCTGTTGGGTGAGGCGTTGGCGCTGTGGCGGGGCGAGGCGTACGCGGATGTGGCCGACGAGCTCTGGCTCGCGCCCGACCTGGCCGCCCTGGAGGAGGCCCGGTTGAGCGCGGTCGAGGAGCAGGCCGAGGCTCTGGTGGAGGCAGGTGAATCCGAGGCAGCGGTGGAGCTGGCAGCCGCACCGGCGAAGGAGCACCCCACCCGGGAACGGCTCGTGGGTGCGCTGATGTCGGCCTTGTATCGGACGGGGCGCCAGCGGGACGCGTTGCTGCTGTTCGAGTCGTTGCGCGAACGCCTGGCCGAGGAACTCGGGGCCGACCCGGGTCCGCCACTGCGCACGCTCCACGAACGCATCCTGCGGCACGATCCGGAACTGACCACCGCCTCTGGGACCGGTGTGCGTCCCGATCAGGGGTCGGAGTCGAGCGCCCGGGGCAGGTTGCCGTCCGAGATCTCACCGATCATCGGGCGTGAGAAGGAGGCCGACGAGGTCGGCTGTTTCCTGGACAGAGGGCGGCTGCTGACGCTGACGGGGATCGGCGGGGTCGGCAAGACCCGGCTGGCGGTGCATGTGGCTCACTCATGGCGGGAGCGTTTTCCCCGGGGCGTGTGGTTCGTGGACCTGGCGGCGTTGCCGCCCTCTTCGAGGTTCTCTTCCGGCACCGAGCCGTGGGAGGTGGCCTACCGGGTGACCGATCTGGTCGCGGCCGCGATCGGACTCCCGGTTCGCACGGTGCCCGACGACTGCCTGTACCGGCTCGGGGACGCGCTGGGTGAACACCCGTCGCTACTGGTCCTGGACAACTGTGAACACGTGGTGGAGGAGGCCGGCGCCTTCATCGGAGAGCTCTTGGAGATCGTGTCGGGGGTACGGGTACTCACCACCAGCCGGGAGCCGTTGAATCTTTCCGGCGAGCAGCGCTACGACCTGCGGCCGCTCGCCGTCACCGCCGGCGGCGAACCGGGTCCGGCCGTGCGGTTCTTCACCGAGCGTGCGCGTGCCGTGGACCCGGGTTTTGTCCTGGACGCGGAGACCGAACCGGTGGTGGAACGCGTCTGCCGTGCTCTGGACGGATTGCCGCTGGCGATGGAACTGGCCGCCAACCGGGTGCGTGCCCTGGCGGTGCACGAGCTGTCGGAGCGGTTGGCCGACCGGCTCAACCTGCTCTCCCGCCCGGGCGGTCGGGTACCGCGTCGGCAGCAGACGCTCAGGGCGATGATCGACTGGAGCTGGTTCTTACTGGACGGCGACGAACGCAGGGTTCTCCGACGTTTGTCGTTCTTCCGGGGCGATTTTTCCTTGGCCGCCGCAGAGGTGGTCTGTGCCGACCCCGACGACGCGGGGCCCGAGGGGGTGCCGGCTGCCAGGGTTCTGGATGTCCTGACCGGGTTGGTCGACCGCAGTCTGGTGACCTCGGAGCCCGTGGGCCGCGAGCGGCGTTTCGGGTTGCTCGAGTCCATCAGGATCTACGCGGCCGAGAAACTCACCGAGGCGGGCGAGCTCGAGGCGACCGGGCGGCGTCACCTGCGCCACTACACGGATCTGACCCGGCGGGCCGACACCGGTCTGCGCGGGCGTGACCAGCACGCATGGATGTGCCGGATGGACACCGAGCACGTGAATCTGCCTCAGGCCCTGGACACGGCTCTGGCCCACGAGGACGGCGCCCACGCAGTCGAACTGACGCTGGGAACGTTCTGGCACCAATGGATCACCGGACGCATGGCGCACCTGCGCGAGGACCTCGCGGCCGCGGTCGGACTGCCCGGCCCGCGCGGCGACCGCTTCGTCCGCGCGAATGCCCTGTCCGTGGCACTGGGCGTACACGAAGACCACGATCGGGCTGAAGAAGAGGTCGATCGGGCACTGTCCCTCTTCGGGCCCGGGTCACGGGTGGAGCGCGCCGAGGTCCAGTGGTTCGCCGGGCTGAGCCTCTTCACCGCGGGGCTCGAAGAGGCCGGCGAGCGCCACCTGTCGGAGGCGATCGTCACTCTCGACGAGCACGGTCGGGCTTGGGCTGCTGCGGTCGCGGTCTGCTACCGGAACTGGATGCGGCTGTCGGTGCACGGCCTCCTCCCCGAAAGGCTGCCCGACGGCCGTTCGGCCCGGGAGGTCCTGGAAGGGCTGGGCGACGACTGGGCCCTGGCCCAGAGCCTGGCCGTGGACCACCTCGAGGCCGAGGTGCGCGGCCGGCACGGCCGTGCGCGCGCGGTGGCCGAGCGGGCCTTGGAACTGTGCGAGGGCCTGGGTCTGCCGTCCGAAGCGTGCTGGTGGCGGGTGCGCTTGGCCATGTGCATGCTCCGTGGCGGTGAGGAGACCGAAGCCGTCGTTCTGCTGCGGCGGGCCAGGGAACAAGCGCGTGAACTCGTCGACACCTACTGCCTGGGCTATGCCGACCTGGGCGAGGCGATGGCGGCGCGCCGGCACGGGGACATCGCCCGCGCCCGCCGGTGCATGGACCGCTGGACCGAGGTGGCACCGACCACCGGAACCGGTCCCCTCACCGGTCTGGAAGAGGGTTTCCTCGCACTGGACGAAGGCGACCCCGAGCGTGCAGCGGCGGTCCTGCGCGGTCTGCTCTCGCCGGTGCGGACCGCGGACGCAGCACCGGTCCTGGCCCGGGCACTCGAGTTGTGGGCCGGGGTCGCGGCGCTGGACGGCGACCCGGTGCGTGCGGCCGAGGCCCTGGGCACGGCCGGGGCCGCACGCGCGGGTACCGCACCGAACATGCTGGAGCAAGCGGACCTGGAGCGTGTCCGGGCCCTGGCCGCGGATCGGGCCGGCGAGGGTTCCTTCGAGGCCGCGCTGGAACGGGGCCGGGGCATGGAGGCCGCCGACGTGCTGACCCTGGTCCTGCGTCGCTGACGGGGTTCCGGGGACCGGTCGGGACGCCGGAGCCCCGGGAGAACCTTTCCGGAACCCTGCGGGGCGAGTGTCGCAGCGTCAGCACAGAACGACCTCCCGGAAGGACCGCACGTTGATTCCCGAGACACAGCGTTCCGCGCCTGCCCCCGCGAGCACACCCCTGCGAGTGGCCGTCATCATCGGCAGTGTCCGCAAGGACCGTTTCGGTCCGGTCCCGGCCCGGTGGATCTCCGGACGGCTCGCTGCCCGACCGGGTCTGGAAGCGGAGACGGTCGACCTGGCCGAGTACGGGCTGCCTCCCGTACTCAACGGCAACGACCCGGGCGAGCCGCTGCCCGAACCGGTCGAGGCACTGGGTGAGCGGTTGCAGTGGGCCGATGCCTTCGTGGTGGTGACCCCGGTCTACAACCGCAGCTATCCGGCCTCGCTGAAGACCGTCATCGACTGGTTCCACGAGGAGTGGACGGCCAAGCCCATCGGGTTCGTCTCCTACGGCGGCATGACCGGCGGGGTGCAGGCGGTGGAGCACCTGCGCGGGGTCTTCGCCGAGTTCAACACGGTCTCCCCGCGTGAAGCGGTGCTGTTCCCGAACTTCTGGGAGGCCTTCGACCAAGATGGACGCCCGGTGGAGGCCGAGGCCGTCTCCGGGGTGACGGAGGTCTTCCTCGATCAGCTCCTGTGGTGGACCCGTGCGCTGCGGCGGGCCCGCGTGGAATCCCCCTTCCCCGCGGAGGGCGAGCTGTGAGTCCCCCGGGGACCGGACGGCCTCAGGATGCGGTTTCCTCGCTGAGGTGTCCGCCGTGCAGGCGCAGGACCCGGTCGGCGCCGCGCACCTCGTCGGCGGCGTGGGTGGCCACGAGGACTGCGCGGCCCCGGTCGCGTTCCTCCGTGAGCACACGCGCGATGGCGGCGCGCGCGTCGGTGTCCAGTCCGGTGGAGGGCTCGTCCAGGAGCAGCAGGTCGGCCTCCTGCGCCAGGCCCTGAGCGACGAGCACCCGCTGGCGCTGGCCTCCCGAGAGCGTGTGGAGGGCCCGCCCGGCCAGGTCGGCGACGTCGAGCCGGTCCAGGCAGTGTGCGACGGCCTCGTGGTCCTCGCGCCGCAGGCGCCGCCAGGCACCGCGGCGGGCCCAGCGTCCCATGCGCACGGTCTGGAGGACGGTGAGCGGTAGCGCATCGGGTACCGCACTGCGCTGAGGCACGAACGCGGGCCGTTGCGGCCCCTCGTGCTGGACGCGGCCGGCGCGCGGGGGGTGGGTCCCGGCCAGCACCCCGAGCAGGGTCGATTTTCCGGATCCGTTGTCGCCGACCAGGGCGGTGACGGCCCCTGCCCGGAGGTCGAGGGTCGCACCGCACAGGACGTCGGTCCCGTCGTGTCCGGCGTGCACCGCGTCCAGGCGCACCCGTGTCGTGGTCATGGTGATCTCCGCTCCGCATCCGACTTGCAAATGATAACGGTTTTCATTGTAAAGTATCGGTCATGGAAGCACTGATCGGGCCCTTCGAGGTCACCTTCGTCCAGCGCGCCCTGTGGGGCGGTGTTCTGGTGTCACTGACCTGTGCACTCGCGGGAACGTGGGTGGTACTGCGCGGCATGGCCTTCTTCGGTGAGGCCGTCTCCCACGGCATGCTCCCGGGCGTGGCCCTGGCTTCCCTGCTCGGCGGGAGTGTCTTCGTCGGGGGTGTGCTGGCCGCGGGCGCCATGGCCGCCGGGGTCACCGTGCTCAGCCGATCGCCCCGGCTGTCCAGGGACACCAGCATCGGGCTGCTCTTCGTCGGCATGCTCTCGGTCGGTGTCATCGTGGTCTCGCACTCGCGGTCCTTCGCCGTGGACCTGACCGCGTTCCTGTTCGGGGACGTGCTCGCCGTGACCTCGCGCGACCTCGTGCACCTGCTCCTCGCACTCGCGGCGGTCGCGATCATCGCACTCGTGGGGCACCGTTCCTTCCTCGCCTTGGCCTTCGACCCGCGCAAGGCCCACACCCTGGGCCTCTCCCCCCGCTGGGCCCACGCTGCGCTCCTGACCCTGGTCACCCTGGCGGTGGTGGCGTCCTTCCACGTGGTCGGCACCCTGCTCGTCTTCGGCATGCTCATCGCCCCACCCGCCACGGCGGTGCTGTGGGCCCGCACCGTGCCGGGCATCATGCTCGGCTCGGCCGTGCTCGGGTGCGCCGCGACCTACGTGGGCCTGCTCGTGTCCTGGCACGTCGGAACCGCCGCCGGGGCCACCATCACCACCACCGCCGTCGGGTTCTTCCTCGTCTCGGCCCTGGCCGCACACGTGCGCGGATCACTGACCCGGCGCGCCACAGCACCCACCGCCCCGCCCGTGCCCGCCGGCCCCGAGAAGGAGGCGGCCCGCACCGAGAGGATCCCCGCACCGTGACCCCATCACCCGGCCACCGCGCCCCGCGCACCCTCGCATCCACCGTCGGGGGCCTGGTCCTGACAGCCGTGGCCGCCGCGTGCGGCACCACCGGCGCTCCGGCGGAGGAAGCCGGCGAAACGAGTCCCGAGTCCACGCCCCACGGTTACGTCGAGGGCGCCGAGGAGGCCGCCGAGCCCCAGCCGCGCCTGGTCCTGGCCGACGAGGACGGGCAAGTGCAGGTCCTGGATCTGGTCACCGAGGAGACCACCGACCTCGACCCGCTGCCCGATCCGGTGTCCCTGACCGGGGACGGGCGCTTCGCCCACCTGTCCGACGGAGAGCAGACCCGTGTGCTCGACACCGGGGCGTGGACCGTCGACCACGGCGACCACAGCCACTACTACCGCGCCCCCGTCGAGGACCTCGGCGAGGTACCGGTACCCGGTCCGACCCGAGTCTTCGCGGACACCACCCGTACGGTTCTCTCCGGAGAGGGGGAGACCCTCGTCCTCGACCGCTCCGCTCTGGAGGACGGCGAGGTGGAGACCGCCGGGCCCGAGAACACGGCCCCCGGCTCACTTCTGGCCCCGTTCCGCGGATTCCTCGTCCACGTCGGCGAGAACGGCACGGTCGAGGTCCTGGACGAGGAGGGCGAGCGGGCCGAGGAGTTCGGAAAGACTTGCGAGGCCCCCCAGGACAGCGCCACCACCCGCTCCGGGCTGTTCCTGACCTGCGATCACGGGGCCCTGGAGGTGACCGAGTCCGAGGAGGGGTTCTCCGCCACCTCGGTTCCCCACCCCGAGGACACCGGCGCCGGCGAACGCGCCGAGACCCTGCACCACCGTCCGCACGCCTCCACCGTGGCGGCTCCGGCCGGCGACGAAGGCGTGTGGGTCCTGGAGTCCGGCGCCGACGAGTGGAACCGCATCGACCTGCCCGACACGGTCGCGGCCACCGCGATCGGCGAGGGCGGCCCGGTGCTGGCCCTGACCGGGAACGGCCGTCTGCACGCCCTCGACCCGGAGACCGGCGAGGAAAGGTCCTCGACCGACCTGCTCGGGACCGTCGACCCCGACCACCCCCCGGTGATCGAGGCCGATGCCGGACGCACCTACGTCAACGACGCCGAGGAGGGCCTCGTGTACGAGATCGACCACGACGACGACCTGCGGGTGGCCAGAGAACTGGAGACCGGTCCCACCCCGCACTTCATGGTCCGGACGGGGTACTGATGCCTACTCCCGCACACCGGCGCTCGTCCGCCGCCGCCCTGGCCCTGGTGTTCGCTCTCTCCGGGTGCACGGCCGACGGGGACGCGCAGGAGCACGTGGTGGTCACGACCAACATCCTGGGCGATGTCACCGAGAACGTGCTGGGCGGCCGGGCCGAGGTCACGGTGCTGATGCCGCCCGGAGCCGACCCGCACTCCTTCGAGATCTCCGCGCAGGAGGCGGCCCTGTTGGAGTCGGCCTCCCTCATCGTGCACAACGGCCTGGGACTGGAGGAGGGCGTCGGGCACCACGTCACAGCCGCTGAAGAAGCCGGGGTGCCCACCCTGGAGGTCGGCGCGCACGTGGATCCGCTCGACTACACCTCCGACGAGGACGAGGGGAGACCCGACCCGCACTTCTGGACCGACCCCCAGCGCATGATCACGGCCGTCGACCTCATCGCCGAGGCCGGGGCGGAGGAGATCGACGGCGCCGACAACGCGCGAGCCGAAGCCGAGGGCTACCGCGAGCAGGTCGAGGAGCTCGACACCTGGATGGCCGAGCGGTTCGAGACCCTGCCCGAGGAGCGACGGGCCCTGGTGACCAACCACCACGTCTTCGGTTACCTGGCCGAACGCTACGGGTTCGAGGTGATCGGCGCGGTCGTGCCCAGCGGTACCACGCTGGCCTCCCCCAGCAGCTCCGACCTGGCGGACCTGGCCGAGGCGGTCGACCGGGCCGGGGTCGAGGCGGTCTTCGTCGATTCCTCCCAGCCCGACCGGCTCGCCCGAGCCATGGCCGAGGAGGCCGGCACCGAGGTCGAGGTCGTGTCCTTGTTCTCGGAGTCGCTGACCCCGCCCGGCGGAGGCGCCGAGACCTACTCGGAGATGATGCGCGCCAACACCGACGCCATCGTCGACGCCCTGGCCGAGGACCAAGGCTGAGCCGGTACCTCACCCCCCCCCGCACCATCCCGCACATGATCACCCCCCGCACCATCCCGCACATGAGGAGAAACACCATGTTCACCCCACGCCACTCCGGCACGGCCGTCCTGGCCGCGTCGGCGCTGCTGCTGACCGCCTGCGGCGGCGATGGCACCGACGGGGCCACCCAGGCCGACGCCGGTGCCGACGTCACCGACCCGGTGGTCACCACCTACGACGGGGGCATCCTCGTCCTGGACGGTTCCACCCTGGAGGTGGAGGCCGACATCGAGCTCGAGGGGTTCAACCGCTTGAACCCGGCCGGGGACGGCCGGCATCTGCTCGTCTCCACTTCCCAGGGTTTCCAGGTGTTGGACGCGGTCGCCGGGGAACTCACCGACACCGTGTTCGAGGCCGAGACACCCGGCCACGTCGTCGTGCACGAGGGCCGGACGGCACTGTTCGACGACGGCACCGGTGAGATCACCGTGTTCGACAGCGACGCCGCTGGTGAAGTCACCCCGGACGAGGCCGACACCCACAGCGCCGGCGAACCGCACCACGGGGTCGCGGTGGAACTGTCCTCCGGGCAGATCCTGCACACCCTCGGCGACGAGGAGGAGGTGAACGGGGTCGTGGTCCTGGGCCCCGACGGCGAGGAGGTCGCCCGCACCGAGGAATGCCCCGGCGTGCACGGCGAGACCGTTGCGGAGGAGGAGACCGTGGTCATCGGGTGCCAGGACGGCGCCTTGGTCTACGACGGCGACGGCTTCGCCAAGGTCGACAGTGAGGACGACTACGGGCGGATCGGCAACCAGGCCGGTTCCGAGCACTCCCCCGTGGTCCTGGGCGACTACAAGGTCGACGAGGACGCGGAACTGGAACGCCCCGAGCGGATCGCGCTCATCGACGGCGCGGCCGAGGAGCTGGAGCTGGTCGGCCTCCCGGCCAGTTACACCTTCCGTTCCCTCGGGCGCGGACCCGAGGGCGAAGCCCTGGTTCTTGGCACCGACGGCACCCTGCACGTGATCGACCCCGAGGAGGGCGAGGTCACCAACGGCGTCGAGCTCATGGACGAGTGGGAGGAACCGCTGGAGTGGCAGAAGCCCCGCCCTGCGCTGTTCGTCCGGGGTTCCACGGCCTACGTGAGCGATTCCGACGCGAACGAGCTGCACGCGGTCGACCTGGAGTCCCTGGAGGTCACGGTCACACAGGAGTTGAAGGCGGCGCCGAACGAGCTCAGCGGGGTTTCAGCACACTGACCTGCGCCCGCGTGCGCTGACCCCCTCCCACCGCCGGCGGCGGACCCGACCTCTCCCCGGGCCCGCCGCCGGTTCCTTCTCTTCCGGCGGCACTGCTGTCCATGCTGTCCGGTGGCCCCGGCGGAGCGGTGTACGAACCCTGGCTCTCAGGCGCGCTGGGGGCGGCGGTCGACCGGGACGATCATCGGGGTCTCGGTCTCGGGGTCGGGCACCACCCGCACCGGCAGACCGAAGACCTCCTCCACCAGTCCGGCGGTGACGACCTCCGAGGGTGCGCCCTGGGCGACGATCGCGCCGTCCTTCATCACCACCAGGTGGGTGGCGTAGCGGGCGGCGTGGTTGAGGTCGTGCAGGACAGCCACGAGGGTGTGCCCGCGGTTGTGGTGCAGGTCGGCGCACAGGTCGAGCACGTCCATCTGGTGGGCGATGTCGAGGTAGGTGGTGGGCTCGTCCAGTAGCAGCAGCGGGGTCTGCTGGGCCAGGACCATCGCCAGCCACACACGCTGGCGCTGCCCGCCGGAGAGTTCGTCGACGGAACGGTCGGCCAGGTCGGTGACCCCGGTGGCTTCCATGGCGTCGGCGAGCACGGCCTCGTCCTCGGCCGACCACTGCCGCAGGAACCCCTGGTGGGGGTAGCGGCCGCGGGAGATCAGATCGGCCACGCCGATGCCTTCGGGGGCCACCGAGCTCTGCGGCAACAACCCCAGCCGGCGGGCGACCTCCTTGGCCGGGTAGGTGTCGATGGCCTTGCCGTCCAGGTGCACCTGCCCGTCCGCGGGTTTCAGGGTGCGGGAGAGGGCGCGCAGCAGGGTGGACTTGCCGCAGGCGTTGGGACCGACGATGACGGTGAAGGAGCTGTCGGGGATGGAGACCCCGAGGTCCCGGGAGATGACGCGCTGGTCGTAGGCCAGGGTCAGGCCGTGGCCGTTGAGACGGGTGTCGTCGTGGCCGGTAGTGCTCATGTGTCCCTCGATGTGCTCAGGCACGGCCGCCGCGCCATTCGGTGTACAGAAGCCAGATGAGGTAGGTGCCGCCGATGACGGCTGTGACCACTCCCACGGGGAGCTGCGTGGGCGCCAGGGCCCGCATGGCCACCAGGTCGGCGACCACGAGCAGTGTCGCACCCATGGCGGCCGCGCCCGCCAGGGTGGTCCCGCCCGAACGGGTCAGTCGGCGCGCCAGTTGGGGTGCGGCCAGGGCGACGAAACCGATGGGGCCTGCCACGGCGATGGCGGCGCCGGTCAGGGCGCTGGCCGTGGCGAAGGCGATGATCTGGGTTCCGCGGGTGTCCACGCCCAGGCCGCGTGCGGTGTCCTCGCCCAGTTCCATGAAGCGCAGGCGCCGGCCGAGGGCGAACAGTACCCCGCCCAGCAGGACGAACGCGGCCCACACGGCCACGACCTCGGCCCAGCCGCGGCCGTTGAGGCTGCCGATCATCCAGATCTGGGCGCCCAGGGCGTCGGTGAGTTCGGCGCGGGTCATGAGGTAGTCGCGTACCGAGGAGAGCATGGCGCTGATGCCGATACCGACCAGGACGAGCCGGTAGCCCTGCACCCCGTTCTTCATGGCGAGCAGGTAGACGGCGGCTGCGGTGGCCAGGCCGCCGACGACCGCGCCCAGGGAGATCCCGAGGCGGCCGGCCCCGAAGACGAGGATGACGGCGACGGCGCCGGAGGCGGCGCCGGAGGTGAAACCGATGATGTCGGGGCTGCCCAGGGCGTTGCGCGAGAGGCTCTGGAAGACAGCTCCGGCCACGCCCAACGCGGCCCCCACGCCGACCGCTGTCAGGGCGCGGGGCAGGCGGGTGCCTTGGACGAAGAACACGTCGAGGTGCTCGCCGTACCCCAGGATCGCTCCGGGTACGGCTGCCAGGGGCACTTCGTAGTCGCCGACCGAGACCGACACCGCCAGGGTGAGGACACCGGTCAGTGCGAGTACGAGACAGACCACGAGGGTGCGGGGCCGGGCCAGGAAGGACAGGCGCCCCTGCAGCGGCCGTACGGGAACCGTGCCGCGCGGGGTCCGGCGGGGCCGGTCGGAGCCGCGCCGCGGGGTCAGGGTCTTGTTCACAGCTGGGCCATCCTTCTGCTGCGGACCAGGGCGATGAACACGGGGGCACCGACGATCGCGGTGATGATGCCGACCTCGAGTTCCGCGCCGGGAACGACGAGGCGGCCGATGATGTCGGAGGCGCTCAGCAGGATCGCCCCGAGCACGGCCGAGTAGGGCAGGAGCCAGCGCTGGTCGGGCCCGGTGACGACACGTGCCATGTGCGGGATGACCAGGCCCACGAACCAGATCGGTCCGGCTGCGGCGGTGGCGGCGCCGCACAGCAGGATGATGCCGAGCGCGGTCAGGGCGCGCACGAGGGGGATACGCGCGCCGAGGGAGGCGGCGAGTTCGTCCCCGAGGGCGACGGCGTTGAGGGAGGGGCCCAGGCAGAGTGCGAGGGCGACACCGGCGGCGAGGAAGGGCGCGACCTGCCAGAAGAGGTCGATGTCGCGTCCGACGAGGGAGCCGACCTGCCAGAAACGGATCCGGTCGAAGGCGAAGTCGTTGAGGACGACGATCCCGTGCACGAGCCCTTGGAGGACGGCGGCCAGGGCGGTACCGGCCAGGGCCAGGCGTACCGGGGTGGCGGCGGAGCGGCCGCGGGAACCGAGGGCGTGGACGGCGACGGCGGCCAGGGCGGCGCCGAGGAGGGCGGGCCAGACCAGGGCGGTACCGCTGAGGCCGAGGAGGACGCTGGAGAGGACCACGGCTGCGGCTGCTCCGGAGTTGATCCCGAGGATGCCGGGTTCGGCGAGCGGGTTGCGGGTCAGGGCCTGCATGAGGGCGCCGGCGAGACCGAGGGCGGCTCCGACGAAGACGCCGAGGACCGTGCGGGGCACGCGCAGGCTGCGGACGACGTCGTGGTTGTAGCCGCCGTCGTAGTGGGCGAGGGCGTTCCAGACTTCACCCGGGGCGATGGCCTTGGAGCCCACGGAGATGCTCAGGAGTACGCATGCGGCGAGGGCGCCGGTGGCGATGAGCAGGCCGGTGGGGCGGGCCAGGCGTCGGGCGCGTGTGGAGGGAGGGAGGGTGGGAGCGCGCAGGGTCACGTGCGTCCCCCGTTCGTGTTCGCATCGATGGAAGGTGAGGCTTGCCTTACTATGGCTCGAAACGCCATCGTAGGGCACGTCGGATCGAACCTGATATCCGACTTATCAGGCCAGGCTTACCTTACCAATCCTCCACGCGAAGGATCCGATCGATGCCGTTGCCTCTCCGAACTCTCCACCCCGTCCCCGTCCTCGGCCTGGGGCTCCTCCTGGCCGCCGGATGCTCCACCGGCGGTGAGGGGCCCGGCGCCCCCGAAGGCGGGTCCCGCACCGTGGAGGCCGCCAACGGGACGGTGGAGGTCCCCGCAGAACCGGAGAACGTGGCGGTGCTGTGGCGGCCCACCCTGGCCGCCGCCACCCAGCTCGGCCACGACGTCGTCGCGACCATGGGCACACCGGGTGAGAGCGGGCAGGGGCTGGAACCGTTCCTGCCGCCCGACGCCGATGGCGACGAGTTCGATGTGGTGACCAACTCCCCCTCCGAGGAGGACATCAACATCGGGGAGCTGGCCAGTGCCGGGCCCGACCTCATCATCGGTGTGCAGACCCAGCTCGGTACCCAGGCCGAGATGCTGGAGGACCTGGAACAGATCGCCCCCACCGTGCTCCTGGAGTGGGAGGGCACCGGTTCCTGGCGCAGCCACCTGGACCAGGTCGCCGAGGTCCTGGACGAACAGGAGCGCGCCGAGGAAGCCGTGAGCGAGTACGAGGAGGCGGTCGCGCGGGCACGGGAGGAGTTGTCCGAGGCCGGCACCGACCCGGCCGGGACCGAACTGTCACTGGTGCGGTTGCAGAACGAGAGCGAGATCCGCCTGGAGACCCCGTCCTCCTTCCCCGGCCAGGTGGTGGACGATCTCGGTTTCACCCGCCCCGACGAGCAGGTCGACCCCGAGGGCGGGACCGACTTCGTGCCGCGCAGTTACGAGAACCTCGGGTCCGCCGATGGCGATGCCGTCTTCGTCCTCACCGGCTCGGGCTACCCGGAGGCGCCCGAGGCCTTCTCCGAGGGGGTCTGGGCCAACCTGTCGGCGGTACAGGAAGAACAGGTCTTCCACGGCGACCACGACGTGTGGGGCGCGGCCTCCTACTACGCGGCCCACCACATCGTCGAGGAGGTCACCGCCGCGCTCACCGGTGAGACCGAACCCGCGGTCTGAGCACGGCCCTGCGCGGCCCAGCCGCTGGATCCGGGCCCGGCTTTGCCCCGGCACCGGCAGCAAGGCCTCCGGGACATCTGTCGCCGGACCGGGTAACGCCCCTATGGTCGGGGGGTCTGTGAACCGCCGGAGAACACGGAGACACCATGGCGACCGGTCCGCTCCCCCACCCCAGTCCACTACTGCGCGGGCTCGGGGTGAGTCCCGGTACCGCTGCCGGGCCGACCGTGCGCATCACCGAACGCGCACCCGTACCCGCCGCCGGACCGGCCCCCTCCGACCCCGCGGCCGTAGCGGCCCGTATCGGCCCGGCGGCCGAGGCCGTGGCCCGTTCCCTGCGTGAACGCACCGCCGGCACGGAGGAGGCCGCAGCGGTGTTGGCGGCCACCGCCGAGATCGCCACCGACCCGTCACTGATCTCCAAGGCCGAGACGCTCGTGACCGAGGGCCGCCTTCCGGCCGAGCGTGCCGTGCACGACGCCGCCGAGGCGTTCGCCGAGATGCTGAGCGCCGCGGGCGGGCTGATGGCCGAACGGGTGCGCGACGTCCGCGACGTACGCGACCGGATCGTGGCCGAGCTGAGCGGCACCGTCCCTCCCGGGGTCCCCGACCTGGACCGGCCGTGTGTGCTCCTGGCCCGGGACCTGTCACCGGCCGACACCGCCGACCTGGATCCCTCGCTCGTGTTGGCTCTGGCCACGGAGGAGGGCGGCCCGACCGGGCACACGGCCGTGCTGGCCCGGGCGATGGGCATCCCGGCCGTGGTCGCGGTCCGCGGCCTGCTGGAGCACGCGGCCCCGGGCGCGGTCGTGGACGGAACGTCCGGGGAGGTGGCGCTGCACGCCGAGGCCGTGGCCGCGCGGCCCGCCGCGGCGGCCGGGGTGTCCTGGGACGGGAAGGGGCGCACACGTGACGGCCGTCCGGTTCCGGTCATGGCCAACGTGGGTTCGCCCGCCGATTCCCGGGCCGCGGTGGAGGGCGGTGCGCAGGGGGTCGGCCTGTTCCGGACCGAGTTCTGTTTCCTGGATGCTGCGGCCGAGCCCTCCGAGGCCACCCAGCGCGAGGCCTACCGTTCGGTGCTGGAACCGCTCGCTGGTCTGCCTGTGGTGGTGCGCACGCTGGATGCCGGCGCAGACAAACCCCTGCCGTTCCTGTCGATGGGTGAGGAGCCCAATCCGGCGTTGGGCGTACGCGGGCTGCGGGTGGCTTTCGACCGCCCCGCTCTGCTGGAGCGCCAACTGTCCGCGATCGTCGGCGCTGCCGCCGACACCGGTGCGCGGGTGAGTGCGATGGCGCCGATGGTGGCCACCGCCGAGGAGGCGCACTGGTTCGCCGAACGGGCCCGCGCGGCCGGGGTGGAGCGGGTCGGGGTCATGGTCGAGACCCCTGCGGCCGCTTTGGCCGGCCCCGCGCTGTTCGAGGCGGTGGATTTCGTGAGTGTGGGCACCAACGACCTGGCCCAGTACACTTTCGCGGCCGACCGTCTCAGTGGTGCGTTGGCCGAGTTGAACGACCCCTGGCAGCCGGCGTTGTTGCGGCTGGTGGCGACGCTGGCACGCGAGGGAGGGAGCCACGGCGTTCCGGTCGGGGTGTGCGGTGAGGCCGCTGCGGATCCGCGCCTGGCCGGTGTGCTGGCCGGTCTCGGGGTCAGCAGCCTGTCGGTGTCGACTGCCGCGCTGGCACCGGTGGGTTCGGAACTGGCCGTCCACACGTGGGAGGCCTACGGGCGGGCCGCGCGGGCGGCACTGGCGTCCGGTTCGGCGCGGGGGGCGCGGGAGGCTGCGGCCCGGGCACTGGCCGAGGAGGGGACGCAGGCTCCGTAGGGTCCGCCGGGTTCGGGGGGTTGGTCCCCGTCCTGGCCCGGGTGCCTCTCGGGTGCGCGGGTTTCCCGTGCGCACGGGTGTGGCGTGGGGGCTCTCCCGGGTGGCCTCCGCCCGTTCCGGGGGTCAGGCGGGGTGGCCGACGGCGCCGGCGAAGTGTTGGGCCACCGCTGTGCTGAGTTCCTCCGGCGTGCCTTCGCACCCACGGCGCAACCAGTCGGTGATGACCCCCATCAGTGCGCCGGACAGCAGGGCGGCGGCGGGGTCGTGCGGAACCTCGTCCGGATCGTCGGCGTGGGTGGGGGCGGTGGTTCCCACCCTGTTGACGTGCACGGCGACGTTGATGCGCCGCAGCAGGTGGTCGATGACCCGTGCGCTGCCCTCGGGCCCGAGCAGGGCCCGGTAGAGGTCGGCGTGTTCACCGATGTGTGCGAACACCGCGGTGAGTTCCTCGTGTCCGCGCTCCGGGTCGGTCTCTCCTGCGAGGTGGAAGACCGGGGTGGCGTCGACGAGTTCGTCGAACATCTGGGTGCACGCGAAGGCCGCCACGTCGTGCACGTCCGTGTAGTGCTCGTAGAACGTCGTGCGGTGCACACGGGCGCGGCGGGTCACGTCGGAGACGGAGAGGGCGGACAGGTCGCGTTCGGCCACGAGTTCGAGCAGAGCGCGTTCCATGGCCTCGCGGGAACGTCGTTTGCGCGGGTCCGGGTACGTGGTGGTTCGTGACACACGACCAGGCTAAGGCAGCTGCGGCCTCCTGCCTCCGTTGCATCCCACCCTTAAACTACACATGTCGAATAATATGCCGGAATGCATCGGGGGCACCCCTTGAGAACGAGCGACGTCGCCGTGGTCATCGGGGCCGGCGGCATGGGCCGGGCCATCGCGCAGCGCATCGGGGGTGAGGCCCGTCTGCTGCTGGCCGACCACTCCCCGGAGGTGTTGGCGGCCTGCGTCGAGCAGCTCCGCGGAGAGGGTCACGAGGTCACGACCCGCCCCGTGGACGTGGCCTCGCGTGCGTCGGTGGCCGAGCTGGCCGGGGCGGGCGGAGCTCGGCGAGGTCCGGTGGATGGCACACACCGCCGGTCTATCACCGGTCCAGGTCCCGGCCGAGCGGATCCTGGCCGTGGACCTGCTCGGGGTCGCTCTGGTCCTGGAGGAGTTCGACCGCGTCATGGCCCCGGGCGGGTCCGGGGTGGTCATCTCCAGCATGGCCGGGCACCGGGTTCCGCCCCTGCCTGAGGGGGAGGCGTCCGCGCTGGCCACCGCCCCGGCCGAGGACCTCCTGTCGCTGCCCCTGGTCGTCGGCCGTGCCGCCACCGATCCGGGTGCGGCCTACTCGGTCGCCAAGCGGGCCAACCACCTGTGGGTCCAGGCCGCCAGCACCGTCTGGGGCGAGCGGGGCGCCAGGGTCGACAACATCAGCCCCGGTGTCGTCTCCACCTCCATGGGCCGCGGTGAGCTCGACAGCGAGCACGGTGCGTCGATGCGGGCGGTGGTCGGAGCCTCCAACGCCGGGCGCCTGGGCACGCCCACCGACATCGCGGTGGCCGCCGAGTACCTGCTCGGCTCCGCCTCGAGTTTCGTGTCCGGAACGGACCTGCTGGTCGACGGGGTGTGACCGCCGCGGTCGCCCGGGCTGACCGGTTCCGCGAACCCGGCCATGGCCCGTTCCCGCCGCGGTCCGGGGGCAACCCGAAGGGAGCGGCACCGGAATCCGCTTGTAGGGTGCCGTCGCCGGAGCGGTACCGTGATGCCGCCCAGCGCCGAGAACCCTGCCCCTCCCAGGCCCGAAAGGACGCCCCCGTGTCCCACACCTCCCGCCTCGACGCTGTCGTCGTCGGCGCCGGTTTCGCAGGTATGTACGCCCTCCACCGCCTGCGGGACCGCCTCGGTCTCCACGTCCGGGCCCTGGAGGCCGGCCGCGGTGTGGGCGGCACCTGGTACTGGAACCGTTATCCGGGCGCGCGCTGCGACTCCGAGTCCCTGTACTACTCCTACTCCTTCGACGAGGACCTGCAGTCGGACTGGACCTGGAGCGAGCGTTACGCCGGACAGCCGGAGATCCTCGCCTACGCCGAACACGTCGCCGAGCGTTTCGACCTGTACCGCGACATCATCTTCGGCACCCGGGTGGAGAGCGCGGCTTTCGATGGGGACTCCGGCACCTGGCAGGTCTGCACCGACGACGGGGAACGGATCGAGACCCGTTACCTGGTGACGGCCGTGGGGTGCCTGTCCGCTCCCCAGAGCCCGAACCTGTCCGGCGCGCAGGACTTCACCGGACGGATCCTGCACACCTCACGCTGGCCCGAGGAGGGCGTGGACCTGGACGGCAAGCGGGTCGTGGTCGTGGGCACCGGCTCCACGGGCATCCAGCTCACGCCCGAAGTGGCGCAGCGGGCCGCCCACACGACGGTGCTGCAGCGCACCGCCAATTTCGCGATCCCGTCCCGCAACCGCCCCTACGCCGAGGGCGAGTTCGAGGCGCTTCGCGCCGAGTACCCACGGCACCGCAAGGAGGCCCTGGCCTCGGTTGGCGGGTTCCCGCTCCCGGCCGCCCCGGAGAGCGCGGAGGGTCTGGACGAGCAGCAGCGCCGGGCCGAGATGGACCAACGGTGGCGTGACGGCGGCCTGGTGTTCCTCGGCGCGTTCGCAGACGCACTGTTCAACCGCACCAGCAACGAGGCCATGTCCGAGTACGTGCGCGAACGCATCCGCGAGACCGTCCAGGACCCCGCGACGGCCGAGCTGCTGTGCCCCGACGACCACCCCATCGGCAGCAAGCGCATCTGTGTGGAGTCGGGGTACCACGCCGCGTTCAACCGCGACGACGTCAGCCTGGTGTCGGTGCGCGAGAACCCCGTGGAAGGTTTCACCCGGTCCGGGATCGTGGCCGGCGGCACCGAGTACCCGGCCGACGTGGTCGTCATGGCCACCGGGTTCGACGCGATGACCGGCCCCTACCTGCGCATGGACCTGCGGGGACGCGGCGGTGTGCGGTTGGCCGACCGTTGGGAGCAGGGGCCCCGTACCTACCTGGGGGTGGCCACGGCCGGGTTCCCGAACCTGTTCATGCTGACCGGCCCGGGCAGCCCCTCGGTGCTGGGCAACGTGATGGTCTCCATCGAGCAGCACGTGGAATGGGTGTCCGACTACATCGCCCACCTGGAGGCCGAGGGTGTGCGCACGACCGAGCCCGAGGCGTCCGCGGAGCAGGAGTGGACCGACCACGTGGCCGAGGTCGCCTCCTTCACCTTCTACCCGGAGGGCAGCTCCTGGTACATGGGTGACAACACCCCCGGCAAACCCCGGACGTTCATGCCCTACGCCGCGGGGATGGACGTGTACCGGCAGCGGTGCGCCGAGATCGCCGAGCAGGGGTACCCGGGTTTCGCCCACGCCTGAGGACCTCCGGCCGTGACACGCACACGGCGCCGCCCGGGGTCCCGGGCAGCGCCGTGGCCGTTCGTGCCGGGCCTCTCGGGGCGGCCCGGTTCAGCGCCGGGAGTAGGCGCCGTCGATGAGCAGGACACCAGCCGCCGCAACCAGGACCTGTACCGCGAGCACGAAGATCCACATCGACGTGAACAGTCCCGCGATCGCACTGCCGACGAAGGCCGCCACGATACCGATCACGATCGTCAGCCAGATCGGCAGGTGCTGCTTGCCCGGGACTGCCAAGCGGCCCAGAGCGCCGATGATCAGACCCACGACTAGTGCGCTGATGATCCCGCTGATACTCATCCGGAAGATCTCCTCCGTTCGTGCTGCCTTGCGTCCCAGCCCTCCCCGAGGAGCGCCCACTCATGCGGAGGGTGTCCGACAACACAGGGATTCGGCGTCCTGAAGGACTCAACCTGAGGAAAGTGTGACTGGCGGGAATCGGGGGATGACCCCTGGCGTTCGAACCCGGACACGATCTCGGGGGTCACCGATGGGGGGCTACGAGACGCAGATCGTCCTCGTACTGGTCCTGGTCGTACTGAACGCACTCTTCGCCGGCAGCGAGATCGCCCTGATCACGTTACGGGAGGGCCAACTCAAGCAGCTGGCGGAGAGCGGTCCCGGCGGCCGGGCGGCTGTGCGCCTGGCCCGTGACCCCAACCGGTTCCTCGCCACGATCCAGATCGGTATCACTCTCGCCGGGTTCCTGGCCTCGGCGACCGCAGCGGTGGCGCTGGCCCAGCCCCTGATCGAGCCGTTGGGCTTCCTGGGGCAGTACGCCGCACCGGTCGCGGTCGTGGGTGTGACGGTTCTGTTGAGTTTCATGACCCTGGTCCTGGGCGAACTCGCCCCCAAACGCATCGCCATGCAGCGCGCCGAGGGGTGGGCGAGGCTGGTGGCACGGCCCCTGGACCTGATCGCGGCCCTGTCACGCCCTGCGGTGTGGCTGCTGGGGGTGTCCACGGACCTGGTGGTGCGGCTCGCGGGTGTGGACCCGAACGCGAGCCGGGAGGAGGTCTCCGAGGAGGAACTCCGGGAGATGATCTCCGACCAGCGCGACATCAGCCCCGAGCAGCGCACGATCCTGTCCGGGGCCTTCGACATCGGTGACCGGAGGCTGCGGCACGTGCTCGTTCCGCGCAGGGAGATGGACACGGTGCCCTCCGGGGCCAGCGTCGATCAGGCGTTGCGGATGCTGGCCGAGCGCGGGCACTCGCGCGCTCCGGTGGTCAGCGCCGACGGAATGGACGAGGTCGTGGGCATCACACACTGGGCGGACCTGGTCGGAGCCACGGGCTGGGTGTGGGAGAGCTTGCGCGAGCCCTTGTTGCTGCCGGACTCGCTTTCGGTGTCGCGGGCACTGCGCCGACTGACCGCGCAGCGCCGGCAGATGGCGGTGGTCATCAGCGAGAACGGCGACGTCGCCGGGATCGTCTCGTTGGAGGACCTCCTGGAGGAGGTGGTCGGCGAGATCTACGACGAGACCGACCGCGAACCGGGCCCGTCGCGCCTACCGAACGGCACGCTGCGCCTTCCCGGTACCTATCCTGTCCACGACCTGCCGGACCTGGGGGTGGAGCTGACCGAGCGGCCCGCGGGCGCCTACATCACGGTCGCCGGCCTGGTGCTGCTCCTGCTGGGTGAGATCCCTTCGGGGCCCGGCGCGAGTGTGACGGTCGGCGGGTGGACCTTCACCGTGACCGCTGCCGACGGGCGTGTGGTCTCGGAGGTGCTGCTCTCCCCCTCTTAGCCCACCCATGCGCGGTCGGCACGGGCACGTACCCTCGAATCGTGACCGAAACGCTCCACGCCGACGACCCGACGGCCACCGCCGAGCGCGTGCGCGCCATCCTCGGCGACGGTCCCGTACTCGCGCTGACCGGGGCGGGGGTGTCCACCGACTCCGGGATCCCGGACTACCGCGGCCCCGGCTCCCCGCCACGCAACCCGATGACCTACCAACAGTTCGTGGGAGATGCCGCCTTCCGCCGCCACTACTGGGCCCGCAACCATGTGGGTTGGCGGCACATGGAACGTACCGAGTGCAACGACGGGCACCGTGCGCTCGCGGACCTCGAGGCGGCCGGGTTCGTCTCGGCGGTGGTGACCCAGAACGTCGACACCCTGCACGAGGCCGCTGGCAGCCGCCGCGTCGTCGACCTGCACGGGCGCTACGACCGGGTGATCTGCCTCGGGTGCCGTGAGATCACGGCGCGCAGCAGCCTCGACGTGCGGTTGGCGGAGCTGAACCCGGATTTCTCGGTGACGGTGGAGGACATCGAGCTCGCCCCGGACGCCGACGCGGCGTTGTCCTCCACCGAGGGTTTCCTGGTCGCTGACTGCACCGGGTGTGGGGGCATACTCAAGCCCGACATCGTCTATTTCGGGGAGAACGTGCCCAAGCCGCGGGTCGAGGAGGTCTACGCCCTGGTGGAGGAAGCAGCGGGGCTCCTGGTCGCGGGTTCGTCGTTGACGGTCTTCTCCGGGCGCCGTTTCGTCAAGCGGGCCGCCCAGCAGGGCAAGCCCGTGGTGATCCTGAACCGGGGCGCGACCAGGTGTGACGACCTGGCCGCGCTCACCGTCGACGCGGGATGTTCGCAGGTGCTGCGCGCTCTGGCGGGTTCTTACGCCGACCCCGCCTTGATGGAGGCGACCACGCCTCCGTCGACGAGGACGTCGGTGCCCGAGACGTAGCCGGCTTCGGGCCCGAGCAGGAAGGCCACCACGGCGGCGACGTCGTCGGCGGTGCCCAGGCGCGGTACGGCGGCCCCGTCGACCATCGCGCGCGCCGGCCCCTGGGGGTCCTCGAGTTCAGGCCTGCTCATGCGGGTGGAGACGACGCCGGGGCTGACGGAGTTGAGGCGGGCCCCGCGCGCGCCCCACTTCAGGGCCTCGGCCTGCACCCGGAGTTGGTTGCCGCGCTTGGCGTACCCGTAGGCGGTGTGGCCTTCGGCGAGCCGGTCGGTGGAGGCGGAGGGCAGGTCGGCCAATTCCTCGGCGGGTGTGGTGGCCAGTTCCCTGGCTTCTCCGTCGGTGAGCTGCCCGGCGTAGAGGCTGCCGACCATGCTGGCCACGACGACCCCGGCGCCTCCGGGCGCGATGACGTCCCGGAAAGCTTCCAGGACCAGGGCGACGCCGACGAGGTCCACTGCGAGGACACGCTGTACCGAGCCCTGGTTGGGGGAGAGCCCGGCGGTGTGGACGATGCGGGTGACGGGGCCGAGTCCGGCGGCGGCGCGGGCGAGGGCGTCGACGGATTCGGGGGAGGCGACGTCGACGCCGTGGGGGGTGACTTCGTACCCTTCGCCGTGCAGGCGTGTGCGGGTCTCGGCGAGGATGCCTTCGTCGAGGTCGGCGAGGAGTACGTGGGAGCCTGAGCCGACCCTGCGGACCGTGGCCATCCCCATGTCCCCTGCACCGATGACGACCAGTACTTCCCGTGTCATGTGGTTCTCCCCCTCGTGCCCATTTCGCCGTCCCGACCGATCCTATGCCTCATATCGGTCGGACGAACGTGCACGGAAGACCCCCGTACCGGTTCAGCCCTCGCGTTCACGAAGCTCGGAGAGGACCCGGTGGTAGGGCCCGACCGAGGTCGTCCCTCCGCCCACCGCCAGTTCGGTACCGGACACGTATCGCGGGGCGAGCGTGGACCTGTCGGCACTCGAGCCCGACACCCCGGAACCCTTCGGTCGGGCCGTGATCGAATCCGCCGGGCTCATCGCCGACGGGGCCGGCTCCCACTGACCGCCGGGGGCGGCACCGCGTGCATCGGACGTCCCCGAAGACCCGGCCGATGCTTCCGCAACGAACGTGTGCATCCCCCGCTCACGGAAAAGGCGCGCGGGTGGGGACGGCACGGTCCAGGATGTTTCGGAGCGTCTGCTGGGGCAGTTCCTAGGGGTGGAGGACGAACTCGACACCATGGAGGCGGACGGGATGAACGACAAGTCGGACGAGGGGTCCGGACGTGGGGACGGAGGCTCCCACATGTCCGGAGGCGAGCACATGTCGGGCGGCGGCCACATGGCCGGGGGTTCCCACATGTCGGGAGGGGGGCAGATGTCCGGCAGCGGCCCTCTGTCCGGTGGTGCCGCCGAGGGTTCCGACGGTGTGGTCCCGGCTTACGGCGGCTCCTCGGACGAGGGGGCTCCGCGGTCCCGGAATATCGACGCCCCCGAGGCCGGACCCGCGGAACCGAGGGCGGTCTCCGGTACGGGTTTCAAGGGCGTGTGGCCGATGCTCACGGTGCTGGTTGCGTTGGTGGCGGGTGTGGCCATCGGTTACGCCATCGGGGGATGAGCGTTCCGTGCCCCTGCTCGCGGGTGTGGACCGGGCCGTCTTCGCCGCGGCATTGACCGGACGGCTCCGGGAACGCGGTGTGCGGGTCGACCTCTCCGCGGCCCAGTTCCTCTCCCGGGCTCTGGCCTCGCACACCCCGCGCACGACTGGGCGCCTGCACTGGAGCGCCCGTGTCTGCCTGGTGCGGCGCGTCGACGGGCTGCCCGCCTTCGACGCGGTCTTCGAGGAGGTCTTCGGCGACGCGGCCCCGTCCAGGAGCCCCGGCGGGCCCCGTCCTCGGTCCGTACCAGGCACCGTGCCCGGTCCGCGTCCGAGGGCGCGGGCCGTGGCACCACGGTCGCCCCTGGCACCGGCGAGGCAGGCGAGGGCCGGGCCGTGCGGGGGCGCGGCCGCGCGCCCCTGCCCTGGGCCACACCGGCCGCCCCGTCGGAGCCCTCGTCCCCGGCCCACGTGGCACTGTCGGCCACCGAGCGTGAGGCGTTGGCCGGCGAACCCTTCGAGACCCTGTCCGAGGACCAGGTGGCGCAGATCGGCGCGTGGCTCGCCGAGAGTCTGCCCCGCATGCCGCGGCGGCGGCCCCGGCGCCGGCGTCCCGGTCGCTGCGGGGACCGTGTTGCCCTGCGTGCCACCCTCGCGCGGGCCCGGCGCACCGAGTGGGAACTCGTCCAGGAGGAGCGGGTCCGCCGGCCCAGGAGGCTCGTGGTGCTGTGCGACGTGAGCGAGTCGGTGCGCACGCAGTCCGCCGCCCGCATGCACCTCATGCGCGCACTCGTGCGCTCCTCCGCCCGGGCGGAGGCCTTCGCCTTCGCCACCCGCCTGACCCGTCTCACCCCGGTCCTGGCGCACAGCGATGTGGACGCGGCGTTGGAACGCGCCGGCGAGACCGTGGCCGACCGGTTCGGCGGGACCCGGATCGCCGCGAGCGTGCACGAACTCCTCACCTCCCGCCACGGGGCGTCGGTGCGGGGCGCGGTCGTGCTCGTGCTCTCCGACGGCTGGGACAGCGGGTCCCCGGAGCGGATAGCCGCGGTCATGGCCCGGTTGCGCCGGCGCGCGCACCGGGTGGTGTGGGCCAACCCGCGTGCGGCGGCGCCGGGCTTCGAGCCCCGCGCCGCAGGTATGGCGGCGGCGCTGCCCCACTGCGACGAGTTCCTGCCCGCGCACAGTTTCGCCGCCCTGCGGGACGTGATCGCGGCGGTGGCCGACACGGCCTCGCCGGGCCCGCGCGGGCGACGCGAGGCTTCCCGGTGATTTCACCGGCTTCATCCCTGTTTCAACACGATCGTCCCCGGGCGTAGAGAGACGGTCGCTTCGCTGTGCCGCCCGGGGCGGTGTGCCGTCAGGTCAGGGCCGGGACCCGGGCACCCCTCGTGTCCGCAGCCGACGGACTGGGGCTGGACGGCCCCCTCACCCTCGAAGGTGTTCCCGACCGCAGAGCTCGACGTCGTGCCAGAACCGTGTCCAGGAGCTGTTGCTGCCCTGGACCGCACCCAGGTGTCTGCCGTCGACGACGGCACGAAAGACGGCGGGCGCATCGGATTCGGTGTACCGACGCCCCTTGGCCTTGGAGACCTCACGCATGAGGAGGCCCTTGGGGTCGGCAAAACGACCGGTGTCCCTGCCCACGTACTTGGTGGGGAGCTTCCACGTCTTCACCACTGTGGGCAGCGCCTCCGGAAAGAGCAGCATCCACGCTTCCATCTCGGCGACCGCCAGGACATAGTGTCCGTTGTCCGTCTGATGATGGATCTCCTGCTCCACCCGCCGGTGGGCTTCCACGTAGGCCGGACCGTCGACGGCATCGAAGTCCTCGTGCACGTAGAGACAAGCCACTCGGGTTCCCGGCCCCTGTTTCTCAGCGACACCCTTGGCCTTGTTGATGATCGAGCGGACCCTCTTGGCGAGGTTCTCCCCTGTGGCCTTGTGGAGGCGGACGGTATCGCGGATCTGCACGATACTGCCGCGCAGAGCAGGATGTTTCTCCTCAAGGAGGGTCTTCAGACTTTCCCGGTCGTTGCTGTCCTCACCCGCGATCACCACGACGGAGCGGTCTCGGCCCTTACGTCGTGATTGGTGCCGACCACTCACAGATCACCGCCCAGAGCTCCGGAGAACCACAGCTCGCCCAGGGGAAGGTCCTCGCTCCGCTCCACGATGGCTTCCAGCCGCTCTTGGGTGACCGCTGGTATCCGGGACGCCCCGTCACTGTCGCGTTCACAGACGACGAGTTCCTCCGGCCTGAGTCTGTCGGCGAGGGCCGGCGAGTGGGTCGCGATGAGGAACTGGGTGCGTTCGCTCGCTTCACGAATGCGTTCCACGAGCAATTCCAACGCTTGGGGGTGGAGCCCGTGGTCGATCTCCTCGATACAAGTCAGCGCGGGAGGGTTCGAGTCGTACAGAAGCGCGAGGAGTCCGAGGAGCCGGATCGTTCCGAACGAGGCATCCGCCAATTCGGTGGGTACCCGGAGGCCGGTCTCCCGGAGAACCACGATGATTTCGCGCCCGGCACCAGAAGGGAACTCGAAGTCGATTCCGTCGAGGTGCGGCAGAACCTCTCTCGCGTCGTCGACCAGACGCTGCCACGAGTCCGGGTCGTTCCTACTGAGGGTGAACAGGAAAAAAGCGAGGTTCGAGGCATCTGCCTCGAGCGTGGCTCCCCTGGGTGCATGAGAGGGGACACGCGAGGGAAAACGGGCCGAGGACACATCCACGTCGAACACACGGAACGAGGCCAGCCCTTCGGCGAGGGTGGCGACCTCACTGCCGCCGGCGTCATCACTCAACCGCGGCAAGGTGGACAGGCCACTGCTGAACTTCTGTAGACCGATCGAGTGTACGTCTTCGTTCTGGCCTCGCCGTGTGTCCTCGACACGGGCTTCCTTTCCCTGGATGGTGATGCGCCGCCCGCGTCCCTTGACCCGTTTGAACTGGAAGCTCTCCTGCCGGGAAAGAGCGAATTCGCCCTCTCTCTTGCGTCGTTTGATCTCGAGTTCGTACTCGTCGAGTGCGTTGGAGCTGCTGTGCTTGGTCCAGGTCGCTTCGATACGGATCCGGATGAACCCCGGAGTCCGGGTACCGCCGCGAAACGCCGTGTTCTCGAAACCATTGCGTGCTGCGAGTGCGGGCTCGATATCGGTCTGGATGATGTCGGCCAGGAAGCGGAAGACGTCCAACACGTTGGTCTTGCCCGCTCCGTTGGGTCCGACCAGCACGGTGAGTGGGCCGAGCGGAACACTGACATCACGCAGACTGCGGAAGTTCTGCACTTGGAGTCTCAACAAACGCTTGTCCATAGCTCCCAGCGTTCCGTCTCGTCTTGCGCCCGGATCGACGCTGCCGGACCTCCGCGTACATGCGGAGCGGGTCACGGCCGTTGTGTCCGCGCACATGTGGCGCCCTTGCGCCACGAACTATAACCGTCCCATCGCCGACACGGCCTTCCCCGCCCACCACAGGACGTGTTCCCTCGGATCCGATGGTGGGCGGGATCGCACCGACAGGCGGTACTCAGGTCAGGGCCGGGACCCGGCTGTCGGCCGCCTTCTCGGTCCACAGGCGGAAGGCGGGCGGATCGGTGTGCGGCCACAGCTTCAGCAGCAGGGCGTCGACGTCGGGGGCCTCCTCCAGCCCGGCAGGGGTGGCGACCCAGAACGATTGGGTGTTTTCGCCCCACCAGATGATGAGGTGCCGATACTGGCGCTGGACCTGCGCGGCCTGGGCATGTTCGCGGGAGTACTCGGAGCGGTGCCCACCCAGACGGGGCAGGCGCTGAGCGCGGCGCCGACGGCAGGAGGGGTGATCGCACACCGTGCACGCGGGGCCCACCAGGGCAGGCCGGTGCGGGAGGCTGCGGTACAGCGGATCGCTAGAGGGCCGCGGGGAGGGGATAGGGTTCTGCATCAGATCCTCTTTTCCTTACTTAGTGGGGCTCTCCAGGTCGAACGGAGTACGTACCTGTGGCGTTGAACGTGCGTTCTGCAAGGCGTCCCAGATTGAAGTGCGTCGGATCTGCGCCCAACGAGCAGCTTCTCCCAGCGCTGCCCACGGCTTCTTGTGTCGCATGAGGTACGCGATGTGACTGGGCGGGGTGAGGAGGAGGCCGTCACCACCGTCACCGGTCATGTGCATGTCCGATCCCTGTTCCGCGAGCCAGACCAGCTGTGCTGAGAAGTGGGCGTAGGAGACGGTGGAGGGCGCGGGTTCGTCGGTTGCCGGTACCAGGTCGAGGTCGGTGTACGGCAGATGCTCGCGGCGTATCGGCATCCACCGGTGGCGTAACCCCTGGTGCGGAATGGACTCGCGTGCGTAATCGAGATCTCCGCCCTGGAACACTCCCTCCGGGTGCAAGGTGACTCCGGTGATGTGCCGCCCCTCGAGTGCGAGGCGGGCAGCAGCGACGAGTCCCAGCGCCGTGGAGTCGAAGCCGCCGGAGAAGTCCGTGCTTGGGTGCTTCCCCGACTCGATACGTACGCTCACTGCGCTTTCCAACGCCGAGCGGAGACGGCGACCGTGATCAACGCCGTCAGTCGCGGCCGGCCGCCAGACTGGGCGCTGTTCTACGTTCCTACCGGACAGACGCACCCTGTGGCCGAAGGCGAGCGGGTCCACGTGCTCGAAGCAAGACCCGTGGAACTGGTCACCGGCCACCCTGGCTGCCATGTGGGTGAGGCTGATCTCTGGGTCCCCGTGGAGCGACGCGAGCATCCGCGCGCTCGAACTCCAGATGAGCCCGTGTGCCGTGCGGCGTGTGTAGAGCGGTGTGGCGCCCAGGTCGGTCCACAGCGTGACGCCGTCCGGAGTGACCTCGGCGACGATGTAACTTCCCGCCCACCTCCAAGCAACGTCGTTGGGAACCCCGTGGGCTACCGCTCGCTGAACCTGATGAACATCAGCCCCACACATGCCGATCACTATCAAGCCGCTGCCACGGTCCCGATAGGGAATGACCATGTGGGGATCGGGGTATTCCGGACTCAGCCACAGCGACGGGAGGTCCGTAACGGGCTGTGCACCGGCCGGCCGGACGTGCATTTGGGGGCCGGTGGTCCCTCCGAACCACATGCTCTCCGCCTTCCTGAGGGGGCGAGGGCGCCCGCCCCGACGGACGAGCGCCCTCCAGGGGGTCAGTTGTACGGGTTGCGCTTGTTCTCGTTGCGGGCGCTGCCCTCGCCGAGGGTCAGGTCGGCGGCGTCGCCGAGGTCGATGACGGACTCGTCCGTGTCGAGAGGGACGGGAATGACCGAAGCGTCCATGCTTCTGCCCTTTCTTGATTGACGGATCGGCGCCGATCACTTATGCGCCGGGTAACCACACGCCGGGAAGAAAGTTTGAGATTCCCGCGTGCAGGTGCCGCTCTGTACTGTGGAACTCACGCTACGGACCACTCCCGCGGACCTGCCACGGACCGGGAGTACGAGTAACCTCCTCGGAGCCCCCCATGGCCAAGCGCACCGCCCCCTCAACCCGGACCGCCAGTCAGGGTTCGTTGTCACGACCCGACGCAGACCGTGAAGGGCGGGTGTCGGGGTACGTCCTCAAGACCATCCGACAGGCCGTCGGCCTCACACAGGAACAGCTCGCCGAGCGAACCCGGGTGGATGTATCCACTCTCCAGGGCTGGGAGTCCGGGCGCCGTCCACTGATGGCCGTCCCCACCGACGCCTACCTCGAGCTCCGCCACCTCCTCCACCGGCTGGGGGCGTCACCAAAGCTGCTCGAGCAGCTCGACACCGGTCTGCAAGCAGACCGCTTCCTCGGGTACGTACTCGCCTCGGACGGACCCATCGATCTGGACAACCACCCGCTCGCGACGTGGGTGATCACGAGACCGTTCACGGAGCTGGTCGCATGGCCCTTCACCGGTGCGGTGCCCCACGCTTTGCAAGAGGCCGCCCCGCTCCGCCGTCGGGGTCCTTCAGGAACCGGGCCCGGCCTCGCCTCGGACGAACGCCGACACATGGTCGATCACCTCCGGACCGTCGCCGAACAGTCGGCGAAGGCTTCTGTGGAGGGTGCGTTGCTTCGGCGCCAGGCTCACTACGTTGCCGGGTTCGACAAGTCCAGCGAAACCATCGAGTGGCTGGCGGTCATGCAGCGCGCGGAACAGCGACGCCTGGGCAACGAGGTGGAATGGAGCCCCTCGTGGGCCGTCGTCCGCTCGGGCGCGCACACCCTGGCCCGTACCGGCGATGAGGAGGCGCTCCCGCAGTTCATCGATGTGCACATCTCCACGGACGCCTGCGAGATCGCCAATCTCAACTACTGGGCGTACTGGCTCGGCGAGATCCCGGAGCCCCAGCTCGCGGATACGTTCATGATCGAGCTCCACCTCGACTCCTGGCACGGCGACCGGCTCATCAAACACCTCAAGGGCCGTCTCATCCCCACCAACCCCTACGTGGACGTTGTGTGCCACACCCTGTGGTCGTTGATCATCCGCAAACCCGCGCTGCTTGACACAAAGGTCGCCGATGACCTGGCTTCTTCGGTGCCCCGGATGCTGGAGGAAGGCGTTGTCTCACCACAGTCGCGTCGTGAGCTCGAGGAAGTCCTCTACGCTCTTCGAATGATCCAACGACGCTAGAAAGGGCCCTTCATGGCTGATGAGCAGGACGTGCGGGCACTGGACTACCTGTACGAGGCAGGCCTACTCAAGCGGTACCGGCGTACCGGCTGGGTGGTCGCCGGTGTCGCTGCCCCGGAGTCGATCGCGGACCACTCGCACCGGGCAGCGATCGTTGCTGCGGTCGTGGCTGAGCTGGAAGGGGCCGACCCGCAACGCTCGGCGTTCCTCGCGTTGTTCCATGACACGCAGGAATCGCGGCTGACAGATATCCCCTACATCGGAAAGCGTTACCTGAAGGCCGCATCCAACGCCGAGGTGACCGCTGACCAAACTGCTGGGATGCCTGAGGGGTTGGCGCGGTTGATCGGAGGAACAGAGTCGGAGTACGAGGCCCGAGAGTCAGCTGAAGCTGTATGCGCGCGGGATGCCGACAAGCTCGAATGCCTTCTTCAGGCCGTGGAGTACCGGGAGCAGGGCACGGACACCCAGGCGTGGATCGACACCTCGTTCGCAGCGCTGAAGACGTCTTCGGCTCAGCGGTTGGCGAAACTCGCTCTTGAGAGGACGCCGTTGGCGTGGATGCACGAGGCGCGGGACGCAAAATCCCCGAAGTAGGTGTACGCACGGATCCGCCCAGGCACCTCGGACCGTGACCGCGCGAGCCCTGGGTGTCCACGATGGGCGCTTGGGCGGCCACCTGGCCGGCGGGGTCATTGCGGCCGGCAGGTGCCCTTCCTGGCTCTGGCGCGTACGTGAGCTCCGCGCGCTCTTGCCGTCCACGATGAGTACGGCCAGGTCGACTGCACAGCCTTGCCCAGGGCGCACTCGACCTACCGCTACCGCGAGACGGACCTGGAGTCCACAGACGAGCATCGACGGCGCGGTCCGCAACGTCGGCCCGGATACGGAACAGCTCTACGAAGAGCATCTCTGCAAGACCACGATCAGGAAGGGCTCATCTCGAAGCCCAACCTTCTCCTGGGCGGAGACACCCACTCACCTCAGTATCCCCTTTTCTCGACGGCCCCTCGGACGAAGGCGACGAGAAGTGGGCGCTCCTGGCCCGGCCGAGTACGTGATTCCTCTCGATCCGGATTTCACTGCGTGCCCGTTCTGGAGCATCCGGCGAAGCGGCCTGAAAGCGCTGGATTTCGAGAACATGCGAATGGTGATGTGGTCCCGCCACTGGCATCCGAGGTAACGAAACAGGTCGGTCCGGGGCGCTCGACACCACCTCTCTCGATGCGGGACCCCCGCTTCTGACTGACGTCCATCCGCTCGTGCTCTCCGACGACTGGGACAGCGGGCCCCGGAGCGAATAGCTGCGGATAGCCTGGCTGCGCTGGCGCGCACCGGGTGGTGTGGGCCGACCCGCACGCAACGGCGCCGGACCCCTCGCCGGAGGTATGGCGGCGACGCTGCGGCAGGCACGATTGGTCGAGTCGGAGGCCGGGTAGCGGACAGGCCATGCTGCTAGTGCGACCGCCGGGCGTCTACCGAGCCCAGGAGGACACCTCGCTGCTCCGTCAGGTACTGCGTCGACGGGGCCGGCGCGGCCTGGTCGAGGGCCGCTCCGTCCTCGACATCGGTTCGGGTACCGGGGCGCTGGGTATCGAGGCCTTCCGTGCCGGCGCGGCCGATCTCACCGCCATCGACCTGTCGCGGCGTTCGGTCCTGACCAGTTGGCTCAACAGCCGCCTGCACGGGATCCCGGCGACGGTCCGCCGCGGTGACCTGTTCTCCCCCGTGAACCCGCACCGCTTCGACCTCGTGCTCGCCAACCCGCCTTACGTGCCCACCGCCGATAGGCCGCCGTCCCGCCACCGGATGGCCAGGTGCTGGGACGCGGGTCCGGACGGCCGGGTGCTGTTGGACCGTATCTGCGCGGGGGCGCCCTCGGCACTCGACGAGGACGGGACGCTCCTGGTCGTGCAGTCCGGGATCGCCGGTGAGCAAGCCACGCTGGACCGGTGCGAGGAGGCCGGGCTGGTGGCCGAGACGGTCGCGCGGGCCCGCATCCCGTTCGGTCCGGTCCTGCGGGCACGGGTCCCGGAACTGCGCACCCGCGGGCTGCTCGGTCCCGACCAGGTCGAGGAGGAACTCGTGGTCATCGAGGCGCGCCATGGCTGAGGAGCGTCGCCGGGTCGTCGTCACCGGGGAAGGCCCGATCCTCGTCCACGGCCCGGTCGATGTGGAGATGCCCGATGGAACGCGTGTACGGAGCGATCGGGCGGTGACCGCGCTGTGCGTGTGCGGACGCAGCCGGCGCCGCCCGTTCTGCGACACCAGCCACCGTCGACGTGTACGTGGCAAGGAGAGAAAGAAGGAGGAGCCGTGACCGCGATGTTGTCGGGGGCGCCGGTGCTTCCCGCCCCCCGTGGACCGGTCTCCGAGGCGGTTCTGTCCGCGCTGCGCGGGGATCGGCACGGATTCTCGGGCGCGGACGGGTCCTCGCCGTACGGGGAGGACCTCCAGCTGGCGCTCTACTGCTGTTACGAGCTCCACTACCGCGGTTTCCAGGACGTCGGCACGGACCGCGAATGGGATCCGGAAGTGCTCGCGGTCCGCGGCGAGCTGGAAAGGATCTTCCTCGACGCGCTCAGGGACGACGTGCCCTCCGGTACGGACGTGGAGGCCGAGCTCGACGCGCTCCTCGTCGAGCACGTCGACGCGTTCGGCGTTTCCCACCACCTGCGCCAGCACGGGAAGCTGTGGCAGCTGCGTGAGTACGTCGCGCACCGTTCGCTCTACCACTTGAAGGAGGCCGACCCGCAGTCCTTCGTCATCCCGCGCCTGGACGGCCCGTCCAAAGCTGCCCTGGTGACGGTGCAGCACGACGAGTACGGCGCGGGGGACCCCGAACGCACACACTCCAAGCTCTTCGCCGACATGATGGCCGGACTCGGTCTCTCCGACGCCTACGGTGCCTATCTCGGCTCTGCTCCCGCGGAAATGCTGGCCGAGGTCAATTTCATGTCGCTGTGCGGGCTGCACCGTGCCTTGCGTGCGGCGCTGATCGGGCAGTTCGCCACCATCGAGATCACCTCCTCCCCCGGCTCGGACCGGCTGGTCAAGGCCATGCGGAGACTGGGCTGCGGTCCGGACGCCGTCCGGTTCTACGCCGAGCATGTGGAGGCCGATGCGGTGCACGAGCAGCTCGTTCGGCGCGAGGTGATCGCGCCGCTGCTGAAGGACGAACCCGGGTTGGCGCCCGATCTCGTGTTCGGGATCCGCAGCAGCACGTTCCTCGCCGGCCGGTTGGAGGAGTACCTGTTGCACCACTGGAACCGCGGTGCCTCGAGCTTCCGCGAGCCCTCGTACGCGGGGCAGCCATGACCCCGTCCGAACCTGCGGTGCGGGTGGGCGTCGTGCCGCTCGACGACAGGGACGGCACGGTTGCGGAGGAGGAGGTCGTGCGCGCCTGCCTCCTGCAGACGCCGCCCCGGCTGCCGCCCTGGCTCGGCTACGACCCGGTCGGTTCCGAGCTGTTCGAGCAGATCACCGAGTTGCCCACGTACTACCTGACCCGTGTGGAGCGGGGCCTGCTGGAGCGCTACTCCTCGGACCTGGCCGAGCAGCTCGGCTGCGGTCGGCTCGCGGAGCTGGGTAGCGGGAGCGCGAAGAAGACCGCGCTGCTGCTGGAGAGTTGTGTGCGTCTACGTGCGACCACCTACCTTCCGATCGACGTCGATCGGAGCATGCTGGAATCCAGTGGTGCCATGTTGTCCGCGCAGATGGACGGTCTGGAGGTCACCGGGCTGTGGGGACGGTACGAGGCGGGTCTGGAGTGGCTCCGTACCTACCCCGGTGATCCGCTCGCGGTCGCCTTCCTCGGCAGCAGTTTCGGCAACACCACGCGTGAGGAGCGTGACGGGTTGCTCGACGAAATCGCCCGCAGTCTGCGCCCGGGCGAGCGCTTCCTGCTCTCCGCCGATCTGGACAAGAGCCGCGAGGCCCTGGAGGCCTGTTACAACGATCCCCCCGGGTACTCGGCCTTCGCCGACTTCCGGCTCAACTACCTCACCCAGCTCAACCGTCGCTACGGTGCCGGTTTCGTGCTCGACGACTTCGTCCCGGAGGCTCATTACAACGCGGCCACATCGACCGTGGAGGGGATTCTTCGTGCCCGGGACGACCGGACGGTACCGATACCGGGGCTCGGGCTCACACTGCACGTACCGCGCGGCCACTTCGTCAACGTCGGCTATTCGGTGAAGTTCAACGGCGAGCGGTTGGTCCGTGACGTGGGGGCGCACGGTTTCAGCCTGAGGTCGCAGTGGCGGGACCACGAGACCCAGTACGGGTTCTTCCTCTTCAGCCGCGACGAGCTCTGATCCGGAAGCTGCGCGCCCGTGCGCACTCGCAGTGTCCGGCGGCGTGTCTGCCTCTTCGTCCTGCTCAGGGTGTTCTCGCCGGTCCGACCGGGTGGTCGGGGTCCGTCCGGAGCCCCGTGCAACGACACAGGGCGGGAGGAGACCATGGCCGAGCTGAACCCGGTCGACCTGCAGAAGGCGCTCAAGGGGGCCAGTACCCCGCGAGCCGTGGGGCCTGACCTCACTGGCGCAGGAGAGCGGTGCGGACAACACCCTGGTGGAGGAGATCTCGGGCGCGGGACCGGACCGGTTCGGGGCCCCGACGACGTACAAGAGGCCCTCTTCGGCAACGATTGACACCCGTGGCCCCGGGACGGTGGTCGGCCGCAGCCGCGGGCCGCCGTCCCGGGTCACCGGGACCGATCCCTACGTCAGTTCTGCGGAGACGCAGAGGGCGGATCGGCTACTCCTTCGGGCCGTCCTGAGCACAGCTCCACACCCCAGCCAGCAGGGTCGCCCCGACCACGATCAACGCGATCGCCCACGATCCCACCGGCGCCATAGCGGTCTCGCATGTTCCTCCGGCCCCCATCCTGGGCGCCTCCCCCGCGGCGAACCACCCGAAGGAGCCGTCAACGCTGCCCGGGGTCCACCAACCCGCCCCACACGGCCCGCTGGGTATCAGCCCGAGGGCCAGTCCACCGGCGACCGAAGCGGTGGCCAGCGTGCGGATGACCTGAACAGGGGACACGGCTTTCTCCTCGTAACAAGTGCTTTTCCACAGGGGACGGACGCCCCACGAATCGCGTTCATCAAAGGACGAGGGATGAAACTTTAATGGAGGGGCGGTCCGTTGAAGGATATCTGCGATCCTCAGGGGCCGCTGAAGCGGCAGACCCTGGCCGCCAGCTCCAGAGGGTGACGTGCACCGAGGGCCGGAAGTGGCCCACTGGGACTCCCGTGCCCCGCAGCATCGTCTGTGTGGCACGGGCGGTGGCGGCGAAGCGGACGAACTCGTCGGCCAACCCGGGTAGCTCATCCTCCCTCAGGGGCGCGGCAGTCCAGGAATCCCCGGTGCGCGCGGGCGGTCTGCTCGGGGGGGGGTGACCAGCGACCCGGACGCCAGGTCACGGGAGACGGCGAAACCGCGCGCGAGCCCGACGCCCTCGCCCTGTCGGACACGGTCCAGGGCGGCGGCGTGGCTCTGGAAGACCCTCTGCCGGTGGGCGGGGATCCTGAAACGGCGCAGGGTCGACGGCACGGTCCCGTACCGTGCCTTGGCCGAGGGGCCCAGGGGCCACGTGTGTTCACGCATACAGCCTTCGTCGATCCGGCGCCGGGCCAGGGGGTGGCCGGGCGCCGGCACGGTGACCATCTCGAAGTCGAGGATGGTCCGTCCGGTGATCGCAGGTCCTGTCCCGGGACGGGACCCGAGCGCGGACCCGACGACGACGTCGACGGACCGGCTCCGCAGGAGGGCAGGCAGTTCTTCGGGGTCGTGCACGCTGAGTTCGGCGTTGAGGTTGTCGACTCGGCCCACGAACTACTCGATGAGGCCCAGAGCGGTGTAGTCGTCGAACAGGCTGGAGGCGGCCACCCGCAGGAGGCGTTCTCCACCGCGGGCCCGGGTGACCTCGCTGAGAGTGCGGTCGTGCAGTTCCAGCATGTCAGCGGCGCGGCCGGCCAGGCGCAGGCCTCCGGGGGTGAAGACGAGTCCGGCAGCGCTCGGGGAGAACAGGGGGTCGCCGAAGAATGTGCGGATCCTACCCACCTGCAGGGACACGGCGGCCTCGGAGACACCGAGATCGTGTGCGGCCTTCTCGGCCGAGCCGGAACGGGCCACTGCCGAGAACGCCCAGAGCCGACTCGGGGTCACCGCAGGTCCCTTCTTCGGCGTGTACTCGGGTACGCGGGCCCGCAGGGCAGGGCGGGACAACGGCTCGAAAGCCTGGACGGCATGTGGGCCTCCCGGGTGGGGTGTGCGGTCGGATCAGAAGAGCGCTCCCCGGCCACAAGGGGACTTCGGTCCCGAGCCGTCGCGGCGAAGGCCCCTGCTGTAGCCGCAAGTACCGCGTTCCTGTCCTTCTCCTTCCCGGAGCCGTTTCCGGGAGCGAGGGCTCGGGGCCGTAGGGCCGGAACCTGTCGGTCCCGCCCCTACGGGTGCGGGGTCAGGCCCCGCCGAGGGTGGTGCCCGGGACACGGGTCGCGGTCCAGACGCCTTCGTCGTCCGCGCGCAGCTCCAGACTGCCGGCTTCCTCACCGCCGGAGAAGACCATCGCGACGCTGACGATCTCGGTCTCGCCGTCCAGGTCGCTGTTCATCTCGGCCTCGCCGGCCTCGAGGCCGTCGGGGCCGGGTAGGGATTCGGCGTAGTCCGGAAAGGCGGTCGCGCAGTCGTCGGCTTCCTGGGTCTGGGCGACGAGGTCCTGGGCGGGTTCGTCGAGCAGCGCGCATCCGGCCTCGCCGTCGCGGTCGTGCACGGCCTGGACGAAGTCCTCTGCCGTCTGCTCGGCCGAGGCCGTGCCGCCTTCCTCGGGGGCGGTCTCGGCACCGTCGTCGCCTCCGCATGCGCTCAGGGCCAGACCGAGGGCCAGCGCGGGGACAGCAACAAGGGTGCCTCTCATGGGGATGAGGTTTCGCATGGGGATGATGTGCCTTTCATGGAGCGGGGGAAAGACGGGGGAGAAACATTGTTACCGCACTCATCGAAGCGGTGACTACTTGTGCGGACAGGAGGGTGTGTGCGGCCCTCGGGCAGAGTTCCACGGTGGCGGGGGGCCACGGGACCGGGGTTGTTCCCTCCGTCGACCTCTGGTGGGATGGAGCGTGGCCCGCAACACTCGCAACCGCGACCGGGCAGTACAACAGGACTTTCTGGCGCGAAGGAGCACGCGCGGGCGTGCCACGGGCGGCGCGGCCGCGCGTCCGCGCCGGAGGTGAAGATGACACGTCCGCTGCGGGAGAGCCCACGGACCGACCCGTTCGCGCAGATCCCCCCCGACGTGGTCCCGCCCCTGCGCGCACTGGTGCCCGGAATGGTCGAGGAAGCGCTCGACGGTATCCGCCGGCGGGCGGAGAGCTTCGGTGCGCCCCTGGAGACTGAGGAATCCGACCAGCTCAGCACGATGCTGGCCGCCGCGCTCGGGACCTTCCTGGAACGCGTGGAGAGCCCCGGGGACGCCGGGGGCGGGCCCGAAGAGGTGGCGACGCAGTTCCGTGCGTTCGGTGAACACGAGGCCCGCTCCGGACGCACCCTGGAGTGCCTGCACACGGCCATGCGCACGACCGCGGCGGTGGCCTGGCGGCAGATGTCCGACGCCGGCCCGCATACACACAGGTACATGGGGCCGATCGGCGAGGCGATCTTCGTGTTCCAGGAGGAGATCTCGACCGCGGCGACGCAGGGGCACGCGCGTGTACGCGGCGCCGGAGTGGATGCCCTGCGCCGGCGCCGGGCCCGGCTCTCGCGTGTACTCCTGGGCGAGACGGGCATCGAGTACGACGCCCGGGCTCTCGGCGGTCTGGCCCGTGCGGCACGGTGGCAGGTGCCCGAGCGTGTAGCGGTGGCGCTGCTGCACCGGGAGGGTCCCGCCGAGGTGGCGCCGATGCTACCGGGTGAGGTCCTGGTGGATCTGGATCGGGCCGAACCGCGCGCCGTCGTGCCCGACCCGGAGGGGCCCGGGCGCCCCCCGCGCGCTGGAGCGGATCTTCCGCGGGTTCGGTGTCGTACTGGGCCCGAGCGTTCCCTTGGACCGTGCACCCGAGTCGTTGGGGCGGGCCAGAGACCTGGCCGAGCTGGTCGTTAGCGGGCTCGTGCCCGGCGGCGACGTGGTGCGTTGGGACGACCATCTGCCGGAGCTGTTGCTCTCGCGCGACAGGGGCCTGGTCGGTGCCATGGCGCGTTCCCGTCTCGCCCCGATGTCGCCTCTGCGCGCGCACCAGCGCGCACGGATGGCGGACACGTTGTTGGCGTGGCTGGAGTCCGGGTTCAACGCGAACGAGGCCGCGGAACGGTTGCGGATCCATCCGCAGACGGTGCGCTACCGGATGCGCCAGTTGGAGGGGTTGTTCGGCGAGCGTCTGCGTGATCCGACCGAACGTTTCGAACTGGAACTGGTCCTACGGGCCCGGCGTCTGCTCGGTCCCCTGGAGGAAGACTGACCGCTGTCCCCGGCCGTGTGCGGCACCTGCCTCGGTCCTGGGCCGAGGCAGGTGCCGCACGGGCCGAGCGGGCGCACGGGCTCCGCGTCCGGAAGCGGGCACCCGCGCGACCGGAACCTCTGCGCCCCTACGCGGGCGCGAGGGCGCGCACGACGGCGGCGGGGTCGGTGCCGGGCGGGGTGAGGGGTGCCAGGACGGGGGTGCTCACACCGTTGTCGGTGTAGGCGCGTACCCGTTCCCGGCAGTACTCGGCGGGCCCGTGCACGAGGAGGTCGTCGACGACGGAGTCGGGGATGGCGGCCAGGGCGCCCTTGCGGTCGCCCTCCTCCCACTTCTTCCACATGGGTCCGAGCTCCTCGCGGCCCAACCACTCGTGGAAGGCCCGGTAGACGGGCACGTTGAGGTAGGCCGCGATGGCCCGGCGTCCGATGGCGCGTGCGGTCTCTGCGTCGGTGTCGGGCGCGACGAAGATCCGCGCGACGATCTCCTTGTCCTCCCCGAACTGGCGTACGTGCGGGGCGACGGTGCCCACGTCCTGTGCGGAGAGCCAGTTGATGATGGCGCCGTCGCCCTCGCGGCCGGCCAGGCGCAGCATGCCCTGGCGCAGCGCGGCGACGAGGATCGGCGGGCTCTGCTCGGGCGGGGTGGAGAGGGTGAAGCCCTGGACGGAGAAGGTGTCGTAGTCGGCCTTGACCTTCTCCCCGGTCAGTGCGGTGCGCAGGAAACGCACGGTATCGCGCATGCGTTTGTAGGGTTCTTCGAAGGGGATGGAGTTCCATCGTTCGACGATGACGTTGGAGGAGGTACCGACCCCGAGCGCGAACCGGCCGGGTGCGGCTGCGGCGAGGGTGGCGGCGCTCATGGCCAGGGTCGCGGGTCCGCGTGTGTAGACGGGCACGATCGCGGTGCCCAGGCGCAGTTGCGGCGCCCACTCGCTCGCGAGCGCGAGCGGGGTGAAGGCGTCGGTGCCGTTGGCCTCGGCCGACCACACGTCGGTGTAGCCGAGGTCGGGCATGCGCTGGAAGAGGTTCTTCTGTTCGAGGAGGGACAGTCCTTCGAGTGGAACGGTCATACCCCAACGGGGGGTGGTCATGGCGTCTCCCTGCGGATCGGTGTCCCCAGACATCATACCGCCCGGTCGGTTTGTGGACACCCCTTGACTTTTCCCCATCGGTCACGGCCCACTCCCCCACGCGCCCTCCGTCAGATGTGAAACAACGCCCGCCGGGGCGTATGTTCGTAACCGAAGACACACCCGAAGCGAGCGAAGGAGGCCCAGCCAGTGGCCACGCCACCCTCCCCATACGACTTCCTGCCGGAGGTCCCGTCGTTCACCGTCACGAGCACCGACGTGGACGAGGGCCGGACCCTGCCCAAGGCACAGGTCAGCGGGATCATGGGCGCCGGCGGTGAGGACGTCTCGCCGCAGCTGTCCTGGAGCGGGTTCCCGGAGGACACCCACAGCTTCGTCGTCACCTGTTTCGACCCCGACGCGCCCACCGCCAGCGGTTTCTGGCACTGGGCGGTCGCCAACATCCCCGTCAGCGTCACCGAGCTGGCCACCGGCGCGGGTGAGGGCTCGGAGCCGGCCGAGGGTGCGGTTACCCTGCGCAACGACGCGGGAAGCAACCGTTACATCGGTGCCGGGCCGCCGCCCGGACACGGCCCGCACCGCTACATGTTCGTCGTGCACGCGGTGGACGTGCCCCGCCTCGAGGTCGACGAATCGGCCAGCCCGGCCTTCCTCGGCTTCAACCTGTTCTCGCACACACTGGCCCGGGCCACCATCGTCCCGGTCTACGAGCAGTAGCCGGCCTCCCCGCGCCGCGCGGGACGCCCCGGGGCGGGCAGCGGTCTCCCGGCCGCTGCCCGCCCCGCCTCTCTCCCGGGGGCGCTGGTGTACACGCGCGAGCAGCCGAAAAGGTTCACGTTCGACGACGACACAGCCGGAACCGGCCAATCCGCCGTCCACCCGGCCTTTCGGCGTTACTCTCTGTGGTCTGACCAGCCGCCCTGACTCCCGGACAGCCTTGAGGGGTGCATCGGTGCCAGACCAGACAACGACGAAACCGACCGTCGTGGTGACCACCGCCGGCTCGGCCCCCACACCCGGCACCATCCTCCACCTGCGCTCCTGCGGGTTCCGTGTGGTGGCCACCGACGTCGACCCCGCTGCCCCCGGTCTGTACCTGGCCGACCGGGGCTGCCTGGTTCCCCCGGGCGACAGCGAGGCGTTCCTGCCCCGCCTGCGGCAGTTGTGCGCGGAGGAGCGGGCCGTGGCGGTCATCCCCCTGGTCGACGAGGAGCTCCTCGGGGTCGGCACGCTCGACGGCCCCGCCACCACGGTGCTGCTGCCCCGCCCGGAATTCGTACGCACCTGCCTGGACAAGTACGTCCTCATGCGCGAGCTCGACACGGCCGGGATCGGCGTGCCGCGCACCTGGCCGATGTCCGAATGGCCCGCACAGGCCGCCGACACCGCACCCGGAGGGCTGGTGGTCAAACCCCGCAGCGGACGCGGCAGCCGCGGGGTGTCCTTCGTCGGTTCCGCACAGGACATGGCGCGGGCCGTGGCCGAGGGCGGGTACGGCACCGAGGAGCTCATCGTGCAGGAGCGGGTCACCGGACCCGAGTACACCGTCTCCGTGGTCGCCTGGCGCGACGGACGGGCCCAGGCCGTGGTGCCCAAGGAGGTCGTACTCAAGCAGGGCGTCACCAAATACGCGGTGACCCGCCGCAACGAAGCGGTGGAGGAGGCCTGCCGCGCGATCCAGGAGAACCTGCGCGCCGACGGCCCCTTCAACGTGCAGTTGTGCTTGGACGGCCACGGGCGTCCACGGGTGTTCGAGATCAACCCCCGGTTCTCGTCCACGGCGGCCCTGACCAGGGCTGCGGGGGTCGACGAGATCGCCGGGCTGTTGAGCCAGGCGGTACTCGGGGGTCCGCCGCTCACCGACGACTGGCACGAGGGGGTGGCCATGGTGCGGCGCTGGACCGACGAGTTCCTGAGCGAGTCCCAGTTCACCTCGCACGGCATCTCGCCCGCACCACCCGCTGCGGCGCCCGCCCGGCCCTCGCACGAGGACGCGCCGGACGAGCACCGGTCCCCGGTGCGTGCACGGTGAGCGCCCCGCAGACCCATCCCCTGGCCGAGGCCGTGGCCGGCGCCGTCACCGGGGTCGGGGCGTTGCTGCGCACCTGGCGCGCCGATCCGGCGAACCTGAACGGGGTCTGGGAGGGCAGCCAGTTCAAGGCCCGGGCCGACGCGATGGCGCACCGGGCGTTGAGTGACCGGCTCGCGGCGATCGATCCGACCATCCCGGTCCTGAGTGAGGAGGACCCCGCGGGCCTGCCCCGGCACCGTCCCTCCCGTTACTGGCTCATCGACCCCGTCGACGGCACCGCCAGCTACATCCACGGGTTCTCCGGCTACGTCACCCAGGCAGCGCTGGTCATCGGCGAGCGGCCCGAGGTCGCAGCGGTGTACGCACCCGACAGCGACACGCTCTACACGGCGGTGCGGGGCCGGGGTGCGCACCGTGACGGCCGGCGCCTGCCGCCTCTGGGCGCCTGGCCACCGGGGGCAGGTGTGCTCACCGACAACACGCCGGAACCGCGCGGTGTGGCGTTGCGGGTGTACGAGCACTTCGGTTACGACGCGTACCTGGAGAGCGGGAGCATCTCCCTGAAGTTGTGCCTGATCGCCGAGGGCACCGCGCACCTGTTCGTCAAGGACGTGCCGGTACGTGACTGGGACGTGGCCGCGCCGGCGCTGCTGTTGTCGGAGGTGGGCGGCCATCTGACCCGGTTGGACGGGACCGGTTTCACCTTCCGCGGGCCGTGGGAGCACACCGGGCTGGTGGGTGCCGCCGACCCTTCCACGGGGCGTCGGGCCGCGCACTGGTCGGCGGGCTGAACCGCCTCCGGGCCGGCTTCGCCGAATCCTGGCCCGGCGCACACAAGTCGCGTCCACAGGGCCTTTCCGCGGCAAAAGGTGAAGCGTATCGTGTGGGCCACGACTCGCGCCTGTGGGGGTGGGAAGTTGCAGGACCAACGTCTGCCGCTGAAGCAGATCCGTGCCTCCGACGGCGAGCGTGACCTCACCGTCGAACGCCTCGCCCGCGCTTTCGCCGAGGGCCGCCTGGACCGTGAGGAGTACGACCGCCGCGTCGATTCGGCGCTGATGGCCGTGCGCGTGGGTGAGCTCGGGCGGCTGACCGCCGACCTGCCGCGTCCCACGTTCTCCGGTCGGCGCCCCCGTTTCAACGGCACACGGCGCGGCGGCGACCTCGGTTCGTGGGCGGTGCCGCTGCGGGAGTGGAACGACGAGTGGCGTGCCTGGGGCGGCGCCGCACTGGTCCTCACCGGCCTGTGGGGGATCACGAGTGTCGTGGGCGGTGCTCTGTTCCCCTTCTGGCCGGTGGTGCCGTTGGCGATCTGGGCGGCCCTGCTGCTGGTGTCGGCGCTGGTTCCGGGCCAGGAGCATACCTGAAAGCCCTGGGGGCGGTCCCCGCTGCGGGGCGCGTGGGCCCAGAGGGGCGGACCTGCCGCGGGGAACGGTACGAGCGGTGTCAGCCGACGGCGTGCAGCCAGCGTACGGGGGCGCCGTCGCCTGCGTACCGGAAGGGTTCGAGCTCCTCGTCCCAAGCCTTGCCGGTGAGCAGCTCCAGCTGTGCGATCAGGTCCGCTCCTCCGGCGGCGGCCTGTTCGGTGGCCGCGCGCAGGCGCCCCTCGGGCACCAGGACCTCGCCGGCGGCGCTCATGATGGAGGCGAACATGCCCAGCGACGGCGTATAGCTGTAGCGAACACCGTCGCAGTCGGGTGAGCCCTCCTCGGTCACCTCGAACCGCAGCCGCTGCCACGTGTTGAGGGCCGAAGCGATCTCCCCGGCCGTCCCGGGCCTGCCCTGCCAGTTGAGTTCGGCCCGGTGGTTTCCTGGGGCCGCGGGTTGAGCGACCCAATCGAGTTTGACGGGCACACCGACGACACCCGCGACCGCCCACTCGACGTGTGGGCACAGCGCCGCGGGCGCGGAGTGGACGTACATGACGCCACGTGCGGACACCGAACCTCCTGTTACGAACGAGTGCGCTTCCCCGACGCCCTCGTACCACGAGAAGGTTGCATACCCGCCTTGATGCGTTTGCCCCATTGTGCCGTAAGGGCATCCGGAGAACCAGCGGTCACGCTGGTCGTTTTCCTGCGTTCCCCCCGTCACCGGGGCTCCCAGCGGTTAGCGTGAGCCTCGGAGCGGCAGGCAGTCCGATCATAGTGGGGGCGGTTGTGCCAGACCAGCCGGGTGAGGGCAACCACGGCACGAACGAGTCACAGAAAACGATACTTTCGACCACAGTCGAGGGCGAAACCCCACCCGGGTTGCCGATTCCGGCCAGAACGGACGAGGACGACGCAGCCCTGGTCGCCCGGGCCCGGAAGGGCGACGCCCGTGCCTGGGAGGCCATCGTCGACCGGCACCTACCCATGGTCAACGCCATCGCGACCTCCTACCGGCTGGGTTCCCCCGACCGGGAGGACGCCGTGCAGACGGTGTGGCTGACTCTCAATCAGCACCTGCCCCACCTGCATTCACCACACCATCTGCGCCATTGGCTGCGCCGTGTCACACGTTCCCTCTGTGGCCGGCAGCGCCGGCAGATCCGGCACCTGCAACCCGTGGATCCACAGGTCCTGGCCGCGCGGGCCCCGGGAGAGGAGGCATCGAGCCACGAGCACGATCCGGAGACGCTCTACCTGCGCAAGGAGCTCCACGAAGCTCTGCACCGCGCCGTGGGCGGCCTCACCGACCCCGCCGACCGGCGCGCCGCCCGCTACTACCTGGGCCAGGCCCCCGCGCACGAGACCACGCCCGTGGAGCGGCGGCGCCTCAAACGCCGGCTCCACCGACTGCTGAGGGAGCACCGTTGAACCACCGTGTCGCACACACCGGGGACCTGCGTGGGCGGGCCTCCGCTCTGGCAGCCTTCGACCGCTCCGACGACCGGCGCGGGCAGGCACGGCTCACCGCCGAGCGCTGCCCCGACCCCGAGCCCGTGCGTGCTCACGGGCCGGACCTGCTCACCCACATGCGTTTCGACCACGACAGCCTCAGCATCGACCTGTGGGTGCGTGACAGGGGAGGCACACGTTCGCTGTCCGGGCTGGTCGTCGGGGAGCCGGCCGGGTCCCGCGTCCAGGTACGCCGTCCCGGCCACGCCTACGACCGGCGGGTGGCCCTGGACGGCTCCTTCGGGGTGGTGGAGCTCGCACCGGGGCCGGTGAGTCTGGTGGTGCGGTCCCGGGACGAGACCTCGGTCGTGACGGACTGGTTCACGGTCTGACCCGCCGTGCTCGGCCCGGTTCCCGACTCGGGCCGTAGGCCCCGGCACCTGAGAGCGCTTCCCCCTCCCTCCGGGGCCACGCACCGGTACGCCCTCCCGGCTCCGCCTGGCCTTCCCCCTGCTCCCCCCTCAGGGCCGTCCCTCCAACACCGCCCCGCACTCCGGTCCCCTGACACCCGTGGTTGTCTCCCCGCACAGAAGCGGATGTTCTGAACCCGGCTCCCGGGACACACAGAAAACACGGACGCGTGCGCTCTCTTGTCCGGGTTCGATCCGGTTCGCCCATCGCTCCGTGCACCGTCTCCTCCCGAACCCTCCCCACACCGCGAAGGAGCTGGCCACACTGGGGACCGTCCCGGCCCCCACCGTGGAAAGAGGCGTCCTCCGTGGCACCGAACTCACCCCCGCTCACCTCCTCGGCCGCTCTGCGCACCGGACACACACTGCTCAGACAGGTGGGGGAAGGTGTGCAACTGGCCCGCAGCGGACGTTTCGAGGACACCGTCGCCCTGCTCGACGAGACCCAGTACCTCCTACGCCGCCACCCGCTCTCCCGGGTCTCCACGGTGCTCCCCGGAACCCTGGCCAACCTGGGGCTGGCCCAGAGCCTGTGCGGGAACTTCACTGCCGCGCGGGACCACCTGCAGGAGGCACGCTCCCGGGCGGACGAGCACGGGTTGGCGGTCCTGGACCTCATCGTCCGTCAGAACCTGGGCTGTCTCGCCCTGCACCGGGGCGACAGCGCGGCCGCCATCGGGCTCTTCCACGATCTGCTGCCCAGCATGCCCGAGGACCGGCGCGAGGCCCTGCACGTGGACATGGCCGAGGCCCTGCTGACCGAGGGCCTCGTGGAGGAGGCCGTGGAGGCTCTGGACGACAGTGCGGGCGCGGGTCCCACAGCACAGCTACGTGAGGCCACACTCCGCCTGCTGGAGGGCGATCCGGCGCACGCCCGCGCCGTCGGCCTGCAGGTACGGCAGCTGCACGGGCGCGGGTCATTGTGGTACCGGTTCGCCGAACGTCTGGTGTACCGGGCCGGACGGCGCTCGCCCCGCCGCCGTCGCCGGGGGTGTCCCGTACCCGTTTCGAACGCGCACCCGCCGCACACCGTGCGTGCGGGGCTGGCGCAGGCCTTGTCGACGGGCGCCGCGGAGACGGCTCTGGAGTGGGCCGAACTGACACGGGCCTCGAGGACACCCCTCGTTCCGGGGCCGACCGCGGCGGCCGACCGGGAACACACCGACGCCTACAGGTCCTCGCACGCACACTCGGGAGCAGCCGGGGCGGAAGCCCGGGCACGGGAGTGGGAACAGGCCCGGTGGCGTTCGTTCTACGCCCCGCATCTGCGCCGGGCCCTGTCTCCCCCGGAGGCGGCCCCCTCCACCCGGGACGGTACGGAGCCGTGGTGTCCGGTCACGGACACGCTGCGGGGCCGTCTCGGAGGTCGGGCCTACGTACGGTACGTACAGATCGACGACCGGGCCTGGGCATTGGTGGCCTCGGAGGAAGGTGTCGAGGCCTTCCCCTTGGGCTCGGCCGCGGACCTGTCGGCCCGGGCCGCACGTTTCGCCGCCTGCGCCCCGGGCGGCCCCGGGTTCGCGCGGGCCGCGGACGAAGCGGGCAGGTCCCTGCTGGGCCCGGTACTCGCGAGGATCGGCGACCGGCCCCTGGTCCTGTCGTGGGACCCCTTCCTGGGAGAACCTCCCTGGGGCGCCCTTCCGGCACTGTGCGGGCGTCCGCTGTCCCTGGTGGCCTCGGCACGGGCATGGTTGGAGCGGCCCTCCGAGGTGCCGTCCCCGGACCGTGTGCTGCTCGCGTCGGGCCCCACCCTTCCCGGCGCCGTGGCCGAGGTGGACGCGCTGGCCCGCCTGTACCCGCAGGCGCGGGTCCTGTCCGGGGAGCGGGCCCGGCCGGAGGCGGTGCTGGAGGGGATGGAGCACTCCGACCTGGTGCATCTGGCCGGGCACGGGCACGTGCCGAAGCGGGCGGCGATGCTTGCGTCGGTGGAGTTGGAGGGGGCTCCGCTGCTGGCCTGCGATCTGGCCGGGATCGAGCGGGTTCCGTCGGTGGTCACGTTGGCCACGTGCTGGAACGGGCGTGCCTTCGGGCGCCGTGCCGGCCCGCCGTTGGGGTTCGTGGGGGCGTTGTTGGCCCGGGGTGCCCGTGCTGTGGTGGCCAGCCCCGTCCCGGTACGCGACGCGCAGACGGGTACGGCCATGCGGCGGTTCCACCGGGCTCTGGCGGCCGGGACGCCTGTGCCCGAGGCGGTCGCGCTCCACCTCGGGCATGCGGGGTTCTGCTGCTACGGCGGGTGAGTCTCTACCAGCCGCGCTCGTGCCACTCCCCGAGGCTGGGGCGCTCGGCGCCGAGGGTGGTGTCGCGGCCATGGCCGGGGTAGACCCACGTGTCGTCGTCCATGGCCCCGAAGACGCGCTCCTCCACGTCGCCGAGGAGGCGGCGGAAGTCCTCGTCGGACCACGTGCGGCCCACACCGCCCGGGAAGAGGCTGTCCCCCGTGAACAGGTGGGTGCGCCCCTCGGGGTCGTCGTAGCGCAGTGCGATCGAGCCGGGGGTGTGCCCGCGCAGGTGCACGACGGAGATCGAGCATTCCCCGACGCGGACACGTGTGCCGTCCACGGCGGGCTCGTCCACGGACACGGGCAGTTCGTCGGCGTCGTCGGGGTGGGCCACGGTGCGGGCGCCGGTCTGGCCGACGACCTCGGCCAGGGCCTGCCAGTGGTCCTGGTGGCGGTGGGTGGTGATCACCCGCGCCAGTCCGTCCTCACCGACCAGCTCGAGCAGGCGGTCCGCCTCTGCTGCCGCATCGATGAGCACCGCCTCGCCGGTGGCACGGCAACGCAGCAGGTAGGCGTTGTTGTCCATCGGTCCGACGGCCAGTTTGTGGATCGTCAGGTGCGGTAGTTCTCGCAGGTCGGCGGGGCCGCCGACCCTGGTATCTCCGGAGTAGCTCACCCGACTATTGTGGCCCGGCCCCGGACTCGTACAAACCCCACCCCGGGGTTCCGGTACGGGAAACGCGCAGCGCCGATGCCCTGCGCAGGTCACCCGGTACCCGTGGCTGCCGCTCGGGGCGGGCCGGTCCCGGGGGCGGAGCGGGCGTCCCGCTCCGCGTTCCCGAGTCGGGACGCGGACCCGGGAGTGTGGTCGGGTCAGCGCGACCAGGAGGGCGAACGCTTCTCGAAGAACGCGGATCGGCCCTCGGCCGCCTCCTCACCGGCGAAGAACTCCGCGGACAGCTCACCCATGCGGGCGAAGGCCTCGGCGCGGCGGTCCGGAACGGACTCGGTGCCGCCCCCGACCTCGTCGAGCAGCTGTTTGGTGCGGGACAGCGCGGCGGGCGCGGCCACGCGCAGGCCCTCCAGGACACGCTCCGACGCCTCCGCCATCTCCCCGTGGGGCACCGCCTGGGTGATGAGCCCGGCCTCGGCCGCGGTTTCGGCGTCGAACGTCTCTCCGGTGAGGAAGTAGTAGCTGAGCCGGCGCGCATGCATCCGGGCCGACACCGGGACCGAGATGATCGCCGGGACCGCGCCGATGCGCACCTCGGTGAAGGCGAAGGTGGCGCTCTTCGGCGCGAGGGCGATGTCGGCCGCAGCCACCAGGCCGATGCCGCCGGCGCGCGCCACACCGTTGAGCACCGCCACCACCGGCTTGGGCCCGTCCATGATCTGCTCGAAGATCTCCGGGAGCTCGGGGGCCGGTTCGACCTCCTCTCCCGCCAGGGCGGCACCGATCTCCTTGAGGTCGGCCCCGGCGCAGAAGACCGGCCCGGTGGCGGTGAGCACGACGGCGCGGACCTCGTCGTCGGCCATGGCATCGGCCAGGGCCCGGGACAGCTCCGTCCGCAGGCGTGCGGAGAGCGCGTTGCGGTTGCGCGGGGAGTCGAGGGTGACGGTGGCGACGGCTCGTTCGACGGTGAGCGTCACCAGCGGGGTGTCGCCGGCGGGGGGCTGCTGCTGCGTCATCGCAGTCGACCTTTCCGGGGGCCGTCCACGTCGGTGGGGACGTGAGGACTCGTGTGTTACGTGACACCCCACACGTTAGGTCACGGGTCGCGGGCACCCGCTGCCCGGGCCCCGGACACGGAGAGGGCACCGCCCCACCCGCGGTGGTGGCGGTGCCCTCGCAGCACGCCGGTCAGCGGCCCCCGGTCGCGGCCGAGAGTGCGTCGGCGAAACCCATCATGGAACGCACGGCGTCGGGCCCGTCGGCCGCCTCGCTCACCCGCAGGGTGAGGGGTTCGGCGGTGACGGCACCGGTGTAGCCGTGGTCGAGCTCGCAGCTCTCGTCGGCGCAGGCGGCCGGTTCGAGGTCGATGTGGGCGACCGCGCCCCAGTTCACCGACAGGTTGACGCTGAGCACGAGCTCGCTGGGCAGACTGCCGGGTGTGTACTGGGCCGGGTTGGGCACGACGCGGGTCAGGCCCACCGACTGGACGTTGCCGAGCTGGATGCTGTCGGTCGTGGTGGAGGCGTGCGAGGTGCCTCCGGGCTCGGCCGGAGGGTGCTCGTCGGTGTGGCAGACCACGAGCCGGGTGGCGGTCAGCAGCATCACGGTGATGTGCCGACGCATCTCCATGGCCGGATCGAAGGTCGCTTCGTGGTGTACGACGAACGCCTCGGCACCCTCCTCACCCAGGGCATCGGCGGCCGCGTCGATGACCAGCGCGGGATAGTACCCGCTCCGTTCGATCTCCGAACGCCAGTCCGCGGAGACGGCTCGTGTTTTCCTCATACTCCCATCCTGCCCCCTACCGCCGACATTTTGCGACCGGGATCGGAAAAGCCCAGGCCACATGGTCAGAAGGTCACCCCGCGCAGACGACGCGGCCCGACGTCGGGGCGGACCTCGGGGGCCTCCCGCAACCACGCGCGCGCACCGAGCACGTGGGCGCCGGTGGCGTTGACCAGTACCGGGTCGAGGTCGATGTAGCCGATCTCGGGGAAGGCCTCCACCAGGCGCGAGACCCGGATCAGCAGCTCCTCCAGCGCTTCGACGTTGGGTTGTTCGGCCAAGGAGGTCGAGCCGGCCGGAAGCCCGAACAGCAGGGGCGCCGCACGCACCGCGTGGATGAGGTCGGCGGCGTCCATGTCGCTGAGCGGGGCCAGGCGGAAGGCCCGGTCGTCGAGGAGTTCAGCGGTCACGTCGGCCAGCCCGAAGGAGACCACCGACCCGAAGGACTGGTTGTCCCCGGCCCGGATCACCGTGGGCACGCCGGGCGCAGCCATACGCTGCACGACGAGTTCGGCCTCGCCACTGAAGCGGTCCGCCAGCGAGTTGTAGGCGCTGCGCACGTCCTCGGGGGTGCGCAGGTCGGCCCGCACGAAGGTGCCCCCGGCGCGTACCCGCAGGTCGGGGGCGTCGGCCTTGACCACCGCGGGGTACCCGAGCTGCCCGGCGGCGACGACGGCCTCGTCGGCGGAGGAGACGGTGATGTCGGGATAGACGGCGATACCGTAGCTGGCGAGGAGGTCGCGGGCGTCCTGGCCCGGGATCGCGGTCTCCTCGTCGTAGCGGCGTTCACCCCCGAACCAGGCCACGTCCTCCTCTTGCGGGGTGCCCTTGTCCAGGGCACGGGTGATGACCGCGCGTGCGCGGGCGCGGTCGATGTCGGGCAGTTCCGGGTGGCGTCCGGGTTTGCGGTTGCGCCACTGGGCGTAGCGCGTGGCCAGGGACAGTGCGCGGACGGCGTCCTCGGGCGCGGGGTAGGACGGCACGGACCCCTTGAGGGTCTCTCCGCTGTCACCGACGTGGCGCAGTTCCTCGGGGAGGCCCTGCCGTGCCAGGTAGGTGGTGACGATTGGTTTGTCCGCCCCCTGGGCGCGGGCCCGTAGCACCCGTGCAACGTCGTCGGAGATGGGGTGCAGGGCGGGGATGAACACGACCACGACGGAATCGACCTCGGGTGAGGACAGCGCCGCTTCCAGAGCGAGGTCGAAGTCCTTCGCGGTGGCCTGGGGGCCCAGGTTGACGGGCTCGTGCGGTTTGAGGCCCTGGCGTACGGCTGCGTCCTTGACCAGCAGCTCCAGTGAGTCGGAGTTGCCGATGATGCCCACGCGTGCCCCTTCGGGGAGCGGCTGGTAGGCGAAGACCTGGGCGGCGTCGAACATCTGGGTGATGTCGTCGACGCGCACCACACCGGCCTGCTGGAACAGGGACGTGACGGCGTAGTCGGGCAGGGAGAGCCCGCCGGCGGCGTGGCCGGTGGGGGTCGCCTGGGCGGAACCGCCGCTGCGTACGGCCACGAGGGGTTTCTGCTTGGCCAGGCGCCGGGCCAGACGGGTGAACTTCCGCGGGTTGCCCAGCGACTCCAGGTACTGGAGCACGACCCCGGTGGTGGGGTCCTCCTGCCAGTACTGCATGAGGTCGTTGCCGGACACGTCGGCACGGTTGCCGGCCGAGACGAAGGTCGACAGGCCCATGCCGCGTTCGGCCACACTCTGCAGGATCGCGCGGCCCAGAGCTCCCGACTGGGAGAAGAAACCGATGGGGCCGCTGGGCGGCAGGTCGGGCGAGAGGGTGGCGTTCAGGGACACCTCGGGGTCGCTGTTGGCGATCCCGAGACAGTTGGGTCCGACCACACGCATGCCGGCGGCTCGGGCCGTGCGCACCAGTTCGTCCTGGCGGGCACGCCCCTCCGCGCCGATCTCACCGAAGCCGGAGCTGACCACGACGAGCCCGTGCACGCCCTTCTCCGCGCACTCCTCCACGATGGGCAGGACCGAATCGGCGCGTACGGCGACCACGGCCAGGTCGACGTCGTCGGGGATGTCGCTGACCGTGGGGTAGGCACGCACGCCGGCCACGGCCTTGGCTTCGGGGTGGACGGGGTAGACGGGGCCCTGGAAGTCGCCGCCGAGCAGGTTGCGCAGGGAGCTCTGGCCGATGGTGTGGGCGGTGCGACTTGCACCGATCACGGCGACGGACTCCGGGTAGAGCAGGCGGGCGATCGAGCGCGATTCGGCTCGCTGTTCGCGGGCCTGCATGACTTCCTTGGAGTTGTCGGTGGGCTGCAGGTCCAGCGTGAGGCGGATGACGCCTTCGTCGAAGGTCTGCTGGGCGGTGTACCCGGCTTCGCGGAAGACGTTGACCATCCTGCGGTTCTCGGGCAGGACGTCGGCGATGAAGCGGCGCACGCCCCTCTCGCGCGCGGCTGCGCCGATGTGTTCGAGCAGGACCGAGGCGAGGCCGCGGCCCTGGTGGGCGTCCTCCACCACGAAGGCGACCTCGGCCTCTTCCGGGGCGATCTTGTCGTAGCGCACCACCGCCACGAGTGAGTCGGAGATGGTGGCCACCAGCCCGACGCGGTCCTCGTAGTCGACGTTGGTGAACCGGTCGACGTCCCGGTCGGACAGTTTCGGGTAGGGCGCGAAGAACCTGTAGTAGATCGTCTCCGGCGAGAGCCGGGCGTGGAACTCGCGCAGCAGGTCGGCGTCTTCAGGGGTGATGGGGCGCATGTGCGCGGTGCCGCCGTCGGTCAACACGACGTCGGCTTCCCAGTGGTTCGGGTAGGACTGCACGCCTGCGAGACTAGACGAAATTCGGCCGAAACTGGGGAAAGCCTTCGGGACGGGTACAAGAACACCGGACTGATCACGCAGGGTAACGGTTTTCCCGGCGATCGTCACAGGGCCGCGGTTCCTCCCGCTACGGGCCGATCATCCCCTGGACACGGCGTGTCCGGGGCGCTGTCACTTCGTTACACGTAGCTGACAGTTCACCTGTTAACGTCGTTCGGGCACAGATTCTCATAACCCTCGGCGGTGGCTGGCGAAATGACACGAGTGGTCGTAATCGGTGATCTCATGACCGATGCAGTCGCGCGCGCGTTCCACCCGTTGGCCCGCGGCAGCGACACCCCTGCATCCGTGGTCATGTACGGCGGAGGCTCGGGCGCCAACATCGCCTCGTGGCTCGCTGTGGAGGGCACCGACACGACCTTCGTAGGCCGACGCGGCTCCGACATCACCGGCCGCACCCGCGAGATGGAGCTCATGGGATACGGGCTCGACTCGCGCATGGTAATGGACCCGGAGCGCCCCACCGGCACGTGTGTGGTGATGATCACACACCGGGGCGACCGCACGATGCTCAGTGACCCCGGCGCCAATGCCCGTCTGCAACCCGAGGATCTGCCCCGCGACGTTTTCGCCCCGGACGGGCACCTGCACGTGTCCGGCTACACGCTCATCAACGAGGACTCCCGCCGTGCGGCCCGTGTCGCGCTGCGCACGGCGCAGGAGACCGGGATGTCGATCTCGGTGGACAGCGGCTCGCACGCGCCGCTCAAGCGGACCGGGGCCGAGGAGTTCCTGGAGTGGACGCAGGGTGTGCGGCTGCTCTTCGCCAACATGGACCAGGCCAAGGTACTCACCGGCCGCGAGGAGCCCGAGGACGCCGCCAAAGTACTGACGGCGTGGTTCCCGAACGTGGTACTCAAGCTGGGTGACGAGGGCGGCCTGTGGGCGTCCAAGACCCGCGAGGGCTGTGTACGGGTCCCGGCCGAGCCGGTGGAGCCCTCCCCGGGTTCGGTCGGTGCCGGGGACGCGTTCATGGCCGGGTTTCTGCCCGCGTGGCTCCTGGGACGCCACCCCAAAGAGGCGCTCGGACGCGCCCAGCGCCTGGCAGCTCGTGCCCTGCACCAGCCGGGTGCCCGCCCCGACCTGGGCGAGACCGAGCCGGTACGGCGCAGCGCCCCGCGCGGTCAGCGCATCCGCTGACACCCGGCGTGCCCCTTCCCCCGGGGGCTCCCGCCGTGTTGCACACGGCCCTCGGCCGTGCCGGTACGAGGCGGTCCCGCGGGGGCCGCGCTCTCGCGCGCCCGTACGGGCGCGCACCGTCCTGCGTGTGGGAAGGGCTGGGTGGAAGAGCGGGGCACGGACCACACCCACCGGCCCTCCCCGGTCCGCTTCCCCGTGCTGGCTCACCCGCCGTTACCGGCGAGCGTGAGGGGCAGAACCGCCGGAGCACCGGCGCGGCGCAGCAGAGAGGCGGCCACGGTCAGGCTCCACCCCGTGTCGACGTAGTCGTCCACGAGCAGCACCGGGCCCTCCGACCGCGACGCCCGTTCGGCCGTCCCGGGCCCGAGGCGCAGGGCAGCGTGCACCTGGGCCAGGCGCAGGGCACTGTTGTGCCGGCGCTCCCCCGGCCCGGTGGCACTGCTGTACTCCAGGGAGCCGAGGGGCTGCATCCGGCCGAGGCGGGCGATCCGTGCGGCCAGGTCGGTGATGAGGACCGGCCGGGTCACGGACGGCATCGCGGCCACGGCCACGGGGCGGTGGGCCCAGTCCCAGTCGGCCAGGACACGCACCAGCCCTTGCAGTACCCGTTCGTTCACGGGTTCGTCCGGGGCGTCGGCTGCCAGGAGGCGGCGCAGTTCGGTCCCCCATCCGATGTCGGTGATGCGGGCCAGGGCGCGACCTTCCTCGTGGCGTTCGCCCTCGGGCACCCGTCCGCTGAGCGGGACGTCGAGCGTCTTCATCCCGGTGGGCCACTGACGGCGCACACTGATGGGTGTACCGGGACGGTCGAGCACCCCGGCAGCGGCGCTGCGCCGGTCGGGGTCGACCTCGGTGGGCCAGTACTGGCCGGTGCACACGTCGCAGCGCCCGCAGGGGCGTGCCTCGGGGTCGTCGAGCTGTGTGCGCAGGAACTCCATGCGGCACTCGGTGGCGGCGATGTAGTCGAGCATGGCCCGGCGTTCGTGTTCGCGGGCGGCCGCCACGGCGGCGTAGCGCTCCGCGTCGTAGGTCCAGGGTTTCCCGGTCCGGACCCAGCCGCCGCGCACGCGCTCCACGGCCCCGTCGACGTCGAGGACCTTGAGCATCTGTTCCAGACGGGAGCGGCGCAGGTCGACGCGGGTCTCCAGCCGGCTGATGGAGAGGGGTTCGCCGGCTTGTCCGAGCACGTCCAGGGTCTGGCGGACGGTCTGCTCGGGCGGGAAGGACAGGCTCGCGAAGTAGTCCCAGATCCGGGTGTCCTCACGCCCGGGCAACAGCACGGCGTGGGCCCGGTCGAGCCCGCGGCCGGCGCGTCCGACCTGCTGGTAGTAGGAGATGGGTGACTGTGGCGCACCCAGGTGGACCACGAAACCGAGGTCGGGCTTGTCGAAACCCATCCCCAGAGCGCTGGTGGCGACCAGGGCCTTGACCTCGTTGGACAGGAGGGCGTCCTCGGCCTCGCGTCGCTCCTCGGGCTCGGTCCGGCCGGTGTAGGCACGCACGGCCATGCCCTGTTCGGACAGGAACCGGGCGGTCTCCAGGGCCGCGTCGACGGTGAGGGTGTAGATGATCCCGGAACCCTCGATGCGGGGGAGGTTCTCGGCCAGCCATCCGAGGCGGGCGGTGGGGTCGGGCAGTTCGGCGACGGCCAGGCTCAGGCTCTCGCGTTCGAGGGGGCCGCGCAGGACGAGGGTCTCCTGGTGTTCGTCCCCCGAGCGCAGTTGTTCGGCGACATCGTGGGTGACCCGTTCGTTGGCGGTGGCGGTGGTGGCGAGCACGGGGATGCCGTCGGGCAGTTCGTGCAGGAGCTGGCGGATCCGCCGGTAGTCGGGGCGGAAGTCGTGGCCCCAGTCGGAGACGCAGTGCGCCTCGTCGATCACGACCAGGCCGGCACCGGCGGCGAGCTCGGGCAGGGCCCGGTCGCGGAACTCGGGGTTGTTGAGGCGCTCGGGGCTGATGAGCAGGACGTCGACGAGTCCGGCCCCGACGTCGGCGTAGGTGGACTCCCAGTCCGTGGTGTTGGAGCTGTTGATGGTCCGGGCCCGGATGCCGGCGCGTTCAGCGGCGGCGATCTGGTTGCGCATGAGCGCCAACAACGGGGAGACGATGACGGTCGGACCGGCTCCCGCGCCCCGGCGCAGGGCGGTGGCGACGAAGTACACGGCGGACTTGCCCCACCCGGTGCGCTGCACGACAAGGGCCCGGCGCTGGTGGGCGACCAGGGCGTGGACGGCCCTCCACTGGTCCTCCCGCAACCGTGCGCCGTCCCCGGCCAGGGCACGCAGGTGCTGCTCGGCGCGCTCGCGCAGTGCGGCTCCGTCCGGGGCCGCCGGGGTGTCGTGGGTGCCGTCGTGCGTGGGGGTCCTCATGCGTTCCTTGTTACCAGAGCAGCGGGCCCGTGACCGGCTGTCCACAGGTCCGATGAGGAGCGCCACACGATCGGCCCCGGGCCAGGCAGGCAGCGGGCACAACGGTACGGACCGGCAGGACACTCGGGGGTGACCGGACCGCCACTCTTTCCTTTCCCGGCATTGCCCTTCGTCGGCGGTGGCTGAACACTCTGCCGTCAGGGATCACATGTTGCTGTGTACCCAGCACGCACGGTCATGAGCGAAAGGAAACCGGTGTCCGTTCCCCTTGGCGGCTGAGAACCCGCCCCGGAGCACATCCCCCAGGTGTGCGGGGGTGGTTCTCGTCCCGGTCCGCTCACGGAACGAGGGCCACCGCCCATACCGGAAAAAGCCCCGCAGTCACGCGACTCACACCGGCCGGACCGGGCTCCCGCGTACGTTCCACTCCTCGGAACAGGACAGAATGACGTTCATGGCCCGTACTACTTCCCGTCCCCCCGAGGATCTCGCCGAGAAGATCATCGACATCGACGTCTCCGAGGAGATGCGCGGCAGCTTCCTGGAGTACGCGTACTCGGTCATCTACCAACGCGCACTGCCAGACGCCCGCGACGGCATGAAACCGGTGCAGCGGCGCATCCTCTACCAGATGAACGAGATGGGACTGCGGCCGGACCGCGGCCACGTCAAGTGCGCCCGCGTCGTCGGTGACGTCATGGGGCGCCTGCACCCGCACGGCGACTCCGCGATCTACGACGCCCTGGTCCGGCTCAGCCAGTCCTTCGCGATGCGTGTGCCGTTGGTGGACGGCCACGGAAACTTCGGCTCCCTCGGCGGCGACGACGCCCCCGCCGCCATGCGCTACACCGAGGCGCGCATGGCCCGTCCCACACAGCTGCTGGTCGAGGGTATAGACGAGAACGTCGTCGACTTCCAGCCCAACTACGACGGGCAGGAGACCGAGCCCGAGGTTCTTCCCGCGGCTTTCCCGAACCTGCTGGTCAACGGCTCCTCCGGGATCGCCGTCGGCATGGCCACCAACATGGCCCCCCACAACCTGGGCGAGGTCATCGCGGCCGCTCGGCACCTGGTGCTGCACCCCGACGCGACCCTCGAGGAGCTCATGGAGTTCGTCCCGGGCCCGGACCTGCCCACCGGTGGCACCATCGTGGGTCTGGACGGGGTCCGCGACGCCTACGCCCGCGGCCGCGGCAGCTTCAAGACGCGTGCGACCGTCTCCATCGAGAAGGTCTCGGCCCGCCGCACCGGCCTGGTCGTGACCGAGCTGCCCTACAACGTGGGCCCGGAGAAGGTCATCAGCCGCATCAAGGAGCTGGTGCAGGCCAAGAAGCTCCAGGGCATCTCCGACCTCAAGGACCTCACCGACCGCAACCAGGGGCTGCGCCTGGTCGTGGAGCTCAAGAACGGTTTCAACCCCGAGGCCGTTCTCGAGGAGCTGTACCGCCTGACAGCGATGGAGGAGTCCTTCGGGATCAACAACGTCGCGCTCGTCGACGGTCGGCCCCGCACCCTGGGCCTGCGCGAGCTGCTGCAGGTCTACGCCGACCACCGGCTCGACGTGGTGCGCCGCCGCAGCGAACACCGGCGGGAGAAGCGCCGCGAGCGCCTGCACCTGGTCGACGGGCTCATGGTCGCGCTGCTCGACATCGACCGTGTGATCTCCCTGATCCGCGAGGCCGACGACACGGCCGGGGCGCGTGAGGCGCTCAAGGGCGCCTACGACCTCTCCGAGGTGCAGGCCCGCTACATCCTCGACACCCCGCTGCGCCGCCTGACGCGCTTCGACCGGCTGGAGCTGGAGACCGAGCGCGACAAGTTGAACAAGGAGATCGAGGAGCTCACCTCGATCCTGGAGTCGGACAAGAAGCTGCGGCGCGTGGTCGCCAAGGAGCTCAACGCCGTCACCAAGGAGTACGCCACCCCCCGCCGCACGCAGCTGCGCGAGAACGACGGCCAGGCCCGGTCCGCGGCGATCCCTCTGGAGATGGCCGACCAACCCTGCCACGTACTCATGGGCACCGACGGCACCATCGGCCGCAGCAAGGGCGCGACCCTTCCGTCCGCCTACGAGGGCATCCGCACCAAGCACGACTCGGTCGCCACGTCGCTGCCGACCACTTCGCGTTCGGAGATCGGTCTTGTCACCGATCTCGGACGGTTGATCCGGTTGCCGGTGGTGGAACTACCCGAAGTGCCCGACTCGGCCGAGGAGGAACCGCCGTTGGCCTCCGGCCTTCCCGTCGAGGAGTTCGTCCAGCTGGAGGAGGACGAACGTGTGGTTTCGGTGGTGGGTGTGCACACTGACGGCCCCGGGTTCGTGCTGGGCACACGCGGCGGTGTGGTCAAGCGGGTCGCCCCGGACCAGCCGCCGAACAAGGACGACTTCGAGGTCATCGCACTCAAGGACGAGGACCGGGTCGTGGGCGCCACCCAGTTGTCCACCGGTGAGGAGGACCTCGCCTTCATCACCTCGGAGGCGCAGCTGCTACGTTTCTCCGCATCGGCGGTGCGGCCCCAGGGCCGTCCTGCCGGCGGTGTGGCCGGGATCCGGTTGACCGAGGACGCCCGGGTACTGTGGTTCGGGTCCGTGCCGAGCCCGCAGGACTCGGTGGTGGTGACGGTCTCCGGTTCGTCACAGACGTTGGACGGTACCGACGGCGGCTCGGCCAAGGTCACCCCGTTCGAGTCCTACCCCAGCAAGGGCCGGGCGACCGGCGGTGTGCGCTGTCACCGTTACCTCAAGGGCGAGGACACCTTGTTGTTCGGGTGGATCGGCCGCACCCCGGAACGTGCTTCCCGCGCCGACGGCAAGCCTGTGCGCCTGCCCGACCCGAACGACCGCCGGGACGGGTCCGGGGAGGCGATGAGGAGTCTTGTGACCTCTGCGGGGTCGGGCCAGACCGACTCCGGGATCGTGTCCGTGGAAAACCCGCCCTCCTGACCATGCGGCGCGGCCACCGGCCCGCACCGGGCCGGTGACGTGCCGTAGCGTGCCGTGCGCAGGGATCCGTACGCCTGTGCACGGCCGCACGGCGCCCCGTGGTGTGCACGGCCGTGCACACCGACGACAACGACGAGGAAGGGCATCGAGAATGAGCGCACCCGAAGGGGTCCCCTCCGCTTTCTCCGACGTGTTCTCGGCCAACGTCGAGTACGCCGCGAACTTCTCCCTGAACGGGCTGCAGCCCGTGGCAAAACGCGGCCTGGCTCTGGTCACGTGTATGGACTCGCGGATCGAACCCCTGGACATGTTGGGCATGAAGCCCGGTGACGCCAAGATCCTGCGCAACGCGGGCGCCCGCGTCACGGACGACACCCTGCGCACGCTGGTCCTGGCCGTGTACCTGCTCGGCGTGGACCGGGTACTGGTGCTGCCGCACACCCGCTGCAGGATGGCCTCCGTGGAGAACGACGACATGGTGCACGACCTCATCGAGGAGCAGTACGGCGTGGACACCCGGAGTCTGGAGTTCCACACCGACAACGACCAGCTGGGCGCGCTCCGCCACGACCTCGAACGCATCCGCCACCATCCGCTGCTGCCCAAGGACCTGCCCGTCACCGGCGCGGTCTACGACGTGGACACCGGCCGCGTGGCCCCCACCGGCCTCTGAGGGACCGCACGGGCCTGGAAGGACAGCACAACCACGGTGTAGGCGCTGCGGACCGCGCAGGCGGGTAGGTCCCTGGTGGGCCCGGGAATGCCGACGCCCTCCGGGCGGTTGTCGTTCCTTCCGGACGACTCCGCGTCGTCGAGAGGAGCACCGTGGCTGACAGCACTTACGACACCTTCAACCGTGCCCGCATGTTCATGGAGCTCGGCGATCCCATCCACGCGGCCAAGATCCTCGAACCCGTGACCACCGAGGGGGCCGAGAACCGTTCCATGATGGAGCTGCTCGGGCGCGCCTACTTCGGTTCGGCCCAACTCAACAAGGCCGAACGTGTTTTCCGCCGGCTCATCGAGCTCGATCCCGTGGACAACTGGGCCCACATCGCTCTGGCACGCACTCTCGAGAGGCAGAACCGCCATGAGGAGGCGGCCCCCTACCGCAGGATGTACTCGGTGATGTCCGGGGGCAGCCTGGACTGATGCTGCACGCGGCCGCGCCGAGGTCTCCCCGGCGCGGCCCGGCTATGGTGGCTGCCATGATCTCACCTCCACCGCACGTCCCCGGACCCGGCGACGACCCCGCATGGGTCGAACGCGACACCCACGCCACGCGCCGGTGGGCCGACGAAGCCGTGCGCAAGGTGATGGCCGACGCCAACCGCTCGGCCGATACCCACCTGCACACCTTCCCCCTCCCGGAGGAATGGGGCATCGACCTCTACCTCAAGGACGAGTCGGTCCATCCCACAGGCAGCCTCAAACACCGTCTCGCGCGGTCCCTGTTCCTGTACGGGGTGGCCAACGGGTGGATCACCGAGAGCACGACGATCGTGGAGGCCAGCTCCGGGTCGACCGCCGTCTCGGAGGCCTACTTCGCGCAGTTGATCGGGCTGGAGTTCGTCACGGTCATCCCGCGCAGTACGAGCCCGGAGAAGATCGCGCTCATCGAGAGGTACGGCGGCCGCTGCCACTTCGTCGACGCTCCCTCGGCGATGTACACCGAGGCCGAGCGTCTGGCCACCGAGACCGGCGGGCACTACATGGACCAGTTCACGCACGCCGAACGCGCCACGGACTGGCGGGGCAACAACAACATCGCCGAGTCGATCTTCGAGCAACTGGCACTGGAACGCTACCCCTGCCCGGAGTGGGTCGTCGTGGGGGCCGGGACCGGGGGCACCTCGGCGACCATCGGCCGCTACTTGCGTTACCGTCGCCTGGGCACCCGCCTCGCGGTGGTCGACCCGGAGAACTCGGCGTTCTTCCCCGGATGGGTGACGGGAGCCTCCGACTACGCGACCGGCATGCCCTCGGGTATCGAGGGGATCGGCCGGCCCCGCATGGAACCGAGCTTCGTCCCCTCGGTGATCGACCTGATGATGCCGGTGCCCGACGCCGCCAGCATCGCGGCCATGCGGGACCTGCACGACCGTACGGGGCTGTCGGCGGGCGGCTCGACCGGAACGAACCTGTGGGGTGTGTGGCACCTGATCGCCCGTATGCTCCGCGAGGGCCGCAAGGGCAGTGTGGTCACACTCATCTGCGACGGCGGCGAGCGTTACCAGCACAGCTACTACGACGACACGTGGGTGAAGGAGCGCGGCATGGACCCGGCCCCTTACCGCACGGCGATCGAACGGCTGTTGTCGGACGGTGTGTGGGAGCCTCCCCGCGCCTGAGCGGCGCGCCCCCGCGACAGGAACGGTGGCCGCACCCCGGGAGGCCGGGGTGTTGCGGCCACCGCCGGAAACAGCCGAGGTGTCCGGCTCCTGGCGTTGCCGGTGCCTCAGGCGTCGATGCGTGCGGCATCGAGCTCTTGCGCGCCGTCCTGGATGAACCGGCGGCGCGGGGCCACCTCGTTACCCATGAGCAGGTTGAACACCGACGCGGCCTCCTCGGCCTGCTCCACCCGGATCCGGCGCAGCGTGCGGTGGCTCGGGTCCATGGTGGTCTCGGCGAGCTGGTCGGCATCCATCTCACCCAACCCCTTGTACCGCTGCACCGGTTCCTTCCAGGAGATGCCGCGCTTCTCGAGATCGAGCAGGGTGCGCTGCAGCTCGGCGTCGGAGTAGGTGTAGATGTAGCGGTCTTCCTTCTTGGCCCCACGTTTGCGCTTGGTGTTGGTGATCTCGATGCGGTGCAGCGGCGGCACGGCCGCGTAGACCCGCCCGGCCTCCAACATGGGGCGCATGTAGCGGTAGATGAGGGTGAGCAGCAGGCACCGGATGTGGGCGCCGTCGACGTCGGCGTCGGCCATGAGGATGATGCGGCCGTAGCGCGCTGCGTCGATGTCGAACGTACGCCCGGAACCGGCGCCGATCACCTGCAGGATGGCGGCGCACTCGGCGTTCTTGAGCATGTCCGCGACAGAGGACTTCTGCACGTTGAGGATCTTGCCCCGGATCGGCAGCAGCGCCTGGAACTCCGAGTCGCGTGCCAGTTTGGCAGTACCGAGGGCGGAGTCCCCCTCGACGATGAAGAGTTCGCTGTGCTCCAGGCCCTCGCTGCGACAGTCCACGAGTTTGGCCGGGAGCGCCGAACTCTCCAGGGCGTTCTTGCGGCGCTGGGTCTCGCGCTGCTGGCGGGCGGCCAGGCGGGCCTTGGCGGCGCCCACGACCTTCTCCAGGACGTTGCGGGCCTTGACCTTGTCCGCACGCTTGGTGGAGGCCAGCCACTCCTTGAGGTGCGAGCCCATGATCTGGGAGACGATGCGCGTCGCGGCGGAGGTGCCCAGGATCTCCTTGGTCTGACCCTCGAACTGCGGTTCGGGAAGGCGCACGGTCACGACCGCGGTCAGGCCCTCCTGGGTGTCGTCCTTGATGACGGGGTCGTCGCTGTTCTTGAGGAGTTTGCTGGCGCGCAGCTGGTCGTTGATCACCCGCACCAGGGCGCGTTCGAACCCGTTGAGGTGGGTGCCGCCCTTGGGGGTGGCGATCACGTTGACGAAGGAACGCACCGTGGTGTCGTAGCCGGTACCCCAGCGCAGGGCGATGTCGACGTCGAGTCGGCGTTCGACGTCGGTGGGCACCATGTGCCCTTCCTCGTCCAGCACCGGCACGGTCTCGTTGAAGGTGCCGCTGCCCTGGACCCGCAGCACGTCGCTGACGGCCTCGTCGGTCGCCAGGTAGGTGCAGAACTCGCTGATCCCGCCGTCGAAGCGGAACTCCTCCTCGTAGTGGGGCTCGCCCTCGGTGCGCTCGTCGCGCACGGCGATGGTGAGTCCGGGGATGAGGAAAGCGGTCTGCCGTGCGCGGTCCATCAGGGACTCGCGCGCGATGTCGGCTTCCTTGAGGAAGATCTGGTTGTCGGGCCAGAAACGGATGCGGGTACCGGTGGTCTTCTGGGAGACCTTGCGTACCTGCTCCAGCCCGGAGTCCGGGGTGAACTCGGCGTCGGGCCCCTCTCCGGCGAAACGGCCGGCGATGCCTCGGCGGAAGCTGAGCGCGTGGGTGCGGCCCTGACGGTCGACCTCGACGTCGAGGCGGGACGAGAGGGCGTTGACCACGGAGGCGCCGACACCGTGGAGCCCGCCGGAGGCGTTGTAGGAACCGGAGCCGAACTTGCCACCCGCGTGGAGCTTGGTCATGACGAGCTCGACACCGGAGAGGCCGGACTTGGGTTCGACGTCCACCGGGATCCCGCGTCCGTCGTCGGCCACGGAGACGGAACCGTCGGCGTGGAGGACGACATCGACGCGGGAACAGTAGTTGCCCAGGGCCTCGTCGACGGAGTTGTCGATGATCTCCCACATGCAGTGGGTGAGGCCGCGGCTGTCGGTGGATCCGATGTACATGCCCGGCCGTTTGCGCACCGCTTCAAGACCTTCGAGGACCGACAGGTGCCGGGCGGAATAGTCCTCGGGGTCATGGACGGCTGCGGTCAAGGCAGTCACTCGGACATCTCCTGCGTCTTGAGGGCCATCGGGCTCCAGTAGCGGTGCGTGCCCTTTGTACCGCGCCGCACTGACTGAACGGGGGGTGGGCCGCGCCGAGGGCTGGTGATCCCTCACACGGTCGTCGGACGGGAGGGGACGGAAGTGGCCGGCGGTGTGCGTCCACCGCTGGGTGCGCGGCGGTATCGAGTGTTCCGCGCGGTCGGCGGGTCCTACCTCGCGCGAGACTACCACCTCCTCGTGCATGCAATCGGTGGCAGTGAGCGGGAGACCCCCGTTGCCCGGAGTATGCGGAACCGCCACAAGGATGCGTGACCACCACAAGGGGTACACCGTTGGCAAGCGTCGACGCGCGGTGACATTGCCCCGGAAGAGGACGGAACGGAATCATCCCGACTGATTCCGCTGTCGGCGTACAGGGGATCCGGTTGGGAACGTCCGCGCCGGGTTAGATGTTGTCAGAGGTGACTAACGCCGAGTATTGAGGATGGCGAAGTGACTGGAACCCTTGCCCCCACCCAGCCGCTGACGGCTGCTGACCGTTGCGACCGCTGTGGTGCACAGGCGTATGTCCGGGTACTGCTGAACTCCGGCGGCGAGCTGTTGTTCTGCGCTCACCACATGCGCAAGCACGACGACTCGATCCGAAAGATCGCCTCGGACATCCAGGACGAGACGGACAAGCTCCACGAGAGCAACAACGCCACGGACGAGCGTTAGCCACGGCACGGTCGCGGGGCCTTCCCCGCGGCCGGTACGGCACAACAGAACAAGCTTGCGTAGGCGGCGGTCCCCCGGGGCCGCCGCCTACGACTGTTCCGGGGGCCTCCACACCGTCTCCACGCGGTCCGGGAACACCTCTCAGCCCAGGACACGGTTGTGGTAACGGCTCACCGGCACGAACCCGAAACCCTCGTACAGCCCGATCGCCGGGCCGTTGCCCTCGACCACACACAGGTAAGCGCTGCGGGCGCCTCTGTCGTGGGCCCAGGCGAGCAGGTCCTCGAGCACTCCACGCCCCACACCCCGGCCTCGGGACCCGGCAGCGGTGACCATGGCACATATCGCCGCGGATTCCCCGTCCACCACCACACAGCCACGCCCTTCTCCGTCCGGGGCGACCCCGTACCCGGCCGCGACCCGCCCCAGGACGCGTTCGATCCCACGGACCTGATGCTCGGAACCGGCGGTCAGGGCAGACCACTGCGCAGCGGGGCGGGTCCCGATCCCCGTGGTACCGGGCCCTGCGGGGCGTTCCGCGAGACCGCGCCCGAGCACGAGAGTGGGCTCGACCATCCGGTACCCGGCCCGCTCCAGCCGTGCGTCGGTCTCCTCCTCCCCCGGCCAGACCTGAACGCAGGGGGTGAGCAGGCATCCGCGATAGAAGTCGGTGACCACGTCGACATCGGCCCCGGGCTCCAGGACGAGTGCGCAGTTGGCCCGTTTGGTGACACCGTCGCTCCGCCCCAGCCGCCATCCGCCGCGTTCGACCGCCTCCAGCGCGGGCCAGTCGGCGGCCACCCGCCGCGCCCACTCGTGCATGCCGGTCTCCTCACCTTCGGGAAGCCGCGATGGTACCGGGGCTTACCATGGGTGCGTTCTTCCACCCCGCCCTCGTCTGGAGTCCCGCATGCTCGTCCTCCTACCGCCCTCGGAGGGCAAGGCCGCCGACGGCGACGGTCCCCCGCTCGACCTGGCCTCGTTGACCCTTCCCGGCCTGACCGCCGCACGCCAGGAGGTCATGGCGGCTCTGACGGAGGTGTGTTCGGGGGCCGAGGAGGAAGCCCGACGGGTCCTGGGGCTCTCCCCCGCGCAGACGGACGCGCTCAAACGCAACCTGTCACTGGAGACGGCGCCGACTCTGCGGGCCGATCAGCTCTACACCGGGGTCCTCTACGACCGCCTGGCCCCGGCCGGCCTGCCCCGCACCGACCGACTGCTCATCTTCTCCGGCCTGTGGGGTGCGGTGGGCCCGGCCGACCAGCTGCCGCCCTACCGGCTGTCCATCGGGAGCAAACTGCCGCCGCTGGGCGGGCTGGGTGCTTACTGGCGCCGGGCCGCCAAGAAGGACCTGGACGAGTTCACCGAGGGGCACCTGCTGGTGGACTGCCGTTCCTCGGCCTACGCGTCCGCCTACAAGAACGAGGCGGCGCTGCCGGTGCGGGTCCTGCGCGAACGTGTGGTGGACGGACAGGCCGAACGGTCGGTGGTCAGCCACATGGCCAAGGCCACCCGTGGCGACATCACCCGCTCACTCCTGTTGGAGGGGGTGGAGGCGCGCACCCCGGAAGAGCTCGCCGACGCGCTGCGCGATCTGGGGCACACAGTGGAGCTCGGCCAGGGACGGCTCGACGTCGTCGTGCGCGACTGAGCTCCCGGCGTTCGGGACGTGCGGGTTACTTGTTGCCGAGCTCCCGCTCGACCGCGTCGACCTTGCCGTTCAGGGCGTCGCTGACACCCTCGCGGATGTCGGCCTTGATGGTGAGCGAGATCCGGGAGGAATCCCGGCCTGCGGCCTCGGTGGCACGCCTGACCACGTCCATGACCTCGTCCCACTCGCCCTCGACGGTGGTGAACATGGCCGAGGTCTCATTGGGAAGGCCGCTCTCGCGCACCACCCGGACCGCTCGGGCCACAGCAGGCGCAAGAGACTCGGTACTACCTTCCGGGGCTACGGAGAACGCAACGATCATGACCCCATGGTGCATGCGCCACGCGGAACACTTCAAGCACTTCCCCCGGAAGCGCACACGTGTCTTCACCCTCTGTCACGATACGGCCCAGTATCGCAACTTTATGCCACACCTACAGCACCTACGGCAGCATGATCCCGTCGGATGGAACACGCCTTGGTGAACACGGGTGCCGTACACAGATCGCGGAGATCAACGCTGACTGATCGCCACACCCGCGCACGGACGGGACCGCACTCGACGCGAAGATGCGCCGCCCCGAGGGGTCGGGGCGGCGCATCGGACCCGGTCTCTTCGGTCTGACTCGCTACCTGGGACGCGACCTAGTCCAGGTAGTCACGGAGCACCTGCGAACGCGACGGGTGACGGAGCTTCGACATCGTCTTGCTCTCGATCTGCCGGATACGCTCGCGGGTGACCCCGTAGACCTTGCCGATCTCGTCTAAAGTCTTGGGTTGGCCGTCGGTGAGACCGAAGCGCATCGAAACGACGCCGGCCTCACGCTCGGAGAGGGTGTCGAGCACAGAGTGGAGCTGCTCCTGCAACAGGGTGAAGCTGACCGCCTCACCCGGCTGAATCGCCTCGGAGTCCTCGATGAGGTCACCGAACTCGCTGTCTCCGTCCTCGCCCAGCGGAGTGTGCAGGGAGATCGGCTCGCGACCGTACTTCTGCACCTCGACGACCTTCTCCGGGGTCATGTCGAGTTCCTTGGCCAGCTCCTCCGGGGTGGGCTCACGGCCCAGGTCCTGGAGCATCTGGCGTTGCACACGCGCAAGCTTGTTGATGACCTCGACCATGTGCACCGGGATACGGATGGTGCGGGCCTGGTCGGCCATGGCGCGGGTGATGGCCTGGCGGATCCACCACGTGGCGTAGGTGGAGAACTTGAAACCCTTGGTGTAGTCGAACTTCTCCACCGCGCGGATCAGCCCGAGGTTGCCCTCCTGGATGAGGTCCAGGAACAGCATGCCGCGGCCGGTGTAACGCTTGGCCAGCGAGACGACCAGGCGCAGGTTGGCCTCGAGCAGGTGCCTCTTGGCACGTCCGCCGTCCTCGGCGATCCAGTCCAGCTCGTCGCGCAGTTCGAAGGTGAGGGCGTCGTTCTCCTCGGAGAGCTTCTCCTCCGCGAACAGGCCGGCCTCGATGCGCTTGGCGAGCTCGACCTCCTGCTCCGCGTTGAGCAGCGGCACTTTACCGATCTGCTTCAGGTAGTCCTTGACCGGGTCTGCGGTCGCACCGGCCGCGACCACCTGGGCGGCGGGGGCGTCGTCGTCGTCCTCGTAGAGGACGAAGGAATCGTCCTCGCTGGTGGGTTTGGTCGGCGCACCCACGGCCTCGGGCTTGGCCGGTTTCTTCTCGGTCTCGGCCGGGTCCTCGACCAGCTCCAGCTCGGCGCCGGTGTGCTCGAGGTCGTCCATCTCGTCGTCGGCGAACTCTCCGGCAGGGGCGAGTTCGAGGTCCTTCTTGCCCGACTTCTTGGCGGTGTCGGCCGCAGTGCTCTTCTTCGCCGAGGTCTTCTTGGAGGTCGACTTGGCGGTGGTCTTGGCCGCCGCCGTCTTCTTGGCCGCGGGCTTCTTGGCTTCCGCCTTCTTGGCGGGGGCCTGCTTCTCCTCGGCCTGGTCCTTGTCGGACGAGTCCACCACAGCCGTGACCGTCTCGGGCTGCTCCTGCGCAGCAGCCGCACGTGCGGGCTTGGCGGCAGCAGGCTTGGCCGCGGCGGGCTTGGCGGCCGAGCGCGTCCCGGAGGAGGACTTGCGCCGCGAGGAGGACTTGCGCCGCGAAGAAGCCGACTCGGGAACGAGGACCGTCACGCCCTCCTTGGCGAGGCTGCGGAGCACGGACTGCGCCTGGGACATGGGGATTTCGGCCTCTTCGAAGGCACGGCGCACGTCCTCGGGCTCAAGGAAGCCCTGGGACCGCCCACGCTCGATCAGCTGCTGAATGACGGGCTCTTGCAGTGACTCGGACTGCTTCGAGCGAGTCGAACTGGCAGATGACACAAACACCTCTCGAACGGACGTGTGGCGAGACTTCGGACCCGGTGGCCCGCCTGGCCGGAACCGGGCGCGTCACCCTCTCCCACCTGCGGCCTGGGATCCCCCACGGGGCGGGGAAGCCGAGCTTCATCCCCGCGTCGCGGGATGGAACGGCCTCTTCACTGTAAGCAAGACATTGGACTTGTTCGTACGGTCTACCGCTCCGGCGCCGAATCGATCACCGGAAGCTGAACAGCGAGCAGCGTGACGTCGTCGTCCTGCTCATACCCTTCGAGCATGCTCTCCACAAGGTACTCCAGCATCTGCTGTGGGTCGCCCACGACCTCCGGCGGCGCCTCCGAGGCCACGTGGACGAGCTCGTCCAACCCGGCATCGGCGGAGCGTTTGCGGTTCTCGACCAGTCCATCGGAGTACAGGGCCACGGTGTTACCGGGTTGCACGAAGAATTTGTGGTGGCCTCGCTCCGAGCTGATCCCCAGCGGTGTGTCGGGAACGGTCTCCAGCAAAGAAGGGCCCGCATTGCCGACCAGCAACGGCGGCAGGTGGCCGGCGTTGCTGAGGTCGAGCTGACCCGTCACCGGGTCGAGCACGAAGTAGACCAGTGTTGTCACCTGGTCCATTCCCTCTGTGGCCTCGAACATGCGGTCCAACCCGGTCAGCACGTCCGCTGGTTCGGGCATGGAGAAGGCCAGGGCGCGCAGGGCGTTGCGGATCCGGCTCATCCCGGCGGCCGCCGGGATGCCCTTGCCCATGACGTCGCCGAGGACCCCGGCGACACGTCCGTCCGGCAGGGGGAAGGCGTCGTACCAGTCACCGCCCACCTGCACGTGTTGGGAACCGGACCGGTAGAAGGCGGTCAGGTTGACGCCCTCCACCTCGGGGAGCTCCTCGGGCAGCAGGCTGCGTTGGAGCTCCTCGGCGGTCCCGTGCTCGCGTTCGTAGAGCATGGCCCGGCCGATCGCGAGGGCGCACTGGCCGGCCAGGGCCTCCAGGAAGACACGTTCCTCCTCACCGATCTCCCGCGGGTCGGTGAAGGCGAAACGCAGGGCACCGATGGCGCGCCCGCCGACCATCATCGGCAGGGCGGCCCAGGCGCGTTCGGGGGTGGAGCCGACCAGTTCCTCCACCTCGGGGGCCTCCCCCAGGAGCGCACGCAGGTCGGCCGGGCAGTCCACCAGTACCGCGTGCCCCCGGGCGACCGCGTGGGCGGCCACGTCGGGGTGGTGGAGGGGGAACGTGCGCCGGGGCAGGTCGTGGCCCTGTCCGGCGGCCATGACCCGCAGACCGGAGTGGTCGCGGTCCAGCAGGACCACGGAGGTGTGGTGTGCGCCCACACCGGAACGGCCGATGTCGCTCATGGCGTGTACGACCTCGTCGGCGGTCAGTGCCTCGGCCAGGTCGGAGGTGGCCTTCTGCAGACGGGCCGTACGCATCGCGGCCTCGCTCAACTGCTGGTTGAGGCGTTGGCGCAGTTCGAGGGCCTCGCGCTCGGTGGTGATGTCGACGAGGGTTCCGACCCATTCGGCGGTCTCGGGGCCGTCCATGATCGGGTGGGCCCGGGCCCGGAAGTGGTCGTAGCCGCCCGAGCGGGTACGCAGGCGGAACATGGCGTCGAACGGGGTCACGTCGAGGACGGCGTCGCCCCATGCGCGTTCGACCCGTGAGCGGTCGTCGGGGTGGAGGGCGTCGAGCCAGCCGTGCCCCATGAAGGCCTCGGGTGCCTGGCCGGTGATGGCCCGCCACTTGGGGCAGTCCTCACGGAACTCCCCTCCCGGGCCTGCGGTCCACACGATCTGGTTACCGGCTTCGAGCAAGGCACGCAGGCGCTGCTCCTCGCGGCCGACACCGTCGTGGTTGCGTGCCGCGAGGAGGGCGACGTGGTGGTCGCCGGAGGCGGGGTCGGTGACGGGGAACCAGGTCAGTTCCCACACCTGGTCCTCACCGGTGTGGTGGCGATCGCGCACCGCCTGGCCGCTCTCGCGTACCGAGGCCAGGGACTCACGGTAGGCAGCGGCGCGGCCGGTTTCCCCGTCCTCCTCGAGCAGGGTGCCGGGCTCCCGGCCCAGGCACTGGGCAGGCGTGCGCCCCAGCAGTCCGGCCATGCGCTTGTTGATGGTGCCGAACATGTCGTCCGGGCCGAGGAGCGCGAAACCGATGGGGGAATCCGTCAACAGGGACGTCACCGCATCGGGAAGTTCCGCCTGGTCGATCCGCGGTGGCGGAATCGATGTCTCGGCGCTCACTTACTCGACACCTCCGGAACCCTTGGATTCCCCAACGGTGTTTCGTGGGGGTTTCTGTCTGGACCGCGTGGCCCCTGTCGGTCTGGGGGCGTCCACGACCGATGTCGTGGAAGGCGCGGAACCGAAGTGCGCTCGGGGGGTTCCACGACCTTCGGGAGTCACGCTCCATGACTCCTCTCGGCCGCTGTCACGGCACAAGCATAAGACACACGGATCCTCACGCAACGGCCGTCGCCGCCCCGACAGGACCACGAAGGCGGAACGTAAAGGGTAAACCACCGAACGGTCTGATGGTGGTGACGGGCTCGTTCCGGGACCGTGTGTTCTCCTGCGCTTTCCCGCTCCCCACACTCCGTCGGACTTTGTGACGAACACTCCGAAACTGATCCGTTATATGCCCGAATTGCCCATTCTGCATCGCTGACCTGCGAGGACGGGGAGCACCGGGTAAACCTCCGGTGTCCGAGGTTTTATCAGGCACGAGCGGCATCGGGGGTTGACAGTCGTTCGAGAACAAGTGAAATGGGTGAAGGTCACCGTCCAGACCATCTTCAGCTAGGGGTGTGAGCGAGAATGCTCCAGACCTTCCCGGTCCAGGATCTGAGCCGGATCTCAGCACGGCTCCACGACGAGTACAGCGCGCTGCCCCACCGACGGGTGGAGCGCTGCGTCAGCGACGCCTGGAAATGCGCCGAACACCTGGGGATCGCGGTCACCCCGCACCTGGTGGAACGAGTGGCGCGCGAGCACCTGGAAGCCATGGTGACCCCCTCGCAGCCGGACCGGGACGCACCGTCGGCCGACACCCTGCTCACCGGCCCCCACACGGTCCCGGGGCCGCACTGAGACGACACCGGACACGAAGGGCACGCCGATCCACCTCGGTCTGCGTGCCCTCGACCTGTGCCGGGACGGGTCACCGCCCGCGGCCGTCCACAGTTCCGGCCAGCGGCGACACCACATCGTAATCTCTGGCATACCCTCTGGTGGTGCCCTCCCCAACGCCTCCCTCACCCGCAGGCCCCGACCCCGTCCCCACCGCCGTCTTCGACGAAATGCTGCGTGCGGCCAGAACCCTGTTGGCCGTACGCCACCCGCTGGACGCCGAGATCGCTTTCAGCGAGATGCTCGGCAGCTGGTGGGGCGAGCGTCTACCCGGCGTGGACGTCGAACGCCTTCTCGGCGAGGGCCTCATCACACGTGCCACCGCCTCCGCCCACCCCGCCGGACTGGGGATCCTCGCTGCGGTGAGTGCGCTGGGCACCAGCGGGACCCAGCGCGCCCTGGCCGAACAGGGGGTCATCGCACTGCGCGACCGGGGTCTGACCGTGCCCCGGTGGGCCACCCAGCTGGGATGGGTGAGGCCGCTGTCGGCCCACGTCAACGGTGACCGGTTCGGCGACATCGACGAGGTGGTCCTGGTCTTCGGCCGGGAGAGCGGGCCGGGCAGCGCCTCCTCCGAGGCCGAGCACGCGCTGATCCTGGTCCAGGACCACAACGGTGGTGGAGTGCTGCGGGACGCCTGGATCACCACGAAGGTCGAGACCCTGCTCGAGAAGTGCCGCGAGCGTGCCCGGTCCGACGGCTTCGCCCGGTTCGAGGACCTTGATCCGGCCGCCGCCCGCGCCGTGTTGGAGCGGGCCCTGCGCCGCACCGAGCAGGTGGTCTCCGGTGCCGACCGTTCGGAAGCCCCGGTCCCCCAGGCCGTGGGGTTGACCGCCTCGGACCTGACCGGGGGCTCGCTGGCCACCCACTTCGCCCTGGCCAACTCACGGGTGCGACACCTGCCCGAGCCCTCCCGGGAGGCGCCTCCGCCCGTTCCGGTCTGGCGGCGCGACCGGCGCGCCATGCTGGCTGCCAGGTTCCTGGCCTCCGACGAGGCGGCCGAGCTGTCCGACTCCTACGCCGCGAGCCGCTGCACCGACCACATCATCACCCACGGGTGCGACATCGACAGCGGACGGCCCCTCCGGGTGAGCCCGCGCAAGGTCGAGTCCTTCCTGTTGCACTGGCTGCCCGGACGGGTGGTACTTCTGCCCGAGGAACAGGAGGCCATGCCGCACGTACTGGCCGCGTGGGTGCGGTGGGCCGGCTCGCGCGACGGGCTGCCGGAGGTCGCGGTCGCCGCGACCCTCGACGCGGTGTGGGACTCCACCGCCGCTTTCGCCCGCACCTACCGGGACCCGGCCCGGCCGTTGGGCCTGCGTCAGGAAGCGGTGCGCCGGCTGCTGCCCGACGGCGACTTCGCGGCGCTGGCCCGGCGCATGTTCGCGTTCCCGCTCATGGCCAGCGAGATCGTGGCCTGGGCCCCGGATGAGTTCGACCTCGACACCTCGCAGGGACGCCGCGCCCTGTTGCGGCTGGACCACTTCGGCGAGTACGACGCCACGACCCCGCACAACGGCCGCCATTCCAGCGGGCGGGACCATTGGTACCGGCCGGTGACCGGACACGATCCCGTCCGCGAGCGCGAGCTGGACCGGCTCGAACGGTTGGCGGTGCGGCTCTGGCACGGGCGGCCTCCCAACCTGTGGGCGGCCGCCCGCCGCCTGCTCGACCGGGGGCTGGCCCGTACCACCGTGCTCCGGGAGTTGGACGAAGTACTCGGGGCGGCCACGAGCGAGAGCGAGCTACGGCGCAGGCTGGACTCCCTCTGACCGGCAGCGTGGCCGGGGTCTCACACCAGCATGCGCTCGCGCAGGGCCTCCAGGGTCGTCCCGCTCACACGCAGCCCCTCGGTCACGTAGGCGTCGAAGGAACCGTAAGCAGCATCGACCTGTTCGAAGGCGATGTTCAGGTACTCGGCACGCACCCGTGTCATGGGAACGACGTCCTCCCATTCCAGCCCGCTGTGGTCCGACAGCAGCCGCATCCACTTCTCGGTGTTGGCCTGGCGGGTGTTGCTCTCCATGTAGTCACCGATGACGGCCCGGCGTTCCACACCCAGCAGCGTGAGCAGCAGTGCCGCGCCCCACCCGGTGCGGTCCTTGCCGGCGCTGCAGTGGAAGACCAGTGACGTGGGACCCTTGGCCGCGCGCTCGACCAGGTCGCGGTAGCCGTCCAGGGCCTCGGTGTCGTTGACGAGGTCACGGTAGACCTCGTCCATGAACCGTGTGGCGCCCCCGTTGCCGAACATGGCCTGTGCGGCCTCCGGGTCGGTGAGGGTCCGGGAGAAGTTGGCTCCGGCCTTCTCCGGGTCCTGGACGCTCACGACTGCGTACTCGGCGCCCTCGGGCACGATGTCGGGCAGGTTCTCGCGTTCGTGGGAGGTGCGCAGGTCGAGCAACTGGCGGATGCCCAGCCCGTTGAAGGTGGACAGGTCCTCAGCAGAGATCGAGTGCAGGGCGTCGGAGCGGAACAGCAGTCCCGGGCGGACGGTGCGCCCGCTCTCGGTCCGGTGACCGCCGAGGTCTCGGAAGTTCGGGGCGCTGGGGAGGAGGAAACCGTCTCTGTTCACGGGCAAGACCATATCCGTCCCCCGTCACCGGGTCACGGGGGAACGGAACGCTGCCGGGATCATCCCTGCTCACGGAGGGCGGAGATCTCCCCGCCCGCCTCCTTGACGTCCTTGGCGGTGTCCACGCCCCGCCAGAAACCGTCGATACGGTAAGCGGTGAGCTCGCCCTTCTCCGCCAGGTCCGGGAAGGTCGAGGACTCGTGGTCGCCCTTGGTCGGCAGCAGCGGTGTGATGCCGGGCTCGAACAGGTACACGCCGGCGTTGATCCACACCGGTAGCAGCGGACTCTGGGTGAACCCCTCGATGCGGTCGTCGGCGTCGACGTCGACGATGCCCCACGTGGTGCGGAACCGGGCCAGGGCCAGGGTGGCCAGGCCGCCCTTGGCCCGGTGGTGCTCGGTCAGCTCCGAGAGGGGGAACCAGGTGAGCACGTCGCCGTTGAGAGCGAAGTAGGGGGCGTTCTGGTCTCTCAGGCCGGTGGCCGCGTAGCGCAGGGCCCCGCCCCTTCCCAGCGGCTCGTCCTCGACCAGGAGGGAGATCTCGGGTCCGCCGGTACGGGCCGACAGGTGTTCGCGCAGCACCTCGGCCTTGTAACCGCAGGAGACCACGACCTGCTCCACACCGTGGTCGGCGAGCCACTCGAGCTGGTAGTCGATGATCGGGCGCCCGGCCACCTCGACCATGGCCTTGGGGCGGGTGTCGGTGTAGGGACGCAAGCGGGTCGCCTGGCCCCCGGCAAGGATCAACGCCTGGGTGACCGGTGTCTGGGGGTTCGGGGATGTAGCGCTCGTCATCTGATTGCTGGGCGTGGAGTCCCCCGCCTTCAGGCGGGGAAGGAAACGCCCCTCTCCTTCCTGGTTAGGGCTGACAAGAACGTCGGATAGAACGTGAGCATGGCCAGGTCGACGGCGAAGCGGGCGTTCAAGTACCGCTTCTACCCCACGGATGCGCAGGCAGCGGAGCTGTCGCGCACCTTCGGGTGTGTGCGCCTGGTCTACAACAGGGCTCTGGCCCACCGCACGGCGGCATGGTTCACCGAACAGCGGCGGATCAACTACAACGAGGCTTCGGCCGCGCTCACCGCGTGGAAGAAGGACCCCGATCCCGCGTTCCTCAACGAGGTCTCCAGCGTTCCGCTCCAGCAAGGGTTGCGGCACCTGCAGACGGCGTTCCGCAACTTCTTCGACCAGCGGGCCGAGTACCCGCGGTTCAAGTCCCGGAAGAAGTCGAAGGCCTCGGCGGAGTACTCCCGGTCGGGGTTCGCCTACAGCGACGGGCAGATCACTCTGGCGAAGATGGCCGAGCCGTTGGACATCGTGTGGTCGCGGCCCCTGCCCGAAGGAGCCCAACCGTCGACGGTGACGGTGTCCCGGGACCGTGCGGACCGATGGCACGTGTCGATCCTGTGCGAGGACACCATTACCCGCCTTCCGGCCTCGGACCAGGCGGTGGGGGTGGATACGGGCTTGACCTCGCTGGTGACCCTGTCCACCGGGGAGAAGGTCGCCAACCCGAAGCATGAGCGGCGTGACCGGGCCAAGCTGGCCAAGGCCCAACGGGAGCTCTCCCGCAAGGCCAAGGGCAGCGCGAACCGGGACAAGGCCCGTACCAAAGCCGCCCGCGTGTACGCCCGCATCGCCGACCGCAGGAAGGACTTCCTGCACGAGCTCTCGACCCGACTCGTCCGCGAGAACCAAGTGGTCGTGATCGAGGACCTGACCGTGCGCACCATGGTCAAGAACAGGAAACTCGCCCGCGCCATCTCGGATGCGGCCTGGACCCAGTTCCGGTCGATGCTGGAGTACAAGGCGGCCTGGTACGGGCGGGAGCTGGTCACCATCGACCGGTTCTTCCCCTTCTCCAAGCTGTGCTCGGCCTGCGGGACCCTTCAGGAGACGCTGGCGCTGGACGTGCGCGAGTGGACCTGTTCCTGTGGCGTTACCCATGACCGCGACGTGAACGCGGCGATCAACATCCGGGCCGCCGGGCTGGCGGCATCTGCCTGTGGAGCCGGTGTGAGACCTCAACGGGAGCCCTCCCGGACGGGGCGGTCGGCGACAAAGCAGGAAGGCCACGGGGCGACCCGTGACGGGGCGCAAGCCCCGAACCACCGGTAGGTGGTTGGAATCCTCCGCCTTCAGGCGTGGGGAGGAGTCAAGGGGAGGACCATAGCACGCACGTCATACCGGCTCCTCGATGGGATTACCGCCGGTAACACCTATCAGGCCCCTTGTGTGGCCTCACCATAGGCCAGACGGACGTCCTCACTGGTCAGGCGGGTCAGGTCGGCGGCGGTGGCCGACTCCCCGATCTCCTGCGACACCCTCAGGTCCCGGTGTGAACAGGCCTTCTCGAACAGGGAACGGGCGAACCTGCCGTTGCCGAGCTCGTCGATCAGGCCCTCACCGCACACGTGGCCGAAGATGCTGCACAGGTCCGCGAGCGCGTCCTCGTCGAAGGTGTCACCGGTCCGGGCCGCCACGGTCTCGGCGATCTCGGTGAGCTCCTCGGGGCTGTAGGAGGGAAATCGCACACGCACGTCGAAACGGGAGGCCAGACCGGAGTTGGACCTCAGGAAACGCTCCATCTCCGCGGGGTAGCCGGCCAGGACCACCACCAGCCGGGACCGGTCGTCCTCGGCCCGCTTGAGCAGGGTCTGGATCGCTTCCTGACCGAACGCGTCCCCACCGCTGTAACCGGGGTTGACCAGCGAGTAGGCCTCGTCGACGAAGAGCACCCCGCCCAGGGCCCGGTCGACCAGTTTGTCGGTCTTGAGTGCTGTCGCCCCCAGGTGCTCACCCACCAGGTCGGCACGCTGGGCCTCGACCACGTCGGCCTTGCCCAGCAGCCCGAGGGCGGAGAAGACCCGGCCCAGGACCCGGGCCACGGTCGTCTTCCCGGTCCCGGGCGGACCCGTGAAGACGAAGTGGCGCATGGGGGGCTGGTTGGCCAGGCCCTGTTCCTCACGGAGTTTGGCCACCCGCAACTGCGCCACGAGCGAACGCACCTGGTCCTTGACCGGCTCCAGGCCGATCATGCCGTCCAGCTCGGCCAGGGCCTCCTCGATGCCGGGCGACTCCCCGAACCCGGCCAGGTGCGCGGTCAGTTCGGTGTAGGCGGTGCGCACGTCAGCGGCGCGCACGGTGATGAGGTCCTCGGCCTCGGGCCGGGGCGCCGGAGCACCGTCCTCGACGCCCGAGGTGACCACCCGCACATCGCGGGCCTGAGCAGCCTTCTCCACGACCGAACGTGCGAAGCGGCCGTTCCCGAGTTCGTCGACGACCTCGCGCTTGGCCGCCTGGTCGAAACCGCGCCGCAGCGCACGGGCCGCTTCCTCGTCCAGGGTGTCGCCGCGTTGGCGCACCAGGGATTCGGAGATGCGGAAGAGTTCGTCGGCCGAGTAACTGGGGAAGGTGATGCGGGTGGCGAAGCGCGAGGCCAGGCCCGGGTTGGTCGCCAGGAACTCGTCCATCTCCTTGGCATAGCCCGCCAGGATCACCACGATCCGGTCGCGGTCGTCCTCGGCCCGCTTGAGCAGGGTCTGGACGGCCTCGTTGCCGAACCGGTCCTTCTGGCCGTCACCCTCGTTGACCAGCGAGTAGGCCTCGTCGACGAAGAGCACCCCGCCCAGGGCCCGATCCACGAGCTCGTTGGTCTTGATGGCGGTCGCACCCAGGTACTCCCCCACCAGGTCGGCACGCTGGGCCTCGACCACCTGGGCGCTGGGCAGCAGCCCGAAGGAGTGGAAGACCGTGGCGAGAGTACGCGCGACGCTGGTCTTCCCGGTCCCGGGAGGCCCGGAGAAGACCAGATGGCGCAGGGGCCGCTCGACGGGGAAACCGGCGTCGGAGCGCAGGCGGGCCGCCTCGATGGAGGCCGCGAGCCCACGGACCTGCTGTTTGACCGGGTCCAGGCCGATCATGTCCTCGAGCTCGGCCAAGGCCTGGTCGACGGGGACCGGCTCGTCGTCGGATGCGGGAGCAACCGGGCCCTTGCCCGGGGCTCCCTCTGCGGGGGCGCCTTCGCGCCGGTGCTCCCGGCGTCCCTGCCCGGTTCCGGTGGTGCGGGCTGCGGCGGGGGCCGGGCGTTCGGCCTCTCGTTTCTCACGGGCCTCGTCGGCCTCACGTTCGACCTGCCGTGCGGAGGTCAGGCGCCACAGCAGGCATGCGGCGGCGGCCAGATAGACCAGGGCGATCGGCCACCACGGCGGGAAGGGGCCGCCGGCGTCCCCGTTCAGTCCGCGCACGATCATCCACAGCAGGGACAGGGAGAACCCGCAGATCAGTCCGGCCGTCAGGGCCAGGGCCGTGGTGTGCCAGACGGGGTACTCGCGCACACGTCCGGCCACCAGGACGACCAGGGCCGGGACCGGTAGGAGGAGCAGGACGAGCGGGCTGCCCGCGAGAGGTATCTGGAAGAGCAAGGAGGTCAGGGTCAGCCACAACACCGAAACCACGACGGTGAGGAAGGCGTCCATGGATCGCATGAGGGCGTGGAATGCCACCAGGACCACGACGGCGGTGGTGAGCACACCGAGGACCGGCAGCCCGACGATCAGAGCGAGCAGGGTGGCGATGAAACAGACCACGAGCGCGGCGACCAGGCGCCTGCTCAGCGGCAGAGCGTGGTAACGCAGGCGCAGGCGGTCCAGCCGCGAGGTCCGTTCCGGCTGCGCCGCGGTGGCCGAGCTCGGCTCTCGCGTCATCCGTGCCCCTTCCTGATGGGGGTCAGTGGGCGGTCGACCGGACCGGCCCGGGTGCGGGCGGGTCGGCTGTGTCGGGGGATACTACGCCGAAGGCTCCTCCGGGGTGAGGGCGACGGGTGATGCACCGCCCGGGCCTCCAGCCAAGCCTTGCCCCAACCAGGACCGGATGTCCAGTGCGGGACGGCGTGTCGTTTCCGGTCCCCGCGAAGAAGGAGGGGTCAGAGCAGAGGGATCTGGCCGCCCGGCGCGGGCCGCTCCCGGCGCAGGTGCCGCCACTTGGGCAGGGCGTCCAAGTAGGCCCAGGTCATGCGGTGGTGCGGGGTGGGCCCCTCCTCCGCCAGTGTCGCGCGGTGGGTCGGCGAGGGGTACCCGGCACCGCGTTCGAACCCGAACCCTGGGTGGTCCTCGGCGAGTTCGGCCATGTGGGCATCGCGGGCGACCTTGGCCAGAACCGCGGCGGCGGCCACGTTCACACAGGTCAGGTCTCCCTTGATCTGTGTTCGTACCTTCCAGGGGCTGCCGATGAAGTCGTGGTGGCCGTCGAGAACGACCGCGTCGGGACGCGTACCGAGCCCGCCCAGGGCACGGTGGGCCGCGCGGCGCAGCGCCTCGGTCATACCGACCTCGTCGATCTCGGCCGGCGCGGACCACCCGAAGGCGTGGTCGGTGACCCAGGGGCCGGTGAGGCCGGCGATCTCGCGGCGGCGGGCGGGGGTGAGCTTCTTGGAGTCGGTCAGGCCGGCGGGGACCCCGTCAGCCGGGCCGGAGACCGCCGCGCACACGAGCACGGGACCGGCCCAGGCTCCGCGGCCGACCTCGTCGACCCCCGCGATCACACGTGCGCCGCCACGGCGCAGCTCCTCCTCCAGCTCGAAGGTGGGCGCGGTTCGGGGTTCCGGGGTCGTCGTCGGCACGTTCCCACCCTAAAGCCCCACCGCCCCGTCCCGTACGGGGGTCGTTACCGCTCCCGGCGCTCCCGGGCGCCTTCGTGGTGGGGCTGCTCACATGGGCAGCCGGTCCGCTGATCGCCATGAACGCCCCACCCGGGCTTCTTCCTCCGGCCCGACCGGGCCCGTCCCCCTTCCGACCGGGCACGAGTGCGCTGGTACCGGCAGTGTGCCTACCCGCCACGGCCGCCCGGGGACGGCTGTGGAACCGCCTCGTCCTCGCCCCCTGCCCACGCGCACGAGCACGGACCGAAGACCGCCGTACGGGCGGGGTTCCGGGAAAGAGCCCGTACGGTTTCCCGCCGTCGCCCCGAACACGCACCGCCACTGCTTTATCCTGTGTGGCGGGCCGATCTCGGTCGGTCCCCCGAATTCCGACGCACCCAGGGGCCGTCCGGCCTCTCCACGGGTGCGTCCCGACGACACGGATCCGCCTGGGGGGTGCGCCATGTCCGCCGATGCTTCCGGCCCGACCCCTGAAGGGTCCGTGGCCAAACTGATGGAGCTCTCCGACAAGCCCACACCGGTGAGACGGCTGATCAGTTGGTCCTCGCGTCCGCCCGGCCGGCTCTACATCCCCGCGTGCGCAGTGGTCGGGATCGCGCTGCTGTACGAGGACAGCGTGCCCGGCGGCCACCTGCCGACCTTCCTCTTCGGTCTCATCGCCGGACTGCTGCTGGCCGGCATGGGAGCGCTGCGCCTGGGGATCGCGCTCGCCGTGGCCCGCCCGATGATCCGCTACTACTGGCTGCGCTGGATCTCCGCGCCGCTGGTGGCCGCGGTCGCCATCGGTGTGGCCTTCGTCGACATCCCGCTGCAGACGCGGGTCCAGGCATCGACCGAGCAGCTCACCGAGCTACGCGAACAGGTCGACGGCTCCACGACGATCCCGCGCAACGGCAAGACGACCGGCCTCTACCAGCTGCACAGCGTCTCCGTGGCGGACGGCATCACCCACTACGAGATCGAGAACGCCGGTCTCTTCTCACCGGCGGGGCTGGCCCACAGCACCGAGGAGATCCCGGACGGGGTCTTCCTCCCCGGTCAGGGATCGAAGATCTACGAGCACGTGGCCGACGACTGGTACGTCTGGGTCGCCCACTGAGCTCCCGAGCAGGCACGGGCCCCGAGGGCGGACAGACCCGGGGCCCGAATTCTTACCTTCTCCTTGACGATCCGATGTCGTCCTCCAACACTGCTCTCACCTTCGCTCGGTAAGAAGTGAGCGACGAGCCGGAAGAGGAACGAGTCCTCTCCCATCCCCCGGCTGAGAAGCCGAACCAGAGGGAGTCACACATGCGTGAGTTCATGCTCACCCTGCACCTGCGCATCCACGACGCGATCACCGCCATGCGCAGGGCCCACGCAGTCGGAGACGACGACCTGGCCACTTCCCAGGCGGGCGAGGTCGAGGACCTCGTCGAGCTCGCCGCCCGTAACGGGATCGACCTCGGTACCTGCTACGACTCCCTCTCCCTGGCTCCGACCGCCTGATCCTCCACCCCGACGCAGAAGGGGCGGGCCCACCGATCGTGGGCCCGCCCCTTTCGTCATGCTGGGGAACGGCCTGCCTCAGCGGCGCCCGTACCCTTCACCCTGCTCGAACTGCTGGTTCATGGCCTCCTGCTGCCGGCGCTGGTACTCCTCCGACATGCGCTGTTGGCGCCCTGCCGCGGCGGCCACCGACCCGCGGGCCGCCTCGAAGGCCTCCGATCCGCCACCGGGGACCGAGTCCAATGATGAACGGGGCGCACCGTCCATGACCCGGGGCAGCAGTTGCGCGGTGAGCAGCGTCGACAGGGTCGAACCGTCACCGGAGCCCGGCTCGGTCTGCACCACGACCGGTCGCGGAGCGCTCCCGGCCAGCGCAGAACCCACGTCCAGGCGGCGCCGTGCCAGCTCGTACTCCAGGACCGCACGGTTGTCGCGGTAGGCCGTGGCCAACCGTTGCTGCGCCTTGGCCTCGTTCTCCGCGGCCACCAGGTCGGCACGGCCCTTCGTCTCGATCTCGTAGCGCACCCGCTGCGCCTCGGTCTCCTGCTCCTGGAGCATCTGGGCGACGTCCTTGCGCGCCTTGTTCAGTGAAGCGTTGACCTCGACGATCTTGGCGTCCCGGGTCTTCTTGGAGCGCTCGATGTCCATGAGAAGAGTGTCGATGCGGCGCTTGCGGGTCAGCTCCCACTCCTGCTCGTAGGCGACCAGCTCCTTGGCGACCCGCTCCCGTGTGGCCAGGTGCTGCTGGTACTGGTTGGGCAGCTGCACGTCGGGGATGTTGCAACCGGTGATGGTCACACCGTACTTCTCCAGCTGGCTGTTGAGCAGGCGCCGCATGTCCTCCACGTTCGAGCCGCGCAGGTCGTGGGCGGACTCGGTGTTGACCTGCCGGCTGCGCTGGCGGATGGCGTCCTGCACCGCGCTGGAGAGCACCAGGTCGAAGTTGCTGGCCCCGATCATCTTCACGAACCGGATCGGGTCGATGATGCGGAACTTCAGGAAGAACTCGATCGACTTCAGCGGCACGTTCTCCCGTGTGGGGCAGGCCACCACCGGCGCGGTGTAGGGGATCTCGGTGCGGGTGTCCACGACGAAGTCGACCCGCGCCCACGGGTGCCACAGGTAGTGGCGGCCCGGCTCGATGGCTTTCACCACCGCCCCGTACTTGGTGAGGACACCGTGGGTGCCCTCCTCGATCTCCACGATGGAACTGCGCCACCACCACAGGCCTGCCACGACGATCGCCAACAGCCCCGCCAGCATCGTGGGCACCGTCAGCAACGCGTAGGTCACGGCGCCGGTCGCAGCCACGTTGATCGCCATCATCAGCGCGGAGAAGAGCGCGAACAGGCCGAACCAGACCAGGACCGTCCATTTCAGGCCGCGGTTGTCGCGCGGGATCACCACGGGGACGATCGCCCCGTCGTCGCCTCCGCGCAGCAACCCGGCCAGGTCGCTCCACGAGGCCAGGGACTCCTTGATGGTGGAGCCACTACCGCCGTTCATCGGCCGGCTCATCTACTGACCTCCCTGTTCGGTGTCGGGACCCTGCCCGCCGTGTCCCCACGGCGCCTGCGGGGCATGGCCGGTGTCTCCGTCCGCCCCCGCCTCACCGGACTCCTGGGTCCCGGCCTCCTCGCTGATGCGCTCGTCCAGGGCATCCTCCGAGACCGACTTGCGGATCTCCTCCACGAGGGTCTCGTCGGCTTCCTCACCGCCCTGTTGGGGTTCCTCGGCGTCCTGGACCAGCGCATTGATCTCCTGCTCGCGATCGGAGATACGGCCGCGGATGTCCTCCAGGCGGCTGCGGATGTCGGCCATGTCCTGCTCGGAGAAGAGCACCGAATCGGTCTGGCCGATGATCTCCTGGGCGATACGCAGGTAGTCGACGCTGGCTTCGTCTCCCGAGCCGATCCGCAGCACCTGCGGCAGGCTCTCGGCGACCGATTCCAGCTTGGTGAGCAGGTCCTCGCGGAACCGGTAGTTGAGGATCTCGGGCGCCTCGGCCGCACTGACCGCCCGGATGTCCAGCGCCTGGGCCTGAAGGAGCGCGGCGTTGGCATTGGCCTCCGACTCGGCCTCCACGAACCGCTGGCTCGCCAGGGCGTTGGCCCGGTTGGTCTCACGCTCCAGGGCGGTGTCCATCTGCGCCTGGTACTGGGCGATGTCGGCCTGGATCGCCGAGAGCGTCTCGTTGAGGGTGGCCAGCTCCTTGTTCAGGTCACCCTCGTTCTGCTCCTTGCGGAGCTGGAGCTCGTACTCGAACGTGTAGGCGTCCTTGGCCACCCGAACCATCTCCGGTGCGGCCAGGTCCATGCGGTACTCCTGGTTGGAGGGCTCGGCATGGGTGATATTGGCGCTGGTCAGCACCACGATCCCGCTGAACTGGCGGTTGAGGGACTCCACCAGCCCGTGGGTGCTCTCACCGACCATGTCGTAGATCGCCGAGGCCTCCTGCTCGTAGATGAGGCTGCGGGTGGTCTCGCTGATGGCGTTGTTGAGCTTCTCCTGGAAACCGTGCACACCGCCGAGCGTGTAGACGAAGTCCGTGGCGTTCTCGATGCGGAACTGCACGAACAGGTCGATGGAGGCCTGCACCCCGCTCTTGGTGGGGGCTTCGCGGATCGGCGCGTTGAAGGGGTACTCGCGCGCGGTGTTGACGATGTAGGAGACCCGCTTCCACGGGTTGAACAGGGTGACCCGGCCGGGTGCGTAGTTGTTCTCGCGCTTACCGAAGCGGGTGACGATGGCCTCGCAGCCCTCGGGGACCATCACCATGCCCTGTCGCCACCACATGAAGGCGGCCACGGCCGCGGTGATGAGCCAGTAGTGGATGCCGAAGAACGGGTTGAGCAGCGGGTTGCTCTGACCCATCATCGCCTGCGGGATCAGCACGGCGAACAGCCCGATCACACCGATCGCCACCAGAGCCAGGGCCGGGAGCATGGTCACGAACGTGCGCCCGCGGGGGATCACCATGGGGCAGATGACGTGCACCGGACCGTCGGAGCCTCGCTCGTAGGAGCTGCTGTTGATCGCCTCGCCGGCGTTGTTGAGCGATGTGGTCTTCTGTTCGATGCGGGTGCCCACCGAGGCACCCTGGTCGCGTGCGGCCACGAAATCACGCGGGTCGAGGCCGTCCTCTCCGGGCGGGCCTCCTTCCTGACCCACGGTCTCCTGGACCGCCTGGGTCGCGGCTTCACGCGGGTCCTCGCCCTGGGCCACCGCGCTCGCCGCTCCGCGCACTGTCTGCGCAAAGGACATGGACACTCCTCGTTGCGGAGATGGGGAACTGTAGGTTCTGACGCGTCGTTCACCGGCACGGTTCCAGGTCAGAGCGCATCGTACAGCCAAAAATCCGGAACCGGACGTCCTCCATCCTCCTACACGGACGGGACCGGAACCGGGAGTTCGGGCCCCAGAAGTGTTCCACGGGCCCGTGCAGAGCCCTGGGAGCATCCCGTTAACGTCGGAATGTGACGACCGTGAAGGTCGCATCCCCGGCCACGAGGAGAAGACCGATGCCCGCAGTATCCAGTGCAGCCCTGACCACCGCAGGCCTCATCGGGGGTTACTCGACCGCCCGTGCCACCGGGAACCGGCCCTTGGGCGGTGTGGTGCTCGCGGCCTTCGGCGCTGCCGCCTTCGAGGCGATCCGGCGCCGTGCCGGTGCGGGCGCCGCCGTCGCTGTGACCGGCACCTACGTGGCGGCCTTCGGCCTGTCGCATCCGCTGGCGAAGAAGATCGGTTCCTGGCCCGCCGTCCTCAGCATGACCGCCGCGACCGCCGCCGTGGCCGTGGCCTCGGGCGGACGCGACGGTTCCTGAGTCCGCGCCGGTCGAGTGCGATGAGCAGACCGGCCACAGTGTTCCCAGGTGCCACGCTCACCGCCTCCGTGCCCTCGGCCCGGGGGATCGCGGCGATCAGTATGGGGGACCCCTTCCACTGGTGGCATGCGGACGCAAAGGGGTTGTCCGCCTCCGGCCCGGCCGACCGTGGACCCGCGCGCACCAGGACTCCCCGGTCGGGAGCCCGGACGGGAGAACGAGAGGAAGGGCAACGGCCGTCTGCCCGACGCCGGTCCCGCTCCGGTACCAGCGATTCAGCTGCCCTCCAGCACCTGTGAAGGCTCGCCACCGCCTCGTCCTTGCTCATCCGGGCGAGCTCGGACCGGTCCCCTCGGTGCGCGGTCCGGGGCACCCGCGTCACGCGGGTGCCCCGGCGAGCGATCAGCTGCAGCCGCTGGTGGCTCCGCAGCCCTCGCAGGCGTAGCAGCTACCGGACGGGCGCATCTTGGTGCCGCACGTGATGCACAGGGGGGCGTCGGCCATGAACCCCTCCGAGGAACCGACCTCCGCGCCGGCCTTCGGGCGCTCCTCCTCGGTGCTCTGCTCGGAGCTCGTCCCGGACGCGGCGGCCCCCTGCGAGGGAGCGGCCGACTGGGCGTCGGACTCCACCTGCGCGGCGAGCTGCGCAGGATCCTCCCCGTTGAGCTGGGCCTGGCGCTCGGCGGCCGAGAACACACCCAGCGCGGCGCGCTCGTCGTAGGGCAGGTGGTCCAGGGCCAGACGACGGAAGATGTAGTCCACCACCGACTGGGCCATCCGGATGTCCGGGTCGTCGGTCATGCCGGCCGGGTCGAACCGCATGTTCGTGAACTTCTCCACGTAGGTCTCCAGCGGGACCCCGTACTGGAGCGCGATGGAGATGGCGATGGAGAAGGCGTCCATGACCCCGGCCAGGGTCGAGCCCTGCTTGCCGAGCTTGAGGAAGACCTCGCCCAGACCGTCGTCCGGGTAGGAGCCGGCGGTGATGTAGCCCTCGGCACCGCCCACGGAGAAGGACGTGGTCTCGCTCGGTCGCTTCTTCGGCAGGCGGCGGCGCACCGGCCGCGGAACCTCCACGACCTGCGGCTCCTCCTTCTCCTTCTCCTCGTTCTTGCCGGTGGAGAGCGGCTGGCCGACCTTGCAGTTGTCCCGGTAGACCGCGAGTGCCTTCAGGCCCAGCTTCCAGCCCTGGAAGTAGATGTGCTCGAAGTCGGCGACCGTGGCTTCCTCCGGCACGTTCACCGTCTTGGAGATGGCGCCGGACAGGAAGGGCTGGGCGGCGGCCATCATGCGCACGTGGCCCATGGGCTCGATGTAGCGGCGGCCCATCGCGCAGTCGAAGACCTCGTAGTGCTCCGGGCGCAGGCCGGGGGCGTCGATGACGTGGCCGTGCTCGGACACGTACTCCACGATCGCCTCGATCTGCTCGTTCTGGTAACCGAGGTTGGTCAGGGCGCGCGGGATGGCCTGGTTGACGATCTGCATGGAGCCGCCGCCGACCAGCTTCTTGAACTTGACCAGCGAGAAGTCCGGCTCGATGCCGGTGGTGTCGCAGTCCATCATGAAGCCGATGGTGCCGGTGGGGGCCAGCAGGCTGGCCTGCGCGTTACGCCAGCCGTTGCGTTCGCCGATCTTGAGGCAGTCCGCCCACTCACGGGTGGCTGCGGCGTGGATCGGACGCTCCAGGGTGCCCACGGTGGCGAGGTCGTCGTTGGCGGCGGCGTGCTTGCGCATGACCCGCTTGTGGGCCTGCTCGTTGCGCTTGTAACCGTCATAGGTACCCACGACACCGGCCATCTCGGCGCTGCGGCGGTATGCGGCACCGGTCATCAACGAGGTGATGGAGCCGGCGACCGCACGACCGCCGTCGGAGTCGTAGGCGTGCCCGGTCGCCATGAGCAGGGCACCGAGGTTGGCGTAACCGATGCCGAGCTGACGGTAGGCGCGGGTGGTCTCGCCGATCTTCTGTGTGGGGAAGTCGGCGAAGGTGATGGAGATGTCCATCGCCGTGATGACCAGTTCGGTCAGCTTGGTGAAGGCCTCGACGTCGAAGGTGTCGTCGTGCCGGAGGAACTTCAGCAGGTTGATCGAGGCCAGGTTGCAGGAGGAGTCGTCCAGGGACATGTACTCCGAACACGGGTTGGAGGCGGAGATCCGGCCCGTCTCGGGGTTGGTGTGCCAGTCCTGGATGGTGCCGTCGTACTGGATCCCGGGGTCGGCGCACTCCCAGGCGGACTGGGCCATCCGGTTGAACAGGCTCCTGGAGTCGACGGTGGCCACGACCTCGCCGCTGGTCCGGGAGGTCAGACCGAACTCCGAGTCGCTCTCGACCGCGCGCATGAACGCATCGGAGACCCGCACCGAGTTGTTGGCGTTCTGGTACTGGACGCTGAACATGTCGGAGCCGCCCAGGTCGACGTCGAACCCTGCGTCGCGCAGGGCACGGATCTTGTGCTCCTCGCGGGACTTGGTCTCGACGAACTCCTCGATGTCGGGGTGGTCGACGTCGAGCACGACCATCTTTGCGGCCCGCCGGGTGGCACCGCCGGACTTGATGGTGCCGGCGGAGGCGTCGGCGCCGCGCATGAAGGAGACGGGGCCGGAGGCGGTACCGCCGGAGGAGAGCAGCTCCCTGCTGGAGCGGATACGGGACAGGTTCACCCCCGCGCCGGATCCGCCCTTGAAGATGATCCCCTCTTCCTTGTACCAGTCGAGGATCGACTCCATCGTGTCGTCCACCGACAGGATGAAGCACGCGCTGACCTGCTGCGCGGACGTGGTACCGACGTTGAACCACACGGGGGAGTTGAAGCTGAAGAACTGGTGGGCCAGGGCGTACTTCAGCTCGTGGTCGAAGATCTCGGCGTCCTCGTCGGAGGCGAAGTAGCCGTGCTCGATGCCGGTGGCGGTGTAGACGCCGACGACACGGTCGATGAGCTGCTTGAGGCTCCACTCCCGCTCGGGGGTGCCCATGGCGCCGCGGAAGTACTTGCTGGCCACGATCTGGGTGGCGTTCATCGTCCAGGAGGCGGGGAACTCCACACCGCGCTGTTCGAAGTTGACCGTGCCGTCACGCCAGTTGGTCATGACGACGTCGCGACGCTCCCATTCGAGAGTGTCGTAGGGGTGGGTCCCCTCAGTGGTGAAGACTCGCTTGATCTTCAGGCCCTTGCGTCCCCCCTTGCCCTTGCGTCCCGTCGGTCCGCTGGTGGTTTCCGTCATTGCGGAGTCTCCCCGGAATACTTCGTGGGCACGGTCGTTGTTGCCGTGCGGCGTCCATGGTGTCGAGGCGGGTGTGGCGCTACCCGGTGGTGAGGCGAGTGTGGCACTACCCGGTGGTGCTGTCGCCGGACGCGGACCCGACCTCACGGTCCGCGCGGAGGCTGGCGATCTCGGTCTCGAAGTCGGCGAGGCTCTCGAAACCGCGGTAGACGCTGGCGAAGTGGAGGTAGGCCACTTCGTCCAGGTCGCGCATCGGCCCCAGGATCGCCAGGCCGATCTCGTTGGCCGGCACCTCGGCCAGGCCGCGGCCCCGGATCTCCTCTTCGACCTGTTGGCCGAGCTGGGCCAGAGCGTCCTCCGAGACGGGGCGCCCCTGGCAGGCACGTCGCACCCCGGCGATGATCTTGGTGCGACTGAAAGGTTCGGTGACCCCGGAGCGTTTGGCAACCATGAGCAGGACGTTCTCCTGCGTGGTGAACCGGCGCTCACAGACGGGGCAGTTACGGCGACGACGGATGGCTGCACCCTCGTCGGCGGACCTGCTGTCGATCACCCGAGTGTCTGGATGGCGGCAGAACGGACAATGCATCCCGAAACACCTGCTTCCCACACCCGGAACGACGCCCCTTGGGTCCACTAAACCACAACTTCTGGGCCAGAGGCCACCAGAGCCACCCCAGATGTTGTGGTCGAACTTAGACCCCGGCGGATACTCCCGCAACCCTGACGGTCGCGTGTTCCGCGCACGGGGACACGACTGCCCACGGGGCAGCTTCTGAACTGGGAGAACGGGGGGGGACTCCGGTCGACCTGCGGGGACGGCCCGACACCGGCCTCCAAGGGTAACGTCAGCGCCCCGGCAAACCGCCCCGACCAGCGTGCGCGGCGCGCCACAACCCCCTCCCAACAGGTGTTGCGGAGCTCTCGAAAAGGACCGGAGACACACCCCACACCGGACCGGGCACCCGCTCACAACACCGAAGGAAAACGAGTTCTTCCCGCGTTCGCCCCACCCGCGCGCGCACGAACCGGTAAACACGTGTACAGGCGTGCGCACCCTTCACCGAGGACCGAGACCATCACCCCGAGTGTTATCGAACGCTTGTTTGAAATCACTGTGCGCAACGACTAATCTTGAAATGATCCGACCCAAGTCGAGGAGGCCCGGCCGTGCCGGAGGAACATCCCACAGCCGTGGACAGCAGCAACGGGTCCGCACCCGCGGACAGGCACTCCGAAGCGGAGACGAACCCCGCGCCGCGACTGACCGCCCGGCAGCAGGCCGTCCTGAACTGCATCCAGCGCTACGTGCGCGACCGTGGCTTTCCCCCCTCCATCAGAGAGATCGGAGAATCCGTGGGGCTGTCCAGCCCCTCCAGCGTCGCCCATCAGCTCAAGGTGCTCCAGAACAAGGGATACCTGCACCGTGACCAGAACCGGCCGCGCGCGGTCGAGGTCCGGCGCCGTGACGAGGCTTCCTCCGAGGGCGAGGACGAGCACCAGGTGACCGTGCCTCTGGTCGGGCGTATCGCCGCAGGCGGGCCGATCCTCGCCGAGGAGTCCGTGGAGGACCTGCTGTCCTTGCCGCGGCGGCTCGTGGGCGAGGGCTCCCTGTACATGCTGACCGTGGTCGGCGACTCCATGACCGACGCCGCCATCACCGACGGCGACCTCGTGGTGGTCCGCCAGCAGGCCGACGCGGAGAACGGCGACATCGTGGCTGCCCTCCTCGGTGACGAGGCCACCGTCAAGGTGCTGAACCGCACCGAGGACGGCCACATCCGGCTCATGCCGCGCAATGACGCCTACGAGCCCATCCACGGCGACGAGGCCACCATCCTGGGCAAGGTGGTCACGGTCGTGCGCCGGGTCTGAGGCGATAGCGTGGGTCCCGTGTCCACACCTACGCCCTCTCTGTCCTGGTTCGTCGGCGGGGTCACCGCTCTGCTGCTGACCACCGCATGCACACCCGCCGACGCCCCGTCCGAGGCGTCGGCCGATCCGCCCGGGAGCCTCGGCCAGGAGCGTGAGGTTCAGTTCACCGTCGGCCAGGACGAACTCCACGGAACCTTCACACTGCCCGGGCCCGAGGCCGAAGCGGTGCCGGGGGCGCTCGTCATCTCCGGGAGCGGCCCCACCGACCGCGACGGCAACAGTGACCTGCGTCCCGACGCCGACACCAACCTCAACTTCGCACGGCTGCTCGCCGACTCAGGTGTGGCGACACTGCGTTATGACAAGATCGGCAGCGGTGAGACCGGGATCGGTGACCGGGACCCCGAGGAGCCGGTGGAACCGGAGGCCTTCGACCAGCAGGCCGCCGCCGCTTACGAATTCCTCGTGGACCAACCCGAGGTCGACCCCGAACGCACCCTCGTGCTGGGCCACAGCGAAGGTGCCTTGTACGCCCTGCGCATGCACGAGTTGGTTCCCGGGTCCTCCCCCGACGTGGTGCTGGCAGCACCCCCCGGGGAGCGTTACCTGGACATTGTCGACCGCCAGCTCACCGAACAGGTCCGTACCGCCGAGGCCACGGGCAACCTCGACGTGATCGAGGCCAGGACCCTGCTGTCGGACGCACGTGCTGCCCGCGCCGCGCTGCGCGCGGACCGGGCCATGCCCGAGGAGTTGGCCCCTTCCCTGGCGGGCCTGTACGGCCCCAGCAACCGCGAGACGTTGGCGTTCCTGGACGAACTGGTGCCTGCTGAGCTGGCCGCGGACCTGCCCGGGGCCACGCACTCCCTCGTGCTGTGGGGTGAACAGGACGCCCAGATCTCCCGGGAGGAGATCGACGGGCTCATGACCGGTTTCGACGACGGTGGCGGTTCCGTCGAACGGGTGGACCTGCCCGGGACCGACCACGTCTTCCGGGAGCAGGACGGCGACTCGACCCGGCCCGCCGTGGACGAGGAGCGGCCGTTCTCCCCCGACGTGGCCCCTGCCCTGGAGTCCTTCCTCGACCGGGTGTGGTGAGACCGCGGCCCGGGGCGCAGCGCGGCTCCGGGACCGGTGCCCGGGACCGGAGGAGGAACGGAAGACAGTTCAGAGGGCCTCGACGAACGCCTCGGCGAGCTCCTCGGAAGCCTCCACGATCTCCTGCTCGTCGGCCGAACGCTGCGCCTCGTAGTCCGCGGCGCCGCTGTAGCAGGCCTCCAGGTACAGGTTGGACACACGCGTGGCCACGCACCCGATGGTGAAGGGGCCTTCCTCGGTCCAGCCGAGCGCCTCGTCCCCGAGCCCGGAGATCTCGTGGGTCTCCCGGTCGGAGGAGGAGCCCCGAAACGTGCCCGCGGCGGTCTCCGAGCCGCTCGGCTCGGGCGCGACGACGGCGACCGCGGAGGCGAACGCGGGCACCGTGACCGCCGTCCCTTCCGGCGTGGCCCAGCGGCACTGCCATCCGGAGCCGAAGGCTGCCTCGGTCCCACCGATCGGTTCCTCGGTCTCCAACGCGTGGGAAGGCACGAGTTCGTCCAGGACCGCGTTCTGCAGCTGCGCGCACTCGGGCGCCGCCTCGAACTCCCCGCCGTCGTCGGAGCCGATCCCGAGCACGTACCACCCGGTCAACGCGGCCGCGGCGAGCACGGTCAGGGCACCGGCCACCACCCCGACGACGGCGCATCCCCGGCTCTGGGGCTGGACGTCGGGGACGGAGCCGGGGTAGGAGGTACTCACAGGCTCTCCCCGAGGCCGGTGGCCAACTCCACGACCTCTTCCTCGGCCTCGTCCGCGGAAGGACTGTCGCCGGAGTAGCCGGCGTAGGAGATGCGGACGAGGAGGTTGTCGACCCGGTGGGCGAGCTCGACGGTCCCGGGCACGCGACCGGACCAGACCCGGGTCTCGCCCTCGGACAGGTCGGCCTCCTCCACGGACATCGGCACGGTCGCGGCGAGTGACTCGGCGGCCCGTTCCTCCCCGGTCACGAGGGGGTCTGCGGAAGCATCGGTGAACCGTACGGACAACCCCACGCGGAGCGTTCCGCCCTCTTCCGAGCCGTGGGTGGTCCAGGCACAGGAGGTGTGTTCGCCCCCGTTCAGGGGACCGGTCGTGTCGGTCTCGTTCACCGCCTGCCCCAGGAGCGCCTCGAGCTGCTCGCCGGGCACCAGTTCACACCCGGGTGCGGCCGCATACACGTCGCCGGGGTAGGGCTCGTCGGGGGGACCGTTCGCGGTCCAGAGCCCGACACCGATGGCTGCAGCCGAGACCACGGCCGCGGCACCACCGATGACTCCCCAGCGCACCCGGGGTGAGTGCAGGGTTCGGGTCCAGTTTTCCGTCCCGGTTGCCCGCAACCGGTCACCGCCTCCCTGTCGATCGCCGGACCGACCACGAGGGGCCGCGTGCGGGACTGACCCGGCACGCGGCCGCCATCGGTCGTTCGGGGTCAGCCGACGACGATGTTCACCAGCTTCGGTGCTCGCACGACCACCTTGCGGATCTGCTTGTCACCGATGAAATTCTGTGCCTTCTCCGAAGCCAGCGCGAGCCGCTCCAGCTCTTCGGCATCGATGTCGGGCGCCACGGACAGCTTGTCACGCACCTTGCTCTGCACCTGGACCACGCAGGTGACCGATTCCTGCACCAGCAGGTCCGGGTCGACCTCGGGCCAGTTGCCGATGGCGACGCTGCCGACGTGGCCCATGCGCTCCCAACCCTCCTCGGCGATGTAAGGCGCGAAGAGGGACAGGGCGACGGCGATGAACTCGGCAGCCTCACGCACGGCCGGGTCGCTCGCGCCGGGGCCGGAGTCGATGGCCTTGCGGGCAGCGGAGACCAGTTCCATGCACCGGGCGATGGCGACGTTGAAGCGCCGCTCCTCGACCAGTGCACTGACCTGGTCGATGGTGCGGTGGGTGGCACGGCGCAGGTCGGTGTTCCCGGCCGAGAAGTCCGTGCCGACCGGGGTTCCCTGGCCGGCCTCGGCCATGACCTTGAAGGCCCGGTTGAGGAACTTCTGGGCCGCCACGACCGACACGTCCGCCCAGTCGACGTCGTCCTCGGGCGGGCTGGCGAAGAGCATGGTCAGGCGGACGGCGTCGACGCCGTAGGTGTCGATCTGTTCGCCCAGGTCGACCCCGTTGCCCAGGGACTTGGACATCGCGCGGCCCTGGTTGATCACCTGGCCCTGATTGGTCAGGCGGGCGAAAGGCTCGGTGAAGTCGAGCATGCCCATGTCGTGCAGCACCTTGGTGAAGAAGCGCGCGTACAGCAGGTGGAGCGTGGCGTGCTCCTTGCCGCCGATGTAGTGGTCGACGGGTCCCCACTTGTTGACGGTCCCGGTGTCGAAGGGCGCGGTGTCCAGGCGCGGCGAGCAGTAGCGCCACGGGTACCAGGACGAGTCGACGAAGGTGTCCATGGTGTCGGTGTCGCGCTCGGCGGGTCCGCCGCAGTCGGGGCAGTCGACCTCGACCCAGTCCCTGGCCGCGGCCAGCGGCGAGATGCCCTTGGGCGCCAGCTCGGCCCCCTTCATCTCGGGCAGGGTCACCGGGAGCTGGTCGTCGGGTACGGGCACCAGCCCGCAGGAGGGGCAATGGATGATCGGGATCGGTGTGCCCCAGTAACGCTGGCGTGAGATCAGCCAGTCGCGCAGGCGGAAGTTGACGGTGGACTCACCGGTACCGCGTTCGGCCAGCACCTCGATGATGCGGGAGATCGCCTCTTCCTTGCCCAGCCCGTCCAGGGGGCCGGAGGCGCGCAGGGTGCCCTCCCCCGCGGTGGCGACGCCGCTCGTGGCGGGGTCGGGCTCACCGGTCTCGACCACCACCCGCACCGGCAGGTCGAAGGCCAGGGCGAAGTCGAGGTCGCGCTGGTCGTGTGCGGGCACGGCCATGATGGCGCCGTGGCCGTATCCGGCCAGCACGTAGTCGGCGGCCCAGACCGGCATCCGCTCGCCGTTGACCGGGTTGATCGCGTAACGGCCCAGGAAGACACCGGTCTTGGGGCGTTCGGTGGTCTGGCGCTCGACGTCGGAGAGCTTGGCGATGTCGGAACGGTAGGCCTCGAAGGCCTCACGCTGCTCGGGGGCGCACAGTTCGTCGGCCAGGTCCGCGTCGGCGGCCACGACGAAGAAGGTCGCCCCGTACAGGGTGTCGGGGCGGGTGGTGTAGACGGTGACGGGCTCGTCGCGGCCTTCGATGGAGAACCGGACGTCGGCGCCGGTGGAGCGGCCGATCCAGTTGCGCTGGATGGCCAGGATCTCCTCGGGCCAACGGCCGTTGTCGATCTGGTCCATGTCGTCCAGCAGGCGCTGGGCGTACTCGGTGATCTTGAAGTACCACTGGTTGAGGCTGCGCCGCTCGACGTCGGAGCCGCAGCGTTCGCACTTGCCGGCGACAACCTGTTCGTTGGCCAGCACGGTCTGGTCCTGGGGGCACCAGTTGACCAGGCCGTCCCTGCGGTAGGCCAGGCCCCGCTCGAAGAAGCGGTTGAACAGCCACTGGTTCCACTTGTAGTACTCGGGGTCGCTGGTGTGGATGCGGCGGTTCCAGTCCACACCCACGCCGTAACGCTGGAACGAGCCGGCCTGCGTCTCGATGTTGGCGTAGGTCCACTCGTCGGGGCGGCTGTCGCGCTCGATGGCGGCGTTCTCGGCGGGTAGGCCGAAGGAGTCCCACCCGATGGGGTGCAGGACGTTGTCACCGCGCTGGAAGCGGTAACGGCCGATCACGTCACCGATGGCGAAGGCCTCCGCGTGGCCCATGTGCAGGTCGCCGGAGGGGTAGGCGAACATGTCGACGATGAAGGAGCGGGGGCGTTCGTCGGCCGGGTCCTCGCTGGCCGTGAACGGGAGTTCGGCGGCCCAGCGCGCCTGCCATTTGTCCTGGAGGGCGCGGGCGTCGTAGATGCCGCTCGCCGTCTGGTCGCCGTCTACCGCTGTCATCGCTGGTTGTTTCCTTAGCCGGGGCCGGTGGTACTCCCCTTCAGGTTAGCGGTTGGTGGCTCGGAGCGTGAACAGGAATTCCCACGCTGTGGACAAGCCCCGATCGCCGGCCCCGCAGGGCCTGACACCCGACCGCGCCTCCGGTCGCCGCTGACCAGGGCCCGGTATCGGTGGGGTCACGACCTCGGCGTCCCCTCCACACCGACCGTCCGGTTTGTTACTCTTCCGCAAAGGTGGTGCAGAACACGAGACCGAGGCCACACCCTGGCCCGTCACGCAATGCGGGAGGCCCCATGCTCAACCTGTCCGTCGTGCTCGAGGACGGCGCACGCAACGTCCCCGAGAAGGAATGCCTGGTCTTCGGCGACCTGCGCCTGAACTACGCGTTCACGAACGCGATCACCAACCAGGTCGCCAACCTGCTGGTCTCCCGCGGTGTCCGCCCCGGCGACCGGGTGGCCCTGGCCAGCCCGAACCTTCCCTACTTCCCGTTCGTCTACTACGGCGCCCTGAAGGCCGGCGCGATCGTCGTGCCGCTCAACGTGCTCCTGACCCCCCGCGAGATCGCCTACCACTTGGAGGACTCCGGCGCCAAGGCGCTCTTCTCCTTCACCGGATCGCCGGAGCTGCCGCTGGGCGAGTACGCGTTCGAGGCCTTCCAGCAGGTCGACACCTGCGAGACCTACATCGATCTGCCGGCCTCCCCCGGTGCCACCGAGTCCACGATCGAGGGCGCCGAGACCCTGTGGAAGGCCGTCGAAAGCATGCCCGCGGAATTCGAGAGCGTGCGCACCGAGGCCGACGACACCGCTGTCATCATCTACACCAGCGGCACCACCGGCCGCCCCAAGGGCGCCGAGCTCTCGCACCACAACCTCATGATGAACGCCGTCGGGTCCGCGAACCTGGTCAACGCGCACCCGGACGGACGCGACGTGGCGCTGGCGGTGCTGCCGCTCTTCCACATCTTCGGGCAGACGGTGATGCTCAACGCCGCCCTGTACCGCCGGGCGACCATGGTGCTCATGCCGCGTTTCGACGGCAACGAGGCCCTCAGACTCATGGAGAAGGAGAGCGTGACCAGCTTCGCCGGTGTGCCCACCATGTACTGGGGCCTGCTCAACGCCGTGAAGGAGGCAGAGCCGAACACCTACGGTCTGGAAGGCATCGCGGACAACCTCGTCGACGCGGTCTCGGGCGGCGCAGCCCTTCCCGCCCAGCTCGCCGAGGACTTCACCGAGACCTTCGGGGTCGGCATCAAGGAGGGGTACGGCCTCTCGGAGACCTCCCCCGTCGTCTCGTTCAACAACCCCAAGGTCAAGGCCAAGACCGGTTCCATCGGCCGCCCCGTCTGGGGTGTGGAGATCAAGCTCATCGACGGCGACTGGAACGAGCAGGACGAGGTCGGTGAGATCGCGGTGCGCGGCCACTGCGTGATGAAGGGTTACCACAACCGTCCCGAGACCAACGCCGAGATCATCAAGGACGGCTGGTTCCGCACCGGCGACATCGCGCGCCGCGACGAGGAGGGGTTCTACTTCATCGTCGACCGCTCCAAGGACATGATCATCCGTGGCGGCTACAACGTCTACCCGCGGGAGATCGAGGAGGTCCTCATGACCCACGAGGCGGTCAGCCTGGCCGCCGTCATCGGTGTCCCCCACCAGACCCACGGCGAGGAGGTCAAGGCGTTCGTGATCCGCCGGCCCGGGGTCTCCATCGAGGCCGACGAGCTGGTGGCGTGGGCGAAGGAGCGCCTGGCCGGCTACAAGTACCCGCGGGAGATCGAGTTCCGGGACGAACTGCCGATGACCTCCACCGGCAAGATCCTCAAGCGCGAACTCCGCAACTGACCGGAGCTCCGCTACGGGCCCGCCCGCGTGTACTTCCCCGCACGGGCGGGCCCGGGCTCATCCCTTGACCGCTCCCTGCACCAGACCGGCGGCCAGGTAGCGCTGGACGAGGACGAAGAAGACCATCACCGGGATCGTGATGATCGTGGAGGCCGCCATGACGTGGCCCCACTCGTTGGCGTACTGGCCGAAGAACTGGCGCAACCCCACGGCGACCGTGTACTTGTCGCTCTGCTGCATGAAGGTCAGCGCCAGCACGAACTCGTTCCAGGCCACGATGAAGGAGAAGATCGCGGTGGCCACGAGGCCGGGTGCAACGAGGGGGAAGAGCACCTTCCAGAACATGACCGGCCACGAAGCGCCGTCGATGTAGGCGGCTTCCTCCACCTCCACGGGTACTGCGGCCACGAACCCGCGCATCATCCACACCGCCAGCGGCAGCGACAGCGCCACGTAGACGATGCCCAGCCCCAGGAGGGTGTTGAGGAGCTGCAGGTCGCGCACCTGCAGGAACAGCGGGATGACCAGCGCCTCCAACGGCACCATCTGCACGATGAGGATCATGACCAGCACCGAGGTGCGGAACTTGAACCGGAACCGTGCCACCGCCACCGACGCCAGCAGGGCCAGAACGCACGCACCGGCCACGGTGATACCGGCGACGGACAGGGAGTTGACCAGGTAGGTCGTGAAGTTGCCCTCGATGAGGACGTGGACGAAGTTGTCCAGTGAGGGGTTGGTGGGCAGCAGTGCCCCGGTGCCCGAGGTGGCGCTGTCGGAGAAGGCACTGACAACCATGAAATAGACGGGAAAGAGCGTGAACAGCAGCAGAGCGCTCACGGCCAGGCACTTGCCGAGCAGGCGCCACATCCGCGACGCCTCGCCCCGTAGGCGGGCCCGGTGTACCTGGCTCTCCCATGGGGTGGGCTCCGATATCGGTGCGGTGCGCGTGCTCAACGGGTCTCCTCGTGGACGCGGCGCCCGGCGGGCGCGGACTGTCGTGCGGGCGGAACATGGACATTCGGGCTCGATGCCCTAGAATCCGGCGAAGTCCGGGGCCGCCGTCCGGTGGGCCCCACACGAGTACGGCGGACGAAGGGCGGCCAGGCGTGTACGAGCTCGACGGGCCCTCCCCCACGGAGGTCGTCATCAGTTGGCTGCCGCACGACGCCCGGTTCCGGGAGAGCGCGGTGTGGCACGCGATGGCCGACCCGACCGGCCGGCGCCTGTACGCGTACGTGCACAACCTCGTCAACCAGTCCAACGACGACGGCCGCCCGCTGAGCGCCTTCGACCTGCGCACCATGGGCGCGGTGCGGGAGGACCTGGACCGGCGTTCCCTGGCCTCGGTGGACTGGCGCCGCGTGCGCGACGAACTCGCCGGCCCCTCGCGCTGACCGGGCGGCCCCGTGCACCGCACCACCCCTCCTGCCCGCCGACCGGTGCCGGGGCGTGGCCGCCGCCTTCACAGTTCGTCGTCCTTGAACAGCGACCGCAGGTACACGATCGTGATGGCCAGCAACAACAGGGTGAGGATGACCGCGACGGCCGAACCCGTCCCGTAGTCGTTGTTGCCGAAGGAACTGATGTAGGCCCACACCCCCAGGTTGAGCACGTCGGACCCGCTGACGTCACCGCCGGGCATCAGGTAGATCTGCGCGAACACCTTGAAGTCCCAGATGGTGGACAGGATGGTGACCACCGCGAAGACCGGGCGCAGCACCGGGAAGGTCACGTGCCAGAAGCGTTTCCAGGGGCCGGCACCGTCGATGAGTGCGGCCTCCTGCAGTTCCTTGGGCACGGTCAGCAGACCTGCCAGCACCGTGACGGCGACGAACGGGAAACCGCTGTGCACGATGTTGAGTGTGACGATCGCGTAGAACCAGAACCGGTCGGCGAACCAGTTGTGGCCTTCCTGGCCGATCACACCGAGGTTCATGAGGGCCTGGGCGACCACACCCTGGTCGACGTCGAAGATCCAGATCCACACGTAGGTGCCGCTGACCACCGGCATGGCCCAGGCGACCATGATGCAGGAAATCACGATCACCCGCGGGACCACCCGGAGGTTGACCAGCAGGAGCGCCACCAGGGTGCCCAGCACGACCGTGGTCACGACCGCGACGACCGCGAACACCACGGTGTTCAGCAGCACCACGTTCCACAGGTACGGGTCGGTGAGCAGGTCGACGTAGTTGTCGAACCCGATGAACTCCGACCGGCCGGAGACCAGTTCGCGCAGGCCGTACTCCCGTGTGGACAGCCATACGATCCTGCCCAGCGGGAAGAGCAGGAGCGCCCCGATGACGAACAAGGGCGGGGCCAGGAGCAGCCACGGCAGCGCAGTACGGCGTCCGCGCATACTCATCAACGTGCGGGGACGCCGGGAGACAGTGCCTCCGGGCGTCCCCTTCGCACCCTGCTTCGGCCCACCGGGTCGTGTGGAGACCGGTGTACCCACGTGTTAACCCCCGTTGAGGATGCGCTCGATGTCGTCGGCGGCGCTCTCGGTGGCCTCATCGACGGTCGCGTTGCCGTTGAGGATGTCCTGCTGCATACCGACGATGATGTTCTCGGACTCGACCTGGCCCCACTCGGGCGTGGCCGGGGTGGCGCGGCCCGCTTCGTCCAACTGGACCGCGAAGGGCTGGACCGTGGGGTCCTCCGACTCCACGTACTCCTGGAGTTCGTCGACACCGCCCGGGAAGAACCCGGTCTCGTCGGCCCACCGCACGGACCATTCGGGGGAGGTGAGGTGCTCGACGTAGGCGACCCCGGCCGCCTCGTTTCCGGTGTCCTCGAAGACGGAGAGGTTGGATCCTCCGGCGAAGGAGTCGGTGTAGCCCTCCTCCTGTCCGGGGATCGGGAAGACGCCGATGTTGCCCTCGAGGTCGGGGTTGTTCTCCACGATCGCCTTCGGGTTGGCGTTGCCGAGGAGCGCCATGATGGTGTCCCCGTCGGAGAAGGACTCCATGACGTCGATCTCGTTCCAGTTCACGGCGCCGGTTGTGGACAGGTCGTCCTCCAGGGCGAGGCCGGTGAAGAACTGCAGCCCCTCGCGGGCACCGTCACTGTCGATCTCCGAGACCCAGGTGCCGTCGTCCTGCTCGACCGCGATCTCGGCGCCGCCGCCCCAGATCCACGGCATGACCGAGTACTGGGCGTCACCGGGCACCGGGAAAGCGATCATGTCCTCCTCGGCCTCGGCCAGGTCGAGGGCGGTCCGGCGCATCTCCTCCCAGTTCTCGGGTTCCTCGGCCCCGTGCTCCTCGAACACGTCGGTGCGGTAGACCATCGACCGGACCGCCGCGTACCAGGGCACCGAGTACACGGCGTCGTCGATCCTGCCCATCTCGAGCATCTCCTCGTTGTAGGCGGAGAGGTCGTCGATGGACGGGGCCACGTCGTGCAGGGCGCCGGCGTCGGAGAAGTCCGGGACGAACGTGGTGCCCAGCTCCACGACGTCGGGCATGGTGTCACCGGCCATGGAGGTGGTGATCTTGTCCTGGGCGTCGGCCCAGGGGACGAACTCCACCTCGACGTCCACACCGTGTTCCTCGGTGAAGGCCTCGTTGGCCTCCTCGAAGAAGCCGGTCGCGTCGGGGTTGGTGCCCTCCATGATCCACACGGTGAGGGTGTCGGTCGCGGAGATGTCACCCCCGCCGTCGTCGCCGCCACCGTCGCCGCACGCGGTGACGGCCAGAACGAGGGCGAGTGCGGCCGCGGGGAGGGGTGCGTGGGTGAGTAGTGGTCTGCGAGCCATCGGCGCGCCTCCCGTTCCTGTCGAGGTCCCCAAAGGGTTGGTAGGAAACCTACGTAAGGAACGCCACGTTGTGAAGTAAACAACTCGACGTTGTGTCTGAGCTGTTAGGACCCGAGAGTGTTGTGCCCGCCCCGGGCCCGGTCCCCGACCCTCCGCCTCCGACGCGGGATCTCACTCACCGACCCTGCTCACCTGGCGCAACGTCGAGACGAGTTCGGCCTGTTTGTACACGGCGAGGCCGATCGCGGCGCAGAAGGCCGCGAGCATGTGTGCGTAGACCATGGGGTCGCCCCGGGTGAACCGTTCGGCGATCTCCTCCTCCCCCAGGGAGTGCGCCTCCCAAGCGGTGGAGACGGCGAACTCCAGTTCCGGGGGCAGCATCTCGGCGACGGTGCGGGCCACGGCCTCGCGCGAGTCGGCCGGTTTCCACATGACACCGGTCTCCTGGACCCGCCGGCTGAGGAAGGCGGCGAGCACCTTCAGTTCCGAGACGATCGCGTCGGCGTGGTCGGCGGCCGGGGGGATCACCCGGTCCAGCTTCTCGCGGTCGTGCTCGGCGTAGGCCGCGACGAGGTCGACGGCCGTTCTCCTGACCTGTTCGGGCGGTTCGGATCCTTCGTTCCGGTCGCCGGACGGGGCGCTGTCGTCTGCGGACACGGTGGGTCCCTTCGGGGTGCTGGACAGTGGGGCCGGGTCCATCATGCCGCCTGCGGGGGGCGGTGCGGACGGCACGGCGCCGGCGTCACCGCAGGGCGAACGCCCCGGGGACGCCGGCTGGGGCCGCGGGATCAGAACTCCGGGCGCAGCGGCATCCGGCTGTCGGTGCCGTCGAGCTTCGTACCGAGGATCTGGTGGAGCTGCACGACGTCCTTCTCGAAGCCGAGCACGCACCCGGCCATGTACAGGCGCCAGAGCCGTGCCGTACCTTCCCCGACCTCGGCGACCGCCTCGCCCCAGTGGCGTTCGAGGTTGGCCCCCCAGTGGCGCAGGGTCAGGGCGTAGTGTTCACGCAGGTTCTCCTGGTGGCGGATCTCGAAACCCGCGTCGTTCATCGACATCTGGAGCTCGGCGGGTCCCTCCAGCTGCCCGTCGGGGAACACGTACCGGTTGATGACCCCGTTGGGCCTCATACGCGGCAGATCGTTGCGCGGACGGGTGATGCAGTGGTTGAGAAGCCGTCCGCCCGGAACGAGCTTGTCGTACAGGGAGACGAAATAGGTGTCGAGGTTCTTCGCGCCCACGTGTTCGGTGAGCCCGATCGAACTGATCCGGTCGAAGGTGCCGTCGGGCACGTCCCGGTAGTCCATGTGGCGGACCTCGGCCAGGTCGCCCAGCCCCTCCTGCGCGATGCGCTTGGAGGCCCACTCGGCCTGTTCCTTGGAAAGCGTCACACCGAGCGCCTTCACACCGTGCTCGCGGGCGGCGTGCAGCACCATGCCGCCCCAGCCGCAGCCCACGTCGAGCAGGCGCATGCCCTTGCGCAGCTCGAGCTTACGGGCGACCAGCTCGTACTTGCGTTCCTGCGCGCTCTCCAGGGCCCCGTCGTCCTCACCGACCCGGTCGAGGCGGCCGTCCCCGTCGTCGAAGACCGCGCACGTGTAGGTCATGCTCGGTCCCAGGACCATCTCGTAGAAACGGTTGGAGATGTCGTAGTGGTGGTGGATCACCTCGGCGTCGCGCCGGCGCGAGTGGCGCCACCCCATGCTCGCGAGCCTGCCCCGGCCGGCCTCCTGCGGCGGCGGGGCGACCCGGTTGACGAACTTGACCCAGCCCACGGACCTGACGATGGCCGCCACGTCGGCCAGGGACAGGTTGTTGTCCTCGGCCAGGGCGAAGTCGGACACGGTACTCAGAGCGGTGTACATGTCGCCCTCGAGATCGAGGTGCCCGGAGACGTAGGCACGGGTCAGGCCGACCGCGTTCGGCGACTGGGCGAAGTAGTTGACCGCGACGGGGGTACGCACGTGCAGAGCGATCCCGCTGTCGGGGTCCCCGGCTCTGCTCCCGTCGTAGGCGGTGAATCGGATGGGTGCGTCGGGTCCGACGACACGTTCGAAGATCTCGGCAAGCCGCATGTTGCAGTCCTCTCCTCTCGAAGGATGCGGCCCATGGGCAAGGGTCGCTTCCCGGTGCTCCTGTCCCGTCTCAGCGGTTGCCCACGCACTTGGCGTACAGGTCGAGCAACCTGCCGTGCGGGTCGTAGGTGTTCTTGAGTTCCCCGTAGGCCGCGCCGTTGTAGAGCTCCCAGAACTCGTCCTGCCCGTAGAAGGAGTCCGAGTACAGGGACTTGTGGCCGCCGAGGCGGTCCACCTCCTCCTCCACCCGCCGGTTGTGGTGGGCCCGCCGCTGGCCCGGCAGCATGTCGACCAGCCCCCAGAAACCGAAGTTGACGTAGAGGCGGTCCTCCTGCAGCGGGTACAGCGGCCAGACCGGCCCCTGATGCGTGCCGCGGCGCGGTTCACGCAGGCGCAGCGGGCACATCCACACAGGCGACATCCCGATCTCGTCGTGGAAGAAGTCGAGGAACTCCGCGCCCCTCTCCACCTCCACCTCGACGTCCTGGATCAGGGGTTCCTGCTGGGGTCTGCCCCGGTAGAGGTTGAGCAGCCGGGAGAAGTCGGTGCTGCGGTCCCAGGCGACCAGGCGGCGGTAGACGTCGGAGCGTTTGAGGGCCCGGGGCCACAGGGCGCGCACCACCGGGTTCTGCGCACCGAAGGCCCGTGAGCACCAGAACCAGTCGGTGTCCCACCGCCACAGGTAGTCGTGGGTGGTGAGGTAGTCGCCCGGGCCACGACCGGCCAGACGGGGGATGGAGCGGTAGTAGATGTCCTGTCCGGTGTAGTCACTGGTCCAGGGCGCGGAGTCGGTGAAGCGGGCCACCGTCAGGTACAGCTCGTCGGGGCCGAAGGAGACCCCGTCCACGAAGTCGACGCGGGCTCCCTCGTACTCGGCGTCGGCGCAGATGCGGTCGAGCGCCTCCATGGCCTCGCGGTTGTCGGAGAAACGCAGGTGGCGCAGGTGCACGTAGGGGCCGACGGGTTCGAGCTCGATGCGCAGGCGGAGGGCATAGCCGAGAGTGCCGTAGGAGTTGGGAAAACCACGGAAGAGATCGGCGTGTGCGTTGTCCCGGGTGGCGGTGACGATCTCCCCGCTGCCGGTGAGGATCTCCATCTCCTGGACGGCCTCGTGCGGCAGCCCCGAGCGGAAAGAGGAGGCTTCGATACCCATGCCGGTGACGGCCCCGCCCAGAGTGATGGTGCGCAGCTGCGGCACGACGTTGGGCATGAGCCCGTGCGGCAGGGTGGCCGCAACCAGATCCTCGTAGGTGGTCATCCCGCCCACGTCGGCCAGGCGCTCCACCGGGTCGATGGAGATCACACCGTCGAAAGCGGACACGTCCAGTGCGGGGGCGGAGGAGGGCTCGCGGAAGCGGAAGAGGTTCGAGGTGGGCTTGGCAAGGCGGACGGGGGCGCCTTGGGGCAGGGCCTGGAAGTCCCTGCGCAGTTTCTGCACGGCTGCCACGTGTCGGGCCAGACCGTGACGGCCGGGCTCGGAGTCCTCGGCCGTTCCTTGCTGTTGAGAGGTCATCCTTCTCCCGTTTCCGGTGTCGGTGACTCACAGCCCGGCACGGCCGACCTGACGGGGCCGCCGGGGCGGGCCGCTTCCCCCCGTTCTACCTGTCGGCAAAGCGCGGTGGCCACCCCATTTCTTCACGTGTCGTTCAGTCCCCGTGCGCCTCGGGTGTTGGCGCCGCTCCGTGGTGACCGGCTCACATATCATCGGTACTCGTGCGCATCGCTCTCGTTGACTCCGGTATCGGCATGCTCTCGACCGCGGCCGCGGTGCACGCCGCGCGGCCCGACGCCGACCTGTTCCTGTCCATGGACCCGGACCACATGCCCTGGGGTGCCCGTACCCCCGACGAGGTCATCGGGCGTGCCCTGGCCGGAGCCCGCGCGGCCTGGGAGGCGGCGGGCGGGGTGGACGCGGTCGTCGTGCCCTGCAACACCGCGTCCGTGCACGGGCTCTCGCGCCTGCGCGAGGAGTTCGAGCCGGCCGTACCGGTCATCGGCACGGTGCCGGCGATCAAACCGGCCGCGCGCTCGGGCGGGCCCATCGCCGTGTGGTCGACCGCGGCCACCACCCGCAGCGGTTACCAACGGCGCCTCGTCGACACCTTCGCCGAGGGGCTGGAGGTGACCGCTGTGGCCTGCGTCGGCCTGGCCGAAGCGGTGGAGTCGGCCGATCCTCTCGAGGTCGCCGATGCCGTCTCCTACGCCGCGGGCCTCACACCCCCGGACGTGCGCGCGGTGGTGCTGGGTTGTACCCACTACGACCTGGTCGGCGAGCAGATCGTCGCGGGCCTGGGCGAAGGCGTCGCGCTCCACACGGCCGCCCACGCTGTGGCCGCTCAGACCCTGCGGCGGGTCGGCGACCTGCCCCACCAGGGACGCCCGGGCCGGGTGCGGGTCCTGGCCAGCGGACGCCCCGCGGAGCTGCCCACGGCCGCTCTGACGTATCCGGCCGGACGTGCCCTCATGGCGTTGGAGAGCACTGCCCGGCCTCTCTGACACCGCTCCCCCGCAGGCGGCCCCGTCCACCGGTGGCGGGCGTGTACCCGACGGGCACTCTGCAGCAGCCGGTACGGGGCTCACACCGGGCCGACAGCTCCGAGCGCTCTCGGGTGCGGGTGTGTGCCTCCCCGGCCATGGCGTTCAGAGCGCCCGCTGAGGTTGCGCCTCGGCACGGTGACCGGTTCCGGCCGTCTGCCCCGCTGCCGAGGCCGAAGTCGGGGCTGTGACGGCTGGTGCCGCGGGGGCGAGGGGGTCGTCGGCCGGTACGTCGTTCAGGGCGCCGGCCGCCAGAGTACGTACCAGGGTCCTGACCCCCGCGGTGTCGTTGTCGTGCAGGAGCGTCTCCAGCAGTGAGAGCGCCGCCTTCTGGTCGCCTGGGGTCTCACGCACGTGCCGCCACTGGGGTTCGGTGGCCACGTCGGAGAGCATGAGCGTGCGCCCGACCTGTCCCAGCGCTGTCAGGAGCGGGGTGTCGTGCGGCATGCTCGCCAGGGCGACGTTGACTTGTTCGGCCTGGTGCTCGGGGTCGACACGGTCATGGGGCAACGAACGCAGATGGGTGAGGATCCGGTCGGCCGGGGCCTCGGGCTCCACGGGCCGCATCGCCGTGATCATCGAACGCACCTCGCCCAGGTCACCACGGATCTCTGCGGTCCTGCCCAGGTGGGTGATGAGTTCCTCCGCCCGCCGCGCAGAGCAGGCGGCCACCCAACGGGCTCCCCTGGCTACGGCCAGCCGGGCCGCGGCCAGGGCCAGTTCCGCTCCCCGTCCTGGCGCACCGACCCGCTCGAAGTAACGCGACCAGGTGGTCACCCGCACGCCCAGGCGCCAGTCGTTGCGCACCGCGCCCAGGCTCACCAGGTTCTCCGCGGTCTCCACCCAGGCAGGGCGCAGGCTCGGGACCGCCTCTGCATCCTCGACCGTGGGCAGGGCCTCGATCGCCTCGTTGGGCGAGCACACACCCAACCGGGCCAGCCAGGACAGCAGCCGCGCCCGCTCGAACCGCACCCGGCGGCGCAAGGCGGGTTCGCGGGGCCCGACGCGCCGTGCAGAAAGCTCGGTGCCCAGACGGTCGAGTGTGGCCAGGGCCTCACGGTGCCGGTCCTGATGGCGCAGGGCACGGGCGAGCGTGAAGACCCCGCCGGTGTCCAGGACCGCTGTTCCGGTAGCGGTGTGTTCGAAACGGCGCAGCTCGGTCTCGGCGCGGTCGGGTGCGCCCTCGTCGATGAGCAGGTCGACACGGGCGAGGACGAACCCCGGCCAGGCGGGGGTACGTTCCCACCCTGCCAGCCGTCGGCCGGAGAGGAGTTCACGGCGCAACCCGGTGGTGCCTCGGGCGTCGACGTTGGCGTGGCAGCGCACCGCGTTGGCCAGCGCCGAGACCGGTAGCGGGCCCCGCGTTTCGGGCCCGGGTTCGTCGGCGGCGGCCGCTTCGGCCTGTTTCAGGGCACGTTCGCCTTCGGCGAGCGCCCCGACCCGCACGGCCATGGGCCAGTGGGCCAAGAAGAACAGCATGGGCGGGCCGAAGAGCCCGGGGACCTCCGGTTCCCCGGTCCCGGCCTCGGTCACCAGGCGGCGTGCCACCCGCAGTGCCGAGCGTGCCGTGGCCTCCACCCGTACCGAGTCACCCGACTCGCTCAGTACAGGCAGGTCGCTCACGGCCTCGGCCAGCTCCTGCTGGCCGGCATCGCGCAGCCTGCGTGCGGTCTCCCCCGTCCATGTCCACATCGGCATGTCATCTCCCCCTGTATGTGCCGCGTGAGCACTGAAGGTAGCAGCGCAATCACGGATACGTCATGAGAATGCGCAAACCCGTACCCTGTAACGCTTCGGGCCACTGCTGAAGAACGAGGGCGCCCGATACACTCGGGGCCCCGGGGCCGGATCTGCAGGACCGGCGGCCCCGGGCCGCTCCGGAATCGACAGAGTGTGAGGGGACGCGACCTCAGATGGGATGGCGAGACCGTTTCGGGCTCCGCAAGGCCAACCGCAAGAGCAGGGCCCGGTTCGACCGGGACTCGGAGGACGCCGACATGAAGGCCCTGATGGAGTTCGCCGAGTCCCGCGTGGGGGTGGAGTTCTTCGTCGAGCCGGAGACCTTCGCGACCCAGACCACAGCGGTCGCGGTGGCCACCGACGGCGAGTGGACCCGGCGCCGGTGCGGGTCCCCGGAGTCGATCCGCAAGCTCGCCAAGAAGCTCGCCCTGCCCGCCTACGACGTGCAGATCGTCGGTTATCCGCAGCGGATGCGCGACTGGAACGCCCGGAACAAGGGTGACCGCTCCCTCTGATCCGGGTGTTTCCTCCCACTCCGGGACACGGGCCGCCCCACAGAAGGCCTGCTTCGTCCGCCGTTTGGGGCATTGATGACGACTCCTTGCCGCGACTTCCCGTCCCGACGGGTTCCCTAACCGCCTCGGTTCGTCGCATACTCACCTCGGAGGGGGGACTCTGATGAAGCAGGATCTCACTGCCTTGTGCTGCGAGTGCGGCACGATTCGCGGGGTGAGCGACTACCAGAGTGTCGGCGAGGCGCAGTCGGCCTACGGGTTGGCCCGATGCGTCGTCCGGCGCAAGTGCCGCACCTGCGGGTACCGCACCTATCACGCCTATCTCCGCGTCGACGAGGAACGCGACGAGCTCGAGGACGCCCTCAGACTGGACGGTGCGCTCGCCGCCGAGGCCTTGGACGAAGAGGTGGACCAGCTGCGCCTGTGCGGGGTGGAGATCGGGCACGCCCCCGTCCCGGCGATCTGGAACGGCCAGTCCGTGGGCATGGTGACCCAACGCCTGACCGACCACACGTACTCGATCGTTCTCGACCCCGAGGCCTCGGTGGTCTCCCGGCTCAAGCTGATCGAAATGATGTGGAACGAGCTGCTCGTGGGCGAGAACGAGGACCGCTGGTTCATCCAGGAGCCGGAGGACGACTCCCCCGGTTACGCCGTCCGCCTCTTCGGTTACCGCAGCCGCGGCTGAACATCCTCCCTCGGAGCTTCGGAGCGTCCGAGCACCCCGGGACGTGCGGGGGCCGCCGACCCCCGCACGTCCGTCCGTGTCCGGGAGCCGCCGACCGGGCGGGTTCCTGCCGCGGGCGGGCCAGGTCCGGGTTCAGCCGATTGCGGCGGCCGCGGGTTCGGCGGGAGCAGCGGCCAACCGGCGTAGCGCCGAACGGGCCACCTCGGGGTCGCTGGTGCCCCAGTACGGCGGGAGCGAGGCCCTCAGGAATCCGCCGTAACGGGCCTTGGCCAGACGAGGGTCGAGCACGGCGATCACACCCCGGTCCTCGGTGGTGCGCAGCAGGCGTCCGGTGCCCTGGGCCAGCAACAGCGCGGCGTGGGTGGCGGCCACCGAGAGGAAACCGTTGCCGCCGTGAGCGCTGACCGAGCGTTGGCGGGCCGAGGAGAGCGGGTCGTCGGGGCGTGGGAAGGGGATGCGGTCCACGATCACCAGGGACAAGGAGGGCCCGGGCACGTCGACCCCCTGCCACAGCGACAGGGTGCCGAACAGACAGGAACGTTCCTCCTCGGCGAAGCGGCTCACGAGCCGTCCGGTGGAGTCCTCGCCCTGGCACAGGATCGGATGGTCCAGGCGTTCGCGCAGTTCCTCGGTGGCCTGCTGGGCAGCGCGCATCGAGGAGAACAGACACAGCGCCCGCCCGTCGGCGGCTTCGACGAGCTCGGCGATTTCGTCGAGGTAGGCGGGGTCGAGCCCGTCGCGGCCTGGCTGGGGCAGGTGGGTGGCGACGTAGAGGATGCCGCGGCGTGCGTGCTCGAACGGGGAACCCACGTCCAGGGCACGCCAGCGGGGTTCGCCCTCGGCGCGGTGGGGGCCGTCCTCGTCCCCGTCCTCTCCTACGGCCCCCGTGGCGGGGGTGGAGGCGGGTCCGAGGCCGCGGGCCGCGCGGTCGGCGTCCTCCTCGGTGACCTCGCGGCCCAGACCCCACTGCCCGGCCAGGGCACGGAAGTCCCCACCCAGGGTGAGGGTGGCCGAGGTCAGCACGACCGTCCGATCGCCGAAGAGTTTGTCGCGCAGCAGGCCGCCGATGCTGAGCGGGGCGACGTTGAGCGAGGGCGGCCGGGAGGGAGCCTTGGTGAGCCAGACGACCTCGGTGCGGTCACGCAGGGCCTTGTCGTAGGTCTGAAGGACCGAGACGGCTGCGTCGTGGACCTCGTTGAGGGCGGCCAGGGCCATACGTCGGTCGACGGCGGTGTCGGGGTCCAGGTCACCGGGTGAGGGGCCGATGGCGGTCACGCACGCGGAGGCGGCGTCCCGGGTGGCGGCCACCGCGCCGGCGAGCCCGTCGTCGATCTGGTCCATGCGTCCGTCAGGGGCCTCGGTGAACATCATCGCCAGTCCGTCGGCGCACTCGGTGAGGCGTTCGCTGATCCCGGCCTCGACCAGGCGGGAGGCGCGTTTGGCGGCGGTGTTGACGGCGCGTTCGGTGAGGGTCCCGGTGGCCACGGAGGTTGCGCGGTCGACCAGCTCGTGGGCTTCGTCGATGACGATCGTGTCGTGCTCGGGCAGGAGATGGAAGTCCTGCTGCATGTCGATGGAGAGCATCGCGTGGTTGGTCACGACGACGTCGACGCCGCCGGCCGCCTCGCGGGCGAACTCGGCGAAGCACTCCTGGCCGAAGGGGCAGGCCCGGGCCCCGACGCACTCGTTGCCCCCTACCGACACCTGGCGCCAGGCGAGGTCGCTCACCCCGGGGTCGAGTTCGTCGCGGTCACCGGTGACGGTCTCCTCGGCCCATTCGTGCAGGCGCGAGACCTGGCGGCCCAGGGAGGACAGCTGCCGGGGGTCGAAGAGTTCGGTGTCCTCGGCCTCCTCGTCGGCGTTCTGGAGCCGGTTGCGGCACAGGTAGTTGCGGCGTCCCTTGAGGACCGCGAACGTGGGCTCGCGCGGCAGCATCGGGGCCAGGGCCCGGGCCAGGCGCGGGAGGTCTCGGTCGATGAGCTGGTTCTGCAGCGCGATGGTCGCGGTGGAGACGACGACCGTGGTCCTGGCGGCCATGGCGTGCCGGACGGCGGGCACGAGGTAGGCCAGTGACTTGCCGGTGCCGGTGCCGGCCTGGACCACGAGGTGTTCGCGTCGGTCGACCGCTTCGGAGGCGGCGAGGGCCATGGCCGCCTGGCCCTCTCGGTGGGTGCCGCCCAGGGCGTCGACGGCCGCTTCGAGCATGGAGGGAACGTCCGGGAGATCTGCCACGGGACGACATTACCGTTCCGTAGTGACAGGAACGGGCGTTGTCCACAGGCCCCGGCAGGTGAGGCGGGGTGGCTCCTCGCACATGGGCGAGGCCGGCCCCGGCTTCCGGAACCGGCCGTGCGGGCGTACGGGACGTCCCGTGTTCCGCGGGTGGGCGGCCTCATCCGTGGTGTGGACCGCCTTGGGTCCGCGGATGCTGTGCGGTCAGGCCCGCTCCGCGACCAGCTTCTCGAGTGCGTCCAGCGACTGCTTCAGGCCGCTCTCCATACCGGAGGCGACCATGCCGTCGCGGTCCTCCACGCTCTGGAACACCGACACGGAGGTGTAGAGGGTACGTCCGTCCCTCTCCTCCAAGGTGTAGGTGTCCATGGACACGTGCCCGGGCATCCCCTCGAACTCGAAGGTCTGCACCATGCGTTCCGGGGCGGCGACTTCGTGGAAGACACCGCGGAACCCGTACTCGGCACCGTCGGGGGCGCTCTCGACGAACCGCCAGCGCCCGCCCGCACGGACGTCGGCGATGTCGATACGGGTGTCGGTGTCGTCCAGGCCCCACCAGCGGGCGATGGAGTCCGGGTCGGTCATGGCCGCGAAGACCGCCTCGCGGGGCGCGTCGAACGTGCGGGTGATGACGATGTCCTGTCGTCCGGGTTCTACTACGACCTTCAGGTCACTCATGGTTCTGTTCTCCCTCGGTGCCGTGCTGGATCCTGAGCAGTTCCTCGTCCAGGCGGGTGAAGCGGTCCTCCCACTGCTCCCGGTAACGGCCGAGCCAGTCGGAGACCTCCTCCAGCGGTGCGGTCTCGAGCGTGCACGGGCGCCATTGCGCGGCACGCCCGCGGATGACGAGCCCGGCGCGTTCCAGGACCTTGAGGTGTTTGGAGACCGCCTGGAGGCTCATGGCGAACGGCTCCGCCAGTTCGTTGACGGTGGCCTCACCCTCCGCCAGCCGGGCGAGGAGCGCTCGGCGGGTCGGGTCCGCGAGTGCGGCGAAGGTGAGACTGAGCGGGTCGGTCGCCATCAGCTCATTCAACCTTTCCGTTGTTCAACCTCTAAGTTGATTAGACACCTGTGGACGGCCGGGGTCAAGGGGTCGGGAACAAGCCCGGGTGACTTTTCCCGGGGCTGCGGGGCCGGCCCGTCTCTTCCGGTGCGGGGACCGCTTCAGTCCTCGCTGTCCTCGTTGATGACGGCCGGCTCACTCATGGAGGCCTCCACCCCGGCACCGTCGAGGTCGTCCAGTTCTGCGGTCAACAGGGATCGGGCGGCCTGGCTGATCCCGGAGACCCGCTCGAGTTCGACCGTCACAGACGTGACCCGGGCGTCGTCCACGGCCTCGGCCAAACGGGAGACGACCTGTTCGGCGGCGAGGAAATCGATGTCACCGCGCAGGTGCACGTCGAGGGTGCCTCCGGCGCGCGTCATGCTGTGCACGGGCGAGGGCGGCTCGGACGGGATCCGGAGCATGTGCAGGTCGTAGTTCTCCGAAAGTTGTTCCAGGGCCGCCACCCCGCGCACGCTGTTGCCCGCGTGGTCCAGCGGCGGGCTGAACACACCCACCCCGAACGAGCCCGGGGCCGCCGCCAGGATGCCGCCGCTCACCCCGCTCTTGGCCGGGATCCCGACCCTCAGCGCCCACTCCCCCGCACGGTCGTACATGCCGCAGCTCGTCATCACCGAGAGGGTGTGCCGGGCAGTGCGGCGCGAGATCACCCGCTCCCCCGTCAACGGGTTGACGCCGCCCGAGGCCAGGGTCGCCGCCATGACCGCGAGATCGACCACCGTGACGTTCAACGCGCATTGCCTGAAGTAGTCCAGGACGGCCTCCTCGACCGATCCCTCCAGTACGCCACCGGCCATGCTCAGGTACCCCAGTGCCCGGTTGCGGTGCCCCGTCCCGGCCTCGGACCGGTAGGAGTCCTCGTCCATGGACAGGTGCCGGCCGGCGAAGGAGGAGAGTACGGCACGGATGCGCTCGAAGCGGCTGCGCGACTCCTCGCCGCGGATCAGGGAGGTCGTCACGATCGCGCCCGCGTTGATCATCGGGTTCTCCGGGCGGCCCTGCTCGTCGAGGCTGATCGCGTTGAACGGTTCCCCGCTCGGCTCCGCCCCCACATGGGCGTGTACGTCGTCGAGCCCGCGTTCCTCGAGTGCCATCGCGTAGACGAAGGGCTTGGAGACGGACTGCACGGTGAAGGCCGCCTCGTCGTCCCCCGCCGAGTAACAACGGCCGTGCGCACTGACCGCGGCAAGGCCGAAGGCGTTCGGATCGGCCCCTGCGAGTTCGGGGATGAAGTCGGAGACCTGCCCCTCGCGCCTGGGGGCGAGCTCCTCGCAGATCCGTTCCAGCACCGCAACGACGGGACCGGTCTCCTCAGTCGTGCGGGGCTCCTGACCGTCCGTGCCCTCATCCATGTCGCCAGTGTAGGTACGCCCAGGCGGTTTTCCGCAGAAGGCGGAAAACCGGGGAACGGGGGCGTCGCCGGCAGGGTTCCACAGGCCCTGCCGGGTTGAACCGGATACGGAAACACCCCCGACGCGCAGGTGAACCGGATCGGGAGGGGAACGGACCCTCCACTCTGGAAGACTGGACGGGGGCGGGTGCTCGAGGACACGAACGCTGAGGAGATCCGGATGTCTCATGAATTCGAGGTCGGCGACCACGTGATGTGGAACTCGGAAGCGGGCCACGTCTCCGGCAGAGTCACGAAGGTGCACACCGAGGACTTCGAGTACAAGGGCCACACCCGGCGGGCCTCCCCGGAGGAACCGCAGTACGAGATCAAGAGCGACAGGACCGACCACATCGCGGCTCACAAGGGGTCCACGCTGCGTTTGGTCGACGACGACCGGTGAGCCGCCGGTTCTTCACGGTCGGCCATTCGAACCACACGTCGGCCGGGTTCACGGAGCTGCTCCACGCGTACGGCATCGAACTGGTCGTGGACGTGCGGCGGCTCCCGGGGTCGAACCGGTACCCGCAGTTCAACGAGGACACGCTCTCGTCGGCCCTCGCCGAGGCGGGGATCGGTTTCCGGCGCGCGCAAGGTTTGACCGGACGCCGCCCCGCTTCCGAGGAAGTACCGCCCGACGTGAACGGCTGGTGGCGGAACCGGAGTTTCCACAACTACGCCGACCATGCTCTCTCCGAAGATTTCCGCAGCGCTCTGGACCAGGTGCGCGACCGGGGCCGTGAGTACTGCACCACCGTGATGTGTTCGGAGGCGGTGTGGTGGAAATGCCACCGGCGGATCATCGCCGACCACCTCCTCGGCCGTGGTGAGGAGGTCGTCCACATCCTCGGCCTCCGTCGGAGCGAGACCGCAGGCCTGACTGCCGGCGCAATGGTCGGTGAGGCCGGGGACGTCACCTATCCCGCTGCGCAGAAGGCCTGCGGGACCGACTCGGGGTGAGAGGAACATGGGACCGGTCCGGAACGGGCGACGGGAACGGGCTCTTCGCTTCATCGCGGCCCTCGTCCTGGTTCTCGCTCGGTGCGAGTGGAAGTGCCGACGTATGTCCCGCCAATATCTGCCTGTGCAGCCCCCGTTGCAGCACGGGTGTGCTGAAGCGATCGTCGTGCTCGGTTTTCCCAGCACCCGCGACGACCGGCTCAGCACGGTGCAGCGCTATCGCACCCGTGTCGCGGTGCGTTCGCGGGACCGGAAGGCCGGCCGGAGTGTCCTGGTGTTCACGGGGCGCAGCCGGGGGCGCGGGCGGAACAGGCGGTCCGAGTCCGCGGTCATGGCCGAGTACGCGATCGACGCCCTCGGGGTCGACCCGGCAGATGTGGTGCTGGAGGAAGAGGCCGAGAACACCTGGGAGAACATTCGGAGAACGGTGCCGCTGATCGAAGGGTTTGCCGTGGTCAAGATCGCCTCGAACATCATCCATGCGCGCAGGGGCCGCCGTTACCTGCACGAACAGGCGCCGCACCTGGCCGCGCGCCTGCGCCCGGCAGCGGACCACAGGATCGGGGAGCTGTGGTATCTCAAACCCTTCCTGGGGGTCTCGGTCCTGCTGCGCCGGTGACGAGGTGCGGCCCCCGCGTCACGGCGTGGAGGCTTGGTCCGGGGCCGGGACAAAGACCCCGCGTGCGCGAGCCCCGGCGAGCGCACACCGGGGGGTGCGGGGGGTCGCCCCC
>NZ_ANAY01000017.1 GCF_000340965.1 Nocardiopsis kunsanensis DSM 44524
GGCCGTACCACCTGACCGATTATCACCCACGGTCACCAATCATTGCCCGGAAAGGCTCATTGAACCTAAAATTCACTCAGGAATGTTAGCCTCCAGCGCCACATCATAACGCCTTTCCAATTGCTTTAGCTCACCAAAGAAAGCCTCTGCAGATTGCTCACCAGGAGACGTCAGATTAATTTCAAGGACTGCACTCCTCTTAAGCACAAGAAGAGAATATTCTGACCCTGCCTCTGCAGAGCCATCATGGCCTGCCTGAGCCCGATCAAGAAAGTCAACGGTTTCACCGACACCTTGCTCTCCCGACGCGAACATCCTACCACTGGATTCGGCGAAATAATCTCGAGCAAAATCTTCCTCATCCCCTTCCGGGGAGTAGATGATCGCAGTGTAGGAAAGTTCAAATCCCCAGGGCTCTCCTCCTGAAGAGGGAACGAGATCACCGGAACACTGACCTGTACGAACTAGATCGCCTTCAGCCGCTGGACCACCATTGAGCGATGAATCCTCAGGGATAGGGTAACCCGAGAAAGAAATATTCACACCCTGCGCGTCTTCTGATATAGCACAGAGATCAAACTTCTCTCCATCGAATTCCTCGCGCGGATTAGCCGTATCCTGCGGGATACTGGGATCATCATTTTCAACCTCCACTCCATCAGAAAACATGGAGAGGAAACTTCCCAAGACAGAAGTAACGACACCAAAAATAGCGAAAGCCGCGAGCGACCCACACCCGAACATGGCGAGAGCGGCCTTCCACCCGTGGAGCCCTTGCTTGACCGGCTTCTTCTCCTCGGGCTTCTCGTCCGTCTCAGTCACGGTTAACCCTGCGCCTCCAGCTGGGACTTCACGTCGGGGTGCTCGAGCGGGCGGGTGAACCCCATGATGTCCGCACGATTGGGGTCATCGTACTCTCGCACGGCGATCGGCCCACAGTTGGTGCACCAGGCCTCCACCATGAGCCCGTCACCCACGACCATCCCCAGGTGCCCGGGTCCCGGCGGTTCCCCCGCACGCTGAACATCGAAGAAAACCAGGTCACCGGGTTGTTCTTCACCTTGGTCGATCTCCGGGCCGAATTTCCACTGGTCCTGTGAGATCCGTGGAATGGTGACGCCGATGCTCTCGTACGCCTTCATCACCAATCCGGAGCAGTCATAGCCCGAAGGTCCGGTGCCTCCCCAGACATAAGGAAGTCCTCGCTGGTCGAGGGCCCAGTCGACGACGGCCTGGGAGACCTCGTCGGGCGCCTGGCCGATCGGCGCGCCGTCCTCCTGAAGATTGCACACCACCGCAGTACGCATGGAGCCCGAGGTGTCGTAGTCGCCCTCGGCGTAGCGCTCGGCCCATTCGAGGACGTCGTCCACGTACCACCACGCGTGGTTGTAGCCGTAGATCGCCTCGCGAACGTCGTCCTCGATACCGTGCGCGATCAGGTAATCGGCCGCCGCGGGGATGGCGTCGGCGGGGTCGTAGACGTTCACGACACCGTCGTCGTTACCGTCGACCCCGTACCCCTCCTCGGGGCGTTCGTCGACGGACTGGATGGGCTCTCCTCCCCAGCTGTTGCCCGCGGCCGAACCGTCCAGGGACCCGAACTGCATCGGCCCGGCCGCGCCCCAGTCGTTGTGTCCCTCGGTGATCCCCGGCCCGTCCCAACGACCGTGGTGGGACTCGACCTGGCCGACGCCGGCGAGGACGTTCCACGGGATCCCCCGGTCCTCACCGACCTCCTGGTAGATCTCCAGGTAGTTCTCGGGCACGGAGTCGTCGGCGTAGCCGCTGGAGTCGGGCTGCTGCGCGTCGGCGTTCTCCGAGCAGACGACACCGCTGCCCACGAGGGACCCCAGTTGCTGCGAGGTGTTGCTGATCACCGGGATCACCATCAGCGCGGCGACCGTGACGGCAACCAGGGAGACGACCACGACCGCGCCGGTCCAGGTCAGTGCTGCACCACGGTCGGAATCAGCGGGGGCGGGGGTGAAGAAGGTTTTCAACCGGGGGTCACTCTCCTCCGACCTGGCCGACATCGGCGGGCTGGAAGTCGTGCACCTTCCAGCTCTGTCCTGCACGGGTCACTGTGATCGCGAACTCGCCGCGTTCTTCGTCGAACTCCGAACCGGTGGTCTCGGTGATCGACTGGACCTCTACCACGAAGGTGATCGAGTCACTGCCGTAGGTACGCACCGACCGGACCTCGGCCCGCCCTTCGGCCACGGCCTCGGCCTCGGCTCCCTCCTGCCAGAAGGCACCCGCGCGGGTGCTCTCGGAGAGCACCTCGGCGTAGTCGTCGGTGGCGAGCTCTTCCATCCCCGCGAAGTAGTCCTCGGGGGCATCGGTGTAGTCGATGGTCCCGTGGGCCTCACCGAAGGCCCGGGCCGTCGCCCCGGCCGTCCGGAGCTCGTCCTCGCTGAAGGGGAACCACTCGAGTACGTCGACGTCCTCTTCCGCGCTCGTGGGCATCGGGCTCGGCGGGACCGTCGACGAGTCGTCCGGTGCCTCGGCGGTGCCCTGGCCCTGCCGGTCTCCCTGAGCGGTTTCCTGTTCGACGGGGGCATCCTCCTCGCCGCCGAACCCACCGAAGGCGAAGTAACCGCCGAAGGCGAGCAGGACGACGATGAGCACGACAACGACCCTGCGTTGTGTGTGTTCAGGGAGTGGGTTCGGCATGGGTCGAGGCTTTCATCCGTCAGTCGTCGCTCAGCCAGAAGGGGACGTCGCGCTTGCGGTCCCGAGGGCCGCCGGCTCCGCTCTCGCCCCAGAAGGGGGTGATCGGCGCGTTGTCGTTGCTCTTGCCGGAGCCGCTCAACCAGCTGCCCTCACCGTCACGGCGTCCGCGGTCCGCAGCGGGAGCAGCGGGCCGGGGGCGACGTTCCGGGGCGCGACGGTCACGCTTCTCCCGGGGAGCTCCCCAGCGCGAGCCCTGTCCGCCGACGTTGCCCCGCGGCGGGGTCTCCTCACGTCCCTGGAAGATGCCGCGGCCGGTCGCGGGGTCCGGGCGCTCGGCGGCGGCAGCTCGGCCGCCACCCGACGCGGCACCGCCCGCGGACCCACCGCCGCCACCACGGTTGCCGCCTCCGCCGGCGGACCCGCCGGAGCGTCCGGAAGGTCCGCCCCCGAAGACACCTCCCCAACCGCTGTCACCGGTTCCGGTGTAGCCGCCGCTGGGACGGGGCGGGATCGAACCGCCCTGCGAACCGTTCAGGCTCGGAGCCTCGTCCGTACTCCTGTTGTTCGGCCCCGGACGATTGCCACCGCCGGCACCGCCGACGCCGCCGCTGCGGTTGACGTTGAGCGGCGGCGGGGCATCGTTGTCGCGGACCCGGCCGTAGCCCCCGCGCGCCCGCATCCGCGTGGGTTCGTTGGCGGCCACCGGCGCGTCTTCCTGGGGCACGGCCTGCTCGGCACCGTTGGAGGCGGGGGTACCGGCAGCTCCGGCAGCGATCTGAGGGGCCCGGCGACGGCCCCAGTTCTGCGCCTTCATGTAGGCGACCGGGGGAAGGGCAGTGGCGCTCCGTCCCAGTGCCTGGCTCTGAGCGGCGTCGCTGACCACACGCGAGGTGAACGTGTTGGCGTTGACCGAGCTGAACAGGTGTGCGAACGGCTTGCGGTAGATGAACAGGGCCAGGGTGAACAGGGCCAGCAGGATCATCTGCAGGCCCCAGCCCAGGTTGCTCGACATCACCATGCCGTAAGACATGACCAGCAGAGCGATCAGGAGCACGATGAAGATCTGTTTGAGCAGGAACCCGACCATCAGCTCGAGCCAACGCAACAGGACCATGCGCCCGTAACCGGGGTGGATCCCGATCAGCAAAAAGACCGGCGCCAGGAGGAAGAGAAGCAGGAAGGCGATCTTCAGAACGATGAGCGCCACCGAAGCTGCCAGGATCAAGCCGCCCGCAAAAACGGAGGAGAAAAGAGCAAGTGTTGCCACTCCGAGTCGGCTTCCTTGGTCGTCACCAGAAAAAATTGGGTAGACACTAGGATAAACGGACTCAACATCACCTGAAATCGCTTCATATTCTTCTTGCTTTTCATCATTCAGAGTACTCGGATCGAGATCACCATCAACAATCTGCTGTTGCTCAATCCGACTGACACTCTGCGCGGATATCAGTTCCTCAGCATAATCGAAACTCGCCTGATCGGCGACATCACCACTACCGAATTGACCAGCCACCCACGGCTGACACACCAGACTCGACCACAGCATGTCGGCGTTGCGCCTCACTTGGAAGTCGGACTCCGATTCCCAGTCGGCTCGCTCAGGCTCTTCTGCACGCGGCGGGCACGCACCTGACCCTCCCCCGTACGGCACCTGCCCCACGGTGCTCGTCACCAGTTGCGTCCCGGAGTTGACCAGGTTGCTGGCGAGCCCCATGACGGCTGCCGGCTGGATGAGGATCCACATCCCCAGAGCGGTGGCGAGCACCATCCAGACCGAGGACTCGATGGTGAGCGTCATCCTTTTGCGTACGAGCCCGTACCAGCCCAGGGTGACGGCGCCGAGAATGACCACGGTCGGGATCAGCGGGCGCCAGATACCCTCGCGCAGGGCGACGACGACGTTCTCGACCATTTCGTTGAAACTCGCGAGCAGACCGTCGGAATTGGCCGCCTGGTAAACCGTGATCGTCGACTGGTTGATGGTCTTCGACAGGTCCCAGGCCGTGTTCGCCAGTGTCGCCTGTGCGCCGTTGGTGATCCCGTCGACGCAGGACTCGGTGATCATGTGCCACTGGGTGCCGGCGGTCCCGTACTGGCCGTACATGCTCGCGTCGGGCGGGAGGCCGTCGGGGGCGCCTTCGATGGCGGACTGCGACTGCGGTGGCACCAGCAGCCCGTCGGCGCCGCTACCCGCGGACTCGGGTACGGGCGCGGGCTCTCCGGGGCACATGGGGTTCGCCTGCGCTCCGGTGATCGGAAGCAGCAGGAAACCCGCGCCGAGGAGAAGCATCATCACCACGCGTCGCCAGCTCCGCTGTGGGCCGTGCTGATGCGTCGTCATCTACTGGCTCCCGCGTCGTGGTAGTGCCGTGGGTTCGTCCGAGGACAGGTGGGACCGGGTCCCGTTCGAGCGCACAGCAAAACGAGCTCCGCGAACGAACCACAGACCCCCGCATGTCTTTACCCCATCGTCCATGGTGCGCCATCAGGGGGCCGGGGGATGTACGCAACGCGACGGGTTTCGCACTCGAGCAGGCAATCCGGACATACGAGAGGGCTCCTGCGCCGCGCGAGCCACTATTTCTGCAGGTAGTGGGGGTGGACGCTGCCTCGGAACTCTTGTGGAACAGGCGGCCACATTTTGCTGACCGCCCGGAGAGTATGACTGGCATCACACCCACTTTCCTCGCCAAAGATGGACATTCGATCGCTTAGCGGACTTCCCGTGCGTCGATGTGCCACCTTCCGTTGGAACCCGAGACCACATTGTCGCAGGACCGAAATTCCTCTACAGGTGCGGAGTAACGCCTGGCCAGAGGTTCGGAACAGGACATCTCCGGCACGGGGTCCGGGCGGGACGGAGCGGGCTCCGGAGCGTGCGGAGACGGCCCTCAGGCGGCCCGCGCCCGCCGTTCCCACGGCCCGAGGCGAGTCGGCGGTCCTTCGGGCCGATCCACCGGGCAGCCGTTCCCCCGCGGCGCGCACACTGCACATACCTCCCACAGCCCCTGGTACCGGCCCAGCACGGTCACTCACCACACGTGCCACAGCAGGAACCATGCTGGTCAGCCCCTCCGCGTAGAATCGGACGTCCACCTACCCCGAGTACGGTCAGGCGCGAGTTCTTCCTTCCGCACGCCCCCGACCACGAGAGGCCCCGATGACCTCCGACGAGACACCCCGAGATCCCCAGGAGGCAGGCCGCGAGCCCTCAGCAGGAGCCACCGGCCCCACGGAAAACACGGGCCCCACCAGCGCCGGGGACACGGGGCCCACGGGCTCGGCGGGTCAGCAGTGGAGCAGCCCGTCCGGGTCCCCGGGAGCCTCCGACGGCGAGCACAGCGGTGCCCGCACCGAGCCACACCCCCAGACCTGGTCCCGCCCTCCGGAGGAAGGCAAGAGCCGGACGTCCGGACGGTTGCCGGCCTCCGCCTGGCTCGTCACCCTCGTCAGCGCGACCGTGCACGCGGTGACGTTGACGTTGGTGCTGGCCCTGTCCCTGCCGTTCCTCGGCCTGGCCTGGACGGAAGAGACCCCCGGGCTGTTGGTCACGACGCTCGTGGTGGCAACGGCGCTGACGGTGTTCCTGTTCTGGGTGTTCCGACGCATGCTGACCGCGGCGCTCTTCCCGCGGCCGGTCGCGGCGATGGTGCTGTTCACCGCGATCGTGCTCGTGGCGTCCACGGGGAGTGTGGTCCTGCAGCTGGCCTTCGGGCTCGGCGAATCGGCCGAAGGGATGCTCACGGCCGGGATGCTGACGGTCCCGCCGGCGGCGCTGCTGATGCTGGTCTCGCGCGGGACCCGGGTGCGCTGGGCGGCCGGGGTGTCGGCGTTGCTGCTGCTGGTCGCCGGTGCCGTGGTGTGGGCACGGGGCGATACGCAGGCGGAGTCGATGGTGCAGGAGCAGCGGCGGATCAACCTGGGGCACGAGGACGAGGCCGCGGTACTGGACGCAGGGGGCTGGGAGCCCTACCGGTCCGAGATCAACGACGCGGCGCACGAGGCGGGGTCCGGAGAAGGCTCCGACGACGGCGGATCCGAGGCCCCCGGCACCGGGGAGACGGACGGGGACGAGTGGCTGTCCGTGTTCACCGTCTTCTACCAGGACGGGAACGGCGGATACCTGCGTAGCGCCACGTGGGCGGACGAAACGACGGCCCAGGACCCCGATGGGGTGCTGCGCGCGTGGTGCGAGGAGGAAGGCGCGTACTGCGAGGACGTCGAGGTCGAGGGCGCCGACGGTCCTGTGGTCGTGCAATGGGGCGGCGTCGGGGGTTCCGAGGCCCCGGAGGACTCATCGCAGCTCGGTGCCCCGGAATCGGTGCGGTACGAGTACGAGCCCGGCCGGGTGGTGTACCTGGGGCCGTGGACGGGCGAGCCGGACCGGGCTCGGGCCGAAGGCCCCACCGGGGTGCCCGGGGCCTCCCCGGGCGGGGGCGCAACTCTCGGGCACGACGACTTCACCGCGCAGGAGCTGGCGGAGTGGGCCACGCGGGTGCGTCCGGCGCAGGGGGAGGATCTCGTGGAGTTGGCCGACCGGACCGTGGAGTACTTCCAGGGCCCGGAGGAGGTGCTCACGGGGGACTGAACCCGGGCACACGCAGCCCCGGGGCGTGCCTCCCCACTCCCGCGCACGCGCGCGAGGAGGCCCCGCGCGAAACCCTCGTCGAGCTGTACCGGCCCCACTCCCGCACACGCACGCGGGGACGGCCCCCACCCCGTCCCAGGCCGCCCCTCCCGGGGGCCGGTCAGCCGCGACGGAGTTCGACGGTGACCGTGTTGCCGTCGGGCACCGTGCGCACGCTGGGGCGTCCGCTCACCTGGCCGTCGATGGTCGGGGCCCGGGAGATCAGGTGTCCGGGGTTGGTGAGCACCAGCTGTGTGGCGTCCTCGGCCAGCGCCGGGAAGAGGGTCTGCGTAATCACCTCGGTGCCCAGGAACCAGCTCAGCCCCGGCTGTCCCTTCTCCACCTCGAACAGCATCAGGTACCGGTTCCCGAGGTCGTCCCAGGCGTGGGAGAAACCCTCCCAGCGGATCGTCGCGAGTTGGCCCGGGACCCCGCCGCGGGACGGGGGCCCGTCCGCGGGGACGTACATCGTTCCACCCGTGGAGCCGTCCGGGGGGCCGTCCGCATGCCCGTCCGGGGAGGGCTGCGGGGCCTCCTCCTGCGGGGCAGCCGGGGCCTGGGGTTCCTTCTCCGGGGTGTCCTCCCAGGTGCGGGAGTGCTCTGCTCGGGGGAGCACGACCTCCGACTCCACGCGTGTCCCGTGCTCCCCGCGCACCACACGCCGCACCGACAGCGGCAGGGTCAGCGCCTTGTCCCCGTGCACGGCGCGGGGGCAGCGGCCGGAGCGGATCCGCCCGATGTCGGGCAGGAAGCCGGAGTTGACCTTCGGTTCCCGGGTGCGTCCGGTGAGTCGGACCTGCTGGACGGCCAGCACCACCTCCGAGAGCAGTCCGCGCAGGACCTTCTTCGGCGCGTTCTCGGCAGCCCACGCGGCCGGGGCGTCGTAGGCGCGGGCGGAGAGCACCGCGGCCAGGAGCCGGCGTCCGGACTCCTTGCACAGTGCGAATGCGCGTTCGGGGAACCCCTGGGTGTCCAGGGCGGTCAGGGCGCGTTCGAGTTCGGCCTCGGTCTCCACTGCGGGCGGGCGTCCGGTCGGGAACGGCGAGGGGTGTTCGGTATCGTCGGCGTGCGGGAGCGGGTCACCCTCGTCCAGGCCCAGGTTGGCGGCGTGCCCGCGCAGCCACGACCAGTCGCTGCGCAGGACCATGAGGGCGCACTTCTCGGCGCCCAGGACCTGGAAGGGCCCCTCGTGCCCGTGTTCGATCAGGGCGGTCAGGGCGTGGCACAGGTCGGTGTCCATCTCCGGACGGTTCGGCCCCGGCGGCGGCAAGGGGTCGCCGGGCAGGTGGTCCAGCGCCCACACCGCTCCGTCGAACTTCTCCTCGAACAGGTCCGCACCCAAGACGTGACTTCCTCTCCCGTCGTGCCGCCCCTGCTTCTCGACGTGCAGTGGCGGGGCCGGCCCCACTCCGGGTGACGGCTCTGCCCACTATCGGGCACGTGCGGTTCTGTCTCAAAGTGGACGGGTGTGTGCGGGACGGGGCGGGGTCCGGAAGGCACGGGGCCGGGGCGGCGGAACAAGAGGCGGCGGGGCCGGGCAGAGCGGGAGCGGCGGGTGCGCCGGGGTGAGGAAAGCCGACAGGCACCGGCTTTTTCCCTCTCGGACGGGCGCGCCCGGCTCGTGGTTCGGGTGGGACGCAGGTGATCGTATGTTCACCCGATCTCGCACTCAGCCCGTGAGGCTGGCAGGGTGGCGGGATGTGGTTCCGGCGTTGCGGGTATCACACACATCATCCGCAACAGTCCCCACACATTAAGGATTCCGCACTAAATCGGACACAACGCAACCATGCAAAGACCCTGGGGATACAAATCAGGAACTTCGACGGGCAACCATGGCTCAGACGCCATGTCTTATTCGGTTGGAGACAAGACGTTGACAGAACCGTACTCTGACTGAGCCATCCTGACCACAACCCCAGCAAGTCAGCGTCTGGTTCGAGGAGTCGATTACATGCTGACACGATTGCACGCCCTCCTACGGCTGCGTACATCGCCGCCGATTTTCTTCGGCTCGGCCGCGGTGATCATCGCGTTCGTGCTTCTCACCATCCTCTTCACCCAACCCGTGGATGCAGTCGTCACCACCGCGTCGGACTGGCTGTACACCAACCTGGGTTGGTTCTACATCCTCGGTCTCACCCTGTTCCTGGTCTTCCTGATCTATGCGGCCGCCGGACGGTTCGGACGAGTGAAGTTGGGCCCGGACGACGAGCCCCCCGAGCACTCCAGGGCGGCCTGGTTCGCCATGCTCTTCGCCGCCGGTATCGGCAGCATCCTGATGTTCTGGGGCGTGGCCGAGCCCATCAGCCATTTCGGTGATCCCCCGCGGGGCGCCGCCCTGGGCGTGGAAGCAGGCACAGTGGATGCCGCGGTGGATGCGATGAACTTCACGTTCTACCACTTCACCCTGCACACCTGGGCGATCTTCACCCTGCCCGCACTGTGCTTCGCCTACTTCATCCACAAGCGGAACCTGCCGCCGCGGGTCAGCTCGATCTTCCAGCCGCTTCTCGGCGAGAAGATCCACGGCCCCATCGGTAAGTTCATCGACATCGTCGCCATCGTCGGAACGGTCTTCGGTGTCGCGGTCTCCCTCGGCCTGGGCGCCCTGCAGATCAACAGCGGGATCAACAACGTTTTCGGGATCCCGGAAAACGCCATGTGGCAGTTGATCATCATCGGCGTCGTCGGCGGGGTCGCGATGGTCTCCGTCGCGCTGGGTCTGGACCGCGGCATCAAGCGCCTGTCCAATTTCAACATCTGGCTGGCCGTGGCCCTGCTGGTGTTCATCCTGGTGACCGGTTCCACGCTCTTCGTGCTCCAGGGCACGATCGAGGCGCTGGGCACCTACCTGGTGACCCTGCCGGAGCTGGCGCTGTGGAACGACACCTTCGCCGACACCGGTTGGCAGAGCAGCTGGACGGTCTTCTACTGGGCCTGGACGATCAGTTGGTCGCCGTTCGTGGGTATCTTCATCGCCCGCATCTCCAAGGGCCGCACCATCCGCCAGTTCGTCTCCGGCGTACTTCTCATCCCGTCCGCGTTCTCGATCGTGTGGTTCGGGATCTTCGGCTTCTCCGCCTTCGACATCGAGCTCAACGGCGGGGGCGGACTCGTCGAGAGCGTCGTGGGCGAAGGGGACGTGCCCGGGGCGCTGTTCTCGTTCCTGGAACACTACCCAGGCACGTTCATCATCTCGGTGATCGCCATCATCCTGGTGGTGATCTTCTTCATCACCTCGGTCGACTCCGCGGCACTGGTGACCGACACGATGGCCAACGGCCACGAGGACTTCAACCCGCTGGGCCAGCGCATCTTCTGGGCCGTCGCCATCGCCGTGGTGACCGCCACCCTGCTGGTGTTCTCCGGAACCGGCGGTCTGGGGGCGCTCGAGAAGATCGTCGTCCTCGTCGGCCTGCCGTTCTTCGTGATGGGCTACTTCCAGATGTATGCGGTCTACCGCGCTCTGCGGGAGGACGCCGGCGAACTGCCGGTGATGCGCACGCGTACGTGGAAGAAGGTCCTGCCTCCGGAAGAGTACGAACGCCGTCAGGACGAGGACGAGCACGACACCTCCGATATCGTCGTCGAGCCCGAAGCCATCGATGAGCCGCCCGTGATGCGCGACCCCTACCTCGACCAGGCGCGGGTGACCGTCAGTCGCGGCACTCTGCCCGCGCGGACCGGTTCGTCCAGGCGCATCGTCCAGCAGCCGGCCTCGCCGAAGAAGCCGCCGGAGTCCGGCGGCCAGTCCGGGGAGAACACGGACTGAGGAACGTCCGGCAGTAGCGCTGCTGCGCCGGCCGGAGAGGACCGGCGTCAAGGGCAGGCACGAGCCCCGGTGATCACGGACTCACACGTCCAGTGATCGCTGGAAGGGGCTCGTGCCTGCCCTTTCTCATGGGTTGTATGCCCTCCGAGGAGCGGTGCGCCTGTTCGGGCCCGTCCCTTGCTTCCTGCGGGCCGCGCGCCGGCGGGCCACAGCTGCGGGCCCCGCCCGGAACCTCCGGTGCGGGGCCGCGGGGACAGGGGGCAGCGGA
>NZ_ANAY01000018.1 GCF_000340965.1 Nocardiopsis kunsanensis DSM 44524
AGGGGTCAGCGGATCCGGACCACCGGCCTCGGGCAGGCCCACGGTTCGGGCAGCGGCGCCCCCTCGCACAGTGCCGAGTCCAGGCACTCCCACTGCCTGCCCGCCACGCGCAGGGCGGAGGCACGGGCCGCTGCGTCTCCGACCTCCCGCAGGGCTTCGGAGACCGCATCGTAGGCACGTGTTACCGAGTCGAGCGTGTGAGCAGCGGATTCGTCGTCCACAATCCAATACGCGGGCACGGGAGCACCCGAGCGCAGCAGAGCGTCGAGGATCCCGAGGGCGATGTCGACGTGGGTGATCCGGGCGACCGTGTGCGCGGGAGGGCCGGGGCGGGCCAGCATGCGCCCGAGGGCGCGCGCCAGAGCCCCGGTGTTGGCCGGTTCCCGGTGCACGAGGGAGTTGGGGAGGGCGCAGGGGCAGGTGCGGGCGTGGGCGCAGGTGTGGTGCGTAGTCATGCCGTGCAGCTCCCCGCGATGTCGCACAGCACGGCCACACCCAGAACTCTCCGTCAGCCTGATCGCCCTGGTCATCGTGCCGACGATGCGGCCCCGTGGCAAGCACGGAGTCGGGCGACACCACAGCCCCGCGTCCGCCGGAGGAAGCCGCGCAAGCGGTAACTAGAGCCAAGTGAAAGGGCCGGGGACAAGGGAGATATACCTGGCCCTGACCCTCTAAGGGTTTCACCACGATGCATGACAGGCAAGTAGCCAAGCCAGAAGAACGGAGACGACATGATCCGGGTCTCTTTTACGGTGTTCTCGGTAAGCCTGGTTCTGACAGCGGTAGCACTGGTTGTAGCTACGGTCAGCGGACCGGCGGGACCCCTTATGTGGGTCCTGTGGGCCCTGTGGGTTCTGTGGGTTCTGTGGGTCGTTACTGCGATCGGTGGCGTCTGTGTCTACCTGGTCGCCCGCAAACACGGCCAACTCTGAAGACCACAGTGTGGCCCTGATCTACCGCACCGAGCGGCACTGCTTGTAAAACGGAACTCTCTCAACACCCCCCAGCCGGCCCCGGTAAACCCGCAGGCCGTCCGGGACCCCAACCGGACAGGAGCAACCACCATGGCCATGACCGAAGACCTGCACATCCCCGACCTGGTCACCACAGGCGAAGCCGCCGACATCATGGGCATGACGAAACAAGGCGTGGCGGCTCAGGTGGAAGCCGGGACCCTGCCCGCCCGACGCGTGGGCCGCTACACCCTCATCCGCCGAACGGTCGCCGAAGCCGCCCGCCAAGGGACGGAGTCCCCGCATGAATGAGCCTTTCCGGGCCATGGTTGGTGACCGCGGGTGAGGCTTGGTCAGGTGGTACGGCCGTGTTCGAACTGGAGCAGGACCAGCGCGGCCCGGGTGATCGCGCCGATACGCCACGGGTCGAGGCTGACCCGGCGTAGGGCCTTGAAGGCGGTCTTGAGCAGGGAGTGGGCGCGTTCAGCTGCCCCGTGTACCCCGCGGAGGAGCTGGTTGTAGGCCTTGTGCTCATCGGTCAGTTCTTGGCCCGCGGGTTTCTTGATCGGGTGGCGCAGGGCGGGGCTGAGGTTGACATATCCCAGGTCGGTGAGCGTTGGCCGGTCGTTTTCGGCGGCGGCCTTGTCCAACGCGGGAAGCAGGTCGGCCTCGGCCCTGGCGCAGGTGGTGTCGTGTTCGCGCCCGGGACGCACGCCGCAGGTCCACAGCGGCCACCCGTCCGGGGCCGAGAGTACCTGGATATTGCCGCCGTGGTGCTTGTGCTTGCCCGAGCACCAAAGGCCGGCCCTGTTGGGGCCCGGGGTGGCCACCCGGCCGGTGCGCACCACGGTGCCGTCCAGGTTCAGGTGGCCGGCCCCGGCCTGTTGGTCCCGGTCCAGGGCCTGTTCCGGGTCCGGGGCCCGGGCGGCCAGGACGTCGATGCCCTCGTGCAGAGAGGTGTAGACGGTGCTTTTGCCGATGGCGTCGTCGGTGGCCAGTGGGGCGGGACGGGTCGCCTCCAGGAACCAGCGCAGGATGGGCACGGCCTGCTTGAAGGGGCCCAGTGCCCGGGGGCCGGCGCGGGTGCCGAGGGCGTGTCGGTGGCAGGCCAGCAGGCGCGAGAGGAACTCCACGGTCCCGCGGTCGGCATCGAGCACGCAGGTGTAGGTAACATCGGTAGACAAGCGAAGCCTCTGGTGATCGGTGTTTCTGTGGAAAGACCACCTGTACCAGGGGCTCTACGCATGTGCGCAGGTCGGGGCGGGCGCAGGGGCACCACACCACCAAGGAGAGTCACCCAGTGTGAGCAGTGCTTGCTCGGAAAGGCTCATTCGCCGCCAGATCGAGAGCGGAGAGCTCAGCCCCGGGGACAAGATCCCGTCCGTGGTCAGATTGCAGGAGACCTACGGGCTCAGCACCTCCACCGGGCAGAAAGTGCACCGGGCCCTGCGCTCGGAAGGCCTGCTCCGGACTCAAACCGGCATGGGCTCCTACGTGAAACGCCCGAACCCTTCCGGCTGATTCCTCCGGCCCCGGTCACCACTCAGTCCACGTGCGCGGGCCCCGGGTTCTTCCAGTGCGCGTGGAGCAGGGCGATCTGCTCGGGCAGGACCCGGGCCACAGAGAGCTCCGGCAGGCCGACAACGTCGAACCATCCGACCGCGCTGGTCTCGTCACTGCTGAACCCGGTGTCCAGCTCGTCCAAGGGCTCGCACACGAGGAAGAGCTTGTAGATGTGCCGGTCGTAGACGGGCACGTGCGGCCAGTGGTGGCGGTCGAGCACCCCGGCGAGATGGTCCGCACGTACACGCAGCCCGGCCTCCTCCAGCACCTCCCGCTCGACCGCGCTCCGGGGGCTCTCCAGCACGTCGCACCATCCGCCGGGCAGGGTCCAGCGGTCGCCGTCGGAGCGCTCACGGACCAGCAGCACCCGGCCCTGCGGGTCGAAGACGCCGCCGCGCACGTCGAGCTTCGGGGTCGCGTACCCGGCCGCCGCGGCCACGTGGGGCCGGTAGTCGGGCAGGTCCTCCGAGGCGGCCACCTGCATGAGGTGCTGAGCCAGGGCCCCGATGCGGTGGAAACGCTCGATGTCGAAAGCGTCGGTGCAGTAAGCCAGCGCCGACTCAGACAACGCCGCCAGCTCCATGGCCGTGCGGCGGATGCGGTCGCTGTCCGGTGGGATCGTCATACGGCCCAGGCTCTCAGGCACGCCGAAGGTTCGCGGGCCACACAGTCAGGAGCGTCGTAGCGTCACCGTGCGGCCATGGGCCCGATCCGCACGTGAAAACTCCCCCGTCACTCCCCGCCGATGCGGCGCAGCCGCGGGCCGTCCGCGGTCAGCCAGAGGGCACAAAACTCATGGTGAAAGCGCGTCGGCCCGGAAAAGTGCTGTGTCAGTCGGGGTGGCTCCGGGGGCGAAGGTCGACTTCGTGGGGCCCTTGGCTCGAAGGTGCGGGGCCCACGAGGGTTCCAGCGCCCTTCGAATACACATGGTTTTCCGGAATGTGGCGGCCGACATTCGGGGTTCGGGGCGAACAAGGTCCCGAAACTGGCCACATGCGGCCAGAGCACCTCACGAACAAGCCTCCCACCGACCTCGAGCGAAGGATATCCCCCTGAGCAGCACAAACCCCTTCCGTTCCCAATCACCTGCGATCCAACATCTTCAACAGCCACAACACCACCCTCACACCCTTCGCTTGCAGACCCGGTTTGTCACCTGCTAAAAACGAACCGTTCCGACAGGTACACCTTCGACGTGCCGAGCCGCTACCGGTGAAGATCTCGCCTGCGGAAACTCCGTTCCCCACCCCTGGAACAGTAATCGGACCGCACTCCGAACGGAGAACGGACGGCCATCATCACGAAGGCACCCCGGCTGCCCGGGCGCACCATTCTCTTGCCAAAGTGCAGCTGCCCCACCCTTGTCATTTTCACCAGGTAGGAAAGACCATGCTGGACCGAGAGGAGAAACTCCTCATATCCAGGGCGGAGCGTGCCGGTAGAATCGTAGAGCGCTCCAGAGAGTCAGACTGGAAGAAGCCGCCCCGCAAAATCGAGCCGTCCGAGTGCATCGGATGCGATTCATGCCTACGATCCTGTCCTGAAGAGTTCAGTGCGATCTTCAACAACGGCCTCGACGTGGTCATCGTCCCCGAACTCTGTTCCGGATGCCCGAAGTGCGTTGCTGCGTGCCCGGTCGACTGCATCTATGTGGACGAAGATTGGCATCCGACCGCTGAAGGAGTGTGGAACCTTGCCGAGAACACCCTCTGAGGACAGACAGCCCGCACTCAGCGCCCGAAGGGCTGCACTGCTCAAGGCTAGGGAGAGCAAGAGGCCCAGTCGGCACGGTCTGCGTGCCGGCACCAGCACCGCAGATCGGTCGCTGGACGGTTCCGGGTTCCCACGACTGCTCACCGAGACGTTACGCCGGGCACGGACGGCCGACAGCCTCACCGGGGCCCTGGAACAGTTGTTCACGTTGAGCGGTCATGTCTCGGGGGCCATCTCTCGGTCGGCACTGACCGGGCAGGAGCGTACGGCACTGGAGGTCCTGTCCAAGGAAGTGGACGGCCGGGACGAACCTGCTTTCACCGGTTTTCTGGGGATCACTGAGACAGGCAGGACAGTCGTGGCCACGCCGCAACGGCCCAGGACCGAACACCACGACCGTCTCCTCGGTGTCGCCAAGAGGATCCCTTGGACCGTGGCGCAGCTGGAAGAGTACACAAAGGCGTTCGAGCCCGTCCGGGCTGCAGAGGCGTACGAGGCCGAGACCTGTCGGCGCTGACTCTCCGAAAAAACACCCGAAAAAGTCGAAGAAATCCTCGCAGAGATCGCGGAGAGCAACGCTGTCACCGCCCCAATGGTGCTCTACAGGGACCTTTCCTTCTACACAAACCACAGGGAACAAAACAATCTTCCCGGTAAAACCCTGTGGGAATTCAGTAACGAGTCCCTGTTCAATCACATCAATGGACTCCCCATCCGCTACTGGACTGAAGACGATGTGGCATTCATCTCTTGCTACTGGCTCCTCCTCAAATCCGGAGGGCATTTCCGTATCGAAGAGCTGAACGGGGGCCAGTTATCCCTCCACCGTGTCGCGGACCTGCTCGAAGAGAAACAGAGGTTGTACGGTCACACCGCCCCGCGGGAGATCGCCCCTGACCCGTGGGCCCTGGAGTCCACAGGTGCCCGTATCGCCGAGCAACGCCTGCGCTCCCTCGACCGTCACCTACACTACCGCGAAATCCACGGGCCGTTGCTGCACAAGACGGAGAAGATCGCGACGCCCACCCGCCACAGTCGGGAGCGGGAAGGCCGGATCCTGGAGAGGCTCGCATCCACCTTCCCTCTCGAGGGAACTTCCCTGACCGAAGCAGTGGAAGGGATCTCCCGCGACCCCCTGTGGCTGGTGGAACCCAGCAAGGGCTTCGAGCTGGGCTTCGAACACCTCGTCCACGACACCGTCCGTGCCGTACGGGACCACTGCGCGGCCGACATGGCGATGAGCCGGGGCAAGCGTTCGATGGGTTCACTGGTCGACGCCCTGACCCGAGAGGACTGGGAGAGGATCTGCGGCTGGGAACTGCCGGAGTTCTACTGCTGCGTGCTCCCCGCCCCCTCCGCCCTCGACCGGTTCGGGGGTTCGCGTGCGGCCCTGGCCGACTCCGTCTGGGCGATCTCCGCCCGCATGCAGTTCAACTGCTGGCACCACATGGCGGGGAACCTGCCCAAAGTTCCCGCAGTACTCGAACGGGACCGGTTCTCCCCACCGACGATGCCCGACATCGCCTATTTCTCCGACCATCACCACCGAGGGCACACGACCAACCAGGTCAGGTTCACCATCCGGACCCCCCAAGCCGTCACGGTCGCAGGTCTACAGTTCAACGGGTTCACCGATGTGCGACTGTTGCGTTACGACGACCTCCCCTTCACCGAAGAAGACATGATCGTCACCGACCGTGTTTCCTCTTTCCTGGCGTCCGTCAAGCAGACCCTGGCAACCATGGCCCAGGAGATCGAACCACCACGGGTCGAGGCCTTCGACCACACATGGCACCGGTCGTGGATCGAGACAAACCTCGTATCCGGGAAACCTTAGTAACCTCCACCGACCGACCCGCATCCCTCTCGTCGACAGGAATCTTCAGTGCAGCTGCTTCTGATCGGATTCAACTCCGGGGTCCTTGGGGCCTTAGAAAAAGTGTGGCCGAACGGACAGGTCACCGTTCTGGAAGAACCCGACCTCTGGGAGAACAAAAACCTCACCACGAAGGCGGAACGGTTTTCCTGCATCGGTGAAGTGATCCTCGGCCATTATCAACAGAGCACTGGGTTCCTCGACTCGCTCGAAGGCCGGGGACCTTTCACTGCGGTCGCTCCTGGCCTCGAGTATGCGCTTGAGGCCGCTGCCATGGCGGCCGAGCGGCTCGGCCTCCCCGGAACCGGGATCGATTCCGCCGAAGTGTTGCGCGACAAGCTGAAGATGAGAGAACGTACCTCACAGCACGGTGTCCCAGGACCTCGTTTCGCCGAGGTGTCCTCCGCTGCCGAACTCGCCGAATTCGCCGATGGCCACGCCTGCGTACTCAAGCCCGCCAATCGGCAGGCAAGCCTGGGGGTGGTTCTCCTGGACCCTGGGGACAGCGCTGAAGAAGCGTGGGCCGAATGTATCGGTGCCGACGAAGGGGTGCAGATCGCCGACCGGGACATGCATTGGCAGTACCTCGCCGAAGAACGCATGACCGGACCGGAACACTCCACCGAATGCCTGGTACGTGACGGGGAGATCCTCTTCCTCAACATCACTGAGAAGGAAACCCTCCCCGGCCCCCACCCTGTGGAGGTCGCACACGTGGTGCCCGCCCCCGGAGAGGACCAGCACTGGTGGCGACAGGCGGTCGATGCGGTCGTCAAGTGCCTCGGGTTCGGTACGGGAATCCTGCACACCGAGTGGATCGTGGTCGACGGTGTCCCCCACATCGTCGAGTCGGCCGGACGCCCCCCAGGGGACCGGATCATCGATCTGATCGACCTCGCGCACGGAACCGACCTGACCGAACGGTGGATACGGCTCCTCGCCGGGGAGGACATGGACCCCGTGAGCGAGCCCTCGCAAGGCGCAGCCATCCGGTTCCTGCTACCACCGCCGGGGGTGGTACGCGAGGTCGAAGGGGTCTCCCGGGCGGAGGCTGCCGAGGGCATCGAACAGGTCGATGTGACCGTGGCCGCAGAAACCGCCGTGGGGGCGATCACCTCGTCCTGGCACCGGGGCGGATCGGTCATCGCCACAGGATCCGACGGTACGGAGGCGCTGGAGAGGGCGCGTGCTGCGGTTCGCCTGATCACCTTCGACACCAGTGACGAGTAGAAGAAAGGCACCCCGATGACCAGCGAATCCGTCGTGGTCTTCATCAACCTCAGGCGCACACAGCTCGAGTACATGCCCACCTTCGAGGCGGCCCGCCGCCTCGGTCACGGGGTGGCCCTGATCACCGACAAGACACCGGTCGACCTGCCGGACACGATCGTCCGCGAAGTCGTGGTCGTGGATACCTACGACCACGAAAAGGTCGACGCCGCAGCGGACCGGATCGCCGGACGTTTCTCTGTCGCAGGTGTGGTGACCTGGTCGGACCGCGACGTCACCTCGGTATCCCGCATCTGTGCCCGGCTCGGTCTTCCCGCACCCTCCGTGGACAGCGCCGAGACCGCACGCAACAAGTACCTGATGCGCGAGGCGATGGCCGCCCGGCCCGAGCTCATTCCGCGCTACGCGCGGGTGACCGATGTGTCCGAGTTGGACCAGGCCCGTGAGGCCGTGGGGTTCCCGGCCGTCCTCAAACCCACCTCCGCTTCGGGGAGCAAGGGGATTTTCGTCGTTCACGACGAGGAGGAGCTGGATCAGGCCTGCACACAGCTCATGACCTACACGCGGCCCGAGGTGGACTCGGTCTTCACCGACAACCCGAACGAACTCGTCCTGGAGGGGTTGCTGGTCGGCACCGAGCACAGCGTCGAGGGGTTCGTCCACCGCGGAGAAGTGCTGATCGCGGGGGTCACCGACAAGGAGTCCACCAAGGAATTCTGTCTGGAGACCGCCCAGACCCATCCGAGTGCCTTGCCCGAGGGCCCCCTCACCTCCGTGCAGCGGCTCACGGAGACCGTGGTCGCCGAGATGGGGTTGGACGACTGCACCTTCCACCTCGAATGCATCGTGGACGGGACCGGAACTGCTCGGCTCGTGGAGATCGCAGCACGCCCCGCAGGAGACTTCATCGCCTCGCACCTGGTCACTGCGGCGACCGGGGTGTCCTTCCACGAGAACGTCCTGCGGGTCGCGACAGGGCACCGGCCGATCCCGGTGGAACAAGCCCATCTGCACGCCGGCGTGCGCAAGGTGATGGCGGCCGAAGAAGGCACCTTCGAAGGGTTGGAAGGCCTTGAGGAAGCAGGGAACGTCCCCGGCGTCCGCCACATCATCGTGGAGCGCGCGCAAGGGGCCGCCGTGCGCATGCCCCCGACCGATTACGCATCCAGCACTCTGGGCGCCGTGATCGCAACCGGTGACTCCGACGCATATTTGCAGGAGCGTCTGCAGCGGGCCACAGACCTGCTCAGGCCCCGGTTCACCCCTCGGGAGGAAGGATGAGGCCCGCCCGTCTACTAGTCCTCGGTTGTGCCTCGCCTACCCCTCACGGCCAGGACCAGATGAGGCGCCTCACCGAACAGGCGAGCCGGCGCGGCATCACCGTCGTCGGTACCGACACGCGGGCGAACCTGGAGGCCTCCCAAGGCCCCCTCGGCATCGAGCGCCTGGAACTCGAAGTCGGAGATGCCCACTCCTGCAGGAACTGGGCGCGGACCGCACCCCCGGTGGACGCGGTCCTCACGTTCCGGGAGAAGTGCGTCGCCTCCGTCGCGGCGGTCAGCGACGAGTTGGGGTTGGCCGGAAACGCCCCGGAGGCCGTCCGAGTCATCCGCAACAAGGATCTGTGCCGCGAGGCCCTGCGGAAGGCGGGGTTGCCCCAACCCCGGGTCCGTCTGGTCGAGCGTCCCGAAGAGGCTTCGGCCTTCATCAACGGGACCGGACCGGGGCCCTGGGTCGTCAAACCCCGTGACGGGATGGGCAGCGAGGGTGTCTCGCTGGTGCGCTCGGCCGACGATCTTCCCGGAGCCTTGGCCCGCCTGACCGAGCAGCGCCCGTTCCTGGTGGAAGAGTTCGTCGAGGGGCCCGAGTTCTCGGCGGAGGGCGTGATGTTGGAAGGGCACCCCTGGGTGCTGGCCATCACCGAGAAGAAGGTCGGCTCCTCCTTCGTCGAGATCGGGCACCGCATGCCCGCGCGTGTGAAGGAGGAGGAGACGGCCCGTGCGGAGGTCGGCCGGGCACTGGAAGCGGTGGGGATCACCCACGGTGTGTTCCACGTCGAGTTCTGGCTCTCCCGGGGCCGGTGTGTGCTCGGGGAGATCCACGCGCGCCCCGGTGGGGATTTCATTCACGCGATGGTCGAACACGTACGTCCGGGAGCGGAACTGTACGGGATGCTCATGGACGACCTTCTCGGCCGTGCAACGGTGAGCCCAACCCTTACGCCGACCCGGGCTGCGGGCACAGACTATCTGGTCCTTCCTCCCGGCAGGGTGGGGGCCGTCTCCGGGTGGGACGAGGCCGCGAGCATGCCATCGGTGCTCGCGGCCCAGCTCTCCGTGGACGTCGGCCAGGAGATCGTGGCTGTGGACTCGTCGGCTTCCCGGCACGGGTTGGTCGTGGTCGGTGCCGACGACCACGACCAGGTGGAATCGCTGTTGAGCAAGGTGGCCGAAAAAGTCCGAGTCGATATCGAACCGGTCTGAGACGAGTCGGCCCACGCCAAGGGCCCGCCTCGAAACCTGGTTGTTCGGGACGGGCCCGCCTCACTCCCTCGCTGCCTCGCCGACCTCACCGTGCCGGTAGATGCGGTTCAGTGCCGGGACCTGGAGCAGAAGGCCGGCGGCGAACAAGGCTGTCGCCGTCCCCAGGAAGAGCCCGCGGACCCCGACCGCGTCGGTGATGAGGCCCGAGGCAGCCGCAGACAGCGGCATGACGCCCCAGGAGATCCACCGGTACGCGGCGTTGACCCGGGAGAAGACTTCCAGTGGGACCGTGCGTTGACGGTAGGTCATGTTCGCCACGTTGAAGAAGATGACGATCGCGCTGTAGGAGATCAGGGCGGCAATCACCGCCAGCACGCTCGTGATGCACAACAAGAGTACCGAGAGGGCGACCCCGAACAGGCAGAAACGGAAGACCACCCTCTCGCCGTAGCGCGCGACGAAGCGATGCACCACCACTCCGGAGGACAAGCCGCCCAGAGCGCCCAGGGCGACCACCCCGCCATAGACTTCTGTCGATGCTCCGAGCGGGCCCGGTTCGGTCACCCAGAGCGGAAGAATGGTCATCATGGAGATGAACGCGAAGTTCATCACCGCGGCCATACAGGCGATGGTGAGAAGGTCCCGGCGCCGGAAGAAGTAGGCGAGACCGTATTTCAGGTCCCCGAAAACCGAGGACGGGCGTACGGACGCATCCGCCGGAGCGGTCGCCACCTCTTCCTGCCGCATCGGGAGCAGCACGATCAATACCAGCGCGACGGCGTACACCAGGCCCATGGAACCGAAGGCCCCAGCTGTGCCCAGGAGCACGCAATAGCCGGCCAGAGCGGGCCCGCTCAACTGTTGGGTTCCGATCTGGATGACCTGGACCCGGCCGTTGGCCTTCGGCAACATCGGTTCGGCGACGATCCGCGGCACCAACCCCTGAGCCGAGACGTCGTTGACCACGCCAGAAGCGCTCACCAGGAACACACAGAGTGCGAAGAGCCAGACCGGCAGATCCCCCAGCGCCGCGATCGCGCCCAACACGAAGAGCAACACCAGGCGGGCGGCCTGGCTCCACCGCATGATCCCGAGCGGTGCCTTGCGGTCGGCCAGCACCCCGGCGGGAAGGGCGACCACGAGCCACGGCAGCCAAGCCGAGGCCGACACCAGCCCGATGACCACAGGGTCCCTGGTCAGGGTGAGGGTCAGGAGGGGTACCGCAACACGGTAGACACCGTCGGAGAGCCCGGAGAAGAGCAACGAGCTCTGCAAGAACGCGAATCTCGTCCCAAGGCTCTTCCCCGCCTCGGTCGGGAGGCTCGTTTCCTCTTTCACGTCAGCGTTCCGTTCTTCGAGGGGTATGTAGCGCGGACCCTGACGTCAGGGGCTGGTTCCCGGCAACGGGACGAGGTGCGGCCATAAGGAAGAGCCATGAGATCCGCGGGAGCCACCATCTATAGCACAGGGCGGTCCTCGCTACGGGAGTCACCCGCGCAGGACCGCACGGCGCGGCCCGCCGCCGAAGGCCCCACGCCACGCCGTGTGTGAGGGCAAGAGAACACACCACGGGCAAGCAACCCGCCTCGCCGTTCACCGGCCCTGGCACCGCACGGGCCCCGTGCGGTCTGTCGCCGCACGAGTGGTGGGGCCGCCCACGCACGGGTCTCGGCGTGTTCATCCACACCATGCAGGCTCACCTGATCGGAACACCCTGCACCGGGCTCAGGTGTGGGGCACCTGCGGGACCGTCCCCGCCGCAGTTCCCGCCCGTTCGCGGGTGGTGTGGGAGCGGGCGTGGGCGAGGGCCTCGGTGAGGTCGGTGAACAAGTGGTTGCGGTGCCGCAGCGCCCCCAGAGTGCCCACGCGCCGCAGCAAGGGTGCGTGGTCCTCCCTCACCCCCTTGACCAGGACGGTGACGTCTTGTGCTTCGAGCCGCTGGATCGTCTCGGCGAGCGCCCGCGCCCCGGTCGCGTCGAGCAGCTGGACCCGGGAGAGCCGCAGGATGACGACCGAAACACTCCGCAGAGCGGTGATGTCCTCCAGGACACGGTCGGCGGGGGCGAAGAACAGCGGCCCGTCCAGGCGCAGCAGGGCGATGCGGTGGTCGTCCGGCTGCGGGGGGCCGGGGAGTTCTTCGCGCTGGACCGTGCTCGCCCGGGCCAGCCCCCGGAGCGCGAAGACGCCCGCGACGGCCAGACCGATCAGCACCGCGACGATGAGGTCCACCGAGACCGTCACCACGGCGGTGACCACGAAGGCGGTGGCATCGGCACGTGTGGAACGCAGGACGGACCAGCTGGTGCGCAGGTCGATCATGCGCAGGGCGGTCACCATGAGCACCCCGGAGAGGGCTGCCAGCGGGATGTGCCCCACGGGGTCGGCGACCGCGACCACCACCAGGAGCAGGACCGCGGCGTGGCTCGCGGCGGCCAAACGGGTCCTGGCCCCGGAGCGGACCGCCACCGCCGTCCGTGCGATCGCGCCCGTGGCCGGCATACCGCCGAACATCCCGGCGGCCACGGAGGCCAGCCCCTGTCCCGTCAGTTCCCGGTCCGGCTCGTAGGTCCCGGTGCCGGACATGGATGCCGCGACCCGGGCCGAGAGCAGCGACTCGATCCCGGCCAGGGCCGCCACCGTCACCGCGGGCAGCAACAGGCCCGCCACGACCTCGCGGTCCAGGGCCGGCAGGCTCGGTGCCGGCAGCGCGTCGGGCAGTTCCCCGATCACCGCAAGCGGTGTGGGGACGGACAGCGCCGCCACCGTGACGACGGTGATGCCGACGAGCGAACCGGGAACGGCCGGGTGGATGCGGGGCAGGAGCACCATGCACGCGGCCACGACAGCGACCGAGCCCACGGCCCAGGCCAGGTACACGGGGTCGGCCGAGAGCACCGAGCCCACGGCCCGTACCGCCACGTTCGTGTGGCCCGCGCCGTGTTCCTCGGACCTGGTCAGGGCCGGCACCTGTTGGAGGAAGATGATCACACCGATGCCGACGGTGAAGCCCTCGATCACGGGCCAGGGGATGAAGGAGACCGCGCGGCCGAGCCGCAGGAGCCCGGCGCCGAGCAGCAGGAGCCCCGCCAGGACCGAGACCAGGGCGACCGCGGCGACGCCGTGGGAGGCCACGATCGGTGCCAGCACCACGACCATGGCGCCGGTGGGGCCGGACACCTGGGTGTTGGAGCCGCCGAACACCGCGGCCACGAGCCCGGCGACGATGGCGGTGATCAGGCCTGCTTCGGCCCCGGCTCCGGAGGAGATCCCGAACCCCAGGGCCAGGGGCAGGGCGACGATGCCCACGGTCAGTCCGGCCAGGAGGTCGGACCGCCAGGAGTGCCGTAGCCCCCGGTAGTCCCGGCGTCGGGGCAGCAGAGCGAGAACGTGCGTGGAGGAGGCGGCCATCAGGTGAGTTCCGGCAGGTCGGCCAGGTCGGTGCTGCGTTTCTCGTCGCTCGTGACCATCTGCGCGAGCAGTCTGCGGGCCGCCACCAGGAAATCGGCGACCTCGGGCCAGGCGAGCCGGTAGTGGACGTGGCTCCCGCGCCGTTCGGAGACCACCAGCCGGTGCCGGCGCAGTACCGCGAGGTGCTGCGACAGGTGGGAGGCCTCCAGGCCGGTGTCCGCCAACAGCTCCGCCACGGTGTGGTCCTCTCCGTCGGCGAGGACTTCCAGGACCCGCACCCGGAACGGGTGGGACAACCCCTTGAACAACCCGGCCTTCATCTCGTAGAGCGGCCGTTGACTATGACTGAATGGCATGATGAATTCATCATATCTCAAGTCCGGGGGCCACCGTGTGCCCCCCGGGCGGCCCGGGGACCGGTCGGGGCGCGGCCTCAGGGCTCCGGGTGGCCGGAGGGGACCAGGCCGTCCTCGTCCACGACCGGGGGACGGCGGGTGGGGTTGGTGTCGAGCCAGCGCAGCAGGTTCTCCGAGACGAGGTCGACCCCGATGCGTCCGGTCCGCCCGTCCAGGTCCCGGTACAGGCACTCGCCGTTGCCGAGGTGGCGCAGCACCGACTGGTGGTCCTCGGTCGGGTCCACACCGACCAGGGACATGACGCTCTCGACCTCGTGGCGTTCGCTCGAGCGGAACGCGAAGACCGACGACAGGCAGTTGGTGACCTGTTCGTTGAGCATGTCCCCGGCGTTCTGCGACACCAGGATCAGCGCCGTGTTCCGCGAACGTCCCATCCGGGAGACCTCCGGCACGAGCTTGGCCCCCTCCGGTGTGGAGGTCACCGCCCAGGCCTCGTCCAGGAAGATCGCTTTCGGCAGGCGCCGGTCGAGCCCGTTCATGAGCCGCCGCGCGAACTGCGACACCAAGTACAGCAGCGCCACCGACAGCCGCTGCTCGTAGGAGTAGTCGTCGCGGCCCAGCCCGGAGTCGGGCAGGGTCAGCCCGCCGAGCGTGAACACGGTCGTCCACCCCTCGGTGTCGATGCGGGCATCGCCCTGCGGGTCGAAGCACAGCGACGCCAGGCGCATCTCCGACATCGACTGCAGTACCGCGCCCAGGTTCCGGGACGCCGGGTCGTCGGCGGAGACCAGGTAGTCCACGACCTTGGCCAGGGACGGCTGGGGCTGGTTGGCGACCGCGGCCACGGCCTGGATCATCGCCGACTCGCGTTCCTCGCTCATGCGGGGCAGCAGCAGCCGCAGGGTCTCGGTAGCCATGGTCTTCTTCGCGGCGAGGTCGTCGCCGAACGCGAACGGGTCCAACAGGCCGGGCTGGGCCGATCCGAGGGACATGATGCGGGCCTTGCGCCCGCGGCGCTGCAGGAGCTCCACGAGGGACTCCGCGTCGCCCTTGGGGTCGATGGCGGCGACGGTGACCCCGCGCAGGGCCAACTGGTAGATCATCAGCAGCGCGAGCGTGGTCTTGCCGCCGCCGGGCTCGCCGGTGATGGCGATGGCGGTGGGCCGGTTGCGGGCGGCGGCGACCAGCGGGTCGAAGTGCACGATGGAGCGCGCACGCCCGACGGTCTCGCCGATGTAGGGGCCCACCCAGCCGCCGCCGGACTGTGTGTTGTCGACACGGTCGCCGACGTCCACGGTCGCGGTGGGCATGCCGCCGGCGATGGTGCGCAGCGGCTGGCGCTGGGCGTAGGCGTTGAGGCGGATCCGGTCCCCGGGCAGCGACTCGTTGAACAGGGACAGCTGGTCGCCGGTGGAGTTGATGACGTCGATGCCGATGTCGCGGTAGTGCTCCACCACCGCCTCGACCTGCTGGGTGAGGAGCTTCTCGGTGGGCGCGGAGACCATGAGCCGGTGCCAGCCGTAGACGAACGGCAGCCGTTCCTTCGTGATGCCGTGCTCGAGCATGCGTGCGGCGTCGATCTGCTCGGCCAGTGCGATGGGTGCCTCCACGCCGGCCTCACGGATGTGGGCGTCCATGTCGCGGGCGTGGGCGAGCTTGCGGCCGACGTCCTTGGAGGCCTTCGCCGGCGGGATGAGCTTCATCCGCAGCGACATCTCCACGGGGAACGGGAGCGCGTCGGCGTGGTGGATCCAGGGTTCACCGTCGGGGAAGGGCATCAGGTCGGGAAAGCGCGCGAACGACAGGTAGGCGACGTGTGTGGGGCCGGAGGGTTGTTCCAGGCGCAGGGCGGAGCGGCCGTTGACGAGGGTGCCGTCGACCAGGGCCTCGATCTCGCCGCGCCCCCAGGTGCGTTTGCGGGTGGCGGAGGGACGGGGTTCCTCGGCGGATCCGGTGACGGCGTGGCGTACGAGCCAGGCGATCTCGTCGGCGGTGGCGTGGCGGGCGTGCAGGGAGCTGGCGGCCAGGGCGCGGCCGAGGCGTTCTGCCTGGTCGGTCCAGCGTGCGAGTTCGCGGTCGTCGACGGCGTCGTCGGTCAGGCCCAGCATCTGTTCGGTGCGCTGGTAGCCGGACATGATCTGGGAGAAGAAGCCGAGGCCGGGGCCGCTGTTGCGGGGGCCGAGCCGGACGCCGAGGTAGACCTCCTTGGTCCAGAAGTCCTTGGCCCACACGTGCCGGTACATCTCCTCGAGGTACTCGTACCAGCCGGGTCCGGCGTCGGAGGTTTCGTCGAGGGTGGTGGCCCACTCGGCTGCCGGGTAGGTGCGGTGGGCGACGCGCAGGTGCACCTCGGCGTCGTTCATCCGGATGGCGGCGAGCGCGATGGTGATGTTGGTGGCCAGGCCCTGGCGTTCCTCGGGGGTGGTGAATTCGTAGGAGACGGTCGGCAGCCGGAAGTAGGCCCACGCCTCGGCGTCGCTGAGCAGCACACGGTCGTCGAAGTAACGCACCGCGAGGCGGGTCGCGCTCCGGGTGCCCCTGGTGCCGGTCATCTGCAAGCCTTTCCTCGTGTCCTGGTCGCAGGGCGGAGGCGGTTGCGGTGGAGGCCCGTGCGCGCCCCCGGCACACGCCCGCGCCCGCCCGCGGAGGGCGCCCGTGGGGCTCCTCCGGTTCGTTCGGGTTCCACCCATAGTGCTGCATCCCGCCTGGGGTGGGAAGTCGAGGCCGTTTCGGCGCGCCAGAACCCGGTGCGCGGCGCTGTCCCGGGCCTCGGGGCAGCGCCGCGCATTTCACGGGTGCGCTCGCGGGGTCAGCAGGAGCTGTCGAGTGTGTCCTGCAGGGACGACTGTTCGTCGGGGGTGACCGTCAGGTCGTAGCGGTCCTTCACGTCGATCCAGGACTTGGCGTAGTCGCAGTGGACGTCGGTGTTGGAGGGCATCCACTCCGACGGGTCCTGGTCGCTCTTCTCACTGTTGCTGGACGGCGTGGCCAGCCACAGCTGGGAGCTCTCGACGTCGTTGGCGAAGTCGGCGCGCTCGTCGGTGGTCCAGTCGGCGGCCCCGGTCTTCCATGCCTCGCTCAGCGGGACCATGTGGTCGACGCTGATGTCGGAGGGTTCGTCATCGACCCACTCGTCGTCGAAGGCGCTCCACCAGCTCCCCTGGGTGGGCTGGCAGTCGTCGTCGCTGACCACGTCCTGGCCGTCCCTCTCCAGTACCACCTGGCGGGCGGTGCAGGGGCTGTCGATGACGTTCCAGTGCGGGAAGAGGCTTCGGTCGTATCCGTCCTGGGGGCCCTTGGGCTGGACGTCGAGGGCGTCGAGCTTTTCCTGGGCGACCGATTCGCTGGGGATGCCGGGCGGGAGGGTGTCCGCGGCGGCCGGTGAGGACCAGCCGAGCGTGGCCACCAGGGCCGCGGTGCCGGCTGTGGCGATGGTCGCGAACACACGGGGGGTACGGGGATGCTGCTTCACGCGTTCTCCTGGAGCGGGGTGAGAACAATGGACCCCACTACTGTGCTGTAGCGGCGCTTCTCACGCCAGCCCCCGCGGGTGAAGTTCGCAAGAAATCCGTGTCGGCCCCGCAGGGATGTGTACCGGGGCATGTATGAATTTTCGGTGAGCTAATTCACAAGGAAATTGCACACTGTGACCGTGGAGCTTCCACCAGTGGGTTGCACCTGAACGACCTGGGACAATGCACCCACCCCCGGGCGAGCGAACACGCTGGGTGACTTCACGCAGGTGAACGCGGAAAGTTCTCCCGCAAACTGCCGATCACCAAAAATTCAATCTTTTATTTGCCATCGATTTCTCCCATATAGTATGACAATAATACCCAGGAATCCCACTCATAAACATAGATCGATAAAATTGGCCCTGCGGGCGCGAAGAAGAGTCTGTTACGTTCACGAGTTGTAAGGAAAACCGTCGACCAGGGAAAGGATGGCCCCTCACGGGGGAACGATCATGACTCTGCAGATGGATGTTCCGACCGCGGACGAGTACCCGACCCGCAAGGCCGACGAGCCGGCTCTGCTTCATCGCAAGGACCCCACGGTCTGGGGCTCCGCCGACAACGGACCCTTCAGTGAGCACGACCTCACGGGGTACCGGGAGCGCGGTTACACCCAGGTCGAGTCGATCATCAGCGGCCAGGAGGTGCAGGCCTTCCACGAAGAGCTGCAGCGCCTGGGTTCCGATCCCGAGCTCCGCAAGGACGAACGGGTCGTCGTCGAGCCGACCTCCAACGAGGTCCGCTCGGTCTTCGAGGCGCACAACATCAGCAAGCGCTTCTCGGACCTGGTCAACGACCCGCGCCTGGTGGAGCGGGCCCGCCAGATCCTCGGCTCGGACGTCTACGTGCACCAGAGCCGCATCAACTACAAGCCCGGTTTCGGGGGCGGGTCCTTCTACTGGCACTCCGACTTCGAGACCTGGCACGCCGAGGACGGCATGCCTCGGATGCGCGCCTGCAGCTTCTCCATCGCTCTGACGGAGAACTACAGCCACAACGGCGCGCTCATGATCATGCCCGGCTCTCACAAGAGCTTCGTGTCGTGCGTCGGCGAGACACCCGACGATCACTACAAGGCTTCCCTGAAGAGCCAGGAGATCGGTACACCCGACCAGAAGTCCCTGGAGTACCTGGCCGACCAGCACGGCATCGACGTGCTCACCGGCCCGGCCGGCGGGGCGATCATCTTCGACTGCAACTGCATGCACGGCTCCGGTGGCAACATCACGCCGTTCCCGCGCTCGAACCTCTTCGTCGTGTTCAACAGCGTGGAGAACGCACCCACCGAGCCCTTCGCAGCGAACAACCCGCGTCCCGAGTTCCTCGGATCGACCGATACCACACCGGTCGGCCGCTGAGGAGGACGCCGGAGCGGACACCGGTCCCCGGTGCCACCGGGCGTGTCTGGTGGGTGCTGTCCGTGCCGCAACAGGGCGAGTGCCCACGACATACGCCCCGACCACAGGACAAGGACGGGCCGCGTGACCCGAGCCGGGTCGCGCGGCCCGTCCGCTTCGTGCAGGCGGTGTCCGCGTTCGGTCCCCGGGACCGGGCCGGGGACCGAACAGAGCGGCGGGCCGGCACCGGAGCGGAGCGGCGGCCCGGGGCCGCAGGTCAGTCGGTGAGGCTGCGCACCAACACCCCGCCGAGCGCACCGTGGGCACGCTTGGTGGCCGACCGCAGCGCGCCCACGTCGATCCGCGTGTACGAGGCGCCCAGGTGGTCGTCCCACGGGACCCGGACGATCGCCCTGCACCGGCCCCGCGCCACACGTTCCGCGGCGTCCACGTCCGGCAGGCTGCGCTTGCTCACACCGTTGACGACGAGCACCGAGTTGGCACGCAGGGAGCTGTACCCGTTGCCGTCCAGCCACTCGAAGGTCATCGACACCGCCCGCTCGGCGTCGGCGCTGGCCGGAGCGACCAGAACCAGGCCGTCCGCGCCCGGCAGAGCGCGGGAGACCCCCGTGGCGGCCGGGTCCATGAGCGTGACCCCGTAGAAGCCGCCCAGCAGGCCGGCGATCTGGCCGTAGTCACGGTCGTCCAGGGTCTGCACGTACGGGTCGTCGAGGGTCTGCACGACCTCGAGGCCGGTGGGTGCACGGCTCACGTAGGAGCGCATCTGCTCGTAGTCCCGGACCCCGTCGGCGTTGGCCAGGAGCGCGGTGAGCGTCTCGGGGGTCTGGACGCCCACGCGGCGGGAGAGACCGTTGGGTCCGGGGTTGACGTCCACGGCCACGACCCGGTCGTCGCGGTGGGCGGCGAGGGTGTGGCCGATCATCAAGCCGGTCACGGTCTGTCCGGCACCACCGGTACAGCCGAGCACGACCAGGTTCCGGGGTCCGGGCAACGGGGTACGCAACCGCTCGATGTCGCTGTCCGGGAGGTCGGAGCGGACCGTGGAGGCGTTGCCGCCGGTGACCACGCGGGCCAGACGCCGCCACCCGCGGGTACCGCCGGACTCCGGACGGGGCCCGGAACGGTCGGTGCGGTCGGAGCGCTGGGCAGGCACACCGTTGGGGGTGTCGCCGAGGCGTTCCTGTTCGCCCGTGCCGTGGTCGAGTTCGAGTTCGGGCCTGGCCTCGCGCTCGGGCGAGTCGGGGTCCTCGTCCGGGGAGGGATGGCCGAAGAGCAAGCCCAGGCGGCGGGCGTTCTGTGCGACCCGGTGGAAGACCCCCTCGTGCGGGTCCTCGGCGGGGCCTGCCTCCCCGGCGGTACCGCCGGTGCGGTCGGCGGGGTCGGCGGACTCGTGCTCCCGGCCACCGTGGTCGGGGATGGAGGTTCCGGTGGCGCCGGTGCGGTCGCTGTCCCCGTCCTCGGTGGCGGGCCGGTCGCGGGCCAGGGCCGCCAGGCTCGGGTTGGCGCGCGGATGTGCCGCAGACACATCACGGTTCTCCGCGCGGGAGGCGTCGTCGGGCCGGTGGTCCGCCGCCCGCGCCCCCTCGGGCACGGCGGAGGAACGCTCGCCCGCAGCCGCACGGTCCTCGGTGGCGGAGCCGGCTTCCGTGGACGGGCGGGGTGCCTCGGAGGCAGGGGTCTCGTCCTCGCCCCGGGGGGCCTGGAGGATCCCGGCCCCCTGGCCGGCGCCGGGCCGCGCGGAGGCGGCACGGCGACGGCGCTCCTCCAGGGCCCGGGCCTCCGCGCGCGCGAGTTCGTCGGCGGTGCGGCGGCGCGGCGTCTCCGGCTCGGCGGAGGGGGCGGGGTCGGCCCTGTCCCCCCTGACGTCGGAGAAGCTCGCGAGCTCGCCGGTCCCATGGTCGAGCTGGATGGGCGGTCGCGGCCCGGCCGCGGCCGGATCGTCGGCCGAGGCGGCCGTACCGGTCGGCCCGGGACGGTCGGTGCTCCGGGAGTCCTCGTCCCCGGTCGAGCCGTCGGGGTCGACGGCGGTGGCCTTCCCCTCGGTGTTCCCGGCGGCATCGGCGGCCTCTGCTGCCTCGGCGGTGTCGGCGGTGTCGGCGGTGTCGGCGGCCCGAGCGTCCCGGCCGGAGTCCTCGACCCCGCCGGTCCCGTCGGTCCCAGCAGCTCCTTCGGTGCCCTGCCCACGACGGTCCCGCGCGCGCAGTTCGCGCGCGGAGATGACGGGGTTGCCCCGGTCCCCGGACCGGGGCCGGTCGGGGTCGTTGTGCCCGCCGTCGTCGAACCAGGCGCTCCCGGACTGTTCCGGTCCGCGCTCGTTGTCCGGGACGGCGTCGGCGAACCTCGGGCGCGGAGGGGGCGGGGTGTCGGCCTTGCTGAGGTGCCTGTCGAGCACGGACATGTGCTCGTTCCACTCGGGGCCGTGGGCGTCGGGGTCCTCGTGCCGGCGGAACGGCATGGCGTCGTGTTCACCGGTGCCGTGGTCGAGTTCGAGCGCGGCCCCGGCTCCGCCTCCTGCCGGGGCGGGCTCCCGGTCCGGTCCGGCGCTCCGGTCCGTGCCGGACTCCCGGTCCGGGGCCGTCTCCCGGTCCGAGGCCGTCTCCCGGTCGGAGGCAGGACCCGCCTGCGGGGCCCGGTCCTCGGCCCGGTCCTGCTGCGCCCCGGAGGCCTCCCGGGACACGTGCTGCTCGTCCTCGACCGGGTGGGTCCGGTCCGCGGAGGCGTCGCCGCGGTCCTCGGTGCCGGTGCGGACACCGGTGGTCCGAGCGGTGCGCTCCGTGTGCGTGTCCGGGTCCGTGTGCTCCGCGTTGCCGGTGTGCTCGGCGCCGCGGGCGTCACCGGTGTCTCCGAGGGTCCGGTCCGAGCCCTCGCCCCGGGGAGCAGGGCTCTGCCCCGCCCCCTCCTTGTCCGGTGCCCCGGACGCGGGCGGCAGCCACGGCGTCCGGGGGGTGTCGACGGTCGGACGGCCGGTGGCCGCGGCGTACTGGGCCGCGTAGTCCGAGAGGTCCGACAGGTCGGACCTCTCGACGTTCCCGCTCGTGCCCTGCTGGTCCCTGCGTGCCTGCGAGCCCTCGTGCTCCTTCGCGGGCGTGCCGCGTTCGCGGTCCCGGTCCAGTTCCCACGGGGCCGCGTGCGGGCGGCGCTTCGGTCTCTCCGGCTGCCCGGTGTCACCGGAGGCACCGGTTCCGCTCGCCTCGGAGGGCGCGGCCTCGGCCGGCAGGGCCTGACCCCGACCCCGCGCACGGCGGCGTTCGGGTGCCGGTTCGGAGGCACGTTCGGGTGCGTGCTCGGCCGCGGTACCGGAGGCCCGCTCCCCTGCGCGGTCGCCACCGGCACCGCGGGCGCGTTCCCGGTCGGTAGAGCTTCCGGGCGCCCCGCTCCGCTCAGGGGCCTGCTCGGGTGCCTCGGACACCTCCAGGCGCTCGGCCCCGCTCCGGTGCTCGTCCAGCTCCCTGGTCACACGGATGCTCTGGGTCCGTCCGCGCAGCCGACGGGCGGGGGCGGACTCCTGGCCCGTCCCCGTCTCCTGCCGGCCGCCGTCCCGGGTGGCCTCCGCCAGTTCCTCACTGGACATCGGCCCGGTGTCGCTGCCCGTGTAGGCGGCCTTGGAGGTCAACCCCACGGGCGTGTGCCCCGAGGAGGCGCGCAGGGACGCGACCCAGGCGTCACGGTCGCGGTCCTCGTCCTCCTCGGTGACGAAGACCGGCTCCTCGAACCCGTCGAGGCCCTCATCGCCGTCTCCGCCGTACTCGCCTTCTGTACCGGTTCCCTCGGAGCGGCCGAGGGGTCCTGCGTCACCGGTGCCGTCACCGCGGCCGTGTCCGCCGTCGCCGGCGGAGGGCTCTTCGGTGCCGGGTTCCAGGGCGAACCCGAAGTAGTTGAGCACCTTGCGTCCCACGCTCCGGCGGGCCCGGCCGGGCCCGGGGGCCGCGTCGGCGTGGCTGGAGGGGTGCGGCCCGGCCTCCTCCTCGTCGTGCATCGCTGCGGACGAGGCGGTCCCGGCCGCAGCCGAGGGTTCGTCGTGGGCGGTGCCGTGGGCCGGGGCTGCGGCGGCGAACACCGGCACCCGCTCGCGGGCACGCGGCCGGGCGGGTTCGCGCGGCCCCTCGGGGCCGGGCCGTGTGCCGGGGTCCTGCTCGTCCCGGTCCCCAGGACCGGAAGGTTCTCGGGGCCCGGTCCCGTCGGCAGCGCTCGTACTGCCCCTGGCCCCGGCGGGCTCGGCGGGGGTGTAGAGCTCCTCGATCGGCTCGGCGCGCACCGGCTCCGCCTTCGCGGGGCCGGCGACCCCCCACAGGGGCGGGGGGTCGGGTGTTGCGGCCTCGGCCTCCTCGGTCTCCTGTGCCCCGTGCGTCCCCTCCGTCCCGTGCTCGGTCTCCGCGTGGTGGCGGCGCGGCAGCGGCAACGACCCGGCGTTCGCGCTCCGGTGCCACACACGTGCGGAGACCCGCGCCTCGCCGGGTTCGTACTCGGGGGCCAAGCGGGTCATGACACGCGGCTCGGTGAAGAACCGGGCCTGGGAGATGAGCAGTTCGGTGAGCCGCTTGCCCTCGATCACGGGCCGGGTGGCCAGCACCGTGATCACCCCGGGCGGCACGACCCACAGCACCAGGTGCCAGCCGTTGCCGAAATCGAACGGGGCGTTGAGGACGCTCAGCAGCACGACCCAGATGAGGAAGATCCCCATGGCGACCCCGAAGGTCCCCACCGGGAGCGGCATGGGAAGCCGGAAGTCGTAGAGCTTGTAGAGCCGCTTCTCGATACGCCAGATGTTGGTGTACGTGGGCAGGTCCACGCTTGCCGGCCTCCCTCGCCTTATTCCGTCGACACGCCCATCGCTCGAGCGAGCGCGACCGCGATGACCTCGATGATGCCGGGGACGTAGAAGACGATCCCGATGAAGATCGCCAGGATGATGAACTGCGCGAACCGCGTGATCTCCCTCGTGAACAGGAAGAACACCGCCACGATGGAGACGATGACGAGGAAGAGGGGACCGAAGAACCCGCGCAGGAAGTCAGCCAGACCGCCGGTGTCGGGGGCGTTCTCGTTGGTGGTGGTCTCCACCGCCAGGTTGAGGAACTCGGTACCCCCGGAACTCAGGGCGTCCGTTGTGGAAGACAGCAGGGGGAGCATGTCAGTCGCCGCCTCCCGGTGTCGCCTCTGGTGTCGTCATGTCGTTCTCGTCTCCTTGCCTACGGTCCCCGTCATGGTCCGTACGAACGCGGGGAACCCTGGATGTCGCGCACGTGCCACTCGCCGCCGGAGTCGACGACGGTCACCAGGTAATCCTGGATCAATTGTCCGGTGTCGTCCCCGTCGGTGTCCGGGAGGGCCCACCGGACCGTGGCGGCGACCCGACGCACGTCCTCCTCCCCCGACGCGGACCGGGACGGCACCATGATCTCGGACAGCTCGGCAAATTCCAGGCTATTGGCCGGAAGCGGCGTGATCGAGGCCTGCGCCTCCACATAACGGTCGAGGTGGCCGGGCTCCTGCGCGTAGGCCTCGAAGAACCCGGGCAATACTTCCTGGAGCTCCTGGGCGGCGGCGTCGTCGGTCTCGAAGGAGCTGCCGGACGGGAGCTCGGCCCGGGTGGGCGGCCCCATCAGCGCGGGACGGCCCGAGACCACGAGGGAGCCGCCGTCGGAGTAGACGGGCACCTCCAGGCTCATGGCCTCGCCGTTGACCTCCGCGCGGACGACGACGATCGCGTTGTTCTCGTTCTCGACGTCGACGGCGAAGACGGTGAGGTTCTCGGCGGTCAGTCCCTCCGAGGGCAGTTCGAGGTCGGGGGCCTGTCCCTCGGGCACGTAGGCGGCCAGGGCCTCCAGGCGTCCCTCACCGGCCCCTTCGGTGTTGAGGTAGACCTCAGCAAAGCGTTGGCCGAAGGCGGCCGCAGCGGTCTCGGGGTAGTCGATCGACTCGGCCTGCTCAGGCTCCTCGTCCCCTGCGGGCAGGGCGAAGCCGCCGCGGAGGGGGATCATGATGCCGTTGACGATGACCACGGCGATGAACACCCACAGGACCACGCGGCCCAAGCCGACGAGCCATCGCCCGCCGGCCCACCGGCCCGGTGGTTTCGCGGGCGGTCCGTCGACCCCGGTCTCCTCCGCCCGGTCCTGCACGGCGGTGCCGCGCCGTGCGCCCTTCGCCATCCCGTCTCCTCACTGAACGTTCCGTCGGGACTTCGCCAAGGTCTTGTCTACCCCATCCCTATAGTGAGGCATTGTGAGGGTTGCGATCGCCCGTGTGGACTCCGCGTTTCCCCTACTTCAGTGCATTGCACGCACCGAACAATCGCCCCAAAAGGAACGACGTGCACTTCAGGGCCAGGAATCTCCCTCGCGTGGTGGGGAGGACGACCCAATTATGGTTCGTCCGTAAAGGCATTAATCGCCTGTCGGCCAGGAAGGTGTGACCCCCGGGAGGAGGTTCCCCGCCCCTGAGGCACCTCGTTCCCCTACCGACACAGGCCTTTGCCGCTACGCTGGGGGACATGACAAGCCTGCCCGAGTGGATGCGCCCGCCACGGGAAGAGGGCTGGTTCGCCGACGACCTCGACCACTTGCCCGAGGCGCCCCGACACACCGAGCTCATCGACGGAGCCCTCGTTTTCATGATGTCCCCCCAACGCTCGTGGCACGCGCGGGTGGTCACCACCCTGACGAGCACACTCATGCAGCAGGCCCCGGAGGGTTTCGAGGTCGAACGCGAGATGACCGTGCGCCTCGACCGACGCAACCGCCCCGAACCCGACGTCCTCGTCACCCGCAGCACGTTCGACCCGGACCGCACCTGGCACGCCCCGGAGCACGTGGCGCTCGTGGTCGAGGTCGTCTCCCCCGAATCCGAGCACCGCGACCGCACGGTGAAACTGCGCAAGTACGCCGAGGCCGGGATCCCGCACTACTGGTGCGTGGAGGAGGAGAGCTCGGTCCCGGTGGTGCACGTGTACGAACTCGACCGGCCCACGGGTGTGTACGCGCCCGCGGCGATCGTGCGGGGGACCCTCGAACGGGTGGTGCCGTTCGAGGTCGGGATCGATCTGGGGGCACTGGTCCCGCGAAAGAGCCGCTGAACGTCACAAGCGCGGATTAGGGTCCCCGCCATGGATCACCGATTTTCACTACTGACGTTGGGCGTTCGGGATGTGGCCCGTGCTGCGGACTTCTACGAGGCGGTCGGGTTCGAGCGCCGACACGACCTCGGCACGATCGTCTTCCTGCCCACCACCGGCCCCGCACTGGCGCTCTACAACTGGGACGACCTAGCTGCCGACACCGGGCTCCCCGCCGACGGAACGGGGTTCCGGGGTGTGACCATGGCGGTCAACCTCGACTCCCCCGGCGAGGTCGACGCGATGCTCGCGCGCTGGACCCAGGCCGGGGCGAGAGTGGTGCGTGAACCCGTGGAGAAAGGGTGGGGCGGCTATTCGGGTTACGCCGCCGACCCGGACGGGCACCTGTGGGAGTTCGCGCACAACCCCTCGACCGCACACATGCGCATCACCCCGGGGGGCCGGTTCGAACTGAGCCGGCCCCGCCGGCAACGCTCATGAGTGGTGGCCGACCGCGGGAACGATGATCCCGGGGTCGGCAACGATCCGGACGAGGCCGGGTGCTTCGTACATCGCGCGTGCCTCACCGGCCGCCATTCCCGCCGCAGCCGACGACTCGTACCCATCTCGGTACAGCAGCGCTCGACACTCCTACGCATTGAAGCGGGCTTCTTTCTCGAATGGTTCAAGATTCGATGAAGCAGCGCTGGGGGCGGAGGGTTGTTTCGGCGGGTCTCGGGCCGCTCAGCCCGGCAGCTGAGAACGGAGCGCGGCGACGTCGCCACTGTCGGCCCCGAATCCGAGACCGGCGATCTTCTTACCCCGGGGCAGGTGGCGCAACTTATTTCCCTCGATCTTCAAGTCACCCGGAGAGGAGATGGGAAAACGCTTCACCGTCATGCCGACCGGGCTGCGGACCTGGATCTCGGTCGGCTCGATCCGCAACATCGGGTTCACCAGGAGCAGGATGCCGAGGACCAGCAGCACCACTCCCCCGAATACGTTGACCGACTCTCCGGTGATGAGCGCGGTGAAGAGAACCAGAGCGCCGGCCACGAGAATGAAGATGGCCAAAGCCCTATTGCAACGAATATTCATCGGGGCCATCAGGGCACCTTACATGATTGGCCCGTTCGGAACCAATTAGCAGAGGGTGACCAGCTCGATGCAGGAACCGCGACCGACATTGAGGTGATCCCAGCGAGTTTCATTTCAGGTGTCCGTGCTCGAAGTGTGTGAGAACGAGAGCGGCCTTGGCGATGTCTCCGATCTTGCTGGGGCCGGCAGTGACATGCTGCGGGAGCCGCCAACGCCGCGTGAGAAGCGCGAACCCGCGTTCGCCCAGACAGCGAAGGGCACGCTGGGCCCGGTTGAACACCCGGTTGTCCGGGGCCGGGCAGAAGCCGGCCTCGGGTCGCTTGAACGGGGTGACCACGCCGATCCCCGCACCCTGATAGCCCAGGTCGGCCAGTGTGGGCAACCCGAGGGAGGCCACAGCGTAAAGCGCACCGAGCACATGGGTGCGGGCCGCAGTCAGATCGTGCACGGAGCCGGGCTCGACCTCGCTGACAAAGAGCGGGAACCCGGTCGGGTCCATGAGGGCTTGGAGGTTGCCGCCGTCCTGGTGGGCCTTGCCCGAGTACCAGAGGTCGATCGACTCCCCTTGGGCGCTGGTGGTCTTTTCCGAGCAGCGGTCGGTGTTGATCACGATGCCGTCGAGTACCAGGTGGGGCAGGCTGTGCTCGCGGGCGTCGGCCAGCGTGTGCTGCAGGTCGGGGGCCCAGAGGACGAGGACGTCGATGGCCGCGTCGATGTAGCGGTAGGCGGTGGAGCGGCCGATGCCGTGGTCGCGGGCCAGGGACTGGGGGTCGGTCCCGTCGCGGAAGTGGCGCAGGGCCATCAGAGCCTGCTTGAAGCAGGTCAGGGCGCGGGTCTTCTTGCGGGTACCGCGGAGCTTGCGCTCGGTGGCCAGGAGCTGGGAGAGGAAGTAGACGACTTCCCTGGGAACGTCGAGGGTGGCAGTATAGGTAACCACGTGGAGCCTTTCACGGTAGCCCGGCGGAGATTAGACACCTCGCGTTCTACCTGGGGCTCCACGCCTATGTATGCGGAACGGGCATTCCTGCCCATGGTTCTGATTTGCCTAGTTTATCGCTCTCAGTTCGGATCAAAGTCACTGGGTTCACCTCAATACAGAACCTGACAAAGGCACCAGACGTTGCTTCAAATGCGGGAAGACCCGCTTTTCACAGTCTTGTTCGATTATTTTATTTCACGACAATCCTATTATTTTCTCGCGACGAGCCCAGCGCACCGAAATGAACAGGCCAATAATAGCTGCAGACAAACACGACACCGCCACAATCAGAAGAAGCAACGAAAACATGTACTCCGAACGAGCAGAGGCAAACAGGACGCACCCCATTACCCCGGTGATGGATGCCGCGAGTTGTGACAGCGCGATAATTCTCCCAAGGTAGCTGGAGTCTACAAATGATTGAAAATGCACAATCCAGGCGCGCCCCCCAAATACCACTGAGGCCATAAGCAGAACACTCGCTGATGCTGCCGCTATAAGTCCTGGATACCACGCCAGAATCGCAATCGCAACACCAATCCCCATGCTTGACGTGAAGAAAATACTAACAACATTCATCGTGCGCATGGCAAGGCTTACTACCACTCCTGCAATCAGCCCTCCGAGGGCCATAAATGCAGCGACCCATCCATAAATACCTGAGGAGACACCATTCAACTCGGTAAATAGATACACCAAAAAGAGCATGGGCCCTGCAAGAAGAGCGTCGTTTACACCCTTCCATATGAACAACAGCTTTGCAGTCGGATGAGTGAGTGACAGGTATTCCCATGCATCGCGAAACGTATTATTTTTGAGTGAACCGTTAGAAACGGAAGGTATCTCATCGCACCCCCTCCGCTCTTTTATCCGCGAGAGTACAACGCATAGGACCAGAAACACTCCAGCAGACCCCAGGAGAACGGCGGGCGGAGACATGAGAGCTAGAGCTCCTCCCGCAGCTGCCGGCCCCAGCACTTGACTCAGAGACGTGCCCGCCTGAATCCAGCTGTTGGCTCGAGGTAGAAGTTTCTTAGGAGTAGCTATGGGGATATACTCGATGTCAGCGATTAGATAGATCCTGAGCGCAAAATCTATTATTGCAGCATGCGCAACAATAGATAGGGTACTCAACAGCCCCAGATAAGCCTGCCCTGACAGTGAGAGCGTTGCAAGGATCTCCACAGAGACCAAAGTAAGCAATAAGTGTTTTCTGCCTACTCGTCCAACAACTTTTCCGGCGACCGGGCTAGCCACCATTTCAGCTAAATAGCCAGCGATGAATGTGGCCGCCATTGCGACCGGCGATCCAGTGACAGACAGGATAATCAGCGGAAGAGCCAAATCATAGAATGACTCAGCAAATCGATGCATCACACCACTGAGCCTTTTCGGGCAAGCATCGCTCACGCACGGTGACAACACGGGTGGCAAGAGTCCGCGGCGGCCGAGCCCAACCCGGCCCCGGACAGCAGCAAAGCCCCTGGTAAAGGTGGTCTTACCACAGAAACACCGATCACCAGAGGCTTCGCTTGTCTACCGATGTTACCTACACCTGCGTGCTCGACGCCGACCGCGAGACCGTGGAGTTCCTCTCGCGCCTGCTGGCCGCCCACCGACACGCCCTTGGTACCCGCACCGGCACCCGTGCGCTGGGCCCCTTCAACCAGGCCGTCCTCGTCATCCGCTGGTTCCTCAACGCCACCCGCCCCGCCCAACTGGCCACCGACAACGCCATCAGTCAAAGCACCGTCTACACCTACCTGCACGAGGGCATCGACCTCCTGGCCGCCCGGGCCCCGGACCTGGAACAGGCCCTGGCCCGGGCCCACCAGTCCGGAGCCGGCCACCTGAATCTGGACGGCACAGTGCTGCGCACCGACCGGGTGAGCACCCCCGGACCAGGCAGAGCCGACCTTTGGTGGTCGGGCAAGCACAGACACCACGGCGGCAACATCCAAGTGCTCTCGGCCCCGGACGGGTGGCCGCTGTGGACCTCCGGCGTACGTCCCGGGCGTGAGCACGACACCACCTGCGCAAAAGCCGAGGCCGACCTGCTGCCCGCGTTGGAGAGAGCCGCGACCGAGCAGGACCTGCTCACCCTCACCGACCTGGGCTACCTCAACCTCAGCCCCGCCCTGCGCCACCCCGCCAAGAAACCCGCGGGCCAAGAGCTGACCGGTGACCAGAAGGCCTACAACCAGCTCATCCGGGGAGTGCACGGCATCGCCGAGCGTGCCAACTCCCTGCTCAAGACCACCTTCAAGGCCCTACGCCGGATCAGTCTCGACCCGTGGCGTATCGGCGCGATCACCCAGGCCGCACTGGTCCTGCTCCAGCTCGAACACGGCCGCACCACCTGACCAATTCTCACCCACGGTCACCAACCGTTACCCGGAAAGGCTCACTGATAATGATCCGTCTGGAATCCTGTGGTAAATTCACCTGGATCTCCTTCAAGCGAGACGGGCGGGAGGGTGTGGGTTACTAACCACCCTCCCGCCCGCAAGCAGTTGTTATTCTCGACGACTGATCAGACAGCCGGCTCAATCTCAACGTCGAACTGATCGCTCAGCTTGTCAAGAAGCTCGTCAGCAGAGGCCGACGGGTCAATGTCACTCTCATCGAATGCCACCATGGCAATCTTACCGAGAAACGTCTCAGTAGCCCCCTCCATCAGATGAGGGGCTACACACGCGATGAATGCATCGAGTCCCTGCTTCTCTTCGGAGGAGAGGTTCCCCTGTTGAGAAAGCTGGCGCAATTCGTCGAGGGCGTTGTGCGAGTTCGTGAGGGAATCCATCATTTTACCCTGGAAGGTTCCGCTTGGGAACGTCTTGTGACAACTAATCACCCTATCTGAATAATGTCAAGTAGGTCACACTTGCGACCCATGATGTGAGACAAATCCGCTGGAGCGAGGTGATCTCAGACTATGAATGGCCTATCCGGACACCTGGACACAGATGAGACATAAAGGCATTATTCTCCGATCGACTGACAAAAGAACGGAGCCCCAGGTACAGGGCTCCGGCAAAGTCTGTTGGTTACCCGTCCAAGAGGCCTATGACCTGGTGATCTCTTCTGGCATGGTGCCGTAGACCCGCAGCGATGTTGTCCCATCCGGCCAAGCGCAGCAGACCGATCACCAACCCCCGCAGCGATGCCATCACCCGGGGCGCTGCCCCACGCCTGATCCGGCAGGCGTCCTCACCGAAGGTGACATCGCGTACCCAGTGCAAACGGTTCTCGATGTGCCCATGCGACTGGACCCACGCGGCCAGGACCTGTGGCCGGGCTGCGCGAGCATCCGCGCTGGTGAGCAGGTACACGACCTCGACGGTCTTCTTCCCGTTGCGGGTCGTGGTGCGGCGCAGCTGGGCGACCTGCGCCGCACCGGGGAACTCGATCCATCCAGGCACGTCCACGACCTTGATCCTGCGCCCGTGGGACCGCTCGGTGCGCCGCGTGGCAGCCACATCCTTCCAGGGCAGCTTCTTCAACTGACCGAACAGGGTGGGCTGGTTGGCCTTGATGGTCAACACGTAGTCACCGCCCTGCTCCAGGACCTGTTCGGCGGTGGTGTGCTGGGCGTGCAGGGCATCCATCGTGACCACCGCACCGGACACATCGAGCACAGCCAACAGGTCGCAGGCCGCACCGGTCTCGCCGCCCTGACTGTGGGCCTGCTCCTGGCCCAGGACCAGACCGGTAGCCGCGTCCAGCGCAGCGACCAGGTGGGGAGCCACCCGGCCGCCCGGTTCGCGGGCCCCGCGCACACTTTTGCCGTCCACAGCGATCACCCGGCGGCCCTGGACCGTTCCTGCTCTGGTGGTGGCCCACAGGCCCAGGATCTGGTCGGGCCGGCCCGCGTCCAGACCGGCGAAGAGCCGACGGAAGGTCGATTCCTCGGCCGGCCGGCCGGTCCAGGCCCAGCTCAGTGAGCACGTGTGCATCGGCTCCGGCGACCCATTGGCCGATCGCGGTGAAGCCCCGCATCCCCGCGGCCATGGCAGCGACCGCAACGGCGACCAGGGCCGCGGCCCCCTGGCGCACACCACGCCGCGAGCGCGGGTCCGGAAGATGGTCCAACAGGTTCAGCAGGTGGGCGTGGTCCGATGCGGCGTTGGTCCTGGCGGCGGGGACCTGGAATGATGAGGACAAGCGGGCGTGCTCCGGTTCGGGCGATGCAAGGCGTAGGAACCTCCATCTTCCCTGGCTGCAGGGCATGCCCGTGTTGTTGCCCGTGGTTCCTGGTCAGGACCTGCCTCACCCGACTTTGCCGGAGCCCTGGTTGCCCGCCCCGGGCAGGGAGCCCGAGTGGGCTGTCGGCGCCCGCCTGCGTGAGCGACACACGCAGGCGGGCGCGGTGCGGCGTGCGCGGTGGCCACCGGCGTCCCCGCCCCCGAAAAGAGTGCCCGGCCCCGGGGTCGAGGCCCCGCGGGACGATCCGCGAGGGGTCCGTGCCCGTCGGAGGGGTGAGGGACACGGCCCGGTCCCGGGACGCAGGCACGCGGGGAGAGGCCGACGACCATCGTGTCCGCGACGCTGCACAGGGTGATCGTACCGCTGCGCACACAGACGTGCCCCGGAAACAGAGAAACTCCGGACCGCCCCAGCGCGCCCGGCACCGCCCCTGCCCCTGCGCCCCCGGCCCCGGCCGTTCCCGTGGCGTACCGCCGGTCACGGCCGGCGGCCGCGAGGAGAGGAACCCCACTGCCACAGGATCGGTGCCGGTCACTCCGGGGTAGGCCCTGTTGGAGGGGACGAAGAGCCTCCGGGAGCCGGCGCCACAGGGGCAGAACCTCTCCCACCAGGGACCGGGCCCTGTTCGGAACGGACGCTCCGGCCGTTTCGAACACGGTGGCCCAAAGGCGATACTCTGGGGGTAAACAATGCTTACCCGGGATGACTCACGGGCCGTCGAGGGTCCGGAGCCAGGACTGAACCGCACCGATCACTCGCTGTCCGTCGATGGACGAGTTGCCACCGCGCCCCGGGTGTGGTGCGACCCGGCACGGCGGAACCCGACACGGAAGCGCCCGCTGTCGCCGCGGCGGCAGGTGCGGGGCCGGTCGGCGGGGCGGGCCCGAGCAGGACCGCTCACCGGACAACACGATCCCGTCCCGCCCGGGAGCTGAACACAGCGCTACTGCGGGCCTCTGGGGGCCTGAGGCGCACGGGGAGATCGCGCGACCCCGATCGACCCACGACCTGGGGCCCGACAGGGCCGTCGGAAGACCTCGGGGTCACCGAAAGACCGGAAGAGCCTCTGGTGGTGCGAGCCGCCCGGGGTCCATGCTTGGAAAGGCGATTCGTTTGGCGAAGAGAACCACGGGGACCTCCTCCGCCGCTCAGGAACCGGAGACCCCGGAGAGAGCGGCCGAGGAAACCCCGAAGCAAGCACCAGCCAACCGCAACATCGTATTATCAGTTCTGGTCCTGGGCGCCTTCGTCATCATCCTCAACCAGACGCTTCTGAACACGGCCCTGCCCGCATTCATGCGGGACTTCGGGATCACCGCGAACTCGGCGCAATGGGTGACGACGATCTTCATGCTGGTCAATGGGATCATGATCCCGACCACGGCGTTCCTCATCCAGAAATTCACCACACGCACGCTGTTCCTGACCGCGTTGGGGTTGTTCTCCGTCGGTACGGTCCTGTGTGCGGTGGCTCCCACGTTCGCCGTGCTGCTCACCGGACGGGTCGTTCAGGCCTCCGGTGGTGGGATCATCATTCCCCTCATGCAGACCATCCTGTTCGCGATCTTCCCGCGCCACAAGCGCGGTACCGCGATGGGGACGTTCGGCCTCGTCATCGCTTTCGCTCCCGCGATCGGCCCGAGCCTGTCCGGCTGGATCGTGGACAACTACCCGTGGCAGACCCTGTTCCTGATGATGCTGCCGATCTCCGTGACCGCCATGGTCATCGGCTATTTCATTCTCACGAACGTCACCGAGCGGACCTTCCCACGTCTGGACGTCCTCTCGATCATCATGTCCTCGTTCGCCTTCGGCGGCCTCCTCTACGGTTTCAGCTCCGGGGGGAACACCGGTTGGTCCAGCCCGCAGGTGAGCCTGTCGTTGGGTATCGGCGCCGTCGTGCTCGTGCTGTTCGTCTGGCGGCAGTTGAAGCTGGACGACCCGATCCTCGAGTTCCGGGTCCTCAAGAACCCGATGTTCGCGCTCAACACCACGCTGGGCATGTGCGTGTTCATCTCGATGATCGGCGGGATGATCATGATTCCGCTGTTCATGCAGAACATGAGTGATTATTCGGCGATGGAAGCGGGCCTGGCGCTCCTGCCCGGTGCCGCGCTCATGGGTCTGATGTCCCCGGTGACCGGGATCATCTACGACAAGTTCGGGGCCAGGTGGCTCGCCGTCGTCGGGTTCACCCTGCTCAGCGCGATGACCTTCATGCTCGCGGTCCTGACCACGGAGACGTCCTTCGTCTACATTGCGGCGGTCAACACCGTGCGCATGCTGGGCACGGCGATGATCATCATGCCGGTGACCACGGCGGCACTCAACCAGCTCCCGCAGCGGTTGATCCCCCACGGCACGGCGCTGAACAACACCATGCGCCAGATCGCCGCTTCCGTCGGGACGGCGATCCTGGTCACCGTCATGACCGGGGCCGCCAAGGACCCGGCGGAGTACGGCATGCAAGGACTCGTCCACGGCGTGAACGTCGCCTTCCTCGTCGCCGGCATCATCGCGGCCCTGGGCCTCGTGGGGGCGTTCTTCATCAAGGAGAACAGGCAGGCCGAGGCCGACGAGTCCACCGCTTCCTCGGTACAGGCGAACTCAGGCAGCGACCGGACCTGATGCGCGTCGGCCCGTGACGCCCGATGCCCCGGGGATCGGGGCGGGCGTCACGGGCCGACGGGTGGGCCCGGTCACCTCAGTCCAGGATCACGGCTTCCCCTTTCCGGCGGAGTTCGGCCAGGCCCTCACGCATGGCCTGCACGGTCTCTGGACTGTGTCCGGTCCACCCCTCCAGTTCCCTGACCACCCGCACGGGTTCGCGAGTGCGGTAGGACCGGGTCGGGTTGCCCGGGAACCTCATGTCGGTGACGTTGGGGTCGTCCTCGAGTTCACCGGTCGGTTCCACGACGTAGACGTGCCCCGGTCCCTCCCCCTGGGCCAGCTCCGCGCCATAGGCAGCTGCGTCCAGCGTCTGGGTGACGTAGACGTGGCGCAGCCTCCTGTCCGCGTCGTAGTTCGACGTACGGCCGGGCACGAGCAGCTCCCCCGGCTCCAGGACGGCCTTCGTCCCGTGCAGGTAGGTTCCCGGCTCGAACACCTCGAACGGGGTGGGTGCTTCTGTCATCTCTTCCCTCTTCTCTTTTCCCGGTCCGACTGGTCGACCCTCCGGCGCGGGAACGGTCCGGCCGACTCGGGAACGGGCGTTCACCACACGGCGCTCTCCGTCGAATGTGCCCGGCAGTACGGCCTCGTCGCACGCCAGTAGGCGACCGTGAGCCACGCGAACGCCACGCCCCAGACGAGGAAGCTTCCGTACACCAGCCCGAAGGCCCAGGGGGCGATCTCCGAGTCGTCGATCGACGCACCGCCCCACAGGACCGTGACGAACTGCGCCGCGGCCGTGAGCCCCACGGGCAGGAGCATGAGGGCCCCGCCGGCGCCGACCGCCGTGAGCGCCCAACGCACCACGCCCTTCCCGAGCCCCGCACCCATCACCAGGCAGACCACGATCGAGAACCCGGTGAGGACGACCGTGTCCCCGAACCCCGGGGAAGCCGCGGTGACCTGCGCGAACCCGTCCCCGGTGAGGCCGACACCCGACCCCAGGCTCCAGGCCAGTTTGAGCAGCCCGTACGGCAGAGCGCCGGCGACCGCGACGAGAGCGGGCCACCACAGGCGCCCGCGGGACCCTGCGGGCGGCGGCGTCGCGGAGATTCTCCCGCAGCGCAGACAGCGGTCGTTGCGTCTGCGGTGGTCGACCACGAGCCACAGTGCGACCAGGGCCGTGGCGACGACGTTCAGCCCGTGAACGAGCGTGGCCGACCACGACGGTTCCACGGCGAAGGGGCCGCTGCCTCCCGTGAACTGTTGGCTCACCCGGACGATGACCATCAGGACGGTGTGGGGGATCGCCAGGAGACTGCCGGAGAGCATCACCGCGGCGGCCCCCAGGACCGCCCCGGCCCGGAGGCCTCCCCGCTCACCCGGGGGCAGGAGCACGAGTACGGCCGTGGCTGCCGCGGCAACGGCGGCCACCAGGCGTGGCGCGGTCGGCATGGCGACCGGGTCCTGCCCGCCCGACATCCCGAGCAGTGCGAAGGCCACCGCGGTGGCCGCGCACGCGGCCACACACGCGGTTCGCACAGCACGGACCGTTCCGTCCGGTGTCGCCCGTGTCGACGGGCCCGGTGCGGCCGTCATCGGACTGTTCCGGGGCCGTCGGCCGGAAGGGCACTCTCGCGGCGCGTGCGCAGGAGCACGGGCGTGCCCGTGCACAGAGGCGGTAACGGCACAGTGGTCGCCGATTCGGATGTCGTTCGCATGAGTACGAACACCTCACTCATCGTCACTGCATGGAGTTGCGGCTCGGAAAATGAGACGGCGGAGGACTCCTCCGGGTTCTCCCCCTCACCGACACGGCGTGGAAAGTGAGCTCGACGGCCGATCGGACGGCCGTTCTGCACGGTGTCCGGTACGGCGGTGTGCGTTTTCGCAGGCCCCATGGCAGCTGTCCCTCCCTTCGAACCCCTCACCCGTCGGCGCCGCGCAGTCGCACGGCCCGGCGCTCCAGGTGGACCCGTTCGGCCTCGGACGTGGCGCGCCGCGCCGCCTCGGTGTACGCGAGTGCGGCGAGGTCCAGGTCCCCCGCGCGCTCGTGCAGGTGCGCCGACACCGCGGCGTACCGCGGCGTGGCCGTGTCGATCCCGATCAGAGCTGCCGCCCCCGTTCGGGGACCCTCGGCCTCGCCCAGCGCGACGGCACGGTTGAGCCGCACGACGTCGGACCCGGTCAGTTCCACGAGCTCGTCGTACCACTCCACGATCTGCGGCCAGTCCGTCTCCTCCGTACTCGGTGCGTCCGCGTGCAACGCGGCGATCGCCGCCTGGACCTGGTACTCGCCCCGTCGGTCGCGGGCCAGTGCCTCCTGCAGGATGTCGATCCCTTCCCTGATGAGGGCCGTGTCCCACAGCCTGCGGTCCTGCTCGGAGAGCGGCACCAGGCGGCCCCCGGCGCCCGTGCGCGCCTCGCGGCGTGCGTGGTGCAGCAGCATGAGGGCGAGCAGTCCGCTCACCTCGGGCTCGTCGATCCGTGAAGCGAGCTGCCGGGTGAGCCGGACCGCCTCCGCCGCCAGGTCGATGTCGCCGGAGTACCCCTCGTTGAAGAGGAGGTAGAGCACCCGCAGCACGGTAGTCACGGACCCGGGCCGGTCCAGTCCGCGGTCGGCGATCCGCTGCTTGGCGCGGCTGATCCGCTGGGCCATCGTCGCCTCCGGCACCAGGTAGGCCTCCGCGATCTGCCGTGTGGTGAGCCCGCCCACGGCACGCAGCGTCAGGGCGATCGCCGAACCGGGTGTGAGGGCCGGGTGTGCGCAGAGGAAGTACAGCCACAGGGTGTCGTCCCGGGAAGGGGCGGCCCCCGGCCGCGGTTCCATGGCATTGCGTTCCTCCCGCAGGGCACGCGACTCGTCGCTGCGTACCTGGTCGAGGAAGGCGCGCCACGCAGTGGTGATCAGCCACCCCGTCGGGTTGCGGGGCGGGTCGTGGGGCCACACCTCCACGGCCCGCACCAGCGCGGACTGGACGGCGTCCTCGGCCGCAGCGAACGACAGCCCCCTTCTGACCAGCGTGTTCACCACGTGGGGGATCCGTTCACGGAGGCCGGTACCGTCCATCGGTTCTCCCTCCCGCCACACTTCCCGCTCCCGTCCCTCACTCGGTCACGGTGGGCGCCGGCTCCATCACGGGTCGGACCTCGAGCCATTCGCCCAACGGGTTCCCGCCGGCCCCCGGTGCCGCCGACAGGTCGGAGGCGAGGGCGAGGGCGCGCTCGTAGGAGTCGACGTCGATGAGCATCCACCCGGCGACGAGGTCCTTCGTCTCGGCGAACGGCCCGTCCGTCACCGGTGGCCGTCCCTCCCCGTCGTAGCGGACCCATTCCCCGTCCATCGAGAGGGCGGCGCTGGCCACGAACTCCCCCGAGTCCCGCAGGCGGTCAGCGAAGTCGTCCATGTACGCGACGTGCGCCTCCCACTCGGATTCCGTCCACCGGTCGCCGGGAACGTCGTTGAGCGGCGCCTTGCCGCCGCGGTAGTGCTTGAGCAGCAGGTACTTGGGCATCGGTTCTTCCTTCCCCTCGTTGCGGACCATTGTGACCGCATTCACCGTGGAGACGGAGCCCCGGACACGTTCTCGACATCCCGCGCGGAAATCGTCCGGAGAATTCGCGTACTGCCGTACCTGCTGCCGTCGAGGACGGGGCGGGGCCGGGGTGTGGCCCCGACGGGCCCGCCCGCTACGGCGGGAGGTTCCCGGGTCCGGCCCCGGAAGATGCGGATCTCTCAGGCGCAGGGCCGTGCGTTCGGGCCGCAACAGAGCGAGGCGAGACGGCCCGTCTTGACAATGCACAGGCCGTACGCCACGCTTGCGAGACACATCGTCTCGTCGGAAAGGTTCAGCGCATGGCTGAGACATCACGCCCGCCTCGCACCTGGCTCGTCACCGGAGTGGGCCGTGGCCTCGGTCGTGCGTTCGCCGGGGCCGCCCTTGCGCAGGGCGACCGCGTCGTCGGAACGGTCCGCAGTCCCGGAGCGATGAAGGAACTGCAGGAGGCACACCCGGACTCGGCCCACGAGCTCCTGCTCGACGTCCGTGACGCCACGGCGGTCACCGCCGCCGTCGAGGACGCAGCGCAAACTTTCGGCGGCCTCGACATCGTCGTCAACAACGCGGGCGCCGGCTTCGTCGGCGCCCTCGAGGAGGTCGGCGAGCAGCAGGCCCGCGACCACTTCGACCTGAACCTGTTCGGCGCGATGTGGGTCTCCCGCGCAGCGGTCCCGCACTTGCGCGCGAACGGCGGCGGCGAGATCGTGCAGATCTCGACGGTCGGCGCCATCGGTGCCATGCCGACGTTCGGACTGTACAACGCGAGCAAGTGGGCACTCGAAGGGTTCAGCGAGGCGCTGGCCGCCGAGGTCGCGCAGTTCGGGATCCGGCTGACCATCGCCCAACTCGGCGGATTCGCGACCGACTGGGCCGGGAAGAGCATGCCGTTCGCCGCCCCGAAGACCGAATACGACGAGCTCCGCTCAAGCATGTTCGGCACCCCGGAGGTCCCGTGGCCGGACGCCGACCCCGACGCGTCGCCGACGGACGCCGATCCGAGCCTGGCGGCCGAGGCACTGATCGCACACCTGTCCGACCCCGACCACCCGCTGCGGGTGCTGATCGGTGACGACGCCCGGGAACATGCCGCCCTGGCGTACGCGGCCCGCCGTGACTCCTACGGCAAGGACGGGGAGTTCACCTGGCCGGCATCGACCTTCCGGTCGGAAGCCACAGGCCACTCCACTGCTGCGGGGCTCTCGACGTGATCCCACACGTCGAAGCGGAACCCCACGACGCCGCCGTCGGAGAACACGTACCCCTTGCCCCCGGTGGGCCCCTGCCCGACGAACGCGCGGCCTGCATGCCCTCGGCCGACACGGCGTCGCCGGAGGAGAGCACTCGGCCCTGATGAAGCCGCCCCGCGGCGGCCGGTCCCGAGCCGGGACCGGCCACGGCCGCCGGGACGGCGTTCAGCCCGTGCACTGTCACCGCGGAAGTTCCGAGTCGCCTCTCCTCACGGAGCGAGCCAGGGGTCGACCAGCTCGACGCCGGTCCGGGTGAAGTCCTTCGTGTTCCGGGTCGCGCACACAGCACGATGGAGTCTGCAGATCGACGCGATCTGCGCATCAGCCGTGGCGATGGGCAGCCCCGCGCGCTCGCGCGCGAGGAGAACCTCGGCGTACTCCGCGGCCGCTTCCTCGTCGAAGGCGAGCAGGGAACGGGTGTCCCGGTAGGGCCGGACCGCGCCGTCGATCGCCGCCTCCAGGTCCTCCCTGCGCCGCCCGCCGGGCAGTCTGCGAACGCCGGCAAGCAGCTCCGCCAACGTGATCGTGGTGATGGCGACGTCATCCGTGAGCGCTTCCAACCATGCGACGACGCGCGGCTCAGGGTGAGGGCGGAAGAGCTCGGAGACGACGTTCGTGTCGAGCACGATCATCCGAAGTCCACCGATCGGGCCTCGTCCGAACGCTCCGGGACCGGCAACTCCCCGGTGCCGCCGGACGCACGAGCGGCCTCCAGGAGCGCGAGACCGATGTGCGGGCGCGCTGACGCCTGCGTGAGGATGTCACGCACTTCGGCCTCCATCGAGCGGCCGTGCTCCCGGGCCTGCGCCGCCAAGCGCTGCTTCACCGACTCGTCGAGACCTCTGACGACGATGGATGCCATGTCGACCACCTCCCCACGTTGATATCAACCATGATAGCAATATGGGTCTGCCGGGGCGAGAGATCCGCTTCCGAATCAGGGTTGCCGGAGCTCCACGGCGTCACCGGAGGAGACCGCTCGGCCCTGAGGAAGCCGCACCGGATGCCGGCCCCGCGGCGGCCGGCCCCGAGCCGGGACCGGCCACGGCCGCCGGGACGGCGTTCAACCCGTGCGCTGCACGCTCAGAACCAGTTCTCGGCCAGCAGCCGGAGCGAGCGTTCCCGGACGGCCGGGTCGTAGGCGTAGGTGGTGGTGATGAGCTCATCGGCACCCGTGCGCTCGACGAACTCCGCCAACTGCCGCACGGCGGTCTGCGGAGAACCGACCGCCTTGATGCTGAGCATCGGGTTGTCGAGGCCCCGTGCCTCGGCCGGGTCGACCGGCGGCTGGATCCTGCGGGACCGGCCGCGTGAGACGTCCGCGAACATCTGGCCCACCGAGGTGAATTCGCGCTCGGCCTCGGCGTCGCTGTCGGCCACCATGACGTTGATGCCGGCCAGGACGTAGGGCTCGTCGATCTGCGCCGTCGGCGCGTCGGCGGTGAAGCTGCTCCGGTAGATCCTGATCGCGTCGTCGAGCTGGTCGGGCGCGAAGTGCGAGGCGACGGAGAACGGCAGTCCGAGCTGACCGGCGATCGAGGCGCCGTTGACGGTCGACCCGAGCACCCAGATGGGGACCTCCGTGCCCGCGGAGACCGCCGAGGCGATCTGCATGCTCCGGGCGGTCCCCTCGCTGAACCAGCCCTGCAGGTCGTAGATGTTCTGCGCGAACTCCTGCGGCTCGGCCGAGGAACGGCTCAGTGCGCGGGCGGTCATCATGTCGGTGCCCGGTGCGCGGCCCAGACCGAGATCGATCCGGTCACCGTGGATGTTGGCCAGCGTGCCGTACTCCTCGGCCACCATGAGCGGGGCGTGGTTGGGCAGCATGACCCCGCCCGACCCCACACGGATCCGTTCGGTGGCCGATGCGGCATGGCCGATGAGCTGCCCCGTGGCACTGGCGGCCAGGTTCGCCGTGTTGTGGTGCTCCGCGAACCACAGTCGCGTGTAGCCGAGCCGGTCGGCCGTCTTCGCCGCCGACATCGACGAAGCGATGGCTTCACGGGCCGTCGAGCCCTCGGGGATGGAGACGAGGTCGAGAACACTCAGTGGGACGGACATGCTGCACCGTTTTCTTTGCACAGGGGAGGCCGGGTCCGCATCTGTGTGCCTCTGCCCGGACGGCTCCCTTTTCCTGCTCGCGTCCCGCTTCACCCGCGGAGATACGGCAGAGAGGTCAATGTTCCCGGGAAAGTTCCGGCGCAGCATCCGGTTCGGGAGCTGCGCCGGCCCCCGTGTGGTCCGGCGCTACGGTTCCCGGGCGGGGAGGTCGGCCACCCCGCTCAGCTCTCCTCGCCGCACCGGCCACCTGTTTCCTGCTGGATATCACAGCCCCCGGCGCTACCCCGGGGGCCGGTCCCGGGCGCACGCTTCGGGCCGGTGGCACGGGAGCGGTCTCACCGGCAGCGCTACACGCCGAGGCGGAACTCCACCCCTTTCAGGCTGTTGAAGGGACATCACCGGCATCGACGATGCCGTCGCCGTGCTCATCGTGGCCAGAGGGCTACAGGCTCTGGCTCCCTCAGAGCGTGGACCTCACGACGATGGCCGGGACAGTCCGGACTCCGCCGACTTCCAGCGCCAACTGCTCGCCGTGCCGATCCCCGGCCCGAGAGCGGCTCCGGTGTGCCGAACGACACGTGGACGGCAACGGCCGACTGGTCAGACGTCACTCGGACAACAGGACCGTTCCTTCGAGGTACCGAACGCACCGCCCGGACAGCAATGCACGCTCCTCCCGCAGGCGAATCACGACTGTCCCTCCACGGGCCGACATCTGGCGGGCCGTCATCTCGCTCTTCCCCGAGCGCGCTGCCCACAAGGGAGCCAGCTGGCAGTGGGCGGAACCGGTGACCGGGTCCTCGGGGACGCCGGCCTGTGCGCCGAACCAGCGAGAGACGAAATCGAACCCTGCACTGTCACCCGGCGCGGTGACGGCGACACCGCGTACAGGTAGCGAAGCCAGGACTGCCAGGTCGGGAGCAAGCCCCCGAACGGTCTCGGCGTTCTCGACCGTGTAGATCAGATCGGTTGCCCGATGTGCCTCCAGCACTTCGGCGCCGAGTGCGTCCGCGATCAGCGGATCCACCTCGACCGGGGTCGGGGTCTCGGCCGGGAAGTCCATGGTGAGCAGGCCCTCCGCGGATCGCTTCACGGTCAGCCGGCCGCTGCGGGTCGAGAACTGGAGGGTGTCGGCATCGGGGTGGACGTCGTCGAACAAGTAGGACGAGGCCCCCAGCGTTGCGTGGCCGCAGAGGTCGACCTCGGTGGCCGGAGTGAACCAGCGCAGCTCATACACCGGCAGGCCGGGACCTGGTGCGGGACCGCCGTCAGCATCGTGGACGACCAGGAACGCAGTCTCGGAGAGGTTGTTCTCGAGCGCGAGCTGTTGCAGCACCGCGTCCGGGAACCAGTGCTCCAGGAGCATCACGGCTGCCGGGTTGCCTTCGAAGAGCGACTCCGCGAAGGCGTCCACCTGTACCAACGGGATTCTCAAAAAATCTCCTGAAAACCGGTGAGCGGGAGATCGGTCCGTCCCCATCCCACGCATGGCGGAGCCGCCCCGTTACCGTGCCGTGCGCACGCCCGTGGCTTCCCTGCAGGAGGGACGGCCACGGGCCGCACGAGAGGTGACGCGGCACCGGCCCGTGCCCTCGGCACTCACACGTTGAAGCGGAACTCCACGACGTCGCCGTCGGACATCACGTACTCCTTGCCCTCGATGCGGACCTTGCCCGCCGAGCGCGCGGTCTGCATGTCGCCGCCCGACACGAGATCGTCGAAGGAGACCACCTCGGCCTTGATGAAGCCGCGCTGGAAGTCGCTGTGGATGACCCCGGCGGCCTCGGGGGCGGTGGCGCCCTGCTTGATCGTCCAGGCGCGGGCCTCCTTGGGCCCGGCGGTCAGGTAGGTCTGCAGGCCCAGGGTGTTGAACCCGACACGGGCGAGCTGGGCGAGGCCGGACTCGGTCTGGCCGAGCGACTCCAACAGCTCCTGGGCCTCGTCCTCCTCGAGTTCGGCGAGCTCGGCCTCGATCTTGGCGTCGAGGAAGATCGCCTCGGAGGGCGCCACGAGTTCCTGCAGGCGGGTGCGCAGCTTCTCGTCGGCGAGCTCCTCGCTGTCGAGGTTGAACACGTAGATGAACGGCTTGACGGTGAGCAGGTTGAGCTCACGCAGCCGGTCGGTGTCCACCCCCTCGGCAACGGAGAGCGAGGTGCCCCGGTCGAGGGCCTCCTGCGCGTCGCGGGCGGCCTGCAGCGTCTCCTGGGCGGCCTTGTCCTTGGCGTTGCGCTTGGCTTCCTTCTCCAGGCGCGGGACGGCCTTCTCCAGGGTCTGCAGGTCGGCCAGGATCAGCTCGGTGTTGATGGTCTCGATGTCGCGGGACGGCTCGATGTCACCGTCGACGTGGGTGACGTCCGGGTCGTCGAAAGCCCGGATGACCTGGCAGATGGCGTCGCTCTCGCGGATGTTGGCGAGGAACTTGTTGCCGAGCCCCTCACCCGTGGAGGCGCCGCGCACGATGCCGGCGATGTCGACGAAGTCGACCGTGGCGGGGATGAGCTTGGCCGAGCCGAAGATCCCCGCCAGTGTGCCGAGCCGGGCATCGGGCACACCCACGACCCCGACGTTGGGCTCGATGGTGGCGAACGGGTAGTTCGCGGCCAGAGCGTCGTTCTTGGTCAATGCGTTGAAGAGGGTGGACTTGCCGACGTTGGGCAGGCCGACGATCCCGATTGTCAGACTCACAGGACCCGAGTCTATGCGGCCGTAGGGGGCCACCGATCCGTCGTGGTCGGAAAGCGTGCACGATCCCCCTGATCGCATGCGCACCGGCGACCCCGCACAGTAGGTTCGGTACGTGTTGTCGAGGCACAGCCGCGAACGGGGGGAGGGGCTCGCGGGCCGCAGTCCGGGTCCGTGAGGGGTGCGACACCGACGGGGCGGTGGGCCGTGTGCCGCCGCTCCCGGGCCGTGGAGGGGAGACACGGTCGCCGGTGCGGGCCCGGTTCCCCGACCGCGGCACCGTTTCTGGGGGGAACACCTGTGGTCACCGACCAACTGCGTGCGCTCGTGCGCCGCTATCCGATCGTGCGTTTTGCCACGCAGCGTCTGCGGACCCGTCTGCCGCGGAGGTTGGGCGGGCTGGCCCCGGAGCGGCTCTCGCCGTGGATACGCCGCTTCCCCCTGGAGCTGCCGCGCACGGAGGAGGGGTCGGCGGCGGGCCCGGACCGGACGGAGCTGGAGCTGCCGGGCGACCTCACGGTGCCGCGCCGGCTGGAGAGGTTCGGGCTGGCCCAGCACGAACCGGCGAGCCTGTCGTGTTTCCTGGCGGCGGTCGAGCACGCGGAACCGGGTGCGGTACTCGACGTCGGGGCGGGCGTGGGTGTCTACGCGGCGTTGGCGGCGGCCCGGTCCCGCCGGGCGGTCTTCGCGTTCGAGCCGACCCCGGAGGCGGCCTCCGCGGCCCGTACGGTCTCCGGCACCTGCGGCCTGGGGTTCACGGTGGTGGGCACGGCCGTCGGCAACTACAACGGGACGGCCCTCCTGCGCCGTTCCCCGTACAACGACATGTGCAACGCGACGGTCCCGGGGGCGGGCCGGGCAGGCCTCGCCCACGTCCGGGTCCCGGTCGTGTCCCTGTCCCGGTGGGCCGAGGGGGCCGCCGTACACCCGCGTGTGATCACGGTCGACACGGCGGGCACCGAGCCGGACGTGGTCGCAGGGGCGTTGGAGGTGCTGCGCCGCCACCGGCCGTGGGTGCTGGTCAAGGTGCGTCCGGACCGGGGGTTGGAGGAACGGCTCATGGCACTGCTGGAGCCCCTCGGGTACTGGTGGTACCCGGTATGCGAAGAAGTGCCCCCGTCCCCGCGTAGCCGTATCGACGCCCCGGAGTCGCCCTCCTGGGAGCGTATGTGGCTGCTCGCCCCGCACGAGGCTTCCCCGGCGTACTGGGCCTCGGTTCTGGCCTGGCGGTCCGCGCTGGGCCGCTGCCTGCCGGCGATGCGGCCCGGTTCCCAGAACTGACCGCGGACCGGCCCCGGAGGTGCGCGTCGGGCCACCGGAGCGGTACCCGCGTCCGCCGACGGGATCGGGGCCGGGGCTGCGACCATGGGACGCCATGGACGGTCTCGCACTCTTGCTCACGCTCCTGATCGGTCTGGCCGTCGGTACTGCCCTGGGGTGGGCGCTCGCGCGCTCGCGCGACGCCGGGTCACGCGCCGATGCGGAAGCGGCCCGGGGACGTGCCGAATACATGGAGGAACAGCTGGCCGAACGGTTCAGGGCCATGTCGGTACAGGCCCTGGACCAGAACAACCAACAGTTCCTGGAGCTGGCGGAGGGCCGGTTGCGTGCGGTCAACGCCGAGGCCGGCGGGGACCTGGACGAGCGGCGCCGTGCGGTGGAGCGGATGGTCGAGCCGATCACCGAGACCCTGTTGCGGGTCGAGCGCCGGATGCGGGAGGCCGACTCGGGTCGGGCGGCGGCCCACGCGGAACTGGCCAAACAGGTGGAACTGGTGCGCGAGGGATCGGACCGGCTGCGCGATCAGACCCGCTCGCTGGTGACGGCTCTGCGCCGCCCGGAAGCCCGCGGCCGGTGGGGCGAGGTGCAGCTGCGCCGGGTCGCGGAGCTGGCCGGCATGGCCTCGCACTGCGACTTCGACGAGCAGGCGAGCACCCCGGACGGGTCGCAGCGGCCGGACATGGTGGTGCGCCTGGTCGGGGGCAAGAACATCGTCGTGGACGCCAAGGTCCCGCTGTCGGCCTACCTGGACGCGGTCGAGTCGGGGCAGGAGACCGACCGGGACACGCAGTTGCGTGCGCACGCCAAGCAGCTGCGCACCCATGTGGACCAGCTCGCGGGCAAGTCGTACTGGGCCTCGTTCACCCCTGCCCCGGAGTTCGTGGTGCTCTTCATCCCGGGTGAGGCGTTCCTGGCCCCGGCGTTGGAGCAGGACCCGGGGTTGTTGGAGCACGCGATGGCGCGCCGGGTCCACATCGCCACCCCCACGACGCTGATCTCGTTGCTGCGCACCGCCCAGTACGCGTGGCAGCAGGAGGCGTTGAGCGAGAACGCCCGTGAGATCTTCGACCTGGGCAAGCAGTTGCACCAGCGGTTGTCGATCCTGGGCGGGCACGTGGACGGTCTGGGCCGGGCGTTGGACCGGACGGTGGCGGCCTACAACCGGACGGTGGGATCGTTGGAGAACCGGGTGCTGGTGACGGCGCGGCGGTTCGAGGAGCTGGGTCTGGTCGAGGGTGATCTGGAACGCCCCTCGGGGGTTCGGGAGAGCCCGCGGGCGCTGTCGTCCCCGGAGCTGGCCGGGGACGCCGACCTCGCTGACCAGGAGCGATCCGACTCAGGGGCGGGTGGTGGCGCGTTCCGTGAGAACACGGAGAGCGGCGGCTCAGGCCGGGGGCCGTCGGAAAGGTTCTCCGCGGAGAGTATTCAGCACGCTCACAATGGGAACACCGGCATGACCTGAATGCACCTTTTTCCCGCTCTCAGCATCTCTCTCCCCAGTTCACCGGAACTCGCCGGAAAACTTCCAGAACCCGGAGGGACGAAGCTGCGGTCCAAGGTTCAGAAGGCGCGTTCGCCCCGGAAGGGACAAGGGGACAAAAGGACAACACGATCCCCGGAAAAGACACCGAACTCTCACGAGAAGTGACACACTGAACGCCGTGAGTAACACATTTGGGAGGCGCACGGCCATGCCCCCGCGCAGGCACGAAGACCCGGAGCCCGGCCACGCTCCTTACTTCGTACGTTCCGAGGACCGGGGCACGCACACGGCCGTGGCCCAGAAGGCACAGCAACGCTCCGGCCGCGCCGCGCCCCGACCCGCCCGCCCCTCGAGCGCACCGGCGGGCCCACTCCGGCTGACCGGCCGCGGCGGGGTACTCCTCATCGTCCTGTTCAGCGTCGCGGGCACGATGATCGCGCACGCGGCCTCCTGGCCCGCGGCCCCGGGCATCGCCTTCACGGCGGCCTGCCTGCTGACCGCGGCCACGGTGCGCCCACCCGACCTGCTGTCGCTGTCGGTGAGCCCGCCCATCGCGTTCTTCGTGTCCGTGGTGAGCGCCGAATCCGTGCTCGCACTCGGCAACGACGGCTTCACCCGGGTCCTGATGCTCGGTCTGGCCTCCCGCCTGGCGGAGGTCGCCCCGTGGCTGTTCCTGGGCACCGCGCTGGTACTGGTCATCGCGGTCTTCCGCGGGCTCCCCGGGAACCTGCGCGAACTGGGCGACGAACTCAACGGCCGCCGCTGACCCGGGCCGCAGCGCCCGGGCTCAGAACGGTGTACCGGTGTCCTCTCCCCCGGCCCCTGCCCCGTTCTCCGCACGTTCGTCCATCGCGGCGGCCAGTTTGGCACGGGCCCCCTCGAGCCACTGCTCACACACCCGCGCGAGCTCCTCACCGCGCTCCCACAGAGCCAGCGAGTCCTTCAGGCTCAGACCGCCGGACTCCAACTGGCGCACCACGTTGTTGAGCTCCTCCCGGCTCTCCTCGTAGCTCATCTCCGGTTCGGCGGCGGTGCCGTTGCCCGTCTCGGCGCTCTCACTCACGGGTTCTCCCCCTCGGTCGTCTCGGCGGGTGCGGGGTCCCCGCTCCCGGTGGTCCCTGTGCCGGCCGGCGCGGGGTCCTCGCCCCCGTCGGCCTCGATCTGCGTGACCCTCGCGCGCAGGCTGTCCTCGGTCAGACGCACCCGCAGTTCCTCACCCTCCTGCAGGTCGGTGGCGGAACGCACCACGGAGCCGTCCTCCCGCTGCACGATCGCGTAGCCGCGGGCCAGGGTCGTGGCGGGCGAGAGCGCGTGCAGGCGGGCCCGGGTGTGGCCGAGGCCGTCGGCGGAGCGGTCCAAGGAGACGGTGAGGCTGCGCCGGGCGCGGTCGCGCAGCTCCACGACCTGTTCGGTGAGCCGGTCGACCTCACGGACCGGATCGGCCAGCGCCGGGCGGGAACGCACACTGCGCAGCCAGGAGAACTCGCGCTCCAGACCGCCCTGGACGACCCGACGGCCCCGGTCGCGGAGCTGGCGCACGATCTCGAGCTGTTCGCCCACGTCGGGCACGGTGCGTTTGGCGGCGTCCGTGGGGGTGGAGGCGCGCACGTCGGCGACGTGGTCGAGCAGGGGTGCGTCCTGTTCGTGGCCGATGGCGCTGACGACGGGGGTGGTGGAAGCGGCCACCGCACGCACCAGGGCCTCGTCGGAGAAGGGCAGCAGGTCCTCGAGCGAACCCCCGCCGCGGGCGATGACGATGACGTCGACCTCGGGGTGGGCGTCGAGGTCCTGGAGGGCCGCCACGACCTCTCGGACGGCACGTTCGCCCTGGACAGTGGCCGGACGCACCTCGAAGCGCACGGCGGGCCAGCGGCGGCGGCCGTTCTCGAGAACGTCACGTTCGGCGGCCGAGTCGCGCCCGCACACGAGCCCGACGGTGTTGGGCAGGAACGGCAGCGGGCGTTTGCGGGCCTGGTCGAAGACGCCCTCGGCGGTGAGGGTACGGCGCAGCTGTTCCAGGCGGGCCAGGAGTTCACCCAGCCCCACGTGGCGGATCTCCAGGGCCCGCAGGGAGAAACGGCCGCGGGGTTCGTAGAAGTCGGGTTTGGCGTGCACGACCACGCGTGCGCCCGGTTCGGGGGGCGGGCTCTGCGCGTCGAGCACGGCCGTGGGGCACACGACGTTGGCGGAGACGTTGGCGACCGGGTCGCGCAAGGTGATGTAGGCCATGCGGCCGCGCCGGTTCAGTTCGGCGATCTGCCCCTCGACCCAGATCCGGCCCAGGCGGCCGATCCACTGGCCGACGGCGTTCAGAACGACGCGGACCGGCTGCGGCGCCTCGGCTGAGCTCTCCATTCCCATGTCTCGGCAGCCTAGGACAAGGCTGCGACAGTTCTGCCCGCAGGCGCGCCCGCAGGTGGAGGTGGGAAGGCCTTCGGAGCGGGATCGGGGTGGGTGCACCTGCGCTGGGTCTGAACCCTTTATGTGGTTGAGCTTCTGGGTTTCTTGTGGTGAGGGGAGCCCTTGCACCGTGCACCTGCGCTGGGGCTCGGCCCCTCACATGGTTGGGCCTCTGGGGCTCTTGTGGCCCGGCAGACCATGCACCGTGCACCTGCGCGGGGGCCCAGCCCTTCGTGTGGTGGAGCGTCTGGGTCTCTCGTGGTTGGGAAGGCCTTCGGAGCGGGCGCCGGAGGAGAGGGCGCCCGCTCGAACCGCTAGTTCTCCTCGGCCTGGAGCTTGGCGATGCGGTTGTCGTACATCTTGACGAACTCCGGGCGCGACTGGTGGGCGACCTCGTAGGAGCGCAGGTCACGGACCTGGTCGACGGTGAGCTTGCGCAGGCGCGCGCGGATCGAGGGGAGGGTGAGCTCGTCGTAGGTGGGCACGGCGAGTTCCTCGGCGGAGGGGGCGGCCCCCTTGCGTACGCGTTCGAGGACCTCGTCGCTGGCGACCTCGGTGTGGTTGTCGTTGGCGCCGAGTTCCTCGGCGATGGCGGCGGCCTTCTCGGGGACGTCGTCGGTGGCCGGGGCCGGCGTCCCGGTCTCCGGAGCCGGCTCCTCGGCCTGCCCGGTCTTCTCGGCCGGGGCGGACTTCTCGGCCGGGGCGGACTTCTCGGCCGGGGCCTTCTCCCCCGCCGTCCCGGCCGGGGCCGGCTTCTCAGCCTTCGGGGCCTCCGCAGCCTCCGCGGTCTCCTCAGGGGCGGAGGTGGCGGCCTCCTCGGCCTGCTCGGCCGGGGCGGCCTGCTCCATGGTCGCGGTGGAGGTCCTGTGCTCCCCGCCGCCGTTCTCCGCGGCCGGTCCCTTGTTCTCGGCCTGCGACTCCCGGACCGCGTCGGATGCGGTGTCCTTGCGGCCGAAGGCGCCCTTGACCAGGGACAGCAACTTCGTGACGATCGACGTGTTCGACATAGGGCGGGGGCTCCTGAGGGTCTCGGCGGATGGGCCAGCGGCGCGCTTCCAGAAAACCAGGCAAGGCCGAGTTGAGTGCGAACCGCCTTCTGACGGATGTGGTGGTGAACCAGGATAGAGGAGGGTGGAACACCATGAGCGGGGGGACAGCTGCATGATCCCCACACTTCACTGCGGAAGCGGATACGTCCCGTTGCGATCCCGTCACATTCACAAGGCGCCTACGGTGGGGGAAGGGCCGACCACTGTCGCGGTGCCGTATACCACACAAGGCCCGAAAGCCCCCCACCTCACCGCACCCCACCTAGGATGTGAAGTATGAGTGCGACGACTGCCACGAACCAACGCCGTGTGCTGCTCGCCAACCCGCGGGGTTACTGCGCCGGTGTCGACCGGGCGGTCATCACCGTCGAGAAGGCCCTTGAGCAGTACGGCGCTCCCGTCTACGTCCGCAAGCAGATCGTGCACAACACCCATGTGGTGCGCACGCTGGAGGAGCGGGGTGCCGTCTTCGTCGAGGAGACCGACGAGGTCCCCGAAGGCGCCATCGTGGTGTTCTCCGCCCACGGTGTCTCCCCCGCCGTACACGAACAGGCCGACCAGCGTCAGTTGAAGACCATCGACGCGACCTGCCCGCTCGTCACCAAGGTCCACAAGGAAGCGCAGCGGTTCGCCAAGGGGGACCGCGACATCGTCCTCATCGGCCACATCGGCCATGAGGAGGTCGAGGGCACCAGCGGCCAGGCGCCCGAGCACATCCAGATCGTGGAGAGCCCCGAGGAGGTCGACAAGGTCCAGGTGCGCGACCCGGACAACGTCTCCTGGCTCTCCCAGACCACCCTGTCGGTGGACGAGACCAACCAGACCGTGGACGCTCTGCGCGAACGGTTCCCCAACCTGCTCGACCCGCCGAGCGACGACATCTGCTACGCCACCTCGAACCGCCAGGACTCCGTGAAGGCCATGGCTCCCGAGTGCGAGCTGGTCATCGTCGTGGGGTCGGACAACTCCTCGAACTCGGTGCGCCTGGTCGAGGTCGCCCTCGAGGCCGGCGCCGACGCCTCTTACCTCATCGACAACGCCACGCTCCTGGACGAGTCCTGGCTGGAGGGTGTCACCACGGTCGGTGTGACCAGTGGCGCCTCCGTGCCGGAGATCCTCGTGCGCGAGCTCCTCGACAAGCTGTCCGGGCTCGGCTACGGCTCGGTCACCCCGGTGACCACGGCCGAGGAGAACCTGACCTTCTCCCTGCCCAAGGAACTGCGGCGCGACCTGCGTGCCGAGCAGGCCGAGGCCCAGAAGTAGAGACCGACAGAGCACCCCCGGGGCCGGGACGAGGACCCGGAACCGGTGGGTGCCACGGCACGACCGGGGGCCGCCGTGGTGCACGGCGGCCCCCGGCTCGTGTTCGGGGCCGGCTCCAGCGGGTCCGGGACGGTTCAGGGCTCGGAGGGCTCGGTCTCCCCGTCGGCGGTCTCCTCGGTGTCGGGGCTCTCGGTGCTCCCCGCGTCCTCGGTACCTTCGCCCTCCCCGGTGTCCTCCTCGGGCATGGTCCGCAGCCCTCCGGCCATGTACGCGAGTTCGTCGAGGTCGGCGGGGCCGGACACGATCAGCGTGACGCCGTCCTCCTGCGAGACCAGGGCGCGCCAGTCGTCCTCGTTGTCGAAGTGCTCCCACTCGCGGTCACCGGCGTTGACCGCGCCGACCTGTTCCGCGTCCTTCACACGTTCTGCGATCACGTGTTCGGGGTCGTCGTCGCTCTGGGTGAGCATGACGTGGCTGTCCTGCGGGGTGGCAAATCCCAGGCTCCACTCCATCGGCTCGTTGATGTCCAGGTGGGAGCTGGTCGGGATCCACCCTTCCGGGAGGTCCTCGGCCGGCAGGGTCACCGGGTAGTCGGCCTCGGCCCGCAGGGTCTCCGCGTCCGGCCCGTACTCCACCGTCGGGATGCGCTCCTCCGAGCGGGTCGCGACGACGACGTACATCAACAGCAGGATGCCGACGATGATCCCGAGGGAGATGGCGTAGTTCTTGAAGGTCGCGCTGGACCGGCTGTACTCACTCATGGCACATTCCAGCTTGCCGCAGGCTGGAGAGGACTCCGACCCGGGGTACCCGGAGCCTCCGGTCAGTTCGCTGCGGTCTCCCGCTCGTGGGCCCGGGGCTGGAGCGTCCCCAACAGGTCGGTGATGTCGTCGGCGAGGCGTCGGGCATCGGCGTCGTCGAGGCGCACGACCTCGGCGACCGCGATGAGCATCGCGCCGGAGACCACGATCAACAGGGCCTCGTCGACCGGCTCCTCGGCCTTGCGGAACAGTGCGACGTTCCGGTCGGTCCACCTCGTCAGGCGCTCGCGGAGCTGGTAATCGAACCCGGGCGGACCGTCGCCGCTGAAGAACAGGCGGGTGGTCTCGCGCTCCTCCACGCAGCCGAGCAGGTAGGCGCGGGCGGCGATGTTCATCAGGCGTGTGGGATCCTTCTCACCCGCGCTGCGCGCCTCGACCACGGCCTCGTGGGTGCGTTCCTGCTGACGGGCCTGGAACTCCTCGTACAACGCCAGATACAGATCCGCCTTGCCGCCGAAGTGGTGGTAGAGGCTGCCGACACTGGCTCCGGCCACGGACACGACCTCGCTGACACCCGCCTTCGCGAAGCCCACCGTCCGGAAGACCTGGGCCGCCGCCCGAAGCAGGGCGCTGCGCGTGGCGGCCCCCCGCGGGGAGGTCCTCGTGGGTTTGTCCGTCCTGTCCACAGTCACGCCCTCTTCAACTCCGTCGCCGGTGGGCCCGCGTGGAACACGGGCCCACCCACGGGCCTGTCGGAACACCTCGGGTGACTACCCTAAGACGTAGGTCCCACCCTGCTCCTCGACGGAAGGTGCCATGTCCATGTCGCAACCCGGTAACTCCACCGTTCCCGACCGCAACCTCGCGTTGGAACTGGTCCGTGTCACCGAGACGGCCGCGCTCGCGGCCGCCCGCTGGGTGGGCAAAGGCGACAAGAACGGCGCGGACGGCGCTGCGGTCCGCGGCATGCGGCACATGATCAGCACCGTGTCGATGAACGGCACCGTCGTCATCGGCGAGGGCGAGAAGGACAACGCCCCCATGCTCTACAACGGGGAGAACGTCGGCGACGGCGGCGGGCACGACTGGGACGTCGCCGTCGACCCGGTCGACGGCACCACCCTGACCGCGAACGGTATGCCCAACGCGGTGGCGGTGATCGCGTTGAGCCCGCGCGGGACCATGTTCGACCCCTCCGCGGTCTTCTACATGGAGAAGCTGGCGACCGGCCCCGAGGCCGCCGAGGTCGTCGACATCACTGCGCCCGTCGGCGACAACGTGCGCGCGGTGGCCCGTGCGAAGGGCAAGACGCCGCAGGACGTCACGGTCGTCATCCTCGACCGCCCGCGCCACCAGCAGATCGTGGAGGAGGTGCGCGAGGCCGGGGCCCGCATCAAGTTCATCAGCGACGGCGACGTGGCGGGCGCGATCATGTCCGCCCGCGCCGGTACCGGGGTGGACCTGCTGCTGGGGATCGGCGGTACCCCGGAGGGCATCATCACCGCCTGCGCCATGAAGTGCCTCGGCGGGGCCATCCAGGGACGCCTGTGGCCCAAGGACGACGCCGAACGGCAGCAGGTGATCGCCGCCGGGCACGACGTGGACCGGGTCCTGACCACCGACGACCTGGTCTCCTCCGACGACGTGTTCTTCGCCGCGACGGGGATCACCGAGGGAGAGCTCGTGGACGGGGTGCGCTACGAGTCCACCCGCGTGCACACGGACTCGCTGGTCATGCGCGGGCGCAGCGGGACCGTGCGCCAGGTGCACAGCGAGCACCGTCTGAGCAAGCTCTCCTCCTACAGCGGCGTGGACCTGAGCACCGCTTCGTGAGTTCCGGGCACGCGGGCGTCCCCCGGGGCGCCCGCGTGCCGCCCGAAGGGGCACGTGTGCCCTGCCGTGCGGGGCCGTCCGCTCAGGGAGGACAGGACGGGACGTGCACAGGACCCACGGGCAACGGGACCACCCGCGCGGCCGGGACGCCGAGGGCACGGACCCCTGAAGGGGGGCTCGGCTGCGAGGCCGCCCGGCGCGGGGAGTAACCTCGTTCCGAGCACATGAGAGCAGCTCACCGGCCGTGCTCGGGCCGGTACGGGCCCCGGGGCCGGCCTCGTTCCCGCAGAGGCACGCACCCGGGGCGCGGACGGTGAGCGTGCCGCCGGAACCCGGACATGAGGACACGTTCGTGGATGGTGCGTGTCCGCGAGCGGGCGCTCGCCCCGCCCTGCCCGGGTCCGTCCACCACCCCATGGGCCCGCAAGGAAGTCCGAGCCTTTCTCCGGGCCTTCTCTCCTGCCAACACATTCCCCACCCTTCTCCCTGACAACAAACGACGGGCAACGATCGCGAACCATCCCGGGGGTGGTGGGCATCAGACCCACCGGTTCACCGCGCGATCCGCGCACCCGTTCAGTTCCCCGCCGGAGGTCCGATGTCCTTCCCCGATCCCCCACAGCAGCCCCAGTGGCAGCAGCAGCCCGGGCAGCCTGGGCCGGGGCAATCCCCGCAGGCCGGCGCCCCGGGTCAGCCCGGCGGCCCCGGTGCCCCTACCGGCCCGGGCGGTCCCGTCCCTCCCGGCGGTCCCGGTGGTCCGGGTGCGCCCATGCCCCCCGGCGGCCCCGCAGGCCCCGGCGGTCACGGTGCACCCATGCCTCCCGGCGGCCCGGGCGGTCCCTTCCCTCCCGGCGGCCCCCACGGCCACCCTTCCGGCGGTGCCGTGCCACCCGGCGGTGGCGGCGGCGGCCGTAAACGGTGGCTCATCCCCGTCGCGGCCACCACGGCCGTGCTCGTGATGGCGGGTGCAGTGTGGGCCTCGGTGTCCCTGCTGAACTTCGGCGGCAACCAACCCGAGGCCGTGCTCCCCGGCAACACCGTCGCGTTCGGTGAGGTCGACCTGTCCATCGACGGCAGCCAGGCGGTGGAACTCATGGAGTTCATCGACCAGCTCCCGGACGAGGTGGCCGAGGAGATCGACACCGGGGACGGCGACATGAACGAGCTCTTCGCCGACGTGTTCACCGATGCCTTCCCCGAGGCGGACAAGGCCTCGGTGAGCGAGTGGATCGGTGACGGCGCCGGCGCGGGCCTGTGGCCCTCCGACGACGAGGAGGTCGGTTCCGAGGCCGGTACCGCCGGCATGGGCAGTGTCATCGCGCTGTCGGTGGAGGACGAGTCCCTGGCCGAGGAGGACCTCTCCTCCCTCTCCGGCGAGTACGACGACCTCTACTACGAGATCACCGACGGTTTCGCGCTCCTGACCCCTGACGGCGCCTCCCTGGCCGACATGGAGCGCCAGGTGGAGGAGCACGGCACGCTCGACTCCGCCGACGAGTTCTCCTCCGACGTCTCCGACCTGCCCTCCGGCAGCCTCGCCACCGCGTGGGGCGACCTGGGCGCACTGAGCGAGGTCGAGGGGCTCTCCGGGGAGTTCCAGGCCGGTACGGCCACCGGCCCGGCCGAGATCTCCGGCCGCGCCTCCGGGGCGCTGCACGTGGACGGTTCCTACCTCGAGGTGCAGTCCTCGGTCACGGACTGGTCGGTGGACGGCGCCGACATGACGTGGCTGTCCGAGGCCGAGACCGGCAGCGTCGAAGCCGTCGGCCGGCTCCCGGAGAACACCGTGATGGCCTTCGGGGCCACCGGTCTGGACAGTGCCCTCAGCGATGCCTACGACGACGGTGAGCTCGACTTCCTCACCGACAACCGCGACTTCCAGCAGATGGAGCGCCAGCTGAACTCGGTGGGAGCACACCTGCCGGAGGGCTTCGGTGCGCTCCTGGGAACCTCCACGGTCTTCGGCATCACCGGCCAGGGCTCCGACGGCTTCTTCGAGGGGACCGGCGGTCAGGAGTCCTTCATGTACCGGGCCGAGGGCGCCGACCAGCAGGTGCTGGAAGACTTCGTCAACGACCTGGTCGTGGGCCCCTACGGGCAGCCGCCCGCGATCGACGAGGAGGACGGCACCGTGGTGGTCCAGGAGGGTTCCAGTTCCACGGGCGCCCTCGCCGACGACCCGGTGTTCGAGCAGACCATGCAGGAGATGGACGGGGCGGTCGTGTCCGGGTTCTTCGACCTGCGCCAGGTCCTGGAGCAGGGCTCGGACGTGGCCGACCCCTCCCAGTGGGGCGCCGTCGGGCTCTCGGTGACCCCGAACGAGGAGGGCAACCAGCTCTCCGGTGAGCTGCGGTGGTCGCCCAGCGGCGGAGAGTGACTCGGGGGCCCCGGTCGCCGGGGCCCCTCCACCCGAACGTGCGGGGCCGTGTCCGTCAAGGGCGCGGCCCCGCGTCGTGTCCGGGCGGACGGCCCGGCTCAGGGATCCTCTCGGCAAAGACTGGGTACAAGTTCCCGGGCGAGCGAAATCCCTCCGGTTCGTTCTCCTTCTGTCGGGTAGCGCGCGTATGTGACCCTCCGGGCACGGAGGGTCACAGCGGCATGCCATGTGCGCCGTGTCAGGATGCGCATCCTTCAGGAGGGACCTTCGTGAGAGAGAACAATCCGCTCAAGGCCGCAGCCGACAAACTCGCCGAAACCGTCAAGGACGGGGACGAGCCGGAGGCAGTTGTCCCGGGCAAGCCGGCCAGCCGGACACCGTCCCTGGAGGAACCGACCGAGCCGCACGAGCCGCTCCCGCCCAAGTCCGACCAGGAGAAGCCGGCCCCGCACACGGCGACGGGCCGACCGACCGGCGGGTCCTCGGAGGAGTTCTCGCAGGGCGGCGCCTACCTGACCAACGCCCAGGGCATCCGGCTCCCCGACTCCGACCACTCGCTCAAGGCGGGCCCCCGCGGTCCGGTCCTGATGCAGGACCACCACCTGCGCGAGAAGATCATGCACTTCGACCACGAGCGGATCCCCGAACGCGTGGTGCATGCGCGGGGGGCCGCGGCCCACGGCGTCTTCCGGGGCTACGGAACGGCCGCGAGCGTGACGAAGGCGGCCTTCCTGGGCAAGGACGTGGAGACCCCGGTGTTCACGCGCTTCTCCACGGTGGTCGGCTCACGGGGCTCGATGGACACCGCCCGCGACACCCGCGGTTTCGCCACCAAGTTCTACACGTCCGAGGGCGTCTACGACCTGGTCGCCAACAACATCCCGGTGTTCTTCATCCAGGACGCCATCAAGTTCCCCGACGTCGTCCACGCGGCCAAGCCGCACCCGGACCGGGAGATCCCCCAGGCCCAGAGCGCGCACGACACCTTCTGGGACTTCGTGTCCACGCACACCGAGGCGTTCCACCACACGATCTGGTTCATGGCCGACCGGGGCATCCCGCGTTCCTTCCGGACCATGGAGGGCTTCGGCGTACACACCTGGCGGCTCGTCAACGAGCAGGGCGAGACCACCCTGGCCAAGTTCCACTGGAAACCCAAGGCCGGTGTGCACTCCCAGGTGTGGGAAGAGGCCCAGATCACCGGTGGCGTGGACCCGGACTTCCACCGCCGGGACCTGGCCGACGCCATCGAGGCGGGCGCTCACCCGCAATGGGAGCTGGGTATCCAGACCTTCCCCGACACCCCGGAGCAGACCTTCGAGGGCATCGATCTGCTGGACCCGACCAAGATCGTCCCCGAGGAGCTGGCGCCGGTCCAGCCGATCGGCCTGCTCACCCTCGACGCGAACCCGTCCAACTACTTCGCCGAGACCGAGCAGGTCGCTTTCCACCCCGGTCACCTGGTGCCCGGCATCGACGTCACCGACGACCCGCTCCTGGCCGGGCGGTTGTTCTCCTACCTGGACACCCAGATCACCCGGCTCGGGGGCCCCAACTTCGCGCAGCTGCCCATCAACCGCCCGCACGCGCCGGTCAACGACATGCTGCGCGACGGCATGCACCAGACGGCCGTGTACAACGGCGTCGCCCCGTACAAGCCCAACAGCCTGGACGGGGGCTGTCCTTTCTTCGCCGGCAGCGACGAAGGCGGGTACGTGGAGGTTCCCGCATCGGTCGCGGCCTCGAAGAAGGTCCGGCAGTCGCCCGAGTCGTTCGCCGACCACTTCACCCAGCCCCGGCTGCTCTGGCTCAGCCTGTCGGCGGTCGAGCGCGAGCACATGATCAGCGCGTTCACCTTCGAGCTCGGCAAGTGCTACGAGAACGCGATCAAGGAGCGCACCCTGCGGGCGCTCGCCGAGGTCGATCCCCACCTGTGCGAGCAGGTGGCCGAAGGACTCGGCCTCCCGGCACCCGCGGCCACCCGGGAACTCCCGTCGCTGCGTCCCAGCCCGGCGCTCTCGCAGGTGGGCGACAAGTGGCCCACCGCGGGCCGCATGATCGGCATCGTCGCCGACGACAACGCCGACCTCTCCGCGGTCCGGGCCCTTCGCGACCAGGTCTTCGACGGCGACATGGTCCCGCTCGTGTTCGCGCCCGCCGGTGGCGAGCTCGGCGCGGGAGGGGACGATCCCGTCACGGTGCAGCGCACCTTCGCCACGGGCCGCTCCATCGAGGTGGACGCACTGATCCTGGTGGGCAACATCGCGCAGGGCAAGGACTCCTTCGCGGCCCGGGACGCCAAGGCCTGGAGCGGAACCGTCGAGGAGGCCGTCGACCCCCGCGCCCTGCAGCTGCTCACCGAGGCCTACCGCCACGCCAAGGCCGTGGGGGGACTGACCGCCGCGCGGCCGGTGTTCGAGACGGCGGGTGTGCCCACCGACGCACCCGGTGTCGTCATCGGGGACGACGGTGCGGCGGTCCTGCGGGAGATCGTCGATCTGCTCGGCTACCACCGGGTGTGGGAACGCTTCCCCGCCGACGCCTGACCGGGGACCGGTCCGGATGTGCACCGGACCGGCCCCGGTCCGTGCCCGGGGCCCGGCGTTCGCGTGATCGGACGCCGGGCCCTCTCCTGTGCGGGGACCGTTCCGTCCCCCGGAGAACCCTGGGGCAACCGGCCCCGCGCCCCAGGCCGCTCGCGGGCCCCAGCTCCCGGTCACCGCATCGCGGCGTAGGCGTGGCGCAGGTTCCGCAGTCCGCGCAGGCTCGCCTCGTAACGGGCGCCCACCGTGAGCAGCAGGGCTCCGACCACGGCGAACGGGAGCCAGTTGGGCAGCTCCACGAGCAGATCCACGAACGGCGTTCCGAACGCACGGACCGACACCACGAGCAGAGCCGCGCCCCCGGCGACCAACGGTGCCTTCAGACGTGCGCGCAGGCCCCACAGGGTGACGGCGAGCCCCACGGCGACGACCGCGAGGACGCGCCACGCGGGTTCGTCCTGCAGGACCGCCATGGCCGTCGAGGGTGTCAGGAGCAGCAGGAGTCCGCCGCCGTGCGCGAGCCAGCTGGAGGGCTGCGCCGACCGGTCGGCACGGCGGCTCCATTCCCACCCCACGGCCGTCGCCGCCAGTGCCGGCGGCACGGTGTAGGCCTCGGGCACCGTGACCTCCCAGGAGGCCAGGACGGTCCACAGGGCGGCGAACATGAGTCCGGTGCCGCACAGGGCCAGGAACCGGCGGTTCGGGCGCAGAGCACTGCACAGGGACACCACACCCAGGCACGCGAGCCCGAGTGCGGCGAGTTCGCCGCGCACCCCGGAGGAAACGGCGAGCACCAGGGCGATGACCGCCCACAGGGAAGCAGGGACCTCGGCTGCTTCCGACAAGGGGCTCCGGAGCCGGGGCGCGACCGCTGCGACGGCCGCGGTCAGGGCGATGGGCAGCAGCGCGGCGTGCTCCACCGGCAGCCCCAAGGTCAACGGGACCACCAGGGCGCAGCCACCAGTCGCTCCGGTGGCCACGGCGGTCGCGGTGACCGCGACCGGGACGGTACGGGCCAGGGCCGCGGCGACCGCACCCGCGACGGCGAGCGCGAGCAGGGCCACGACCGTGGTGGGGCCGGTGGCCAGCGACCATCCGAAGGCCCACACGAGCACGGACGCGCCCAGCAGGCCCGGGACCCACAGTTCGGCGGTGTACCGCCGCTGCAGGGCGGCGGCGGTGGTCAGGCCGGCACCGACGGCGAGTGCGGTGAGAAGGGCGACCAGGAACGGCAGTTCCAGCACGATCGGGACGGGGACGAGGGCCGCCGGGGCGATCAGGGACCCCGCCACCACACAGCGATCACGTGCGAGCACCCACGTCACGCACCAGGCCGCAGCAGCCGCGACCAGGACCGCGATGGCCGTGAGCAGCCCTTCGGAGGTCGAGGTTCCGAGCACGTCGTGGGCAGGAGCCCACAGGACCGGGTCAGGCGCGGCCCACACCCCGTGCACGCCGGGGCCGACCACGAGGAGCGGGGCCAGGGCCGGGCCCGCGACGAGCACGGTCGAGGGCATGAGCGCAACACCCGCGTACCGGGCGACACCACCGAGGCAGAGCCCGACGGCGGCGCAGAGCAGGGTCACCAGGGCCGCGGCCCACCACCATCCTGCGGAGGTTTCCGCGACCAGGGCGAGAACGAGCAGGTGCAGGGCGCCCACTGTCACCGTGGTGGCCCACAGGACGACCGCGGACACGTACAGGGACCGCGCGAGGTCGGGTTCTGTGGCGTCGCGGCCCGGGACACCGGTTCCCCGGATGTTCGGTACGGCGCAGCGCAGGACGAGGAGCGCCCCCGTCACGAGCGTGAACAGGGCCAGGGCCGTGGTGTACGCCGAGGCCAGGGACCAGACCAGTCCCCACAGCAGCACGACGGTCCCCACCAGGACCGGGGCCCAGCGTGCCCGGGCCTGCACGCCCAGGCGGACCGGGAGCGCGATCAGGCCGGCGCCCACGGCCAGGGACGTGGCCACGGCGAGCAGGAACGGCGCTCCGAGCACGATCGGGAGCGGCAGGAGGGTGACCGGTGCGGTCAGGGCACAGACGAGGAGCCACGAGCGGCGGTCCAGGTGCCGTGTGAGGGCCAGGGCCGCGGCCCCGGCCACCAGGACCGCGACCACGGTGGCGGCCCCGCCGGAGACCGAGGTGTCCAGGACCGTGTGCGCCGGTTCCCACACGGTCGGGGCCGGGCCCGCGCTCGGACGGGGGATCAGCCGGGCCACCGGGGCGAGCGCGGGCCCCGCGACGAGCACCGTCACGGGCATGAGGGCGGTCCCGACCGGGCGTGCGGCACCGCCCCGGCTCAGACCGAACGCTGCGCACAGCAGCACCACCGAGGACGCGGCCCACCACGGGGCGGTGGAGTTCCCGGGTGAGACCTCCAGGGTCAGGGCCAGGACGGCCACGTGGACCGCACCGACGGCCATGGCGAGGATCCACAGGACCAGGGCGCAGCAACGCAGGACCCCGGCCACGGTGGTTCCCGGGGCGCTCTCGTCCTCGGACACCACCGGCCGGGGTACCGCGACACTGCGGTCCTGCCCACCCTCGCTCCCCTGCGCGGGTGCACGGCCGGCCAGGCGCAGACACACGAGGGCGAGCACCGCGAACAGCACCAGGGCCGCGACCAGGGAGTGCTGCACGGCCGTGGCCCACCACAGACCGAGGACCAGGGTCGCGCAGCCGCCGGGGGCCAGTGCCCGGGTGCGGTGGCCGGGGATCCGGAACGGGGCCAGCAGCATGGCCGTGCCCAGGGCGAGGGTCCATGCGACGAAGACCCCGTGGGAGAGCCCGAGTAGGAGCCCCGCCGGAAGGAGGGTGAGCGGCACAGCGGCGGCCAGGTGGGGCAGCAGGTGTCCGGGGCTCAGGAAACGGACCGCGACCGCGCCGAGGACGGCGGCCGCAAGGACCGGCCCGAGTGCGACCAGTACGGTGTCGGGCGCTTCCCACCCGGCCCGCAGCACCTCGGTCGCCGGGCGGCCCAGCGGCTCCGTGCTGTCGGCCCACCACCAGCCGAGGGGGCCGGGGAAGAGCGCGTGGGAGGTCCGGGAAGCGGCCAGGGGTGCCAGGGCGAGCACGACGGCACAGACGTGCTCCGTGGCCTTCCCCGGCACACCGGGGGCCAGGAGGAGGCCCGCGGCACCGGCGAGCAGGAGGGCGGCACCCGCGGCCCACCCCGCCTCGGGGCCCAGGGGCAGGGTGAACGGCAGCCCCAGGAGCGCGAGCACCGCCATCACGACCGCACTCGTGCGCAGGCCGACGGGGTCGGACACACGCAGCACCAGTGCGTCGGCGAGCGCGGTCGCGGCGACCACCGCCAGGAGCCAGACCGCGGAACCGGTAACGGGGAAAACCGAGACCACGGTCAGGACAGGCACGGGTTGGGCGAGCACCACAGCGACGGGCACGTTGGAGTGCAGGGGCACGAGCCGTCCGTGCAGGGCCAGGAGCGCTGCCACCACGACCGTGGCGCCGGCGGTGTACCCCACCGGATCGATGTCCTGCCCGAGCAGGACCCACAACAGGAGTGCGTCCACGGCGAGGAAGACCGCGAGCAGCGCACCCAGGGTCTGGGCCGTGGCCCGGAGCCCGCGCCGGTGCAGGGGGACGGCGATCCAGGCGATGGTGCCGGTCACACCCAGGAGCATGAGGACGCGGGCCCCGGTGTCGGCGGCGGTCCAGGCCCAGACGGCGAAGACGAGGGCGGCCACGGACATCAGGGCCGCGCCCAGGCCGAGAATGACGTTGCGCGCGGAGCGGCGACGGACCTCGGGTGCGGCGCCGGGGGTGCCGGAGGACCGGGACGAGCCGGGGGCGATCCGGGCCGGGGACGGCTCCTCACCCCGAAGGGCCCTGTCCGCCTCGACGCGGTGCGGCGCGGACGCGCCCGGCGCCTCGTACACGCCGGGTGCGCTACGGGCCACGTGTGGCTCGGCCGCGAACCCCTCGGGCACCACGGGGACCGAGGGAGCACCGTACGTACGGTGTGGTCCGTGTGACCCGGGGCTTTCCGTACCGCGGGGGTAGGCGGCCGCCGGGGACGTCGGGGGCATCACCTCGTCCGCCGGGGCCCGGGAAGCCACGTGCTGCGCAGAGGGCTCCTGGGCCCCGGGTGCACTACGCAGGCGCACGAGGATCTCCTCGCGCTCGGCCGCCAGCTTCCGGAAACGCCGGTCGAGCACCAGGAGCCGGCGGTCGATCCGGCGCAGGCGGGCCGCCAGGGGAGGCTCGTGTGTGTACATACCGGCATCCTCACCGCAGCAGCGGTTCCGGCACATCGGTACGGATACTCAGTCGGCCTGAGCACGAGAACTACGACACACCCCGCAGTGGCCAGAAAGTAATTTACTCTCCGTTGTGAATGTGCAGCTCAGAAACCCTTGAGCTCGACACATTCCGTAATGTGCCCCAAACCACAGCAAAAACGGTGTTACGTACTCGTGACTGTGGTGCAGTCTGAGGGCGCTGCAACAGCATCCCCCCTCGCCGCGTGGGACTCCCGTACCGCGGACCGTGGAGCGGACCATCCGCCCCCTTCTTCCGCGCCATTGCCCGGGACACGCGGCCAGCGCGCAATCACGGCAGAACACGGCCTCACAAGGGCCGTGCCGTGCGTCTACGCGAAAGGGCGATCGTGCCACCCAACCCGTTCACACCACGTCGGCTGAGCGCCATCGGTGCCGCCGCGGTGGTCGCGGTCTCGACGCTGTCGGCCGGGTCCTTGGCCCGGACCGGCGACGTCGGCCCCGGCGCGGCCTCCACGGCCGCAGTGCCGCCCGCGGCGGGAGCGGACGAGGACTTCTTCGCGCCCTCCCCCGGGGCCGGCGGGGACGAGCAGGGGGCCGAGCGCGAGCAGAAGCGCCCCGAGGCCGAGCAGACCACCGAGGAGTCCGCCCGCACCACGGACGGACAGGGCGGGGCGGCCCACGAACCCGAGCCGGAGCCCGAGGGCGAGAACGGGGGCGGGGACGAGGAACCCTCCCCCGCGGAGAGCCCCGCGCCGGAGTCCGGAACGCAGGGGCCCTCCACGGGCGAAGCCGACCCGGGGCCCGGGCCCCAGGGCCCCTCCTCCACGGAGAGTCCCGAACCCTCCCCGCCCTCGGGCGGCTCCGGTCCCGCTCCGGAGCCCGACGGCCCGGCCCGGGAGACCGCACTCGAGATGGTCCTGGACCAGGGGTGGGGAGCCGACGAGTTCCACGACTGCCTGGAACCCCTCTGGGAGAAGGAGAGCAACTGGAACCACACCGCTGAGAACTCCAGCACCGGTGCGTACGGCATCCCGCAGTCGCTCCCCGGCGACAAGATGGCCTCGCACGGTGAGGACTGGCGGACCGATCCCGCCACCCAGATCTCCTGGGGCCTCAGCTACATCAAGGACCGGCACGGAAGCCCATGCGAGGCCTGGCGCCATTCTCAGGCGAACAACTGGTATTAATAGGGCTTTCCATGCCATTGACCCCCTCTTGGGAAGGCAATCGTGCTACTCAACCGAATGTCGCTGCGTAGTACGGCGGCGGTCGGTGCGGCGACACTGGTCGCCGGCGTGACGTTCGCTGCCACGGCTTTCGCGAACGACGGTCTGGCCCCGGACGCGGCCCTCAACGCGGCCGCCCCGGACACCGAGAACGAGACCGAGGAACCACGCGAAACCGATACCGAAAGCACGGAGGACTTCTTCGACTCCTCCGACGGACCGACCGAGGAAGAGCTCGCCGAACTGCGGGCCCAGGCCGAGGAGCGGCGCGACACCGTGCTCGGCGGGGGTGTCCAGTCCGGCGCCCTCGAAGGAACCAACATCGAGGAAGAACCGGAGGAGGAAGAGGAGGAGGAAGACCCCGAGTCCTCCGACCCCGGTTTCTCCGGCGACCCGAAGGAGTACGCCCTCCAGGCGGTCGAATCCGAGGGCTGGGGAGCCGACCAGTTCCACAACTGCCTCGAGCCCCTCTGGGAGCGCGAGAGCAACTGGGACCACACGGCCACCAACTCCAGCTCCGGCGCGTACGGCATCCCGCAGTCGCTGCCGGGCAGCAAGATGGCCAGCGCAGGCGCCGACTGGGAGACCAACCCGGCGACACAGATCGACTGGGGCATCGGCTACATCAAGGACCGGTACAGCTCGCCGTGCGCGGCCTGGGAACACTCCGAGGCCAACGGCTGGTACTGATCCCCCACACGGAGGAAGGGCCTGCCGTGACCGTCCCGCCGGTCCCGGCAGGCCCGCTGAAGCGGGCAGGGCCCCGCGGCCACCCGGCCGCGGGGCCCGTCCTCGTCGGCCGCCCCGCCCGGCAGGCGCGGGGCCGCGGCACACGAAGGGCACGCCGCGGGCGTGCGGCGTGCCCCGGGGTGGACCGAACTACTGGGAGTTGGTCATCTTCAGGACGTCGAGGGCCTCGTCGAGCTGGGCCTTGGTGAGCTTGCCGTCCTCGATGTAACCGCCCTCGATGACCACCTCGCGGATGGTCTTCTTCTCCTTCAGCGACTGCTTGGCGACCTTGGAGGCCTCCTCGTAGCCGATGTAGCGGTTGAGCGGGGTCACGATCGAGGGGGAGGACTCCGCGTAGGTGCGGCACTGCTCCTCGTTGGCCTCGATGCCGTCCACGCAACGGTCGGCGAAGACCCGCGAGACGTTGGAGAGCAGGCGGACGGACTCGAGCACGTTGCGCGCCATCATCGGCAGCTGCACGTTGAGCTCGAAGTTACCGCTGGCACCGCCGAAGGCGACGGCGGCGTCGTTGCCCACGACCTGCGAGGAGACCTGGAGCATGGCCTCGCACAGGACGGGGTTGACCTTGCCGGGCATGATCGAGGACCCGGGCTGCAGGTCGGGGAGGAAGACCTCGCTCAGGCCGGTCGTGGGGCCGGACCCCATCCAACGGATGTCGTTGGCGATCTTGGCGTATCCGGTGGCGATCGTCCGCAGCTGGCCGGAGAGCTCCACCAGAGCGTCGCGGGCGCCCTGCGCCTCGAAGTGGTCGCGGGCCTCGCTGAGCGCAAGACCGGTGTTGGCGACGATCTCGGCGATGACGCGGCCGGCGAAACCCTCGGGGGTGTTGATGCCGGTACCGACGGCGGTACCGCCCAGCGGCAGTTCGGACACACGCGGCAGGACGGCCTCGAGGCGCTCGACACCGTAGCGCACCTGAGCGGCGAAACCGGCGAACTCCTGGCCGAGGGTGACCGGGGTGGCGTCCATGAGGTGGGTGCGCCCGCTCTTGACCACGGAGGAGAACTCGGACGCCTTGCGGTCGAGAGCGCCTTCCAGGTGCCGCAAGGCCGGGACCAGGTCGTTGGTCACGGCGGCCGTGGCGGCGATGTGGATGGAGGAGGGGAAGACGTCGTTGGACGACTGCGAGGCGTTGACGTGGTCGTTGGGGTGCACGTCCAGGCCGCTGCGCTCCTTGGCGAGCGAGGCGACGACCTCGTTGGTGTTCATGTTGCTGGAGGTGCCCGAACCGGTCTGGAAGACGTCGACCGGGAACTCACCGTTCCACTTGCCGCCGGCGACCTCCAGGGCGGCCTCGCGGATCGCCTTGCCGTACTCGTCGGAGATCACGCCCAGCTCGGCGTTGACCTTGGCCGCGGCGGCCTTGATCTCACCGAGGGCGGCGATGTGCGCGTTCTCCAGACCCTGGCCCGAGATCGGGAAGTTCTCGACGGCACGCTGCGTCTGGGCCCGGAACTTGGCCTCGGCAGGAACCTTGACCTCACCCATCGAGTCGTGCTCGATGCGGAAATCACTCATAGTTTTGTCGGGCGTGGAAACCCGGACCTTCAGGGCCGGGAGAAAACGCCCTCTCCTTTCCATGTGTAGGCATGGCCGTCCGCTCTTTGCAGCAGACGCACGTACTTGCGGTTGATGCCCTGGACGGTGCCCTGGCTGGTGGTGATGTTGGAGCCCCCCGAGGCCCGCACCGCCACGCGCCCGGTGTGGGTGCCCGCCTTCTTCCCCTCGGGCACTACGGCACGGACCAGGTCTGCGGTGCAGACCCCGAAGCCCCCCTTGGTCCGGGGAAGACGCAGACGGGCGAACCCGTGCTTGTCGGCGCGGGTGCGGGCGCAGGAGCCCCGGTCCGACCCGCCCCGTGCACGCGGGTGGGCGTGGTCGATGTTCAAGGTCGTGTCCGTGGCCCCGCAGTACACACAGGCCCGATCGAACTCGGCCGGCAGGCACTCGCGTACCTCGTAGCCGGCCAGGGCGCCCTGCTGGTACTCGGTGCCCTCCAGGGGTGTTCCGGCGGACAGGGCACGGGTGCCGGAAGCGACCCGTTCGACATGCACCGCCGTGAACGGCGCCCACCGGGTGAGCCGGGACACCCGAGCGGTGGTGGCCTGCACCCGGTGTTCCAGGGACGGGTGCGGCCACCCCCGGGGGCGGGGACCGGGTCCCGTTCCGTGCCCGATCCGGGGCGTGTCTGCCGACTCGGATTCCAGAGCAAGCTGCTGAGGAGGCACAGCCTGGTGGGTCTTCTGTCCTGCGCGGAACGCGGCCAACTGGGTCACCTCCCTCGTGTGTCGGCTGGTGCTGGTGAAGGCGGATCTCAGCCGCAAGAGCTGACAGCCCGGCCCTTCGGGGCCGAGATCTCTTTACTGCTACCCGACTCTCCTGGGCAAACCTGTGGAAGAAAGCCTGCCAGACACGCACGGCGCGCCGGGAACTCACCCGTGTTGCGCACGTCATATCTACATTCACGCAGGTCACACCCTACGTACGGTATAGCCCCGGGACAGCTGCTCCGTCCGGGGCCCCGCTACCGCCTCAGGCCGGGTCACGGCGCGCGATGCGGCGCCTGCGGACCAGGCCGAGGCGCCGGCGCCGGCGGGGCGCGCGCACCCGCACCAGGCCGAACAGGGTCAGACCGGTGATCTCCAGGACGGGCGGCCGGGAGCGTTCGGAGGCGCGCGCGGTGGTGGTACGCAGCCCGAGGAAGGAGCGGCCGGTGATACGCACCTCCACCCCCTCGGGCACATCGATCTCCACCAGGCCGAAGAGAGCGGTGATGTTGAGGCGCTGGTGGTTGCGCAGGAACAGGGCCTCGCGCAGGTCGATGTCCACCCGTCCGGCCACCGCGACGACGTTCTCGTCGGGGTAGGCCACCCAGCGGCCCCGCCGGGACAGAGTGGTCATCAGCGCCAGAACGGGCTGCGGGTCCAGCCGGATCGGCTGCCGTTCGGCCGGCAACAGGTCGGCGGTGGCCTCCGGGAGTTCACCGAGGGTGCGGGCGGCCTGGACCCGGTCGCTGCGTTCGGTGAACTCGTCCATGTCGATACGGCCGTCGGCGACGGCGTCGCGCAGGGCGTCCAGGACACGGGCGCGGTCGCTGTCCGAGGCACGGAGCCGTTCGGGCGGGACTTCCTCATTCACAACACACCAGCTTAGGAGGTGGCGCTCGGCTCGGCCAGACCTGGGCCCTCCGCGAGCCCGGTGCCCGGGTGTCCTGCTCCCGGCCCCGGTGACGCGGTTCTCGGCCGGGCCAGGACCGTGTGAGGAGCCCGGCACGGGGCCCGCCCCGAGGGTGCGCGGGGCGGGCCGGCCGGTGTGCCGCTCAGTTCTCCAGCATCTCGGTGACCAGGGCGGCCACCGGGGAGCGCTCGGAGCGGTTGAGGGTCACGTGGGAGAACAGCGGGTGACCCTTGAGCTTCTCGATGACGGCCACGATCCCGTCGTGGCGCCCCACCCGGAGGTTGTCGCGCTGGCCGATGTCGTGGGTGAGCACGACCCGCGAGTTCTCACCCAGACGGGAGAGCACGGTCAGCAGCACGTTGCGTTCCAGCGACTGGGCCTCGTCGACGATGACGAACGCGTCGTGCAGGGAGCGGCCGCGGATGTGGGTGAGCGGCAGGACCTCCAGCATCCCGCGGTCGACGATCTCCTCGATGACGTCCTCGTTGGCCACCGAGGACAGGGTGTCGTGCACGGCCTGGCCCCACGGGCTCATCTTCTCGTTCTCGGTCCCGGGCAAGTAGCCCAGCTCCTGGCCGCCGACTGCATAGAGGGGACGGAAGACCATGACCTTGCGGTGGCATCCGCGTTCCATGACCGCCTCCAGCCCCGCGCACAGGGCCAGGGCGGACTTACCGGTGCCGGCGCGGCCGCCGAGGGAGACGATGCCGACCTCTTCGTCGGTGAGCAGGTCGAGGGCGATGCGCTGCTCGGCGCTGCGCCCGTGCAGCCCGAACACGTCGCGGTCGCCGCGCACGAGCTTCACCGACTTGTCGGGCCGGACCCGTCCCAGTGCCTTGCTGCGCTCGGAGACCAGCACCAGCCCGGTGTGGCAGGGCAGGTCGATGGCCTCCTCGATGTCGCTGGACCCGGACTCGAAGAGCTCACCGACGTTGTGGGCCGGCACGTCGAGTTCGGCCATGCCCGTCCAGCCGTGCTCGATGGCCAGCTCGGCCCGGTACTCGTCGGCGGTCATCCCGATGGAGGAGGCCTTGATCCGCATGGGCAGGTCCTTGCTGACGAGCACGACCTCCCCGGCCTCGCTGTCGTCCTCGCCCTCGGCCTGCTCCTGCAGTTCGATCTGGAGGTTGCGGGCCACGGTGAGGATGCGGGTGTCGTTGTCACCCAGCCGGAATCCGGCCGGGAGCACGCACGGATCACTGTGGTTGAGTTCCACGCGTAGGGTCCCACCGTCCTCGTTCACCACGACGGGAACGTCCAGGCGGCCGTTGTCGACCCGGAGGTCGTCCAGACGGCGGAGGGCCTCGCGGGCGAAGTACCCCAGTTCGGGGTGGTGCCGCTTGCTCTCCAACTCGGTGATGACCACGACGGGGATGACGACCTCGTGCTCCGCGAACCTGGTCATGGCCGACGGATCGGCGAGCAGGACGCTGGTGTCGAGCACGTAGACGCGTGCTCCCTCCATGCCTACCGGGTGGAGGTCGGCCACGGATCGGCTGTCACGGCGATCGGTCGAGGTACTAGCCACTCGTTCTCCCCTTGGGTGCCGCAGGGGCACCTCGCTGTCACGGGATCATGGAGGACCGGGACCGGACCCACGAGGGCCGGGTCCGGCCCTCCTCGTCGAATATCCGCGTTGACGCAGGGATTCAATGAGACGGGGCCTCCCGAGCGGGTGGCCGCTCGCCACCCGCGCTCACCGACGCTACGCGCCGTCCGACCCGTTTTCCAGGGTTCGAGCCCACGTCGCGATGAACACCGTGTGAAGACGGGGGCGGGGAAAGGAAGGGGGTCAGTGGCCGAAACGCCGGTTGCGCGCGCCGTACGAGCGCAGTGCACGGAGGAAGTCCACCCTGCGGAAAGCGGGCCAGTAGGCCTCGCAGAAGTAGAACTCCGAGTGCACGCTCTGCCACAGCATGAAGCCGGACAGACGTTGCTCCCCCGACGTGCGGATGAGCAGGTCGGGGTCGGGCTGGCCGCGCGTGTAGAGATGCCGGGCAATGTCCTCGATGTCCAGGCGCTCCGCGAGCTCCTGGATCGAGGTTCCTCGGTCGGCCTCGTCGTGGAGGAGCGACCGAACCGCGTCGGCGATCTCACGTCTACCCCCATACCCGACAGCGACGTTGACAACCAGACCCGGATTGCCGGATGTGGCCTCCTCCGCCTCTTTCAGCGCACGGGCGGTGGAGTCGGGCAGGATGTCGAGGGCTCCCACGCGCCGGGTGTTCCAGCCCTCCTCGCGCAGACGGGTGATGGCCTTGTCGATGATGCGCACCAGAAGGCCGAGCTCCTCCTGGTCCCGGGAGAGGTTGTCCGTGGACAGCATCCACAACGTGACGACCTGTACACCGAGCTCGTCGCACCAGCGCAGTACCTCGAAGATCTTGTCCGCGCCGGCGCGGTGGCCGAGTTCGGCGCCCCCCAGGCCGCTGCTCTTGGCCCAACGCCGGTTCCCGTCCATCACGACGCCGACGTGCCTGGGCACCTCCCGGCTGGTCAGACTGCGTTCGAGCCGTTTCTCGTACAGCCAGTACAGGGGGTCACGGAGCCCCATTGGCGAAACCTCTCAGAGCTGGATCAAAAACGGCACACCCAAGACTCGGGCGTGCCGGTGGGGATGTGTCCAGAGTAGTTCGCCCTGGGAGGTCACGAGACAGTCAATGACTTCCGCACGTGTTTACGGCCCTGGTGAATGCGGGATTTGACGGTGCCCAGAGCCAGATTCAGCTCCGAGGCGATCTCGTTGTAATCCATCTGGCACAGGTCCCGCAGGACGAGCGGCGCCACCAGGTTGGGGCGGTCCTTCTCCAGCTGGTCGAGCGCCTCGAGCAGGTCGATGCGGGAACCGGCGATGACACTGGTGGTGCGGGGGTCGCTCTGGTTGGGCATGCGCTCGGCCTCGGTGGGGTACTCGGCCGAGCGGCGCTTCATGGAACGGTAGGTCTGGCGCGCGGAGTTGGACACCACGGTGTAGAGCCACGTGGTGAACAAGGAATCGCCCTTGAAACTGCCGATCTTGCGCGCCACACGCAGAAGGGCGTCCTGGCACGCCTCCTCCGCGTCCTGGCGGTAGGGCAGGAAACGCGAACAGCGGCGGAGCACCTCCGGCTGGATGCGCCGGAGCAGCTCGTCCATGGCCGTCTCGTCGCCGTCCTTGGCCCGGCGCGCGAGGTCTTCCAGCTCCTCGTCGACATTGCTCGCCACCCGACGCTTGGGCATGGGCCTCTCCGCGTGGTCTGAGTGGTCACTACTCGGCATGACTGCTCTTCTCCCTGCTTCACAGGACGTCCGCCAGGTCAACTCGGAGTACCCCGGGTACCGGGGGTCCGGCGGGGGCACATGTCAGGACGCCCATGGGCCCCGGGTCGATCGATTTCCGCGCACTGGTCGTTCCATGTCGCTCGTGTCGTCCACTGGGGTGTGTGGACCACCTTCCGGGGCCTCCCACCAGTTTCCATGCCCGATCGGATGTGCGCTACCCGGAGTGGGGATCATATCCACAAGAGCCAACTTGAAGGCGTAGATAGTGTATTAGTGGGCAACGACCCCGTATTCACCCCTGACAGACCGAGGCGCACATGAGCCAACCGGAGGCTTTCGGACGGTATCGCGTGATCCGGCGCCTGGGATCCGGCTCTTTTGCCACTGTCTGGCTCGCCCACGACGACCTGCTGAACTATCCGGTAGCGATCAAGGTCCTCGCGGAGAACTGGGCGCACCAGATGGACATCCAGCACCGGTTCCTGGAGGAGGCGCGCATCCTGCGCCAGACCGACTCCACGTGGCTGGTGGCGGTCCACGACGTCGATGTACTTCCCGACGGCCGTCCCTACATGGTGATGACCTACGCCGATCAGGGCAGCGTCGCCGACATGGTCAAACGCGACCACCTCCCACTGGACGAGGCCCTGCGGCTGCTGACGGAGATCGGCCAGGGCATCACGGTCCTGCACAACCACGGTACGATCCACCGCGACATCAAACCCTCCAACGTGCTGCTGCAGTCCTCACCGGTGGGCCAGCGTGTCCTGGTGGCCGACCTGGGCTTCGCCAAGTCCATCGACGAGGCCTCCGGGTTCACCGCTGCCGCGGGCACCCCGGGATACATGTCTCCGGAACAGAGCATCCCGGGCGGTGACCTGGATGTGCGTTCCGACGTCTACTCCCTGGGCGCGGTCGCCTACGAACTCCTCACCGGAAGGCAGGCCCCGCGCCAGCCGGTACGTACCCCGCCTGGCCGGATCCGGCCAGGGCTGCCCCCGGCGCTCGACGAGCTCATCATGTCGGCGCTCTCGGCCGACCGGGAGAGCCGGCCCTGCGACGCGAAGACCTTCACGGACCGGGTCAGGGCGATCCGTATGGAGCCCGAGCTGCTCCCCCGCGAGGAGCCGTGGTGGCAGCGGCACCGGAAGCAGTGGCGCCGCCTGGCCACACTCGGAGCCGCCCTGGCGATAATGGTGCTCACCGCGACCTCGGCCTACGGCGCCCCCTCCATGTCACTGACCCCGATCCACAGCGCCACCCACGAGCTGCGCGTGGACGTGCCCACGGAATGGGTCTCGGAACTGCACCTGGACATGGCCGCCCGTCCCACCGCCGCCGAGGCCGGCGCGGAGCCGGGCCTGCTGGCAACGACCGACGGGGACGACTGGCACGCCACCGACAAGACCTCCTACGGGGTCTTCACCACGCTCATGCCCGGCGTCCGCGACCTGGGCCGGGTCACCGAGCCCGACCGGTGCGGGCAGCCGCCGGCGGAACGCCGGGTGGACACCCCCCGGTGGGAGGGCAAGGTCTGGGAGTGGTCGGACTGCAGCGGCAACGGCGCGCTGGCCGCGGCCACCGTGCACGAACCCGGGGAGCCCAGGACGGTCTACCTGGAGATCCGCCAGCCCGATTACCGTCCCGGCCTGACCGACACCATCATCGACGGCGTCCGGGTGTACGCATGAGCCCGCCCCGGCGCCCGGCCGACCGGGCGCCGGGGCGGGACCGGCTGCTCAACCGAGCTGGGCGCGCAGTTCCTCCACCGTGGTCACGGGCAGCTTGCAGGTGAAGCCCTCGCACACGTAGGCCGTCGCCCGGCCCCCGATCGGTTCCCGTCCGGCCAGCAACGGGATCCCGCGGTCGTCGGAGCCGTCTCCCCGGGTGAACACGGTGCCCAGGGGCGCGCTCTCCAACGCCGCCCGGACCAGTTCGCCGACCGCCGGGTCGTCCGGGGCCCCGACCACCGCGACCGCGCGCGGGCCGGACTGCAGGGCCTCCCCCGTGGCCAGCCCCCAACCGGCGAACCGCGGGGCCTTCTCCGCCAGGAGCGAGACCGGGGACAGCGCCGTCTCGGCCGCGGAACGGTGCCGTGCGGAACCGGTGAGCGCGGCGTGGGCCAGCAGTGCGGAGGCCGCGGCGCTGCGCCCGGACGGGGTGACGTTGTCGGTCGGGTCCTGCGGCCGGGCGAAGAGCTCCTCGGCGTCGTCGGCCGTGTCGTAGAAACCCCCTTCGCCGTCGCCGAAGTGCTCCAACACCGTGTCCAGGAGTGCGCCGGCCTCGTGGGCGTAGCGGGCTTCGCCGGTGACACCGTGCAGCACGAGCAGCCCCTCGGCGACGTCGGCGTAGTCCTCCAGGACGCCGGCGCTGTGTCCGGCGCGGCCGTCGCGGGAGGTGCGCAGCAGACGGCCCTCGCTCAGGTGCACCTGCAGCAGCAGGTCGGCGCACTCCCGGGCGGCCCCGACCAGGTCGGGGCGGTCCAGGAGCACGCCTGCCTCGGCGAGCCCGGCGATCGCCAGTCCGTTCCAGGCGGCCACCACCTTGTCGTCGCGGGCGGGGGCGGGGCGGGAGGCGCGGGCGGCGAAGAGCTTCTCGCGCACCCGCTGGTAGCGCCAGGGGTCGGCCGGGGTCTCGGGCAGCTGCAGGACCGAGGTGCCGTGCTCGAAGGTGCCCTCCTCGGTGACGGCGAAGACCTCCTCGGCGTAGGCGGCGTCCTCCCCCTCCAGCACTTCCCGGATCTGGGCCGGGGTCCACACGTAGAAGGCGCCCTCCTCCGAGGTGCCGTCGGGGCCGGGGCTGTCGGCGTCCAGGGCCGAGGCGAACCCGCCCTCGGGGGTGCGCAACTCGCGCAGCATCCAGTCGGCGGTCTCCTCGGCGACACGGCGCAGGAGCTTGTGGGTGTCGGCCTCGGCCAGGTCGGTGCCGGCGGGGCGGCGGGACATGCGGATGTAGGCGCGCAGGAGCTGGGCGTTGTCGTAGAGCATCTTCTCGAAGTGCGGAACGACCCACTCGCGGTCCACCGAGTAACGGGCGAACCCGCCCCCGAGCTGGTCGTACATACCGCCGCGGGCCATCGCCTCGGCGGTCCCGGTGGCCATGAGCCAGGCCGGGACGGGTTCCTGGGCGGTCTGCAGGGGTGCGGTGCGTTCGCTCTGCGCGGTCAGGAACGACAGCAGCATCGACGGCGGGAACTTGGGTGCGTCCCCGAACCCGGCATGTGTCTGGTCGTAGTCGCGGACCAGGGCCCGTACCGCCAGGTCGAGGGTCTCGGTCCCGGGCGCGGAGGCCTCGGGCAGGGTGCGGGGGGCGCCGAGCGCGTCGACCACCCTCTGCCCCTGGTCGAGGAGTTGGTCGCGCCGCTCCCTCCAGGCGTTGTCGACCCCCTGCAGCAGGCGCTGGAAGTGGTCGCGCGGGAAGTAGGTACCGCAGTAGAAGGGTGCCCCGTCCGGGGTGGCGAAGACCGTCATGGGCCACCCGCCTTGGCCGGTCATGGCCTGGGTGGCCTCCATGTAGACCGCGTCGACGTCGGGGCGTTCCTCCCGGTCGACCTTGATGTTGACCAGCATGGAGTTCATGAGGTCGGCGGTGGCGGTGTCCTCGAAGGATTCGTGGGCCATCACGTGGCACCAGTGGCATGCGGAGTACCCGACGGAGATCAGCACGGGTACGTCGCGGCGGCGTGCCTCTGCGAAGGCTTCCTCGCACCAGGGCCACCAGTCGACGGGGTTGTCGGCGTGCTGCAGCAGGTAAGGGCTGGTCGCGTCACTCAGTCGGTTCGCCATGCCCCCAACTCTGCCTGACCGGGACCGAGCCGGTGAAACGGCCTGCGGACACACGGGAGAACGCCCCGTCCCACCCGTGGGAGGGGCGTCCCGTCCGCGTGCAGGACGGTGGGCTCAGCGCCCGGCGGCCCCGCCGTCCTCGCCGGTGCGGGTCTCTGCGGTCCCGCCGTTCCCGGCCTCCTGTCCGGTCTCGGCGGCCACGGCGGCGCCGGCCTCGGGGCCGGGGTCGTCGGAGGCGGAGGCGCGCTCGGCAGCGCCGTCGACCGGCACGGCCGTCCCGGCCTTCTCCTCACGGCGGGCAGCCAGGTCTTCCTCCTGCTCGCCGCGCACACGGGAGAGTTTTCCCGTCATGTTGCGCATGAGGAAGTACAGCGCGAGACCGATCACGAAGATGACCAGGAAACCGAGGACGCCCGGGGTCACCAGGTCGGTGTTCAGCTCGGTCGTGTCGGCCAGCGCCGTCGCTGCCATGGGAGAGCTCTGCATACCGTTCATTCTCTCACTGCTTCTCGCACACCTGCGAACAGGTCCTTCTCAGGGACCTCGGTGTCCACGGTCGAGCGCACCAGGTGGTAGTCCTCCGTGGGCCAGGCCTCGGAGATGATCTCGTTGGGCACCGCGAACCAGAACCCGTTCGGGTCGACCTGGGTGGCGTGTGCGCGCAGCGCCGCGTGCGCGGTCTCCAGGTACTCGCTGCAGTGCACGCGCGTGGTGATCTCCCAACGGGGGCGTTCGCGCTCGCGGATGCGCTTCATCCAGTCCTCGAAGGGGTTGTCGAGTCCCCGCTCGGCCAGCGCATCGGCCAGCGCCTCGAACCGCTCGGGCGGGAAGGACACGAAGTAGTACAGCTTCAGGGGCTGCCAGGGCTCGCCCCGGTCGGGGTAGGCATCCGGGTCGCCCGCGGTGTCGAAGGCGTGCATCGACACCTTGTGGGTCATGATGTGGTCCGGGTGCGGGTACCCGCCGTTCTCGTCGTAGGTCAGGACCACGTGCGGGCGGAAGCGGCGGATCGATTCCACCAGGGGCGCGGCGCCCTCCTCCACGGGCAGGGTCGCGAAGCAGCCCTCGGGCAGCGGGGGCAGGGGATCGCCCTCGGGCAGACCGGAGTCGACGAACCCGGCGAACTCCTGGTGGACCCCCAGGATCTCCCGGGCGCGGTCCATCTCCGCCCGGCGGACCTCGGCGATGTTCTCCCGGATCTCGGGGCGTTCCATCGCAGGGTTGAGGATGTCACCGCGTTCACCACCGGTCATGGTGACGACCAGCACTTCGACGCCCTCGTCGATGTAGCGGGCCATGGTGGCCGCACCCTTGCTGGACTCGTCATCAGGATGGGCATGAACGGCCATCAGCCGCAACGACTCGGACAACGGAGGTCTCCTTGACTCTGTGAACGACGACGCCGGACGCCGGTCCCCGGCTACCCTGCGCAGCTCGGCTTGGACGACTCACGCCCGGGGCGCGTAGGGGGGCTGTCAGGTCGGGGATATCTTAGACAACACCGTCCCCTCGTACGGAGATTCCCGATGCAGCCGACCCCGGAAGAAGACGCCGTGAACAGTGCCGAATCCCCGGCCGCGACCCCGGCCGACCCCGACCGTGTGCTGCGCAAGCGCCACGGCAACGGGCCCCTCTTCTTCATCCTCGGCACCGTCTTCGCGGTCGCGTGCAGCATCGGCTGGGGGTTCTCGGTGATGAACTACTCGGGCCTGAGCGGAAGTGTCTACCACCAGGTGGTGTCCTACAACACCGACTCCGCCGAAGAAGTGAGCATCACTTTCGAGGTCAACAGCAAGGACGGGGCGGAGTGCCTCATCACGGCGCTGGACGACCGGCACGTCGAGGTCGGCCAGGAACGGCTGTCGGTGGAAGCGGGGAACCGAATGTCCACCACGAGCGTTGACACGATTCGACAGGCTTCCACGGTAGAGATCGCCTCGTGCAGGGAACAAGGTTCGCAAGACTGATCCACCACGGACGAGCCGTTCCCCCCTGGGCCTGCACCGGCGTCGTGGGTGAACACGCGGGATGCCGTGCGCGAGGGCGCTCGGTGATATTCTCGCCAGTTCAGCTCTGGCCGCCTGGTGGCCTTTGCTACGAGTACACAAGGAGTTCCAGTGACCCAGACCCGCGATGACAACGTCACCTGGCTCACCCAGGAGGCGCATGACCGGCTCCAGTCCGAACTGGACCACCTGACGGGTAGTGGGCGCGTCGAGATCGCGGAGAAGATCGAGGCCGCCCGTGAGGAGGGCGACCTCAAGGAGAACGGCGGGTACCACGCCGCCAAGGAGGAGCAGGGCAAGATGGAGGCCCGCATCCTCCAGCTCACCGAGCTCCTGCGCACCGCGAAGGTCGGCGAGGCACCGCGTACCGAAGGTGTGGTCGGCCCCGGCATGACCATCACGGTCAAGTTCGCCGGTGACGACGAGGAGATCACCTTCCTGCTCGCTTCCCGGGAGGAGAGCGGCGCTCCGATCGACGTGTACTCGCCCAAGTCCCCACTGGGCGCGGCCATCAACGGCAAGCGCGTCGGCGAAGAGGTCAGCTACCCGCTGCCGAACGGCAAGACCCTGGGGGTCGAGATCATAGACGCGGTTCCCTACACCGGCGTCTGATCACACCGACGCGACGGCGGGGCGCGGCCCGAGAGGAATCGGGCCGCGCCCCGCCGTCATGTCCGGGGTTCATGGGGCCGGTGTTGCGTGTCGGGACACTCCGGTACCTCGGCGGTCCCGTTCGCGAAAACGCCCGGGATCCCCGTAGGGGCGAGGTGGCTGTGGAATCAGCGGCTCGATCAGACCCCACAACTCATCGCCGGCTTCCCACGGCTCGGGACGGGACATGCCTTACTCCTCACTCCTGAGGACTGCAGCCCCACCCCATGCCCTGCAACATCAGCCCCGGTCTGAGACGACCCCTCAGAGCCGGGAAGCTGACCAAGCATTCCGGCGAAGGCCCACTCGAGGAACGGGACCCGGGGTGTTGTCGATGACGGGGTAGAGCCCCGGCTCCGGGGACGGAGCGTGCCTCAGGGGGCGAAGGCCAGCAAACAGGCAGTGAAGGTGTGCACGTGGTTCACCCCGCCGACCGGGCCGATCTCCCCCGCCGCGAAGAACCCCGCGACCGCGCCGTCGCCCAGGGCCCGGCGCACGGCGAGCGGATCGTGGTCGGGGTGCGGGAACATCGCCTCGCCCCGTCCGTTGCAGGAGAACAACAGACCCGCCCCCACCCGGTGGCGTGCGCCGAACTCGGCCAGGCGCTCGGCGAAGTCCTCGTCGGCGGTACCGGCGTCGCGCACCTGGAAACGCACCGTCTGGCCGACCTCGACCATGTCGCCGATGGTGAGCGCGCCCGTGTCCGGTTCGGCCCCGGCCAGGGTGCGTACCAGGAAGTCGCCCTGGTCGTGCTGGTCGGCGTACTCGTCCATCGCCACACCGATGTGCAGGCCCCGCGCCGCCAGGAGGCGGTCCTCCTCCGACAGCGAGTCCACCAGCTCCTCGAGCTTGCCGTAGGCGCTGCTGCCGGCCAGTTCCAGCAGTACGTTCCCCTCGGCCTTGGTGACGGTCATGTTCTGGCCGATGGGGCGGCATCCCTGGCTGACCACGGTCCCCAGGACACCCTCGCCGCCGAGCAGCACGCCGATCGCACCGTTCTCGGCGACCTCGCCGTCGCAGAACAGGCGCACCGACTCCTCCCCGCGCATCCCGTCGGCCATCCCGCCCACGAGCGGGAGGCCGTCGAGGGCCTCGGTGGTCTCGCGCACGAACGCCTGGGTGGGGAACTCGTAGGGGTTGGCGAGCATGATCGCCACCCGGTCGGTGGGGTCGGGTTCACGCATGCCGACCACGGCCAGGTGATCGCCCTCCACGACGGTGTCCAGGCGGAACGGGGTCAGCCCCACGTCAGGCAGGCTCGCGCACCAGACGCTGACCGCGCCCTGGCCCTCGACACCCCGGCCGCCGCCGATGACACCCGTGGCCGAGCAGCCCAGGGTCGTGGCATCGCCGACCAGCTCCATGACCCGCTTGCCGGCGAGGGTGACCTCCTCGGGGTCGGAACCGGAGACGAAGAAACAGACCAGGTCCACGGGGGCCCCGACCTGTTCAAGAGCGCCCGTGACGGCGCGTTCGGCCGCGTTCACGAGGTCGGCCCCCGTCGTCAGTGCATCGCCGAACCGAGCCACCTGCTGACACCCCCGTCTCCTACCGGCCCCTCGGCCGGACACAGAGTCCACGTCCTCACCCATTCTCCCACCCTGCCGCGTCAGCGACATCCCTTCGTCGACCGATCCGCCCGCACAGGCGGATAGGTTCGAGATGTGAGTGACGTTTCGCCTCCCACGGACGGGCCCTCATCGTACGGCTCCCCGGCTCCCCCACCACACGAACGCCCGTGCACCCTCGCGGAGCTGCGCGCCACCGGACACGTCAGACGCCCGGTGGCCGCGGAAGTACGCGAGAACCTGGTTCGGCACATGGCTGAGGGCACCCCGCGCTTTCCCGGGGTGCACGGGTTCGACGACACCGTCCTGCCCGCACTGGAGCGGGCGCTGCTGGCCGGCCACGACGTGGTTCTGTTGGGCGAGCGCGGCCAGGGCAAGAGCCGGCTCCTGCGCTCCCTGACGGGGCTGCTGGACGAGTGGACCCCGGTCGTCCGGGGCTGCCCGGTCAACGACCACCCCTACGCACCGGTGTGCCCGGCCTGCCTCCGCCGGACCGGGTCGGAGGGGGAGGACCTGCCGGTGGACTGGCTGCACCGCTCCCGCCGCTTCAGCGAGAAGCTCGCCACCCCGGACACCGGCGTCGGCGAACTCGTCGGCGACGTGGACCCGGTCCGACTGGCCGAGGGGCGTTCCCTGGGGGACCCCGAGACTCTGCACCACGGTCTGGTGCCCCGCGCCAACCGCGGGGTGTTCTGCCTCAACGAACTGCCCGACCTGGCACCGCGGGTGCAGGTGGCGCTCTTCGACGTGCTGGAGGAGCGCGGTGTCCAGGTGCGCGGGTACGACCTGCGCCTGCCCCTGGACCTGCTGCTGGTGGCCAGCGCCAACCCGGAGGACTACACGAGCCGGGGCCGGATCGTCACCCCGCTCAAGGACCGTTTCGGTTCCCAGGTACGCACCCATTACCCCGTCGACGACGCCGACGAGATCGCCCTGATCCGCCAGGAGGCCGACCTGTCCGACGGCACGGTCGTGCCCGCCCACCTGTTGGAGGCCGTCGCCCGCTTCACCCGCCTGGTGCGCCGGCACAAGAAGGTCGACCCGCGTTCGGGGGTCTCGGTCCGTTTCTCCGTCGCCGCCGCCGAGACCGCGGCCGCCTCCGCCCTGCGGCGCGCGGCCGTGTCCGGGGAAGAGGCGCCGGTGGCCCGGGTCGCCGACCTGCCGTCCGTGGTCGAGCCGGTCCTGGGCAAGGTCGAGTTCGAGCTCGGAGCGGAGGAGGAAGGCACCGAGCTGCTGCACGCGCTGCTGCGCCGGGCCGTCTCCGAGGTCTATCGGGCACGTCTGGGCCACCTCGACCTGAGCCCGCTGACCGAGCGTTTCGCCGGGGGCGCCACGGTGGAGTCGGGCGACCTCGTGGGGGCCTCCGCCCTTCTGGAGGAGGTGGGCGCGGTCCCGGGGCTCGCGGCGATGATCGAAGCGGCCGCGCCCGAGGCCGAGGACGGCCCGCCCGGTCCCGGTCTGGCCGCCGCCGTCGTGGAGCTGGCCCTGGAGGGGCTGTACCTGGAGCGGCGCCTGTCGAAGGACACCCGCCCGGAGGGCGGCACGTACCGGTTCTGACGACGCGGCCCGGGACGTACGCGCCGAAGGGCCGGTCCGTACGGCCGGTCCCGGACACGCCTCGCGCTCTGCCCGTCCGCCCCACCCCCCTTTCGGCGCCGGGAAACCCGTTCCCGTACACAAAAGGGGTGGCGCGGACGGTTCGCCCCAGTGCCGGGAGGGGATCACAGTGACGGACGACCCCCCGAGCACAGAGGCGGTGCGTGTGAGGTTCCGCTACCGGGAGTACCTGGGCGGCCCCGACCCGTTGGCCGAGCCCGACCCTCCCCCGGACGAAGCCGTGGCCGCCTCCCGGGAGCTGCTCGCTCTCGTGGAGGCCGCCGAGGTGGAGGACGGGGCCGACCGGACGGCGCTGGCCGCCGTGGAGAAGGCCTTGGTGCGTTACGGCGACGGCGACCGGGTCGCCGTCACCGACATCGATCCGCGCCTGCTCGCCCGGATCCTCGGGCCCCTCGGACGTGCGGCGGCCGACCGGCTGGACGCCGCCGACCACGCCCTGTCCCCGCGTGAACTGCGGCGCTTGGCCGATGTCGCCCTGCGCGACGTCGAACGCGCACGGCGCGGCCGCGGGCCCGGTTCACACCGGGGCGGCGGAGACCGGGACGGCGAACCGGACGGCACGACCCGTGCGGCTGCTCCCGGCAGCGTCGTGGACGCGGTGGCCACCGTGCGCGCGGCGACCCTTCGCCGGGCCGAGGGCCACGGCCGGGGGGAGGCCCTGCGTCCGGAGGACGTACGGGCGGCGGGTACCGAACCCACGGCCTCCTCGGCGGTCTCGCTCCTGGTTGACCTGTCGCACTCGATGGTCGCGCGTGAGCTGCACGAGACCGCGACCCGGACCGCGTTGGCGCTGCACTCCCTGGTCGGCTCCCACTACCCCGAGGACCGGCTCCAACTGGTGGGGTTCGGTGAGGTGGCCCGGGAGATGACCCCGGGGTCGCTGGTCGCCCACGGATGGGGCCGGGTGCCCGGGACCAACCTGCACCAGGCCCTGCGGCTGGCGCGGGGCCACCTCAAGCGCCATCCGGACCTGCACCGCCACGTCATGGTGGTCACCGACGGCGAACCGACCGCGCACACGGGGGCCGACGGTGATCCCCGGTTCTCGTGGCCGACCGCTCCGCGCACCGTGGAGGCCACGGTCGGGGAGTTGGACACGGTCCTGCGCGACGGAGCGGAGGTGACGTTCTTCCTGCTCTCCGAGGACCCCGGGCTGCGAGCCTTCGGTGATCTGGTGGCCCGGCGCCGGGGTGTGCGTGTGGTGCGCGCCGACGGTGGTGAGCTGGGACCGCTGCTGTTGGACCGGTTCCGCGCGGCCCGCTGAAGGGCCGTCCCGTGGTGGGTCGGGCCGGGCACCCGCGGTGTGCGGCCGGACCCCTCTGCCGCCAGGGGCGTGTGCGTGTGGTCAGGCGTCGAAGACGTTGAGGCGGGAGGCCCGGTCGATCAGGTCCTCGGCGGCCTCTTCCCCGGCGTAGACCAACTGGTGCCTGTGGGCCGGCATGACGGTCTCGGTCCAGCGCACCGCCCGTTCCTCGGTGTTGCTGACACGTTCCTGCACCAGGAGCGGGATACCCGGACCCACGTCGTAGTCGCGTGCCTCCTCCGGGTCGGGCATGCGGGCACCGACGACGTCCCAGTGCCGGCTCTCGTGATGGCCGTGTTCGGCCAGGACCGCGTCGATGCCGCGGTCGATACGGTCGGGCGCCATGAGCGGTGTGTTGCGGGCGATGTCGTAGGGCAACCACGTGGTCTGGGTCTGCCAGAGGGTGCCCTGGACGTAACGGCGGGAGGAGCGTACGACGACGAGCCCTCCCGGGCCCGCCTCGCCGCCGTCCGTCCCGTGGAGGCGTTTGGCGATGCGGGGGCGCAGGGTGTCGAGGCCGACCTTGATCTGTTCCTCCACCGGTCCGTACCCGGCGCGGTGCACGTGCTCGCGGTAGCCGTCGGTGAAACGCTCGGAGCCGGTGCCCCCGGGACCGGGTGTGGCCCAGTGCAGGGCGGGCCGGTGGTCGGAGGCGAAGGCGCCCCGGCCGGCGACGATCTGCAGCCGTCCTTCCTCCTGGAGGATACGCATGCCCAGGCGTGCGGTGGCTTTGGAGACACCGAGGTCGCGTGCGACCTCGTCCTCGCCGGGCAGGCGCTGCCCGGGACCGTAGTGCCCCTGGTTCAAGGCCTCGCGCAGACGGTCGGCGACCTCGGTCTTCCTCGACGTGCTCAAGTTCTTCCTCAGTCCCGGTGGTAAGCGGTCACGTCGCCGTGTTCGAACTGGTAGCGGATGCTGTGGCCCGCGTAGACGGTGTGGATCATACGGATGGCGCGGTCCTCTGAGTAGTCGGTCCGGTGGACCTCCAGTACCGGGACCCCGGGCGGGAGTTCGAGCCGGGTGTTCTCCTGCGGGGCGGGCATGCGGGTGGTGAGCTCGTCGACGTAGCCGGTCTGGCAGTGGCCGTGTTCCTTCAGGACCGACAAGGCGCTGCCGACGTTCTCGGGGAGCATGAGCGCGGTGTCCTCGGCCAGGTCGGCGGGGTAGTACGCCGAGCTCACCGACATCGACCTCTCCCCTGCGGACCGGTGCATACGGCGGACGACGATCATGGAGCCCTCGGTCACCCGCAGGCGTCCGGCGAGACCGGGGGTGGCGCTGAGGAGTTGGAGCTCTTCCAGGACCTGGCCCTCCAAGCCGGACTCGTTGAGGCCGTCGGGGCTCCCGGTGGTGCGGGTGGCGTGGAAGGTCTCGGGGACGATGTCCTGCACGAAGTGCCCCCGGCCGGGCCGGCTCACGACGAGCCCCTGGTTGCGCAACATGCCCAGGGCGAGCCGGACCGTGTTGCGGGAGGCGTCGAAGTCCAGCTCGAGCCGTTTCTCGGAGGGCAGGCGGCCCCCGCGTGCGAGCCGACCCTCCTGGATGTCGCGGCGCAAGGAGCGGGCGATCTGTCGATATCTGCTCTCTGCCCGCATGATCACACTCCTCCTGGGGTATGAACCCACTCACACAACCTGTACCAACAAGTTAAGCACCTCAACCGCAGAACCGCATCGACCGGTTCCACCGATTCATCCTAGAGCAGCACCACCGCGCGTACCCAGGCGCCGAGGAGCAGAAAGGAGAGGTGAAGTCCGATGAGCCGCCGACCCGGTCGCGTCCTCGACCGCCCCCGGCCCCGCATCCCCCACACGTCGCCGCCCAAGTGGCCCCCGGCCGAATGAGGCCCCGACCCGAGAGGAGCAACATGATCTTCGTACTGACCGCCGTCACCGGCCTGGTGCTCATGGTCCTGTCCGCCGGGTTCTTCCTGGCCGTTTCCTTCGGCATCCAGCGCCAGGACAGGTTCAGCGGCTACCGCGCCCTCCGCGACGAGGACGAGCACAGCCGGCTCTCGCGCACAGGCAGCAGGGTCGTGGGGCTGGGATACTACGGCCCCTCCTCCGACGGCGCGGACGAGCACGGAACGCAACACACACCCACCGCGTTCTGACCTCCGCGCACGAAACCTCCGGACACGGGTCGGGGCCGTGCGCTCGGCGCACGACCCCGTCTGTTCGTCCGGTGACTCCGCGGCCCCCGGACCCCTCTTCCCGGTGTTGCCGGGCACCTCAGCCCTCCAGGGCCCCCGTCAGGTCGGCGATCAGGTCGTCGGCGGACTCGATCCCCACCGACAGCCGCACCAGGTCGGACGGCACCTCCAGGGCCGAACCGGCGGTGGAGGCGTGGGTCATGCGACCGGGGTGCTCGATCAGCGACTCCACCCCTCCCAGGGACTCGCCCAGGATGAAGACCTTCGTGCGTTCGCACAGCTCCAGCGCGGCCTTCTCCCCACCGTGGACGGCGAAGGAGACCATGCCGCCGAAGGAGCGCATCTGCCGCTCGGCGACCTTGTGGCCCGGGTGGCTCTCCAGACCCGGGTAGAAGACCTTGCGCACCGACGGGTGCCCCTCCAGGGCCTGCACGACCTTCTCGGCGTTGGCGCTGTGGCGGTCCATGCGCACGCCCAGGGTCTTGGCCCCGCGCAGGGTCAGCCAGGAGTCGAACGCCCCGGGGGTCGCCCCCATGGTGTTCTGGTGGAAGGCCAGGCGCTCGCCCAGCTCGGCGTCGGCGACCACGAGCGCGCCCCCGACCACGTCGGAGTGCCCGCCCACGTACTTGGTGGTCGAGTGCACGACCACGTCCGCCCCCGAGGTCAGCGGCTGCTGCAGGTAGGGCGAGGCGAAGGTGTTGTCCACCACGTGCAGGGCGCCGCCCTCGTGGGCGATCTGCGCGACCGCCTCGAGGTCGGTGATGTTGAGCAGCGGGTTGGTGGGTGTCTCGGTCAGGACCATCCTGGTCTCGGGCCGCATCGCCGCGCGTACGGCCTCGGCGTCGGACTGGTCGACCGCGTCCCAGCTCACGCCCCAGCGCTCCACGACCTTGGAGACCAGTCGGAAGGTGCCGCCGTAGGCGTCGCCGGGGATGACCACGTGGTCACCGGGCGAGAGGACGGTACGCATCAGGGTGTCCTCGGCGGCCATGCCGGAGGCGAAGGCCAGGCCGCGCGTGCCCTGCTCCAGAGCGGCCAGGCACTCCTCCAGCGCGGCGCGCGTGGGGTTGCCCGTGCGTGAGTACTCGTACCCCTGGCGCAGACCGCCCACGCCGTCCTGGGCGTAGGTACTGGTCTGGTAGATCGGCACCACCACGGCCCCGGTGCCCGCCTCCGGTTCCTGGCCCGCGTGGATGGCCAGTGTCTCAAACCCGTCGAACTTCATGGGCCCACCATAGCCGCCCCGGGCCACTCGGGCCCCGCCTTCACCAGGCCGGTTCCGGTATGCGTACACCCGCACGAGGCGGGTCCCCGGTGAAGCACCGCCCACCACCGGGGGCACCGGCAGCAGTGCGTGGTCCCGCCGGGGCACCACCGGGGCCGGGGAGCGGTTCCTACGCGGGCGGGAAACGGGTCGCCGAACCGTGGCCGGGCGGGTCGACGGGCGCCTCGGGCGGCAGACCCGACGAGGGGGTGGGCACCCGGGTGGGGGTCCCGGAGTCCTTGAGCGGCGGGTCCCAGCCCAGTTCGTCGGCGTAGGTGCGCACGACCTTCCCGGGGACACCGGCGATGACGCTGTGGTCGGCGTAGGTGCCCGGGCGCACGACGGTTCCGGCGGCCACGACGCAGTTGCGGCCCAGGTGCACCCCGGGCAGGATCACCGAGTTGGCGCCCAGCCACGCCCCCGCCCCGATACTGACCGGGTCGTCGACCGGCCACTGCAGGCCGACGGGGACGTCGGTGTTGGCGTAGGAGTGGTTCTGGTCGGTGATGTAGACGTAGGGCCCGGTGTAGACGTGGTCGCCGATGTCCACGGAGCGGTGGGCGACCACGTGCGAGCCACGGCCGATGGCACAGCCCGAACCGATGCGCACCACGGTCCCGGGCCCCAGGTCGTAATCGGGGCCCATGCCGGCGGCCAGGGTGATGTCACCGCCCAGGACCGTGTGCGCGCCGATCTCGATCCAGGGCTCCCCGTACAGGGTCGCGGTGGGGAAGGCGATCGCCGACCCCGGTCCGAAGCGTGCGAATCTGCGCGCGGCGCGGGTGTCCGAGCGGACCTCGGCAGTGCTCCGCGCGTACGACCAGAGGGTGCGAATGATCCACGACATCAGCCTTCGCACGCCGACCCCCTTGAGCTACCCGCAAGTAATACTGTCGTGAACATTAGCAGTCGTGCGTACATGCGGCGCTTTGTCCAGTTCGCCGGGAACAGGGGCCCGGCCCCGTTCGCCCCCGGGCCGCACCCCTCACCACCTGTGCGGACAGCACCCGGAACGGAAAACCCCCGCCCACGGACCGGAAAAAGGTCCACGGACGGGGGCCCGGCCCGGCCGGCTCAGGAAGAGGACATGTGCGCGAGCAGATCCTGACGGGTCAGGATCCCCAAGGGCTTCCCGTCGCGCAGCACCACGAGCGCGCCCGCGGTGCGCAGCAGGCGCGCGCACTCGCTGACCGGCTCACCCGTGCCGACCGTGGGCAGCGGACGGTGCATGTGTCCCTCGACCGGGTCGGGGAGTTGGGCACGCCCCTCGAAGAGCGAGTCGAGCACGTCGCGCTCGGCGATGGAACCGACGACCTCGGCCGCCATGACCGGGGGCTCCTCCTTCATCACCGGCAGCTGGGAGACGCCGTACTCGCGCATGATCGCCACCGCGGTGCCGACCGTCTCGTCGGGATGGGTGTGCACGAAGTCGGGCATCTGGCCGTTCTTGGCCACCAGCACGTCCCCGGCGGTGGACTCCTCGGTGTGAGCGGACAGGAACCCGTAGTCGGCCATCCACTCGTCGTTGAAGATCTTGCCGAGGTAGCCGCGCCCGCCGTCGGGCAGCAGCACGACGATCACGTCGTCGGGGTCGGCGTCCTTGGCCACCCTCAGCGCCGCTTCCACGGCCAGACCGCAGGAGCCGCCGACCAGGAGCGCCTCCTCCTTGGCCAGGCGGCGGGTCATGAGGAAGGACTCCTTGTCGCTGACCGCGATGATGTCGTCGCACACCGAGGTGTCGTAGGTACCGGGCCAGATGTCCTCACCGACGCCCTCGACCAGGTAGGGACGGCCCGAACCGCCCGAGTAGACCGAACCCTCGGGGTCGGCGCCCACGATCTTCACGCGGCCCTCGGAGGCCTCCTTGAGGTAGCGGCCGGTTCCGCTGATGGTGCCGCCGGTACCGATGCCCGCCACGAAGTGCGTCAGGCGCCCGTCGGTCTGCTCCCAGATCTCCGGCCCGGTGTCGTGGTAGTGCGACTCGGGGTTGTTCATGTTCTCGTACTGGTTCGGCTTCCAGGCGCCGGGGATCTCCGAGGCCAGGCGGTCCGAGACCGAGTAGTAGGACTCAGGGTGCTCGGGGGCCACCGTCGTCGGGCAGACCACGACCTCGGCGCCGTAGGCCCGCAGCACCGAGAGCTTGTCCGGACCGACCTTGTCGGGGCACACGAACACGCACCGGTAGCCCTTCTCCTGGGCGATCATCGCCAGACCGATCCCGGTGTTGCCCGATGTGGGCTCCACGATGGTCCCTCCGGGCTTGAGGGCCCCGCTCTTCTCGGCCGCCTCGACCATGCGCAGGGCGATCCGGTCCTTGACCGAACCACCGGGGTTGAAGTACTCGATCTTGGCCAGGATCGTCGGTGCGTTCGGCCCCAGGGCCTCGGTGATCTTCTTCAGGCGGACGAGCGGGGTGTTCCCCACCATGTCGATCAGTGAGTCGTGTACCCGCACTTGGCTGCTCCCTCGCGTCGTTGCGTCGTGGCGACCGGGTCATCGGTCCGCCGTCCGGCCGGTGCACGAGCACCCGCCACGGGCCGGTCCGGCCCACCCCTCAGAACTCTAGACGAGCGTTCCCGGAACCGGTCCCACCGGTGAGCAGGCAAACGGGAGGCACACGGCCGAGCCCTCCGGCTCCCCGGACCGCGCCCGCCGACCGGACCATGACGTGACCGGATCGTTCACCGACGGTGACACCGGCGGGGCCGGTCCGCCGCCGACACCCCGGGAAGGAGCACCCCTGCGAGGAGGCCGGCGGGGCGCGCCCACCGCCCCGCCGCAGTCCCGGAGCGCGTCCGCCGAGGACGCGCCCAGTCGGACCCCGGGTGGCGCGGGACGGAGCAGGACCGATTAACTGGTGAGTAACAAGTCATGTCCGGGGCCGGGGGCACCACCGCACAGGCGCCGTCCCCGCCCCGCACCACGGCACCACCACAGAGGACGAAGAACATGCCCGAAGCAGTCATCGTCGCCACAGCGCGTTCCCCGATCGGCCGTGCCTTCAAGGGTTCCCTCAAGGACATGCGCCCCGACGACCTGACCACCCAGGTGATCGGCGCCGCGCTGGCCAAGGTCCCCGAGCTCGACCCCGAGAACATCGACGACCTCATGCTCGGGTGCGGTCTGCCCGGTGGTGAGCAGGGCTTCAACATGGCCCGTATCATCGCCGTCCAGCTGGGTCTGGACTCCGTTCCGGGCACCACCGTCACCCGCTACTGCTCCTCGTCGCTGCAGACCACCCGTATGGCCTACCACGCCATCAAGGCGGGCGAGGGCGACGTGTTCGTCTCCGCGGGTGTGGAGACCGTGAGCCGCTTCGCCCACGGCAGCAGCGACAACCCCCAGAACGAGAACCCGGCGTTCGACGAGGCCAAGGCCCGTACCGCCGAGCGTGCCGAGGGCGGGGCCCAGTCCTGGACCGACCCGCGCCAGGACGGCAAGCTGCCCGACGCCTACATCGCGATGGGCCAGACCGCGGAGAACGTCGTCCAGCTCACCGGGGTCTCCCGCGAGCGCCAGGACGAGTTCGCCGTCCGTTCGCAGAACCTCGCCGAGAAGTCCCTGGACAACGGTTTCTGGGAGCGTGAGATCACCCCGATCACGCTGCCCGACGGCTCCGTGGCCTCCACCGACGACGGCATCCGCCGCGGCACGACCTACGAGAAGGTCTCCCAGTTGCAGCCGGTGTTCCGCCCCGACGGCACCATCACCGCCGGCAACGCCTGCCCGCTCAACGACGGCGCCTCCGCGCTGGTCATCATGAGCGACACCAAGGCCAAGCAGCTCGGTCTGACCCCGCTGGCGCGCATCGTCTCCACCGGCGTGACCGGCCTGAGCCCGGAGATCATGGGCCTGGGCCCGGTCGAGGCCTCCAAGCAGGCCCTGGCCCGCGCCAACATGTCCATCGACGACATCGACCTGGTCGAGCTCAACGAGGCCTTCGCCGCGCAGGTGCTGCCCTCCGCCGACCAGCTCGGTGTGGACATCGACTCGAAGCTCAACGTCAACGGCGGCGCCATCGCGGTGGGACACCCGTTCGGCAGCACCGGTGCCCGCATCACCGGTACTCTGCTCAACGGTCTCCAGTTCCACGACAAGACGTTCGGTCTGGAGACCATGTGCGTGGGCGGCGGCCAGGGCATGGCAGCGGTCTTCGAGCGGCTCAACTGATCCCGGCCTTCCCACACGGACGTGCGGCTCGGGGCCGTCTCACTGCCATTTCCGCACATACCGGGGTGAAGCAACACCTTCCACCCCTTGTTGCGGTAAAAGCTGGTGACCAGCTCTTGTCCGAACCGTGATCCTGAGGCAAAGTCGCAGGTACGTGCATGATCTCTACGCACTGCCGGAGGTGCCTATGCCGGGAACCCACTCGCCGGAGATCCACGCCAAACTCGTCGAACGTATCCCGACCGTCACCGGGCGCGGACTCCACGAGTGGTTCGCAGCACTCGACCGCGGCCCGGGTCTGGTCAAACGCTCGGACCGGGCCCACTGGCTCGCGGACGAGTACGAGCTGCCCCACTGGTACGCACAGGCCATCGTCACCGAGCACGACCGCAGGCGGCGCAACAGGTCCATTCCCGCCCCACGGCCCCGGGGCGCCTGAGCCACCGGCCGCACAGCCGCACGAGAAGGGGCCACGCCCCGGGCCGGTGCCCGGGGCGTGGCCCCTTCGGCGTGTGCGGGGCGGACGCCCCTCGCACACCGGTTACTCGTCGACCATCATCTTGATCATCCACAGGAGGCGGAGGATCTCGATGTAGAGCCAGACGAGGGAGACGGTCAGGCCGAAGGCGAACTGCCAGGCGAACTGGTTGGGCACGCCCGCCTGGATGCCCTCCTCGATCCCGCGGAACTCGATGGCCAGTGTCAGGGCCGCGATGACCACGAACACCAGGCCGATACCCAGGCCCAGCAGGCTCGGCTCCCGCAGCCCGATGCCGCCGGGGATGAAGAAGCTGACGAGGAAGTTGACCAGGATCAACGCACCGGCGGCCAGTGCTGCGTAGGTGACGGCCTTCACGAAACCGTCGGTGACCTTGATGATCCGGAACTTGTACAGGGCCAGCATCACCGCGAACACCGCGACGGTCGCCACGACCGCCTGCGTGATGAGCGTGGTGTCGCCACCGGGCGCCAGGGAATGCGCGAGGATCGCGGAGAGACCACCGACCACGAGACCCTCGAGGGCGGAGTAGGCCAGGATCGCGACCGGGCTGGTCATGTTCTTGAACGCGATGACCAGACCGAGGACCAGACCGCCCAGTGCGCCGACCAGCGTCAGGCCCACGGCCAGGCCGGGGCTGGCCGTGAATGTGAAGTAGTTCACAACAGCCAGCAGGATCACGACGCCCAGCGACATGCCCGTGCGAACGACCACGTCGTCGATCGTCATGGGAGCGCTACCGGCCTGCGGGGGCGCGGCCGGGTACCCCTGCTGGGGGTAGCCCTGCTGGGGGTAGCCCTGCTGGGGAGAGGGCGGACCGTAACCGGGCTGGCCGTAACCCTGCTGATAACCGGCCCCCGGAGCCTGCCCGGCGTGCTGCTCGAGCGCCCGCTTCACGGCGGGGTTGGAACTGCGCATTCGCATGTTCGTTTCAGGCCTTTCCTGCGTGGATTGGTGCCCACAAATTAACGCACGGGCCCTCTCCCGAGTTCCTGGGCCCGGGTCACCATCGGGACACGTGTCGGAGACCGGTCCGTGCACAACGGCGCACCGGGCCGGGACCGGCGGCACCCGGGGCGCGTCCAGGGTGCGCGCGTCTCAGTTGCGCGTGATCAGCGAGCGCGCCAGGAAGAGCATGTTCGCGGGACGCTCGGCCAGGCGCCGCATGTAGTACCCGAACCACTCGGTCCCGTAAGGCACGTACACCCGCATCGTCCGGCCCTCGGCGGCCAGGCGGGTCTGTTCCTTCTCCCGGATCCCGAAGAGCATCTGGTACTCGTGGTCGTCTGCGGAGCGGCCCGCGGCGGCGGCCAGTTCACCGGCGATGGCGACCATACGGGGGTCGTGCGAGGCCACCATGGGATAACCCTCGCCCTCCATGAGGACACGCAGCGCCCGCACGTAGGCCCGGTCGACCTCGTGCTTGTCGCGGTAGGCCACCGAGGCCGGTTCGTCGTAGGCGCCCTTGCACAGGCGCACCCGGGAACCGGCGTTGCTCAGATCGCGGCAGTCGGCCTCGGTCCGGTGGAGATAGGCCTGCAGGACCGCGCCCACGAACGGGAAGTCCGCACGCAGCTCACGCAGGATCCCCAACGTGGAATCGACCGTGGTGTGGTCCTCCATGTCGAGGGTCACCGTGGTGCCCACCGCCTTGGCTGCCTCGGCGATGCGCCGGGCGTTGTCCAGGGCGATCTGCTCGCCGTCGCCGTCGAGGAACTGGCCGACCGCCGACAGTTTGACCGAGACCTCCACGCGCGGGGCCAGACCGGCCTCGCCCAGCGCGGCGAGCAGCCCCTCGTAGGCGTTGACGGTCGCAGCGGCCTGGGCCCGGTCGGTGGTGTCCTCACCCAGGAAGTCCAGGGTGACGTGCCGGTCCGTGGTCACCTCGGCCACGGTCGGAAGAGCGCTCTGCAGGTCGGCACCGGCCACGAAGCGGTCGACCATCGCGCGGGTCACGGGAGTGCGCTCGACGACGTTCCGTGCGGTCCGGGAGCGGGCGGCGAGCAGCAGGGGTTTACGAAGCATGGTGTCCTCGAGGAAGACGTGCGCGAGCCGATGGGCCGACGCGGCCGGCGGGGCGGCGGTGCAGAGCCGCCCCGGTGGGTTCCTGCGGGGTGCCGGGCGGACGCGGGCCGGGGCCGCGCGTCCGCACGGATACGGCACCCCCTCAGGACGGCGGAGGGGGCGCCGGAACGGAGCCCTAGGACTCCTGGTGCGGGTAGGAGGACCTCGTCGGGGCGACGAAGGTCTCCTTCACCGAACGCGGGCTGGACCAGCGCGCCAGGTTCTGCGCCGAGCCGGCCTTGTCGTTGGTACCGGAGGCCCGGGCACCGCCGAAGGGCTGCTGTCCGACGATGGAGCCGGTCGGCCGGTCGTTGATGTAGAAGTTGCCGGCCGTGAAACGCAGTGCCTCCTCGGCCTTGGCCACGGCACCGCGGTCGCGGGCGATGACGGCACCGGTCAGGGCGTAGGCCGAGCCCTGGTCGACGGTCCCGAGGATCTCCTCGTACTCGGTGTCCTCGAAGACGTGCACGGCCACGATCGGCCCGAAGTACTCGGTCCTGAAGACGTCGTTGGAGGGATCGGTGCCCTCGATGACGGTCGGGCGCACGAAGTAACCGACGGAGTCGTCGACGGTACCGCCGGCGATGATCTTCAGGGTCGGGTCGGCCTCGGCCTCCTCCAGGACCCGGCTGAGCTTGTCGAAGGAGCGACGGTCGATGACGGCACCGATGAAGTTCGACAGGTCCGAGACATCGCCCATGGTCAGGGCCTCGGTCTCGGCGACCAGGTCGTCGCGCATCCGCTCCCACACCGAGCGGGCGACGAAGACCCGCGAGGCGGCCGAGCACTTCTGGCCCTGGTACTCGAAGGCGCCGCGCACGATCGCGGTGCGCACGACCTCCGGATCGGCCGACGAATGGGCGACGATGAAGTCCTTGCCGCCGGTCTCACCGACGATGCGCGGGTAGGAGCGGTAGGAAGCGATGTTCTCGCCCACGCTCTTCCACAGGTGCTGGAACGTGCCGGTGGAACCGGTGAAGTGCACACCGGCCAGCTCGGGGTCGTTCAGCGCGATGTCGGAGACGGCGCGCCCGTCACCGGTGACCATGTTGATGACACCGGGCGGCATACCGGCCTCCTCCAGCAGACGCATGGTCAGCTCGGCGGCGAACTGCTGCGTCGGGGAGGGCTTCCAGACCACGACGTTGCCCATCAGGGCGGGCGCGGTCGGCAGGTTTCCGGCGATCGCGGTGAAGTTGAACGGGGTGACCGCGTAGACGAAACCCTCGAGCGGTCGCTGCTCCATGCGGTTCCACACGCCCTTGACGCTCAGCGGCTGCTGCGAGATCAGCTCACGGGCGTAGGAGACGTTGAAGCGCCAGAAGTCGATGAGCTCACAGGCGGCATCGATCTCGGCCTGCTGGATCGTCTTGGACTGGCCGAGCATCGTGGCGGCGTTGATGGTCGCGCGCCAGGGGCCCGACAGGAGCTCGGCGGCGCGCAGGAGGATCGCTGCGCGGTCGTCGAAGGACATCGCGCGCCAGGCAGGGGCGGCCTTCTTGGCGGCGGCGACGGCGTCGCGCGCGTCGTCGTGGGTGGCGTTGCGCATGGTGCCCAGGACGTGGGCGTGTTTGTGCGGCTGCACCACGTCGATGGGCTCGCCGCCGCCCATCCGGCTCTTCCCGTCGATGCGCAGAGGCAGGTCGATGCTCTCCCGGGCGAGCTCGGACAGCGTGGCCTCGAGCTCTGAGCGCTCGGGGCTGCCGGGCGCGTAGGAGAGGACGGGCTCGTTCACCGGCACGGGCACGTTGGTCACGGCGTCCATGGGCACCTCCCTGAAGGTTGTCCCTGTGACTCACAGGGGGTTCGATCCACCGTCAGAATCCCAGAACCCGGACCTCGAAGCCTTGTGGGCCGAGCCATTCTTCTCCGCACTTCTTTGTTCTGTAGGACAAAATGGAACGACCATGAGCAATAACGACCCGACACCGGCCCCTGCCGGGCACCGGCCGAACGGCAGCCACAGCAGCCCCACTCTCCCCGGCACCCCGGCCGACCACAACGGGGCCACGCCCGAACCCCACCCCGGTCTGCCCCTGCGCCGCCTCCTGGTCTCCCTGGGTGATCCCGTCGTGGACGTGGCCGCCGCGCCCCACGGCCTCGATGTGCAGGTGGACAACGTCGTCATCGTCGACCCCGAGGACCGTGTCGAGTCGCGCCCCGGCGACCTCGCGCTCCTCATCGGCGCACGGGGCGGCGCGGCCCGCAGGCTCGTGCGCGCTCTGGCCGAACAGGGCGCCACCGCGGTCACGGTCAAGGTCAGTGGTGCCGACGAGGAGGTCCTGCCTGCCCCTCCGGGCGGACGCAGCCGGCGAGCCGGCGGTGACGAACTGCAGGCCCTGCGCACGGAAGCGGAGGAGGCCGGGGTCGCACTGCTCTCGGTACGTTCCGAGGTGCGCTGGGACCAGCTGCAGTCGGTGTGCCGCAGCATCATCGACGCACGCCTGGCCAGCACCGACGACCTCGCCGAGTCCAGCGGCGACCTCTTCTCCATGGCACAGACCATCGCCCGGCTCACCGGCGGCCTGGTCAGTATCGAGGACTCCGCGAGCCGGGTCCTGGCCTATTCCAGCGGCGCCGAGGTCGACGAACTGCGCCGCCTGTCGGTCCTGGGACGGCGGGGCCCGGAGTCCTACCTGGCGATGTTGCGTGAATGGGGGGTCTTCGCCCGGCTGCGGTCCGGCGAGGAGGTCGTACGGATCGACGAACATCCCGAGTTCGGGCTCCGGCGCCGCCTCGCGGTCGGCATCCACGCGGGCAACCAGCCCCTGGGCACCATCTGGGTGCAGGAGGGGGACCAACCACTGACCGAACGCGCGGAAGAGGCCCTGCTCGGCGCGGCCCGCACCACGGCGCTGCAGATGATCCGGCAGCGCACCCGCACCAGCGCGGGGCTCCGCCTGCGCGAGGACCTGCTCTCGAGCCTGTTGGAGGGACGTATCGACGCGAGCGCGCTGGCCGACACCGTCGAGGTGCGCTCCGACCGCGGTGCCCTCGTGGTCGCCTTCTCCCCCACCCCCGCCGCGTCGGCGGAGGACTCTGCTCAGGAGCGCCCCGACCGGCCCGAACGGGAACTGCGCCGCCGCCGGCTCATCGACCTGGTCTCGGTGCACACGGCTGCTTACCGGCGCAGCTCCCTGGTCACCGAGTTGGAGGGGCGGGTCTACGTGCTGCTGCCCGACCTCGTGCCGGGCCGGGAAGGGCGGCGCGGCACGGAGCATTCCGTGCTGTCGCTGACCCGCAAGACGGTCGCCGCCGCCCGTTCGGCCCTGGACCTGGAGGTGCAGGCCGCCATCGGTTCGCTGGTCGACCGGTTGTCCGAGGTGCCCGACTCCCGCGCCGAGGCGGACCGGGTCCTGGACGCCATGCGCCGCGACCTGGACCGCGACACCGACTGGGAAGTGGCCACCATCTCCGACGTGCGTTCGCGTGTACTCATCAGCGAGACCCTGGCACGTCTGCGGGAGGACCCCTCGCTGCGCGACCCGAGGGTGGAGCGGCTCCTGGAGTACGACCGGGCCGGGGGCGCGGACCTTGTGCACTCGCTGCTGACCTATCTGGAGGCGTTCGGGGACGCGCGGGCAGCGGCCGAACGGCTGCACATCCATCCCAACACCCTGCGCTACCGGGTGCGCCGCGCAGCGACGGTCAGCGGCATCGATCTGGGCGACCCGGGAGAACGCCTGTTCACACAGTTGCAGCTGCTGATGGAACAGCAGTCCCCGGAAGGTTGAGGTCCCGGCGCTCCGGGACCGGTCGTGGTACCCCCGGTCGGATTCGAACCGACACTTGTGACCCTTTTAGGGGGCCTGCCTCTACCGTTGGGCTACGAGGGCGGACCCATCCTACCGGCCGGGAGGATGACCCACTTTGACGCGCCTTGGCCGGAAGGGGCCACAAGAGGTCCGGCCCTCCCGCGGGAGGGCCGGACCTCTTGTGGCGACGGTGGTCCGCGTTGCACACGGACCCGCGCGTGGCGCCGGGGAGGGGTTCCCGGTTCAGCTGGCGCGGCGCAGCAGGTGCCCGTCCTCGACCTGCGGGTGGGCGGCCTCCTCGAACGCCTGGCGCGGCTCGGACATGTCGGGCAGAGCGGCGATCTCCCGGCGCAGGAACAGCCCCAGGGTCCAGTCCGCCAGCACCCGCAGCTTGCGGTTGAAGGTCGGAACGGCCATGAGGTGGTAGCTGCGGTGGGCGTACCAGGCCAGACGCCCGGTCAGCTTGATCTTGCCCATGAGCTGGGCGGCGCCCTTGTGCATACCCAGGCCGGCGACCGCACCGAGGTTCTTGTGCTTGTAGGCGGTCATCCCACCCCCACGCAGGGCCGCGATGACGTTGTCGGCCAGCACGGGGGCCATCCGCACGGCATTCTGTGCGTTGGGCGGGTAGAAGCCGCCCTCTCCGTCGGGCACCTGGGCGTTGTCGCCGCCCGCGAAAGCGTTCTCGACACCGTTCACGGTCAGGTACTCGCTGGTGTCGACGTGGCCCTTGGGCCCCAGCGGCAGGTCGCTGGCCGCCACGACGGGGCTGGGCTTGACGCCGGCGGTCCACACCAGGGTGGCCGAGTCGAACTCGGTGCCGTCACTCAGCTTGATGTGCTGGTCGGTGGCCGACTCCAGGAAGGTGTTGAGCCGCACGTCGATGTCGCGGCGGCGCATCTGGTTGAGGGCTTTCTCCCCGACCTCGGGACCGACCTCGGGCAGGACCTTGTCGGCGGCCTCGATGAGGTAGAACTGCACCTCGTCCTGGTCGATGGTCGGGTGCACCCGTACGGCGTCGCGGACCATGTCCTCGAGCTCGGTGACGGCTTCGGCCCCGGCGAAACCGCCCCCCACGAACACGAAGTTCAGCGCCTTGCGGCGGGTCACGGGGTCGCTGGTGGAGTCGGCGATGGTGAGCTGGTTGAGGACGTGGTTGCGCAGGTACGCGGCTTCCTCGACCGTCTTGATGCCGATGCCCCACTCGGCGAGCCCGGGGATCGGCAGGGTACGCGAGACGGCACCCGCGGCCATGACCAGGTGGTCGTAGTGGAGGGTCTCGGACTCGCCCGCGTTCGGCTCGTAGCGCACGCGGCGCTCGGCGTGGTCGATGCGGACCACGCGTCCGCCGAGCACGCGTACGCGGTCGAAGGCCTTGCGCAGCGGCACGACCACGTTGCGCGGGGAGATGCTGCCTGCCGCGGCCTCCGGGAGGAAGGGCTGGTAGGTCATGTAGGCGTTGGGGTCGACGACGGTGATCCTGGCCTCGCCCGCACCGAGCTTCTTCTCCAACCGCCTCGCGGTGTACAACCCGAGGTAGCCGCCACCGACGACGAGGACGTGCGGGATCTCCGTGTCGTCCCCTCCGCCGTGTACCAGCCGGTAGTTCCTGCTCTCGGTCATCGCATATCGCCCTAACGGTTTCCTCGGTCGCCCGGTCAATGACTGCTTGTGCATTCTTTCACAAGCATCTACCGGCAGAGAAGGTTCACAAGGGATCACCTTTCGACCATCTCTGGACCGTAGCTTCTGATGTTTTCGCAGATCACAGTGGTTGTGAATGCCTTCACAAGGGTCTGGCGAGGTGATGCGTCTCACCCGTAGGTCCCTTGAAGGCCCCCTGAAAGACCCTTGTGGGGTTCAGGGAACGAGGCTCCAGGCGACCCCGTCGAGGATGTCCTGCTCACTCGCGGTGAAGTGGTCCGCGCCCGTGCGGGCCACCACCCTGGACAGAACCAGGGCACCCGCCCCGATCACATCCACACGGCCCGGGTGCATGACCCCGATCGCGGCCCGCTCCTCGTGCGTGGAGCGCAGCAGCTCAGCGCTGATGCGCTCCAGGTCCGCCACCCCGACACGGGTGTGGTGGATACGCTCGGAGTCGTACTCGGGCAGGTCCGCGGCGATCCCGGCGACCGTGGTCGCCGTCCCGGCCACACACACCACCGAACCGGACTCACGCAACGGCACGGTGCGCTCGACCTCGTCCAGGACCGCCTCGATGTCGGCGGTGGCCTCCTCGATCTGCTCCCGCGTGGGCGGATCGTCGTGCAGGTGTCGCTCGGCCATACGCACACAACCCATGTCCACCGACAGCGACGCACGGATCAGTTCGTCCTGTTCCGCGTCGGCGCCCAGCACGAACTCGGTGGAACCGCCGCCGATGTCCACGACCAGGAACGGGGACGGGTGTCCCCCCTGTCCGTCCTCGACGTCGAACTCGGCGGTGGCCCCCACGAAGGACAGCTCCGCCTCGTCCAGACCGGTGACCACCTCGGGCTCCACGCCCAGGATCCCGAGCACACCCTCCACGAACTCGTCGCGGTTGGCGGCATCACGCGTGGCGCTCGTGGCCACCATGCGCACCGTCTCGGGCCCCAGTTCGATGCCGTGGGCCCGGATCGCATCGGCGTACCCGCGCAGCGCCGTGAACGTGCGCTCCAACGCCTGGGGGGAGAAAGCCCCGGCCCTGTCCACGCCTTCGCCCAGGCGGACGATCTCCATCCGGCGGTCGAGGTCGACCACCTCGACCTCGTCACCGTCCATGTGCACGATCTCGGCGATCAGCAACCTGATCGAGTTGGTCCCGCAGTCGATCGCAGCGACCCCGCTCATGAGCCACTCCCCTCACTGGCCTCGGAGGCGTCCTCTCCCGTACACACACAGGTGCCCTTGGCCCACCACTCGGGCAGCTCCTCCAGCGCCTCGGCGCCGAAGGGGTTGGAACCCGGGACCGCGAGTTCGTGGGCGACCAGGGCGTGCAGACACTTGACCCGGTCGGGCATGCCGCCCGTGCTCTGCATCCCCTCCGGCAGAGGTTCCAGCCCGTCCACGCGCGCCTGCTCCGAGCGTTCGGCGATGTAGGCCTCGTGCGCCCCGGTGTAGGCAGCCCGCAGCTGCGGGTCCTCCCCCAGGCGCTCCTGCATGTGCCGCATCACCCCGTCGTTCTCCATCCGTCCGATGGCGGAGGCGGCGCGGGGGCACGTCAAGTAGTACAACGTCGGGAACGGGGTTCCGTCCTCCAACCGGGGCGCGGTGCGCACCACGTCCGGTAGCCCGCAGGGGCACCGGTGGGCGACCGCACGGACCCCGCGCGGGGGACGGCCGAGCTGGCGTTCGACGGCAGCGACGTCACGGGCGTCGACGGGGCCGTCCTGCGGAATGGAGGCGGGCTGATCTGCGGAAGTCATGACCGATCCAGCATAGGCCCGATGAAGGACCACCGCGGCCCCGGGCCCGGCCGGGGCCACCCGCCGGAGGAGGTCTCCGGCACACCTGTGAACAGGTCAAGAACTCCTCGAGTCGTGGGTCACACGGGGCTCTGCAGGGCAGGTGGATATCGGAAGCATTCAGAGCGACACGTCGGGGGGAACGAGTCGTATGACTGACGTATCCAGCCAGGGGTCCGCGCCCGGTGACGACCGCGAGATCCTCACCAACCGCCAGGGCCACCCCGTCTACGACAACCAGAACCAGAGGACGGTGGGCAAGCGGGGGCCCGCGACCCTGGAGAACTACCACTTCCTGGAGAAGATGAGCCACTTCGACCGGGAACGGATCCCGGAACGGGTGGTCCACGCGCGCGGGGTCACCGCCTACGGGTTCTTCGAGGCCTACGGTACGTGGGGCGACGAGCCGATCGACCGGTACACGCGCGCCAAACTCTTCCAGGAGCGCGGCAAGCGCACCGACATCGCGCTGCGCTTCTCCACGGTGATCGGGGGCCGTGACTCGTCGGAGTGCGCACGCGACCCGCGGGGGTTCGCGATCAAGTTCTACACCGAGGACGGCAACTGGGACCTGGTGGGCAACAACCTCGCGGTCTTCTTCATCCGCGACGCCATCAAGTTCCCCGACGTGATCCACTCCCTGAAGCCGGACCCGGTGACCTTCCACCAGGAACCGAACCGGATCTTCGACTTCATGTCGCAGAGCCCCGAGAGCCTGCACATGCTGGTCAACCTCTTCAGTCCCCGCGGCATCCCCAGCGATTACCGGCACCAGCAGGGCTTCGGGGTCAACACCTACAAGTGGGTCGACCAGGCGGGCGACACGGTCCTGGTCAAGTACACCTGGATGCCCAAGCAGGGTGTACGCAGCATGACCGAGGACGACGCCGCCAACGTCCAGGCGCACGAGACCGGGCACGCCACCAAGGATCTGCACGAGGCCATCGACCGCGGCGACTACCCCGAGTGGGAACTGCTGGTGCAGATGATGAGCGACGAGGAGCACCCCGAGCTCGACTTCGACCCGCTGGACGACACCAAGACCTGGCCCGAGCAGGACTTCCCGCCCAAACCCGTGGGCAGGATCGTTCTCGACCGCAACGTGTCGAACAACTTCGCCGAGAACGAGCAGATCTCCTTCGGCACCGGCGTGCTCGTGGACGGCCTGGACTTCTCCGACGACAAGATGCTGGTCGGGCGCACCTTCTCCTACAGCGACACCCAGCGCTACCGGGTGGGCCCCAACTACCTGCAGCTGCCGGTCAACCAGGCCAAGCACAGCCCCGTGCGCACCAACCAGCGCGACGGCCTGATGACCTACTACCAGGACACCGCGGGGAAGAGCCCGCACGTCAACTACGAGCCCTCCATCACCGGCGGGCTCCGGGAGGGGCAGTACCCCACCAACGACGAACAGGGGCCGGAGATCCGGGGGCGGCTCACCCGTTCGCGTATCCCGCTCACGAACGACTACAAGCAGGCCGGCCAGCGTTTCCGGCTCATGGAACAGTGGGAGCGCGACGATCTGGTCAAGAACTTCACGAACATGCTCCTGCAGTGTGACCGGCCGATCCAGGAGCGCATGGTCTGGCACTTCCTCCTGGTCGAGGACGAACTGGGCCTGCGCGTCGGCGAAGGGCTGGGGATCGCCCCCGGCGACGTCTCCCACTTGGAGCCGTTGCAGAGCCAGGACCCGACCGACGAGGACCGCGAACGCATGGGCCGTCTGGGGGAGAACGGCCCCCGGGACGTGTCGGGCCTGGAGATGACCCACTGTGTGCCCAACGAGCGGTACGTGGCCGAACGCTGACGACCGACCGTGGCCATGAGGGGCTCGGACCGAGAAAACGGGCGGGCCCCGGCCTCTCCGGAACGGAGGCCGGGGCCCGCCCGTGTGGCGGCCCGGTGCGTCAGCGCCGTGCGCCGACGCCGCGGGGAAGAAGGAGTCCGAGCGCGATCATGCCCACGCCCAAGACGAAATGGAGCCAGTTGTCCGCCGTGTTCAGCGGCACGAAGTTCGCAGCGCTGTCCAGGTCGATGACCAGCCCGTACAACCACAGAACGAGATAGATCACACCACCGCCGATGAGGAAGATCCTGGCCGCCATGGTGGTGGCCGACATGGCGATCCCCGCCACGCCGAAGGCCAGGTGGACCAGGTTGTGCAGCACCGAGACCTGGAAGAGGCCGAGGAGCTCGGCCTCCGACTGGTGGCCGGCGAACTTCATCTGGTCGAAGTCGGTCGTCACCCCCGGGATGAACCCCATCAGGCCCACCAACAAGAAGACGACCCCGACGACGAGGGCCCCGAGCCGAAGCGGATTCCCGGTCAGACCAGTCGCGGTTCGGCCCGGTCGCTGTTCGGACATGGTTCTTCCTTCACCGTGGTCACGTACGTTTTCTCCACCCAAGGGAAAACGCTCTGTCACGGACCAGCTACCCAGTGAAATGGACCCTCATGTCTTCCCCGGCACGACAGCGCCCGGAGCCGGCCTGCACGAGCGCAGGACGGGGGCATCCGTACCGCTCCGGTCAGCGGTCATGGCCGCTGTGCGGGTCGTCGGCCTCCTCCACCGAATCCCACAGGGCCGAGAACCACGGCTCCTCCGACTCGTCCTCCTCCTCGGCGTCGGACTCGTCCTCGGGCCGGACCACGATGTAGGCGGTCTCCTCCGGGTACTGGTAATGCAGCCGTGTGCGCGCCTCACGCTCGACGTACTCGTCCTCGGAGAGTTCCTCGGCCCGCTCCTCCAGGTGGGCGATGCTGCCCTCCATCTGCTCACGCTCCTCCTGGAGCTGAGCCACGTGGGCACGCTGCGCCACGTACTCGCGCAGCGGATAGGCCAGGGTCAGCGCGATTCCGCACACCACCACGGCCAGGATCGCCGCACGGCTGGTGAGCATGGGCCGCACCCGCTGCCGGGTGCGGCCCGTGCTCCTGCTCACGGGTCCCGTCTTGCTGCCCCCGGGCGAGCGCGCGGCGCCGACCCCGGCGCCCGCCTTGCCCGCTCCGTTACGCTCGGCGGACTTGGCGTTCTTCTTGCCCTTTGCTGGGGACTGCTTGGATTCGCGGGACACTGGGGCAGACTAGCTGCGCCCGCGGAACCTCGGGAAGGCCGACACGCCCGCGTACACCGCGGCTTCGGCGAGCTCCTGCTCGATACGCAGCAACTGGTTGTACTTGGCCACACGCTCACTGCGCGCGGGGGCACCCGCCTTGATCTGGCCGGCGTTGGTGGCCACGGCGATGTCGGCGATCGTGGTGTCCTCGGTCTCACCGGAACGGTGGCTGATCATCGCCGTGTAACCGCTGCGCTGAGCCAGGGCGACGGCCTCCAAGGTCTCGGTGAGGGTGCCGATCTGATTGACCTTCACCAACAGCGAGTTCGCCGTGTCGGCGTCGACCCCGCGCTGGAGCCGCTCCGGGTTGGTGACGAACAGGTCATCACCCACGAGCTGGACCTTGCTGCCGAGCTCGGCGGTGAGGGTCTTCCACCCCTCCCAGTCCTCCTCGTCGAGCGGGTCCTCGATGGAGACCAGCGGGTAGGCCTCGACCAGCTCGGTGTAGTAGGCCGCCATGTCCTCGGCCGAACGCTCGCGCCCCTCGAACGTGTAGACACCGTTGGAGAACAGCTCCGTGGCGGCCACGTCCAGGGCCAGTGCGACGTCGCTGCCCGGGGTGTAGCCGGCCTTCTCGATGGCCTCGACGATCAGGTCCAGGGCCGCACGGTTGTTGTCCAGGTTCGGGGCGAAACCGCCCTCGTCCCCCACACCCGTGCCCAGGCCGTACGACTTCAGGACCTTCTTCAGGGAGTGGTAGACCTCGGTGCCCCAACGCAGCGCCTCGGCGAAGGTCGGGGCGCCGATCGGCGCGACCATGAACTCCTGGATGTCGACGTTGCTGTCGGCGTGCGCACCACCGTTGAGGATGTTCATCATCGGGACCGGGAGCACGTGCGCGTTCGGGCCGCCCATGTAGCGGAACAGCGAGAGCCCCGTCTCGGCAGCGGCCGCCTTGGCAACCGCCAGGGAAGCTCCCAGGATCGCGTTCGCACCCAGGCGCGACTTCTCCGGGGTGCCGTCCAGGTCGATGAGCGCACGATCGATGATGCGCTGCTCGTCCGAGTCGTGGCCCGACAGCTCGCCGGCGATCTCGTCATTGACCGCAGCAACCGCCTTGGCCACGCCCTTGCCGCCGTAGCGGCCGCCGCCGTCGCGCAGTTCGACCGCCTCGAACTGCCCGGTGGAGGCACCGCTGGGCACACCCGCACTCTCCAGGGTGCCGTCGTCGAGCAGGACCTCGACCTCGACTGTCGGGTTGCCCCGGGAATCGAGGATCTCCCGCGCCTGTACTGACTCGATGGACGCCACGGTCATCTCCGTCTCTTCGGTTACTGCTTGGCAGTGGGTCGGGACCCGCCGAAATCCTATTCTCCTTCGGGCCCGGACTCCGCTCCGGCCCACCCGCCACCAGCCTTCCGGCCACGGCGAACGCCCTCGGCGCGGTTCCGTACGGCCGGGCGCCGTGCAGGACGACCCCACCGGTCCGGGCTGCCGGACCGGCCCCGCGCCCCGGCAGCCCGGTGGCACGGTGTCAGTCGGCGCGGCCAGGCGCGGTACCGCTGCGCAGTGCGGCCATGGCGATCCACACCGCACGGGCCCGGTGCTGACCGGCCTCGTGGGCGGGGAGCATGACGGCGATGTCCTGGATCCCGCCGAGAGCGACGACGGCACCCATCCTGGCGGGGGTGCCCGGGGCCACCCCGATCAGGAGTGCGTCCAGGCGACGGCGCACGGAGACCACGCTCTCGATCAGCCCGGCCTCCGAGAGCGCGGTGACGTCGTTGAGCACGACCGACACCAGATCGCTGTGCCGCACGCACAGGTCGAAGTACTCGCCCAGGAGTTCCTCGGCGCCGACCCCGCCCGCGTGGCGTTCCAGGAGCCGCGCGGCCTCGGTGACCAGAGGGTTCACCAGAGCGGCGAGCAGGTCGCGTTTGGAGGGGTAGTGGTAGTAGAGCGCGGCCTTGGTGAGGCCGAGGCGTTCGGCGATCTCCCGCAGGCTGGTCCGCTCGTAACCCTGCCGCCCGAACAGCTCCATGGCCACGTCGCGGATCTCGGCCTTGGTGTCACTCTGCACTCTGGGCACGCGTCCGCCTTCCTCCTTCTCGCGAGTCACCGGTGCGACGAGTCCGGCGGCGACCGTCCACGCGATGAGCCACCCCTCGGACCGGCAACTTACTCGACGACCGGCGCATCAGCCATCCTCCGTCAGGCCCCGGGCCCGCGCGAAGGGGCGGAAGACCGGACCGCGGCCGCCGTACGGACCGTGCTCGTCCCCGGCACGCCTGATCGGCGCGCCGGGCCCGGGCGGCCTACAGTTCCCGGGAGGAGTTCCCCCCACGGACCCGGTCACGGCGGTCGCCCGAGAGCGGCCGCGGCCCACAGGCGGAGGGTGGGTACATGGCGCACATGGCTGAGCCCCGGACCGAACCGACCGCCACCGACGGCGCCCTGCCACCGGTGCCCAAGCGGGACCAGGAACTGCGCCTGCTCACAGCCTCGGTGGTCTTCATCGTCCTCACACTCGGGGCGGCCTCACTCACCGTCACCGAGGGTCTCGACCCCGCGCTCCTCACCCCCGCGCTCGTGCTCGGCGGCGCCGGGACCGCCCTCCACGTACTCCTGCGTCTCGTCGCCCCTTACGCCGATCCGATCGTCATGCCGGTGGCCCTGGCCCTCACCGGCCTGGGCCTGACCATGATCTGGGTCCTGGAGACGACCGGCCCGGACGGGCCCGACGGCACCGGGACCCAGCGGCAGCTGCTGTGGGCCGTGGCCGGAATGGTCCTGTGCGGGGCGACGGTCGCCCTCGTACGCCGGCCCCGGCGCCTGAGGCTGTACACCTACCTCATCGCCCTGAGCGCCCTCCTCCTGCTCCTGTTGCCCTTGTCGCCTCTGGGCCACGAAGTACTGGGCGCGCGCCGGTGGATCCAGGTCGCCGGGTTCACGATGCAGCCCTCGGAGTTCGCCAAGGTCCTGCTCGTGATCTTCCTCGCCTCCTACCTGGGGCGGCAACGCGAAGTGCTGGCGACCGTCTCGCGCACGGTACGGATCGGCCGGTTCAAGGTCTTCAGCGTGCCCCGGGCACGCGACCTGGCCCCCATGGCGGTGGGGTGGGGGATGGCGATCCTGTTGTTGGTCGGCACCCGCGACCTGGGCACGTCACTGCTGCTGTTCGGCACGTTCCTGGCCGTGCTCTACGCCGCCACGGCCCGCAAGTCCTGGGTCCTCATCGGACTCACGGCCTTCGCCGGAGGCGCCTACGCGGCCTACCTGGTCTTCGGGCACGTGCAGAACCGGGTGGAGATCTGGCTCGACGCGTTCGACCCGGAGGTCTACAACCGGGTCGGCGGCAGCTTCCAGGTGGTGGAGGGCATGTTCGCGCTCGCCGAGGGCGGCGTCTTCGGGACCGGGTTCAACGACGGGTTCGCGCAGGAGATCTTCGCCGCCGACAGCGACCTGATCCTCGTCTCGGTCGGTGAGAAGCTCGGCGTGACCGGGCTCCTCGCGGTACTGGTGCTGCTCTTCCTGCTCGCCCAACGGGGGTTCCGGATCGCCCTGGGCGCAAAGGACACCTTCCTCAAACTCGTCGCGTTCGGCTACGCGTTCCTGCTCGCCTTCGACGTGTTCATCGTGCTCGGCGGCGCCACCCTGATCATCCCGCTCACCGGTATGACCACACCGTTCCTGTCGGCGGGCGGCTCGGCCCTGATGGCCAACTGGCTCATCATCGGGCTGTGGCTGACCATCAGCGAGAGCGCCCGCCGTCCCCAGCAGACCTTCACACTGGGCACCGCACCGGGCGACCCGGCCACCGAGGTGATCGACGTACGCGAACGCGGTCACTGACCCCGGTGCCGGTCGCGGCACCGCTGCGGTGAGGGGCCGGGATCACCCGGTCCGTGCCCAGTAGGTACGCCACTGCTCCTCGTCGAGCCCACGCGGCTCGTGGCCGTCGGCGCGCGCGGCCGCTTCGGTCCGCCGTACCCGCGAGTCGAACCGGCGGGCCGCCGCCCTCAGGTCCGTCTCGGCGTCGTTGCCCTCGGCCCGTTCGTCGGCGACCGCCGCGAACAGGCCGCCGCCCGCGCCTCCGTCGTCGGCGACCAGGTCGGCCGGGACCCCGTTGCGCACGGCTCGGCGCTGGAGCTCGTCGGCGAGCAGTACGGCCGGCTGGGCGAAAGGCACCCCGTCCAGGACCGACGTGGGCCCTCCTCCGGAGGCCTCGGCCGCGGCAGCCCGTTCGGCCGCCTTGATCGTCTCCCAGTTGGCCTTGACCGCGTCCGGGTCGGCGGCGTCGGCATCGCCGAACACGTGCGGGTGGCGGCGGGTCATCTTGTCGACGATCGCGTCGGCGACGTCGTCCACGGTGAACCGGGCCGGGTCGCCCTCGGGGCGCTCGGCGGCCACCGCGGAGTGGAAGACCACCTGGAGCAGCACGTCGCCGAGCTCCTCCGGAAGGGCCGCGTGGTCGCCCTCCTCGATGGTCTCCAAGGTCTCGTAGGCCTCCTGCACCAAGTACTTGGCCAGGGACTCGTGCGTCTGCCCGCGGTCCCAGGGGCACTCGCGGCGCAGGGTGTCCATCACCTCGACCAGGCGCAGGACACGGTGCCCGGGCACCTCACCCATGGATGCGTTCCTCCTCGTTCCGTCCTCGGCCCGGGGGCCGTCGTCCGTCCGGTTCCCACTCAATGCGGCAGCCACCCGCCCTCGCGCAGGGCGGACAGGACCTCGGCCACCGACTCGGCCGGATCGGTGCCGGTGGTGTCCACGACCAGTTCCGGTCCGACCGGGGTCTCGTACGGGTCGGAGACCCCGGTGAACTCGGGGATCCGCCCCGCACGTGCCTCGGCGTACAGCCCCTTGCGGTCGCGGGCCTCACACACCTCCAAGGGGGTGGCCACGTGCACGAGGAAGAAGTCGCCGAACTCCTCCACCATCGCCTGCACCTCGGCCCGGCCGGCCTCGTAGGGAGCGATGGGCGCACACACCGCCACCCCTCCGTGCCGGGTGATCTCCGATGCCACGTAACCGATCCGTCGGATGTTGAGTTCACGGTCCTCGCGGGAGAACGTCAGCCCCTTGGACAGCAGGCGCCGGACCACGTCGCCGTCGAGCAGGGTCACGGTACGGCCCGAACGGCGGATGCCGTCGCAGACCCCGCGCGCGATCGTGGACTTGCCCGAGCCCGACAGGCCCGACAGCAGCACCGTCAGGCCGCGGCGGGTACGGGCCGGGCGCAGGCGGGCCATCTCGGAGGCCACCCGCGCCGGGGTGAACCAGGGCGGGAGCTCGCGCCCGTGCGCCAGTTCGGTCTCGACCTCGTCGTCGGTGAGCTCGGCGCGGGCGGCCCCCTCGGGGACCTCCTCGGCCGGCGCCCACAGCTGAGCGTCCTCGTCGAAACGCCAGGGACCGGGCACGACGTACTCGGCCCCGCCCTCGGCCGCCTCCGGTTCCGTACCGCCCTCCACGATCACGTGCGTGGCACCGTAGGCAGCGGCCACGTGCGCGGCCAGGCCGGTCTGGCGCGGGGTCCAGCGACCGCCGAAGCCGGGGCCGGACCGGTCCCTGGGAAGGGTGAGGGCCACGAAGACCGTGCGGGGCGGCAGGAGCGGTTCGGCCGCCAGCACCGCGGCGGCCGTGTTCTCGTCCAGCAGCCCCGTGTCGATCAGGACCAGAACCTCCGCGCGTCCCAACTCCTCCGCACACGTACGGATCTGGTGCAGGACCCGGTGGTGCAGCGGCCGGTCGGTCACCACAGCCATCAGCGGCCGGTCCGGGAAGGGGCCGACCTCGTGCTGTCCGCGTACCTCGGCGGGGGTCGGACGCAGCTCGCGCAGAACTCCGTACATGGGCGGACGCACCAGCTCCACCTCGCCGGCGGCGAACCGTCTCCCGTCCTCCTCCGTCCACTGCTCGGAGACCTGCAGTTCCGCCAGGGGCGCACTCTCGGGATCGGTCAGGAGCACACGCTCGGCCCCGGCGAGGGAATCGGGTACCCCCAAAGTGACCGGAACCGGCCACACACGCCCGTCCGGCAGGCGGCCGTGGCGCTCCACCGAGTCGGCCTCGGCCCGGGTCATGAACCCGGAGAGCGGACACGCCCCGCTCAGGACGAGTTCCAGGTGCGCAAGGGCCTCCGGGCCGGGGGCCAAGGTGGGCACCCCCGCCCCGCCGGTCTCCTCGGACACGCTGTCCTCTCTCACCACGTGTGTCCTCTCCCAGCAGCTCGACGGAAACGGACCCAAGCGTATGCCGACACCCCCTACCCGCGTTCTCCGCGTTCCCAACAGAGGAATACCCGCAGCTCATCGACGGTTCTGACCAGAGCGGGACCGCGACGGCAGACCTGCGGCCCGTGTCGCGGAGAGCGCGGGGACACCGCCGACGGCCTCCGGAGGGTCCGCCGACAGCTCTGTCCACAGGACCGCCGCGCGGGCAGGCCGATCCGGATAAGCTGGAAGGAGCCGGGCGGCCTCCACGCACATCTCTTCGCACAGCCGTCCCGTTTCCTCGGGCCGCGACCACCCGCCCGTCAGCCGGACCACTCCCACTTTCTGGTGCTATGAGCCTCTTTGGACTTCTCGCCGACGTCGTCAAGGACCCGGCGCTGCACAGCGCGATCGAAACCGCCCGTCGCGACGACGAGCCCCACCTCGACCTCGTCGCCCCAGCGGCGCTGCGACCCTTCACGGCCGCAGCTCTGGCCGCCGACGCCCCCGAGGGCGCCGGACGCCCCCTGCTGGCGGTGACTGCGACCGAGCGGGAAGCCGCCGACCTCACCGACGCGCTGAGCTCGCTACTGCCCGAGAACTCCGTCGCACTCTTCCCCGCATGGGAAACCCTCCCCCACGAGCGCCTCTCCCCCCGTTCCGACACCGTCGGCCGGCGCCTGGCCGTACTACGCCGCCTGGCCCACCCCGACCCGGACGACCCGCTCACCGCGCCCCTGCGTGTGGTCGTCGCACCGATCCGCAGCGTCCTGCAGCCGCTCGTGGGCGGCCTCGGCGACCTCGAACCCGTACGTGTGCGCCCCAACGACGAAAAGCCCATGGAAGAGGTCGTGGACGCCCTCGCCGACGCCGGCTACGCCCGTGTCGACCTCGTCGAGAAACGCGGGGACATGGCCGTGCGCGGAGGCATCCTCGACGTCTTCCCGCCCACCGAGGAACACCCGCTGAGGCTGGATTTCTGGGGCGACACCGTCGAGGAGATCCGCTACTTCCAGGTCGCCGACCAGCGCTCCATCACCCCCGCCGCCGACGGCATCGGCGACGCGGCCTCCGGCCTTTTCGCCCCGCCCTGCCGCGAACTCCTGCTCACCGACACCGTGCGCTCGCGCGCCCGCGCCCTCACCGAGCAGCACCCCTCGCTCGCCGAGGTCCTCGGCAAGATGGCCGACGGCGTCGCGGTCGAGGGCATGGAGGCCTTCGCCCCGGTCCTCGCCGACCGCATGGAACCCCTACTGGCCCATCTGCCCGAGAACGCGATGGTGGTGGGCTGCGACCCCGAACGCATCCGCACCCGCGCCCTCGAACTCGAAGCCACCAGCGCCGAGTTCCTCGACGCCTCCTGGATCAACGCCGCTTCCGGCGGGGAAGCCCCCATCGACCTGGGCGGCTCGGCGTACATGTCCATCTCCGAGCTGCGCACCACCGCCGCCGAGGCCGGACTGCCCTGGTGGGGGCTAACCCCCTTCACCAGTGCCGACACCTCCGTCACCGAGGAGGACGACGCCGTCACCATCGGCGCCGCAGCAGCCGACTCCTACCGCGGCGACACCGAACGCGCCCTCGCCGACATCAAGGGCTGGCTGCACGACAGCTGGAGCGTCGTGCTCGTCACCCAAGGACACGGGCCCGCAGAACGGCTCGTGTCCATGCTCCGCGACGCAGGGCTCGGGGCCCACCACACCGAGGACCTCACCGAGCCCCCGCGCCCGGCCGTCGCCACTGTCACCACCGGGCTCGTGGACCACGGGTTCCTGCTGCGGACCGTGCAGACCGTCGTACTCACCGAGACCGACCTGGCCGGTCAGAAGTCCTCCACCCGCGACATGCGGCGCATGCCCAGTCGGCGCAAGGGCACCATCGACCCGCTCCAGCTCAAGCCCGGCGACTACGTCGTGCACGAACAGCACGGGGTCGGCCGCTACCTCGAGATGGTCAGCCGCCAGATCCAGGGCGCCACCCGCGAGTACCTGCTCATCGAGTACGCGCCCTCCAAACGCGGCCAGCCCGGCGACCGCCTCTTCGTCCCCACCGAACAGCTCGGCGAGGTCACCCGCTACGTCGGCGGCGAGGCACCCACCCTGTCCAAGATGGGCGGCGCCGAGTGGAACAAGGCCAAGAGCCGCGCCCGCAAGGTCGTCCGGGAGATCGCCGGCGACCTCATCCGCCTCTACTCCGCACGCCAGGCCTCCCCCGGGCACGCCTTCGGGCCCGACACACCCTGGCAGCGCGAGCTCGAGGACGCCTTCCCGTACGTGGAGACCCCCGATCAGCTCGCCGCCATCGAGGAGGTCAAGGCGGACATGGGCAAGAGCGTGCCCATGGACCGCCTCATCTGCGGCGACGTCGGCTACGGCAAGACCGAGGTGGCCGTGCGTGCGGCCTTCAAGGCCGTGCAGGAAGGCAAGCAGGTCGCGGTGCTGGTACCCACCACCCTGCTGGTCCAGCAGCACATGTCCACCTTCGCCGAGCGCTACGCCTCCTTCCCCGTCAGCGTGAAACCGCTCTCGCGCTTCCAGACCGACGGCGAGGTCGAAGCGACCCGCGAGGGCCTGCGCACCGGCGAGGTCGACATCGTCATCGGCACCCACCGGCTGCTGTCCTCCGAGACCCGCTTCAAGGAACTGGGCCTGGTCGTCATCGACGAGGAGCAGCGCTTCGGCGTCGAACACAAGGAGGAGCTCAAGCGGCTGCGCACCCAGGTCGACGTGCTCGCCATGTCCGCCACACCCATCCCCCGCACCCTGGAGATGGGGATGACCGGCATCCGTGAGATGACCACGATCCTCACCCCGCCCGAGGAACGCCACCCCGTGCTGACCTTCGTCGGGCCCTACGAGGAGAAACAGATCGCCGCCGCGATCCGCCGCGAACTCATGCGCGAGGGCCAGGTCTTCTTCGTGCACAACCGCGTCTCCTCCATCGAGAAGGTCACGGCGAGCCTGCGCAGGCTCGTGCCCGAGGCACGCATCGCCTACGCCCACGGCCAGATGAACGAGCAACAGCTCGAGAAGGTCATGGTCGACTTCTGGGAGAAGAACTACGACGTGCTGGTCTCCACCACGATCGTGGAGTCCGGGCTCGACGTGCCCAACGCCAACACCCTCATCATCGACCGCGCCGACACCTACGGCCTCTCCCAGCTCCACCAGCTGCGCGGGCGAGTCGGACGCGGACGCGAGCGCGCCTACGCCTACTTCCTGTACCCGCCGGAGCGGCCGCTGTCCGAGACCGCCTACGAACGGCTGGCGACCGTGGCCCAGCACACCGAGACCGGTGCGGGCATGTACGTAGCCATGAAGGACCTGGAGATCCGCGGCGCCGGAAACATCCTGGGCGCCGAACAGTCCGGGACCATCGCCGGGGTGGGCTTCGACCTGTACGTGCGGATGGTCGGCGAGGCCGTCGCCGAGCTCAAGGGCGACCCGGCCGCGGCCGAGGAGACCACCGAAGCCAAGGTCGAACTGCCCGTCAACGCCCACATCCCGCACGACTACGTACCCGGGGAACGGCTGCGGCTGCAGTCCTACAAGCGGATCGCCAGCGTGGGCAGCGAGGAGGACATCCACGCCGCCCACGAGGAACTCAGCGACCGGTACGGGACCCCGCCGCAACCGGTGGACAACCTCATGGCGGTCGCGCGTTTCCGGGTGCTGGCGACCGCCGCCGGGCTCAGCGACGTCACGTTGCAGGGCAACCAGATCCGCTTCTCCGGGCCCGCCGTCGCCGACCTGCGGGAATCGCAGGAACTGCGGCTGCGGCGCATGTACCCGAAGACGGTCGTGAAGGAGGCCACGAAGACCCTGCTGGTGCCCGCGCCCAAGGCCGGAGGGCTCGGCGGCAAGCCGCTGCGCGACCTCGAGCTCTTGAAGTGGTGCACCGACTTCGTGTCCGCGATCTTCGAACCGGACCTCAGTCCCGCACAGGGGTGAGCGCGCCCCGGCCCCCGGCCCCGGACGGGCAGGCCCTCGACCGGAGGCCCCTTCCCGTACCTGGCCTGGGGCGCCGGAGCACGTGCCCTCCGGCATGCTTCCGCCCCGGGGCCCGGAAAGGGGAGACGGACGGCCCCGCCCCGGGCACCCCACGAGGCGTACGTGCAGAGCTCGGGCGGGTCAGTCCTCCGGGGGATCCTGCGCCTCGTAGGTGATGCCGAACAGGTCGTCACCCTCGTCCTCGGCCGGGCGGCGCTTCCACCAGCGCCCGCCGCGCATGCGCCGCTCGGCCTTCTCGGTCCTGCGGTGCGAACGCAGTTCCGCGCGCGCCTCCCGCCGTGCGGAGCGCTCCACGGCACGGTCGCGCCGGTGGCCCTCCCGGTTGCGGCGCTGTTCCTCACGGCTCTCGGCAGCACCGGGTGCGTCGTCCGCCCCGGTCCCGCGACCGGACCCGGGACCCTGCGGGGCGTCCTCCGTACGCCGGGGCAGCGTGGTGACCGTGGCCAGCCCCTCCCCCACCGGCACGGGCGGGGAGGGCTCGGGCGGGGAGGGTTCGGGCGCGGCCCGTTCCTCGGACGGCCCGGCGCCGGACCCGGGACCGGTGGCGCTCTTGCGGCCGCGTGCGATCTCCCGGGCGTTCGGAGAGCCGGGTTCGACCCCGGCCAGACGGAGCTTGCGGCTGTACCACCAGTTGGCGATCCAGGCGGCCACGGCAGCGGACACACCGATCTCCAGCACCGCGACGAGACCGACCTGCCACACCGAGGGCCCCACCCCTGCCAGCCGTACAGCACCCAGGGAACCCCCGGTGACCAGAGCCGACACCGCCATGGTGAGACCGGCGGCGATCCCGCAGACGAACCCCCACAGCGGTGCGGCCTCACTCACCACGTCGGGGGCGCTGCGCTGGGTCAGTACCCCACCCAGGACCCCGGCGAGGAACGGCACCGCCAACGCCCCGAGCGACAGCACCGGTGCGGGGCCGTTCTCCGGAATCGCGGCGAGCATGGGGAACAGCGGCAGCGGCCCCACCGCCACCCCGGTGGGAGCGACGACGGTCATCTCCCCCAACGCGAAGCCCGGACCGAGGCAGTAGCTGGCCGCGTACACGACCGCGTTCGGCAGGTAGGCCAACTGGATCAGCAACAGCAACGCCCCGCCCACGATCCCGGGGCCGAGGGCGCTCGTGGTGTCGATGACGTCGGGCATGCTCACCATCAACCCGGCCAGGAAGAGCAGCAGTCCGCCCAGCACGAGCGTCCCGGTCGAGGCCAGCGCACCCACCAGGAGAGAGCGCACCCGAGGCGGCATCAGGTCCGCAAGGGCACCGGCAGTGACCTCCTTGTCCCGCATGAGCTGGCGCAACGCCCCGAACCCGCCGGCGACGAAGGCGATCACGAACCCCATGACGAGCGCCCACGGCATACTCGGCTCGACGGCCTCGGTACGGGCCAGCAGCGCCAACGTGCCCGCGATCGCGGCGTAGGGGCCGGCGAGGGCGACGGCGGCCCGGTGCACGTGGCGCAGGCGCGCGATCTCGCAGTTGCGTGCCAGCCACCGCCCGGCCCGGTACAGGAGGATCCCCGGGAGCAGGACCAACCCCAGGGGCAGCAGGGAGACCTGGGCACTCTCGGTCCCGAACGGTACGAGATGGCCCACGAGCCAGGCCAGGACGGCTCCCTGCAACAGTTCGGCGATCTCGTCGGCGAAGGCGTCGTGCGGGGCGGCCACCCAGCCGGCGATGGTCAGGGTGATCAGCGCCGCGAGTCCGATACCTGCGGCGGATGCGGCGGCCACACCACCGGTGGAGTAGACGGGGCGCGGCAGTTCGGCGTGGTCGGGGGGTGATCCTGGCGTACTCACCCGACTTATGCTGCCAGGCACCGGAATGCGCCAGGGGACCCTGTGCTCGCGTGTCGCCCGTGGGGAACGGCACCCGGGTCGGGTACGTCATACAGGAGAAGCCCCTCCCGAAGGACCCGCCATGAGTGACCCGCGCTATCTCATCTCCGACGCCGAACGCGACGAGGCGCTCCGTCACCTGCGCACGGCCCTGGAGGAGGGCCGGCTCTCCGTGCACGAGCACGGACAGCGCACGCAGGAGACCTTGCAGGCCCGCACCAACGAGGACCTGCGGCCACTCTTCGGTGATCTGCCCCCGCAGCTCTGGCCGGACACGGTCGGGCAGTCACCGGCGCCCGCCGTCACCACTTCCTCCACACCCACCACAGAAGGCACGCCCCATCCCAGGAGACGGGACGACGACGAGGACGATGACGATGACGATGACAGCATGAGCTTCGGCTCGGCAGCCGCGGTCAGCGGGTTCTTGTTCTTCGTCTGGGGCCTGCCCGCGATGGTCAGCGGCAGCACCGCTTCGTTCCTGGTCTTCCTCGGGGTTCTCCTCGTGTTCGTTCTCGGGCCGGCCGCCACCCGGATCGCCCGCTCGTTCCGCGCCCGGCACCGCGGTGTCGAAGGCCCCTGAAAAGGCGACGGCCCCGCCGCGCGGACCACAGGGGTCGCGGGGCGGGGCCGTACGCGGAACGGTTCTAGAACTGCTCGCGCGCCAGCTGAGCGGTCTCGCTCGGGGTCTTGCCGACCTTGACGCCGACAGCTTCCAGGGCCTCCTTCTTGGCGGAAGCCGTGCCCGAGGAGCCGGAGACGATGGCGCCGGCGTGGCCCATGGTCTTGCCCTCCGGGGCGGTGAAGCCCGCGACGTAGCCGACGACCGGCTTGGTCACGTTGTCCTTGATGAAGTCGGCCGCACGCTCCTCGGCGTCGCCGCCGATCTCACCGATCATCACGATGACGTCGGTGTCGGGGTCCTCCTGGAACGCCTTCAGAGCATCGATGTGCGTGGTGCCGATGATCGGGTCACCACCGATACCGATGGCCGTGGAGAAGCCGATCTCACGCAGCTCGTACATCATCTGGTAGGTCAGGGTGCCGGACTTGGACACCAGACCGATGCGGCCGGGCTTGGTGATGTCGGCCGGGATGATGCCGGCGTTGGACTCGCCGGGCGTGATGATGCCGGGGCAGTTGGGACCGATGATGCGGGTCTTGTTGCCCTTGGCGCCGGCGTGGGCCCAGAAGGCGGCGGTGTCGTGCACCGGGATGCCCTCGGTGATGACGACGGCCAGGCCGATCTCGGCGTCGATCGCCTCGATGACGGCGCTCTTGGTGAACTTCGGCGGAACGAAGATCACGGTCACGTCGGCACCGGTCTCCTTCATGCCTTCGGCCACGGAGCCGAAGACCGGCACGTCGGTGCCGTCGAAGTCGACGCTCTGGCCCGCCTTGCGCGGGTTCACACCACCGACGATGTTCGTGCCGGAGGCCAGCATGCGACGGGTGTGCTTGGTGCCCTCAGAGCCGGTCATGCCCTGGACCAGCACCTTGCTGTCCTTGTTCAGGAAGATTGCCATGGTTTTTCGTCCCCTACTTCGCCGCGAGCTCGGCGGCCTGAGCGGCGGCGCCGTCCATCGTGTCGACCTGTCGCACGGCCGGGTGAGCGCGCTTGCTGAGGATCTCGCGCCCCAGCTCGGCGTTGTTGCCGTCGAGCCGGACGACCAGCGGCTTACTGACGTCGTCGCCACGCTCCTCGAGCATCTCCAGCGCCTGGACGATGCCGTTCGCGACGGCGTCGCAGGCGGTGATGCCGCCGAAGACGTTGACGAAGACGCTCTTGACGTCGGCGTCGCCGAGAATGATCTCGAGGCCGTTGGCCATGACCTCGGCGGAGGCACCGCCACCGATGTCGAGGAAGTTGGCGGGCGCGACACCACCGTGCTTCTCACCGGCGTAGGCGACCACGTCCAGGGTGGACATGACCAGACCCGCGCCGTTGCCGATGATGCCGACCTGGCCCTCGAGCTTGACGTAGTTCAGGCCCTTGGCCTTGGCGGCGACCTCGAGCGGGTCGCCCTCCTCCGAGGCGGCGAGGCTGTCCAGGTCCTGGCGGAACCCGGCGTTCTCGTCCAGGGTGACCTTGCCGTCGAGGGCGACGACACGGCCGTCCTTGGTCAGGATGAGCGGGTTGACCTCCGCGAGGGTCGCGTCCTTGCCGACGAAGGCGTCCCACAGCTTGGTGACGACCTCGGCAGCGCCCTCGGCGGCGGCCGCGGGCAGCTTGCCCGACTCCACGATCTTGGCGGCCACGTCGGCCGGAGCGCCCTGGAGGGCGTCGATCGAGATCTGGGCGACCGCGTCGGGGTTGGTCTCGGCGACCTCCTCGATCTCCACGCCGCCCTCGGCGGAGCAGATGGAGAGGAAGGTGCGGTTGGCACGGTCGAGCAGGAAGGAGAAGTAGTACTCCTCCTCGATCTCGGAGGCCTCTTCGATGAGGACACGGTGGACCGTGTGGCCCTTGATGTCCATCCCGAGGATCTGCTCGGCCTTGGCCTGAGCGTCCTCGGCGTCGTCGGCGACCTTCACACCGCCGGCCTTGCCGCGACCACCGGTCTTGACCTGCGCCTTGACGACGACGCGGGACTTACCGGCGGCAGCGAACTCCTCAGCGATGGCACGTGCCTCGGCGGCCGTGCTCGCCACCTTCCCCTGGGGTACGGGAACCCCGTACTCTGCGAAGAGTTCCTTCGCCTGGTATTCGAACAGGTCCACGAGGGTCCGTCCTTGTTGCTCGCTGGCTCAGAATGTCTACGGGGGTGGCCTCGTCCGGATCGGCTGTGACCCACTGACACGTGTCACACGACGCCTGCCCCGTAGGGCTGAGCCGTTTACAGAAGATCGAGATCGCCGCGGCGTAGCCACCCGCGACATACGCAAAGTTTAGTCGTTCGGAAAAACCGTGGCGGACACCGGGTCCGGCTTCGCCCCCGCTTCACCCGCCGTAAAAGCGGCACATACGGCTGTGCGGCAGTTCCCACTTGGGAAAATCTGTGACGAGAACCACCGGGAATCACAGCCCCGGGAGTGTTTTCCTCCCGCAAAAGGCCCCCAAATGCGATCTGGGTCACCGGCAGACCGGGCCCGGGAGCAGCATTCCTCCCGGCCACCGGACTCAGGCGGTGTGCATGGGGCGGATGTTCTCCTTCACCCACTCGGCGATGTCCGCGGTGGGAGCCCCGGGGGTGAAGACCTTGGCGACCCCCATCTGCTCCAGGCTCTCGATGTCGCCCTCGGGGATGATGCCGCCGCCGAAGACACGGATGTCGGTGGCGTCGTTCTCCTCGAGCAGCTCCATGACCCGACCGAACATCGTCATGTGGGCGCCCGAGAGCACCGACAGTCCGATCCCGTCGGCGTCCTCCTGGAGCGCGGCGGCCACGATCATCTCCGGACTCTGGCGCAACCCGGTGTAGATGACCTCGACCCCGGCGTCACGCAGGACGCGGGCCACGACCTTGACCCCGCGGTCGTGACCGTCCAGACCCGGTTTGGCGACGACCACACGTGCGGCGCTCTCGACCATGGCAAACCCCTCACGACGGTCCTCCCGCACCCCCGGCCCTCCTTGTGGGAGGCCCGTTCCGGACGCCCGGGAAGAATTGTTCAACACGTCTGCAGGGTAACTCAGCTCACTCGAGTACCCCGGAGGCAGGGACGGGTATCGTCCGACCATGGGAGACAACGAGACCGAGTTCGACCACATCAGCACCGAGAAACTGCACGAGGACGCGGTGGAACTGGCTCGACACCGGTGGGACGTGGGGTTCTTCTGGGAGATCCTGAGAATGCTGCCCGCCGCGGAGGCCGCGGCCGGCCGACAGGAGGCGAGCGAGACCAGCATCGCCCAGCTCTCCGGCCTGCTGTACGAAGCCTTCTCCACCGAGACCGACCCGAAGGTGCAACGAGCCCTGCGTCCGGTCTACATCGACTACCTGCGCGAGCACGGAGCCCTGCCCGGCGGGGAGGCGCAGGAGGCCCCCGGAGAGCGCACCGACGGCCCGGACCGCCCCCCGGAGAACCGCTCCGAACAGTGACGATCCCGCACGAGCGCGATGGCCGGAAACCGCCGGTCCTGTCCTCCCCCATGGGCGATCATGGGGAACGTGCTCGACGACGACCAGCGCTACCGCGCCGTACACAGCCGTGATCCACGCTTCGACGGGGTCTTCTACACGGCTGTGCGCACCACCGGTATCTACTGTCGCCCGAGCTGTCCCGCACAAACACCTCGGCGTGAGAACACCCGGTTCTTCCCGACGGCCGCGGCCGCCCAGGAGGCCGGGTTCCGCGCGTGCAAACGGTGCCGCCCCGACCTGGCGCCGGGATCACCGGAATGGAACAGCCGCGCCGACGTGGTGGGCCGGGCGATGCGCCTGATCCAGGACGGTGCCATCGACCGCACCGGCGTCGATGGGCTCGCCCACGACCTCGGGTACAGCACACGGCAGCTGCGCCGGCTCCTGGTGTCGGAGGTCGGGGCGGGCCCCGTGGCGCTGGCCCGCAGCGAACGCGCCCAGACCGCGCGTGTACTCACCCAGACCACCGACATGCCGTTGACCGACATCGCCTTCGCGGCCGGGTTCGGCAGCGTCCGCCAGTTCAACGAGACGATGCGGGCGGTCCACGGCCGCTCCCCCACCCAGATGCGCACCCAGGGCCGGTCACGGCCCGGCGGGGGTGTCCCCGGCGCGATCACTCTGCGCCTGCCCTACCGTGAACCGATCGACCTGGACGCGATGCTGCGGTTCCTCGGCGACCGCGCCGTGCCCGGTGTGGAGTCCCACGACGGGCGCACCTACCGCCGGGTGCTGCGGTTGCCGGGCGGGCCGGGGACCGTGGAGCTCTCCGCCGGGCCGGGCGGCCCGTACGTCCTGTGCGAGCTGCGACTTACCGACCCCGCCGACATCACCACCGCGGTCCGGCGCTGCCGACGGATGCTGGACCTGGACGCCGACCCCGCAGCCGTCGCCGAGGCCCTGGGCGAGGACCCGCTCCTGGGCGGGCCCGTGCGACGGCACCGGGGGCTCCGTTCACCCGGGCACCCCGACCCGGCCGAACTCGCGGTCCGTGCGGTCCTGGGTCAACAGGTCTCGGTGAAGGCCGCCCGGACCCTGGCCGGCCGCTTGGCCGCCCGGTTCGGCCGACCGCTGCCGGAGGTACCGGCCGACGGTGACGGCAGTGACGGGGGCACAGAGGGAAGGGCCTCGCTGAACAGGGTTTTTCCCTCTCCCGAGACGCTGACCGCGGCCGATCCCACCGATCTGGGCCTACCGGTCTCCCGGGGGCGTGCCCTCGTCGGCCTGGCCGAGGCGATCGCGACGGGCCGCGTGGACCTGGGCCCCGGGACCGACCGCGAGGCGACGGAGCGTGCCCTGGCCGAGCTGTACGGGATCGGCCCCGGGACCGCCGGCTACATCCGGATGCGGGGCCTGGGCGACCCCGACGTGTTCCTCTCCAGGGACCTGGGTGTGCGCGCGGGTCTGGAGGCCCTGGGCGCGCCCGGTGCCCCGGAGGAAGCTGCGGCGCTCGCACACCGTTGGAGCCCGTGGCGTTCCTACGCCACCCACCTGCTCCGGGCCTCCCTCGACGACGGGGAGAGCACCGGAACCACCGACACGAGGAGCCGAGGATGAAGACCGAACAGGACATGCTGCCGCTGGCGGCCATGGACGGGACCGCACACGGCCGACGGGTTCCCGGTACCGATTTCCGGGTGCCCCTGGAGGGACCGACCCGGTACACGCTCATGGACTCCCCGATCGGCGAGCTCACCCTCACCGGCGACGGGGAAGCCCTGACCGGGATCCACACACGGGGCACGGACGACCGGAACCGGACCGTGCAGGAGGGGTGGGTACGCGACGACACCCCGTTCGCCGAGGCGGTGCGGCAGTTGCGGGCCTACTTCGACGGCCGTCTGCGCGACTTCGACCTACCACTGGCCCCGTCGGGGACCGAGTGGCAGCGGACCGTGTGGCGCGCCCTCACGACCGTGCCCTACGGCCGGACCGCGAGCTACGGAGAACTGGCCCGGGATCTGGACCGTCCGGGTTCCTCCCGGGCGGTGGGCTCGGCCAATGGGCGCAACCCGATCAGCATCGTCGTTCCGTGCCACCGGATCATCGGCGCCGACGGCACGTTGACCGGGTATTCGGGCGGCGTGTGGCGCAAGGAACTCCTCCTCGGCCTCGAGACCCGAACGCTCCACGACTGATCGAGCATTCAGAACACAGGGTGACCAAATGGTGCCTGTACAGTGAATGTAGACAACCACCCTTGTCTCCGAAGATTTCGAAGGTTACCTTGCGGTAACGCACGATACCTCCTTCGTGCGTTCACCCCCGAAATCTCCAGGAGAGAACGTGAAACCCGCACATATCCCCCGTCGGGGCCGCAACGGACCTTTCATCCCCCACCGGGCGCGGTCGACGGCCCTCACCCTGACCGCCGCCACAGCCCTGCTCGCCTCCACCGGCAACGCCCAGGCCTCCCCCGTTCCGGCCTCGGTCGACCTCGCCGAAGCCCCCAACGTCGAGATCACCGCGGACCAGGAGGTCGCCTCCGAACTTCCCGTGGAGGTCAGCGGGGTTCCGGCCGAGGACGCTCTGGCCGATGCCGTCGTCGAGGACACACTCGCCGAGTACGGCAGCGGCCTGTCCGCGTTGGACGAGGAGGACCGCGAGGTCCGCGTCGACATCCGTGAGACGGACGGCGAGGCCGCCTTCGGTGTGGCGATCGTGACCGCGGCCATGGGGTCCGAGGACAGCCCGCACGCCTGGCTGTTCACCGCCGAGAACAAGGGCGGATGGACCGTCGGCCTGGAAGGAACCCCCGAGTTCTCCGAGACCATCGCCGGATCCGAGATGATGGAGACCGAGGAGCGGGAGACCATCGCCGCCTCCACCGACCCGGACCGGGTCTCCTCGAGCGAGGTGGTCGGTGTGGGCCTGCCCTTCGAGGTCGGCACGTCGATGATCATGACCACCGGGCCGCACGGCTGGGGCGGTTACGACAGGCCCTACAGTTCCGTCGACTTCGCCGGCGGCAACGGGACCGCCCATGCCTCCCGCGGCGGATACGCCATCAGTCTGTGCAGCGGCTGGACCCGGGTGCTCCACACCAACGGGTTCGCCACGGACTACTACCACCTGGAGGACTACCAGTGGCTGGAGGGCAACGTCCCGACCGGCCGCTACCTCGGCACCCAGGGCAACAGCCTCTGCGCCGGCGGCCACACGACCGGCGCCCACATCCACTACACGCTGAGGGGCTACGACGACCGGAACACCCACTGGCCCGTGGCGCTGCACGGAAGGACCCTGGGCGGCTGGACCTTCGCCGAGGGCGCCGAAGCCTACGGCGGCTACGCCTACCGTGGCAACACCACGGTCTACCCGCAGCAGTCCATGTACAACTACGGCTTCTGACACCGCCCCGCCGGCCTCGACCGGAAGGGCCCGGTGAGTCCGGCCGACGGTGAGGGGCGGGTCTCCCTGGAGGGAGCCTCCGCCCCTTTTCTGCCATCCGGTGCCGTTCCCGTACGCACCGCCGTGGCGGCACGTTCCCGCACGCAGAGTGACGGGGCGGTGCCCACACGACATATGTAGACAACCACCCTTGTTCCCGGAGGTTCCGAAGGCTACGTTGCGGTAACGCACGATACCCCCTTCGTGCGTTCACCCCCGAGAATCCCCCGAGGAGTCCACGTGAGCCCCCACTCCCCCAACACGACCGGCAACCGGTCGTTCATCCCCCACCGGGCGCGGTCGACGGCCCTCACCCTGACCGCCGCCACAGCCCTGCTCGCCTCCACCGGCATCGCCCAGGCCTCCCCCGTTGCGGCCTCGGTCGACCTCGCCGAAGCCCCCAACGTCGAGATCACCGCGGACCAGGAGGTCGCCTCCGAACTTCCCTCGACCGTCGGCGGCGCGGCGTCCGAGGACCTGCTGACCGACGCCGTCGTCGAGGACACACTCGCCGAGTACGGCACCGGTCTGCCTGCGTTGGACGAGGAGGACCGCGAGGTCCGCGTCGACATCCGTGAGACGGACGGCGAGGCCGCCTTCGGCGTGGCGATCGTGACCGCCGCCACGGATTCGGAGGCCGGCGACCCCCAGGCATGGCTGTTCACCAGTGAGTACGACACCGGCGAATGGCTGGTCGGCCTGGAAGGCACCCCCGAGTTCTCGGACATGCTCGCGGACTCGGAACTGATGGACGCCGAACAGCGGGAGACCGTCTCCACGACCACCGACCCCGACCGGGTCTCCTCCTCCCAGTACACGGGGGTGGGCCTGCCCTTCCGGATCGGCACGTCGATGATCATGACGGGAGGCCCGCACGGCGGGGTCGGGCAATCCGTGGACTTCGCCGGCGGCAACGGGACCGCCCACGCCTCCCGCGGCGGATACGCCTACAGCCTGTGCAACGGCTGGACCCGGGTCATCCACGACAACGGTTACTCCACGGACTACTACCACCTGGAGGACTACCAGTGGCTGGAGGGCAACGTCCCGACCGGGCACTACCTCGGCACCCAGGGCAACAGCCTCTGCGCCGGCGGCAGCACGACCGGTGCCCACATCCACTACTCGCTGAGGGCCTACAGCGACCCCAACGCGGCTGGCTGGTTCGTGCCCGTGAACGGTAAGACCCTGGGCGGCTGGACCTTCGTGGAAGGCGCCTCGTACGGCGGTTACGCCTACCGTGGCAACGCCACGGTCTACCCGGGCCAGTGGATGTACAACCACGGTTTCTGACACCGTCCTCCAGCCGGGACCGGAGAGGCCCGGTGAGTCCGGCCGACGGTGAGGGGCGGGTCTCCCGAGGGAGGCCCGCCCCTGTTTCGTCCACTTTCCAGGCACACCCGAACTTGTTTTTCACATGTTCACAAGACACACAAAAAAGAAGAGGGGCCACCCACAACAGGCAACCCC
>NZ_ANAY01000019.1 GCF_000340965.1 Nocardiopsis kunsanensis DSM 44524
AAGTTCCGAAGAAGAGAGGATCGTCGGTGCGTCGCGGCGCTGAGCCGACCGTGCCGGTGGCTCGCCGTCCTACAACGACTCGATCGAGTGTAGGCACACCTTCGCCGGGCGTCAAATCAGAGCCCGGAGCCATGCTCTCGCCGGCGATCCGGACTCCGGGCGCCCCGTGCGGGCGGCTTGTCGGTCCCTCGTGTGCGCCGGCGAAGCAATCGTCTGCGCGCCCACGTCGGTTTGTTCTACCCACAGGAGTTTATCCGTCGGGAGCCGTCGGGATCAAGGGGTATGCGCCCGGCTGTGACCTGCACAAGCACCGCGGGGCGGCCACGCCCGGATGTGGCCGCCCCGCACCGTGGGCTCAACCCCGGAGAACGACCCCACCGATGTTGCGCTTGCCCTTGCGCAGGACGACGAACCGCTCCGCGAGCAGGTCCTCGGCGGAGATCACGGCGTCCTCCCCGGTGACCTTCACGTTGTTGACGTAGGCCCCGCCCTCCTTGATGGCACGCCGAGCCGCCGACTTGCTCGGCGTCAGGCCGCTCTCCGCGAAGAGGTCGACCACGCTCGGCAGTTCACCGACCGGGACCTCGGTCTCGACCTTGGGCACCTCGGACAGCGCCGCCTCGAGGGTGCGCCCGTCCAGCTCACTCAGGTCGGCGCGGCCGAAGAGCGCCAGACTCGCATCGACGACCTTGCGGCACTCCTCCTCACCGTGCACCAGTGTGGTGAGCTCCTCGGCCAGGGCTCGCTGGGCCGCCCGGGCCTGCGGACGCTCCTGGGTCTGACGCTCCAGGTCCTCGATCTCCTCCCGGGAGCGGAAACTGAAGGTCTTGAGGAAGCGGACCACGTCGCGGTCGTCGGCGTTGAACCAGAACTGGTAGAAGGCGTACGGCGAAGTCAGCTCCTGGTCGAGCCAGAAGTTGCCGCCGGACTCGCTCTTGCCGAACTTGGAGCCGTCGGCCTTGGTGAGCAGGTTGAAGGTGAGCCCGTGCGCAGCACCGTGCGGCTCGTTGGCGTCCATGCGCCGCACCAGGTCCAGGCCGGCAGTGATGTTGCCCCACTGGTCGGAGCCTCCGGTCTGGAGCGTGCACCCGTAGCGCCGGTAGAGCTGCACGTAGTCGTAGGACTGCAGCAGCACGTAGCTGAACTCCGTGTAGCTCATGCCGTCGCCGTCGAGGCGGTTCTTGACGGTGTCCCGGGCCAGCATCTGGTTGATGCTGAAGTGCTTGCCGACGTCGCGCATGAGTTCGAGTGCGCTGAGCTCACCGAGCCAGTCGGCGTTGTCGGCCAGGATCGCGTCGGTGGGCTGCTCCGTCTCACCCTCGGGGGTGAAGCGCAGGAAGGTCGACAGTTGCCGGCCGAGCCGGGAGACCCACCCCTTCACCGTCTCGCGGGAGTTGAGCCTGCGCTCGGCGCTGGGCTTCGGGTCCCCGATGAGACCGGTCCCCCCGCCGACGAGGGCGATGGGACGGTGCCCGGCCTGCTGGAAGCGGGCCAGGGTGACGATCTGGACGAGGTGCCCGACGTGCAAGCTCCCGGCGGTGGGGTCGAACCCGCAATACAGGGTGATCGGACCATCGGCGAGCGCCTTGCGGAGAGCGTCAAGGTCGGTCGTCTGCGCGAGCATGCCGCGCCACTGGAGTTCGTCGATGATGTCGGTCACTGTGTTGCTTTCTGTTGCGAGGCGGGACGGACCCGATCTGCCGTGAGCTCAGGAGGAAGGGCGCCGGGCCTCTGCTCCGATATCGCTCGCTCCCACGTTATCGGGTACGGGCACGGACCTGGTCCCGGCGGCATCGCACAATTGCCCCACCCGGCTCCTGCTACTCATGGTTAAGATGCTTAACTCCGTGGGGGTCCGATACCGGTCCCGGACGAACCGGAGGCACACCATGCACCATTGCGACCGCACGCGCGTACGCGCTATCCACAACCTGCACGGTAAGGCCCGCACACCGGCGGACTGCGGTCCCCGGGGCCGGGAGGAGGCCGTCGGTGGAGTGCGTGCCGATGCCTAGAGCCGGTGTGACCCCCGAACGGGTGGTCCGCGAAGCTGCACTGCTCAGTGACGAGGAAGGGTTCGACGCTCTCACCCTCTCCGGTGTCGCTCAGCGGTTCGGGGTCTCGGTGCCGAGCCTGTACAAACACGTGGAGGGCCTCGGCGGGCTGCGCCGGTCGGTGGCCCGCGCGGGGGCCCAGGAGCTCGGTGCCTGTCTTCGGGAGGCCCTCGACGGAAGGACCGGCCCCGACGCGTGGCGGGTGTTCGCCCACGCCTACCGCCGTTTCGCACACGCCCACCCGGGCCGGTACACGGCACTGCAGCGCGCGCCGCTGTTGCCTTCCGGGACCGAGGAGGCACCCCTGTCCCCCGACCCGGTCTCCGTCCTCGCGGAGGTACTGCAGGGTCTCGGCGTGGCCGAGAGCAGACACGTGCCGGTGATGCGGGCGCTGCGCAGCGCGCTGCACGGGTTCGTGGACCTGGAGGCCAACGGCGGGTTCGGGTTCCCCGCGGACGTGGACACGAGCTTCGACGTGCTCGTGGAGAGCTGCGTGCGCATGCTCGTGCCGGGCGCGGACGAGCACGGATGAGCCCCTCCCCCCAGGGTGGCCTCTCCCGCGCGGTTCCGGCCATGGGCCAAGCTTGAAGGGCACGAACGGCCTCCCCGTGGAGCGGGGAGCACATTGTTGGAGTCCTGCAGATGTCGAAGAAATCTTCCTCCCGGAGCGGCAGGTCCGGTCCGCGCCGCCCCCGTTCCAGGACAACAGCGGCTCTGAGCGCCCTCGTCGCCGCCGTGGCGGTGGCTGTGGTGGCGTTGCAGCAGGCGGGTGTGGTCGACCTCGGCGACCTCCCGGCCGGCCCATCCCCCGGCGCTACCCCGTCGGATGCGTCCGAGGGCCGGGCGTCCGAGGGCCGGGCACAGGAGCAGCTCGAGGAACTGCGTATCGAGGACGAGGCGGAACCGGCCGAGTACGACCGGGCGTTGTTCCCCCACTGGGACCACGGGGTCGAGGACAACTGCACGTCCCGGCAGGTGGTGCTGGAACGCGACGGTGAGGACGTCGAGGTCGACGACGACTGCCAGCCGGTCTCCGGCCGGTGGGACAGCCGTTACGACGACGAGGTCCTCACCGACGCACAGGAGATCGACATCGACCACATGGTCCCCCTCAAGGAGGGCTGGCGGTCGGGTGCCCACGCGTGGACGACCGAGGAGCGCCGGGGTTTCGCCAACGACCTGGACAGTTCCCAGTTGTGGGCGGTGAGCGCCTCCAGCAACCGGTCCAAGGGGGACTCCGACCCCTCCGACTGGATGCCCCCGTCGGAGAAGGTCCACTGCGACTATGTGGCCTCCTGGATCGAGGTCAAGCACACCTGGGACCTGACGGTGGACCCGGACGAGGAGCAGGCACTGCGCGAGGTGCTCGAGGCCTGCTGAGTCCGTCCGCTCAAGCGGGGGAAGCGGCAATGCCCCGGGCGGTGGCCATGAGCTCGTCGGGCCCCACGAGTCCGAAGGGGTCGCGTACCTCGACCGCGACCCCGGTCTCGGGGACCCAGAACGCTTCGGCGTTCCCGTGCAGACCGGGAGCTCCGGCGTTGTCGAACTCGGTGAGCGCCCGGTCCTCGGCCCGCTCGTGGTACTCGGTGAGGAAGGCGCTGGTGGTGTCGAGGTCGGCGAGCCGGTCGCCGCGCATCACCAGGACCTGGAGGACGACCCGTGCGGCGCCGTCCTCCAGGCGTTTCTCCCACACACGGCTGTTGAAGGCGACCTCGCCCCACTCGTAGGTGAAGTCGGAGGTCGAGGCCCCCTCGGTGGACGCGGGCAGGTGTCCGATGGTGAATCCGTCCAACATTCCTCCTCGGGGCACCGCTCCCGCTGCCGTGAGCGTGAGCGCGAGTACGAAGGCCAGGGCCGGTGCGGTCAGGCGGACCAAGGGCATGGGTTCCTCCCGTGGACGGTGACGGGGCCTTCCCGCACCGACGACGCCCATGGTGAGCTCTGCCCGGTCCGCTTTCCAGAGTGTCTTTCGTGCCTGTGGACAACTCTGTACGACACACCGCCGCGTCAGCCGGCCGGAACGTACTCCCGGGCGAGGAACTCCGCGATCGCCAGGGACGAGGTGGCCGCCGGGGAAGGCGCGTTGCGCACACACACCACCCGGCTGTGGGTCTCCACCCGGAAGTCGTCCAGGAGCCGTCCGTCGCGCCCCAACGCCTGGGCGCGCACCCCGGACGGCGCGGGGACCAGGTCGGCGTTCTCCAGCTCGGGGATCAGGCGCCGGGCCTGGGAGGCGAAGGCCCGGGTGGAGGCGGAGACCAGCATCTCGCGGGCGCCCACGCCCCAGTGGCGGCGGGCCAGACGCCAGGTGCCGGGCCAGCCCAGCGTGCGGGCGAACTCGCGCGGACGCCAGTCGCGCCCGCTGTAGCCCTCGGACGCGGTGGCCAGGACGGCGTTGGGGCCGGCCATGACCTCACCGTGCACGTGTCGGGTCAGGTGCACGCCGAGGAAGGGCTGGTGGGGGTCGGGAACGGGGTAGACGAGGCCGTTGACCAGGCTGCGGCGTTCCGGGACCAGCTCGTGGTACTGGCCTCGGAAAGGGACGGTGCGGGGGTTATCGGGTGCTCCGACCATGCGGACGAGGCTGTCGGTCTGCAGGCCTCCGCAGACCACGATGCGGTCGAAACGGTGGATGGCGCGTTCACCGTCCACCTCACCGGTGAGGACCTCGACTCGGCTGTGGTCCTGGCGCAGGTCGAGGACGGGGGTGTTGAGCAGGACCAGACCGCCCGCGCGGCGCACGTCGTCGGCGAGCTGCTCGGCGACGGCGACGTAATCGGTGATCGCGGTCGAGGGCGAGTGCAGCCCCGCCACACCGCTGGTGTGTGGCTCGATCTCGCGCAACCCCTCGGGGCCGAGACGGGTCACGCCGGGAACACTGTTGTCCTTCGCCCTGCGTTCGATCTCCTCCAGGCGGGCCTCGTCCTCGGTGTCGGCGGCCACCAGCACCTTGCCGACCTCTCGGTAGGGCAGTTCGTGTTCGGCGCAGTACTCCTTGAGCAGGCCGGCCCCGCGTCGGCAGAGGTCGGCCTTGAGCGAACCGGGCCGGTAGTACAGGCCCGCGTGCACGACCCCGCTGTTGCGTCCGCTCTGGTGAGCGGCGACCCGGTCCTCCTTCTCCAGGACGGTGACCCGTGCTCCGGGTGTGCGGAGGGCCAGTTCGCGGGCCAGGGCCAGGCCCACGATCCCCGCCCCGATGACTCCGATGTGTCCGGTGCTGCGCATGGCCGAACGCTAACAAGGGCGATTGTGCCGTGGACCACCGGGGCGGGTGCCTGCGTCACAGGGAACGCAGGCCGACCAGGACCGCGTGCAGGATGTCGGAATGGCCCAGTGAGCGTGTGGGCCCGCAGCGTTGCAGGGATCCCTCGGCGAGCATCTCGGCGGCGATGGCACGGACCTGCCCCAACGGGAGGCCGAGCTCGGCCGCGAGTTCGACGACCGTGCCGGCGCGTTGGGCGTGGGTCAGGATCGTCTCGCGTTCGGGCCGCAACCACTCGTTCCGTCCCGGGGTGCGGGCAGCCACGACCCGGCTGAGCATCTCCAACTGCTCTACGGGCCCGCCCGGGCGGGGGGCGAGTACGCCCGCGTCCACGGCGAAGGGACGCAGGAACCGTTCCTCCTCGCCCTCGGGCGGTGGGAGGTCCACCGGTGCCCTGCGGGTGAGCTCGGTTGCGGCCTCGTCCTGCGGCCGCTGTCTCTCAGCGTTCACGGTGTCCCCCCTGGTCTCCGGGCACGGTGGAGGGGAACCCCTCGTACGGGTGGTTCCCCGGGCCGGGGCTGGGTTGTTGCGTCGCAGAGCCCCCGGCGGGTGTGGGCGGGTCCATGGGTTCGAGAGGACCTGAGGGGTGGGGAGAGTCGTCCCAGTACGGAACTCCGGACAGCGGACCGTGGTCCCGGTCGTCGACTGCTTGCCCCGTTTCCGGCGTCTCGGGGCGGAGCGTCACCGGTGTCCCCGGCCGGTCCGTGGACGGGCCCTCCGACGGCCCGGCGGGCTGCTGGGAACGCGGGGTGCGCACCGGTAGCGGGTGCCGCCCCTCCTCGGGGGCGAGGCCGCCCTGCGGTTCCGGACGGTCCTGGGGCGCGGGTGTGTTCTGCGCGTGCGCCGGAAGGGACTGCTGCGGACCGGAGCCGGCCGGGTTGCGTACCGCTTCCGGGGATCCGAGCCCTGCGGGGACCCGGGGGGTGCGCTGGGGCAGGGGACGCTGCGAGCCGCTGGGGGCGGGGGTGTCGAGCTCCTGCCAGTAACCGTCCGGGGCCGGAGTGTCGGAGTTCTCGGTGACCGGCACCGGGTTCTCCGCGGGTTCGAGCACGGACTCGGGGATGAGGGCGGTGGCACGGGTGCCCCCGTACGGGGACGGTCGCAGCCATACCTGGACCCCGTGGCGCTCGGCGAGGCAGGAGACGACGAACAGGCCCAGACGCGGGTCGTCGGGCATGGCCATCACATCGAACTCCGGCGGACGGGCGAGTGTCTGTTCGGCCTTGGCGTAGCCCTGCTCGGACATGCCCAGTCCGCGGTCCTCTACCTCGACGACGAGACCGCCGACCACGGGTGAGCAACTCACGTCGACGGGGCTGTCGGCCGGGGAGAACTGGGTGGCGTTCTCGACGAGTTCGGCGAGCATGTGTACGACGTCTGCGGCGACCTGGCCGTGCAGGAGGATGCGCGGCGCGGAGGTCAGACGGACCCTGCCGAAGTCCTCGGTCTCACTGATGGCGGCGCGCAGCACGTCCACGAGCGGCCGGTGTTTGCTCCGGCGCCGGTCGGCCTGTCCGCCGCCGAGGATGATCAGGTTGTCGGCGTAGCGGCGGCCCCGGGTGGCCAGGTGGTCGAGCTGGAACAGACGGTGCAGGGCGTCGGGGTCCTGTTCGTCGTGTTCGATCTCGTCGAGCAGGCGCAGCTGCCGCTGGACCAGGGCCTGGTTGCGGAAGGCCACCCCGAGGAAAGCACGGTTGGCGCCCCGTCGGATCTCGGCCTGGCGGACGGCGGCCTCGACGGCGGCGAGCTGAGCGCTGTCGAAGGCCTCGGCGACCTGTCCGATCTCGTCCTCGGAGTGTTCGTCCAGGGGCGGTAGTTCGTCCTGCACCTCGACACGTTCGCCGCGCTGAGCGCGGTCGATGATCTCGGGGAGGTCGTCGTCCCGGTCGAGAATCTGGCCGCGCAGCCGGGCCAGGCGCCCGGTCAGATGGCGGGAGGAGCGCCCGACGACGGCGATGGCGACCATGCCGGCGACCAGAACCGCTCCCGCCGCGGCCACCCCCAGGGAGACACGCAGCAGAGCTGCGCTCCAGGCGAGATCGACGGTGTGTTCGGTCTGGGCGAGGGCGAGTGCGTCGAGTTCACCCAGCGCGGGGAACGATGACCCCTCCCAGTCATCGGCGGAGACATCGACGTCTGTGTTGGCTTCGAGGACGGGTTCACCGGTGGCGGTGACGGCCCCGGTCTCGGTCAACAGGGGCCGGGTGACCACGTCACGGCTGATCTCCTCGGCCCGGCCCCAGGACCGGCCGTCGAGCATCTCCTCGTACCGGGAGCGCACCTCGGGGTGGAGCGAGTCCCCGGCCTCCTCGAGGGTGTCCCGGTAGGAAGCGGTCAGGTAGGTGAAGTGGGCGCTCTCCTGGTGGTCCATCCCCTCGGCGGCGATCACCCCGGCGAGCAGGGCATCGGCCTCGGCGTACTCCGACCGTGCGCTCATCAGGTCACTGGCCAGCACCGCGTCGGAGAGGTTCTCTCCCCCGTCGGTGGCGTGCACCAGTACGGTGACGGTCTCCTGGAGCAGGTCGAGGATCTCCCCGTACTCGAGCAGCACACGCTCGCGGTTCGGGACGGCCTCGTCGACGCCCCGGCGCAGCCCCTCCACGGACGCGGGCGTCTCCTGCAGGTCGGTGACGATGCGGTCGACCTCGCCGTCCCACTCCGTTCCGAGGTCGGCTGCGGTGGCCACCGCTTCGGTGAGCGCCTCGTCCGTGGCCTCACGGCCCTCCTCCAGGGAAGCGGTGTCGACGGTCCGCCGTGCACCGCTCTCGACGGAGCCGAGCTGGACCAACGCCTCGCGCCGCTCGGCCCGCAGTTCCTCCGCGGCTCCGGAGAAGATCTCCGCGCCTTCCTTGGCCTGGTTCACCGCGCCCATGAGTTGGGCCGCCTGGACGGTTCCCACCGTCGCCACCACGAGCCACAGGGCAAGGAAGCACAGGCTCGGGATCAGCACGATGCGATTGAGCTGTCCTCGGATCGCGGGCGCGCCGTCGCCTTTCTTTCGCATGGCCCCTCCAGCCGGTGCGTGTGCCGGACTCCTCCTCGGACGCCCCGGCGACTCTCGGTCGTGCCTGAGACTATCGAAGATTCATTGCTTTGCGTTGTCAAATAATCACTACTAGTTACATTCGTAAAGCTCGCAAGTGGCCGAAACGTGTGTTAGCGGGGCGTTCCTGACCAGGTGGGAGGGGCCCACACACGACGAAGGGGCCCGCCACGTGTGTGGCAGGCCCCGATACCGTTCGCGGTCCGGCGTGTCGCCGGTCAGGAATCGGGACGGTGGCGCGAACCCACCGGCGCCGGCAGCTCCTCCGCGGTGGGCGGCTGCTCCACCCCGAGGGAGTTGAGGATCTCCGCGTACCGGAGCGCGGCGATCTTGCCGAGCAGGCTGTCGGCGCCCAGCGGGTCGCCCAGCCGCACGTCGAGCCGCTCCGTCACCGCTTCGAGGTGTTCCCACGACAGTTCCGGCCCCAGGGCGCTGGGAGCGATGACCGGGCGCTGCGAGCCTCCCTCGCGCAGCTGGCCGACGACGCGCTCCAGAGCGGTCTCGTTCTCCAGGTCGGCAGGGAGCACGGTCACCCCCAGGCGGGCGGCCAACAGCACCGCGGTCACACCGGCAGCGCCCACGGCGCCCTCACCGCCCACACCACCGACGACGACCCCGTCGGCCATCGTCGTGTTGCGGGCCACGACACTGATGAGACGCATCCGGTCCGCACGCACCGAACCGGCCTCGGCCAGTCGCAGGTGCAGGACCTCGGCGAGCATGGGGTGCGGCCCCAGGCCCTCGGTGACGCGCACATCGGCGCCGCTGTCGGCCACAGCACGTTCCACGGCGGCCGACACCGCAGTGTGCGGGGCGGTGACGAGCGGTACGACGACCCCGTCCAGGGGACGCTCACCGCCCTCGTCCAGGACGCTGAGCGCATCGGCCAGGGTTTCCTCGTCGCCCTCGGTGTGTCCGTGGCGGATGGTCACCTCAGGGCGATAGGCGCGCACCAGATCGGCCATCCGGGCACCGATCGACTCACCGTCGGCGTCCTTGGCCTGTTCAGCCGTACCGGGAACCGCCATGATCAGCGCCGGGGTCCCGAACCAGTTGTCGAAGGACAAGGGATTCCGGTGCCGTCCGGAGCGTCGCTTGGGCAGTTCGCGCGGGGGAAGTCGGTCAGAGTTTTGCATACCAGGGATTCAGATGAGAGGCGGATGGGGTGATCCGGGCAGATCAGAGCCAAGGTCACTGCCGCGACATTGTAGCGTTCAACACCACATTCACGAGCGCACCCACCGAACGTACACCCGGCGAGCGCCCGGCGGCATCGGGCCGAGGCCCGGAGCTCAACCGCTCATCGCGGCCTGGCGGCTGCGCAGTACGTGCGTGACGAGCTCCACCAACACCTCCTTGCTGGACTTTCGATCGCGGGCGTCGGCCGCCACCACCGGAACGCCCTCCGGGACGTCGAGCGCCTCACGCACCTCTTCGGCCGAGTACTCGGTGGAACCCTCGAAGCGGTTGACGGCCACGATGAAGGGCACCCCCTTGCGCTCGAAGAAGTCGACCGCGTGGAAGCAGGTGTCCAGACGACGGGTGTCGGCCAGGACCACCGCTCCCAGAGCGCCTGCGGCGAGCTCTTCCCACATGAACCAGAACCGGTCCTGGCCCGGGGTGCCGAACAGGTAGAGGACGATGTCGGTGCCGATCGTGATCCGGCCGAAGTCCAGGGCCACGGTGGTGGTGGTCTTCTCCTCCACCCCGCCGAGGTCGTCCACCCCGTAACTGGCCTCGGTCATGAGCTCCTCGGTGCTCAGTGGAGCGATCTCGCTGACCGAGGAGACCAGGGTCGTCTTACCCGCGCCGAACCCTCCGGCGACGATGATCTTGACCGCGTGCGGGATCGCCTCTGTCGGCTGTGTGTCAGAGTCTGCGGATGCCATCGAGTACCGCCTGAAGCACTTTCTTCTCGGGGAGTTCGGTCACGGGCGGGGCCGCCCGGGTGCGTAGGTCGCCCTCGGCGAGCAGGTCGCTCAGGAGGACCCTGACGACGGTGAGGGGGATGTCGAGCCGAGCGGAGATCTCCGCGACGGAGACGGGTCTGCGGCACAGGCGCAGGATCGCCCCGTGCTCGGGCTCCCGGCCCTCCTCCTCCCCTTCGGAGACCGCCACCACGAGGGTGATGAGGTCGAGCCGTCCGCCCTGGCCGGTGGGCCTGGTACGGCCTTTGGTCATGGTGTAGGGACGTACGAGCGGACCGGCCGTGGAACCGCCGACGACCCCCACGGACGTGCCTCCACCGGTCTCCTGGCCTTCTCGACCGCCCTCCCACGGGCCCTCCGGCCTCCTGTATCGAGGCGCGGTCATGTCCCGGCGCCTCCCCCAGCTGTCGTGAGGTGGTCCGACCTACGCGGGGCCGCGGTGAGGAACTGGCCGACCTGTTTGACCCTCAGGTTCATCTCGTAGGCGACCAGGCCCACGTCCGCCTGTTCCCCCGCCAGCACGGCGAGACAGGCTCCGTCGCCCGCGGCGGTGACGAAGAGGTAGGAGTACTCCATCTCCACGACGGTCTGGCGCACCCCTCCCCCGTCGAAATGCCGGCCCGTCCCCCGGGCCAGACTCTGGAACGCCGAGGCCAGTGCGGCCAGGTGTTCGGCGTCCTCGGATCCCAGGGTCCGGGAACTGCCCAGCAACAGACCGTCCGAGGACAGTACGATCGCGTGATCAGCACCGACCACCAGACCGACGAGGTCGTCCAGGAGCCAGTCGAGGTTGTCCGCGGCCTTGCTCTTGCCCACCATCTCAGTCGCTCTCTCCCGTGTGCTCGTCGGCGTCGCCGCCGACCTGACCATCACTGCTTCGTTCGCCTCCCGTGGTCTCGATCTGTTCCTCCCGGCCGCGTCGGGTACCCGTGCTGAAGGCGTTCATCATCTGCCGTACCTGTTCGGGACTGCGTTCCTTGGACGCGACCGCCCCTCCCTCCTCCCGGGGCTCCGGTTCCCCGGGGGGCTCACGGCGCAGTTGGGGGGCGAGGTTGGCCTGGCGCCGGCGCCGGGGCAGACCGGGCCGGCCCTGCTCCGTACCGACCCTGCCGCCCCGGCGGCGCGGCAGGGGTGCTTGCGCGCTCTGCCGTTCCGGGTCCGTCCCTTCCGTTTCCTCGGGCGCGGACACCAGATCGGGCACGCCCCGAAGGACCGGTCCCGCGGAGCGCTCCGCGCTCTTCTCCTCCCCCGGTTCGGGCACGGGGCGCAGGACCGCACGGGCCCCGCGTTGCCCTGCCGAGGACAGCAGGTCGGAGCTCTCCGCCTCGGACACCGCGGCCGGCCCCTGGTTGCGTCGGGCCGCACCGCCCAGACGCGGGCGTTCGGGTACCGCATCGGCCGAGGGGGTGATGAGGGCCCCGGGCACGAGCACCACGGCACGGGTCCCCCCGTAGGGCGAGGGGCGCAGTTCCACAGCGATGTCGTGTTTGACGGCCAGGCGTGCGACCACGAACAGGCCCAGACGGGCGTCGACCCCGGCCGCCATGACGTCGAACTCCGGGGCTTCGGCAAGGGTGGTGTTGGACTGCGAGAGGGTGTCCTCGGTCATCCCCAGTCCACGGTCCTCGATCTCGACGACCACACCCTTGGGCACGGTCTCGGTCGCGATGGTGACCTCGGTGTGCGGGGGCGAGTAGGCGGTGGCGTTCTCGACGAGTTCGGCGAGCATGTGGATGACGTCGGCCACGACCGTCCCGGACAGGGACAGGTCCGGGATACTGGTCAGGCGCACCCGTGCGTACTCGTCGCTCTCGGAGATCGCACCTCGGAGGATGTCCACCAGCGGGATGGGATGGCGCCAGCGGCGTCCGGGCTGGGCCCCGCCCAGGATGATGAGGTTCTCGGCATGGCGGCGACCGCGTGTGGCCAGATGGTCGAGCTGGAAGAGGCTCTCCAGCAGGTCGGGGTCGTCCTCCTCGCGCTCGACCCGGTCCAGGAGCTGGAGCTGGCGCTGCACGAGCGACTGGTTGCGGTGGGCGATGCCCAGGAAGACCCGGTTGACGCCCTCGCGGAGGTCGGCCTGTTTGACAGCGGCGCTCACGGCGGTGCGCTGGGCGATGTTGAAGGCGTCGGCGACCTGTCCGACCTCGTCGTTCCCGTGGTCGAGCTGGTGGAGTTCGGTGTCGAGGTCGACACTCTCACCTGCTTCGAGGCGGCGCACGATGCGGGGCAGGTCCTTGCGTGCGCTGCCGAGCGTCTCGGCCCGGAGCTTGGCCAGGCGGAAGGTGAGGCGGCTCGCGGAGCGCGCGGCGACCCCGTAGGAGAGGGCGCCGGCGAACAGCGACAGGACCCCGCCGCCGACCGAGACCGTCATCATCCACGAGGCGGCCGACTCGGCCGTCTCCACGACCGACTCGGTGCGGGTGTCGATGATCCCGGCAAGTCCGGTGTTGACGGGGTCGGCGTCCTCGCGCCAGTCGTCCAGGGTCGCGGGCGGGGACAGTTCACTCTCCTGCTCACCGGTGAGAGGTTCGACCGTGACATCGGGTTCGTGTGCGGCGAGCATGTCGGCGGCCTCCAGAGCATCCTGCCAGTGGTCGCCGGAGAGCAGGTCCCCCGGTGTCGGACCGTCGACGGCGCCCGGACCGGGGTGGACGGTGGCCACGCGGTGGCGGGCGTCGGTGATCAGGGCGGCGATACGGTTCTGGTCGGAGCGGGTGAGCTCCTGCCCGGCGAGGGTGGCGCTGACGAGGGCGTCGGCGTGGCCGAAGCTCTCCTGGGCCCACATGAGGTCTGTGGCGGCGGCGGCCTCGGCGGCGGCGGTCCCGTCGTCGAGGGTGTGGGTGAGGCTGCTGTAGAGGCGCACGCCCTCACGGAGCGCGGAGGTGTAGGTGCTCAGGACGGCATCGATGTCGTCGGAGCCGCCGGAGCCGGTACTGCGCAGCTCGTCGACCCCCTCGAGCGATTCGAAGAATCCTCCGACGAGAGCCCCGGTGAAGGGGTCCTCGCCGCCGCCGAAGTCCTCGCGCAAGGAGCGGACGGTCTCCAGAGAGGCGTCGGAGCGCTCGATCCCCTCGGCCAGGGCGGTCTCACGTTCGGCCCCGGGGTCGGCCGCGTACTCGGCGTGCAGACGGCGTTCGCTCTGCAGGTCGGTGAGTGCACGGGCGAGCTCGGACCCCGCGTCCCCCTCCGTGGCGGCCGCACGCAGGGAGACGGCCTGGGTGAGGGTGCCGGCACTGATCACCACGAACAGCATCAAGAACGTGATGCTGGGGATCAGCACGATCTTCTTGAGCTGCGTCCCGATACCGCGGCGTGTGCCTCCTGACTGCCCCATGGTGCTCCTCCCGACGGATCGCGGACACCGGGGGTGGTGTGGGCTGCGCAGGGACGGAACCGACGAGGACATGCGTCGATGACGGTGCGCACAGGAAGGACCACGTGTAGTGCCCGCAGAGTCAGGACGCTATCGCACACCGAAGTCCCGTGAGAGGGGAAACTCGAAACACAAGAAGCCCCCGCCCCATGAGCATCGATTCGTCGGTGCTCACGGCGCGGGGGCCACGGGTGGACGCTACGGCCCGGGTTCAGTCCTGCGCAGCGAAGGCTTCGCGGTGTTCCCGTACGCCGGCCCGCAGGCGCTCGAGCTGTTCGGCCACACGCGCGGGCGCGGTACCGCCCTTGCCGGCGCGGGAAGCGAGCGAACCGGGGACCACGAGGACCTCGCGCACCCCGGAGGTCAGGTGGGGCGAGATCTCGGCGAAGTCCTGATCGGTCAGATCGGGAAGGTCGATGCCGCGCTCCTCGCACACACGCACACAGGCGCCCGCGATCTCGTGGGCCTCACGGAAGGGCACCCGCTCGCGCACCAGCCACTCGGCGATGTCGGTGGCCAGGGAGAAGCCCTGGGGTGCGAGTTCGGCCATGCGGTCGGTGTGGAAGGTCAGAGTGGCGACCATCCCCGACATGGCCGGCAGCAGCAGGTGGAGCGTGTCGACGGCGTCGAAGACCGGTTCCTTGTCCTCCTGCAGGTCCCGGTTGTAGGCCAGCGGAAGCCCCTTGAGGGTGGCCAGCAGACCGGTGAGGTCACCGATCATACGACCGGACTTCCCGCGGGCCAGCTCGGCCACGTCGGGGTTCTTCTTCTGCGGCATGATCGAGGAACCGGTCGAGAAGGAGTCGTCGAGGGTGACGAAGGAGAACTCCTTGGTGGCCCAGACGATGATCTCCTCCGAGAGCCGGGACAGGTCCACGCCGATCATCGCGGTGACGAAGGAGAACTCGGCGACCACGTCGCGCGCCGAGGTCCCGTCGATGGAGTTCTCGGCGGACGCGGGGAACCCCAGCTCGGCGGCGACCGCCTCGGGTTCCAGGCCGAGGGAGGACCCGGCCAGAGCGCCGGAACCGTAGGCGGACACGGCGGCACGGCGGTCCCAGTCGCGCAGGCGCTCCACGTCGCGCACGAGCGGCCAGGCGTGCGCCATGAGCTGGTGTGCCAGGAGCACGGGCTGGGCGTGCTGCAGATGGGTACGGCCGGGCATGGCCGCGTCGGGGTGGTCGGCGGCCTGGTCGGCCAGGGCCCCGACCAGGTCCAGGAGCCGGTCGGCGAGGGCACGCGCCTCCTCACGCAGGTACATCCGCACCAGGGTGGCGATCTGGTCGTTGCGCGAACGGCCCGCACGCAGGCGCCCGCCCAGCTCGGGGCCCACACGCTCCAGGAGGCCGCGCTCCAGGGCGGTGTGCACGTCCTCGTCCTCGAGCACGGGGGTGAACGCACCCGAGGCGACATCGGCCTCCAGGCGGTCCAGACCTTCGAGCATGCCTTCGAGTTCCTCGTCGCCGAGCAGTCCCGCGCGGTGCAGGGCCCGGGCGTGGGCGCGGGAACCAGCGATGTCGTGCCGGGCCAAGCGCCAGTCGAAGTGGGTGCTCAGCGAGAGCCGGGCGAGGGCCTGGTCGGGGCCGCCCTCGAACCGGCCGCCCCACAGCCGCAGTGCCTCGGTCTGGGTCTCACCCGGCTGTTCGGTGCCGGAGTGGTCGGCCATGACGGCCTCCTTCTGATGGTTGTCGGTCGGGCGGCGCAGCGCGCCGCGGGCGTGCGGTACCGGCCGGTCCTCCCGGCCCGCACGCGTGGCGGACGTACGGCAGGGTCGGGAGGCCCTGGGCCGCCGGTTCGGGGACGCGGCCGGTCAGGGTCTTCGGTCGGCCAGGCGCAGCAGGGCGGCCGCGACGTCGTCACCGCCCTGGGGGTCGCGGGAGATGACGAGGATGGTGTCGTCGCCGGCGATGGTGCCCAGGACGGCGTGGAAGTCGGTGTGGTCGATGGCCGAGGCCAGGTACTGGGCCGCGCCGGGCGGGGTACGGACGATGACCATGTTGGCGGAGGCCTCGGCCGAGACCAGCAGGTCCTCGGCCAGGCGGGTGAGCCGCGCGCCGGACACCTGACCCAGGTCGAGGGTGTCGGGGCGGGTGCGCTGCAGACGCTCGCCCCCTTCCCCGGGCATGACGTAGGCCAGGTACCCGTCGGCGGTGCGGAGTTTGACCGCACCGAGTTCGTCCAGGTCGCGGGAGAGGGTGGCCTGGGTGACCTGAACCCCTGCCTCCCTCAGACGCCTGGCCAGCTCGCCCTGGGAACGGATGTCCGCGCTCTGGAGGACATCGGTGATCCGTGCGTGGCGGGCGGCCTTGGTCATGGGGGTGCCCCCGCCGGGCTCCGTTCCGGTCACTGTCGGTCCACGGGCTCGTCCTCGGGTGTGTCCGCGACGTGGAGCAGGTAGGCCAGCAGGGCCTTCTGGGCGTGGCGCCGGTTCTCGGCCTCGTCCCAGACCGCGCTCCGGGGCCCGTCGAGGACCTCGGCACTGATCTCCTTGCCGCGGTAGGCCGGCAGGCAGTGCAGCACGATCGCCCCGGGGTCGGCGGCCTCCATCAGAGCGCTGTCGACGATGTAGGGCCGGAAGGGTCCGTCGCGGTCGGCGGCCTCCCCCTCCTGACCCATCGAGACCCAGGTGTCGGTGGCCACGGCGTCGGCGCCCTCGGCGGCCGCGCGCGGGTCGGTGGTGACGGTGACCGACCCTCCGGTCCCTTCGGCGATCTCCTCGGCACGGGCGAGCACCTGCCCGTCGGGGTGGTGTCCCTCCGGTGCTCCGATGCGCACGTGCAGGCCCGCGGTCGCACCGCCGAGCAGGTAGGAGTGGGCCATGTTGTTGGCGCCGTCGCCGAGGTAGGCGAGCGTACGGCCGGCGAGCTCGCCCTTGTGCTCCCGGACGGTCTGCAGGTCGGCCAGGACCTGGCAGGGGTGGAAGCTGTCGGTGAGCGAGTTGACGACCGGGACCCTCACGAGCGAGGCCAGCTCTTCCAGGTCCTTCTGCTCGTAGGTACGCCAGATGATGGCGGCGACCTGGCGTTCCAGGACCCGGGCGGTGTCGGCGAGCGGCTCACCGCGACCCATCTGGGTGGTGTCCGAGTCCAGGACGAGCGGACTGCCGCCCATGTCGGACACGCCCACGGAGAAGGACAGGCGTGTGCGGGTGGAGGGCTTGTCGAACAGGAGCGCGACGGTGCGGGGACCGGCCAGCGGACGGTACCCGAAGCGGTCGGCCTTCATGTCGTCGGCGATGTCCAGCACCCGGGCCTGTTCACTGGGGCTGAGGTCGTCGTCGCGCAAGAAATGGCGGGTCAAGGCGTCTCCTTGGTGGCTGCGGCCTCTGCGGCGTCGAGGATGGTCGGCAGGGCCTCGATGAAGACCCCGATCTGCTCGGGTGTGATGACGAGCGGCGGGGCGATCCTGATCGCGTCGGGCGCGACGGCGTTGACCAGGAAGCCGCGCACTGCTGCCTGCTCCTGTACATGGGCCGCGTGCGGTTCGGTGAGCGTGAGGGCGCGCCACAGGCCCACGCCCCGCTGTCCGGAGAGCAGCGGGTGGTCCAGCGCATCGATCTGCTCGGCCAGCAGGTCACCCATGACGGTGGTGTGGGCGAGCAGCCCCTCCTGTTCAAGGGTATCGAGGACAGCCAGGGCAGCCGCGCAGGCCACGGGGTTGCCCCCGAAGGTGGAGCCGTGGTCGCCCTTGTGGAAGGCGTCGGCGAACCGGCCCAGGCCGATGCAGGCCCCGATGGGCAGTCCGCCGCCCAGTCCCTTGGCGAGAGTGACCACGTCGGGGCGCACGTCCTCGGCCTGGTGGGCGAACCAGTGGCCGGTGCGGCCGATACCGCTCTGGATCTCGTCGAGGACGAAGGCGGCGCCGGTGGCGTCGCAGATCTCGCGGACCCCGGAGAGGTAGCCCTCCGGCGGGGGCACGACGCCGGCCTCGCCCTGCAGGGGTTCGGTGAAGACGGCGACGCAGTGCTCGTCGACGGCCCCGCGCAGGGCCTCCAGGTCACCGTACGGGACGAACCGCACGTCCATCCCGTAGGGGCCGAAGGGTTCGCGGATGGCGTCCTTACCGGTCAGGGCCAGAGCGCCCGAGCTGCGGCCGTGGAACCCGTGGGCGGCGGCCACGAAGTAGTGGCGGCCGGGGGAGGCGGCACGCTTGACCAGCTTGAGGGCGGCCTCGTTGGCCTCGGTCCCGGAGTTGGCGAAGAAGACCTTGGCGTGCCCTCCCACGAGGGAGACGAGGCGTTCCGCGAGCTCGACCTCGCGCTCGTTGATGAAGAGGTTGCTGGTGTGGGCGAGTGTGGCCGACTGGTGGGCGACGGCCTTGACCAGGGCGGGGTGGCCGTGCCCGAGTGCGGAGACTGCGATCCCGGCGATGAGGTCGAGGTACTGGCGGCCGTCCGTGTCGTAGACCTCGCAACCCCGTCCGAGGCCGAGGGCGATCTGGAGCCGGCCGTAGTTCGGCATGAGCGCGTCCGTGAAACGCTCACGCAGGTCGCTGCTGGTGGTCACTGTGCTTCTCCGCTGGTCTGGTCGGTCTGTTGGTGCCGCTGGGTCCGAGGCAGGTGTCCGTTCCCGGAGAGCAGGGCGGCCTCGAGCTCGGCGTCGGCGACCATCGTGCCCACGCCCTGGTCGGTGAAGACCTCCAGGAGCAGGGAGTGCGGGACACGGCCGTCGATGATGTGGGCCTGGGGCACGCCGCCCTCCACCGCCCGCAGGCAGGCCTCCATCTTCGGGAGCATGCCCGAGGACAGGGAGGGCAGGAGCGCGCGCAGCTCGTCCGCGTCGAGGCGGCTGATGAGCTCGGTGTTGTCCGGGTAGTCGGCGAACAGTCCCTCGACGTCGGTGAGCATGATGAGCTTGCTGGCCCCCAGGGCGACGGCGAGCGCGGAGGCGGCGGTGTCGGCGTTGACGTTGTAGACACCGCCGTCGTCGGCCCGGGCGACGCTGGAGATCACCGGGATGCGTCCGTCGCCGATGAGCGCCGAGACGGGGCCGGGTGTGACGTCGCAGATCTCACCGACGCGGCCGATGTCGGTGGGTTCGCCGTCGACCTCGACCTGTTTGCGCTCGGCCTGCACGATGTTGGCGTCCTCACCGGAGACGCCGACGGCGAAGGGGCCGTGCTGGTTGACCAGGCCGACGATCTCGCGGTTGACCTGGCCGGTCAGGACCATACGGACCACGTCCATGGCCTCGTCGGTGGTCACCCTCAGCCCGGCGGTGAAGGCGGACTCCACACCGACGCGGTCGAGCATGGCGTTGATCTGCGGCCCGCCGCCGTGCACGACCACCGGGCGCAGCCCGGCGTAGTACAGGAAGACGATGGACTCGGCGAAACGGACGCGCAATTCCTCGTTGATCATGGCGTTGCCGCCGTACTTGACCACGACGGTGCGGCCGTGGAAACGCGAGAGCCAGGGCAGCGCCTCGATGAGGTTGGCGGCCTTGTCCCGGGCCTCCGCCTGTTCGTCCGACTCTCCGGGTTGTGAAGGGCGCGCGATCATGTGTGGGCCTGTTCGTCCTCGGTGGTGGTGTCCGCGGCGATCTGGGCGGCGAGGTCCTCGCACACCTTCGTCAGCAGCGCGGCGACGGCCTGCTCGTCGACCGTGGTCTCGGAGGCCCCGCTGGCCAGGAGCACGACGGTGTCGTCGGGGCCGGTGAGCGGGGCGAGAGTGCGTGCAGCCACGGTCTCGGCCAGGGCACCGCACTGGGCGGGTGTGAGTTCGGCGTCGGTGGTGAGCACGCACAGGGCGGTGCTCAGGGCGGCGTCGGGGCCCTTGGCCATGCCGCCGGCGGTCACGCCCTCGCCGCGTTGGAAGGCGAACTTGGCCACGCTGTCGGCGGTGCGTACGGCGTCGGCGGCGGACAGGCCGCCCGACCGTGCGGATCGGGACACGGCCTCGGCCACGGACCGGCGCAGGGCATGGTCGTCGGAGCGCACCCCTGGGGCCCCGGCGGCGCAGACGACGATCTCGGCGGCCGAGTCGGACAGGGCTTCGGCGGTGTGTTCGGCCAGGGCGTGCACGTGCTGGAACCCGGCGGGTCCGGTGGCGGGGTCGGTGGCGCCGGTGTCGACGACCACGGCGCGCACACGGCCGCCGCTGACGACCTGGCGCGACCACAGGACCGGTGCGGCGGGGCCGTCGGCGGTGGTGAAGACGGCACCCGCTGCCCGGGAGGGCCCGTCGTTGACGACCACGGCCAGGTCCCGCGCCTCTGTGGGCCCGGTACCGGTGGCCACGCCCGCGGCGCGGAAGCCGCGCGGTGCGGTGACACTCACGGTGGAGCCTTTCTGGGTCACGGGGCCACTGCGGTACGCGGAAGGCCGGTGGCCTCGGGCAGGCCGAGGGCGAGGTTGGTGCTCTGCAGGGCGCCGCCGGCGGTGCCCTTGGTGAGGTTGTCCAGAGCGGCGACGGCGACCATACGGCCGGCGTCGGGGTCGACGGTGACCTGGACCGCGGTGGTGTTGGCGGCCAGGGTCATGGCGGTGTTGGGCCAGGTGCCCTCGGGCAGCACGTCGACGAAGGGTTCGTCGGCGTAGGTGGCCTCGTAGGCGGCACGGACCTGGTCGGCGGTGACGCCGGGGGCCAGGGGCGCGGTACAGGTGGAGAGGATGCCGCGCGGTAGGGGGGCCAGGACGGGTGTGAAGGACAGGGACACGCTCTGGCCCGCCACAGCGGTCAGGTTCTGGATGATCTCGGGGTTGTGGCGGTGCTTGCCGCCGACCCCGTAGGGGCTGAGGGCGCCCATGACCTCGCTGCCGACCAGGTGGGGCTTGGGTGCCTTGCCCGCTCCGGAGGTGCCGGTGACCGCGACGACGGTCAGGTCGGGTTCCACGAGCTGTTCGGCCAGCCCGGGGAAGAGTCCCAGGGTCGCGACGGTGACGTGGCACCCGGGAACGGCGATGCGGTGGGCCTCGGTCAGGCGCTCGCGCTGTCCCGGGAGTTCGGGAAGGCCGTACGGCCAGGTGCCGGCGTGCGGCGTACCGTAGAAACGTTCCCAGGTGGCGGCGTCGGTGAGCCGGAAGTCGGCACCGCAGTCGACCACGAGCACGTCGTCGCCGAGCTGTTCGGCGATCTCCGCGGACTGCCCGTGCGGGAGGGCGAGGTAGACGACGTCGTGGCCACGCAGCTCCTCGACCGTGGTGGGGGCCAGGATCCGGTCGGCCAGGGGTCGCAGGTGCGGCTGGTGCTCGATCAGCGGGGTCCCGGCATTGCCTCCCGCCGTGACGGCACCGACCTCGATCTCGGGGTGGTCGAGCAGCAGACGCAGCAGCTCGCCCCCGGCGTAGCCGCTGGCTCCGGCGATGGCCGCCGTGTATCCCATGATGGTCTCCCCAATCGCTCCTGACTGAACCATCATGCATTCGGCTGTAAATTTATGCAAGGACTCTGAGGTGCTCAGCGCGCGATGTGAGCGTCATCTCCCCACTGGGAGCGTGTAGCCATGCACCCGCCGGGCCGGCCCGGTCAGCGCCCGGAGATCCGGCCCGCCAGTCCCGCCAAGCGCGAGGTGTGTCCGGCAGAACCGGACTCGCGCCGGTCAGCGGTGCGGTAGAGCCCGTTGGTGACCCGCGTGCCGACCCAGCGCAGAGGCTCGGGCTCCCAGCCGCGGACCCGGCGCCCCACCCACGGCAGACGGGTCAGCTCGGTCTCCCGGCCCAGGAGCAGATCACGCAGGGTGCGTCCGGCCAGATTGCTGGTGGCCACCCCGCTGCCGACGTAACCGCCGGCCCATCCGAGCCCGGTCCCGGTGTCCAGGTCGACCGTGGGCAGCCAGTCACGGGGCGCACCGAGCACCCCGGACCAGGCGTGTTCGATGGGGACCTCGGCGACGTCGGGCAGCAACCGGACCAGGGAACGCCACAGTTCGGCGATGGTGTGCGGCGGGGTGGCGCCCTCGGCATCGGGCTCGGAGCCGAAACGGTGGGGCACGCCCCGCCCGCCGACGGCGATCCGGTCGTCGGCCGTGCGCTGGGCGTAGACGTAGGTGTGGGCGCTGTCACCGAGGACCTCGCGGCCCTGCCAACCGATGCGCTCCCACAGCTCGGCCGGCACGGGTTCGGTCGCGATCATCGACGCGTGCATGGGCAGCCAGTCGCGGCGCAGACCGCGCATCGTGGCGGTGTAGCCCTCGGTCGCGCGGATCACGTGGTCGGCGTGGACCGTGCCGAGCTCGGTGACGGCGGCCGGGCGGGCCGCACCGCGCCGCGGGCGGATCTCGGTGACGGTCGTGCTCTCGTACAGGTCCACACCCAGCGCTTCGACGGTGTCGGCCAGACCGCGCGCGAGCTTGGCCGGCTGGATGCGTGCCGCGTGGGGCGAGTAGGCGGCCGCGGTGATCCCGTCCACGGCAACGCCCTGGTCCTGGTCGGGGTCGACCATGTGCAGGTCGTCGGGCCAGTAGCCCCACTCCTGCAGGTGCGCGATGTCGCGGGCGAGCCGTTCGCGCTGGGCCGTGTTGGTGGCCACCAGGCGCATGCCGCCCTGATGGACGTCGGCGTCGATGCCCTCGTCCCCGGCCACCCGCACGACCTCCTCCACGGTACGCATCAGCGCGCGTTGGAAGGCGATCATCGCAGCCTTGCCGTGGGAGCGTGCGTAGCGCTCGCGCGGGCCGGGGAACTCCGCCGACAGCCATCCGCCGTTGCGGCCCGAGGCACCGAACCCCGCGAAGTGACGGTCGAGGACGGCCACCCGGAGGTCGGGCTGCTCCTTCTTGAGGTAGTAGGCGGTCCACAGCCCCGTGTACCCGGCGCCCACGACACAGACGTCGTAATCGGCGTCGCCCCCGAGCGGTGCACGGCGCCGGGGCCGGCCGAGCTCGCGGTACCAGAAGGAGACGGCGCCGTTGACAAAACGTGGGGACCGAGGGATCGGCCTCATCTGTGCGGCAGCAGTGAAGAGTCGCATCTTTCCCCCGGAACCTCTGTACTCACAGCCACCCCGCGTGGCTCCCCCGAACCTCACGCCAATTTACATGCGAACAGCGAGTTGCCGCGCGTTTTCTGATGATTCGGGTGGATCCAGACTTTCGTCAACCGGACCGAGCGGACCTCGGAGCAGAATCCGAAAACATTACGCATGCGAGCTGTCACGGAGCGTACGTGCGATTGTGGTGAGTTGTCGAACCCCGTCCTCCCCCAGGGGCTCGAGCACGTGTTCGCGCAGACGCCGGACGTGCTTGGCCCTGACCTCGTCGACGAAGTCGACCCCTCCCTCGGTGAGGGAGGCGTAGACGACACGGCGGTCGTGGGCACAGTTCTCCCGCACCAGGTACCCCTCACGCTCGAGCCGGTCGGCCAGTTTGGTGAACCCTCCGGTACTCAGACTGACCTCCCGCGCCAAACGACTCATGGGAAGGCGGTGCTCAGGGGTGCGCTGGAGCCGGATGAGGACCTCGAACCAGGGACCGGACATGTCCTTGCCGTCAGGGGTGATACCACCCAGCAGTTTCGGCTGTATCGAGTTCATCGCCTCATGCACCAGCCCCCAGGCGGTGATGAGGTCGTCGTCGCTCACGTCTGCGCCCATACCCGTCCTCTTCGCTCCCGCGAGGCACCCACGCCCCGCGCATAAGAAGTATCTTCCTAGAAAATATTACTACATGAAGGAGAGAAGAACAGAGGGTCCGCGTGAGCCGAGAGCACACAGAACAAGCCGGTGGCCCACCGCAACCGGCCTCAACCGATCACGAGGGGCCACCGGCAACGGTGTGGCCGTCGGGACCCTTTCAATGGCGAGCGGTCACCGCGTCCAACGCCCCGTACAGCGTCGAGGCGAGATGGTCGATCTGCTCCCAGGTGATGATCAGCGGCGGGGAGACCAGGAGCGCATCGGGGATCGGACGGACGACGACCCCGCGGGCACGGGCCTCGGCGAAGACCTCCGCCGTGGTGACACCGCGCTCGGTCAGGGCCTCCTCGGTGAGTTCCACCGCGCCCATCACACCGACGCCCGAACGCACCTCCCCGACCAGCGGGTGGGACTCCAACCCCCGCAGAGCGCTGTCGAGGTGGCGCTCGACCTCCAACGAGACGGTGAAGAGGTCCTCCCGCTCGAGGATGTCGAGGTTGGCCATCGCCGCCGCGCAACAGGTCGGGTGCCCCGCATAGGTGGTGCCGTGCACGAACGGATTGCCCTCCTGGTTCCAGAAGGGGTCGGCCACCCGGCCGTTGACCACGACGCCGCCCAGGGGCAGGTACCCGCTGGAGACACCCTTGGCGAAGACGATCATGTCCGGGCTGACGCCGAAGCGCTCGATCCCGAACCAGTTGCCCAGACGCGCGAACCCGCAGATGACACTGTCGACGACGAACAGGACGTCGTACTGGTGGCAGATGCGGGCCACCTCGGTGAAGTAGTCGCGCTCGGGCGCGTACACACCGCCGGCGCCGATGACCGGCTCGGCGAAGAACGCGGCCACGTTCTCCGGACCGACCCGCAGGATCTCCTCCTCGACCGCGGCGGCCGAGTCGTGGGGAACCACGGAGGTGTCACGGACCATCTCCCCGAAGCCGGTACGGAACCGGTTCATCCCGATCATGCTGGTACCGAAGCCGTTGAGGCCGTGGTAACCGGCGGTACGGCTGATGAGGTGGGTCTTGTCCCCACGCCCCAGGGCGTACCAGTAACGGCGGGCCAGTTTGGCCGCGGTGTCGATGGACTCCCCTCCCCCGGAGGTGAGGATCACACGGGGGTCGACCACGGGCGCGTGCGCGGCGAGGCGCTCGCTGAGCTCGATCGCGGGGACGTTGGCGAAGTCGTTGTAGACGGTGTACGCGTCCAGCGTGCTCATCTGGCGGTGGACGGCGTCCGCGATCTCGGTACGGCCGTGTCCCACGTTGCAGTACCAGAGGCTCGACGTACCGTCCAGGAACCGGTCACCGGAATCGTCCCACAGCCACACGCCCTCTGCGCGGGACACCACGAACTCCGGCCCCTTGGCCACGGTGTTCATATCGCAGAACGTGTGCCAGAGACGACTGGGCTCCCGGTGATCTTTGGGAGCGAGTGCGGATGAGACAACCGTTTCGGTCATATGGCGACCTCCGAGCCGTGACTTGCGCAGAGCGCAGTGGATGAACCCAGGTTGAATCCGACCTACACCCGGACGCCCGGTTGTGGCAGGTACTTGCAGGCTAAACGTGATGAGCGCCTCACGGCAAGAGGCAAAACGAAGCGTCATGCCCCGAAACTCGAAGATCATGCGAGCTACCCCCGCCTCTTCTCCCCAAAACCCGCCCTACGCAGGAAAAACAGCCGCGAAAATTTTTTGTTCCAGGGGGGCTTCCATCGAGCGTTTCGTCCCATGGCAGGGGTACGCAGGGGCTCCGGAACCGATTCAACACACAAGAGCGGGACGGGTCATCCTCCTCGGGTAGGACCCGTCCCGCCCTGTGTCGATGCACCGGCGGCCTCAGCCGCGCAGAACCGCCCCGGTGCGCTCGGTGGCCGCGGCGACAGCGGCATCGCGTGCGGCCCCGGCCTCCTCCGCGGTCAGAGTGCGGTCGGAGGCACGGAAGCGCAGCGCGAAAGCGACGGACTTGTAGCCCTCGCCGACCTGGTCACCCGTGTAGACGTCGAACAGGCGCACGCCCTCCAGCAGATCACCGGCGCCCTCGGCCAGGGCATCGCTGAGCACACCGACCGGGACACTTTCGTCCACGACCAGCGCCACGTCCTGAGTGGCGACCGGGTAGGTGGAGACCTCCGGAGCCCGCACCGGGGTACGGGCGTTCTCGATCACGTCCAGGTCGATCTCGGCGGCCGCGGTGCGGGCGGGCAGGCCGAAGGCCTGGATCGCGCGCGGGTGCAGTTCCCCCGCGTGGCCGGCCAGCACACGCTCGCCGTGCACACGCACGTACAGCGCGGCGCAGCGGCCGGGGTGCCACGGTGCGTACTCGGCGGCCTCGACCTCCAGTCCGACACCGGCGGCACGGGCCAGGTCACGGGCGGCCTGGATCGCGTCGGCCCAGGTGGCCTCGCGCCCCGGGCCCCACCAGCCACCGCGCTCGGCTCGGCCGGCCAGGACCACACCGGTGCGGCGGGGCTGGCGCGGCAGAGCGGCGTCCACACGCGCGATCTCCTCGGTGTCCGGACCTCGCTCCACCGACAGGATCGGTGCGTCACCGCCGTGGCTGGGCAGGTAGACCAGGCCCGTCTCGAACAGCGCCACGTCGTGGAACCCGCGGCTGACGTTGCGGGCCAGGTTCTTGAACAGCCCCGGCAACAACGTCGTGCGCAGCAGCGGTTCCTCGTCGTTGAGCGGGTTGGCCAGGCGCACGCTGTCACGGCGGGGGTCGTCCGCACCGAGCTGGAGGCCGTCCAGGTCGCGCTCGCCCACGAACGGGTAACTGAGAACTTCGGTGTGTCCGGTGTCGGCGAGTGTACGCCCGAAGGCACGGCGCAGGCGCTGGCTGTCGCTCAGGCCGCGGCCGGGCCCGCTCAGGCGCACCGCCGGGATGTTCTCGTAGCCCTCGAACCGGATGACCTCCTCGGCGAGGTCGTTGGGGTCCTCGAGGTCGGGCCGCCACGTGGGCGGGGTGACCGTGAGGGTGGCGCCCTCACCTTCCACCGTGCAGCCGAGGGCCCGCAGGTGCTTCTCGGCCGTGCCCTCGGGGTAGTCGACCCCGGCCACCGAGCCCGGGTGGGAGGCACGCATCGTGATGGTGCGGGCCGGTGCCGGCCGTGTGACGTGGGTGTAGGCGCTCTCGACACTCGCACCGCCCAGTTCGGCGAGGAGTTCGACGGCGCGGGTGGCGGCGGCGAGCTGCACGGCCGAGTCGACACCGCGCTCGAAACGCCGCGAGGCCTCCGAGGACAGCTGGTGGCGGCGGGAGGCCCGAGCGATGTGCATCTGGTCGAAGTGGGCGGACTCGACCAGCACGTCGGTGGAGCTCAGCCCGATCTCGGTGTCGAGCCCGCCCATGACACCGGCGATCGCCTGCGCGCCGGCCTCGTCGGCGATGACGATGTCGTCCGGGTCGAGGGAGCGGCGCACGTGGTCCAGGGTCTCCAGCTTCTCCCCCGTCTCGGCTGCACGCACGGTGACGGTGCCCCGGAGGCGCTCCCGGTCCCAGGCGTGCAACGGCTGGCCGAGTTCGAGCATGACGTAGTTGGTCACGTCCACGGCCAGGGAGACGGGGCGCACACCGCTCTGGTGCAGGCGGCGCTTCATCCACAACGGGGTGGGTGCCTCGGGGTCGAACCCGGTGACCCCGCGCAGGACGAGCCGATCGGCCAGAGCCGGGTCGGCGATCACTGCGGGGTGTCCCTCCCCCGCGGGCTCGGCGACGGCGATCTCGGCGGGGTCGTGCAGGTCGACCCCGTAGAGCGTGGCGGTGTCGCGGGCCACACCCCGCATCGACAGCGCGTACCCGCGGTCGGGGGTGACGGCGATGTCGAGCACGTCCTCACGCAGGCCCAGGAGAGCGATGGCGTCCCGGCCCGGCTCGCCGAAGCCCTCCGGCAGCACGACGATGCCGGAGTGGTCCTCCCACAGGCCCAGTTCGGTGGCCGAGCAGATCATGCCGGCCGACATCCGGCCGTAGGTCTTGCGGGCGCCGATCTCGAAACCGCCGGGCAGGACCGCGCCGGGCAGGACGGCCACGATCAGGTCGCCCTCGGAGAAGTTGCGTGCGCCGCAGACGATCTCCTGGGGCTCGCCGGTGCCGTTGGCCTCGCCGACGTCGACGCGGCAGAAACGGATCGGCTTCTTGAAACCGGTGAGCTCCTCGATCTCCAGGACACGACCGAGAACGAGCGGGCCCTTCAGGTCGGCGCCGAGGGTGTCGACGGTCTCGACCTCCAAGCCGGCCAGGGTCAGACGGCCGGCGAGGTCGCGAGCGGTGACGTCGGCGGGCAGGTCGACGTACTCCCGCAGCCAGGTCATGGGAACACGCATCAGATCTCACTCCCGAACGCCGAGGAGAAGCGGATGTCGCCCTCGACCATGTCGCGCATGTCGCGCACCCCGTGCGCGAACATCAGTGTCCGTTCGATACCCAGGCCGAAGGCCCAGCCGCTGTAGACCTCGGGGTCGACCCCGGCGGCCGTCAGCACCCGCGGGTTGACCACGCCGCAGCCGCCGATCTCGATCCAGCCCTCGCTGGAGCAGGTGCGGCAGGAGGCGTCGGGGTCGCCCACGGAGTCGCCGCGGCACACGAAGCACTCCATGTCCACCTCGGCCGAGGGCTCGGTGAAGGGGAAGTAGGACGCGCGGAACCGCGTGCGCAGCCCCTCGCCGAAGACGGCTCCGACGAAGGAGTCGATGGCACCGCGCAGGTGGGCCAGGGTGATGCCCCGGTCCACGACCAGGCCCTCGAGCTGGTGGAAGACCGGGGTGTGCGTGGCGTCGAGCTCGTCGGTACGGAAGGTCTTGCCCGGGGCGACCACGTAGACCGGCAGTTCGCGCCCGAGCAGGGCGCGCACCTGGACCGGGGAGGTGTGGGTGCGCAGGACCATGCCCGAGTCACCGCTGTCCTCGCTCTCCACGAAGAAGGTGTCCTGCATCGTGCGGGCGGGATGGTCCGGCTCGAAGTTGAGGGCGTCGAAGTTGAACCACTCGGCCTCGACCTCGGGGCCCTCGGCGACCTCGAAACCCATGCCGACGAAGACGTCGGTCATGCGCTCGGCGACAGTGGTCAGCGGGTGGCGCGCGCCGCGCAGTTCACGGTCCCAGGGCAGGGTGACGTCGACGCGCTCCTCCACGAGGACCCGCTCGTCGCGCTCGGCCTCCAGTACGGCCTGGCGGGCCTTGAGGGCCTGGCCGACGTCGCGGCGGGCCCCGCCCACACGCTTGCCGGCGTCGGCCTTGGCGGTCGGCGGCAGTGCACCGATCTCCCGGTTGGCCAGAGCCAACGGGGAACGGTCCGAGGCATGGGCGAGCCGGACCTCCTTGAGTTCGTCGAGGTCACCGGCGGCCTCGATGGCCGACAGCGCTTCCTCGCGCATACGGGCGACCTCGTCGGGGTGCAGGGGTGTCACCTCGACCGGGTCGTAGGAATTGTTGGGTGCAGACATGATGGGTTGCCTCGCCGCTGACCCCGACCCAGGGGTCGGGGCTCACGGCAGTCACGGTCCGCTCGGAGCGGACGAAGCCGACAGGAAGCACAGACGGATTTCGGGCAGACCACGGGAGAGCCGGAGTTCGGGACACCGGGGCCGGCCGTTGCGCCCACCGGGGGTGCTGGAGTGCCTGATCTGGTCAGGCGAACTCGGGCGCCCCGGCGGGCACGGTAAATCGGAACTCGGCGCCGCCACCGGGGGCGCGTCCGACGGTGATCGTTCCGCCGTGGGCCTCCACCAGACCCTTCACGATGAAGAGCCCGAGGCCGGTGCCGCTCCGACGCTTGCTGCGCCAGAACTGGCGGAAGACGCGCGGAATGGTCTCGGGCGCAATGCCCTGGCCTTCGTCGCGCACCGACACCGCTGCTCCTCCTTCACACGGCTCGATCACCACACTGACAGTACCAGCGCCGTGCCGTACCCCGTTTTCCACGAGATTGGTCAGGATCTGCTCGAGTTTGTCCGGGTCGAGCCACATCTGCGGGATCTCGCCGTGGACACGGACGTCGAAGCGTGTTTCGTCCTCCCCGGAGAAGACACGGCCCGCGACCACGCGCTGGACGGCCTCGTGCAGGTCGACGACCTGGCGGCGCACCTCGAGGCGGCCGGACTCGATACGGGAGACGTCGAGGAGGTCGTGGATGAGGCGGGTGACGCGGTCGGCATCGGCGTTGACCGTCTCCAGCATGAAGAACTTCTGTTTGTCGGTCAGACGCTCCCACTTGGTGAGCAGGGTCGAGGTGAAACCTTTGACGCTGGTGAGCGGTGAACGCAGTTCGTGGGCGACCTCGGAGACCAGGTCGGCCCTGCTGCGTTCGGCCCGGGTGGCGGCGTCGCGCAGTGTGACCACGAGGCGGATGAGTTCGCCCTCGGGGCGTGCGCGCACGTAGCGGGCGGCGACCAGGACCTCGCGTTCATCGGGCAGGGAGAGGGAACGCTCGGCCTGGCGGACCCGGTCACGGGCACCGCCGTAGGGGTTGCTGGCCTCCCACCAGTCGTGTCCGTCGGGGCCCACGAACGGCAGGGCGGAACGGAAATCGCTGCCCAGGGCGGTCTCGGCGGGGATCCCGGTGAGTTGGGCGGCCAGGCTGTTGAAGAGGATGACCCGGCCGCGGGCGTCGGCCACCACGAGGCCGTCGGGCAGGTCGTCAGCACAGAGACCGGAGTCGGCGCCCCCGGCCCTCTCGGCCCCCGGCACCATCCCGTTGGACGGGTATGTGTGCGCGCCGTCCAGGTCCCCCGTCGGCTGGTCCGCCTTCCGGCCGCTGCCCACGCCTCTCCCCGCTCCCTCGAAGGTCCACGATCACAGCACCCGGGCCGCGAACCGTCGACCGGCTCGTTGTCGTACCCGCGAGAACTCCGCAGGCGGTCTACCCCGCACCCCCGAACGGTACGCCTGACCTCCCCGGTCGGCCGCACGTGGCGGGGATCGAGCGTATAGGGGCCCACGGCGCTCCGCGCACCCGGGCCACCGGGAGTCCCTGTCCGACACTCACGCGTTGTCGTCGGGCCTGCCCGTCCGACGGCTCGGGTGCACCGTTCTACCCGCGACACGGGTAACGGGTCCCGGGTCCGCGGCTCCTACACCTGAACCACCGCGATCCGGGTCAGACCCTATCGGCCCGGAGCAATGGTGCACGTGCATTTCGGATGGATCGGGTCATCGGACCATGGGTGCAAAGGATTCCGGAACCCCGGAACAGCCATCGCCCGAGCCCCGGAACCAACTACCGTACGTAGCCGGACCCGGGCCCAGCTGGACCGATACACACGGGTTCGGGAAAGGATCAGGACCGGCGCTGCTGTCGTGCGGTCGTGTAAAGGCACACCGCCGCGGCCGTGGCCAGATTCAGGCTTTCGGCCCCGCCGTAGATCGGGACACTGACCGCACCGTCCGTCAAGGACACGACGTCCTTGGGCAGCCCCCAGGCCTCGTTGCCGAAGACCCAGCCGACCGGACCGTCGAGGCCACCGGCGTCGGCGACCTCGTGCAGGTCCTCGTTACCGCTGCCGTCAGCGGCCAGCACACGGGCATCACAACGGCGCAGCGCCGCGACGGCCTCGTCGACCGGGACACCCACCACCACGGGGAGGTGGAAGAGACTCCCGGCGGAAGCGCGCACGCACTTGCCGTTGTAGGGGTCGACGGAAGCATCGGTGAAGACGACCACGTCCGCTCCGGCCGCATCCGCGGTACGCAGGACCGTCCCGGCGTTGCCCGGGTCCCGGACGTGAGAGAGGACGACCGCCAACCGGAGGTCGCCGACGCTCTCCAGAGGGACGTCGACGAACTCGCAGACGGCGATGATGCCCTGCGGGCTGACGGTCTGGGCCAGCTCTGACATGACCTCGAGGCTGACCCTGTGCACCGGCAGTCCCGCCCCGTGGGCGGCGTCCACCAGTTCCACATGGCGGTGCATGGCCTCGGCCGTGGCGAAGAGTTCCACCACGCCCCCGCCCCGGCGTCCTCCGACCGCCAGGGCCTCGCGCACCGCCTGCGGCCCCTCCACGAGGAAACGCCGCTCACGTTGTCGGAAGGTGCGCTTGGCGAGCCGCCGAACCCCCTTGATCCTGGGTGACCGGATACTCGTGAACTCGTGACTCGCCAAGGCGCTACCGTCCCGTTAGGCTGCGGCCTGAGCCGGCAGGGCCTGCTTGGCCTTCTCGACGAGCGCGGCGAACGCGGCCTCGTCGTTGACGGCCAGCTCGGCCAGCATGCGGCGGTCGACCTCGATCCCGGCCAGCTTCAGGCCCTGGATGAGGCGGTTGTAGGTCATCCCGTGAGCGCGGGAAGCAGCGTTGATGCGCTGGATCCACAGGCGACGGAACTGCCCCTTCCGGTCCTTGCGGTCCCGGTAGGAGTAGGTCATCGAGTGGAGCATCTGCTCCTTGGCCTTGCGGTACAGGCGCGAACGCTGACCGCGATAACCGCTCGCACGGTCGAGGATGACCTTGCGCTTCTTCTTGGCGTTGAGAGCCCGCTTCACGCGTGCCACTGTGACTCCCTCATAGTCTCTTCCGGCGCGCACGGCGCGCCGACCGGCCCGGGTCGAGCCCCGGCGGCCGTGTTCGCTTCAAGTGTGGGGTGTCCCCGGGGGCGGCGGCACAGCGTCTGCGCTTCACCGCCGGCGGACGACAGACTCGTCGGCTCGGCTGTATCAGCCGGTCTTACCTGCCGAGGAGCTTCGAGATCTTCTTCTCGTCCGCGGGGGCGAGCACGACCTCGTCGGAGAGACGACGCTTACGCTTGGAGGTCTTGTGCTCGAGGATGTGGTTCTTGTTGGCACGGCGGCGCATGATCTTGCCGGAGCCGGTGACCCGGAAACGGTCCTTGGCTCCACTGTGGGACTTGTTCTTCGGCATGTCGCCGTCGTCTCCTACTCCGTCGGCGCGTGCCCCACTCGGCGCGGGTCACGCTCTTCTTCCGCTGCTACGGCGGGCCCGTGAGGGCGCCGCGTCGCGCATCTGGACCGCTGGGCGTACAGCCCTTCCCACCACCCGGTCGTCCGCCTGGGCGCCGGCCGGGCGGTGGAGGACCAGCCCTGTCGCCGCTAGGCCTTGTCGCGCTGCTCGCGGCGGGACTTCTCCTCCGCAGCAGCCGCGCGGGCCTCGGCCTTGTGCTCGGAACGCCGCTTGTGCGGGCCGATCACCATGACCATGTTGCGGCCGTCCTGCTTCGGCTGGGATTCGACCTGGCCGAGATCCTGGACGTCCTCCGCGAGGCGTGCCAGCAGCCGACGGCCCAGCTCGGGCCGGGACTGCTCGCGACCACGGAACATGATCGTCACCTTGACCTTGTCCCCGCCCTTGAGGAACCGGACGACGTGACCCTTCTTGGTCTCGTAGTCGTTCGGGTCGATCTTCGGACGGAGCTTGATCTCCTTGATGATCGTGTTCGACTGGTTCTTGCGCGACTCGCGTGCCTTGACCGCGGACTCGTACTTGAACTTGCCGTAGTCCATCAGCTTGGCGACCGGAGGACGGGCGGTCGGTGCGACCTCGACGAGGTCGAGGTCGGACTCCTGGGCCAGGCGCAGAGCGTCCTGGACCGAGACGATTCCGACCTGCTCACCGTTGGGCCCGACGAGTCGGACCTCGGGAACCCGGATACGGTCATTGATGCGGGGCTCGGCGCTGATGGGACCCCTCCCTAGCTTTCTCGGATTACCTGGGACCGGCCGCCCGGTGGGCGGTCCGCTCGGCCGCACGGCCACCCGCGGGTGTTCCGGTCGACCGGGTCGGGGTCCCCGTGAAACGCGAAAACCCCGCCGGCGAATGCAAGCGGGGTGTACCGACCGGATATTCCGCCGCAGCCCGACGGGGTAGCACCACTGGTCCACCGGTGGTGCGTACGACGTCGGTCCTGTATCGGCGGACCGGACCCACTCGGGCGGCACCCGGCGGGTGGGAGGAACACCTCCGCTTGCGAGTCCGGGGCGTTCGGCACGCTCCGGACCAAGTCGTTGTCCACCAATATACCAGGCGCCGGGAGCGCACGGGACACTCAGTTCCGCGGCTCACGCCCACGGCGCTCCAGTTCGGCCTCCCCCGCCGCGCGCATGGCCTCGACCGGGACGTCGGTACGCCCGGTCATCAGCCGCACCTGGGCTGCGGCCTGGTGCAGCAGCATCGGGAAGCCCCCGACCACACGGCCCCCTCGTCCTGCGACCGCGCGTGCGGCTTCCGTGGGCCAGGGGGCGTAGACCACGTCGAACAGGTCGGTGCGGGAAGCGGCCAGCGCTTCGCGGTGGCGGTCGGCCGCCCCCGAGGGCAGCGTGGACACGACCAGGTCGGTGTCGAGGCGCTCCTCCAGTGTTTCCAAGGGGGCCACCTCCAGAGCGAGGCCGAGCCTCCGGGCCGCCTCGGAGACCTCTCCGGTGCGCCCGACGTCCCGGGCCAGGAGGGTGACGGGCCCGCCTACGTCCAGCTCCCGCAGGGCGGCGAGCGCGGAGGCCGCGGTGGCTCCCCCGCCGAGTACCAGGCAGCGGCTCGGGGCCTTGATGCCTGCCTCGGTCAGGGCGGTGGTGATGCCCTCGACGTCGGTGTTGTGGGCATCCCAGGAACCGTCGCCGGAGCGCACCAGGGTGTTGGCCCCGCCCACGGCCCGGGCCGTGGGCGAGACCCGGTCGGCCAGCTCCATGGCCCTGCGCTTGAGCGGCATGGTCAGCGACAGTCCGGCCCAGTCCGCACCGAGGCCGCGCAGGAACGGGGCGAGCCCGTCCTCCGCGCATTCGTGGAGCCCGTAGGTCCACCCGTCCAGGCCCATGGAGCGATGGGCGGCCCCGTGCAGGACGGGTGAGAGGGAATGGTCCACCGGGGAGCCGAGGACGGCGGCGCGCATCTACTCCTCACCTTCCCAGTTCTCCTGGAACCTCGCCTTGAGCTCCTCGAACTCCTCGTGGCTCTCGGTGAACTCGGTCACGCCGTTCTCCGGGTCGGTGGCCACGAAGTAGAGCCAGTCGCCCTCGTCCGGGTCCAGGGCGGCCTCGATCGCGTCCTCCCCCGGCGCCACGAACGGGCCCGGGATCAGGCCGGTGCTGTAGTAGGTGTCGAACCCGCTGGTGTCGGCCTCGCACTCGGCGAGCTGGTCGCTGTCGAGCGCGATGCCGTAGGCGTCGATGGCGTAGAAGCAGGTGCTGTCCATCTGCAACGGCATGTCGATGTCGAGACGGTTGTGCACCACACGGGAGATCTTGGGCATGTCCTCGGCGTTGCCGCTCTCGGCCTGCACGATCGAGGCGATGGCCATGACCTCGTTGGGGTCGTAGCCGATCTCTGCGGCGCGGCCCTCGATGTCGATCTCTTCGGCGGTCTGGCGGTACTGCGTGACCATGGTCTTGAGTACGGACAGCGCCTCGGTGCCGGGTTCGAAGCGGTAGGTCGAGGGGAAGAGGTAACCCTCGGGCCCCTCCGTGGCGTAATCGGGGAGGTTGAGTTCCTCCGTCTGTCCGTAGGCCGCCTGCAGCTCCGACTCGCTGAGGGCGGTCTGTTCGGCGATCGAGGCCATGATGCGTTCGGCACGCAGCCCCTCCCGGATGCTCACCCGGCCCCCGAGGCGGTTCTCCGAGTCGAACAGGGCATCGAGGGCGTGCTCAGCACTCATCTCCTCGGCCAGGCGGTAGGTGCCGGGGGTGAGGTTCTGGTCGGCCGCGGCGCTCAGGGCGTTGGTGAAAGCACGCTTGCTCGCGACCACGTTCGCGTCGGCGAGGTTCTCCGCGACGGTTGCGCCGCTGTCGCCCTCCTCGATGACGAAGGTGACTTCTCCCGCCCCCTCGCCCTCGTGATCGGCGGGGAAGACGTAGAGGCGCGCCACACCGAAACCACCGCCGGCGATCACCAGCACCAGGGCCACGGCCACCAGGCCCATCCGGCCCCTGCCCCGCTTGCCGCCCTTGGTCTTCTTGCCCTTGTTCTGGGCCCGGCGCTGGGCCTCCTTGAGTTTGCGGCGGCTCTTGCGGCTGCCGCCGTAGGCCTCGGCGATGTCGGCCAGGCCGGGCTCGTAGTCCTCGTCCTCCTCTGGTTCCTCTTCCTCGGACCCGGTGGTCTCCGCGGCCGGTTCCGGTTCGACCGGCGTCACCTTGCGGCGGGAACGACGCCGACCCCGGCCCCGACGGCGGGAACGGGGTGCCTCCTCGGTCCCGTCCTCCTGCTCCGGCTCTGCCGCCCGAGCTGTCCCGGCCTCCTGTTCGGCCGCGCGGCGGGCGCGCCGGGAGCGACCGCGGGGCCGGGCCTCCTCCTCCGGCTCGGGTCCCGGTTCGGTACCGGCGGCCGCAAAGGCCCCCGAGTGCAGGGCCTCGGCGTCGTGGGCACCGCTGTCCCCGGGGTCCGGAGCGGGCATCGCACCACTGTCCTCGGCCCGTCGACGGCGACGGCTGCGGGGACGCCGGGGTGCCTCGTCCTCGCCTTCCTCCTCCACGCGGGGGAAGACCCCGGAATCGGCGGAAGTGTGCACACCCGGGAAGTTGCCGCTGTCGAATGCCTCGGTCTCGTCGGGCACTTCGGAGAGGAAACCGCCCTCGGAGTTCTGATCGCGCCGGGCACGGCGGCGCGAGCGACGGCCGGAGGGCTGTTCCTCCACGTCCTGGGGGCCGGATTCCGAGGTCTCGGCACGATGCCGGCGTCCGCGGCGGGGCCGGGGCCCGTCCGCCTCGGCGGGGGCTTGTTCGGCGGGGGCACCGTTCCACGGTGAGGCTCCGCTCGAGGAACCGTCGGTACTGGGGGCCTGGGGGGAGGACGGGTCGCTGCCGAGCCCCGCCAGCGCCGCCAAGGCGTCCTGGGCAGGGGCCTGGTTCTCGGGGCGTTCCCCACCGGTACGTGCCGCGCGTCCGCCGCGGAGGGCGTCGGCGGCACCGCTGCGGCGCGGGGGTTCACCACCCGGTCCGGGGTTCTCGGGACGGTGTCGGCGTCCGCGGCGCGGTTCCTGGTGTTCCTGGAACGCCTCCGGCTGCTGCGGCCACTCCTCGGGCTCCCTGCGCGCCCGGCGGCCCCGCGGCGGGGGGTGCGCGGGCAACGGGTCGCTGAGCGGGTCGTGGTCATGACCGCGCGCGGCATGTCCACGATAGGGATCGTTGGGGTAATCATCCCTGTCGGTCATCATTCTCCTTGGCTGGAGCGAACGATCTCGCCCGGGGGCAGGCCGGTGGACCGTTCCTGGTCCAAGGCGCTCTGCAGGAGGACCGTCGCCGCGGCCTGGTCGATCACCGACCGGCGCGCGCGTCCCCCCTTGGCGCCCTTCTTGCCGAAGGAAGCCCCGGAGAGGAGCTGCCCCTGAGCGGTCACGGTCGTCAGTCGCTCGTCGACCAGTCGGACCGGGACGGGGTGGAGGAGGTGGGCGAGGCCCTGCGCGAATTCCCTCGCGGAGCGCGCGGAGGGGCCTTCCTCACCCGACATCGAGGCAGGGTAGCCCACCACGACCTCACGTGCCTCACGCTCCACCACCAACCGGGCGATGCGCTGTTTGTCGCCCTGGCCACGCGGGATCGTCTCGACGGGGTTGGCGAGCATGCCGCTGGGGTCACTGGCAGCGACCCCGATCCGGGCGTTGCCGGGGTCGATCGCCAAACGTGCACCGTGCCTCAAGAGGCCGTCTCCCCTGCTCCGGGTGCGGTACTCGGGCGGTGAGTGCCGTCGGCGGCACCGCACCGCGGTTGGGAAATCCTCAACACGGTGGTCCTGTTCATCAACTAACTCGGGGGCGTCACCGCGCAGACAGACGTGGCTTCGGCTGCGGTGCGCAACAGTATGCCCGATTCCGTCACGGCACGCAGCACGCTCGTGCACGAGCCGTATGGGAGGTCCCGGCTGGGCACACGGTTCGTCATTCCGCGCGAGAGCGGTCTCCCGTGCGCGCGGGTACCGTCCGAGTGTAGGCCACCCCCGTGGGACCTCGGGGCATCCTGGGCGGTCCTGGGCCCTGTTCACGAACCGGATCAACGTCTTCACGTGCGGTTCCGCTCCTCATGTGTGGCCTGGCGCACGGAAGGCAGGATGCCACCGAACACGAGCACGCGCGCTCATCACCACGCCGGGGACGCGGTACCGCCGGGCCGGGCAGAAGACCGTGGGGCACGAAGCGGGGCGTCCGCGGAACACCCTCCGCGGACGCCCTGACGATGGTCGGTTCCGGCGGTCAGGACGCGGCCACGGCCGCCTCCACCGCACGTAGCGCCTCGTCGACCTTGCCGGCGTCCTTGCCGCCGCCCTGGGCGATGTCGGGCTTACCGCCGCCACCGCCGCCGAGCGCACGGGCCGCGACCCCGACGAGGTCACCGGCCTTGACGCCCGCCGTACGCGCCGCCTCGTTGGTGGCGACCACCACGACCGGGCGGTCCTTGGGCACCGAGGTCATCGCCACGACCACCGGGTCCTCCGCGCCCAGGCGCCCGCGCACGTCCAGGACCAGGGTGCGCAGGTCGTCCGCGGAGGCACCCTCGGGCGCGCGCTCCGCCACGACCTTGGCGTCGCCGTGCCGGCGCGCACCGGCCGCGAGGGTTCCGGCCGCCTGCAGCACCTGGTCCGCACGCAGCTTCTCGATCTCCTTCTCGGCCGCACGCAGGCGCGTGACCATGGAGTCGATGCGCTCGGGCAGCTCTTCACGCGGGGTCTTGAGCTGCTCGGAGAGCTGACCCACCAGCGCCGACTCCTTGGACAGCCGCTGGAAGGCGTCCGCACCGACCGCGGCCTCCACACGGCGCACACCCGAGCCGATGGAGGACTCCCCCAGCAGCTTGACGATGCCGAGCTTGGCCGTGGAGCCCACGTGGGTGCCGCCGCACAGTTCGACGGAGTAGTCGCTCATCTCCACGACGCGCACACGGTCGCCGTACTTCTCACCGAACATGGCCAGCGCGCCCATCTTGAGCGCCTCGTCGAGGTCGCGCTCCTGAGTGCGTACTTCGATGTCGCCGCTCAGGACGGAGTTGACCTCTTCCTCGACCTCGGCCAGGCGCTCGGGCCCGACCTGGCTATCGGCGGTGAAGTCGAACCGCAGCTGGCCCGGGCGGTTCTCCGAACCGGCCTGGCCGGCCGAGGGGCCGAGCGAGTTGCGCAGCGCGGAGTGGATGAGGTGGGTGGCCGAGTGCGAACGCTCGATCGCACGGCGGCGGCCGGTGTCGATCGAGGCGTGCACGGTGTCGTCAAGGACCACCTCGCCCGAACGCACTGTGCCGCGGTGCACGAACAGGCCCGGCACCGGCTTCTGCACGTCCTCGACGTCCACGGTGCCGCGCCCGTCCACGGTGAGCGTGCCCGTGTCGGCGAGCTGGCCGCCGCTCTCGGCGTAGAACGGGGTGCGGTCCAGCACGAGCTCGACCTTCTGGCCGGCACGCGCGGCGGGCACACCCTCGCCGTCCACGACCAGGCCCCTGATGTGGGACTCGCTCTCGGCGTCGCTGTAGCCGAGGAAGTCGGTGTCACCGGCCTTCTCGTGCATCTGCGAGTACAACGAGAGGTCGGCGTTGCCGAGCTTCTTGGCCTTGGCATCGGCCTTGGCGGTCTGGCGCTGGCGCTCCATGAGATCGCGGAAGGCACCCTCGTCGACCGACAGGCCCTGTTCCTGGGCCATCTCCAGGGTGAGGTCGATGGGGAAGCCGTAGGTGTCGTGGAGCTGGAAGGCGTCCGCACCGGAGAAGACCGAGCCGCCGGACTCCTTGGTACGTTCGGCCGCGCGGCCGAAGAGGGCGGTACCCGCACGCAGGGTGTTGGCGAAGTTCTGCTCCTCGGTGTCGATCACACCGTGGATGATCTCTGCCTTGTCCGCCAGGTCGGGGTAGATGTCCTTCATCGCGTCGATGCTGACGGCGGTGAGCTCGTGCAGGAACGCGGTGTCGGTTCCCGAGAGCAGGCGCAGGTTGCGCACGGAGCGGCGCAGGAGACGGCGCAGCACGTAGCCGGCCTTCTCGTTGCCGGGCTTGACGCCGTCGCCGACGAGCATGACGGCGCTGCGCACGTGGTCGGCGACCACACGGAGCATGACATCCTGCTCGGGGTCGTCGCCGTAGCGCGTCCCGGTCAGCTCCGCGGCCCGGTGCAGGACGCGGCCGATGATGTCGGTCTCGTAGATGTTGTCGACGCCCTGCAGGACCGCCGCCAGGCGCTCCAGGCCCAGGCCGGTGTCGATGTTCTGCTGCGGCAGGTCACCGAGGATCGGGTAGTCCTTGCCGGTCCCCTCACCCCGCTCGTACTGCATGAAGACGAGGTTCCAGATCTCGACGTAGCGGTTCTCGTCCGCCTCGGGGCCGCCCTCGACGCCGTACTCCGGGCCGCGGTCGTAGAAGATCTCCGAGCAGGGGCCGCAGGGACCGGGCACACCCATGTCCCAGTAGTTCTCGTCCATGCCCATGCGCTGGATGCGCTCGGGGCGCACGCCCACCTTGTCGCGCCAGATGGCGGCGGCCTCGTCGTCGTCGAGGTAGACGGTGACCCACAGCTTCTCGGGGTCGATGCCGAAACCGCCCTCCTCCACGGGGCTGGTGACCAGCTCCCAGGCGAGGGGGATGGCCTTCTCCTTGAAGTAGTCGCCGAAGGAGAAGTTGCCCATCATCTGGAAGAAGGTCGCGTGCCGGGAGGTCTTGCCGACCTCCTCGATGTCGATGGTGCGGATGCACTTCTGGACGCTGGTGGCGGTCTCCCACGGGGGCGTGCGCTGGCCGAGGAAGTAGGGCTTGAACGGGACCATGCCTGCCGGGACCAGCAGCAGCGTGGGGTCTTCGGCGACGAGGCTTGCCGAGGGCACCACGGTGTGTCCGTTCTTCTCGAAGAAATTGAGGAAGCGGCGCGCGATCTCAGCCGTCTCCATTGATGCCCTCCTGTGTATCCGCACCAACGCGTGTGCTTTTTGCGGGTGGCCGCCGGGAACCCGTCCTGTTGACGACAACGGCGGCGGCCTCGTTGTTCCAAGGCTAACGCCGCCGGGCACCGACGGGAGCCGCGTGAGCACGCCGGATCGGCGGCTGCAGGGATGCATCTGCGGTTCCGGGGAGGGGCCGGGAACCGTGGTCCTTCTTCCGTAGGGCGGGGGCGGACGAGGACACCGTGCCGGTCCTGCTCCGCGCCGGCCACGGGAGGGATCGGGGCGGTGCACACGGATCCGGGTCCGTGTGCACCGCCCGCGGATCAGTACTGAGGGCCGGGAGCGAAACCCTGCGGAGCGGGCGAGTAGAAGGCCCGCGAGACCGGCACCACCATCAGGATGATGATGCCGACGGTGAACAGCAGAGGGACGATCGCAAGGACGTTCATCGCGAACACGAGCGAGACGACCAGGATCAACGCGGCCAGGATCTGGAAGATCACGGTGCCCCAGAGGACGATCCCGCTGCGCTTCCCCATGAACGAGGCCAACAGGGTGGAGATCAGCCCGTAGACGAAGGGGATCGCCCCGGCCACGGCGAGGCCTCCGAGCACCTCGTTCGTTCCGATACCGCCGGGGACGGCCGCGTCCTGGTCGAGGACGGCGTCCATCTCCCGGAGGGCCTGGTCGTCACCGGTGATGTACAAGGCCGCGAACAGCATCACACCGCCCATGAGCAGGCCGGTGATCCCGCCGATGAACTGAAACACCCGAGCGGTGATCACGGTGCCGGGCATCTTGCCCTCGGGCTGGGTCGCGCCGGGGCCCATGGGCGGCGGACCGGGAGGCATTCCGGGCTGCCCTTGGGGCGGGTGAGCACCGGGACGGCCGTAGCCCTGGGGCGGGTATCCTCCCGAGGGATGGGCTCCCCCCTGTGGGGGATTCGGGCCCGACGGGTATCCGCCCTGGCCCGGGTTGTTGTAGGGATCGTGCGGCTGCATCGCCCAGCCTTCCGTGTGTATACGTGGATGGTGCTCGAGGGAGCAGGGCCAACCCTACAAAACGGGTGCCCCGCGCTTACCTGCACCCACCTGGACATATACCCGCCACGACCGGTTCACTCACGGGGAACCCTTCAGCCCGCGGCCTCGCCCTCGGTGAGGGTCCGGCCGCGGTCACGGGGCGCGTACCTGCGCATGAGCTCTTCCTCCTGGTCGCGCACGGCGTCGGCCAGGTCCTCGTTGAGCTCACGCAGGGCACCCCTGTACTCGGTCACGTGGCCCCCGACCCGGTGGGCGATCCCGTCCGGAGTCAGGGCACGCCGCGCGCGTTCGACCCGGTGGACGACGTAACCGCCCACGGCGGCACCTGCTGCGAGGTAGAACAGACGGCGGATCACCGGCTCGCCTCCTTGCGTTTGCGGGTGCGCACCAGGGCGAGGGTGCGGCGCTGGCCCATCACGCGGCGGACCGCGTAACTGAACGAGGCGATCTTGACCAGTGGTCCGGTGAAGACCGAGCGGGTCAGCGCGGTCATGGAGGAGACGTCCTCGGAGGAGGACTGCATGTTCGCGGTGATCTCCTCCACGCGCTCCAGGGAGGTGTTGGCCCGATCGACGGTGGAGGACATGTCCTCCAGGATCGGCGGTGTACGGTCCCCCAGCTCGGAGACGACCTTGGTCGTCGCGTTGATGAGTTTGATGAGTTTGACGAGGGCCACGCACAAGAAGGTGGCCAACACCGCCCAGACCACCGCTGCGACGAGCGCGGCGACCTCTCCTCCGGTCAGCATTGGTGGGGCTCCGTAGGCAGATCGAGGGTTGAAGTGGAGGGTGGGGCCCTGGGGGTGGCGTCCGGCCCTCCCACGTCCTCGGCCGTCCGTCAACGGTTACGGACTCGGCCGATTTTCGGCCGACCCTATCGCGTCCACGGCCCGGGAACAGCGACGGCACGCCTCTGCTGTCACCACCACGACTGTCCGGAAACCCCCGCTACCCGGTCCCGGTACACGATCGGGGGTTCGACGGCCGCCCGCTCCTGCAAGACAATCGAGACATCGGGCGGAGTGCCCCTCCTCCCGGACTTCATTACGATGTCCGGACACTCCGCCCACTGACGGCCGCCCCTGATGCACCGACAGGATCCCCATGAGCCCACGTTCTCCCCGTGAGATCTCCGTACTGGTACCCCCGGGCCTCGCCCCGCTGTATCCGGACGACCCGTCGAGAATCGGCCCCTACCTGGTCCTGGGACGGCTGGGCCAGGGGGGCGCCGGGACCGTCTACGCTGCGGTGGACGTTTCCTCCGACAACGCAGGCGACCGCCTCGTAGCGGTCAAGACGCTCACCTCCCCCGAGCTGGAGGACCCCTCGGCGTACCCGGCCCTGGCACGCCGATTGCGTTCGTTGGCCGCGATCGACGCCGCACAGGTGGTCACGCCCCTGGCCCACGACGCCGACGCCAACCCTCCCTGGGCGGCGATGCCGTACATGGCGGGGGAACGCCTGTCCCACTACGTCACCAAACGGGGCGGGCTCGGCAGCGGCAAGCTCATCGCCCTGGCCGTCGGGTTGGCCGAGGGCCTGTCCGTCCTGCACGCGCGCTCGGTCTCCCACGGGGCGCTGCGGCCCAGCGAGGTGATGCTGGGGACGGACGGACCACACATCATGGACTGCGCGGTGGCGCCGTCGGCCCTGCGGATACGCGGGAACGGCGCCACCTGGCTCAGCCCCGAACGGTACCGGGGCGGCTCACCTTCGCCCGCCTCCGACGTCTTCGCCTGGGGCGCCGTGGTCGCCTTCGCCGGGACCGGCCGACTGCCCTTCGGCACCGGTGAGGCCGGGGAGATCGCCGAACGCACCGCCGAGGGCGCCTTCGACCTGGAAGGTCTGGAACCGGGTCTGCGCCCGGTCGTGGACCGCGCGTTGTCCCCCGACCCGGACCTCCGGCCGAGCCTGCGCGAAGTCGTGGGCTCGGTCATCGCGGTCTGGCAGGCCGAGCACAACCCTTACGAAGAGCAACCGGGCCGGGCAGAGATCTCCCGGATCCTGGAACAGGAGTGGCACGCGATCGAACCTCCGGCGCGGATCCCGGAAGTGGTGCGCCTGGAGGGCCGCATGGCCGGAAAACGCCCCACCCGTTTGCTGTTCGCCGCAGGGACGGCCGCGCTCGCACTCGGCCTGATCGGCGCCGGCGTGTGGGGCATCGGACAGTTCCTGCCCTCCTCGGACCAGGAGGAGTCCTCGGCCGAGGCCGCGGCGGACGCGCAGGAAACCGAGGAGGCGGTGGAGACCACGATCGTGGCACGCTTCGACCCCTCCGAACAGGAAGATCCGGAGAAGGGGCCGTGGGTCTACACCCCGGTCGACCGCGACGACACACCGATCCGGGGCCAGGGTGTGCCCACCCACGAGGCCTGGGCCCTGCAGTGGGACGAGGACGGTGAACCCGCCGAGGCCGACATCGACCCCGAGGCCGAGGTGCTGTGCGCGAAGTTCTGCACGGCGCCGGAAGACGTCTTCCTCGACGAGGACTTCCGCGGCACCTACGAGATGACCGGGGCCGAGTTCATCGACTACCTCTCCTGGGGCCCGGTGATGATCGTCGAGGTCACCTTCGACGAGGAGTCCATGGAGGGTGAAGGTCCCCCCGAGATCGTACAGATCACCGAACTCTTCACCGATTGATCCGGAGGCGTGTGCGGCCCGCACCCTCCGGGGGTGCCGTACACGCCTCAACCTCCGCGGAGCACGCCCTTGATCCGGGACAACACCTCGGAGAAACGTCGTTCGGCACCGTGCCCGGTGGGCCGGTAGTACTCGCGTTCGGTCAGGCCCTCAGGGGCGTGCTGCTGGGGGGCGACCCCGCCGGGGTAGTCGTGGGCGAAGCGGTAACCCTTCCCGTGCCCGAGGTCGGCGGCACCCTTGTAGTGCGAGTCCCGCAGGTGCGCGGGGACCGCACCGGCCCGGCCCGCGCGTACGTCGCCCATGGCCTCGTCGATGGCGGTGATGACGGCGTTGGACTTGGGTGCCAGGCTGATGTGGATGACGGCCTGGGCGAGGTTGATGCGGGCCTCGGGCAGGCCGATGAGTTGCACCGACTGGGCCGCGGCCACGGCGGTCTGGAGCGCGGTGGGGTCGGCCATGCCCACGTCCTCGCTGGCGTGCACGACCAGGCGGCGGGCGATGAAACGGGGGTCCTCCCCCGCCTCGATCATGCGCGCCAGGTAGTGCAGGGCGGCGTCGGGGTCGCTGCCGCGCATGCTCTTGACGAAAGCGCTGATGACGTCGTAGTGCTGGTCGCCGGAGCGGTCGTAGCGCACCGCGTGGCGGTCGACGGCGCGTTCGACGTCCTCGGCCGTGATGGTGCGGGGTTCGTCCCCGGCGGGACCGGCCACGAGCGCGGCCGCCTCGAGGTAGGTCAGGGAGCGGCGTCCGTCCCCTCCGGCCAGGCGCACCACGTGTTCGGTGGCTTCCTCGGAGAGCACGTAACCGCCGTTGAGACCGCGCTCCTCCGTCAGGGCGCGCTGCAGGAGCAGGCGGACGTCCTCGTCCTCCAGCGACTCCAGGCTCAGCAGCAGCGAGCGCGACATCAGCGGGCTGACGACGGAGAAGAAGGGGTTCTCGGTGGTGGCCCCGATGAAGCTCACCCAACGGTTCTCGACCGCGGGCAGCAGGGCGTCCTGCTGGGTCTTGTTGAAGCGGTGCACCTCGTCGACGAACAACAGGGTGCGGATGCCGTGCATGCCCAGACGGCGGCGGGCCTCGTCAACGACGGTACGCACGTCCTTGACCCCGGCGTTGACGGCGGAGAGTTCCACGAAGCGGCGCCGGGTGACCCGGCTGACCACGCTGGCCAGCGTGGTCTTGCCGGTCCCGGGCGGCCCCCACAGGAACACCGACATGGGTGCGTCGTCCTCGACCAGGCGGCGTAGAGGACTGCTCTCGCCCAGCAGGTGGCGTTGGCCGGCGACCTCGTCCAGGTCACGCGGTCGCATGCGTACCGCCAAGGGCTCCTGGCCCTTGGCGGCCTCGGCCCCGGCATCGTCGAAGAGAGTTTCGGACACCCCTTCAGGGTAGGCGAGGTGTGCCGGCGGCGCGTCAGGTCGCCGGCACGGCCGTGGAGAAGGTCTCCGGGACGCTGCGCACCGACCGGGTCATCCGGGTGATCAGGAGCGCGATGTCGTCACCGCGGCCGGCCGGGGCCATGTCGGCGAGTACGTGCGCGGCCTCCTCGAGGGCCGCGGCGTTCTCGGAGAGCGCCTGCCCGACCTTGTCCAGGCCTTCCTGCATGTTGACCTCGGAGCTCTCCACGAGGCCGTCCGAGCACAGCAGCAGGGTGGTGTCGTGCGCCAGGACGCTGGTGGTCACGGTGTACTCGGTGTCGGGCAGCACACCCAGGGGAGGCCCGGTCTCGGGTTCCCAGATGCGGTATCCGGCGGCCGAGGCCAGGACCACGGGCGGTTGTCCGGCCCAGGCTGCCTGCATGACACCGGTCTCGCGGTCCACCACCAAGTAGCCGCAGGTGGCGAAGACGATCTCTCCGGTATCGGTGAGCAGGCGGTTGGTCTCGCCCAGGACCACCCCGGGGTCGGACTGGTTGCTGGCGTAGGCACGGAAGGCGACACGGATCTGGCCCATGGCGGCGGCTGCCTCCACGCCGTGGCCCTGGACGTCGCCCACGAGCAGGCCGACCTTGTTCTCCGGCAGTTCGATGACGTCGTAGAAGTCACCACAGACGCGCCAGCCCGCGCGGGAGGGCAGGTACTTGGTGGCGATGTCCATGTCGGGGAAGCTGGCGACCTGGCGGGGCAGCATGCGCCGCTGCACGGCGTCGGCGAGTTCGAGTTCGGCCTCCTGGGCCTTGATGCGCTGCAGGGCCTGTCCGGCCAGACCCGCGAACGTGAGCATGAGGGCACGCTCGTCGCGGCTGACGTGGTGGGGGCGGTCCCAGACCATCTGCCATACGCCGAGCGCGACCTTGCCGTCGCCGAAGATCGGTACGGTCGCCCAGGCCTGGGACCTGCTGGTGCTGCGCAACAGGTCGACCGCGGCCGGAAAACGGCTGACGACCTCGGCCCGGCTCTCGAAGAAACGCGGCTGACGGTCCTGGATGACCGCGCCCATGGGGTAATCGGTGTCGTCGGCGGGACGGCCGTCTATGGCTTCGGCGTTCCCGCGCTCGCGGGCACTGGGCGAGGTGCGAAGCAGGCCGTTCTCGACGTAGAGGGCGACGGCGTGGAAGCCGCCGAAGATCGGCAGGAACTCCTCGCTGAGCAGGTCCATGACCTCGTCGACGGTGGTCGCGGACACGAGTTTGGCGGACAGGTCGGTGACCAGGCGGCCGTGCTCGGCCTCGGTACGGCGGCGGTCGGCCAGGCGGCGCACGAGCTGGACGTGCTCGGTGACGTCGTCGACGATCCCGACGAGGCGGTCGGGGTCACCGGAGACGAACCGGGCCCGTACGTGCAGGGAACGCTCGTCGCCCAGGCGGTCGAAGACCCGGAAGCGCTGTTCGTAGTCGCGGCCGGCGAACGCTCCGGAGACGGCGTCGCGTACGCGGGCGACGTCGTCGGGGTGGACCCTTTCGAGGATGCGTTCCAGTTCGGGTTCGTTCCCGACCAGGAGGGCGCCCAGCGGGGTGGGGCCGAAGAGTTCGTCCATGTGTCCGGTGCTCAGGTCCAGGCTCCACAGGACCGAGTCGGAGTTGTCGGTACGCAGTTCACCGACGACCCGCAGGTCGGCCTCCTCCGAGGACAGCAGGTGGGTGAGGACGACGACGCGCTCCTGACCGGGCAGCGGACGCAGTTCGACCTCGGATATGAGGGGATGGCCCCCGGGGGGCACCAGCCGCAGGCGGACCCGGCGTTCCCGGCGCCCGGTCAGGGCCTCGGAGTGCAGTGCGGCGCCGCGCTGGGCGTCGTCCCCGTCGAGGAGTTCGTGCCACGCGCGTCCGACCAGGGTGTCATGCTCCCCGAAGAGGTCGGTGAAGGCTCCGTTGGCGTGCACGATGGTGCCGTCGGTGCGTGTGAGCACCATTGGTTCAGGGGCGTGTTCGAACGCTCCCGCGAGCACGGTCTCGGAGTCATCGCCTGAGGCGCGCATTCGGTTCACGTATGACTCATCCTCATGTCGTCTCGGACGTCACACCCGCGTCTGACGCGGCCACCCGTTGGGAACGTTCCGATCGGTTCATTCTAGTGTCCGAGGTAAGGGCCGCCCCGGGGCGTCTCGGGGCCGGTCGGGTCCACGTCGATGCCCGGGGCGATCGCGTGGTTCCAGCACGGGAGGGCCCGTACCGGCAGTGGGACCTGGGGTTGCCCGGGCCCGTGGGCACGAGGACCGGATCCGTTCGGGAACGGAGGCTCGTCACGCTCGCGTGATGCGGCGGCCCCTCGGCGGTCTGTTTTCCGCCGATCCCCACAGAAAAGCTTGTGCCCGCTCGTGTCCGGTGTTCTTCGGCGACACTCCGGAGCATCGCGGCACGAAAAGGTGATTCACACTCAACGCTAGAGGATGAAGGACCCCTGTCGCATCCGCAACAGGGGTGGCGGCCGGTTTCGGCCGTTTTCTCGAACACAAATATGTCCGATTTATTACCGTCAGGGCTTTGTGGTCGTTTGGGGAAGGTTCAACTTCCCTCCGGAAGGGAAACGCAAGGGAAACCCTTTTCCTACCCCCCGAGGACCTTCATGCGCCGACCGCCCGCACTATCGAGCCCACGGCACGACAGCACACTCCAGAACTGGTCCTGCCGCCTCTGTGAGCACAGCAACCCCGACGACGAGGACATCTGCTGCCAACAGTGCGGTGCCGCCAAACGCTGACGGCCCCCGCACCGGTGAAGGGGCGGAAAACAGGCACCGCCCCTTCACCCCCGGTCCTGCCCACGGATCACTTCTTGGTGTTCTCCGGGGGCAGCACCGAACGCACGTGCACGTCGCGCAGCTGCTGCTCCGTCACCTCGGAGGGTGCCCCCATCATGAGGTCCTGCGCGTTCTGGTTGAGCGGGAACGCGATGGTCTCGCGGATGTTCGGCTCGTCGGCCAGGAGCATCACGATGCGGTCGATACCCGGGGCGATCCCGCCGTGCGGCGGGGCCCCGAACTTCAGGGCCTTGAGCATGCCGCCGAACTCCGCCTCGACGGCATCCCGGTCGTAACCGGCGATGTCGAAGGCCTTGTACATGATCTCGGGCGAGTGGTTACGGATGGCGCCCGAGGACAGCTCCACACCGTTGCAGACGATGTCGTACTGCCAGGCGAGGATCTCCAGCGGGTCCTTGTTGAGCAGGGCATCCATCCCGCCCTGGGGCATGGAGAACGGGTTGTGGCTGAACTGGATCTCGCCCTCGTCGGTGCGCTCGAACATGGGGAAGTCCACGATCCAGCAGAACCGGTAGGCCTTCTCCTCGAAGTGGCCCGCGCGCTTGCCCGCCTCGACCCGCACCGGTGCCATGATGCGGTTGATCTCCGCATCGTTCTCACTCGCGCAGAAGAAGAGGCCGTGGCCGGGGCCCGCACCGAGCGTGCTGAGGAGTTCGTCGCTGATCTCACCGACGAACTTGGCGATCGGCCCGGTCAGTTCGCCCTGCTCGCCGACCTTGAGCCAGGCCAGACCCTTGGCGCCCTGTTCGACGGCGTAGTCGCCGATGCCGTCGAAGAACTTGCGCGGCTGGTCCTGCACGTCGGGCACCGCCAGGGCCCGGACCTTCTTGCCGGCGAAGGCGCGGAAGTCGGTCCTGTCGAACAGTTCGGTGACGTCGACCATCTTCATGGGTACGCGCAGGTCGGGCTTGTCGGTGCCGTACCACTGCATGGCGTCGAGATAGGCGATGCGCGGGTACGGAGAGGTGATCTCCCACCCCTCCTGCGAGAACTCGCGGAAGACATCGGTCATGACGTCCTCGATGATCTCGAAGACGTCGTCCTGCTCGACGAAGCTCATCTCGACGTCGAGCTGGTAGAACTCGCCCGGCGAGCGGTCGGCGCGGCTGTCCTCGTCTCGGAAGCACGGAGCGATCTGGAAGTAGCGGTCGAACCCGGCCACCATCAGCATCTGCTTGAACTGCTGCGGTGCCTGCGGCAGCGCGAAGAAACGCCCCGGGTGCAGCCGGGAGGGCACGAGGAAGTCGCGGGCGCCCTCGGGACTGGAGCTGGTGAGGACGGGGGTCTGGAACTCGTTGAAGCCCAGGTCCGTCATCCGGCGCCGGATCGACGCCACCACCTGCGAGCGCAGCATGACGTTGTTGTGCATGCGTTCCCGGCGCAGATCGAGGAAACGGTGGGTCAGGCGGCGGTCCTCGGAGGTGTTGTCCTCGGGGAAGACCGTGAGGGGCAGTTCCTCGGTGCTGCCGAGCAGCTCCAGCTCGTCGGCCTGAATCTCGATCTCGCCGGTGGGCAGGTTCGGGTTGACGTTCTCCGCGTCCCGGGCGGAGACCTGGCCGGTGACCTGGATCACCGACTCCTTGCGGGCCCGGCTGAGCTCTTCGAACACCGGGGACTCGGGGCGGGCCGTGATCTGTGTGACCCCGTAGTGGTCACGCAGGTCCACGAAGAGCAGACCACCGAGATCACGGCGGTTGTGCACCCAACCCGAGAGGCGCACCTGCTCCCCGACGTGCTCCTTGCGGAGCTGACCACACGTATGAGTCCTGTAACGATGCATGAGTTACCAAGTCCACTAACTACACGGCTGAACGAAAGCGCCGGACCACCCTGGCCGGGCCCGGTCGTCGGAACACCCCTTGAACACCTGGGATCTTACCGCCAACCGCCGCACCGCACCGCCCCGCACCGGACGGGGGCAGGGGTGCGGCCCGTGCGGGGCTTCCCGGGGATCAGGCGGAGGCCTGGCGCAGGAAGGGGTTGGTGGCCCGCTCGCGCTCGACCGTCGTGCCGGGGCCGTGCCCGGGCATGAGCCGGGTGTCGTCGGAGCGTGCGAGTACGGCGTCGGCGAGGCTGCGCTTCATCGCCGCGTCGTCACCGCCGGGGAAATCGGTACGGCCGATGGAACCGGCGAAGACGAGGTCGCCCGCGAACACGACCGGGACACCGTCCTCGGTGGTGACGGTGTAGACGACCGAACCCGGGGTGTGGCCGGGGGTGTGCTGGACCCCGATCTGCAGCCCGGCGAGCGTGAGCGTGCTCTCGTCGACGGCCTCGCGCAGGTCCTCGGGCTCGGAGAAGGGCCCCGTCCCCAGCAGCGCCGAGAGCTGCGCGGCGAACCCCGAGTCCACACCGGCGGTGGGGTCGGTGAGCAGACCGCGGTCCTCGGGGTGCAGGTACACCGGCAGACCGCGGGCGTCGGCGATCTCGGCGGCCGACCAGACGTGGTCGAAGTGGCCGTGGGTGAGCAGCACCGCGACCGGGGTCAGCCGGTGCTCGGCGAGGGCCTTGTCGACCTGCCCGGCGGCCTCCTGGCCGGGGTCGACGACGACGCACTCACCGCCCTCGGCCGGGGCGAGTACGTAGCAGTTCGCGGCGAGGGGCCCGGAGGGCAGTGCGGCGATGAGCACGGGGATGACGTCCTGTCCTCGGTCGGTGTCCACGGATCGTAGGGGCCCGGCGCGGCGGTACCGGCCGTGCGCCCTCCGGCCCCCGAGCTTACCGAGCACGCCGGCGGCCCCGGACCGGACCGGCCGCTCGGAGGGCAGGTCCACGGGAGCGTTGATCACCATTCGATCACTGCGCGCGGCAGCCCTCTTTGCCAGAGTCCCCGGTGATGCCATATTGGTCAGCGCCATCGTGTGCGCCGAGGCAACGGCCCGCGCATCCACGGATCCGCTTCCCACGGCCCGCCGACACATGAGGCGCAGGGCACAGACCGCGGTGTTTCTGTCCCTGTTCGCGAGTACGCCGCGTCGTCGTCCGACAGATCGTAGGGATATCGTGCAGGACACGATCCCGTACGAACCGGGCTGTACACCGCGACGACCCGAGCCCGCACGCCGGGCCCATGACAGCAGGAGGACACGGTGACCACGGACCCTTGGGGCCGCGTAGACGACGACGGCACGGTCTACGTGCGCACGAGCGAAGGAGAACGGGTCGTCGGATCGTGGCAGGCAGGCGCCCCGGAAGAGGCCCTGACCTTCTTCCGGAAGAAGTACGACGCCCTCGTGACCCAGGTGGAGCTGCTGGAGAAGCGCCTGCGCAGCACCGACCTGTCCGCCTCCGCAGCCATGACCGCCATCGACAAGCTCCGCGGCTCGGTGCGCGAGGCCAACGCGGTCGGTGACCTGGACTCGTTGTCCGAGCGCCTGGACGCCCTGACCGCCCGCGCCGAGGAACGCAAGGTCGAGCAGAAGCAGGCGCAGGACCAGGCCCGCGACCAGGCGCGCGACATCAAGGAACGCATCGTCGCCGAGGCCGAGCGTGTGGCGGACGAAACCACCCACTGGAAATCCGGCGGTGAGCGTATGACCCAGCTCATCGAGGAGTGGAAGAAGGCCCCGCGCGCGGACCGCCCCACCGAACAGGGCCTGTGGAAGCGGTTGTCGGCGGCGCGCAATTCCTTCTCCAAGCGGCGCAAGGCCTACTTCGCCAACCTGGACCAGCAGCGCGAAGAGGTGCGTGTGGTCAAGGAGGGCCTGGTCTCCGAAGCGGAGTCGATGAGCCACTCCACCGACTGGGGTCCGACAGCGCGTGCCTACCGGGACCTCATGCAACGGTGGAAGGCCAGCGGCCGTGCCGACCGCGCCAGCGAGGACAAGCTGTGGGCACGTTTCAAGGCCGCCCAGGACACCTTCTTCGACGCGCGTAACGCGGTCTTCGCCGAGCGTGACGCCGAGCTGCGGGTCAACGCCGAGGCCAAGGAGAAGATCCTGGAGGAGGCCGAGGCGGAGATCCCCAGGATCTCCGACCCGCGGCGGGCGCGTACGCGCCTGCGTGAGTTCCAGGAGGCCTGGGAGGAGGCCGGCCAGCTCCCCCGTGACGTGCGCGACCAGCTCGAGGGCGCCTTCCGCAAGCTCGAGGACGGGGTGCGCAAGGAGGAGCAGGCCGAGTGGGAACGCACCAGTCCGGAGGCGCGGGCGCGGGCCCAGGACACCGTGGACCAGCTGTCCTCGGCCATCGCCGGTCTGGAGGCCGAGTTGGACAAGGCCCGGGCCAAGGGCGACGAGCGCAAGGCCAAGAAGCACGAGGAGGCACTGGAGGCGCGCCGTTCGTGGCTGGCCGAGGCGCAGAAGGCGCTGGAGGAGATGAGCTGAACCGCTCCGTCCGGACAGCGGGCCGTACCCTGGACGGGTGCGGTCCGCTTCGTGTCGCAGTGGTCCCCGGTACGGGCCGTCGGTACGTCGCGGGTCTGCGCCCTCAGCGGTGGGCGTCCAGGTGGTAGACCTGGGCCGCCCCTGGGAAGGTACGTACGTTGGGTACCGAGCCGGGGCTGTGGTTACTGGGTGTGGGCGGCTCGGGCCGGGGGCTGCGGGCGCTGCGGTAGCGCGCGTATCCCACGGCCCCCACGACCGATGCGAACAACAGCAGGGCCACGGCTGCCACCATGGGCCAGGGCAGCGCCTCGTGGACGCGGTGGTCGACCGAGGTGCACGATCTCACTGCCGCACCGTCCTCGGGCCGGACACACACGGTGGCGGAGGAGTGCGAGGAGCTCTCGGGGGTCCCGGTCACCTCGACGGTGGAGACCACGCTCGCCCGTTCCCCCGGCCCCAGAGGACGGTCCCAGAGCACACGCGCACCCTCCGTGCCGGCGTCGCCGCTCCCGCCGACATAGGACATGGTCCCGGGCACGAACTGGACGATCTGGGCTTCCTGCAGGTCCGCCTCGCCGGTGTTGTGCACCCGGATCGTGTATTCGACACGGTCGCCGGGGTTGAGCCGGTCCCCGGCGGTGTCAGCCTCCAGGACGATGTCCAGGGCCCCCTCCCCCGCCCCTTCCTGGGACGCGGCCGGAACGGCCTGCCCGGACAGGGTCAGCACGGCCGCCAGGCCGATCGCGGTCATGACCGTCGGCACCGCCATGGTGCAACCTCCGCACAGCATTATGACAATACGTGCATACCTCATAACATGTGGTAGCACTTATTTGGTGCTGCCGTGCGGCACCCGCCCGGAACGCCCCTCCCGACACGGAACGGGGCGAACGGCCCGAGAGCCGTCCGCCCCGTTCAGCGGTGTTGCCTCATCAGGCGCCGACGAACGAACGCAGCGCCTCGGCGCGGTCCGTGCTCTCCCAGGTGAAATCGGGGAGCTCGCGGCCGAAGTGGCCGTACGCGGCGGTCTTGGAGTAGATCGGGCGCAGCAGGTCGAGGTCGCGCACGATCGCGGCCGGACGCAGGTCGAAGACCTCCTTGACGGCCTTCTCGATCAGCTCGGTGGCGACCTTCTCGGTGCCGAAGGTCTCGATGAACACACCGACGGGGTGCGCCTTGCCGATGGCGTAGGCGACCTGGACCTCGGCGCGGTCGGCGAGCTCGGCGGCCACGATGTTCTTGGCGACCCAGCGGGTGGCGTAGGCGGCCGAACGGTCGACCTTCGACGGGTCCTTGCCGGAGAAGGCACCGCCGCCGTGACGGGCGTACCCGCCGTAGGTGTCGACGATGATCTTGCGGCCGGTCAGACCGGCGTCACCCATGGGGCCGCCGATCTCGAAACGGCCGGTCGGGTTGACCAGGAGACGGTAGTCGTCGGACTCCAGGCCGTACTGGGCCACGACCGGCTGGATGACGTGCTCCCGCAGGTCGGGGGCGAGCATCTCGTCGAGGTTGATGTCCGCGGCGTGCTGGCTGGAAACGACCACGGTGTCCAGACGGACCGGGGTGTTGTCCTCGTACTCGACGGTGACCTGGGTCTTGCCGTCGGGACGCAGGTAGGGGACCGTCCCGTTGCGGCGGACCTCGGACAGACGCTCCGACAGAGCGTGCGCGAGCTTGATGGGCAGCGGCATCAGTTCCGGGGTCTCACGGCATGCGTAGCCGAACATCAGACCTTGGTCACCGGCGCCCTGGCGGTCGAGCTGGTCCTCCTCGCGCTCGACGCGGGCCTCGTAGGCGGTGTCGACACCCTGGGCGATGTCGGTGGACTGCGCGTCGATGGAGACGTTGACCCCGCAGGAGTCACCGTCGAACCCCTTGGCTGAGGAGTCGTAACCGATCTGGAGGATCTTCTCGCGCACGACGGCGGGCATGTCGACGTAGGTCTGGGTGGTGACCTCACCTGCGATGTGGACCTGACCGGTGGTGATCAGCGTCTCGACCGCGACCCGGCTCTTGGGGTCGGTGGCGAGCATCTCGTCGAGGATCGCGTCACTGATCTGGTCGGCCATCTTGTCGGGATGGCCTTCGGTGACCGACTCGGAGGTGAAAAGGCGGCGGGACACGTTACCTGACTCCTTGCAGCGGCTGCTGGCTGACATGGACAGTGCGGCGCCCGGTATTTCGGGGATCCGCCGGAGCGGGAAATACCGACCGTCGCGGTTGGTTGTCGTCGGTCCACTGTATAGGGACCTTCCGACGGGGTTTCCGGCGACCCTCCCTTGTGGGCAGGTCGCTCGGTCGCCCTTGTGAAGTGTGCAGTACCCGGTGGTAGGAAATCCAGACCCGTCGGGGTATCTATCCGGTCAGACGTTCAACCACGAGGTCCCAGACCCGGTCGGCAAGATCCTCCTTGGGCCCGTTCGGCACCTCGGTCGCCGAACCGCCGGTGCCCAGGATCACAGCCTGGTTGTCGTCGGTACCGAAGGCGCGCCCCTGCCCGACCTGATTGACCACGAGCAGGTCGCACCCCTTGCGTTCGAGCTTGGCGCGGCCGTTGGCGATCACGTCGTCGGTCTCGGCCGCAAAACCCACCACGGTCTGGCCCGGGGCCCGTTCAGGACGGGTCCGCACCAGTTCCGCGAGGATGTCGGGGTTCTCGGCCAGTCCGATCGGGACGGGTTCCCCGCCGGACTTCTTGATCTTGGACCCGACGCTGCTGCTCGGCCGGAAGTCGGCAACGGCCGCTGCCATGACGACCGCGTCGGCACCGGACCGCCGTTCCTGCACGGCCTCGCCGAGTTCGATCGCCGACGTGACCGGAACAACCTCGACCCCGGCCGGGTCGGGCAGCGAGACGTTGGCGGCGACGAGCGTGACCTGGGCACCTCTGGCCGCGGCGGTCCGGGCGAGTGCGTAGCCCTGTTTGCCGGAGGAGTGGTTACCGATGTACCGGACGGGGTCGATGGCCTCGCGGGTGCCCCCGGCCGAGATGACGATCCGGCGCCCGGACAGATCGTTGCTGTTCTCACCCCGGCGCAGGGCCAGGCGGGCGGCCTCGTAGAGCTCTCCCGGGTCGGGCAGACGGCCGCGGCCGCTGTCGGACCCGGTCAGGCGCCCCTCGTCCGGGTCCAGGACGAGGGCGCCGCGGGACCGCAAGGTCGCCACGTTCGCCCGGGTGGCGGGGTGCTCCCACATCTCGGTGTGCATCGCGGGTGCGAAGACGACCGGGCATCGGGCGGTCAGCAGGGTGTTGGTGAGTAGGTCGTCGGCCAGGCCGGCGGCGGCCTTGGCCAGGATGTTGGCCGTGGCAGGGGCCACGAAGACCAGGTCGGCCGACTGTCCGATGCGTACGTGTGGGACCTCGTGGACCCGGTCCCACACTCCGGTCTCGACCGGTTGCCCGGACAGGGCGGCCCATGTCGGTTCTCCGACGAAGCGCAGGGCCTCGTCGGTGGGGACGACCCGCGCCCGGTGGCCCGACTCCGTCAGCCGTCTGAGCAGCTCGCACACCTTGTAGGCGGCGATGCCGCCCCCGACTCCGAGGACCACCTGGGGAATGTGTCTGTCATTCACTCAAGGAGTTCTACCAGGCGCGCCGTGCCATCCCCGGTGCGGGGGCGGAACGGCACGCCGACGAAGAACTCCCGAGTACCTCGGCGGTCACCCGCCGGAGGTCTCTCAGGTGCCCTCGTAGGGCTCGGCGGTCAGCAGCCCGGAGCGGACCTCGCGCAGAGCGATGGACAGGGACTTCTCCTGTACCTGCGTCTCGACCAGCGGGCCGACGTACTCCAGCAGGCCCTCGCCGAGCTGGGCGTAGTAGGCGTTGATCTGGCGGGCCCGCTTGGAGGCCATGGTGACCAGGCTGTACTTGCTGTCGACGCACTCCAGCAGGTCGTCGATCGGCGGATTGGTGATGCCTTCGGCGACGGGCTCGGTACCAGCCACTTCGAATACCCCCAGGGACGGTCTCCGGCTCGTCGAAAGCCGTGAGGTGGATGATCGGGACTCGGGCGGCGCCGTACGGCGTTCCGCGGGGACACGCCCAGCTATCACACCTTGGGCGCGGACATCAACGCTAGCAGCTCGTCGCACACGTCCTGAACCGATGTGTTGACGAGAGTGGTGTCGAACTCCTCCTCCGCGGCGAGCTCGACCTTGGCCACCTCCAAGCGGCGCTGGACGACCTCCTCCACCTCGGTACCGCGGCCGGTGAGCCGGCGCACCAACTCGTCCCAGGAGGGCGGGGCGAGGAACACGTGCAGTGCCTCGGGCATCGTCTCGCGGATCTGGCGGGCGCCCTGGAGCTCGATCTCCAGTAGTACGGGCAGTCCGGCGGTCAGCCGGGCCTGTACGGGCGCACGCGGGGTGCCGTAGCGGTTGCCGGCGAACTGGGCCCACTCCAGGAGCTGGTCCTGGGCGACGAGTTCGTCGAACTCCTCGTCGCTGACGAAGTGGTACTGGACCCCGTCCTCCTCACCCGGTCGTGGTCGGCGCGTGGTCACCGAGACCGACAGCCACACGTCGGGGTACTCCCGGCGCAGGCTCGCCACGACGGTGCTCTTGCCCACACCGGAAGGGCCGGACAGGACGATGAGCCGTTTCTCGGCCGGGTGGGACTGGGCTCCGGGCTCAGCAGACATGTGTGTTCGGGCTTCCATTCGCTGTGCGCCGCCGTGCGGGCTGCGGGGCCGTCCGGACCCAGCCACCGCCCCGCGCGACGGATGTGCGGTGCTCCGCGTGCGCTCGCGGGAAGCTCCAGTTATACCACCGCACACGAACGCGCCCGCCCGCGTCCGTGGGGGGACGCGGGCGGGCGGTCAGCGGTGTTCGGGGGATCTACTTGGTGAGGTCGCCGAACTCCTCTTCCAGCGCGGCACGCTGGTTGGTGCCCAGCCCGCGCACACGGCGCGACTCGGCGATGTTGAGCCGCTCCATGATCTGCTTGGCACGGACCTTGCCGACACCGGGAAGGGACTCGAGCAGCGCTGAGACCTTCATCTTGCCGATGACGTCGTCCTTGAGGCCTTCAGAGAGCACCTCGGACAGCGAGACGCCGCCGTTCTTCAGCTTGTTCTTGACCTCTGCGCGCTCTTTTCTGGCCTTGGCGGCCTTTTCGAGAGCCGCATGCCGCTGCTCGGGTGTGAGGGGAGGAAGGGCCACGCAGGGTCACCTCGGATTTCTACTCGTGTGTAGAGGGCGGACGCCTGCGCAAGTTAGTAGGTCTGACCCCCGTTAGGCAACGTAAAGTGCCCTTTCAGGGGCTATTTCATCGAACCAACTACTCCGAGTCACAGACCCATTGCCCTGCGGAATGAAAGTTGGGACTTTGGTCCCGGTTGAACAGAGGGCAGGACCCGCCACCAGGAACGGTCACACAGCGGTGACACGAGTCACTCACAGCGGTCGAGATCGGTTTTTGGACACGCGCAATAGTCGTCATTACTGAGCCACAACTGTGTGTGAAGAGTCCACTGCTACAGTCCGGCTACCGGACCCGACGATTCCACCGCCGAGCCCGGTGCCGAACCCTGGACACGGACACCGGCGCGCTGGATCGTTGCCGCGATGGAAGCGGCTGCCGCGCCGGGGTCCGGTGCCCCGGTGATGGGCCGTCCGATGACCAGAAGGTCCGCGCCCGCTTCGATGGCCTCTTCGGGGGTGGCCACCCGCGACTGATCACCCCTGTCCGCCCCCGCCGGGCGTACGCCCGGCGTGATGAGGGTGATGTCGGGTCCCACCTCCGAACGGACCATGGCCGCCTCCTGTGGCGAGCACACCAGGGCTCGGGCGCCCGCCTCCACCGAGAGCACCGCCAGGCGGCGGACCGCGTCACGGGCCGGACCGAGCAGCCCCACCTGCTCCAGGCCGGCCTCGTCCATCGACGTCAGTACAGTCACCCCGGCGATCCGGGTGTCCGGCGCCGCCTCGACCGCGGCCCTGATCATGTCGGACCCGCCACTGGCGTGCACGGTCAGGTACGAGGGCTTCAGGCCCGCCACGCTGCGCGCCGCCCCCGCCACGGTGGCGGGGATGTCGTGCAGCTTCAGGTCGAGGAAGACCCCGACCCGGTCGGCCCCTCGCACCGCGCTGACGACCTCCGGGCCGTAGCGCAAGTACAGTTCCAGCCCCACCTTGATCGTGCTCACGTGCGGTGCGACCGCGGAGGCCCATGTGGCCGCCGTCCCGATCTCCTGGGCGTCGATCGCGACGGCGATGGGCGCTGAGGACGCGGTCATGTCGGATTCTCCAATCGTGTGCCGCCGGCCCTGCGGCCGGCGCGGCACCGCTCCGGCCCACACGACGGCCCGGCGCGGTGCACGGTCACTGTCATGTGCACACCACCGAGGGGTGCACTTCCCTGGGCGGAGGGCTTCATGCCCCGGATCCGGAACCGGTTCGGACCCGTTCTGCGCACCCCGCGCCACCTGCAACGGCGTCCCGGGCCGTGCGCCGCCGTGTCAGCCCCTGGGGCCGGTCCGGTGGGCCGCCCCCACCAGGTCCGCGGCCCGTGTGAAACCGCGGTCCTCCATGGCCTCGGTGAACTCGCGCAGGACCCGCGCGCCTGCCGAGGGGTCGGAGAAGTTGGCGGTGCCCACGGCAGCGGCACTGGCCCCGGCCGCCATGAACTCCAGGACGTCCTCCCCCGTGCGCACCCCGCCCATACCGATGATCGGGACCTCGGGCAGGGCCTCGTGCACGCGGTAGACACAGCCGACCGCGATGGGGCGCACGGCCGGGCCGGACAGCCCTCCCAGCCCTCCGGCCACCGCGGGACGCAGGGTCCGGGTGTCCACGGCCATGCCGCGCAGTGTGTTGATCATCGAGAGCCCGTCGGCTCCGGCATCGACACAGGCACCGGCCAGCTCCACGACGTCGGGGACGTCCCCGGCGAGTTTGGCGAGCACGGGCAGTTCCGAACGGGCCTGGGAACGGACCGTCCCCACGACCTGCTCGGCACGGTCCGGGTCGTCGGCGAAGGTGCGGCCCGAAGAGCTCTCCGGGTCGGGGCAGGACAGGTTGACCTCGACCGCGCTGACACCTTCCGCCTCCGACAGGCGCCGGGCGAGTTCGCCGAACTCGCCCACCCCGGCCCCCGCCACGGAGACGATCGCGCGCCCGCCCCGTGAGCGCAGCCACGGCAGGTCGCGCTGCAACAGCACCTCCAGCCCGGGGCCCTGCATCCCGGTCGTCGAGAGCATGCCGCTGGGGGTCTCGGCCATCCGCGGCGCGGGTCTGCCCGCGTGCGGCTCCAGCATCACCGACTTGGTCGTCACCGCCCCGAGGGAGGCGATGTCGAAGAATTGGGCGAGTTCACGGCCCGCCCCCGCGCATCCGGCGGCGGTCACCACGGGGTTGGGCAGCTCCAGGGCGCCCACGCGGGTTCTGAGGGTTGCGTTCAAAGTCCTACTCGTCGTGTCGTGCTGTGGAGGTCAGGCGATGTCGCGGTCCTGTTCGACACCGCGCCGCCCGGCTCCCTTCCAACCGGGGGCGCCCAAGGCATCGAAGGGAATGGAGCCGACGTCGTCGAAACGCACCTGTTCGCCGCGCAGGACGGGGCCGTCCACACAGGAGCGCACCATACGGGTGACGCCGTCCCCGCCCACGACGGGGATCACACACGTCATACAGATGCCGGTGCCGCACGCCATGGTCTCCTCCACCGACACCTGCACCGGCAGGCCGTGGCTCTCGGCCACCGCGGTGACCGACCGCAGCATCGGCATGGGGCCGCACGCGTAGACCGCGTCGGAACGGCCCTCCCGCACCACCTTGTCCAGCACGTCGGTGACACGCCCCCGTGTGCCGAAGGAGCCGTCGTCGGTGGCGAAGGTCGCGGTCTCCGCCAGGCGCCTGGCGGTGATGGCGTTGAGCACCCCGTCGGCCGAGGCGGCCCCCAGGACGAAGTCGACCCGGCACCCGCGCCGACGCAGCGACTGCGCCAACGGGAACAGCGGAGCTGCACCGGAACCGCCGCCCACGAGCACGCAGTTGACCGGGTCCCGGGGCAGCGGAAAGGGACGGCCGAGCGGTCCGACGAGGTCCAGCAGGTCACGGGCCCGGCGTTCGGCCAGCCAGGCCGTCCCTGTGCCCTTCACCGAGAAGAGGAACTCGACGGTGCCGCCGTAGTCGGGTTTGACGTCGTGCACGGCGAAGGGGCGGCGCAGCAGGGTGCTGGAATGGTCCCCGCCCACCCCGACCGAGACGAACTGGCCCGAGCGGAAACGTTCGGCGATCCCCGGGGCGACCACGGTGATGGCGACGTAGGCGTCGACCCTGCGCACGTTCAGCACGGGGCACCTGATCTGCACCGGTCCGTTGTCGCTCATGGTCGGGTCGGGGCCTTCCCTGTGGAGGTACGGGTACGCGGGTCCGGCCCGCGCCTGGTGGTCACGAACGGTCGTCACGGCCGACACGCACCGGTCCGGGCAACCACTCACAGGGTAGAGGGTCCCCGGGCGGCCCGATGCGGTTCCGCCGTTCCCGCCCGGCCCTCGTGCGCGGCGTTCGCCCCGCGCACAGGGCCGGGCGGCCCCGCTGTTCGGGACCGCCCGACTCCCGGACGTGCTCGGGACGCTCTGCGCCGTGGAGCCCTCAGACCTCGAGGGCCTCGCGGCCGGCGTCGAGGACGGCGGCGTGTTCCTGGAGGGAACGCACACCCACGTCACCGCGCACACGGGCCTCGATGGCCTGCACGGCGGCGGCCAGCCCCTGCACCGTGGTGACGCTGGGGACGTTGCGTACCACCGCGGCAGTGCGGATCTCGTACCCGTCCAGACGCGGCCCGGCCTGCCCGGCGCTGCCGAAGGGGGTGTTGACCGTGAGAGCGACCTCGCCGTCGTGGATCAGTTGGACGATGGTGGGCTCACCCTCGGGGCCGGGTCCGGCGCTGTGCTTGCGCACGACCGTGGCGTGCACACCGTTGCGCCGCAGCACCATCGCCGTGCCTTCGGTGGCCAGGATCTCCAGCCCCAGGTCGGCCAGGCGCTTGACCGGGAAGATCATCGAACGCTTGTCCCGGTTGGCGACGGAGACGAACACCTTGCCCTGGGTGGGCAGGGAGCTGTTCACCGCGAGCTGGGACTTGGCGTAGGCGGCGCCGAACTCCACGTCCAGGCCCATGACCTCGCCGGTGGAGCGCATCTCGGGGCTGAGGACCGTGTCGACGCCCTCACCCTTCTTGTCGATGAACCGGTTGAAGGGCAGCACGGCCTCCTTCACCGACACCGGGGCGTCCACGGGCAGGTCCCCGCCGTCGCCGGTCGCCGGGAGCAGGCCCTCGCTGCGCAGCTCGGCGACGGTGGCGCCGGCCATGATGCGCGCCGCCGCCTTGGCCAGCGGCACCGCGGTCGCCTTGGACACGAACGGCACGGTCCGGGAGGCGCGCGGGTTGGCCTCGATGACGTAGAGCACGCCCGAGGAGAGCGCGTACTGGACGTTGAGCAGGCCCCGGACCCCGGTGCCGCGCGCGATGGCCTCCGTGGAGTTGCGGATCCGCTCGATGTCCTCGCTGCCCAGGGTGACCGAGGGCAGGGAGCAGGCGGAGTCGCCGGAGTGGATCCCGGCCTCCTCGATGTGCTCCATGACACCGCCGAGGTAGAGGTCGCGCCCGTCGTAGAGGGCATCGACGTCGATCTCGATGGCGTCGTCGAGGAACCGGTCGATCAGGACCGGGTACTCGGGGCTGACCTCGGCGTTGCGGTCGATGTAGTCGGCGAGCACGGACTCGCTGTAGACGATCTCCATACCGCGCCCGCCGAGCACGTAGGAGGGCCGGACCATGACCGGGTAGCCGATCTCGTCGGCCGCGGCCTTGGCCTGCTCGAAGGAGTGGCCGGTGCCGTACTTGGGCGCAGGCAGGCCGGCTTCGTCCAGGACCTGGCCGAACTCACCGCGGTCCTCGGCCAGGTCGATGGCCTTCGGGCTGGTGCCGATGACGGGCACCCCGGCCTCCTCGAGTTCGCGGGCCAGACCGAGCGGGGTCTGGCCGCCCAGCTGGACGATGACCCCCACGACCGGCCCGGCGGCCTGCTCGGCGAGCACGACCTCCAGGACGTCCTCCAGGGTGAGGGGCTCGAAGTAGAGCCGGTCGCTGGTGTCGTAGTCGGTGGAGACCGTCTCGGGGTTGCAGTTGACCATGACGGTCTCGTATCCGGCGTCCGAGAGGGCGAAGGAGGCGTGCACGCAGGAGTAGTCGAACTCCACCCCCTGGCCGATGCGGTTGGGGCCCGAGCCCAGGATGATGATCTTGGGCTTGTCGCCGGCCGGGACCTCGGTCTCCTCGTCGTAGCTGGAGTAGAGGTAGGGGGTCCGGGCGGGGAACTCGCCGGCACAGGTGTCCACGGTCAGGTAGACGGGGTGCAGGCCCAGCGCATGGCGCAGTTCGCGGACCACGGCCTCGCTCTTGCCGGTGATCTCGCCGATCTGGAGGTCGGAGAAGCCCAGTTCCTTGGCCTCGCGCAGCACGGACACGTCGAGCTTGGGTGCCCTGGCGAGCGCCCGGGCGGCTTCCTCCAGACGCAGCATCTGGTCGAGGTACCAGGGATCGATACGGGTCGCCTCGTGCAGCTCCTCGACCGTGGCCCCGGCCCGCAGGGCCTGCTGGACCTGGCGCAGGCGGGTCTCGGTGGGGACCTTGGCCCTCTCCACCAGCTCGTCCTTGTCGCCGGGGGCGCCGCTCCAGGTCAGGCCCACACCCTTCTTCTCCAGGGAGCGCATGGCCTTCTGGAGCGCCTCGGGGAAGGAACGGCCGATGGCCATGGCCTCCCCGACCGACTTCATGGTGGTGGTGAGCTGGGGATCGGCACCGGGGAACTTCTCGAAGGCGAAGCGGGGCACCTTGACGACCACGTAGTCGAGCGTGGGCTCGAAGCTGGCCGGGGTCTCCTTCGTGATGTCGTTGGGGATCTCGTCCAGGGTGTAACCGACCGCGAGCTTGGCGGCGATCTTGGCGATCGGGAAACCGGTGGCCTTGGAGGCCAGAGCGGAGGAACGCGAGACCCGGGGGTTCATCTCGATGACGATGATGCGCCCGGTGGTGGGGTGCACCGCGAACTGGATGTTGCAACCGCCGGTGTCGACGCCGACCTCGCGGATGACGGCGATACCGATGTCGCGCAGTTCCTGGTACTCGCGGTCGGTGAGAGTCATGGAGGGTGCGACGGTGATGGAGTCACCGGTGTGCACACCCATGGGATCGAGGTTCTCGATGGAGCACACGACGACGACGTTGTCGTTGGCGTCGCGCATCAGCTCCAGCTCGTACTCCTTCCACCCGAGGATGGACTCCTCCAGGAGCACCTCGTTGGTCGGCGACAGGGCCAGCCCCTGGCCGGCGATGCGGCGCAGGTCGCCCTCGTCGTGCGCGAAGCCGGAGCCGGCCCCGCCCATGGTGAAGGAGGGGCGCACGACCACCGGGTAATCGAGCTCCTCGGCGGCGTCCAGGCATTCCTGGAGGCTGTGGCAGATGCGCGAACGGGCGGAGTTGCCGCCGACACTCTCGACGATGCCCTTGAAGCTCTCCCGGTCCTCACCGGACTGGATCGCCTCGATGTTGGCGCCGATGAGCTCGACGCCGTACTTGTCGAGGATCCCGGACTCGTGCAGGTCGACTGCGGCGTTGAGGGCGGTCTGCCCGCCCAGGGTCGGCAGGAGGGCGTCGGGGCGCTCCTTGGCGATGATCTTCTCGATCATCTCCGAGGTGATCGGCTCGACGTAGGTGGCGTCGGCGATCTCCGGGTCGGTCATGATCGTGGCCGGGTTGGAGTTGACCAGCACGACACGGAGGCCCTCGGACCTGAGGACACGGCAGGCCTGGGTTCCCGAGTAGTCGAACTCGGCCGCCTGCCCGATCACGATCGGACCGGAGCCGATCACGAGGACGGATGAAAGGTCACTACGGCGCGGCATGCTCTTGATTCCTCTTGGTCGCTATCGGGCAGCCGGAGCGGGCTGGGCGGACATCAGGTCGACGAACTCGTCGAAGAGTGCGGCCGCGTCGTGGGGGCCCGCGGCGGCCTCCGGGTGGAACTGGACGCTGATCACGGGTCGGTCCAGCAACCGCAGGCCCTCGACGACCTGGTCGTTGAGGCCGATGTAGCTGACCTCGGCCCGGCCGTGGTCGGTGTCGAAGGGCCGGTCGATCGGCGCGTCGACGGCGAACCCGTGGTTCTGGCCGGTGATGGCGACGCGGCCGCTGCGGGTGTCGCGCACCGGCTGGTTGATGCCGTGGTGTCCGAAGGTGAGCTTGTAGGTGTCCAGCCCCAGGGCACGGCCCAGGATCTGGTTGCCGAAGCAGATCCCGAACAGCGGCTTGCCGGCCTCGAGGACACCGCGCATGGTGGCGACGGGGCCGTCCGCCGTGGCGGGGTCGCCGGGGCCGTTGCTGAAGAAGACCCCGTCCGGGTCCAGGGCGAGGACGTCCTCGGCGGTGGAGCTCGCGGGCAACACGGTGACCCTGCAACCGCGTTCGGCCAGGCGGTGGGGGGTCATGGCCTTGATCCCGAGGTCGAGTGCGACCACGTGGAACCGGGCCTGCACACCCTCGGGCGGTGCGACCTCGTAGGCGCGGTCGGTGCTGACCTCGGAGGTCAGGTCGGAGCCGGCCATGGTGGGCTGCTCGAGGATGCGGGCGAGCAGCTTCTGCGGGTCGGTCTCCACCGTGCTGACGGCCGCGCGCATGGCACCGCGGTCGCGCAGGTGACGGGTGAGGGCGCGGGTGCCCTTGAGAGCGATTCCGACAACGCCCTGGCTGCGCATCTCCTCCTCCAGGGAGCGCTCGGCCCTCCAGTTGGAGAAGGCGCGGGCGGGCTCTCGCACGACGCAGCCAGCGGCCCAGATGCGCTCGGACTCGGTGTCCTCGTCGTTGACGCCGGTGTTGCCGATGTGCGGTGCGGTCATCACCACGATCTGGCGGTGGTAGGAGGGATCGGTGAAGGTCTCCTGGTAACCGGTCATGCCGGTGTTGAAGACGGCCTCGCCGAAGGTCTCGCCGGTGGCGCCGTACGAGTGGCCGTGGAAGACCCGGCCGTCCTCGAGCACCAGAATCGCCGGTCCGCCCTTTTCCTCGGACACCTCTGCCCCCTCTTGCCTGCCGGGAAGGCCCCGGCCGTTCTGTGTGGTGTTCATGCGGTCTTGCCTTCCAGGACGGTGGGGACCCCGCGCAGGAACGTGGCGCGGACCCGGCCGGGCAGGCTCATGCCCCGGAAGGGGGTGTTGCTGCTCTTGCTGGCCATGGTGGTGCCGTCGACACCGACGGGGTCGGCGGGGTCGTACAGGACGACGTTGGCGGGTTCGCCCTCCGCCAGGGCGCGGCCGTGGCCCTCCACCCGTCCGATGCGTGCGGGGGTGACGGACATACGGTCGGCGACCTGTTTCCAGGTCAGCAGGCCGGTGTCGACCATGGTGCGCTGGACGACGGCCAACGCCGTCTCCAGACCGACCATCCCCATGGCGGCGTCGGACCACTCGGTCTCCTTGGCCTCCACGGGGTGGGGAGCGTGGTCGGTGGCCACGACGTCGATCGTTCCGTCGGCCAGGCCCTCGCGCAGGGCGAGGACGTCATCCTCGGTGCGCAGCGGCGGATTGACCTTGTAGACGGGGTCGTAGCCCTCCACGAGGTCTTCGGTGAGCAGCAGGTGGTGGGGGGTGACCTCGGCGGTGACGTCGCAGCCGCGTTCCTTGGCCCAGCGGATGATGTCGACCGAGCCCTTGGTGGAGACGTGGCACACGTGCAGGCGCGATCCCACGTGCTGGGCGAGCAGGCAGTCGCGGGCGATGATCGCCTCCTCGGCGACCGCGGGCCAGCCGGACAGGCCGAGGCGGTCGGAGACGCAGCCCTCGTTCATCTGGGCACCCTCGGTGAGCCGGGGTTCCTGGGCGTGCTGGGCGACGACGCCGTCGAAGGCCTTGACGTACTCCAGGGCGCGTCGCATGAGCAGCGCGTCGGAGACGCAGATGCCGTCGTCGGAGAAGACGCGGACCGCGGCGGAGGAGGCGGCCATGGCACCGATCTCGGCGAGTTGTTCGCCGGCGAGGCCGACGGTGACGGCGCCGACGGGACGCACGTCGCACAGGCCGGCTTCGCGGCCCAGGTGCCAGACCTGTTCGACGACGCCTGCGGTGTCGGCGACGGGGTCGGTGTTGGCCATGGCGTGCACGGAGGTGTAGCCGCCCGTGGCGGCCGACCGGGAGCCGGTCTCGACGGTCTCGGCGTCCTCACGTCCGGGTTCGCGCAGGTGGGTGTGCAGGTCGACCAGGCCGGGGAGGGCGATCAGACCGTCGGCGTCGACGACCTGCGCGTCCTGGGGGCCTTCGAGGCCGGCACCGATCCGGGTGATGGTGCCATCGCTCAGGAGCAGGTCGACCGGGTCGCCGCCGAGCGGTCGCGCCCCGCGGACGAGGTAGGGGCCGTGGTTCTCGGGCATCGCGGTGTACGGCTTTCTGTTCGGGTGGAGAAAGGCTGGGGGTGCCGTGGGGCACCGGGCGCGCGCCGACGGGGCCGGGCGCGCGAGGGCATCAGGAGCCGCCGAGGAGCAGGTAGAGCACGGCCATGCGCAGGCTGACACCGTTGGCAACCTGCTCGGTGACGGTGCACCGGGGCGAGTCCGCGACCTCCGCGGAGATCTCCATGCCGCGGACCATGGGTCCGGGGTGCATGACGAGGGCGTGCTCGGGCATGCGGCCGAGGCGTTCGCCGTCGAGGCCGTAGTTGCGGGTGTACTCGCGCACGGAGGGGAAGAAGGACTCCCGCATGCGCTCGGCCTGGACACGCAGCAGCACGACCACGTCGCTCTTGGGCAGGACGGCGTCCAGGTCGTAGGAGACCTCGCACGGCCAGGTGTGCACGGACACCGGTAGCAGCGTGGGCGGCGCCACGAGGGTGACCTCGGCGCCCAGTGTGGTCAGCAGCAGCACGCTGGAACGTGCCACACGGCTGTGCAGGACGTCGCCGACCACGGCCACGCGCAGGCCTTCGAGGCGGCCGAGGCGGTTCCTCATGGTGAAGGCGTCGAGCAGGGCCTGGGTGGGGTGCTCGTGGGTGCCGTCACCGGCGTTGAGGACCGACCCGTCGACCCAGCGGGCGAGGCGGTGTGCCGCACCCGAGGCGCTGTGGCGGACGACCACGCCGTCGGCGCCCATGGCCTGCAGCGTCAGGGCGGTGTCCTTGAGGCTCTCGCCCTTGGAGACGCTGGAGCCCTTGGCGGAGAAGTTGATGACGTCGGCGGAGAGGCGCTTGGCCGCGAGTTCGAAGGAGGTGCGGGTACGGGTGGAGTCCTCGTAGAAGAGGTTGACCACGGTCCGTCCGCGCAGGGTCGGCAGTTTCTTGACCGACCGGTCTGCGACCTGGGCGAGTTCGGAGGCGGTGTCCAGGATCAGGGTGGCCTGGTCCCGGTCGAGGTCTCCGGTGGAGAGCAGGTGCCGCATCAGTGCTCCTCCCCCGTTCCTGTGGTGCCGGTCCGGGACCGGGAGGGGCCGAGCAGGACGGCGTCCTGGTCGTCGGTCTCGCTCAGGCGTACGTCGACGTTCTCCCGCAGGGAGGTGGGCAGGTTCTTGCCCACGTAGTCGGCGCGGATGGGCAGTTCGCGGTGGCCGCGGTCGACGAGGACGGCGAGCTGGACCGCTCGGGGACGGCCGAGGTCGCCGAGTGCGTCGAGGGCGGCGCGTACGGTCCGGCCGGAGAAGAGCACGTCGTCGACGAGGACGACCACGCGGTCGTCGAGCCCGCTCTCGGGGACCTCGGTCCGGCCGAGCGCCCGTGCGGGTGCGAGCCGCAGGTCGTCGCGGTACATGGTGATGTCGAGGGAACCGGCGGGGACCGCGATGTCCTCCACCCGTTCGATGCGCCGGGCCAGGCGCTGTGCGAGCGGGACGCCGCGCGAGGGAACACCGAGGAGTGTGACCTCGTGACCGCCCTTGGTGCGTTCGAGCACCTCGTGGGCGATCCGGGTCAGAGCCCGGTCGATCTCGGGGCCGTCGAGGACGGCGCGGGTGCCTGCGGGCATCTCCGCCTGTGCGCCCGAGCCCCTCGCCGCATCACCTGCGGTGGGTTTTTGCGCACGCAAAATAGTGACCCCCTTCCCTGCCTCACTGGACAGGCCGTTAAAGGATGTCGATCGGGCCCACGCTACCAGCGCAGGGGTCACGCCTTCCCCGGGAGTTCACCCCGCTCACCCCGCCACTGTGAATTAGGTCACACATAAAATCCACGCGTTGCCACCGCCGGCAACGCGTGGACCGCGCCCCGACTCCACCCCCTCACCACCCTCCGAAGCCGGAAGGCCCCGCGAACACGGGCTTTCACGCCCCAAGGCCCACCCCTATCCTCCCGTTCTCGGGTGACATGAGAGGAGTTTCACCTACGCGCGGTTCGGACACTGATTAGTCGCATTTCACACCAACGGCTTGACCTGGGAGCCAGACCCCCCTACCGTCACTGTCTGTAATCACTACCGGGTGGGGTTGCACCCCGTGACCATCCGCTGGACCGCCCAGTCGGCCCGCCGAGTACGAGCGGAACGTCTCCCCCACCACCAGCCACCGTCACGGCCGGGAGCGACAAGAAGATGCCATCGGAATACGCAAAGTCCCTCGGCGCGCGGCTGCGTGCCATCCGCACCCAGCAGGGCCTGTCCCTGCACGGCGTCGAGGAGAAGTCCCACGGGCGCTGGAAGGCCGTCGTGGTGGGTTCCTACGAGCGCGGTGACCGCGCCGTCACCGTGCAGAAGCTGGCCGAGCTCGCCGACTTCTACGGTGTACCGATGTCGGAGCTGCTTCCGGGCGGCGCCGCACCCACCCCGCTGGGCCCCACACCCAAGCTGGTGATCGACCTGGAGCGCATGCAGCAGCTGCCGCAGGAGAAGGCCGGGCCGCTCTCGCGCTACGTCGCCACCATCCAGAGCCAGCGCGGCGACTACAACGGCCGTGTGCTCAGCATCCGCCAGGAGGACCTGCGTTCACTCGCAGTCATCTACGACAAGTCTCCCTCGGACCTGACCGAGGAGCTCATCAACTGGGGCGTTCTGGACCCCGAGGCTCGCCGGGCCGTCGACGCCTTCTAGCCGCGTCGGGACCTTCGAGGTACGAGAGCCGGCCCCTCCCCCCGAGGTCGCCGGCTCTTCCTGTCCGCGGACCCCGTCACACCCCACGGTGGGCGGGGTCCGACTCGTGTGGGGGCGGACGGCGCTCTGCCGGGAGCGGGGAACGAAGGGCGGCGCGGCCGGACGTGGGGCTTCCCCTCCCCAGCCCGACCGCGCCGCCGCCCACCAGGGTACCCGGCGGACAATTGGTCGAACACGAGTTCGACGGATTCAGTAAATCGCAGCCCCGGAAGAGCGTCAAGGACTTGGCGCCGGTCCGTGTCCGGGACTCCTCCGGTGACCGTGCTCTAGGGTTGGCCCGTGGACGCCGAGACCGAACTTCGTGAACTGGCGCCGGATCCCTTCACGCACGCGGTTCCAGCCCTGATCCGGATCTACGAGGCCGCCATGGCGCCCCCGGCCGAACAGCTCCCCGGGCGTGCAGCGGTGATGAGCGCCCACGCCGAGCACCCGGGTTTCCGCTCGGTGGTGGCCGTGCGCGATGAGGAACCCGTCGGGTTCGCCTACGCCTTCCGCGGACGGCCCGGCCAGTGGTGGCACGATGTCGTCGAAGCGGGGATGCGCGCCCGTTGGAACGACCGGCAGGTACGCCGGTACCTGGACTCGGCCGTGGAGATCGCCGAGGTGCACGTCCATCCCGGCGCACAGAACCGGGGCATCGGACGGTGCATGTTGCATGCTCTGTGCGAGGGGCGGCCGGAGCGGACTGCTCTGCTGTCCACCCGGACGGGTCCGACCCCGGCCCGCCACCTCTATGTCTCCTGCGGCTTCACCGCGCTGCTGGAGGGTCTCACCTTCCCCGGCAGCCCGGATCAGCCCTTCGACATCCTGGCTGCACGGCTCCCGCTCAGGGGGTCCGGGTCCCGGCGATCTCCCGGTAGATCTCCCTGGTGGCCATGGACTGGTTCGAAGTGATGAAGTGGATCCCGGGAGCGCCCTCGGCCAACAGCCGTTCGCACATGCGCTGGGCGTGCTCGATCCCGAACTGGCGCACCGCCTCCTCGTCGTCGCCGAAGCTCTCGAACTTCTCGGCGAGATCACGCGGGAACGGGGCTCCGGAGAGCTTCTCGGAGCGCGGGATGAAGGACGTGCGCACCACCGGGAACACCTCGGGGATGATGGGGATGTCGCAGCCCCTGGCTGCCACGCGGTCACGCATACGCAGGTAGTCCTCCGGGTCGAAGAACATCTGCGTGATGGCGTAGTCGGCTCCGGCGCGGCACTTGCGGACGAAGTGGTCGGTGTCGGTCTCCACGTCGGCCGAGCGCGGGTGCTTGTAGGGGAAGGCTGCCACCCCCACGCAGAAGTCGCCGCTCTCCTTGATCAACCGGACCAGTTCTTCGGAGTAGGTCAGTCCTTCGGGGTGGGAGATCCACTCACCGTCGGGGTCGCCGGGCGGGTCCCCGCGCACGGCGAGCAGATTGGAGACCCCCGCAGCGGAGAAGCGTCCGATGAGGTGGCGCAGCTCCGCGACGGAGTGGTCCACGAGGGTCATGTGCGCCACCGGGAGCAACGTCGTGTCGGTGGCGATGTGTTCGGTGGTCTCTACAGTCCTTCCCCGCGTACTACCGCCGGCCCCGTAGGTGACCGAGACGAACGAAGGGTTGAGCGCCTCCAGTTCGCGAATGGCGCGCCAGAGGCGTTCCTGCGCCTTGGGCGTACGCGGCGGGAAGAACTCGAAGGAGAACATCGGTTCCCCGGAGTCAAGCATGTCGCTGATGTGCCGAGGGCTGGTGGCACGAGGTGCCACGGAACGTGTAGATGCGGCCTGCATGCTCTCCAGCCTAGAACAAGCCCCTCCGCCGACCGGGGGCCAGGGTCCATCACGCCCCGAACTGCCCGCGCTGCCAGGCTCCCCGAAACTCTTCCGGGGCAGGGCGGGATGGGCGTGAACAGCCGATAATGTGCGAGGTATGGCCCCATCCTCATCTTCTTCCGACTCACCCGTCTCCGTCGTCCGACCCTCCGTGGACCGCGCCCTCGCGGACTTCGGTGCCCGCAACCGGACGCGCCTGCTGGAAATCGGGGCCGAGCTCGCTCCGGCCGTCGACGCGTTGGAGACCGTACTCACCGGCGGTAAGCGACTGCGCCCGACCTTCGCCTACTGGGGCTGGCGCGGCGCCGGCGGGGCCGCCGAGGACGAACGCATCGTGCAGGCGGCCGCGTCCCTGGAGTACCTGCAGGCCTGTGCGCTGGTGCACGACGACGTCATCGACAACAGCGACACCCGGCGTGGGCGGCCGGCCACCCACAAGCGGATGGCGAAGCTGCACGCCGACCACGGGTGGAGCGGGGACAGCCAGGACTTCGGCCAGGGTGCAGCGATCCTCATCGGTGACCTGTGCTTGGTGTGGTCCGACGAGATGTACCAGGCCAGCGGGTTCTCCCCCGAGACTCTGCTGGCCGGCCGGGTGCCCTTCGACGCGATGCGCACCGAGGTGATGGCCGGACAGTACCTCGACACCCTGGAGCAGGTGCGGGGGTCCTCCACCCGCGAGGCCGCGCTGCGGGTCATGCACTACAAGGCCGCCAAGTACACGGTGGAGCGTCCCCTGCACCTGGGCGCGGCGCTGGCCGGGCGGCTGGAGGAGCTGGGCCCGGTCTACACCGACTACGGCGTGACCCTCGGGATCGCCTTCCAGCTGCGCGATGACGTGCTCGGTGTGTTCGGGGACCCGTCCACGACCGGCAAGCCCGCCGGTGACGATCTGCGCGAGGGCAAGCGCACCCTGGTGGTCGCCGAGACCCTGGAGCGGGCCGCCACCGCCGACGCCGAACGGTTCCGGTCGTTGCTGGGCAGCCCTGACCTGACCGCGGAGTCGGTGGAGTGGATGTGCGGGCTCATCGAGGACTCCGGCGCACTGGCCGTGTGCGAGCAGCTGGTGGCCGAGTACGCCGACCACGCCGCCGCTGTCCTCGACCACCCCGGCATCGACGCGCAGGCCCGCGGGCCGCTGCGTGAGCTGGTCGCGATCGCCACTTCGCGCACGCACTGAGCTCCCGGCCGCGCGATCCCGGTTCCGACGGGACCCGGCACGGGAAAAGGGGGTGTGCCGCTGAGTGCGGCACACCCTCACGTGTCCGAGGATGGGTCCATGGGCGACGATCACATGACAAACCGCACCATTGGTGTGACCGGAGCTACGGGCGCGCTGGGCGGACGTGTGGCCGCTCGCATCGCGCGGCTGGGACTACCGCAGAGGTTCATCGTGCGCGACCTCAACCGCGCCCCGGAGTACCCGGGCAGCAGTGCGGCGATGGCCACGTACGAGGACACCAGCGCCTTCGAACGCGCCTGCCGGGGCGTGGACACCCTGTTCCTGGTGTCGGCGTCCGAGTCCGAGGACCGTGTGCTGACGCACCTGAACGCCGTGGACGCGGCGGTCGGGGCCGGGGTCTCGCACATCGTGTACCTGTCGTTCCTGGGGGCCGGCCCCGCTTCGACCTTCACCTTCGCGCGCACGCACTTCTTCACCGAGGCCCACATCCGGTCCACCGGGGTACGGCACACCTTCCTCAGACCCAGCTTGTACCTGGACCTGTTGCCGCACTGGGTGGACGACGAGGGCGTGGTGCGCGGCCCCGCCGGGGACGGGCGCATCGCGTGGGTGTCGCGCGACGACGTGGCCGACGTGGCGGCCGGGGTTCTCACCGACCCCGACACGGCCGCCCGCACCACGAACACGACCCTGGACGTGACCGGCCCCGAGGCCCTCGGGCTGGCCGCGACCGTGGACAAGTTGGCCGCCCTGACATCCCGTTCGATCCGGTACGTGCCCGAGACCTGGGAAGAAGCTCTGGCCTCCCGCAGGGCCACCGGCGCCCCCGAGTGGCAGGTGGAGGGGTGGGCCTCCTCCTACGCCGCGATCGCCGCCGGGGAGATGGACGTGGTCTCCGGCACCGTGCCGAAACTGACCGGCCACCCGGCACAGTCGATCGAGGGGTTCCTGCGCCGCCACCCCAGCGCGCTGGCGCACGTGGCGGTCTGACCCCGGAGGACCCCGCGGGCCCGCGGCGTGCACCCACGTCTTCGGGGACGCCGACTCATCCCGTGCGGGCGGTGATCCGGGAACGCAGGTACTCGGCGGCGGCACGGGGGTCCTCGGCCCCGGTGATCGCGCGGACCACGACGACGCGGCGGGCCCCCGCGTCGAGGACCTCGTCGATGTTCCCGGCGTCGATGCCGCCGATGGCGAACCAGGGGCGGTCGCTGCCGAGCGCGGCGGCCTCGCGTACCAGGTCGAGCCCGGCGGCCGGACGGCCCGGCTTGGTGGGGGTCGACCACGTGGGCCCGACACAGAAGTAGTCGGTCCCGGGTTCCTCGGACGAGTCCGTGGCCGCTCCGATGTCGTTGTTGGAACGCCCGACGACCGGATCGGCGCCGACGATGTCGCGGGCCATGGGCACGGGCAGGTCGCGCTGCCCCAGATGGAGCACGTCCGCGCGTACGGCGCGGGCGATGTCGGCCCGGTCGTTGACGGCGAGCAGGGCCCCGTGGCGTTCGCACGCGTCCCGCATCATCTCGAGGGCGGCGAGCTCCTCACGGGCCTCCAGGCCCTTGTCGCGCAGCTGGACGATGTCCACCCCGCCGGCCAGCGCCGCGTCGGTGAATTCGGCCAGATCGCCGCTCTCGGCGCGGGCGTCGGTGCACAGGTACAGAAGGGATGTGTCCAGGCGCTTGCGCAGGCTGGTTCCGTGGCTGGTCCTCACGCGCCCCACCCTAGGGTGTGGGCGCCCCGAACCGAAGAACGCCCACGGGCCGCGTCAGAACGCCAGGCTCTGGGCGCGGCGGCGCACCTCGGTACCGCGGTTCTCGTGCATGGCCTGGATGGGTGTGCCCGGCAGGCTCTCGTCCGGGGTGAAGAGCCAGCGCAGGGCCTCCTCGTGGGAGAAACCGGCGTCGCTGAGCAGCATCAGTGTCCCGGGCAGCCCCTTGACGAGGTCGTCGCCGTCCAGGAAAGCGGCGGGGATCACGAGTTCGCCCCCGCGCTTCACCCCCATCATGCGGTTCTCGCGGATGAGCTGCTTGATGCGGTTGGGGCTGACCCCGAGGGGCTCCGCGGCCTCCTTGAGCGTGAGCCAGTCGCCGATCAGGGTGTCGATGTCGTTGTGTGTCACAGCCCCAATCTGCCACATGCGCACGGCCCCCGGCGCCACATGCGCACCGGCCGTGCCCACAGGTGCGTGATTGCCGCCGGCCCGTGCGGCGGCGCCGGTATTTGATGCGGGTTCTAGGATGGGAAGTGACCGCGGGAGCCGGGTGGTCCCGGCTGAGAGGGCGGAGTGACCGATCCGCCGACCGCACGAACCTGATCCGGATCATGCCGGCGAAGGGAGTGGAACACGGCGCCATGCGTACCAGTCATCCCACCACCGACCGCGGGGACGGCCGCGTCGTCGTGGTCGGCGGCGGCCTGGCCGGGCGGGTGACCGCCTGGCGCGCCGCCCAACGGGGGTTCGACGTCACCCTGGTGGAGCCCTCCGACGCCCGATCGGCCTCCAGGGTCGCTGCGGGCATGCTCACACCCGCCACCGAGGCGGTCTTCGGCGAGGAGCCCCTCATGGAGTTCGGGGTGCACTCGGCGGGTCTGTACACGGACTTCGTCGCCGAACTGGAGGCCGCGAGCGGTGTCCCGGTCGGACACCGCACCACAGGCACGCTCATGGTGGCCTTCGACCGCGACGACCTCGCGGTCCTGGCCGACCTTCACGAGCTCCAGCAACGCCTGGGGATCCCCACCGAGCGCCTGACCGGCCGCGAGTGCCGCAGGCTCGAACCGATGCTGGCCCCGACGGCACGCGGCGGGGTCCTCGCCTCCGCGGACCACTCGGTGGACCCCCGCCGCCTCCTGCGAGCTCTGGCCGTCGCCGGGGCGCGCGCGGGCGTGCACGAGGTCGAGGACCGGGCCGTGGAGGTCACCGACGATCTCCGGGTGCGCCTGGACGGCGGTGACGCCCTGGCCGCCGACCAGGTGGTCCTGGCCGCCGGGTGCTGGAGCAACGCCGTCACCCTGCCGGAGCCGGTCGTACCCACCGTGCGTCCGGTCAAGGGCCAGCTCCTGCGCACCCGTCTGCCGGAGGGGTCCGAGCCCCTGGTGCACCGCACCGTGCGCGGCCTGGTCAAGGGCTCTCCGGTCTACCTGGTCCCGCGCGAGGACGGAGAGATCGTCGTGGGCGCCACCCAGGAGGAGCGGGGCCAGGACGAGTCCTTGACCGTGGGCGGTCTCTGGCAGGTCCTGCGCGATGCCCGCGAGCTCGTACCTGGGGTCACCGAACTCGAGGTCACCGAAACCTGTGTGGGGCTGCGTCCCGGGTCCCCCGACAACGAACCCCTGCTCGGCCCCACCCGGGTCCCCGGGCTCCACCTGGCCGCCGGGCACTTCCGCCACGGCGTCCTGCTCACCCCGGCCACGGGCGAGGCCATGGCACAGGCCCTCACAGAGGGCACCCTGCCTTCCCCCGCACGCCGGTTCTCTGCTGACCGGGAGGACACATGAGGCTCACTGTCAACAACGAAGAACACACCTACGAACCCGACACCACCGTCGAAGCGGTCGTCCGCGAACTCACCGCCTCCGGCGGGGGCGAGGTCCCCGGCGGGATCGCCGTGGCCGTCAACGACGAAGTGGTACGTCGCACTGCCTGGGCCTCGACCCGGCTCGGAACGGGCGACCGTGTGGACGTCCTGACCGCGGTACAGGGGGGCTGACCATGTTCGACCCGCGCGTGGACGACCCGTTCACCATCGCCGGCACCGCTTTCTCCTCCCGCCTCATCACCGGAACGGGAGGGGCGCCCTCCATGGACGTGCTGGAGGAGGCCCTGACCGTCTCCGGCACGGAACTGACCACTGTCGCCCTGCGCCACGTCTCCCCCGCACAGGAAGGTTCCGTGTGGGAGGTGCTGCGGCGCAACAAGATCCGGGCGCTGCCCAACACTGCCGGGTGCTTCACCGCGGCCGACGCGGTGCGTACCGCCAGGTTGGGGCGCGAGGCGGTGGAGACCGACTGGGTGAAGCTGGAGGTGATCGCCGACGAACGCACCCTGCTCCCCGACCCGGTGGAGTTGCTGGAGGCGGCCGAGGCCCTCGTCGACGAGGGTTTCACCGTCCTTCCCTACACCAACGACGACCCGGTCCTGGCCCGGCGCCTGGAGCAGATCGGCTGTGCGGCCGTGATGCCTCTGGCCGCACCGATCGGGTCGGGGCTGGGCATCCGCAACCCGCACAACCTGGAGCTCATCGTCGAGCAGGCACAGGTCCCGGTCATCGTGGACGCCGGAATCGGTACCGCCAGTGACGCGGCCCTGGCGATGGAGCTGGGTTGTGACGCGGTCCTGTTGGCCACCGCCGTCACACGTGCCCAGGAACCGGGGCTCATGGCCGGGGCCATGCGTGACGCGGTGCGGGCCGGCCGCGCCGCACGCCTGGCCGGACGCATCCCGGTCCGCCGGTACGCGCAGGCCTCCTCCCCCACGCCTTAGAAGCGCCGTACGAGCTACAGCACGGGGCCGCCCGACCTCCCTGCGGCCACGGGGGCGGGCGGCCCGGTGTGTTGCGTGAGCGCTCTAACACCACGTGTTCCCCTGCGTCGCCTACCGTGGTGGGGTGCGCTCCGACGTACAACAGAACGAGCCTCCACCCCCGTGCCCCCTGCACGGGAGGGGAGGACCGCCGACCGCGGGGCGGGCGTGTGCGCCAGATTCCGCTATCGTGTCGGTTCGACACACGGTGTCGGGTGAGCGCCGTCGCCCAGAGCGCACCTCCGGGTCGTCCCGGCCTGGCCGGGCCGCATCGCCCACGCCGACCGTGACTGCCCGCGCTCCCCGCAGCAAGGACATGACTCCGCCGTGGACATGACGACTTCCGACCCACTCGTAGGCGCGACACTCGACCGGCGCTACTTCATCGAGTCCCGTATCGCCGGGGGTGGGATGGCGACCGTCTACGTCGCCCACGACCTCCGTCTGGACCGGCGGCAGGCGTTGAAGGTGATGCACCCCTCCCTCGCGCAGGACCCCGCCTTCGTCCAGCGCTTCATCAACGAGGCGCACTCGGTCGCCAAGCTCTCGCACCCGAACGTGGTGCAGGTCTTCGACCAGGGCGAGGACACCGGACACGTGTTCCTGGCGATGGAGTACGTACCGGGCCGGACCCTGCGCGACCTGCTCAAGGCCAAGGGACGCCTGGCCCCGCGGGCCGCGCTCAACATCATGGCGTCGGTGCTGGCCGCGCTGGGAGCCGCCCACCAGGCCGGCATGGTGCACCGCGACGTCAAGCCCGAGAACGTACTCATCACCGAGGACGGCCGGGTCAAGGTCGCAGACTTCGGCCTGGCCCGCGCGGTGGAGCAGTCCAACCAGGGCCTGACACGCACGGGCACCCTCATGGGCACGGCCGCATACCTGGCCCCGGAGCAGATCGAGAAGGGGCTGGCCGACGCGCGCAGCGACGTGTACGCAGCCGGGATCATGCTGTACGAGCTGCTCACCGGAAGCCAGCCGCACACCGGCGAGACGCCCATCGCGATCGCCTACCAACACGTGAACGAGGACGTACCGCGGCCCTCGCACTTCATCCCGAACATGCCGCCCGAGGTCGATGCCCTGGTGACCAAGGCCACCGAGCGCGAGCCCCGGTACCGGCCCAGCAATGCCGGACAGTACCTGGCCAAGGTGCTGGAGGCGCTCAAGCGGCTGCCCGAGGACCCGCACCAGGCGGGCCCGTTGCCGCCGGTGGCCCAGCAGCCGGGGTCGGTCCCGACAGTGACCGCGCCGCAGCTCATCTCGGGCGGTTCGGGCCCGGGTACCGAGAACGCGACGATGGTCGTGGACATGGACTCGGCCGGGTTCGACGACGGCCCCGGGAACGAGGACGGCAACGAGGAGGCTTCGTGGTTGCGCCGCAACCGCGTGCTCGCGTTCAGCGGGGCCGTGATGGCGCTGGTGGTCCTCGTGGCCGGCTGGTGGTTCCTGATCGGGCGCTTCGAACCGGTCCCGGACGTGGTCGGGTCCGACACCGACACCGCCCGCTCCGAGATCCAGGCCTCCGGGCTCGAGTTCGACCTGTCCGAGGAGGAGGTCTACAGCCAGGACGCCGACCCGGGCACCGTCGCCCGGACCGAACCGGAGATCGGGGACCGCTTGTCCGGGGGCGATCAGGTCACGGTGTTCCTGTCCAAGGGGCCGCAGACCTTCGACATGCCGGACCTGACCGGCACGGACGTCGCCGACGCCACCAAGGAGCTGGAGGACCGCGGGTTCGCCTCCGACGCCATCACCCAGGAGGAGGTCGACGCCGACGACGCCCCGCCCGGCGAGGTGATCTCCACCGACCCGGAGGCGGGTGGCACGGCCGACCGCGAGGAGACCGTCACACTCACCATCAGCCGCGGTATCGACGTGCCCGCGGTGGCCGGGCGCGGTGTCGACGAGGCCGTCTCCGCCCTCGAGGACCTCGACCTGGAGGTCGAGCTCGAGGAGGAGGAGAGCGAGGACGTCCCCGAGGACACCGTGATCAGCCAGTCCCCCGACACGGGCACCAGCCTGGGCCCGGGCGGCACGGTGACGCTCACCGTCTCGACCGGACCGCCGGAGGTCGACGTGCCCGATGTGGTCGGCATGGACATCGACGAGGCCGTGGAGGAACTGGAGGACGCCGGTTTCGAGGCCGAGGTGGAGCGCATCCTGCGCGGTGACACCATCGCCCGTCAGTCGGTGAACGACAGCGCCCCCGAGGGCACCACGATCGAGCTGCTCGCGACCCCGGGCGGGCTCGACCTCGGCGACCTCGACGAGGACGACTAGGCAGTGTGGTCCAGCGGGGCCGGGCACACGCTCGGCGGGTGTTCGGCCCCGCTGCCGGTTCAGGGGCGGCCCGGGGCAGGAGGACGGGCGCGGGGAGCCGATAGGGTTCCGACCATGGACAGCGCGCTCGAGCGGATCAGGGTCCTGGTCGTCGACGACCATCCGATGTGGTGCGAGGCCGTCGCCCGTGACCTCGACGAGGCCGGCACGACCGTGGTGGGCACCGCCGGGGACGGCGCCAAGGCCCTGCGCATCGCCCCCGCCGCCCGCCCGACCCTGGCCGTGGTCGACCTCCACCTGCCCGACATGGGCGGGGTGGAGCTCATCTCCGGTCTGGCCGAGCTGTCCGACCCACCGAACATCCTGGTGCTCTCGGCCAGTGGTGCCGGCGAGGACGTGCTCGCAGCCGTCAAGGCGGGCGCGACCGGGTACCTGGTCAAGTCCGCCGACCGCGAGCAGCTCTTGGACGCCGTGCGGCGCGTGGACGCGGGCGAGGCGGTCTACACGCCCGGTCTGGCCGGGCTGGTCCTGGGCGAGTACCGGCGCCTGTCCGCACGCTCCGGACCACGGGAGGAGGAGGCCGGTAGGGCGCCGAGCCTGACCCCGAGGGAGACCGAGGTGCTGCGTCTGGTCGCCAAGGGGCTGGCCTACAAACAGATCGCGGGGCGCCTGTCCATCTCGCACCGGACCGTCCAGAACCATGTCCAGAACACCCTGACCAAACTGCAGCTGCACAATCGGGCGCAACTGGTGCGCTACGCCATCGACCAGGGCATCGACGGCGACGAAGGGTGAGAGCCCGGACGAGTCCGCTCCGAACGGTGCGGCCCCACTGCTTCGGCTCTCCCGTACGGGTTTGGTCTGCACTCCCCGATCGCCGTATGGTCTAGACCATACGGCGTCCTGCGCCGGGAAACCCACAACGTGGAGGAGAGTCGCATGCGAGTCGGGGTGCTGACCGGTGGCGGGGACTGCCCTGGTCTGAACGCGGTCATTCGTGCAGTGGTCCGCAAGGGGATCAAGGACTACGGATACGAGTTCGTCGGCTTCCGGGACGGTTGGCGCGGCCCCCTCGAGGGCGCGACCAAACCCCTGGACATGTCGGCCGTGCGCGGCATCCTCCCGCGTGGAGGAACGATCCTGGGTTCCTCGCGCACCAACCTGATGAAGATCGAGGGCGGGGTCGAGCGCGTCAAGGACAACATGGCCGGCCTGGGCCTGGACGCACTCATCGCGATCGGCGGTGAGGACACTCTCGGAGTGGCCCGCCAGCTCCACGACAACGGCGTCAACGTCATCGGTGTCCCCAAGACGATCGACAACGACCTCAACGCCACCGACTACACGTTCGGGTTCGACACGGCGGTCAACATCGCCACCGAGGCGATCGACCGCCTGCACACCACCGCCGAGTCGCACCACCGCGCGCTCGTGGTGGAGGTCATGGGCCGCCACGCGGGCTGGATCGCCCTGCACTCGGGGATGGCCGCCGGCGCCAACGTCATCCTCATCCCGGAGCGCCCCTTCGACATCGACCAGGTCGTCAAGTACGTCGAGAGCCGGTTCGAGACCCAGTACGCACCGATCATCGTCGTCGCCGAGGGCGCCCACCCCCAGGAGGGGCAGATGGAGCTGGCCACCGGCGAGAAGGACTCCTTCGGCCACGTGCGCCTGGGCGGTATCGGCCAGTCCCTCGCCGAGGAGATCGAGCAGCGCACCGGCAAGGAGGCCCGCTCGGTGGTCCTGGGCCACGTGCAGCGCGGCGGTACCCCCAGCGCCTTCGACCGTGTCCTGGCCACCCGCCTGGGCGTCGACGCCATCGCTGCCGTGCACGAGAAGTCCTTCGGGCGCATGGTGGCCCTGCAGGGGACAGAGATCGTCCGGGTGGACCTGTCCGAGGCCACCGACACCCTCAAGACCGTCCCGCCCGAGCGCTACGAGGAGGCCGAGGTCTTCTTCGGCTGACCGTGCCGTGCCGAGGACCTCTGCTCCGACCGCGGGCCCTTCCCGTCTCCCGGGAGGGGCCCGCGTGTCATCGCGGTCCTCACAGGCGCCCGACGGACCGGGCGGGAATGTACCGAGCGCTCCGGGAATTGCCCGATACTGGAAGGCAGCGGGTCGCCCGGCCCCGCTCCCGTTTTCCCTCTTCCGCCCGAACCGGGCCGTGAAGGCGTCGTCTTTTCCGGAGGTAGCACCATGTCAGCGTCGCTGGAGGCCGCGCCGCTCCCCGCAACCGAGGTCGGAGCCGACAGCGGGCTCGGCGAGCTCTGCGTGCTCATGAAGCTCGGCGAGATCGTTCTCAAGGGCTCGAACCGCAAGCTCTTCGAACGTCGGCTGCACAACAACATCCGTAACTCCGTGCGCGACTTCGGCCACATCCGCCTGTCGCAGCGGGGCGCGGGTGTGATCATCGTGCGCAAGCCCGAGGCCTCGGACCTCGAGGTCGCCGAGATCGCCGACCGCATGGCCAACGTCACGGGTGTGGTGTGGGTGCACCTGGTGCGCCGCGTGCGCAAGGACCTGGACGCCATCACAGACATCGGTGTGCGTTCCATGGCCGACCGCGAGGGCACCTTCGCGGTGCGTGCCCGCCGCCGCGACAAGCGTTTCGAAATGACCTCCTCGGAACTGGCCGGCCACCTGGGCGCGAGGATCATCGAGGCCCACGGCTACCGGGTGGACCTCAAGTGCCCGGACAACACCCTGCACGTGGAGGTGGACAAGGACGAAGCGTTCGTGTTCACCGAGGGCATCCCCGGACAGGGCGGGTTGCCCGCGGGGATGAGCGGCCGCGGCCTGGTGCTGATGTCGGGAGGCATCGACTCGCCGGTGGCCGCCCACCGGATGATCCGGCGCGGCCTCAAGGTCGACTTCCTGCACTTCTCCGGGATGCCTTTCACCGGTCCGGAGTCCATCTACAAGGCCTACAGCCTGGTGCGCGAGATCGACCGGTACCAGGTGGGGTCGCGACTGTTCGTGATCCCCTTCGGCAAGGCCCAGCAGCAGCTGAAGAGTTCCGGGAACGAGCGCCTGCAGATCGTGGCCCAGCGGCGTCTGATGCTCAAGACCGCCGAGGCGATGGCCGACGACCTCAAGGCGGAGTGCCTGATCACCGGGGACGCGCTCGGCCAGGTCTCCAGCCAGACGATGTCCAACATCACGGCTCTGGACGATGCGGTGGACCTGCCGATCCTGCGTCCGCTCATCGGCATGGACAAGAGCGAGATCATGAGTGAGGCGCGCCGCATCGGTACCTTGGCGATCTCGGAGCTGCCGGACGAGGACTGCTGCACCATGCTGACCCCGCGTCAGGTGGAGACGGCCGCCAAGATCCCGGACCTGCGTGTGATCGAGCGCCGCCTGGACGCCGAGGAGCTGGCCGAGCACCTGGTCTCCAGTGCTCAGCGGCACAAGCCGAGTTTCCTCGGTGACGAGGCGCCCTCGCAGGTCGACCGCTCCCCGGTGGCCACAGTGCAGGCGTGAGCCCTGTGCGGGGCGGTGGCGTCCCGCGCTCCACGGATCAGGGGCCCCGGTGCCCGGAACGGACCGAAACCGTTCCGGGCGCCGGGGCCCTTTGTTCTGGCCACGGGGCCCCTCCACTTTTCGGACTCGACGCAGAAAACACCCTTATACCCTCAAATCGGACTTTCCAGGAATAGCACCAACACCAGGTCAGGTTTTTCCACCGATTCCACCCGGACCGTGGAAAGACAGCACCCCCGTGAACAGTGATGACACCACCGGAAGCGTGGACCCACGGCGGACAGGGCCACCCCGGTGCTTCCATTCTGCTTTGAACACCCCTGAAGTGATGGCAAAATGACTGACCGTACACTTCACCGGCCTGGCCTGCGTCCTGCCCGGTACTTCGCGCCGTTCCCGCCTCGCCACCACCATGGGGGACCGCCGTGGTCGGCCCCCGATCGAGCACAACAACACACCCGGCCGAGACATCGAACGGATGACCTCCGTGCCCGGCATCGACACCCGAACCGGAAACCAGCCACCGGCCCGTGAGAAAAAATCGGACCGATATCCGGACCCGCCCTTCGGTGCCCTTTCCCGAACCCCTCCTCCGACGTGAATCGACCGACGAATGCTGTTGACAGACACCTTGGCCCCAGAACAACCGGCCGGGCAGATCTGGGTGTGGGCACTCGTGGTGAGTGTCGTCGCCCTCCTGGCCGTGTCCGCCTACACGGCGCTCCAGCTGCGCCGGGCCCGCGCTCGGACCGAGCACGACGCCACGCTCCTCGACGGAGCCCGCGCCGAGAACGCCCGTCTGCAGGCCGAGACCGACAGCCTGCGGGCCGCCCTCGACGACCGGGAACGCGCCACCCGTTCGGTCGCCACGGACACCTTCCCCCGAGTCACCCAGCGGGTGCGGGAAGGTGCTTCCGCCGAGACCGTGCTCGCCGAACTCGACCGCCGGGGCAGGCCCGATCCGGCCACACAGCAGCTGATCGAGGCGATGACCCGCTCACTGTGGCGCGGCCACCAGCAGCGCCGTAGGCTGCTCAGCATCGTCAGGGGCTGCTCCGCGCGTGCCCGGGCCGGCGTCGCCCACCTGCGGGCCGAGGTGCAAGAACGCAGCCTGCCCTACTGGAGCAGCCTGGAGACCACCCAGACCGGTGAACGGGTCCGTGAGGACCTCATGGCCGTGGAAGCCGGCCTGTCCCGCCTGGAAATGCTCATCCAACGCCTGCTCACCGTCGCCGAGGCCGACCGGATCGGCCGCAACTGGACCCGGCCCCTACGCATCGAACGGGTGGTGCGCGCAGCGATCGGCAGTGTCCCCGACTTCTCCCGGGTCCGGATGCACTCCCCCTCCTCCCCCGTGGTGGTCGACGGGCGCGCCGTCAACGCGATCATGCAGGTGACCGCTGAGCTCGTCGACAACGCCACCTCCTTCTCGGCCCCCTCGGAGGCCGTCGTCGTGCACTTCGAGAGCACCGCGATGCGCCTGGGTGTGCACATCGACGACAGCGGCCTGGCCATGACCGAGGAACAGCTCGCCGAGGTGCGCCGCCGCCTGGACCCGACCCGTCGGCCCGACATCGCCGAACTCTCCGCCAACCAACTGGGGCTGCTCGTGGTCCGGCGTTCCGCCGACCCCTTGGGGGCCCACGTAGACATCGGTCCCTCGCCTCGGGGAGGGACCCGGGCCACCATCTGGATCCCCCGCAACGGCCTGCTGCGCACCGACGAGGCCGCCGTGAGCGCCGCCCTGCCCACCCCGGCCGGCTCCGGGAGCACAGGCGGGGAGAGCACGTTCCACAGTTCCACCGCTGTCGGCCGTTCCGTTCCCGGGAGCGCCGCCGGGACCCCGGCACCGGTCCCCGTTCCGGAGGCAGCGGCCCCGGATCCGGCACCCGCCACCGCGAAGGAAGACGCGGCCGAACCCACCGGGGCTGAACGCCCCGCACACCTGCCGCGCCGCCGCCGGGGCGCCACCATCTCCCCGGACCCGGCCTCGCCCCGGGGCATCGAGGTGCCTCGTGACCATGCCGCCACCAGTCACCGCATCGCCCAATGGCACGCGCACACCCGGCCGACCCCTCCTGCAGAGAAACGTGAGGACACCTGATGTTGACCGACCTGACCTGGCTCATGGACAAACTTGGTGAGGTCCCCGGGGTACGCCACGTGCTCCTGTTGTCCACCGACGGTCTGGTGCGTTCGGCCGACAGCACCTTGGGGCGCGACGAGGCCGACGGGCTGGCGGCCTCCGCATGCGGGCTCCTGGCCACGGGGGGCCAGGTCAACACCGTGTTCGGTGTCCGGGACCCGGTCAGGACCGTGGCCGTGGATCTCGACCCCCACCATCTCCTGGTGATGGGGGCCGGTGCGGGATCCGCCCTGGCCGTGCTCGCGGACCTGTCACGTCCGGCGGCCGACCTCGGTGTGGTCGCCACGGAGATGGGCCGGCTGGTCGAACGCCTGCCGGAACAGCTGGCCACACCCAGCCGCCACGGCAGCGGGACGGCCTCAGCATGATGGACCCGGACGTCCCCGACGGCCTCTACATGGTCGTCGGCGGCCGGAGCGGCACCACCCTGCGTCCGGATCCCTTCTCACTCGTGATCACCGAGCGGGCCGACACCTCGGAACTGTCCCTGGAAGAGGCCGACATCGTGCGGATCTGCGGCCGACCGATCTCCCCGGCCGAGCTGGGGGCCCGTCTGAACATCCCGTTGGGCGCGGTCACCATCCTGCTGGCCGATCTCCTCGACCGGGGACACATCACCCTGCGCGCTGCGGGCGCACTCGGACCTCTGGAGACATCCGTGCCCCCGGCCGACGACCGTCGACTCTTGGAGAAACTACGTGTCGGTCTCATCAACCTCTCTGTATGAACCCCTGGCCCCCTCCACCACTGTCTCCCTGAAGATCCTGGTCACCGGTGGCTTCGGGGTGGGCAAGACGACCCTGGTGAGTTCGATCAGCGAGATCACCCCGCTGACCACCGAGGCCGAGATGACCCAGGCCGGCGCCGGCGTGGACGAGGGTCTCGAGCTGCGGCCGGACAAGACCACCACCACGGTCGCCTTCGACTTCGGCCGGATCAGCATCGACGAGGAGATCGTGCTCTACCTGTTCGGGGCTCCCGGCCAGGAGCGTTTCCACGCCCTCTGGGAACGCCTCTGCCAGGGGGCCGTGGGCGCGGTCGTGCTGGTGGACACCCGCGATGTGGAGAGTTCCTTCGCCGCTCTCGACCGTGTGGAGCGTGCCGGTCTGCCGCACCTGGTCGCCCACAACCCCTTCGGTGACGAGGACAGGCGGTGGAGCCTGGAGGAGATCCGCACCAGCCTCGACCTCGACCCGGGCACCCCCCTGTTGCGCTGCGACGCCCGCGATCCCGCCCAGGTGGGCACGGCCCTGGCGGAACTGGTCCTGCACCGCCAGCACATGTTGGAAGGAACGACCGTGCGATGAAGGACACCGCGAACACAGGCCACCAGGACGGTCCGGCCGGCCGTCCGCAGAGCTCGACCGATCGGAAGAAGACCACCATGGACCACCCGGAGCTGCCGTTCTCCCTGCCCTCCTCCCACGAGGGAGCGCTGCGGTTGGGGGGAGACATGTACCAGGGTGATCCGGCCGGGCTCTTCCGGGACCTGCGCCGGCGCCACGGCGCGGTGGCGCCGGTGCTCCTGGCCTGGGACGTCCCCGCGTGGCTGGTCCTGGGCTACTCGGAGTTGCTCCAGGTGACCTGTGCTCCGGAACTCTTCGGACGGTCCTTCCACCGGTGGAGGCTACTGGACCTGCTGCCCCCGGACTGGCCGCTGTGGCCGCTGATCGGGGGCGGGTTGGCCACCGACGCCCTGATCTACAGCGAGGGCGAGGAGCACCGGCGCCGGTCGGCCGTGCTCAATCAGGCCCTCGCACGCATCGACCAGTGGGAGTTCGAGGAGCACTGCCACAGGTCCGCGCTGCGCCTGATCGACGATTTCGCCCAGAAGGGGCAGACGGAGTTGATCTCCTCCTACGCGCAACTGCTGCCCGTACTGGCCCTCGGTTGGGCCGTGGGTGTGCCCGAGAAGGACCACGACGCCCTGGTCACCGGTTTCCTCCAGTTGATGGGTGCCGGGGGCGACCCCGCCCAGGGTATGGCCGACGTGGAACGTATCTGCGGCGAGCACGCGACACGGGTCATGGCCACCCCCGGAAACGATGTCGCCTCGTACCTGGCCTACAGCGGGCTGGGTCTCACGCACCGCCAGCTCACAGCGGACATCTTCATCGCCATCATCGGCGGTCACCAGACCTGTGCCAACTGGATCGGCAGCACCATCAGGCTCATGCTCACCGACCAGTCACACACCGATTCGCTCACGCGGGGCCGCCGTTCGGTCACCGAGGCCGCGCGTGAGGTCCTCAAGGACGACACCCCGACCCAGATCTACGCGGGGCGGTGGACCACCCGCTCCACCCAGTTGGCGGGTACGGCCATCCCCGCGGGCGATCTGGTCCTGCTCGGGCTGGCGGCCGCGCACGAGGACCCGCTGTTCCGGCCCCCGGGCCGGTCCAAGGACCAGCACCACAGCCGTGCCTACCTCTCCTTCTCCCACGGGCCGCACGGCTGCCCCCACATGGCCCGTCCGTTGGCCGAGAGCATCACGGTCAGCGCCATCGAGACCCTGCTCACCCGACTCCCCGATCTGCATCTGGCCGTCCCCGCGGACCAGTTGCGCTGGCAGCCCCAGGTCCTCATCCGTGCCCTGGAGGAACTGCCGGTCGATTTCACCCCACCCACACAACCATCCGATCCCCTAGGAGATTCTCTGTGGCTCTGAGCCTTTCCAGACCGGTGCACCGACTCGATCCCCTCAGCCCCGATCTGCACGAGGACGCCTCGCGCATGCGAGAGCACGGCCCCATCGTCCCCGTCGAACTCCCCGGCGGCGTGGCCATGTGGGCCGTCACCCGCGACGAACCCGGCCGCAACCTCCTCAAGGACGCCGAACGCTTCACGAAGAACCCCCGCCACTGGGCCGCCCTGAACCGCGGTGAGATCCCCCAGGACTGGCCGCTCCTGAGCCTGGCCGCCCCCGCGGGCCGTTCCCTCAACATCGTCGACGGCCCCGAACACCGCCTCCTGCGCCGCCCCCTGGCCCAGGCACTCACCGCCCGCCGGGTCCAGGCCCTGGAACCCGTCATCAGCGCCCTGGCCGACCGGCTCCTCGGTGAGCTGGAACAAGCCGCGCAGAAGGCCCCGGACGGGGTCGTCGACTTCCGCTCCCTGGTGGCCTGGCCACTGCCGATGGGCGTCATCGGCTCCCTGCTCGGGGTGGAGGAGGCCGACCACCCCGAACTCGGGCGGCTCTACAGTGACCTGTTCGACGACACCCGCAAGGACAGCCGCGACGCCGAAGGGCGCTTGCACGCCTGGCTCGACTCACTCGTGGCCCAGCGCGAACGCGACCCGGGCAACGACCTGACCAGCGCCCTGTTGGCCCTGCCCCCCGGGGAACGGCTGGAACGCGACGACCTCGTCGTCACCCTCTACGTGGTGCTGGCTGCCGGCCACGAGACCACCGCCCATCTGCTGTTGAACGCCACCCGCGCCCTCAGCTCCCGGCCCGAACAGGTGGAGCTGCTCCGCTCCGGGCAGGTGCCGTGGGAGCGCGCCGTGGAGGAGACCATGCGGTGGGACTCCCCGACCGCGAATTTCCTCACCCGTTTCGCGACCGAGGACGTCGACGGTGCCGACGTCCACCCCGATGCCGACGGCGTGCACATCGCCGAGGGCGACCCGGTCCTGGTCTCCTACATCGCGATGGGCCGTGACCCGGACCGTTACGGACCGACCGCCGGCGAGTTCGACGTGCGCCGTACCGAGACCAACTCCAGTTTCGGTTACGGCGCACACTTCTGTATCGGGGCGCCGTTGGCCCGGTTGGAGGCCCGTGTCGTGCTGTCCCGTGTCTTCGGCCGGTGGCCGGGGCTGACCGTGGTCGGGGACGTGCCGCGTTCCCCCACGATGCTGGTCAACTCGCACACCCGCCTCGACGTGCGGCTGCGGTGAACCGTCCCGGCCGGTGAACCGGCGCGGGCGGCCCCACCGGCGCCGGCCCCGGTCCCGCTCAGGGAGGGGCCGGCGCAGCCGGACCTACAGGCCGACCGGCTGCCGCTCCGGGGCCGGGGTCAGAGTCCGGCCGGTGAGCGCGGCGAGGGTGCCCGCCAGGTCGCGCAGCTCGGCCAGGTCCTCCTCCAACAGCGCCTGGGGGCCGTCGCACAGGGCGGTCTCGGGGTGCGGGTGCACGTCCACGATGACCCCGTCGGCACCGATGGCCACGGCCGCGCGGGAGAGCGGAAGGACCAGGTCGCGCTTGCCGCCCGAGTGCGAGGGGTCGACGATGACCGGCAGGTGCGAGAGCTTCTGCGCGACCGGCACGGCACTGATGTCGAGGGTGTTGCGGGTGGCCTTCTCGAAGGTGCGGATGCCGCGCTCGCACAGCACGATGTCGAGGTTGCCGCGCTGGGCGACGTACTCGGCGGCCATCAACCACTCCTCGATGGTGGCGTTCATGCCGCGCTTGAGCAGGACCGGCTTGCCCGCGTCCCCGACCGCCTGGAGCAGGGCGAAGTTCTGCATGTTGCGGGTGCCGATCTGGAGCATGTCGGCGTGGGAGGCGACCAGGTCGACGTCGGCGGCGTCCACGACCTCGGTGACGATCGGCAGCCCGGTCTCCTCGCGCACGTCGGAGAGGATCTTCAGACCTTCCTCGCCCAGGCCCTGGAAGGCGTAGGGGGAGGTACGGGGCTTGTAGGCACCGCCGCGGAGCAGGGACGCCCCCGCGGTCCGGGCCATACGGGCGGCCTCCAGGGTCTGTTCGGGGGTCTCCACGGCGCAGGGGCCCGCGATGACGGACATGTTCTCGCCGCCGACCGGGACGCCGCGCACGCTGACAACGGAACGGCTGTCGTGGTTCTCCCTGCTCACGAGCTTGTAGGGGGCGGAGATACGCAGTACCTCGGCCACGCCGGGCCTGGCGGCCAGCCCCAGGTCCTGGAACCGGTCGACCTCACCGACCAGACCGATGATGGTGCGGCTGACCCCGCGGGTGACGTAGGCCTCACCTCCGACGGAGGAGACCAGTTCGACGAGCGCGTCGATGTTGGCGGGTGTGGCGTCCGGTGCCATGACGATGACCATGTGGGTTGTCCCTGTGTGTCGAGTGCGGTCGAGCCGCCGGGGACCGTCGCCCGGAACGCAGAGAGCCCCGGGCCTGTCCGGCCCGGGGCTCCTGGAGAAGTCGTCTGTGTCAGCGCAGCGCTTTACAGGCGACCGTCCGGGGTACGGGCCGGTAGCCATAAAAGCGCCAAAAGTTCCGCTGCATGGCAGTGACTATAACCCACACTCTCCCTCCCCGCACAAGAACGGGGGGAGTGACCTAGCTCTCCTCGGCCACTGGGAGAATGGAGGGGACCTGGCACCGACACGCGAACGGGGGGGAACCGATTGTCCGCTGGAACGGAGCCCGGCAGACAGGGCGGGGACCGGTCGACCGGCTTCCCACCCGGACAAGCGGTCCGGTACCAGCACAAGGCCCTGCACTACGGGCCGGTACCGACCTTCCGGCCCGAGCGCTGGAACCTACGCGTGGTGGGGGCCACCGAGGACCTGGGCGCCTACCACTGGACCCACGAGGAGCTCCAGGAGCTGCCCCGCACCGAGGCGGTCAGTGATTTCCACTGCGTGATGCGCTTCAGCGTCCCCCAGGTGCGCTGGTCCGGGGTGAGCGCGCTGGACCTGGTCGCGCTGGCGCCGCCCTCCCCCGAGGCCACCCACGTGATGGTGTGGGGCGAGTACGGCTACAGCGCCAACCTGCGCATGTCGGACTTCCTGGCCCCGTCGGTGCTGCTGGCCACCCATTGCGACGGTCGTCCCCTCACCCCCGAGCACGGCCATCCGCTGCGGATGGTGGTGCCCCACCTGTACGGCTGGAAGAGCGTCAAGTGGCTGCGGATGGTGGAGTACATGACCGCCGACCGCCGGGGTTTCTGGGAGGAACGCGGGTACCACAACCGGGCCGATCCCTGGCTGGAGCAGCGTTTCTCGGCCCAGGAGGAACCCGGCGACGGCCCCGCCCGCTGAGCCGTCCGCTCCGGTCACGCCCGCACCCCGGCGGAGCGGGGGCGTGGCAGACGGATCTCGACCTCGGTCCCCTCCCCGGGGCCGGAGACGACCTCGACGGTCCCGCCGAGGTCGTGCACACGGCCCAGGAGCGACTGCGTGAAACCCAGACGGCCCTCACGGCGCGCCTCCTCCAGGCGCCCCTCGGCGATACCGGGGCCCTCGTCGCGCACGCTGACGGTCACCCCGGTCTCCTCGTGCTCCAGCAGGACCCAGGAACGGGTGCCCTCCGGGCAGTGCACGGCCACGTTGTCCAGCGCCGCGCGCACGGCGGCGGCCAGCTCCCGAGCGATGTGCTCGGGCAGCTCGACGGGATCGGCCGGGCCGGACACCGAGACCAGAGCAGACCCCTGCCCGCGCAGGAGTTCGCACAGGTCCGCGGTCCCGGGGACGTCCTGGGCCGGGGCCACCGTCCCGCTGACCAGAGCACGCAGGAGTGCCTCCTGCTCACCGGCCATCCGCCCGAGTTCGGCCGCCTCTCCCCCGGCTTCTTCCCCGCGGCGGTGCACGAGGGCGAGTACCTGGAGCACCGAGTCGTGCACCGAACGGGCGATCTGCTCACGCTCGCGCATGCGCGCCTCCAGCTCCACGGCGCGGGCGAAACGCGTCTCGGCCCGGTGGGCCACTCCGGCCATGTACCCCACAGCGGTACCGGCCAGCAGGAGCAGCACCACCCCGCGCAGAGTGGCGCCGGTGACGGCTGCGCCCATGAACTCGCGCAGCGCCAGGTCGCCGAGACCGTACAGGAACGCGACCAGGACCGCTGCGCGTACGCCCGCGACCGCTCCGGTGGCCAGGACCGCACCGGCGAACCAGTACGCGCTCAGGGGAGCGGCCTGAGTCAGGTAGTGGGGCCCGGCGGCGAGGGCGGTGGCGAACAGGCACCCGAAGGCCACCAGGAGGTCGGCGGTGAGCACACGCCGGCCACGCAGGTGCGGACGGGCATAGAGGCGGGCGCTCACGAGGGTCCACAGGGCCATCACCGCCAACACGCCCCCTGCCGTCCAAGGGCGTGTCAGGTGCTCGTGGTGCTGGACGACGAGGACCACGGCGTGGACCAGTGCGACGGCGCGGTAGAGCGCGAACGTGCGCCAGAGGGGGACGTCGAAGCCCAGGTTCAGACCACCGCCCCGTCGTCCGGCCCGTTGTCGCCGGGCGGACGGCTGTCGGTCATGCGCAGGATCAGCACGACGAAGCCGCCCAGGAACGCCACGACCGCGGCGAGCATGAGCCAGTTCGGCAGCGAGATGCCCAGGAAGGCCGCCCCGAAGAGCACCACGGGCGCCGCCAGCAGTCCGGACCACGCGGCGATCCCGACCTTGTCCCCCTGCAGCAGGGGCGGCGGGGGAGGCGGCTCGTAGTGGCCCTCCAACTCCTCCTCAGCACGGCGGGCGGCGGCCTCCTCGTCCTCCTCGCGTGCGTCGTCGTCACTGTCGTCGCGGCGGCGGGCACGGGAGGCGAGCAGGTCTCCGATCCGGTCGGAGGCGGAGTCGTCCTCGCGGCTCTCGGTCCCGAGGTTCTCGGCGTCGGGCCAGGAAGCGCTGCCCCGGTCCGGTCCGGCCGCGGTGTCGTAGAAACGGGCGACCAGGTCCTTCCAGATCTCGTCGTCGGTGCCGGACCCGGCACCGTTCCCGGCCGCCTCGTGGAGCGGGCCGTCCAGCAGGTCTCCACCGACGGCGTTGTCGGCCCCGCCCGGGGCGCGCTCGTCGGCGCCCTCCTCCGGGTCGGGGAAGGGTTCGGTGCGCGGGGCCAGCAGGTCGGAGGCGTCCTCGTGGTGCCCGTTCTCCTCCAGCCCGGGCAGTTCGGCGTCCAGGACCTGCTCGGCGGCCGCGCGTTCCTCGGCGTCGACGTAGAGGTGGTCGGTGGGCGGGTCCTCCCCGCCGCCGTCCGGTTCGAGGACGTCCTCGTCGAGCGGTAGGGCGTAGGCGGCGATACCGCTGCGGCGCAGGACCTCGAGCATGTGGTCGGCGAGCGACGGGGAGAGCAGGATCAGCGGAACGTAGGCATCGGCGAGCAGGCCGTTCTCCCGACGGTGTGTCATCGGTCGACTCCTTCCCCGCTCCTCTTCTGCTCTCGCACGAACGCGAGGCTTCCGGCGAAGATCGTGGGCGCGTCATGGTCGAGTGTCGCCACGTGGTAACTGTCCCGGAGCAGATGGATCGTCACCCTGGTGTTGACCGCTCTCCTGGCGAGGATACGCAGACTCCGTGGCCCCACCACGTGGTCCTGGGTGCTCCGGTAGGCCAGGACCGGCGCTCGCAAACCGGACATCCCGTTCTGGACGGTGCGCCACAGTTTCGGGAGTGTCGCCGCGGCCGCGGTCGGCACCCGGTCATATCCCCCTTCCCCGGTACCGGGACGGGACACGTCGCTACCGATGCCGGGTGTGGAGGGCAGCAGGCGCGCAGCCAGACGGGGGAAGGGCGCGATGCAGGGGAGCCGGACGTCCTCCAGGGTCAAGGAAGGGTTGACCAGGACCACGGAGGAGACGAGGTCGGGGTGTTCCCGGGCCAGGCGCAGGCTCAGCGCACCGCCCATGGACAGTCCCATCACGTGGATCTCGTCGCAGCGCTCGGCCAGGTCGAACAGGGCGCTCTCGACCGCGGCGAACCAGTGGTCGCTGGTGGTGAGGTTCATGTCCTGCCAGACGGTGCCGTGGCCGGGCAGCAGGGGCAGTTCCACGCTGAGCCCGGCCTCGGCCAGATACTCGGCCCAGGGGCGCATCGAGTGCGGTGAGCCGGTGAATCCGTGGCACAGCAGCGCACCGACCCGCGAACCCCGGTGGCTGAAGGGCTCGGCCCCTGGGAGCAGTGCGGTGTCCGGCGCGGTCGGGATGGTCGATGTCACGGAGGTGTCTCCCGGGGGATCGTTCGGCGCTTCCGGGCGGCGCCGGCCGTGGCCATGAGGCGTGTCCGGCTTGCGAGGCTAGCCGTTCGGACGGACGCACGCCATGTCTGCACACTAACGCCGTGCGGCCTCTTCCGGCCCGCCCCGTCCCGGGTGCGGGCCCGGGACGGGGCCGCCGGTCCACCCGGCCGCCCGTGACCTCAGGGGTGGCGGTCGGTCGGGTGCGGTGGACCAGTATCCTCGTGGGGAACCGGACACGGCCGTACCTTCAGGCACGCTTTGGCAGAGGGCCTGGCCCGATGGGAAGATGGCCCACGTCGGACGACGAGCACCCGCCACCCCGGGCGGGGGTGTCCTGGCCGTAGTTGACCGAGCGGGAATTGGACAGCGGTGGACCCTGCCCAGAGCTCCCCGCGAACGCAGGGGTGATCCGAATGTTCTACTGGGTGGTCAAAGCGATCCTGGGGCCGGTGCTGGCCGTGTTGTGGCAGCCCAGGGCCGAGGGTGTGGAGAACGTGCCCCGCCGCGGTCCGGCCATCATGGTCAGCAACCATCTCTCCTTCTCCGACCACTTCTTCGGCCCGTTGCCGTTGCCGCGCAAGATCACGTTCCTGGCCAAGGCGGAGTACTTCACCGGAACCGGGGTCAAGGGTCTGGCCAGCCGGGCGTTCTTCAGCGGCGTGGGGCAGATCCCGATCGACCGCTCGGGCGGCAAGGCCAGCGAGGCGGCGCTGCGCACCGGGCTACGGGTCCTCAGACGCGGCGACCTGCTGGGCATCTACCCCGAGGGCACCCGCTCCCCCGACGGCAAGCTCTACCGCGGCCGTACCGGCGTTGCACGCCTGGCTCTGGAATCGCGTTCCCCGGTGGTCCCGATGGCGATGATCAACCTCGAGAAGATCATGCCTCCCGGCCGTACCGTCCCCAAACTGGGCGTGCGCCCGCACATGAAGTTCGGTGAGCCCCTCGACTTCTCCCGGTACTACGGCATGGAGGAGGACCAGCGGGTCCTTCGCGCGGTCACCGACGAGATCATGTATGCGCTCATGGAACTTTCGGGTCAGGAGTACGTCGACCGCTACGCCCAGGCGGTGAAGAAGGAGCAGGAGGCCGAGGCCAAGGAGGCCAAGCGGGAGCAGCACGCCGACGACAAGGAGCGCCGCAAGGCCGAGCGCCGTGCCCGCAAGGACGAACGCCGCGCCCGTCGGAAGGAGCGCAAGGCGCTCAAGGCCTCCGGGTCCGGGGAGAAGGCCTAGACCCCGGCAGGGTGCCGCTTCCCGGTCCCCGGCAGTGCGTCCTCACCCGCCCGTACGGCCGCCGTTCCCCTCATGGGGAGGACGGCGGCCGTACGGCGTCGAGAGCGGTGTCAGAGACGGGCCAGGTCCCCTGCTCCGACGATGCCTGCTTCTCCTCCGAGCTCGGCAACACGGATGTCGGCGAGCCTGCGCCCCGGACCGCCGGAGACGTTGCGGGCGAAGGAGACCCGGACGGGGTCGAGGAGCATCTCCCCGGCGTCGGAGACCCCGCCGCCCACGATGAAGCACTCCGGATCCAGGATCGCGGCCAGGTCGGCCAGGCCGCGCCCGGTCCAGTCGGCGACGGCCTCGAAGCACTCCAGGGCAGCGGGATCACCCTCCAGGGCCGCCTGGGTGATGGCCTGGCCCTCGATGCCCTCCACGCTGCCGTCGGCGAGCTTGAGCATGCGCTCGGCGGCGACAGGGTCGGTGCGGGCGAGGTCGCGCCCTTCGGCGACCAGGGCACTGCCACTGGCGTACTGCTCCCAGCAGCCGTGGTTGCCGCAGGCACACCTGCGGCCGTGCGGGACCATCCGGTAATGGCCGATCTCGGCCGCGACCCCGTACCGGCCGCGGTGGAGCTTGCCGTCCAGGACGAGACCACCCCCGATGCCGGTACCGAGGGTGACGCACACGATATGGCCGCTGTCCCGGCCGGCACCGAAGCGGGCCTCGGCCCAAGCGGCCGCGTTGGCGTCGTTCTCGATGACCACGGGAAGGCCGGCACGTTCCTGGACACGGTCGCGCAGGGGATGGTCGCGAAGCCCGATGTTGACCGCGACCTGGACGGTGGCACGGTCCTCGTCGACAAAACCGGCCACCCCCACACCGACGGCCCCGACCTCGTCCCCGTCACGGCGTCCGCGCAGTTCATCGACGGCGCGGGCCACGACGTCGGCCAGAGCGCGGGGGTCCTCGGCGGGGGTGGGGTGCTTGACGCGGTCGAGGATCTGCCCGTGGGGGTCGACGACACCGGCGGCAACCTTGGTTCCGCCGATGTCTACGCCGATGGTCAGCATGGGGGCAGCTCCTTCGCACTTACGCACAAACTCTGACACAAGTAGGCGCCTTCAGATCAGAGTCCTTGCAAATGGTGTAAACCATTCGATTAAACCAGGCCGAGCCGCCCCTGGCATCCCACCCGTCACCATCGGCCGAGCACCGGACTCCCCCGCTCCCTCACACGCGCCCGGCCCCGGGCTCCTGGGCCCGGCCCCCGGCCTCCTCCGCCTCGCGGGCAGCACGCCCCTCCTCACGGGCCTGCTCCAAGGAACGCTCGAGGACACCCCAGGTGCGGCCCACCGCGTCGGCCAGGCTCAGGCCTGCCCGACCGAGGTGACCGGCCACCTCGGGGGCGGCCCTGCGCACGATGTCGAAGACTTCCTCGGCGGCCGGCCTGGGCTCGGGCGCCTCCAACCGGATCGCCCGGCCCCACACGTCCTCCTCCTTGGGACGGGAGCCCACCGAAGCGACCCCGCGCCTGACCCCGGCGGCGAAGATCCTGCGCTGGACGTCGCCGACGAGGCCCAGGACGCTGTCGACGGGGTCGGGTCCCGGGGGACGGTCCTGGCCCTGATTGCCCCGTTGCCCGGTCTCGCGGGCGTCGTTGTCCGTCATGTCCTTCTCCTGTCGTGACACGTCCTCGGCTTCACGTTAACCGGGGACACGGACCGCGGACAGGGTTCCGGGCCCGCATCCGGGAGGTTTCAGGGACACACCTGAGAGCGCCGGGCATCGTGGCGGGCGCGCTCGGCCACTGGAGGAGACCGCTGGCACGACCACCTCGAAAGCCCTATTCCTCAACAGGAACACCGAATGTGCGCATGGGGCACACCAAGGGATATCGTCACATGCAGGTGAGACGTCCTCGACAGCACGTCACCGCAGGGTGTCCGGTCACTGTTGGATACCGAACGGCAACCTGTTCTACTCACGAGTAGCATTCATTGTTACGGTCATCACGTCCCCACACACATCAGAATCCGTTCACGTCCAGGAGCACCACGTGCGCGAATACAGCTCTCCAGCGGTCGTCGAGATCTCCGACGACGCACGGCTGACCGACACGCTCTACGCCCATGCGGCCGCCGAGCCCAAGGCCACGGCCGCCCGCAAGCAGGAGTCCGAAAGCCAGTGGCGTGCCATCAGCACCGAGGAGATGCACGGCGACGTCACCGCCTACGCCAAAGCACTGATCAATGCCGGTGTGGCCCACGGTGACCGCGTCGCCCTGCTGTCCCGCACCCGCTACGAGTGGACGGTCATCGACTACGCCATCTGGTCGATCGGCGGCGTCACCGTACCGATCTACGAGACCTCCTCCCCCGAGCAGATCGAGTGGATCCTCTCCAACTCCGGCACCAAGGCCGCCTTCGTCGAGAACGAGGAGCACGCCCAGCGCGTGGAGTCGGTCCGTTCCAACACCCCCGGGCTCCAGCAACTCTGGCGCATCGACGAGGCGGAGTTCGCCGAACTGCGCTCGAGCGGCTCCGAGATCTCCGACGAGACCCTCGAGGAGCGCCGTACCGCCGTCAAGGCCGACGATCTGGCCACCCTCATCTACACCTCCGGTACCACCGGCAGGCCCAAGGGTTGCCGCCTCACCCACCGCAACTTCCTCTTCATCGCCCGCGGCGCCCTGGAGGGCCCCGCCAAGCAGGTCCTCAAGGGCCACCAGGACCCCTCCACCCTGCTGTTCCTGCCGCTGGCGCACGTCTTCGCCCGTTTCGTGCAGGTCATGGTGATCGAGGCCAATGCGACCCTGGGCCACTTCCCCTCGACCGGCCCCGAGCTCATCGACCAGTTCTCGGTCTTCAAACCGACCTTCCTGCTGGCCGTGCCCCGCGTGTTCGAGAAGGTCTACACCAAGGCCGAGCAGAAGGCGGTCTCCGAGGGCAAGGGCAAGATCTTCAGCACCGCGGCCGAGACGGCGATCGCTTACAGCAAGGCGCTCGACACCGGCCAGGTCCCGCTGTCGCTGCGCCTGAAGCACAAGCTCTTCAGCAAGCTGGTCTACGGCAAGATCACTTCCCGCCTCGGCGGCGAGGCCGAGTACGCCGTCTCCGGCGGTTCCGCCCTCGGAGCGCGCCTGGGCCACTTCTTCCGAGGCATCGGCTTCACCATCATCGAGGGTTACGGCCTCACCGAGACCACCGCCCCGACCTCGGTCAACAGCCCCGAGTTCAACAAGATCGGGACCGTGGGCCGGCCCCTGCCGGGCACCTCGATCAGGATCGCCGAGGACGGGGAGATCCTCCTCAAGGGCGACCACATCATGCCCGGTTACTGGGAGAACGAGAAGGCGACCGAGGAGGCCTTCACCAAGGATGGGTACTACCACACCGGTGACCTCGGCGCCCTGGACGACGACGGCTTCCTCTCGGTCACCGGCCGCAAGAAGGAGATCATCGTGACCGCCGGCGGCAAGAACGTCGCCCCCTCCGTCCTGGAGGACCGCATCCGCGCCAGCGCGCTGGTCTCCCAGTGCATGGTGGTCGGCGACAACCGCAAGTTCATCGCCGCGCTCGTCACGATCGACCCCGACTCCTTCGAGCAGTGGAAGCAGCAGAAGGGCAAGACCGGCGAGCTCGCGGAGATGACCGCCGACCCCGACCTGAACGCCGCGATCCAGGAGGCCGTGGACAACGCCAACCAGGCCGTGTCCAAGGCCGAGAGCATCCGCAAGTTCAGGATCCTGCCCACCGACTTCTCCGAGGAGAGCGGTGAGATGACCGCCTCGCTCAAGGTCAAGCGCCACGTGGTGAACAAGGCCTGGAGCAAGGAGATCGAGGAGATCTACAACGGCTGAAGCCGTTCCGACGCACACCCCGGGCCGGGTCCCGTGGGGACGGACACGAAGGAGCCGCCGGCCCCGTCGGGGCGGGCGGCTCCTTCGTGTCCGCGACCGGTGGCCTCCTCTCCTCCGGATCCGCTTCCGGACGACGGGCACGGGTAGCGCACGCACCCCCGCCTGCGAGCTCCCATGGCACACGAAGCGCACCGGAGAGACGTCCGGGGCGCCGGGCCTGCCTGCCTACCCCGAGCAGCACACGGCCCACAGGAAGCCCCTGAGGACGAACAGGCCCCGGACACACGACGGACCCGGCCGTGGCACGGCCGGGTCCGTCGTCGGTAGGACGATCCGCCTCGGGGAGCGGATCCGCGGGTCACTCGTTAATGCCCGTCCTCGTCCTCCTCGGGGCCCTCCTGGGAGGTGTGGTCGTGGGTGTGGTGCAGGTGGTGGCCGCTGTGCGGTTCCACGTCGCGCACCGTCACGTTGTCCTTCGTGTACCAGTGCGCGAGCGCCCTGCGGAGCTTGCCCATGCCCTTGCGGGCATCGGGGTTCTCCACACCGCTCGAGTCCACGTCCTCTTCCTGCAGGACGGTGGAGGAGGGGTCCTTCTTGCTGCTCAGGACCTCCACGGTCTCGCTGGAGCTCTCCTTGTGCACCTCGATGAACTCACCGCTGGGCAGCTGCTGGATGGTGCCGCTCTCGTAACCGTGCTCCAGGGTCTCCCGGTCACGGCGCTGCAGCCCGAGGCAGATGCGCTTGGCGATGACGAACCCGAGGATCGGACCCGCGATCGCCAGGACCCTGAAGATGTAGGTCGTCAGGTACAGGTCGATCGAGAAGGTCTCCGACAGGATGTCGTTGGAGCCCGCCAGCCACAGCACGCCGTAGAAGACGACACCTGCCACACCCACACCGGTACGGACCGGAGCGTTGCGGGGGCGGTCGGCGACGTTGCGGGCGCGCTTGTCACCGGTGATCCACTGCTCGATGAACGGCCACAGGGCCAGACCACCGAAGATCAGGCCCGGGATGACCAGACCGGGCACGAGGACCGCGACCATGATCGGGTATCCGGGACCGATCGGGATCGTGAAGTCGAGCCAGTTCGGGAAGATTCGCAGTGAACCCTCCATGAAGCCCATGTACCAGTCCGGCTGGAGACCGGAGGTGATGGACGTCGGCGTGAACGGCCCGAACAGGTGGACGGGGTTGATCTGGACGAACGCGCTCAGACCCGCGATCACGGCGAAGGTGAAGAAGAAGAACCCACCCGCCTTGACCGCGAAGGCCGGGAACATGGGTGTCCCGACCACTGTTCTGTCGGTTTTCCCCACCCCTGGGTACTGGGTGTGTTTCTGGTGCCACAGGATCATGAAGTGCGCGACGATCAATCCCAGCAACAACGCCGGGATCAGCAGAACGTGCAGCACGTACAACCTGGTGATGATGTCCTCGCCGGGGAACTCCCCGCCGAAGAGGAACATCGAGATGTAGGTACCGACGAGCGGGATCGCCAGCATCACGCCTTGCAGGATCCGCACGCCCATACCCGAGGGCAGGTCGTCCGGCAAGGAGTAGCCGAAGAGGCCCTCCACCATCGCCAGAGCGAAGATCGCCACACCGATGAGCCAGTTGATCTCGCGCGGCTTGCGGAACGCACCGGTGAAGAACACACGGAGCATGTGGATCACCAGGGCGGCGACGAAGATCAGCGCCGCCCAGTGGTGGATCTGCCGCATCAGGAAACCACCGCGCACATCGAAGTCGATGTACAGCGTGGAGGCGAACGCCTCCGACATCGGGACGCCCTGCAGGCGTTCGTAGGAGCCGTCGTAGACGATCTCCATCATGCTGGGCTTGAACCAGAGCGTCAGGAAGACGCCGGTGACCAGCAGAATGATGAACGAGTAGAGCGCGATCTCGCCCAGCATGAACGACCAGTGGTTGGGGAAGACCTTGCGGAGGTTCTTCTCACCGGTCTTGGCCAGGTGGAATCGGTCGTCGATGTAGTTACCGACGCCGCGCAGTGCCTTGGGTGCCTGAGTCGTCTTGCTCATCAGCTGCCGCTACCCCCCTGGTATTCCCAGAACGTCGGACCGGGCGGCTCGTTGAAGTCGCCGGTCGAGATGAGGTAGCCCTCATCGTCCACACCGATCGGGAGCTGCGGCAGACCGCGGTGGGCCGGACCGAAGACGACCTTGGCCGCGTCCGCGGCATCGAACGTCGACTGGTGGCACGGACACAGGATGCGGTGCGTCGTGCGCTCGTACAGCGCCGCCGGGCAGCCGACGTGCGTGCAGATCTTCGAGTAGGCGACGATCCCGTTGTACGTCCAGTTCATGTGGGTCTCGTCGGAGTCCTCCGAGACCGGCTGGTTCATGCCTTCCTTCCAGTCGCCCTCCGGGACCTTGATCAGAAGGATCACGGATTTCGCCTGGTCGTTCATGCTGATGCCGTGCGGGTACCGCTCGTCGTCGATGGCGGGCAGGGCGGAGATCATCCCGTTGGGGTCGTTCTCCAGGTCCTCGGCCCGCAGGGCACGGTGGGTGCCCTCGACGTACATGCGCCGCCCGTTCTCCCACGGGGTGTGGTGCATCTTCTCCCGGGGCAGCGGACCCAGGTCGCGCAGCAGCACGACGGGCGCGATGCCCAGCGGGATCATCGACGCGAGGAGAGTACGGCGCATGAGCGGACGCTTGGTGAAGCCGCTCTCGTCGGCGCCCTTCATGAAGAACTCGCTGAAGGAGCCCTTCTCCTCCTCGTTGGAGGGCAGCTCGTCGTAGGGCGAGTGCACCTCGTAGTGGGGCATCACGTTGCGGGCCCACACGGTCATACCCGCGCCGATACCGAACATCGCCAGGGTGAGCGTGCCACCCAGCAGCATGTTCGAGTACTGCGCGATCTGCGGGTCCGCGATCATCGGCTCGCCGGACGAGTTCGGCGGGAAGACGAAGTAGGACGCGATGAAGGCGATACCGGCCAGAGTGGCGATGATGAACCACGCCGACGCCATCTTGTCCCCGCGCCGCATCTGCTCCTCGGAGCGAAGGTGCGTCTCGAAGGGCTCGAAGGGCCCGGCGTGGGCGCTCTCGTTCTCTGCCGGCTGTTCGGAGACCACACGCTCCTCGGCGGAGGACGACGGGGTGCCGACCACGCGCTCGGGCTTGTCGTCCCCGGCCTCGTTCTTGTCGTTGTTGTTGTTCTCAGTCATGGGCACGCTGCTTCGCGGTGATCCAGATCGCGCAGGCCACGATCAGGGAGAGACCCACGGTCCACCCGATGAAGCCCTCGGCAACCTGACCGACGCGGTCCAGGGCGAAGATCCCGCCCGCATCGGGTTCGGCCTGGAGGGTCTTCACATAGGAGATGAGTTCCTGCTTCTCCTCCGGAACGATGACGCCGTCACTGAACATCGGCATGGCGCCGGGACCGCTGACCATGGCCTCGTAGATCTCGCGCGGGGTCGCGTCGTGGATCTCGGGGGCCCAACGGCCGTCGGTCAGGGCTCCGCCCCCGCCGGACCAGCTGTGGCAGTGCGCACAGTTGGTCAGGTAGAGCTTCATGCCCTCGTCGGTGTCGCTGGCACCTTCGATGTAGGAGTCGTACTCGGCCTCGTAGGTCTCGAGGGCCTCCTCGTAGGAGCCCTCGTCCTCGAAGTCCTCGCGCTGCGGCTCCTTGCCCGGCACCTCGTAAGGCACGTCGGGCCCGGCTTCGCCGTCCCTGATCTCCGCGTCGTAGTACGCGATCAGGTTGGTGAGTTCCTCCTCGGACATGACCATGTCCCTGCGGGGCATCTGGCTGTCCGGGTCCATGGACGGCATACGTCCGGTGCTGACCTGGAAGTCGACCGAAGCGGAACCGGCCTCACGCAGGTCGGGCCCGTTCGGGCCGCCGGAGCCGTCCTGACCGTGGCAGCTCGCACACGTCTGGTCGAAGATGGCCCGGCCTTCGGCGATGTCGACGTCGTCCGGGTCCGGTGCCTCAGCGGAGAGGGTCTGTGCCCTGGCTTCCTCGGCGGTGGGGGCCATCGCGGCGTACCCCACGCCGAACAGGGCTAGCGCGAGGATGACGACGACATACCCCGCCAGGGGATGCCGCCGCCGCGCGGTAATCCATTTCACGGTTTCCCCGTTTCGGGTCACTGGATGAAGTAGATGGTGAAGAACAAAGCGACCCAGACGACGTCGACGAAGTGCCAGTAGTAGGACACGACGATCGCACTGGTCGCCTGCTGGTGAGTGAAGCGCTTCGCGGCGTACGTACGTCCCAACATGATGAGGAACGCGATCAACCCACCGATGACGTGGAGTCCGTGGAAGCCCGTGGTCAAGAAGAACATCGATCCGTAGGAACTCGACTGCAGAGTCAGTCCCTCGTGAACGATGAGCTCGTAGTACTCATAAGCCTGTCCACAGATGAAGAACAGGCCCATGAAGAACGTGATGAAGAACCACATACGCAGCTTCCGGACATCCCCGCGCTCCGCGGCCCAGACGCCGAACTGCGCAGTGAAGCTGGAAGCCACCAGGACCACGGTGATGGTCGACGCCCACGGAACGTTCAGGTGGGCGTCCGGCCAGGCCCCGAGGTCGGGGTCTCCGGTGATCACCGATCGGATGGTGAAGTACATCGCGAACAGCGCAGCGAAGAACATGAGCTCGTTGGCAAGCCAAACGATGGTGCCAACGCTCACCAGGTCAGGACGCTTTGCCGCACCATGCGCTGGTGTCGGTGCTGTTTTTGGGTTCGCGGTTGCTGTCGCCACGGGAGCATTATTACGGCATCTCGCGCAGCGCCGTACTCGACCCCCCGTAAGGCGACGGATCAGCACCGGCATCGACCGCTCACAAGCGCCCGGAGGCCCACCTGCCCGTGACTCGGGCGTTACTGTAACGATCGGCTCGGCCGAGGCGCTTCTACGACACGCTGTAGGCGCCACACCGGCCTGATCCTGGGCGTCCCGGGCTTTTCCGTACCCCTGGGAGGCGCCCGCGAACCGCTCCCGATCATCGCGAGAGCAACAAAAGCATCACCGTTGCATAACATGACCGCTGGGGGTGGTGATTCAGGCCACCCGGGCACCCCAGGTGGGCTGGTGTCCAACATCTCAACGTGCGGGACGTCCCCGGGCCTTCTCTGTGCACCACGAGCGCGAGGGAATACAGTCGGAGGGGAACAGCCAAGGAACCCCCTGCGGCCGCGCCTCGGGCGACGGCCGCGGACCGACGTGATGGGACGGTTGCGCGATGGTGGGCAGTGGTACCGACTCCGGCACCAGGATGCGCGTGCTGATCTACAGCGACAACGCTGAGACCCGTGAGCAGGTGCGCCTGGCCGTGGGCCGCCGGCCCGCCGCGGACGTGCCCAAGGTGGAGTTCTTCGAGTGCGCGACCGCCCCCGCGGTCATCAACAAGCTGGACTCCCAGGACCCGGACGACCGCATCGACGTGGCGGTCTTCGACGGCGAGGCCGCTTCCCCCGTGGGTGGCATGGGCCTGTGCCGCCAGGTCAAGAACGAGATCTTCCGCTGCCCGCCGGTCCTGCTGCTGGTGGGACGGCGCGACGACGGCTGGCTCGGTACGTGGTCGCGCGCCGAGGCCGTCGTCAGCCATCCGCTCGACCCCGTCGCCCTGGCGGAGTCCCTGGCCGAGCTCATGCGCTCACGCACGATGCTCGTCGACGGGTGAGGCACGTGGCTCACCCGCACGGTCCGACCGCGCAGGAGGACGGCCAGGAGCATCTGCTGCGCCGTCTCGTCCTGGGCGGGGCTCTCAACCACGGTGCCGACATCGGGCGATGGCGCGGCCCTGCGCCTCTTTAGAACCTGCAAGCGCGGACCGGCCTGCCATGCAGCCCGTCCGGCACCGCCGAAAAGCCCCTTTGCCGTGCACAGCCCGTGGAGTCACACCATGAACGCCCCGACCTCAGCAAGCCCTGCCGACGAACCCTCCGCCGTGACCGAGCGGAACTGGTCCAACCTCATCACCGTGCTGCTCGGCGGGACCGACCTGAGCGCCGCCGACACCGAGTGGGCGATGAACGAGATCATGTCGGGCTCGGCCACCGACGCCCAGGTCGCAGGTTTCGCGATCGCCCTGCGTGCCAAGGGCGAGAGCGTCTCGGAGGTCACCGGGCTGGCCGAGGGCATGCTCGGCAACGCCGTGGGCCTACAGGTCCCGGGGCCGAGTCTGGACATCGTGGGTACCGGCGGCGACCGCGCACACACGGTGAACGTCTCGACCATGGCCGCGATCGTCTCGGCCGCGGCGGGCGCGCGTGTGGTCAAGCACGGGAACCGGGCGGCTTCCTCCTCCTGCGGGACCGCCGACGTGCTCGAGCGCCTGGGTGTGGTGCTGGACCTGCCCCCTCACATGACGGCGCGGGTGGCCGAGGAGGCCGGCATCACCTTCGCGTTCGCGCCGATGTTCCACCCGTCGTTGAAGTTCGCCGCCAAGCCGCGCCGTGAGCTGGCGGTGCCGACGGTGTTCAACTTCCTGGGGCCGCTGACCAATCCGGCCCGGCCCACCACCTCGGCGATCGGGGTCTTCGACGAGGCCATGTGCGAGACCATCGCCGGGGTCTTCGCCCGGCGTGGCTCGGACGCCCTGGTCTTCCGCGGTGACGACGGTATCGACGAGCTGACGATCTCCACCACGTCCACGGTCTGGGTGGTGCGTGGGGGCAGGGCCCGGCGCGAGGTCCTCGACCCCGTGGAACTGGGGATCCCCCGCTCCGCGCAGGACGCTCTGCGCGGCGGGGACGTGGAGTTCAACGCCCGGGCCGTGCGCGAGACGGTCGAGGGCCGCAAGGGACCGGTACGCGACGCAGTCCTGCTCAACGCGGGTGCGGCGCTGGCGGCGGTGGACGGCGTCGAGGGGTCCCTGACCGAGGCGGTGCGCTCCGGTTGTGAGCGGGCCGCGCAGGCCATCGACAGCGGGGCGGCCCGGCACGCTCTGGAGACGTGGGTGGAAACCAGCCAGGCACACGCCAAGCACGTCTGAGAACACCGCCGGCCCCGGGGCACGGCAGGGGGCGGATCCGCCGTTCGGCGGATCCGCCCCGCTTCGTGCGGGCCGTGCGGAGGTTCTGTGTGCGAGCCCCGCGGCAGGCCGTCACCAGCCCAACGCGAAGGCCGATTCCAGGTCGTGCTTGGAGTAGGCCTGGAACGAGATGTGGGTGTCCGAGGAGAGCACCCCCGGGACCTTGTTGACGTGGCCGGGGATGACGTCGGCGAGGTCCTCGTGGCGGCGCACGCGCACCATGGCGATGAGGTCGACGCCGCCGGTGACGGAGTAGACCTCGCTGACCCCCTCGATCTCCGCGATCGCCTCGGCGACCTCGGGGATGCGGTTGACGTCGGCCTTGATCATGACGATCGCGGTGATCACTGTGTCTCCTGGGTTGCTAGGGCGTGGGCGGGTCCGGGTCCCGGCCGCCGCTCAGCGTCCAGGACCTGTCCGTCAACACTGTCTCAGCCCCCGGGACCTGGTTCGGTGCGCCCCGGCGGGGTTCTGGGGCCCCGAGGGTGATCCCCGGCGGGGGTTTCCGTGGCGGGACGCGGGTGGGCCCGTCGGAGCGGAGCGGGGCCGAGGAGCACAGTTCAGTAGACGTCGGACAGGCGTGTGCCGGAACGCCAGCGCAGTCGGTAGACCACCAGTCCCAGGACGACCCCGGCGATGAACCCGTACACGTGCGCGGCGTAGGCCACGCCGGACCCCTCGCCGGGCGCTTCGGAACCGGTGACGTAGAGAAGATACTGGAGGACGAAGTAGCTTCCCACCAGTGCCCATCCGGGCAACCGCATGGGGACGACCACGAACACCAGGGTCGTGACCCGGCTGCGGAACTGCACGACGAGGTAGGCCCCGAGGACCCCGGAGATCGCCCCTGAGGCCCCCACCATGGGCACTTCCCCGTCCAGGTCGCTCAGGGTCTGGCCCAGGGCGGCCGCCAGACCGGTGGCCAGGTAGAGCGCCAGGAAGCGCAGGCGGCCGATGCGGTCCTCCACCACCGGCCCGAAAACGAACAGGTAGACCATGTTGCCGAGCAGGTGGGCGGCGCCCCCGTGCACGAACATGGAGCTCAGCAGCGAGAACCAGACCGCTTTGCCCCCGATCCGACCGCACTCGGGGACTATGGGGGCGGCCAGGCCGGTGGTTCCGGTGAGTTCGGCGGGTACCGCACCCCAACGCATGAAGTAGTCCTGGATCGCGCAGAAGCGCTCGACGGCTTCCGGCGGGTACCAGACGGCCGTGGCGGCCTGGGGTGAGGCCAGGTAGACGAGGACGTTGGCCGCGATCAGGGCATAGGCGACCACGGGGGCCCGACGGACCGGGTAGTCGTCATTGAGCGGGAGCGCGGCCATGGGCCCAGTGTGTCATTTCGGCGTGGGCCTCCGCGCTCCGCAACGGGCATGTCCACTCGCCCTCGATGCGTACCAGGCGGGTGGCGGGGTCGGTGAGCCAGTCCAGGACGAGCTCGCCCTCGGCGGCGGTGGCTCTGGGGACGGGGCCCGGGCCGGGTTCGACGTGTTCTGCGGTGGCTTCCAGGGAGGCGAGGAAGGCCGCGGGGTCGGTACCCGGACGCAGGACGGCGCTGGCGGCCAGGCGACCGTGGCGCACGACACCGGTCTCCCACCCCAGGGCTCCGGGCCGGGTGGCGATCACCTGGGGCAGGACCGCCAGGGCAGTCAGGCGTTGGGAGCGCCCGGCCCCGCGCAGGAAGGCGGCGAGCCGGTCGCGCAGAGCCGCGGCCTCCTCGTAGCGCAGTTGCGCGGACATCTTCCTGATGCGGGCGGTGTGGAGGTCCACGACCGCCGCGGGATCGCCGGTCATGGCTTCACGGGCGGCATCGGCGTGGGCGGTGTAGTCGGCACGGCTCTCGGTGCCGTCGCAAGGGGCACCGCAACGGCCGAGCTGGGCGAGCACACAGGGTTCGACGGTGCGCCGGGGCGGATCGAAGGTGTGCGTGCACTGGCGCAGCGGGAAGGCGGCCAGGAGCGCCTCACGGGCGCGGTCGGCCTCCTTCAGGCCGGTGTAGGGCCCCAGGTACGGGGCGCCGTCGTCCTTGACGGACCGCACCACGGACAGGCGCGGGAAGGCCTCGGTGGTGAGTTTGACCCAGTGGACGCGTTCGGGGTGGCGCGAGCGGCGGTTGTAGGGCGGTTTGCGTTCGGCGATGAGGCGCAGTTCACGGACCGAGGCCTCCAGCTCGGTGGCGCACACGATGGGGGTCACCCCTTCGACGACGCGGGCCATCTCGCGGATGCGCTGCCGGTTCTCCGCAGCCGTGAAATAGGTGCGCACGCGGTGGCGCAGGTTCTTGCTCTTGCCCACGTAGAGGTCGGCGCCGTTGGCGTCGGTGAACACGTACACACCCGGGGCTTCGGGCACCCCTTCGGCGAGGTGGCGTTTGGCGATCTGCTGTTTGGTCGGGGGTTTGGTGACCGACCGCAGTTCCTCGAGGCTGTGCACGCCCATGGGGCCGAGGCGTTCGACGAGTCCGTGCAGGACGTCGACGGTGGCGCGGGCGTCGTCCAGGGCCCGGTGGTTGGGGGTGACCGGTGTGCCGAAGAAGGCGGCGAGGGTGCCGAGCTTGTGGTTGCGGGTCTCGCCCCGGCCCAGGACCGCACGGGCCAGGCGCAGGGTGTCGACCACGGGCGGGGCGGGCCAGGGGTGCCCGTGGCGTTCGCAGGCGGCCTTGAGGAACCCGGTGTCGAAGGAGGCGTTGTGGGCGACCAGGGCGGTGCCGGGGTCGCGGCGCAGGTACTCCAGGAGGTCGGGCAGGACCTCTTCCACGGGCGGGGCGGTGGCCACCATGGACTGGGTGATGCCGGTCAGGAGGGTGACGGTCGCGGGGATGGCGATGCCGGGGTTCACCAGGGTGGTGAACTCGTCGACGGTCTCGCCTCCGCGGACCCGCACGGCCCCGATCTCGGTGATCCGCGCGTCGGTGGCGCTGGTGCCCGTCGTCTCGAGGTCCAGTACGACGAACGTGGTCTCGGACAGAGGGAGACCGAGCTCGTCGATGCTGGTCTGGATGCCTTCATCGGCCTGGGGCTGTGACACCCGGACAGGGTAGTCGGCACCTGTGACCGAACCTTCCGGTATGCATCCACCCCTGACCGACATGGAAGGATGTGGAAACGACCCCACAGGAGAAGGAGACGATCGTGGCCATCGTGAAGCCGGGCGGTGACGAACGTCGGCGCTGCGTCGGGTGTGCAGACCCCACGTGGTTCGGCGTGACCCGGACGGTGCGTTCCGAGGACTTCGTGCACCGGGAGCTGTCCGGTGCCGGCGTCGTGGCGGAGCACAGGGTCCTGTCGGAGACGGTGGCGGGGGTGCGCTGCCGCCGGTGCTGCCCAGCGGACGCGGTCCGGGCCGTGTCCCGGCCCGGTGCCGCGCGCTCGGGCCGGGTCGCCGAGAGCGTCCCGGGACAAGCATGAGCACGGATCCGGAGGAGGCAGCCGGGTCCGACGGTGCCGACGGGTGGTCGGCGCGTCCCCTCCCCGAACAGGTGCGCTCCCGGGTCGTGGAATACGGTTCCGATGTCCTGGGCGGGATGCGCGCCTCCGAGGTGCCGCCGGTGCTGCGCCGGATCGCCCGGTTCGAGCCGCGGCGCCGCGCGCGTCTGGCCGGCCCGCAGATCGCTGCCCAGTTGGAGACCGATCCCGGTTTCCGCTCCCGGGTCGCCTCCCGGGTGGAACAGGTCTGGCCGGAGCTCGTCGAGGGGCTCCGGTCCGGTGTGGTGCCGCCGGCAGCCGACCCGGTCGCGGTCGCGGCCTGCGCCTATCTGGTGCGCCCCGAGGGGTGGGCCGGGATCGTCGAGGACATCCACGGGGAGTTGGAGCGGCAGGTCGGTGCTCAGGAGGCCGACGCCGCCGCCGAGGACGCCGAGGCCGCGCGCACCCAGCTGGAACAGGTCAAACGTGAGAACCGGGCCGAGAACGAACGGTTGCGTTCGCAGTTGAAGGAGCAGCGTTCGGAGATCGCTGATCTGCGGCGCCGGGTCCACCACGAGCGCGGGCGCGCCAAGGAGGCCGCCGAGCAGGCCGATCGTGCGTTGGAGGAGACCGCGGGCCGCGAGCACGAGTCGGCCACCCGGATCAGTGCTCTGGAGGCGGAGAACCGGCGTCTGCGTGCACGTGTGGCCTCGGCGGAGACACAGGTGGGGAACGCCCGGCGTGCGGCACGTACGGGCCGCAACGCCGACGAGGCCCGCCTGCGGGTGCTGCTGGACGTGCTCGTCGAGGCCTCGCACGGGCTGCGGCGGGAGCTGGCTCTGCCCGCGTCCCTGGACAGCCCCGCCGACATGGTGGTCGAGGGTCAGGACCGGCGCGCGTCACTGGCGGGGTTGCCCGACGACGATCCCGGGTTGTTGGGGCACCTGTTGACGGTGCCGCGCGTGCATCTGCTGCTGGACGGCTACAACGTGACCAAGACCGGGTACGGGACGCTGCCGCTGGTCGACCAGCGCACACGGCTGTTGTCCTCCCTGGAGGGTCTGGCGAGCCGGACCAAGGCCGAGATCACGTGTGTGTTCGACGGCGCGGACGTGGACACCCCTCCGGCGACCGCGGGACCGCGGCGTGTGCGGCTCCTGTTCAGTGAAGCGGGTGAGACCGCCGACGAGCTCATCGTGCGGCTGGTGAGCGCCGAACCCCCGGGGCGTCCGATCGTGGTGGTCACCTCCGACCGGGAGATCGTGTCGGCGGTACGGCGGGCCGGGGCGCGTGCGGTTCCCTCGGCGGTGTTCCTGCGCGGGCTGGACGCCACCAGTTGAACCTTCGCTTCCGGGAATCCTCGGTGTAACACGCACCACCGCCGCGGGCACGGGAGCGGGCGGAGGGGGTCCTGGCCTGGAAGGACCGCCCGGACGGGCCCGCTGATGGCCGGCGGGTCCGCCGATCGGACCGGCTCGTGTGGTTGAGCCCCGACGGACGGTCCGCTAGGTTCTTCCCGAACGTGAGTGCTCCACCGGGTAGTGGACCACAGCTGTGTCCGCCCCGAAACCGGTGGGGTCCCCGCTGCGCTCGCGTGTCCCCGCCAGGACGGCCGGTGAGGGACCCCTTCCGTCTCGCCCCCCGTACAAGCATGCGGACTCATCAACCCCAAGGAGCGTGGACCGCCATGAAGAACCCCGGTGGTCGGCGTCAGTCGCGCCGAATCGCATCGACAGGCATCGGAATGGTGGCCGCCGGCGCCATCCTCGTCCCCGGGTCCGCGTACGCGGACCCCACCCAGGACGAGGTCGAGGACCGTATCGAAGAGCTCAACCAGGAGGCCTCCACCCTCGTCGAGGAGTACAACCAGGCCCAGGAGGACCACGAGGCCGCCGAGGCCCAGTACGAGGAGATCGAGAGCCAGGTCGGCGACGAACAGGAGCGCTACGACGAGCTGCAGGAGCAGGTCCAGCAGTTCGCCAACGCGACCTACCAGTCGGGGGACCTGGACTCCGCGACCAACGTGCTGACCTCCGAGGGCCCCGAGGCCCTGCTCGAGCAGAACGCGGACCTCAACTACCTGTCCGAGAACCAGATCCAGGAGCTCGACGACTTCAGTGACTCGGCCGAGCGGCTGTTCTCGCTCAAGGACGAGTCCGAGCAGGCCCTCCAGGACGCCGAGGACCAGCTCGAGGAGGCCGAGGAGGCCAAGGAGGAGGTCGAGAGCAAGATCGAGGAGCAGCAGGAGCTGCTCGCCGAGTTCCCCGGCTCCGACCCCTCCTCCGAGGGCGCCGACGACTCCGGCGGGTCGTACACGGGGGGTGCCGGCGGCAACGCGGGATCGGCCCTGGACTTCGCCTACGCGCAGGTCGGCCTGCCCTACGTGTACGGCGGCACGGGACCCAACGGCTACGACTGCTCCGGCTTGGTGCAGGCCTCCTGGCGTTCGGCCGGCGTGGACCTGCCCCGCACCACCTACGCACAGGCCGAGGTCGGACAGCGCATCACCGACATGGGCGCGCTGCAGCCCGGCGACATCATGTTCTTCTCCGGCATGGGCCACAACGGCCTCTACGCCGGTGACAACCAGATGGTGCACGCCCCCCGCACGGGCCGCAACATCGAGGTCGTAGGGCTGGCCGCCTACTGGGGCGGGCAGTTCGAGTTCGCGGTGCGCCTGTAAGTACCGCGGGACGGCTGTCCCGCGTCCGGTCTCAGCGGGCGCGGGACAGTACCCGTTCCTGGAGGGCCTCCAGCGGTCCCTGGCGGAAACGGCGCAGCCGGAGAACGGAGCCGGCGGTCAGGAGCAGGAAGTTCTCCAGGTGGAAGAGGACCTGGTCCGTGTAGGAACCGTTCGTGTACAGCTCCGGCACCTCGTCCGGCCCCTCGGACGCGGGCAGCAGGACCGGGAACACGGTGAATGCGGACATCAGGGTCAGGTGCAGGCCCAACGCGCCCCACAGGAACCATGCCCGCAGACGTTCGGAGCGGCCCAGGAGCCAGGCCACCGGCAGCTCGACGGGCGCGTACCCGATGAGCACGTCGAAGGCGAAGCCCAGGGTGAAGTGCACCGTGCCCTCGACGAAGAGGAAGAGCGCCCGCCACTTGTAGGGTCCCGGCCACCGCTGCCCGTGGTTGCGGGTTTTTATGGCCGCCACGGAGTGGCCGGACCCGGCCCCGCGCTCCCGTCGTGGCATGCTGCCTACGCTTTCCGGGCTTGTCACTAGATTTCGGACACTCATGCCCGTCCACAAGGACGTCACGAAACGGTTGAGTGGCGGCTGAAGGATGCACTAGTCTTCGACGCCGAGCGTGGTCGTTCCTCTTCGCCGCCGGCCCGGCGGCGACGGCCCCGCCCGGGCGGAGCCCACACCCCCCAGCACCCGTGCCTCCGGACACGCCCCACCGTGTCGGCCCGGTGCGGTTCCCCCGACTCGCCCGGTGCAGTCCCCCGCGCCTGCTTTCCCTGCTGCGCGGGGAGAGAAAGGTATCCCGACGTGTCTGCTTCCCACAGCGGCCGAAACCGCCGCACCGCGGTGATCGCATCCCTCACCGCCGGAGCCTTCCTGCTCCCCCACGGCGTCGCCCACGCCGAGCCGACCGCCGAAGACGTGCGCGAGGAGATCGAAGGGCTCCAGGAGGAGTTCTCCTCACTCAACGCGGAGTACAACGACGCACAGGAGACCCACGAGGCCGCCGAGGAGCGCCTGGAGGAGGTCCGGAGCGACATCGAGTCCGCCGAGGAGCAGGTCGAGGACCTCGCATCGGGAGTGCGCCGGCTGGCGAACCTGTCCTACTCCGGGGTGGACTACACCTCCCCCACCCAGCTCATCGGCTCCGACGGGCCCGAGACCGCCATGAACCACCAGGCGGACCTGGCCTATCTGGCCTCCCAGAACGACGAGACCCTGGAGCACTACACCGAGGAGCTCGAGCACCTGGAAGCCCTGGAGTCCGAGGCCTCCGACACCGAGGAGGAAGCCGCCTCGGCTCTCGAGGACGCGGAGGAGGCCACCGAATCGGCCGAGGAGTCCATCGCCGAGCAGGAAGCGCTCCTGGAGGAACTCACCGAGGAGGAACGGGCCGAGGCCACCGAGACCGTCGGGGACGGCGGCAGCGGTGGCGGCGGCGGGGGCGACTACAACGGGCCCGCCTCCGGCAACGCGCGCACCGCCCTGGACTTCGCCTACGCACAGATCGGCAAACCCTACGTCTGGGGCGGCACCGGCCCGAACGGCTACGACTGCTCCGGCCTGACCCAGGCCGCCTGGAGCGCCGCCGGGGTCTCCCTGCCCCGCACCACCTACGACCAGATCAACGCCGGGACCCGGGTCTCCTGGGAGAACAAGCAGGCCGGTGACCTGCTCTTCTTCTACGGAGCCCAGCCCAGCCACGTGGGTATGTACGCGGGCAACGGCGAGATGGTGCACGCCTCCACCTCCGGCACCCCGATCGGGACCGTGACCCTCAACGACTACTACCGGCAGGAGTTCGTCGGCGCCGTCCGTCCCTGAGCCACGCACCCGCGGGTGGGGGCGGGGCCCACAACACACGGGCTCCGGCCCCTAGACTCGCTCAGGTGTCGCGAACGCTGATCATCACCAACGACTTCCCGCCCCGAACCGGGGGCATCGAGGCCTTCGTCCACGAACTGGCGCTGCGCCGGCCCCCGGGATCGGTGGTGGTCTACACCTCCGCTCCGGACCCGCGGGACGCGGCACGCGACCCGCATTTCGACCTGCGCCAGCCGTTCCCGATCGTGCGCGACGCCGCCCGGACCCTGCTGCCCACGCCGCGTGTGGCCGCACGGGCGCGGGCCATCGCCCGCATGGAGGACTGCGACTCCGTCCTCTACGGGGCCGCCGCGCCCCTGGGACTGTTGGCCCCGGGCATGCCGGTCCGGCGGCAGGTGGCCCTCACGCACGGGCACGAGGCGTGGTGGGCCTCGGTCCCCGCGGCACGGGAGAGCCTGCGCCGGATCGGTGAAACGGTCGACACCGTCACCTACCTGGGCGACCACACCCGCGAACGGCTCGCGCGCGCCCTGTCGCCCCGGGCCGTGCACCGCATGCGCCACCTGCCTCCGGGTGTGGACACCGACAGGTTCCGCCCCGGCGCGGGCGGCCACGGGATCCGCGAACGCCACGGGCTCGGGTCCCGGCCGGTGGTGGTGTGTGTGTCCCGTCTGGTGCGCCGCAAGGGACAGGACACCCTGATCCGTGCCTGGCCCCGGGTCCTGTCCGACGTCCCCGACGCGGCGCTGCTCGTGGTCGGTGACGGCCCCGAGGCCTCCCGGCTCCGGAACGCGGCCCAGAGGACGGAATCGGTGTACTTCACCGGCCCGGTCGACCCGGCGGAGCTGCCCGCCCACTACGACGCCGGAACCGTGTTCGCCATGCCCTGCCGCTCGCGCCACGCCGGCCTGGAGGTCGAGGGTCTGGGCATCGTCTACCTGGAGGCCTCGGCGACGGGCCTGCCCGTGGTCGCCGGGAACTCCGGAGGTGCCGCCGACGCGGTCCTGGAGGGGGAGACCGGGACCGTCGTGGACGGTTCCCTGCCCGGCCCCACGGCGCGCGCCCTCGTCCGGTTGCTGCGCTCACCGGAAACAGCCGCCCGTATGGGCGCTCGCGGCCGCGAATGGGTTTCACGGGAGTGGACCTGGCAGCGCTCCTCCGAGCGCCTCACAGAGCTCCTGGAGGCCTGAGGGCGCAACATCCGCTCCCGCACCGTCCCTCGCATCCGGCCGCAACAGAAGAACCGCCCCGGCGCCGGAGGGACACGCTGTGCGTGCACCCCTCCGGTCACCGGGGCGGTGACGTGGGGACCGCGCCGCGGACGCTCACCCGCTTGCCGGGGAGCAGACGCACGGCGGAGGTCCTAGTGCTCGAACTCCTTGCGGTAGTACTCGAACACCCAGCCGATCGCGGTCAGGATGATGGCGAGGAATCCGAGGAACACCATCCACCAGCCGATGGCCACACCGATGGCCGTGAAGACCACGGAGGCGGCCACGAACAGCGGCCACCAGCTGTGCGGGCTGAAGAAACCGAACTCGCCGGCGTTCTCCGCGATCTCACCGTCCAGCCGTTCCTCCGCGGGCAAACCGTGGAAGTGTTCGCTGCGCCGGGCCGCCATGAGCAGCCAGAAACCCATCATCCAGCCGAAACCGATACCGATGACCAGAGCCGTGCTACCGGTCCACTCGATGGCGCCGTGGTCCTGGTACGACCAGTACATGTACAGGGCAGCGACCATCCCGAAGAAGGTCGAGATGCCCATGAACAGATAGGCCTGTGTCTTCACTTGACCGCCCTACTTCTTCTCTGCGCCCGCGGCTACGGCACCGGGTGCGGCGGCGTGCGGGTGGTTGAGGTCGAAGGCCGGGCGCTCGGACCGGATCCGCGGCAGCGACGTGAAGTTGTGCCGCGGCGGCGGGCACGAGGTCGCCCACTCCAGGGAGCAGCCGTACCCCCACGGGTCGTCCACCTCGACCATCGGCGCCTTCTTTGCCGTGATGTACATGTTCCAGAAGAAGATGAGCGTCGAGGCGGCCAGCACGAAGGAGGAGATCGAGGAGATCTGGTTCAACGTGGTGAAACCGTCACCGGGCAGGTAGTCGGCGTAACGGCGCGGGAAACCGGCCGCACCCAGCCAGTGCTGGACCAGGAAGGTGCCGTGGAAGCCCAGGAACAGCAGCCAGAAGTGGAACTTGCCCAGCCTCTCGTCGAGCATCTTCCCGGTGAACTTGGGCCACCAGAAGTAGAACCCGGCGAACATTGCGAAGACCACGGTGCCGAAGACCACGTAGTGGAATTGGGCCACCACGAAGTAGGAGTCGGTGACGTGGAAGTCGATCGGCGGGGAGGCCAGCAGGACCCCGGTCAGACCGCCGAAGAGGAAGGTGGCCAGGAACCCCAGGGTGAACAGCATCGGCGTCTCGAAGGTGAGCTGCCCGCGCCACATGGTGCCGGCCCAGTTGAAGAACTTCACCCCGGTCGGTACCGCGATGAGGAAGCTCATGAACGAGAAGAACGGCAACAGCACCGCGCCGGTCGGGAACATGTGGTGCGCCCACACGGTGATCGACAGGCCGGCGATGGCGATGGTGGCCGCCACCAGGGACTTGTAGCCGAAGATCGGCTTGCGGCTGAACACCGGCAGGATCTCGGTGACGATGCCGAAGAACGGCAGCGCGATGATGTAGACCTCGGGGTGTCCGAAGAACCAGAACAGGTGCTGCCACAGGATGGCGCCTCCGTGTTCCGGGTTGAAGACCTGCGTACCGACGATGCGGTCCGCGCCCAGGGCGACCAGGGCACCGGTCAGGACCGGGAACGCGATGAGGACCAGGACACTGGTCAGCAGGGTGTTCCAGGTGAAGATCGACATGCGGAAGGTCGTCATACCGGGCGCGCGCATGCACAGGCCGGTGGTGATGAAGTTGACCGCACCGAGGATCGTGCCCAGGCCGGAGACGATCAGGCCCAGGACCCACAGGTCACCGCCCAGCCCCGGTGAACGCACCGCGTCCGAGAGCGGGGTGTAGGCGAACCACCCGAAGCTGGCGGCGCCGCCCGGGGTGAGGAACCCGCTGATGGCGGTGAGGCTGCCGAACAGGAACAGGTAGTAGCTGAACAGGTTCATCCTCGGGAACGCCACGTCGGGCGAACCGATGTGCAGCGGCATGATCACGTTCGAGAACCCGATGAAGAGCGGGGTCGCGAACATCAGCAGCATGATCGTGCCGTGCATCGTGAAGAACTGGTTGAACTCCTCGTTGGACATGAACTGCATGCCCGGCGAGAACAGTTCCAGGCGCATCAGGACAGCCAGAACACCGCCGAACAGGAAGAACGCGAACGACGTGATCAGGTACATGTACCCGATCGTCTTGTGATCGGTCGACGTCAACCAGTTGACGATGATCGACCCCTTGCGCGTCGGTGCCTGTGCGGCACCGCTCTGGGGTTGAGTTTCCGTCGTCGTGGTCATTTAACTGTCAGTCTCCTCGGCGTCCGCGGCATCGACCGCTTCGAGGTCCTCGGTGTCCTCGTCTGCGGCCTCCTGCTCGCGCTCCTGGGCCCACTGGGCGTAGTCGTCCTCGGAGAGCACCTCGACGTTGAAGAGCATGCGGGTGTGGTCCACACCGCACAGCTCGGCGCACCGGCCGATGTACTCACCCTCGGTGCCGTCGTTGAGGTTGGCCTGGAAGGCATTGTCGTGCCCGGGGATGACGTCCATCTTGAAACCGAAGGTCGGAATCCAGAAGGAGTGGATGACGTCGGGCGAGTGGAGGTCGAAATGGACGGACGAGTTCTCAGGAAGAACGAGTGTCGTCTGCGTCTCGGGGTCGGCGGTGCCGTCCGGGTTCGGGACTCCGACCTCGGAGTGCAGCACCTCGCCGCCGTTCTCCCGCGTGTCGTCCAGGTAGTTGAACTGCCAGGCCCATTGGAAGGCCACGACCTCGACATGGACGTCTGCGGGTTCCTCGGTGTCCATCAGGTACGCCTGGTCGCGTGCCGTGAAGAAGAAGAGAACCGAGATGATGACGATCGGCAGGACTGTGTAGAGCGCCTCGATGGGCATGTTGTACCGCACCTGGGGCGGCAACTGCTCGGAGCGCTTGCGGTGGAAGATGACCGACCAGATGATCAGTCCCCACACGAGGATGCCGACCGCGAAAGCCGTCACCCATGAGCCCTGCCAGAGCGCAAGAACACGCTCGGCCTGCTCGGTGATCGGCTCCGGCATGCCCAAACGAGTGAGATCGTTCGACGCGCAGCCGGTCGCGGCCAGCCCCAGCACGGCGAGCGCAGCGCCGCGTGGTGCCCATCGGCGCAGAGTTGAGCGCCGATTTTTCTGGCGGGTCGGACTCACGGATTGCCTTCCCAGCGGTGAAGCCTGCGGAGGTCTCCACAGGCGGCCTAAGTATCCAAAGCTTTTCAGGGGCAAACATTATCGCGAACCGCCCAGACTGCCGCTCAGGGGCTTACCTGGTCAGCGTGTTGCTGAACAACCCCTGCTCGGCAAGCGGAACAGCTCGCGGAGCCGGGCCCGTTCGCCCGCGGAGACAAGGCTCCCGGCTGGCTACGAGCGCGGCCCGGCGTTGCCCCGGGCCCCTCTCCCGCCGGCCCGGCCACCACCTCGTGAGGGTGGTGGACGCGCCCGCGGAGTGGGACTCCAGAGGAGCGTATCGCTGGGTTTACGACGCTCTTAACCGGGTGTGCCTTATTGCCCGAGGCGGGTCAAGATTGGGACACAGGACGACTACAGCCGGAGGTTTCCCGTGTCGGAGAACCAGCCCCCGACGGCCCTCGTCACGGTGGAGGCGAGAGGCCACAAGTGCCCGATCCCGATCATTTGGCTCGCCCGACGGATCCACGAAGTACCCATCGGTGCGGTCATCGCGGTCACCGCGGACGATCCTGCAGCGAGTCCGGACATACCGGCCTGGTGCAGGATGAAGATGCACGAGTTCGTCGCGGAGGTGCCCGCGTACCCGGGTAGCGCATTTCACATCCGGCGGATGTACTGAGCGCGGCAGGGGCCGTTCCGGGGTGGAACGGAGGCCCGGTTCCGTTGCCATAACGATTCGCGGGTGCCCGGTCCACGCGCTGTCGGAGGACGCCGCGTGTTCCGGCACGTGCACCCAAAGGTCGAGCCGCGCGGACACCGGGTGTCCGCGCGGCTCTGCTCCTCCCGGGGCCGGGCCCGGGGTGGGGCCCCGGCCCCGGGAGGAACGGGGATCAGCGAGCGTAGTACTCGACGACGAGCTGCTCGTCGAAGGGCACCGGGATCTGCTCGCGCTTGGGACGGTCGGTGACCGCCACGCGCAGGTCCTGGTGGCTCACGGCGAGGAAACCGGCGATCTTGTCGTCGGCGTGGACGCCCTCGGCGGCCTCGACGAAGGGCACCATGTTGCGGGACTTCTCCCGAACACCGACGATCTGCCCCGGCTTGACCTGGTACGACGGGATGTCGACCTTCTTGCCGTCCACGGTGATGTGGCCGTGGTTGACGAACTGGCGCGCGGCGTAGACCGAGGCGGCCAGGCCGGCACGCAGGACGACGGTCGCCAGACGCAGCTCCAGGTCGGCGAGCATCTCCTCACCGGTGCGGCCGGAACGCTTCTTGGCGTTGTCGTAGACGCGGGCGAGCTGCTTCTCGGTCAGGTCGTAGTACCAGCGCACCTTCTGCTTCTCGGCCTGACGGACGGCGTAGTCGCTGCTGTTGCGACGGACGCGGCGGCCGTGCTCGCCGGGCGGGTAGGGACGCTTCTCGAAGTAGCTGACCGCCTTACGGGTCAGCGGGGTACCGGCGCGCCGGGACAACCGCACCTTCGGTCCGGTGTAGCGCATGCGTAGTCCTTTCAGAATTCCATGCGGGAGTCCCAGGTAAGGCTGGCCTAGATCTGGGAGATGCGCGGAGGCACCCTCCGGCCGCACAGCGCCGGAGGCGCGTGCGGTCGGGCTCCCCACCGTCGCGCGTGACCCTGCGCGAACGGCGTGGGCTCGGTCTGCCGGCACGCGTTTCAGCGCACCGGGGGCACGGAGGCTCCCCACAGGGTCGGCGGAGCCGAGGTCGTGCGGGCAGCAACCCGGCCCCGAAGGACCGGGTCGTGCGGGTCACAGGTGTCCACTCTAGAGGGTCACGGGCACCGCCCGGACCGCTCCGGAGAGAGTTCCTCGTTACAGGTGGGGGCGGACCTCGTCGGCTGCCTCCGTGCCGTAGGAGGTCTCGATGCGCTCGAGGAGGCGCTTCGGGGTGAGCTCGTACTCCTGCGGGCCGTTGACCTCCAGGCAGTGCACGGCGGTGGCGTTACCGACCTGGGCGGCGCGCTCCAGGGACAGTCCCCAGGAGTGGGCGGCCAGGAAACCGGCACGGAAGGAGTCGCCCACACCGGTGGGGTCGACGGCCTCGCCGACGGAAGCGACGGGCACATGGATGCTGGGCTCGCCCTTGACGTCGATGCGGGCGCCCTTGGAGCCCAGAGTGGTCACGCGGGTGCCCACGCGCTCGAGGATCTCCTCGTCGGACCAACCGGTCTTCTGCTCGGCCAGGGCCTTCTCGTACTCGTTGGTGAACAGGAACGTGGCACCCTCGATGAGGCTGCGCACCTCCGGTCCCTCCATGCGGGCGAGCTGCTGGGAGGGGTCGGCGGCGAAGGGGATCGAGCGGGTGCGGCACTCCTCGCTGTGGCGGACCATGGCGGCCGGGTCGTCAGCGCCCACGAGCACCAGGTCGATGCCGCCCAGGCGGTCGTGGATCGGCTTCAGCTCGATGTTGAGCGCCTCGGCCATGGCACCGGCGTAGAAGGAGGCGATCTGGTTCTGGTCCCGGTCCGTTGTGCACACGAAACGGGCGGTGTGACGCAGTTCGGAGATGTGCACGGCGGAGGTGTCGACGCCGTGCCGCTCGAGCCAGGTCCGGTACTCCTCGAAGTCGGCACCGGCCGCACCCACCAGCACGGGGTTCATACCGAAGTTCCCCAGGCCGAAGCTGATGTTGGCGGCCACACCGCCCCGGCGCACATCGAGTTCGTCGATGAGGAACGACACGGACAACTGCTGGATCTTCTCGGGGATGATCTGCTCGGCGAACCGACCGTCGAAGGACATGAGGTGATCAGTGGCGATGGATCCGGCAACCGCGATACGCACGAGGCGAAAACTCCTAGTTCGGGGACGGGTCGATCGGGGGGCGACCTGTACACCGGGTGGGCACACCGGCCCCCCGTTTGGACTGCTTCAGGGTATCCACCGGCCCCTCGGCACTGATGAGGGGGGTCCGTGACATGACGAAGGGGAGGGCGGACACGCTGGTCCGTCCTCCCCTTCGGGGGTGCTGTCAGCCCGCCGCCCCGGAGGCGACCGGGGCCGTAGCTCAGTTGAAGGAGTCGCCGCAGGCGCAGGAGCCGGTGGCATTGGGGTTGTCGATGGTGAAGCCCTGCTTCTCGATGGAGTCCACGAAGTCGATCGTGGCGCCGATCAGGTACGGGGAGCTCATCCGGTCGGTGACCACTTCGACGCCGCCGAAGTCGGCGACGACGTCGCCGTCGAGCTCACGCTCGTCGAAGTAGAGCTGGTAGCGCAGCCCCGAGCAGCCACCGGGCTGAACTGCGACGCGCAGGCGCAGGTCGTCACGGCCTTCCTGCTCGAGCAGCCCCTTGACCTTGCCGGCCGCCTCATCGGTGAGGATGATGCCCTCGGTGGTCTCGCTCTGAACCGTCATCTGTAAAGCTCCTCATAACAAAGGGTGCGGCCGCCTGGCTGCCCCGGTCGTGGCGGGGCCCACCGGTCTCAGCCGGTCCTGTCCTGTGCAACGGAGTCAACGTCCGGGACCTGCCCGGCATTCCGCTGTACGACCGCCGCGTCGTTCCCGTCCGCCGCTGTGCGGACCGACCGCAACGGGTCGCAGGCGGGAACAATGTGCTCGTGGTTCTCAGGGTAATCTTCCCCGGTCCCCGATGCCATATTCCGGACACCGCCCTGTGGAAGGTCGCGGGGCCGGACCCGTTCAGAGCCCGGGGGCACCGTAGACCGGGAACCAGCGCGAGCGGTCCTTCTCCAGGGGGAGGTCGTTCCCGACGGAGGCCTCCACCTGGAGTTCCAGTGCGTTGTCGCGGCGTTGTCCCCCTGCCGGCGCGAACGGGTAGAAGGTTCCGCGCTTGTACAGGTAGACCAGACCGAGCGAACGCCCCCGGGAGTCGTGGAAACCCACCAGGGAACACAGCAGGGACGGCCCGTAGCCGTTGGCCTCGAGCGTGGAATTGACCGCGTGCAGGTCGGTGACCAGTCCGCTGATGTCGGGGTCGGGGCTCTCGCCCTCGGGCGCGTGGGCGGTACGCACGACGATCCAGGTGTAGCCGTAGTCGTCGGTGACCTGGCGTACGGGCGGCCCCTCCCCCGCGTCGAGAAGGGCGGTGACATCGTTCTCCACGCTCTGGAAGTCGGCCCCTTCGGCCGCGCGGAAGGCCACGGAACCGGTACCGGTCGGGGTGAACCCCGCGGACGCGCGCAGCGTGACGGCCGCGGTGGGAAGACCGAACAGGGCGTCGAGGTCGGGTTCGGCAGGCTTGGACCGCCCGAACAGGGCGCGCCAGAAACTCATGGGTCGGCTCCGGTTCCGGGTCTCGGGGGTGGATCAGTGTCCCTGGCCGAGCTGTCGCGAGATCTCGGCGAGGCGGCTCACCCGCTGCTGGACCGGCGGGTGGGTGGCGATGAGTTGGCTGAAACTGAAGCCCTTCTCCGACAGCGCCGGGGCGAAGAAGAAAGCGTTGAACGGCTCGGCCTGGCGCAGGTCGCGCGTGGGGATGCGGGCCATGTCCCCGGTGATCTTGCTCAGTGCGCTGCTGAGCATGGAGGGGCGACCGGTGAGGTAGGCCGCGGCACGGTCGGCGGCGAGCTCGCGGTAACGCGACAGGGCCCGGGTGAGCAGGAAACTCAACGCCCAGGCCACCGCGCTGACCAGGACCACGAGCAGGGCCACGACCGCGGGCGCGGGGCCGTTGTTGTTGCCGCGTCCGCCGGCCATGCCGCTGAACATGGCGAAACGCAGGCCCGCCTGGGTGAGGAAACCCGCCACGATGCCGAGGAAACCGGCGATGGTCATGACCATGACGTCGCGATGCGCGATGTGGGACAGCTCGTGCGCGATGACGGCCTCCAGCTCCGGGCCCTCCAGGCGCCGGACGAGTCCGGTGGTCACGCAGATCACCGCGCTCTTCTCGCTGTGGCCGGTCGCGAAGGCGTTGGGCACGTCGGTGTCGGCGATCCCCACCCGGGGCTTGGACATGTCGGCCATGGCGCACAACCGGTCGACGACGGCGTGCAGATCGGGCGCCTGCTGGGGCGAGACCTCCTTGGCCCCCATGGCGAACATGGCGATCTTGTCGGAGGAGAAGTAGGAGAAGGCCGCGAAGGCGGCCACGAGGACGAGTACCAGCCAGATGTTGAGCCCGGCGGCGACCAGTCCGACGACGAACAGCACGTAGACGACGAACAGGAGCACCATCGTCAGGACCATCCTGGTGGTGAGACCGCTGTCCGGTCTGAATTTGGACCCTGCCATGTGTGGCCTCCTCCCCGCGGCGGCTCGTCGGAAGTGTAGTTCTCCGAGGTGAGATGCGGGTCAAAGAACACGGACATGTGTCCTGGAGTGGGTGATCCCACAATGCGGCGGCCGCCGGGACACCGTGGTCCCGGCGGCCGCCAGCGCACAGATGGGCCCGGGTCCGCACGGACGGCCTGGGCGGGGTCGCGCCGGACGGCGGACCCCGTGGTCGGTCAGCCCGGGATGAGCCCGTCGTCCTGGAGCATTTCCCGGACCTCCTCCATGCTCGCGTCGGCATGGGGGAGGATGTACTCGGAGGGTTTCAAAGCGTCGGGGGCGAGGGTCTCGCCGTCCTGGCGGACCCGTTCGAGGAGGTCGTGCAGCGCCTTGCGGAAGGTCGCCTCGTCACCGGTCTCGATCGCCTTCTCCAACGCGTCGTCGTAGGAGTTGATCAGATCGAGGTCGGCGTCGGTCAGGTCGAGCTGTCCCTCACCCATGATGCGAACGATCACGAGCCCTCCTTCTGGCCGTTGCCACCCTCGATCTGCGGGGTGGAGCCGCCACCCTGGCCGAGTTCGGCCTTCATCCGGTCCAGTTCCGATTCCACACCGGTGGTGCTGGCCATCCGGTCCAGCTCGGCCTGGATGTCGTCCTTGGAACCACTGGAACTGGTGACGTCGTCGAGGGCACCGGAGGCGAGGAGCTCGTCGACGGCCCCGGCGCGGGCCTGCATGTCGCTGGTCTTGTCCTCGGCACGCTGCACCGCCATACCCACGTCGCCCATCTCCTCGGAGATGCCGGAGAAGGCCTCGCTGATCTGCGTCTGGGCCTGGGCGGCGGTGTAGTTGGCCTTGATGGTCTCCTTGCGGGTGCGGAAGGAGTCCACCTTGGCCTGCAGACGCTGAGCGGCCGTGGTGAGCTTCTGCTCCTCCTGCTGGAGGTTGGAGTGCTGCTCACGCAGGTCGTCGATCTGTCCGGTGAGACCGGAACGGCGGGTCAGGGCCTCGCGGGCGAGGTCCTCCCGTCCCTGCTCGAGGGCGTTGCGGCCCTGGCTCTCCAGCTTTCCGGACTGCTGCTCGAGCTGCTGGATCTGGAGCTCGACCCGCTTGCGGGAGGTTGCGACGTCGGCCACCCCGCGGCGGACCTTCTGCAAGAGTTCGAGCTGCTTCTGGTAGGAGTAGTCGAGTGTTTCCCTGGGGTCCTCGACCGAGTCCATGGCCCTGTTGGCCTTGGACTTGAAAATCATCGAAAGTCGCTGAAACACGCTCATCGGCGTGGCCGTCCCCTTCTCGGTCCGTACATCGGCTGTTCCCAGCGGGCGCTCTGCCCAACCCTACGCGGTCTGGCCCGCGGTCGCCATAAAGCTGTGACCGGCTACCCTGAAGGTGTGTTCCGACGTAGCTCCGCTTCCGCAGACACGGCTTCGGCCGTTGCCGAATCCGTCAGCCCTGAGTCCACTGAGGCCACCCAACCTAAGGGATATACCCCTAAGAAGGGTGTCCCCACCCCAAAGCGCAAAGAATCCCAACAGGACCTGCGCCGACCGCTGAACGCTCCTCAAACACGCAAGGAGGCGTACCGGGCCCATCGGGACCGTCTCGAACGTGAACGAGGGCGCGACGCCCGGCGTTCCGGCGCTCCCAAGGGGCAGGAGAGGTACTACAGACGACAGGACTACGGTGAGGCGCGGGCCTTCGCCCGGAACTACGTCGATTCCCGGCGCAGCATCAGCGAATTCTTCCTGCCGTTCTCGATCGTGGTCATCGCGTTGTTGTTCATCAACAATCCGCTCTTCCAGGTCGGCGTGGCCTACATCATCTGGCCGCTGATGATGGTCTCGCTCGTCTTCGAGGGCATCATGACCGGCCGCACGGTCAAGCGCCGCGCCTCCGAGTACTTCCCCGACGACCCCTCCCTGAAGGGCATCCGCTGGTACGTGGCCATGCGCCAGCTCCAGTTCCGGCGCCTGCGGCTGCCCAAGCCCGAGGTCAAGGTCGGCGACGACCCGACCCCGCGCCGCGCAGCACGCTGAACGATCCGAACCCTCCCAGCAAGTCCGCAGTACACGTGAGACGGGGCCGGTGCACGCACCGGCCCCTCACTCGTTCCCGGGGGGCGGAGGGCGGGTGTCCGTCCCGCCCGAGGCCGAAGCCGGGACGCTAGGGTGCCCCTCATGGAATTTCGGCATCTGGGCAACAGCGGTCTCATGGTCAGCGAGATCGCGTACGGGAACTGGATCACCCACGGGTCGCAGGTCGAGGAGGAGACCGCCAAGAAGTGCGTGCGGGCGGCCCTCGACGCCGGCATCACCACCTTCGACACCGCTGACGTCTACGCGGGCGGACGTGCCGAGGAAGTCCTGGGCCGGGCGCTGAAGGGTGAACGCCGTGACGGCCTGGAGATCTTCTCCAAGGTCTTCAACCCCATGGGCGAGGGCAAGAACGACCGGGGGCTCTCGCGCAAGCACGTCGTGCGCGGGGTGGAGGACTCCCTGCGGCGTATCGGCACGGACTACCTGGACCTCTTCCAGGCCCACCGGTTCGACCACACCACCCCGCTCGAGGAGACGATGCGGGCCTTCGACGACCTGGTCCGCCAGGGCAAGGTCCTCTACATCGGTGTCTCGGAGTGGCGGGCCGAGGAGATCGAACGGGCGCTGAAGATCGCCGACGAGATGGGCTTCGACCGGCTCGTGTCCAACCAGCCGCAGTACAACATGCTCTGGCGGGTCATCGAGGGCGAGGTCGTGCCGCTCAGTGAGCGCGAGGGCCTGGGACAACTCGTGTGGTCGCCGCTGGCCGGCGGTGTGCTGAGCGGCAAGTACCGGCCAGGTGAGGAACTGCCGTCCGGGTCGCGCGCCGCCGACCCCAGGAGCGAGAAGTTCTTGGCGGACAAGGTCTCCGACCAGGTACTGCTGGAGCGGGTCCGGGGACTGGAGCCGCTCGCCGCCGAGGCCGGGCTGAGCATGGCCCAGCTCTCCGTGGCCTGGGTGCTGCAGAACCGCAACGTCTCCACCGCGATCATCGGCGCTTCCCGGCCCGAGCAGGTGGAGAAGAACGTGCAGGCGGCGGGGGTCGAGCTCGACGCCGGGCTCATGGCCCGCATCGACGAGGTGCTCGGCGACAGCATCCAGCGCGACCCGGCCCTGACCAAGAGCCCGGACAACGTCCGCGGTTGAGGCCTGGTGGCCGCATGCGGCCCCGGCACCCCTCGGCGCCGGGGCCGTCCTGCGCCCGGAGGACCGGGGAGGCGGGCCGCGCAGGAGCGGACACCGGACCTCGGGGGAACTACTCGGCCGGCTCCAGCGACATCGCGTAGACCCTGCGGTCCTCCTCCATGAGGGCGACGCGCCCCACACCGCCGTCGGCGAGCTCCTGCCAGTTCTCGCCCAGCCAGCTCTCGGCGTCTCCGCGGGAGGTGAACGACTCCGAGGGCAGGTCCTGCTCCAGCTCGTCGCCGTCGGGCCCGAAGTAGCGCCAGGTCCACGCCATGTTGACCACCCTTCGTCGGGGACACCACGGCCTCGGTCGCCGTGGTCCGTGCCGAGCTTAACCAAAGCGGGCATCGCGATGGGGTTAACTTCGTCGGGTGCGTATCCGTTTTCCGGGGACAGCAGGGCATGCGGGCTGGCCGGCTCCGCAGTGCACCTGCTCCTCCTGCAACAAAGCCCAGGCCGACCGCCGTCTGCCCTTGCGCGTGACCGTGGACGAGCTCTTCCGTGTCCGTGAGGGCGGCGCTGTGGGCCCGGTGCCGTCGAACTACACGGTGGCCTCCACCCCCGAGGGGACCCTGGTCCAAGGGCCGATCGGCGGAAGGCTCCTGTTGGCCCGCTCCACCCCGGGACCGCTGTCCGGGGACCCGTCGGCCGATGCCGGTCCCGACACCTCCAGCTACGCTTCCGCCCCGCCCCAGCAGGTCGACATGGTCATCGTGGACGCCGCGCAGCGGCCCGAGGCCATCGGCGAACTGCGCCGCTCCGGCGTGATCGGCACCACCACCGCCGTGGTCGCGGTCGGCGGCGACCACCGGGTCCGTTCACCCGAGGAATTCGCCCGCCGGGCCCGGTTGTGGGGTGCTCTGGTGCCCAGTGACGGCAGTGACATGCCCTGCCCGCCCTCGGTATGGCCGGAATCGCGTCCGAAGGGCCCGCGCCGCACGCTCGTGACCGGCGGTTCCCGGTCCGGCAAGTCCACCGAGGCGGAGATCCGCCTGCTCGCCGAGCCCAGGGTCGTGTACGCGGCGACGGGTCCGGTTCCTGACGAGGCGCAGGACCCGGAGTGGGCCGCGCGGGTGCGGCAGCACGCGCAACGGCGTCCTTGGTGGTGGCACACCGAGGAGACCTCCGACCTGGCGGCACTGCTCCTGCACACCCGCGGCGCGCTCCTGATCGACTGTCTGGGAACCTGGCTGGCCGGGGCGATGGGCCGCCACGGCCTGTGGGACGAGGAGGCCCCCGAGGGCGCAGAGGAAGCTTTGGAGGCGGAGATCCGCGACATGTTGGAGGCCTGGCGCAGTACCCGGGCCTATGTGGTGGCGGTGACCAACGAGGTCGGTTCCGGTGTGGTCCCCGCGACCCGGTCCGGCCGCCTCTTCCGCGACCACCTGGGGCGGCTCAACCAGTGGGTGGGCGCCGAGTCCGAAGAGGTCGTGCTGGCCGTCGCCGGGCGTGTGGTGGAGCTCCCGTGAGCCCGGCCACGGGACGTCTGGCCGATGTGGTCGACGGTGCACGTATGGCGACGGGCACGTTCACCGCCGTACCGGTACGGGCGGGGCGACTGGACCGGGCCGTGGCCGGCTGGGCCATGGCGTGGGCCCCGTGGTTGGGCGTGTTGCTGGGCCTGGCCGTCGGGCTCGTCGCTGTGTCCGGCTCCTGGCTGGGGTTGGCACCGACCCTGGCGGCCCTGCTGGGCGTGGCTCTGGGCGCGTTGGCCACACGGGCGCTGCATCTGGACGGGTTGGCCGACGTGGCCGACGGGCTGGGCAGCGCACGCCGGGCCGAGGGCGCCCTGGAGGTGATGCGCCGTTCCGACATCGGTCCGTTCGGGGTCGTGGCTCTCATCGTCACGTTGGGGGTCCGGACTCTGGCGCTGGGACAGCTGGTGGCCCTCTCCCCCGCCACGGCGCTGTCGGGGGCGGTGCTGGCCGGTGCGGTCAGCCGGACGGCCGCGACCTGGGCGTGCCTGCCCGTTGTTCCTTCGGCCCGCGAGGAGGGCCTGGGGGCCTTCGTCGCGGGCAGCGTGCGGGGTCCCGGTCTGGCTCTGGCATCGGTCGCGCTCGTCCTGGCGTGGGCAACGGGGTGGTTCCTGACCTGGCCCTGGGTCCTGGGCGGGGTGCTTGCGACGGTGGCGGGCCTCGCGGTCGCCGGGCTCCTGCTGCGGCATTGTGTACGGCGCCTGGGCGGGATCACCGGGGACGTACTGGGGTCGCTGGCGGAGTCGTCCGGGACGACCGCACTGGTGGTGCTGGCCGCGTCCGCCGCATGGGTGTGAACCCCGCGGGCGGCCGTGGCCGGCGGCCGCCGGGTTTCTCCCGGTACGACCCTGTACCCGGGGCCCGTGTCGGCATGATCACATTTTTTCACACGGAGTTTCACCGCTCTTCCACCGGGGCACGGATCCTCGCCCCGAGCGGACCGCCAAACGGCCCCCCACCGGCGGTGAGAGGGGCTCTCACTGGACGCAGGCCCCGTACCCACCAGGGGGGAAGGCCCGGGGCGTGCACTACCTGCGAGCTCCGCGTCAGCGCCTCGGAGGGCACGGGGTGCCGGGTCGCCGCCGGGCACGCGCGGCGACTAGCATCGTTGGCGTGAGCACGACGTTGTCAGTAATTACGGAGTCCCCCAGTACGCTCGACGCCGACGTCATCGTCGTCGGTTACCACTCCGGAGGCGATACTCCGGAGCCCGCGTCGGGCGCTCATGACGTCGACGCCGCCTTCACCGGCGGCCTCGCCCCGACCCTGTCGCTCCTGGGAGCGGGCGGCGCGCCTGAGGAGGTGCACACCATTGCTTCCCTCGGAGCCGTCCCGGCCCCGGTCGTCGTCGCGGTCGGTCTCGGCCCGGCGCCCACCGACGGCCCGGTCGACTCCGATGTCCTTTCCCGTTCCGCGGGCGCCGCGCTGCGCGCCCTGGCCGCCCGCCCCGAGGGCGCCGGCCGTGTCGCGCTGGCCCTGCCCGCACAGACCGCGGAACAGGCCGGTGCCGTTGCCCTGGGCGCCCACCTCGGCCTGTACACCTTCGACCGTTACCGCACCGGCGACCAGGCCCGGCAGAAGGCGGACAAGGCAGCGTCCGCGACGCTGACCCTCGTCTCCTCCGCGTCCGGGGCCGAGGCCGCCGCCGAGCGCGCTGCGGTCCTGGCCGAGGGCGTCAACTACAGCCGCGACCTGGTCAACACCGCCCCGGCCGACCTGGTCCCCGAGGACCTGGCCTCGGCCGCACAGGCGCTCGCCCAGGAGGCCGGCCTCGGGATCGAGGTTCTGGACGAGCAGGCACTCACCGAGGGCGGCTACGGCGGCCTGACCGGTGTGGGCCAGGGTTCGGCCAACCCGCCGCGCCTGGTCCGCCTGGAGCACAGCCACCCGGAGGCCACCAGGACCATCGCCTTCGTCGGCAAGGGCATCACCTTCGACTCCGGCGGCCTGTCCCTGAAGCCCGCGGGCTCGATGGACTGGATGAAGTCCGACATGGCCGGTGCGGCCTCCGTGCTCGCCGCCATGCGCGCCATCGCCACCCTGGGGTTGAAGGTCAACGCGGTCGGCTACCTCGCCGTGGCCGAGAACATGCCCAGCGGCACCGCCCAGCGCCCCTCCGACGTACTGACCATGTACGGCGGCAGGACCGTCGAGGTCCTCAACACCGACGCCGAGGGCCGTCTGGTCATGGCCGACGCCCTGGTGCGCGCCCAGGAGGACGAGCCGGACCTGGTCGTGGACATCGCCACGCTGACCGGCGCCCAGCTCGTCGCTCTCGGTACCCGTGTCTTCGCGGTCATGGGCAACGACGACGAGACGCGCGACGGTATCGTCGCGGCCGCCGACGCAGAGGGCGAGGCCTCCTGGGCCATGCCCCTGCCCGGTGAACTGCGCGCCGGCCTGGACTCGTCGGTCGCCGACATCGCCAATGTCGCCGGCGAGCGCTGGGGCGGCATGCTCTCGGCCGGTGTCTTCCTCAAGGAGTTCATCAACGAGGGGGTCTCCTGGGCCCACCTCGACATCGCAGGCCCGTCGTTCAACCACGGCGGGCCCCACGGGTACACCCCCAAGGGCGGTACGGGCACGGGGACTCGCACCCTGGTCCGCATCGCCGAGGAGTACGCCCGCAAGTGACCGTGTGCAGGGGCGCCCCTGAGCCGGGGCGCCCCTGCTCGCGGCGACCGTGCCGACACACCGCCCTCCGGTGGGCGACGCGGTCCTACCACCACCTGAATCACCAGCCACCACAACAAGGAGTTCGTTCCCGTGAGTGAGAGCGGCGGCACCTTCGACCTCGTCGTCCTTGGCGGCGGCAGCGGCGGCTACGCGGCGGCGCTCCGCGCCGCGGAGCTCGACATGAGCGTCGTCCTGATCGAGAAAGACAAGCTCGGCGGCACCTGCCTGCACCGCGGTTGCATCCCCACCAAGGCCCTCCTGCACTCGGCCGAGGTCGCCGACTCCGCGAAGGACAGCGAGAACTTCGGCGTCAAGGCCACCTTCGAGGGCATCGACATGGGGGCCGTGAACAAGTACAAGGACAAGGTCGTCGACGGCCTGTACAAGGGTCTGTCCGGGCTGGTCAAGGCCCGCAAGATCACCGTCGTCGAGGGTGAGGGCAAGCTCACCGGCAAGGACGAGGTGACCGTCGACGGCAAGGTCTACAAGGGCAAGAACATCCTTCTGGGCACCGGTTCCCAGCCCAAGACCCTGGGCCTGGAGATCGACGGCAAGAAGGTCATGACCAGTGACCAGGCCCTGACGATGGACCGCGTCCCCGAGTCCGCCATCGTCCTGGGCGGCGGCGTCATCGGTGTGGAGTTCGCCAGCGTGTGGCGTTCCTACGGCACCGAGGTCACCGTCGTCGAGGCGCTCAAGAACCTCGTCCCCGTCGAGGAGGAGTCCAGCTCCAAGCTCCTGGAGCGGGCCTTCCGCAAGCGCAAGATCAAGTCGGAACTGGGCAAGCCGTTCGAGTCGGTCAAGACCACCGACTCCGGTGTGGCCGTCACCCTCGAGGGCGGCAAGACCCTGGAGGCAGAGATCCTCCTGGTCGCCATCGGCCGTGCCCCGGTCTCCGAGGGCCTCGGCTACGAGGAACAGGGCATCACGCTCGACCGCGGTTTCGTCCAGGTCGACGAGAACCTGCACACGGGTGTCGGCAACGTGTACGCGGTCGGTGACCTGATCCCCACGCTGCAGCTGGCCCACGTCGGTTTCGCCGAGGGCATCTTCGTGGCCGAGCACATCGCCGGGCAGAACCCGCCGGCCATCGACTACGACGGTGTTCCCCGCGTCACGTACTGTGAACCCGAGGTCGCGTCCGTGGGCCTGACCTCGAAGGTGGCCAAGGAGCGCGGCCACGAAGTCGTGGAGATGAACTACAACCTGGCGGGCAACGGCAAGAGCCAGATCCTGCAGACCCAGGGCGCGGTGAAGGTCATCGCCGAGAAGGACGGTCCGGTCCTGGGCGTCCACATGGTCGGCTCCCGCATGGGCGAGCTGGTCGCCGAGGGGCAGCTCATCTACAACTGGGAGGCACTGCCTTCCGAGGTCGCGCAGCTGATCCACCCGCACCCGAGCCAGTCGGAGGCGTTGGGCGAGGCCCACCTCGCTCTCGCGGGCAAGCCGCTGCACGTCCACGACTGACCGCATCACCGGGGGCGGGTCCCGAGAGGGCCCGCCCCCGCCATATCCGCGCTGCCCATTCGAGTCGTTGGGCAGAGACCGCGTCCAGATCCAACGAGGAACCCATGCCGACTTCCGTTTCCATGCCCGACCTCGGTGAGAGTGTCACCGAGGGCACCGTCACACAGTGGCTGAAGAACGTGGGCGACAC
>NZ_ANAY01000020.1 GCF_000340965.1 Nocardiopsis kunsanensis DSM 44524
CCGTCCTACGCTCCCTGACGGCCTATGACCACTGACCCCTTGGAATTACTCATCTAGGGGTCCTCCGGATGGGAGATGTCGTAGACCACGAACCCGTCGTAGTTGCTGCCGATGGCGTAGTCAACGGTGAAAGCGAGGTCGGAGTTGAACTGCGGTTCGCTGTCCAGGTCCGGCTGTTTGGGGACGTTGGCCAGGTGCACCGATGCCATCACCGGCCCATGCACCCGGTGCGGCCCCTGCCACGGCGAACAGGACCAGCACCGACGCGACCTTCGCCCGGTGTACCACGGAGCGTTGTGCGCTCGCTCGGTCCCGGACCCACCCCTGGCAACACAAAAGACACTCTCATGGTTACTTCGTGTTCCACTCATCACGTAGGCGACAGACCAGTCGAAACGCCGAGAACAGGTATCTCATGGCGCGCGCAGACCCGTGGCACAGCCTGCTTCGCGAAGGCGCACCACCGGTTTCCAGGGCTGGACAAAACAGCCACGGACTGAGTAGAAAACCCGGCAGGGTGTCGCACACGGCCGACACCGCGGGCCGTGCGCCCGCGCCCGCCCCCACCCCTGGAGGACACCTCGTGCGTCGCCTCGCACTCGCCACCGGATCGGCCCTCGTCCTGCTCGCCGCAACCGCCTGCACCGACGACGCCGACCAGGAGTCGGCCAACGTCATCGCACCAGGCGCCCCCGGGGAGTCCTCCACACCAGCCACCCAGGAGCAGATCGCCGCCCTCGCCGAGGAGCAGGGCCACAACTCGGCCGACGTCGACTACCTCGTGATGATGATCGAGCACCACGAACAGGCCCTGGAGATGACCGACCTGGCACCGGAGCGGCACGAGCGCGAGGACATCGAGCGCATCGCCGACCGTATCGCCGCCGCTCAGGGGCCGGAGATCACCGCGATGGAGAGCTGGCTGGAGGAGCACGTCTTCGCGCCGGCCCGTGAGAACCCCGCTCACCAGAACTTCTGCGGGCTCGACGGTGGGGACGACCACCACCACGCCGAGGGCGAGGACGTCGCCGAGTGCGTGCTCGACGTCGACCACGACGACATGGAGGGCATGGCATCCGAGGAGGAGCTCGAACGCCTGGAGGGCTCCGAAGGCAACGACTTCGACCAGCTCTTCGTCGAGCTCATGAGCGAGCACCACCGCGGCGCAGTCACCATGGCCGAGGACGTCATGGCCGACGGCAGCGACCGCCAGGTCCTGAAGATGGCCAACGACCTCATTGCCGAGCAGAACACCGAGATCGTCCGCATGGAACGCATCCTCGAGAACGGCTGACCCCGGTTCCCCTCTCGATCCCGTTCAGGGGCGGGTTCCTCCTCGCTCATGGGCTCCGCACCGGGCAGGCCACCGGCGGAGGAGACCATCACACACGTGGGGCGGATCCGGACGTGGTCCGGATCCGCCCCAGTAGGTTCACGCTAGGCCGACTTCTCCTGCTGCCCGTCGTCACCGAGTTGGTTACGGGGCACGATCGTCGGGTTCACGTGCTCCTCGACGGACTCGCGGGTGATGATCACCTGGGCCACGTCCTCGCGGCTGGGCACTTCGTACATCACCGAGAGCAGGACCTCCTCGATGATCGCGCGCAGCCCGCGGGCGCCGGTACCGCGGATGATGCCCTGCTCGGCGATGGCGGAGAGGGCGCCCTCGGTGAACTCCAGCTCCACGTCGTCGAGGTCGAACAGCCGCTGGTACTGCTTGACCAGCGCGTTCTTGGGTTCGGTGAGGATGCGGATGAGCGCGGCGTTGTCGAGGTCGTGCACGCTCGTGATCACCGGCAGGCGGCCGATGAACTCCGGGATCATGCCGAACTTGAGCAGGTCCTCGGGCATCGCCTCGGAGAAGACCTGGCTGCTGTCGTCCTCGTTCTTCGGGCGCAGTTCTGCGTTGAAACCCATGCCCTGCTGGCCGGTGCGCGAGTCGATGATCTGGTCCAGACCCGCGAAAGCTCCACCGCAGATGAAGAGCACGTTGGTGGTGTCGATCTGGATGAACTCCTGGTGCGGGTGCTTGCGCCCGCCCTGAGGGGGCACGCTCGCGGAGGTGCCCTCCAGGATCTTCAACAGCGCCTGCTGCACACCCTCGCCGGAGACGTCCCTGGTGATCGAGGGGTTCTCGCTCTTACGGGCGACCTTGTCGATCTCGTCGATGTAGATGATTCCGGTCTCGGCCTTCTTGACGTCGTAGTCGGCGGCCTGGACCAGCTTCAGGAGAATGTTCTCGACGTCCTCGCCCACGTAGCCGGCCTCGGTCAGGACCGTGGCGTCGGCGATGGCGAAGGGCACGTTGAGGATCTTGGCGAGGGTCTGCGCGAGCAGCGTCTTGCCCGAACCCGTGGAGCCCAGCAGGAGGATGTTGGACTTGGCGATCTCGACGTCCTCGTCGCCGGGCCGCTCACCCTCCGAACGCACACGCTTGTAGTGGTTGTAGACGGCCACCGAGAGCGCCTTCTTCGCGCGCTCCTGGCCGATCACGTAGGAGTCGAGGAATTCGTAGATCTCGCGGGGCTTGGGCAGCGAATCCCAGGTGAGGTCGGTGGCGTCCGCGAGCTCTTCTTCGATGATCTCGTTGCACAGCTCGATGCACTCATCGCAGATGTACACACCGGGGCCAGCGATGAGCTTCTTCACCTGCTTCTGGCTCTTGCCACAGAACGAGCACTTCAGCAGGTCCCCGCCGTCACCGATGCGTGCCACCCAGCCACTCCTCAAAACTAAGGCCACCCCGCCCGGCGGGCGAGGCGATCTGTGTGTCGCTCTTCGCCAGACTAAGCGACGAACCGGACCGGCTTCACCACCCGGACTGGTCCAGGCGGGTCAGGAATCCGGCCCGGTCCGACACTCGCGTCGCGTGCAGCCTACTTCAGGGAAGCCTTGCGGTAGGGAAGCACGAAATCGATGAGACCGTAGTCGACGGCCTCCTCCGAGGTCAGGATCTTGTCCCGCTCGATGTCCTCGGAGACCTGCTCGGCCGAACGCCCGGTGTGCTCGGCCAGCGTCTGCTCCAGCTGCTGCCGGATCCGGGTGATCTCGTTGGCCTGGATCTCGATGTCACTGGCCTGGCCGTGCATGCCCTCGGTGGCGGGCTGGTGGATCATCATGCGGGCGTTGGGCAGCGCACCGCGCTTGCCCTTCGTGCCGCCGGCGAGCAGGATCGCCGCGGCCGAGGCCGCCTGGCCGATGCACACCGTCTGGATGTCGGGGCGGACGAACTGCATGGTGTCGTAGATCGCCATCAGCGACGTGAACGAGCCGCCCGGAGAGTTGATGTACATCTGGATGTCGCGCTCGGAGTCGAGCTGCTCCAGCGTGATCAGCTGGGCCATCAGGTCGTTGGCCGAGACGTCGTCGATCTGGACGCCGACGAAGATGATCCGCTCCTCGAAGAGCTTGTTGTACGGATTCATCTCCTTGACGCCGTAGGACGTCCGCTCGGTGAAGGACGGCAGGACGTAGCGGCTCTGCGGAGCCGAGGGGGCCATGCCGCCGATGAGACTGCTCGGGTTGAACTCGGTCATTTCACGCCTTCCACGCACTACGCCGTTCCTGGAACAAGGTACGACGGGCTCAACTCTGGTTCGGGTCCGCGCTCACGCCGAGGCTCCCCTCCAGGACCTCGTCGATGAAGCCGTACTCCAGGGCCTGCTGGGCCGTGAACCAACGGTCCCGGTCGGCGTCCTTCTCGATCTGCTCGAGCGGCTGACCGGTGTGGATGGAGACCCGCTCCAGGAACATCTTCTTCACGTAGAGAAGCTGGTCGGCGAGGATACGGATGTCGGAGGCCGTACCCCCGATGCCGCCGGAGGGCTGGTGCATCATGACGCGAGTGTGCGGCAGAGCGTAACGCTTGCCCTGGGCACCCGCGCACAACAGCATCTGGCCCATGGACGCGGCCAGACCGATACCGACGGTACGGACATCGTTGGGGATGTACTGCATGACGTCGTAGATCGCCATCCCGGCGGTCACCGAACCACCGGGCGAGTTGATGTACATCGTGATGTCCTGCTGGCGGTCCTCCGCGGACAGCAGCAGGAGTTCACCCACGAGGCGGTTGGCGATCTCGTCGTCGACCTGCTGCCCGAGGAAAACGATTCGCTGGCGCAGCAGGCGCTGAGGCGTCTGCTCCATAAAAGGGGAAAGCTGCGGGTCCGACATACGAGGGTCGAACGTGGACTCATCAATCGGCGGCACTCTCGTCACCTGCTCCGGAATCGAAGGCTGCGATACACCAGACACTAACGCTGCCGAGTCCCGTGGACGCACGGATCCCGAGGCTGTTCGCTTTGAGCGCAGGGATGCTCGCAGCTCTGCTCTGGGTGTTCTCCCACCGGCGAACGCGGCGGGCCCCGCCGGTGACCTCAGGGTCGATGGCGGGGCCCGATACACACGTCCGGACGGGGCGGACTACTTGGACTCGGCTTCGTCCTTGCTCTCCTCGGTGTCCTCCTGAGCGGCCTCGGCCGACTCGTCGGAGGCCTCGGCAGCGGAGACAGCAGCGGTCTTGGCGGCCTCCTCGGCCTCGGAAGCGGTCTCCTGCTCGACGACGTTGCCGTCCTCGTCGGTGATCTTGGCGTTGGCCAGGACCAGGTCCATCGCCTTGCCGCGCACGACCTCGGTGAAGGCGACGCGGATCTGGTCGGACTCGACGAGGTGCTGAGCGAGCTGGTCCGGGCTGACGCCCATGCGCTGGGCCTGCTCGAACACGTACTGGCTGAGCTCGCTCTGGTCGGCGCTCAGGTCCTCCTGCAGGGCCAGCTGGTCGAGGATGAAACCGGCCTTGACCGCGGAAGCGGCCCCGGTCTTGATCTCCTCCTCGAACTCCTCCTCGGTCTTCTCCTGCGACTCGAGGTAGGCCTCCTTGCTCAGACCGCTCTGGCCGAGCTGCTGCTCCAGGCTCTGGCGGCGGCGGTCGATCTCCTCGTCGACCACGGCGTCGGGCAGCGGCAGGTCGATCTGCTCGATGAGCTTCTCGAGGGCCTTGTCGCGGGCGGAGGAGAGCTGCTGCATGCGACGGACCTCGGACATGCGGTTGCGCACGTCGTCACGGAGCTCGTCGATGGTGTCGAACTCACTGGCGAGCTGAGCGAACTCGTCGTCCAGCTCCGGGAGCTCCTTGGCCTTCACGCTGTGCACGGTGACGGTGACGTCCGCCTCCTTGCCCTCGTGCTCACCACCGACCAGGGTCGTGCTGAAGGTCTCCTCGCCACCGGACTCCATGCCGCGCAGGGTCTCGTCGAGGCCCTCGAGCATGTTGTTGGTGCCCACCTCGTACGAGTAGCCGCTGACGGCGACGTCGTCGAGCTTCTCGCCGTCCACGGAAGCGGACAGGTCGATGGACAGGTGGTCGCCGTCCTCGATGGGACGGTCCACACCGACGAGGGTGGAGAAACGTTCGCGCAGGGCGCTGACCTGCTCGTCGACCTGCTCGTCGGTGACCTCGGTGCTGTCGACGGTCACCTCGATGCCCTTGTGGTCCTCCACCTCGAACTTGGGCCGGACGTCGACCTCAGCGGTGAAAGCGAGCTCTTCGTTGTCCTCGAGCTTGGTGACCTCGACGTCGGGCTGGCCGAGCGCGAAGATCTCCTCGTTCTGGACGGCCTCGTTGTAGAGCTCGGGAACAGCGTGGTTGACCGCTTCGCTGATCACAGCGCCACGGCCGACGTAGCGGTCGATCAGCCGCGCCGGCGCCTTGCCCGGGCGGAAGCCCTTGATCCGAACCTGCTTCGCGAGCGACTTGTAGGTCACGTCGAAAGCGTGCTCGAGCTCCTCGAAGGGCACCTCGACGGTCAGCTTGACCCGAGTGGGGCTGAGCTCCTCGACATCGGTCTTCACGGGGCGGTACTCCTAGGTTTGCCGGCTGGATGTCCGCATCGGCCCGCAGGCGCACCATTCGAACGGAGAATGCACGCGCGCACCCCGGAGCCAGTCTGACGACTGCGCGCTGAAGGGGTGCCCTGCGACGGGCTGGGACTTACAGTTTCCTGCTGATCGCACCAAGTCTAGGGCAGACAAACAGGGGGCCACGGCGCACAACTTCCAGAAAGCTGTGTCACCGAGATCGGTTCCGTCGGGGTGGCGGGATTCGAACCCGCGGCCTCATGCTCCCAAAGCATGCGCGCTAACCAAGCTGCGCTACACCCCGCTACGACGGCCCCAAGGATGGCATCCCCGGAGCGAGTGTGCGAACACTGCCCCAAGACTGTACTCTGGTCTCCGTCGGCTCAACGAGTCTAGAGGAAACTCGAAGGCTCCGACGCCACGCGGGCGTAGTTCAATGGTAGAACCCCAGCCTTCCAAGCTGGTCATGCGAGTTCGATTCTCGTCGCCCGCTCCAAAGACCGAGTGCTGCTCGGCGGATTCGGTCCGCCGAGCCACCCTCGGCCCTCCTCCCGGGGGACGATCCCCGAACCCACGGTGTGCACTCGCCAACACTCGTGCGCGCCGTGGCTGCCACCGCAGGGCCACCCCACGCGCCACAGACCGCACCCGCCGACGAGCGCCCCGAGCGAACACCCGGAAGACCGCTCGACGGCCCGGGGCCCGTGCACGCCACCGGATGGACCGGCACCTACACGGGGTGCCCGGTGCCCGGTTCGATGCCTTCGGCCACAGTGCCCCGGAAGTGGAAGTCGGTCGTGGCACCGATCACACGGACGATGTACTCACTGGGCGAGACCCGGTACGCGCTGCGGTCCCGCTCCGACCAGGGGTGTTACGGCCGGTAATCGTGCGTCAGGCGCAACGCGGTGTCGGCGGCGCCGTCGAAGTCGGCGAACGGCCCCGCCCTGAAAGGGGTCATCGCCCAACGCCACCGGTCCCGTCCCAAACCTTCGGACTCCTCGACCAACACGACCCAGGCCATGGGCACTTCCTCTCCGAAGACGCTCCGTGTTCCGGTGGTGGGACGTACCCCTCGGCCGCGCGGGTTCCGGCGGGATCGCTCCGAAGTACGGGAATTCTGTGATCCCGGACACTTCCGGGACGGTTTCGTGCGGCCCGTGCACCGGAATACCCACTTCAAAGAGGTACGTTGACCTCTCGGGTGGGCCCGTGAGCGCGAATCCGGCACGGGCACCCTCGGGCACATCGAGAACAGGTGGCGGCATGACGGAGACGGACGCGCAGCACGAGGCGGTCAGCCCCCTGCGCGCGCACTGGTTCGACCGGCCGGACCCCCTGGAGCGACCGGTTGTGGTCACCGGGGTCTTCGACGTCCTGCACGTGGGACACGTACGTTTCCTGCGGTCCATCGCCGAGCGCGGGCTCCCCCTGGTCGTGGGTATCGAGTCCGACCAGCGGGTCCGTGCCTGGAAGGGCCCGGGACGCCCGGTCAACCCGGCCGATGAGCGTGCCGAGACCATCGCCGCCCTGGCCTGCGTGAGCGGTTCGTTCGTCATCGAGGGCTCTCCCGAGGTCGCCGACTGGACGGCCTACTCCGACGTCCTGCGTCCGATCGCCCCTGCGGCTCTGGCCTTCACCGAGGGCGACCGCTACACCCACGCCAAGATCCGGGGGGCCGAGGCCCTGGGGGCGCAGGCGTGGGAGCTGCCCTTCACCCCCGGCCGGTCGACCACAGCGGCCCTGGGGCGCCTGGCCCACTCCCTCTGACGGGCCCGGTCCGCGGCCGAGTCGGGAAGAGGCACCCCTCCCCCGGTGTTGATGCTCGGCGAACCCGCGAACACGAAGAGGCTGTCCATGATGTCAGGCAGGCCCTCCTACAGGGCCTTGGTCAATGACGGGAGCGCACAAGGGCAGGCACTACCGCCCGGTCTCACACGGCGCATCCTGTCCTACGCCACCCCGCACTGGCGTTCCATCACGCTGTTCTTGTTGGTGACGGCGCTCGGTGCGGGCATCGTCGTGGCCAACCCGCTGCTGCTGCGCGCCATCATCGACGAGGGCATCATCCCCGGCCGCGCCTCGATCGTGGTGTGGTTGGCGGTCGCAGCGGGTGTACTGGCGGTCCTGGAGGGTCTGATCACCCTGACCGGCCGCTGGTTGTCCTCCCGGATCGGCGAGGGCATCATCTACCTGCTGCGCACCCAGGTCTTCACCCACGTACAGCGCATGCCGATCGCGTTCTTCACCCGTACTCAGACCGGGTCGCTGATCAGCCGCCTCAACACCGACGTGGTGGGGGCCCAGCGCGCGATCACCTCGGTACTGCAGTCGGTGGTGACCAACCTGGTGAGCCTGGTGGCGGTGCTCATCACGATGTTTGCGCTGTCGTGGCAGGTCACCCTGGCAGCACTGGCGATGGTCCCGCTGTTCATCGTTCCGGCGAAGATCCTGGGCCGCAAGCTCGCCGTGATCTCCCGCGACGCGATGGACAACAACGCCCAGATGAGCTCGCTGATGACCGAACGCTTCAACGTCGGCGGGGCGATGCTCGTCAAGCTCTACGGACGTCCTTCCGAGGAGTCGGCGGGGTTCTCGGACCGGGCTGCGCGCGTGCGCGATCTCGGGGTACGCCAGGCGGTCTACGGCGGGCTGCTGTTCACGATGTTGTCCACCATCACGGCCCTGGCCACGGCGATGGTCTACGGCGTGGGCGGTGTGCTGGCCGTGAGCGAGGTCTTCGAGGTCGGTACTCTGGTCGCGCTGACAACGCTCCTGGCCCGGCTCTACGGGCCGATCACCACGTTGTCCAACGTTCACGTGGAGATCATGACGGCGCTGGTCTCCTTCGACCGGGTCTTCGAGGTCCTGGACCTGGAGCCGGCGATCAAGGAGCACCCGGACGCACGCCCGGTGCCCGAGGGCCCGTTGTCGGTGGAGTTCGACGGGGTCTCCTTCCGTTACCCGAGCGCCGCGGAGAGTTCGGTCGCCTCCCTGGAGTTGACCCCTCAGACGCAGAACAGCGACGACACCCAGGTGCTGAGCGGGATCTCCTTCCGCGCCGAGCCCGGCCGCATGGTGGCGCTCGTGGGCCCGTCGGGGGCCGGCAAGACCACCCTCACCCACCTGGTCTCGCGCCTGTACGACCCGACGGAGGGGACGGTGCGTGTGGGCGGGCTCGACCTGCGTGAGGCCGCGGGCGACTCGGTGCGCGAATCGGTGGGTGTGGTCACCCAGGACGCCCAGCTCTTCCACGACACCGTGGGTGCCAACCTGCGTTACGCCAAGCCCGGGGCCACCGACGCGGAACTGGCGGAGGCCCTGCGGATGGCACGTCTGGGTGCGTTGTTGGACCAGCTGCCCGACGGTCTGGAGACCATGGTCGGCGATCGCGGCTACCGGCTCTCGGGTGGGGAGAAACAGCGTCTGGCCATCGCACGGCTGCTGTTGAAGGCCCCCTCGGTGGTGGTTCTGGACGAGGCGACCGCGCACCTGGACTCGGAATCGGAGGCGGCCGTGCAGGAAGCTCTGGCGGAGGCGCTCGTGGGCCGGACCTCGTTGGTGATCGCGCACAGGCTGGCGACGGTGCGCGAGGCCGATCAGATCCTGGTGCTGGAGGACGGTCGGATCCTGGAGCGGGGTACCCACGACGAGCTGCTGGACGCAGGAGGGCTGTACACGGCTCTGTACCGAACACAGTTCGCTTCGCAGGACCGCTGAGGGCCGGGGGTCGGGCCGGGAGGCTCCGGCCCCTCAGGCGGCGCTCGGGGCGGCGCCGTCTCCCCGTTCGGCCCGGCGTGCGGCCTCGGCAGCCTTCTCGCGCTTCTTCCTGGCCTTCTTCTCGGCCTTCTCGCACTTCTTCCTGTGTTTGTCGGCCTTCTCGCGCTTCTTGCGCTTCTCGGTCCGGGTGCCCTTGCCGTCCTTCTCCTGGACCGGATCGGTCCTGAGCGCACCGTCCTTCTTCACCTTCCCGCCCTTGCCGGGTTTCTCGGCGCCCTTGGAGATCACGTGGGCCCGCAAGGCCTCGGGCAACGGGGTGAGGCCGGGTCCGCCCTCGAAGATCCAGTCGTCGAGCGCCTCGACGAGGTGGTCGTCGGTGACACGCCCGAGCCACACCGGACGTCCGCCGGCCGCGCGGCCCCGGGCCGAGGGCTGCACGACCACGACGTTGGCCTCGGAACAGCGGTCCAGACAGTCGGAACGACGCACGGGCACGGTGCGTCCGGTGTGGTCCTCGATGGTGCTGAGGCGGGCGAGCTGGGCTTCGTGGTCGACGCCGGGAACCTTCTTGCGGGTACCGCAGCAGCATCCCCGGCAGACCGTGAGACGACAGGGAGCGTCACCGGAGCAGTTCACACGCACCCCCTGGGACGAGTTCCGGTCAGGTTTGCCTTACCTGGTCGGAGGATACGTCCCGTACGCGGCCGCTCCGTGTACCGCTCCTCCCTGCCGGAGCCTCACTTCCGGTCGTCCTTGCCTTCCTGACTGCCCCCGCCCTCTTCGCCGGAGCCCTCCTGCTCGTCCGATCGCTTGTTCAGGTAGTCCTCTGCGGCCTGTGCGCCCTTGTCGATCTTGTCGTCATGGGCACCGCCCGTGGCCTTCTTCGCCGCATCGGCGGCCTTGCCGACCATCCCCTGGACCTTGTCCGCGTTGTTGTCGACCGCCTTGCGCAGCTTGTTGAACGCGTTCGAAGCACCGGACATGATGCCTCCCCCTTTCGATCGGTGGCCCTGTCGGGGCGATACCCGCTCGAAGGGGTGGCCTATCGTCAACTCAGATACCGAGGATCATCCGGGCGATGGAGAAGTAGATGATCAGGCCGGTGGCGTCGACGAGCGTGGCGACCATGGGCGAGGAGACCACCGCCGGGTCCACCCCGACCTTGTTGGCCAGCAGGGGCATGGCCGAGCCGATGACGGCGGCCCAGGTACAGATCGCGATGACGGTGCACGCCACGACCGAGGCGATGGTCGTGCCCACCAGGAACGAACCGATGCCCAGGGCCAGCACGGCCAGGGTCAGCCCGAGCATGAAGCCGACCCGGCTCTCCTTCCACAGCACCCGTGGCAGGTCGCGCACCCGGACCTCGCCCACGGCCAGAGCGCGCACGATCGCCGTCGCCGACTGGGCACCGACGTTGCCGCCGGTGCCGATGAGCATGGGCACGAACAACGCCAGTGCCGTGACCTGTTCGAGTGTGGCCTCGTAGGCCTGCATGACGTTGACGGTGAGCGTTGCCGCCACCAACAGCACCATCAGCCACACCGCCCGCGCACCGACCAGGCGCAGCACGCTCACGGAGACGTAGTGGTCACTGACCGGGCTGGCACCGGACTGGCGGGCCATGTCCTCGGTATCGGCCGCTTCGATGACTTCGAGGGCGTCGTCGAAGGTCAGCATGCCGACGAAACGTTCCTCGGAGTCGACCACCGACAGGGCGACCAGGTTGGCTTCCTGCATGAGCCGGGCTGCGCTCTCGACGGACTCGTAGGCACGCACTCGGGGAGCGAACACGTCGACGACGTCCTTGAGCAGACGGTCGGCCTCGGAAATGACCAGGTCGCCGAGGGCGACGGTGCCGACCATGCGACGGCCGTCGCTGACCACGGGGAGCGTGTAGATGTTCTCGACGTCGGCGCCTTTGGCGCGCACGACCTCCAGGGCGCGGCTCACGGTGAGGTCGCGGTGGAGGATGACCGTCTCGGGGGTCATGTAGCGGCCGACGGAGTTCTCGGGGTAGCCGAGCAGCGCAGCGGTCATCCGGCGCTCGGAGGGGCTGAGCCCGGCCAGGGCGCGGGTCGCGATCTTGGCGGGTACTTCCCCGAGGAGGCGGGCCCTGTCGTCGGGGTCCATCTCCTCCAGGAGTTCCTGGAAGGCGTGGTCCCGCAGGCCCAGGAGGATGCTCTGCTGCTGGGCGGGGTCGAGTTCCTCGAAGACCTCGAGTTCCCGGTCCTTGTCCAGCAACCGGAACGGGATGGTCGCCTGGCCTTCGGCCATCCGCGAGAGTTCGTCGGCGATCTCGTAGGGCCTGTGTTCGGCCAACCAGAGCCGAATCCCCGTCAGGTCGTTGGTCTCGACCAGATCGAGCAGTTCCTCAGCGCGCTCGCCTTCTGCCATGCGAAGCACCCCCTCGCATCTTCTACGCCCACCGGGCACGGGGCGCCGGGGACGACCGATCCTCTGAATGGCCCGGGCCTGTGGTGAGGGCCCCGCTCCGTGTCCCGGTGTCGTGGTGGGGTCGTGCTGAGTTGGTGCCCGGGGGCGGAAAGGGCGGGCACGACGTGCCGGGGGCGGTGCACGGCCGATCGCCGCACGTGGGACGGGGAGCACAACGACCCTACCGCCATCGGCGGGCGGTGGAACTCCTCCACCGCGGTGTGGAAGGGGCCGGGAAGGTCAGTCGCGCCAGAGGACCACGAGGGCGCAGTCGTCGTTCTTGTCCTTGCTGAGGATGTCGACGACGTCGTCGGCCCCGTTGGAGAAACCTTGGGTCACGAGGGTCTGGGCAGCGCCCAGGAGCCGGTCGATACCGGCGTCGAGGTCCTCGCCGGGGGTCTCCACGAGCCCGTCGGTGCAGAGCATCAGCCCGTCACCGGGGCGCAGGTGCCCGTCGACAGGGGTGTAGGTCATCTCCGGAATCACCCCGAGAACGACCCCCTTGGCCTCGTTGGCGGACCACAGGCCCTTGCCGGCGTCGTACTGCACGGCGGGCGGGTGGCCTGCGGAGAAGACCTGGTACGCACCGCTGGAGAGGTCGACGCTCAGGTGCACGGCCGTGACGAAGCCCTCACCTTCGCTGTGGCGCATGAGGTAGTCGTTGCAGTGGGCGAGGAAGTCCCGGGTGGGCACCGCGCCGATGAGTCCGCTGAAGGCCCCGGAGAGCAACAGGGCACGGGTCCCGGCATCCACCCCCTTGCCGGAGACGTCGACGACCGCGATGTCGAGCTGGTCGCCCTCGCGGTGCGAGACCACGAAGTCGCCGCCGAAGGAGGAGCCCCCGGCCTGACGCAGGACGGCGGTGCGCCCCCACCCTCGGGGGACCTCGGGGAGTTTGCCCTGGTGGCGCAGGCGGTCGCGCAGGTCGAGCAGCATCATCTCGCCGCCCAGGCCCTGCACACCCAAGCGTTCACGTACCCCGGACAGCAGGTAGGAGAGCACCCCGGTGACACCGATGGTCACCAGCAGACCGGGGCCCACCTCTCCGAAGTCCAGCATGTAACCGACGAAGAGCAGGACGGCGGCGACCACGGCGAGCAGGAAGGCCAGGCTCTTGCGCTTGAGCAGGAGCCCGCCGGCGAGAACGGTCAGGATCGTGGAGCTGGGCGGGAACCACTGAGTGGGCCCCCAGACCGCGCCGACCCCGATCCCGACCGCGATCACGACCAAGGTGATCAGTACCAGCCGATAGCGGAACAGCACCTTGCGCCGGAGCACAGCGACGAGCCGTTGCGCGGTCGAGCGCAGCAGCCGGGTCACCTTGGCGGTCGGTGTGGCGTTCATGGTTCCTCAGCTCGGCCCACCCTCGGACGGGGCGGTCGGTTCGGTAGGGGCTGCCGCGGCACCGGGGGACGGACGCGGACGGGCGCTCCGGGCCGGCGTGTCAGGGGCCCTGGGAAGGCCCCGGTCGTGGTGGCTCTGCAGCCGGTGCCCGCGGTCTTCGCCGCGTCGCGGCCATGAGGGGGCCGCGGTCGTGCACGAACTGTAGCGCGGAGGATGCCGACCAAGCACGCGCGGTGGGCAGGGTCGACCCCCGATACCCAGGTTAACGGTTCGGCCTAAACCCGGGTGTTTCCGAGGAGGGGCGGGAGCAGGGACGGTCGCCCCCGGACCAGAGTCTCACAGGCGCCCGGCTCGGCCCGGAGCGGGCGGTGGTTCGGCGGGGCGAACGGGGTCCACGGCCGGTACAGGTCGCGCCCCGTACCGGCAGCACGAGGCGCGGGTCGTCCGGCGGGGTCAGGGAAGGGGCGGGAGCTCGCCGTTCTCCTCGTAGCGGGAGAGCATCGCGATCCGGCGGGTGTGGCGCTCCTCGTCGCTGTAGGGCGTGGAGAGGAAGACCTCGACGAAGCGTGTGGCCTCGTCCAGGGAGTGCATCCGCCCGCCGATACCGAGCACGTTGGCGTCGTTGTGCTCCCGCGCCAGCTTCGCGGTCTCCTCGCTCCAGGCCAGGGCGGCGCGGACACCCGCGACCTTGTTCGCGGCGATCTGCTCACCGTTGCCGGAGCCGCCGATGACCAGGCCCAGGGACCCGGGGTCCCCGGCCACGCCCTCGGCGGCGCGGAGGACGAAGGGCGGATAGTCGTCCACGGCGTCGAAGGCCGCCGGTCCGGCGTCCACGACGTCGTGGCCCTGCCCCTTCAGCCAGGAGACGAGGTGTTCTTTGAGCTCGAAGCCCGCATGATCTGATCCAAGGTAAACACGCACGGCCCCAGTCTGGCAGGTCATGGGCGCACAAGGAGCCGCGCCCCGCCTCAGTGGGACGGGGCGCGGCGTTCCGGTCCTACCTGGCTCAAGCGGCCGCTGCGGCGGCGACGCTCAGACCGAGGGCGGCGAAGCAAGCCAGGGAGACCACGGAGATCATGTTGTAGAGCACGACGGACTTGACGTCCTTGCTGAGAGGGCCGGCCTTGGAGACCTTGGGCTTGTTACTCAACTCACACCTCGATTGGGTTCGACCGGGAAGGACCAGTCGGGATTTTTCCATACTCATGAACGCGGCTTGAACCGGGTCCGATTCCCCGACCGCCTCCCGACCAGGCGTGACAACGAGCACACACCGGGTCCGGGGCCTACATCTGCACGGCCTTGGTCTCGCAGAACTCCTCCAGGCCCGGCAGTCCCCACTCACGGCCGTTACCGGAACGTTTGTAACCACCGAAGGGTGCCTTGGGGTTCATGGCACCGCCGTTGAGCTCGATCTGGCCGGCCCGCAGGCGCCGGGCCACCGCCAGCCCCTGCTCGGGGTCGCCGGACCAGACCGCGGCGTTGAGGCCGTAGACGGTGTCGTTGGCGGTCTCAACGGCCTCCTCGACGGTGTCGTAGGGGATCAGGGCCAGAACAGGACCGAAGATCTCCTCCTGGGCCACACGCATGTCGTTGCGCACATCGGCCAGGACCGTGGGGCTCACGTAGTACCCCTGCTCCAGGCCCTCGACCGGCTCGGCGCCGCCGGTCACGACACGGGCGCCCTCAGCACCGGCGAGTTCGATGTAGGAACGCACCTTCTCCAACTGGGCCGCGGAGACGAGCGGCCCCATGCGGGTGGAGCCGTCGGTGGGGTCGCCGGGTGCGTACTTGGCGGCGGAGGAGGTGGCCAGTTCCACGGCCTCCTCGTAGACGTCGCGGTGGACGAGCATGCGGGTGAGGGCGTTGCAGCTCTGCCCCGTGTTGCGCATGACGTCGGCGACCCCGCGCTTGACGGCCTGGGCGAGGTCGGCATCGGGCAGGATCACGTTCGGGGACTTGCCGCCGAGCTCCAGAGCCACGCGTTTGACGGTCTCGGCCGCGACCTGTGAGACACGGGTGCCGGCCCGGGTGGATCCGGTGAAGGAGACCATGTCCACCTCGGGGTGGGCGGCGATGGCCTCGCCCACGACCGGACCGGTGCCCGAGACGAGGTTGAACACCCCTTCGGGCAGCCCGGCCTCGTCGAAGATCTCGGCGAGCGCGTAGGCGCTGAGCGGGGCGACCTCGCTGGGTTTGAGGACGACGGTGTTGCCGGCGAGCAGGGCCGGGACGACCTTGAGCACGATCTGGTGCAGCGGGTAGTTCCACGGGGTGATCGCACCGACCACACCGACGGGCTCGTGCACCACGAGGGAGTTGTCGACGCGCTCGCCGGCGAAGTAGCGCTCGCCGTGCTCCTCCACCAGGTCGATGTAGGTCCGGAACATCATCTGGGGCAGTCCGGCCTGCACCTTGCGGGCGAAACCGGCGGGGGCGCCCATGTCCCGGGTGAGCAGCGCGGCGATCTCCTCCGCGCGCTCGTCGAAGAGTTCCAGGGCCTTGGCCAGATGGGTGACGCGTTGTCCGTGGGGGCGCCGGGACCAGGCGGGGAAGGCGGCAACTGCGGCCCCGACCGCGTTGTCGACGTCCTTGGCCGTTCCGGCGGGGACGGTGTCGATGACCTGTTCAGTGGCCGGGTCGAGGACTTCGAGAGCCTCGTCGGAGGCGGAGCCCGTCCAGGCGCCGTCGATGTAGAGGGAACGCATGGTCCCACTGTCCCAGAGCTTCTGGAACTTTGGCCAGGTTCGCGGAGGCGTACAGGTGCTCCTACCGATGGCCGGGCCGCAGGCACGCCGTTCCCGTACCACCGGGTCCGGGCGTACCGCGGCCCGGGCCCGGCGGCGCGACTCAGCCCCAGTGGGGAGGGCGATCCTCGAGCAGCCGGGCGGTGTTGTCGTCGTCGGCGTCGCCCCAACCCGTCCCGTGCTCGTCGCTGGTGGTGTCGGGCAGGATGTCGAGGTCGTCGATGAGATCGACGACACGGTCCTCATCGGGTCCGGACACGGCGGATCGTCCCTTCGGGTGGGTCAGCGGTTCGGTCAGTCGAAGACGGGCTCGCGGGTGCGGGTGCGCTTGAGCTCGAAGAAGCCGTCGGTCCCGGCCACGAGACGGACCCCGTCCCAGAGCTTGCCGGCCTCTTCCCCCCGGGGGATCGGGCTGACGACGGGGCCGAAGAAGGACACGTCCTCCACCCGCACGACCGGGGTGCCCACGTCCTCCCCGACCAGCTTCATCGCCTCGGCGTGCGAGGCGCGCAGGGTTTCATCGTATTCGCTGCTCCGCCCCGCTTCCACGAGGTCCTCGGGCAACCCCGCCTCGGCCACGGCGGCCTTCAACGTGGCGGTGTCCTTGGCCTCACCGCGGTTGTGGAAGCGTGTGCCGATCGCCGTGTAGAGAGGGCCCAGCACGTCGGGGCCGAAGCGCTGCTCGGCGGCCGTGCACACGCGCACCGCCTCCCAGGAGCGCTCCATGAGCTCCTGGTACTCGGCGGGCAGGTCGCGGCCGTCGTTGAGCACCGCCAGGCTCATCACACGCCAGCGCACCTTCACCGGGCGTACCTGCTCGACCTCGACCAGCCAACGCGACGTGATCCATGCCCAGGGGCACAGGGGGTCGAACCACATGTCGGCGACGGTGGTCCGCTGCTCGGCGGCCTCGCTCATCACTCACTCCTCGATTCAGACACGCAACAGGGGTTTCTCCTCGGTGGCAACCCGACCGATCGGTTGCGCATTCCTCACCTGCGCGTGGCAGGATCGATCCGTTACCGACAACGAGATCTCCGGCCGGCGAGGACGGCGGCCGTGGAAGGAGCGTGGCGTGGCGGGCAACCTCAAGCGGGACGAGGCTCGGGAGCGAGCGCGCATCCTCAGTGTGGACTCCTACACCGTGGAGCTGGACCTGACCACCGGGGAAGAGACCTTCCGGTCCACCACGGTCGTGCGCTTCTCCAGCACCGAACCGGGTGCGCGGACCTTCATCGAGCTGGCAGCTCCGCGGGTCCTCTCGGCGACACTGAACGGCCGGGAACTGGACCCGGCCGAACTGTTCGACGGGGAGCGGCTGGCCCTGCCCGGGGTCGCGGCCGAGAACGAGCTCACGGTCGTGGCCGACGCCGCCTACATGCGTACCGGTGAGGGCCTGCACCGTTTCGTCGACCCGGTCGACGACGCCGTGTACCTGTACTCCCAGTTCGAGACGGCCGACGCACACCGCATGTACGCGTGCTTCGACCAGCCCGACCTGAAGGCGACCTTCGAACTGACGGTGTTCACCCCGCCGGAATGGGAGGTCATCTCCAACAGCGCCCCCGACGCGGCACGCGAGGAGACCGGCACCGAGGGGCGTGTGCGCTGGCACTTCCCCCCGACAGAGCCGATGTCGACCTACATCACCGGGCTCATCGCCGGGGCCTACCACGTGGTGCGCGACGAGCACGACGGCATCGACCTGGGCCTGTACTGCCGTGCGTCCCTGGCCGAGCACCTGGACTCCGAGGAACTGTTCGACGTCACCAAGCGCGGTTTCGACTTCTACCACCAGCTCTTCGGGGTGCGGTACGCGTTCGGCAAGTACGACCAGCTGTTCGTGCCCGAGTTCAACGCCGGCGCGATGGAGAATGCGGGCGCCGTCACGTTCCTGGAGGACTACGTCTTCCGCTCCCGGGTCACCGACGCCCGCTACGAGCGCCGTGCCGAGACCCTGCTCCACGAGATGGCGCACATGTGGTTCGGCAACCTGGTGACGATGCGCTGGTGGGACGACCTGTGGCTCAACGAGTCCTTCGCCACCTACGCGAGCGTGTACGCGCAGGTCAACGCCACCCGGTGGACGGAGGCGTGGACAACCTTCGCCAACGTCGAGAAGGCCTGGGCGCTGCGCCAGGACCAGCTGCCCTCGACCCACCCCATCGCCGCGGACATGACCGACATCCAGACGGTCGAGGTCAACTTCGACGGCATCACCTACGCCAAGGGCGCCTCGGTCCTGAAGCAGTTGGCGGCCTACGTGGGTGTGGACTCCTTCTTCGCGGGCGTGCGCGCCTACTTCCGGGAGTTCGCTTTCGGCAACACCGAGCTCAAGGACCTCTTCAAGCACCTGGAGGAGGCCTCGGGCCGCGACCTGTCGGGCTGGTCGCGCGAGTGGCTGGAGACATCCGGTGTCAACACGATGCGCCCCGACTTCGAGGTCGCCGACGACGGCACGTTCTCCTCGTTCGCCGTGCTGCAGGAGGCCGACCCCGAGTACCCGACGCTGCGTTCGCACCGCCTGGCCGTGGGCCTGTACGACCGCACCGACGAGGGCATCGTGCGCCGTGAGCGCGTGGAGCTCGACGTCAGCGGCGCTCGGACCGAGGTGCCCGAGCTGGTCGGCCTGGAACGCCCCGACCTGGTTCTGGTCAACGACGACGACCTGACCTTCACCAAGATCCGCCTGGACGAGCGTTCCTTGGCCACCGTCGTCGAGAGCGCCGGACGGATCCGCCGGTCCCTGCCGCGGGCTCTGGTCTTCGGTGCCGCCTGGGACATGACCCGCGACGGGGAGATGGCCGCCCGCGACTACGTGCGCCTGGTCATCTCCGGTATCGACGGGGTCGATGACGTCATGGTCGCCCAGACCCTGCTGCGCCAGGCGCACGGTGCTCTGGTCAACTACGCCGACCGGGACTGGCGTCCGGTCGGCCAGAAGCAGCTCGCCGACCGTCTGCAGCAGCTCGTGAACGAGGCCGAGCCCGGCAGCGATCTGCAGCTGGCGTACGTGAACGCACTGGCGGCGACCGCGGTGAGCGAGACGCATCTGTCGCTGCTGCGCGGTCTGCTGGACGGTGCGCTGGCGGTGGAGGGCCTGACCGTGGACACCGACCTGCGGTGGACCCTGCTGCGCCGTCTGGTCACCAGCGGCAAGGCCGGCGAGGACGAGATCGCAGCTGAACTGCAGAAGGACCCGACGGCGACCGGCGCCCGCCACGCCGCCGGTGCACGGGCGGCGATCCCCACACCGGAGGCCAAGGCGGCCGCATGGGAACGCATCGTGGGTTCGGAGCTGGCCAACGCCGAGTTCCGCGCCACCTTGCTGGGCTTCACCGAGCCGGACCAGGGGGAGCTGCTGCGCCCGTACGTGGAGAAGTACTTCGCGCAGCTGCAGCCGGCCTGGGAGAGCTGGACGGGTGAGTTCGCGCAGAGCTTCGCGGAGATGATGTACCCGAGCGCTCTGGTGGAGGAGTCCACCGTGGAGCGCACGGACGCCTACCTCGAGAAGGAGGACCCGGCCCCGGCGCTGCGGCGCCTGCTGGTCGAGGGGCGCGCCGGCGTGGTCCGCGCCCTGCGGGCCCGTGCGGCCGACACCGCGGCCGGTCTCGACCGCGCCTGAGGACCGGCCGGCCGGGCTCTGCCCTCCCCACCGGGGCAGAGCCCGGCCGGCCGCCCTGTTCCCGGGTCTCGTCGGCGACCAGTGGTCAGGGCGAGGAGACCTCGTCCCGGTAGAACGTGGCGAGTTCGGCAGCGAAGTCCGCGGGTTTGTGGACGTTGAGCTCGTGCCCGCCGCTCTCCACGATCCGCAACCGTGCGTTCGGCAGTCCCGCCGCAGTGGCCCTGGCCGCGGGCAGGTTCACCAGGTCCCACGACCCGCACAGCACCAGGGCGGGGACCTCGACCCCCGGCAGTTGCGCTCGGAGGTCGACACGGGAGACCTCCTCCAGGGCCGCGAGCGCACGCCGCCTGCTCATCCCGTTGGGAGCGATGACCCGGGCCGGGAGGACGCGGGTCAGGACCGACTGCAGGTGCAGGACCACCTGCGGTGGGTTGACCTGACCGCCCGAGAGCACCAGTGAGGCGACCCGGTCCGGGTGGTCGACGGCGGTCCGCAGCGCGAGCATCGCCCCGATCGAGAGGCCGCACACGTGCGCCCGTTCGATACCGCGCCGGTCGAGTCCACGCACGATCTCCGCCGCGGCCCCGGAGAAGGAGAACTCGGCTCCGCCGTTGTCGGAGAGTCCGCTGATACGCGGGGCCGTCCCCGAGAACCCCTTCGGCAGGGTGGCGATCTGGGCCTCCCACGAGTCGGGCCCCGCGCCGAGTCCGTGGAGGAAGACCACTTGTTCGGTGCTCATCCCCCAAAACTACAGCGCGTGGTGACTCAGGTCACGGTGTGCGCGTGGCCGGGGCCGGACCGATCACAGGATCTGGCCGTCCCCGCCGACCGGGCCCACCGTGCGACGGATACGGGAGACCATGCGCGGGTCGGCGAGCAGTTCGTCCACGAGCACGGGTTCGCCCTCGACGCTGGTGAGCGGGATACGCCAGTTCGGGTATTCCGTGGTGGTGCCGGGCTGGTTCTGCATCCGGCGCTCCCCCACCACGTCGGTCAGTGCCACCCCGACCATGCGTGCCGGGGTCCGGGCGAGATAGGCGTGCATGGCCGCCACGACGGCGGCCGGGTCGGCGACGGGGTCGACGTCCGCCTCCAGGAGCCCGAGTTCCACGAGCACGGAACGCCAGCGCTCGACCTGTTCCTCGGCATCGGCGCGTTCCTCCGCGGCGGGGCGTTCCAGCAGGCCGAGGCGGTCGCGCAGTTCGACGTGTTCGGTGGACAGGTACGAGGCCACCGGCGGCAGGTCCTGGGTGGCCACGGTGGCCAGGCAGTCGGTGCGCCACCGGCCCGGGGACGGGGGCCGGCCCTCGGGGTCCTGCTCGAACCACATCACCGAGGTGCCCAGGACCCCGCGGTCGGCGAGGTGTTCCCGGATCCGCGGCTCGACAGAACCCAGGTCCTCACCGACGACGACGGCGTCGGCGCGGTGCGCGGCCAACAGGAGTGAACCGACCGTGCCCTCGTGGTCGTAGTGGATGTAGGTGCCCTGGTCGGGCGGGGCGCCCTCGGGTACACACCAGACCCGGAACAGCCCCGTGACGTGGTCCGTGCGTATCCCGCCGGAATGGCGCAGAGCCTGGCCCAGTATCTGGCGCAGGGGTGCGTAGCCGAGTTCGGCCAGGCGGCGCGGGTGCCAGACCGGTCGGCCCCAGTCCTGCCCGCGCCGGTCGGGCCCGTCCGGGGGAGCACCCATGTGCAGTCCGGGTACGAGCGCGTCGCCGTACATCCACGCGTCGGCGCCGCCGGGTTGTACACCGGATGCGAGGTCGTGGACCACGCCCACTGCCATACCGGCGTCGACGGCGGCGTGGTGGGCATGTGCGAGCTGTTGGTCCAGCAGCCACTGCAGCCACCGGTGGAACTCCACGGTGGGCCAGAGGCGCAGTGCCTCCTGTCCGACGGCGTGGCTGCTCACGTCCCGCAGGTGTTCGGGCCAGGCCCGGAAGTCGGTTCCGTACTCCTCGGCCAGGGCGTTCCAGGTCGCGAACTCCACGAGGGAGCGTCCTTCGCGTTCCAGGTAGGTGCGCAGGGAGGCTTCGCGTCCGGGGGCGCGCTGGACCTGGAAGAGCACCTCCAGAGCCTGGCGTTTGGCCTCCCACACGGCGTCGCGGTCGAGCAGGTCGGCGGTGCGTCCCCTCTCGCGCAACGGTCGGGCCAGACGTTGGATGCCCTCGCGTTGGGCCGGGTCCAGGCGGGCGTACTCCGGTACGTCCTCGATGCGGAGGTAGATCGGGCTGGCGTACCGGCGGCTGACCGGCAGGTACGGGGAGGGCTCCACCGGCGGCAGGGGTTCGGTGGCGTGCACCGGGTTGACCAGGGTGAAGTCGGCTCCGAGGTCGCGTGCGCTCCAGTCGGTGAGTTCAGCGAGGTCGCGCAGATCCCCGGTACCCCAGGAAGCACGGGAGCGCACGCTGTAGATCTGGGTCGTCAGGCCCCACAGGCGCCTCTTCCGGCGCAGTGCCGTGGGTTCGAGCCGGTCGGGCACAACGAGCAGGGGTGCCTGGTGTTCGCCGTCGGCGGCGGTCACCCGCAGGGTGTGCGCGCCCAGGGGCAGGCCGGGGCCCAGGGGCAGCAGTGCACCGTCGACGGTCTCCACGGTGCCGTGGGCGCCGTCGGGCAGTGCCAGTTCGGGCGCCTTGCCCTCGCGCACGACCACGGCCGGGGGCAACAGCCGTGCACGGGCACGGGCGGCGGCCTCCGGGTCGGTGGTGTCCGCTCCCAGAGCGGTGAGCACGGCGCGGACGGTCTCCGAGCTCACGGCGACCCGTCGCCCGCGCCAGTCCTCGTACTCGGTCGCGACTCCGTACTGCTCGGCCAGGTGGGCCAGCTGAACGTCCCTCACAGCAACCGATCATGCCCCACCGGGCCCCGATCACACGGGAGGTGACACCGGCGTGGGCCCAAACGCGGTTCCGGGTCCGTCCGGATCCCCGGGCCGGCGCCGTTCTGGGCCGGCCGTGCGTGGAGGGGAGGTCGGGATGTGCTTCCCGCAAAACGCATTGGCCGATTCTGTGGCCGCTCTGCATAGTGGGAGGGTGCTGACCAACTACCGCCGTCTCTTCGGTGTTCCCCACGTCCTGTCCCTGCTGGTCTGGTCGCTGGCCGCACGTTTCTACATGCCCGGGCAGATGATCGCGGTGACCTTCCTCGTGGAGGACTGGACCGGCACCTACAGCTACGCGGGTCTGGTGGCGGGCGCCTTCACGCTCGGGATGGCCCTGGTGGGCCCCTTGCGGGGACGGATGGCCGACCGGGGCGGGAGCGATCGCCTGGTCATGGTGTGCGGTGTGGTGTTCGCGGCCGGGATGGTCACATTGGCGCTCCTTCCGGCGTTCCTGTGGTGGATGGCGGTGCCGTTGGCTCTGGTGACGGGTGTTTTCGGTAGTCCGGCCAACCAGATCGTGCGCGGGCTGTGGCCGCGTCTGACCCGTGGCCCGGAGCGGCAGGCCATCTACGCCGCCGAGGCCACCACCCAGGAGCTGTTGTTCGTCTTCTCCCCCATCGTCACCGCAGCCGTGGTGACCTGGGCCGGGCCCCGCGCGGCGATGCTGATGCTGGCGGTGTTGGCTCTGGCCGGTGCTGTCGGTTTCTTCCTGGCCCTGCGCCGTGCCCGGGTGACGGGCCCGGCGCCGGTGGAGGAGGGTGCCGAGGAGCCCGGAGGCCGGCGCCGTAGTCTGATCCGGGTCCCTGCGCTGGCTCTGCTGTTCACCATGGCCCTGCTGGCCGTGGGCGGGGTCATCGGTATGGACCTGACCATCGTGGCCTGGGCCAACGAACTGAACACACCGCAGTACGTCATGGTCCTTGCCTCGGTCTGGGCCCTGGGTTCGCTCGTGGGTGGGGCGATCGCCGGTGCCCTGCCCGGAAGTCCCCGTCTGGTGCGGCGCAGTCTCGCGGCGACCGCGGGGCTCATGCTGCTGGTGCCGTTCATGCCTCCGGTGCTGCACCTGCCGACCCCGCTGCTGGTCCTGCCTCTGCTGTTCCTGTCCGGGATGACCCTGGCCCCGTTGCTGGCCGCGGTCATGGGCCGCATCGGGGACCTGGCCCCTTCGGACCGGCGTTCGGAGGCTTTCGGGTGGATGGCGACCGCGCTGGGCACCGGCGGTGCGCTGGCGAGTCCGGCTGTGGGTGCGATGATCGATGCCCTGGGGGTCGCCGGCGGTGTGGCGGGGGCCGGTCTGGGTCTGCTGGCCGCGTCGGGGCTGAGCCTGTTCGTGCGCCCGCCGAGCGAGGCCCGGCCAGGCGTGGCCGAGGACACCGGTGGGCACGGCGGGAGCGGCTCTGCCGACGGGGCCCTCAGAGGCCCGGCGGAACCCGGTCGGTCCACGGGCGGGCCCGCTCCAGCTGGGCCGACAGCGCCAGCAGTGTCCCCTCACCCCCCGCAGGGGCGCTGAACATCGACCCGATGGGCAGACCGGCCGGACTCCAGTTCAGGGGCACGGTGACCGAGGGCTGTCCGGAGACGTTGTACAGCGAGGTGAACGGGGCGAACTCCGTCATGAGCGCGAAGGTCTGTTCCGGGCCCTCCTGCGTGAAGTGCCCGATCGGTACCGGTGGCCGGGTCAGGACGGGGGTGAGCAGGACGTCCAGGTGCGCGGTGGCTGCCGTGAACGAGTGCACACCCCGCTGCAGGCGGCCCAGCGCCCGGACGAGCCGGGGCATCGGGGTCTCGCGCGCCCGTGCACGCAGCCACCGGTTGAGGGCGGTCAGTTCGTGTTCGTGCTCGGGCGCTACCGGGGCGGCCGAGGCCATGGCGGACCACAGGGTCCCGAAGTCCTCGGCGAAGTGGCCGCCGAAATGCACGTCGTGGGGGACGGGGATCTCTTCCACCTCGTGCCCCAGTCCGGTGAGCACGGCGACGGTCTCCTCGTGCGCGGCACGGACGTCGGGGTGGATCTGTGCGCCCTCGGCTCCGGTGCCCGAGTAGGTCCCCACTCGCAGTGTGCCGGGTCCGTCCCGGACGTGGTCGAGGAAGCTGCCCTCGTGTTCCGGTGCACGGAACGGGTCACCGGGTGCGGTGAAGGCCATGGTGTCCAGCAGCAGGGCGGCGTCGGCGACGGTGCGTGTCAGGGGGCCGGAAGTGGACAGCCCGAGCAGGTCGGCCCGGTTCGGGGCCCCGGAGATCCGGCCGCGGGTGGGTTTGAGGCCGAAGACGCCGCATGCGCTCCCGGGGATGCGGATGGATCCGCCGCCGTCGCTGCCGTGTGCGACCGGGGCCAGGCGTGCGGCGACCGCGGCGGCCGCTCCGCCGCTGGATCCGCCGGGTGTGCGGGTGGGGTCCCACGGGTTGCGGGTGGGTGGGGCCAGATCGTTCTCGGTGTGGCAGCTCGAGCCGAACTCGGGGGTGTTGGTCTTACCGGTCAGGACCGCCCCGGCCCGGCGCAGCCGGGTGGCGAGTCCGCTGTCGTCGGGGGCGACGGTGTCGCGGCAGGGGTAGGACCCGAGTGTCAGGGGTGCACCGGCGACCGGCTCGAGGTCCTTGACCGGAACCGGGACCCCGAGAAGCGGTGGTAGCGGCTCCGGCGTGTCGTCCATGACCCGTTTCTCCGCATTCAGGGCTTGCTCCATGGCCATTTCTGGCATGCCCGAAATAAAACAACCCAGGGCCGGATCGTGCTGCTCGGTGCGCCGCAGAAAGTGCTCAGTCACCTCAACAGGCGACAACTCACGACTACGGACCAATGCAGCCAACCGGTGTGCCGGAAGATCGTGGATCTGGGTCATGGGGTCTCAGGTTAGCGGGCACCAGAGGGGGCACCACCGGAGATGGCGCCCAACTTCTCCGGAGAGACCGACGAAGACATGACCTTTCCCCGCTTCCCCGCTCACACACGCATCCGCCCGGAAGAGCGAGGAAACAACCGTGTGAGAAGTCATGCGCTAGGACTCGAACATGGATGGAACTAATCTGTCCGACGTGGAATCGGCAACACGATCGGACGACCCGGAACAGTCGTCGGAGAACCAGGAACCAGATGACCCCGGAACCCTCTTCTTCCCCAACCAACGCAAGAGCCAGGGCAATTCGAGCGCACCGGTGTACGGCGCGCTCCTGGCGAACATGTCCGCCCGCAAGTGGGGCGTACGCATCGGCACGGCAGTGGCGATCACCGTCGTGTTCGGCTTCCTCACTTCCGAGTGGGCGGTGAGCGCGACCCTGGGCATCGGCGCCATGGTCGTCTGGACCCTCCACAGTTCCCGGAGGGAGTCGGAGATCCCCCGCTGGCGCAAGCCCTCCTCGGCGCAACGGCGCACCGAAGTCCAGTTGAAGGTGATGAAGCAGCTCGGCTACCGGGTGCTGCACGCCCGGTCCGTCCCCGGCGGCAACGGCCAGATCGACCACTTCATCGTGGGCCGACGGGGTGCCTTCGCCATCGACTCCGAGTCGTGGGACAAGCGCCTGCCTCTGCGCAACAAGCTGGAGAAGCTCTACCACGGGCGTTTCTCCAAGAACGAGCGCATCGACGAGGCCCTGGAGGAGGCCAAGCGCGCGGAGGAGCTGATCAGCGCCGAGCTGGGCCGCGACATCAAGGTCCGGGCTTCCCTGGCCATCTACGGGCCCGGCATGTCCTGGGACAGCCACCGGCTGCGGGGCGTGGACATCATCAGCGGGACCAAGGTGCGCAAGTGGCTGCGCACCGGCCGGGACCGGCTGACCGAGACCGAGATCGAGGAGATCCATCAGGCCGCGAAGAAGGCTCTGCCGGCCCGTCACTGAGGGCCGCACACGAGTACGTGGGACCCGGGCCCGGGACCGACCGCGATGACGTGGTCCCGGGCCCTCAGTACGTCCTGGGCCATCGCTCTCGCCCCGGACCGCCCGGGCTCCCCAGCCCGTTCCGGCCCCCGCCCGAGAGCCGGACGCCGGGAGACCACCGGTGACGGAATGCGTGCTCCCGGAGATGGCATCTCATGATGCGGACTCCCTGTCTCCGGACCTGAGACCAAAGTACACCCCTCGGGGGACTACCATCGAGAAACGATCACCCCTGACGATGGGAGCCTCCCCGATGCCGCCCCTACGCTCACGCACGGTCACCCACGGTAGGAACATGGCCGGCGCGCGTGCCCTCATGCGCGCCACCGGTGTGGAGCGCGAGGACTTCGGCAAGCCCATCGTGGCCGTGGCCAACAGCTTCACCGAATTCGTCCCCGGGCACGTCCACCTGCGCGAGGTCGCCGAGGTCGTGGCGAACGCGATCCGCGAGGCCGGGGGTGTTCCCCGCGAGTTCAACTCCATCGCCGTGGACGACGGCATCGCCATGGGCCACGGCGGCATGCTCTACTCGCTGCCCAGCCGTGAGCTCATCGCCGACTCCCTCGAGTACATGGTCAACGCCCACTGCGCCGACGCCCTGGTGTGCGTGTCCAACTGCGACAAGATCACCCCCGGGATGCTGCTGGCCGCCATGCGCCTCAACGTCCCCACCGTGTTCGTTTCCGGTGGTCCCATGGAGGCCGGAAAGGTCACCGTCGTGGACGGCACCGCGACCAAGGTCAAGAAACTCGACCTCATCAACCCGATGATCGCCTCCGCCGACGAGAGCGTCTCCCAGGAGGAGCTCGACGAGATGGAGGAGAACGCCTGCCCCACCTGCGGTTCCTGCTCGGGCATGTTCACCGCCAACTCGATGAACTGCCTGACCGAGGCCATGGGGCTGGCGCTGCCCGGCAACGGCACCGTCCTGGCCACCCACACCGCACGCCGTGCCCTCTACGAGCAGGCCGGCCACCGCGTCGTGGAGGCTGCCCGCCGCTACTACCAGGACGAGGACGACTCGGTCCTGCCGCTCTCCATCGCCTCCCCTGCGGCCTTCGGCAACGCCATGGCCCTGGACGTGGCCATGGGTGGCTCCACCAACACGATCCTGCACCTGTTGGCCACCGCCACCGAGGCCGGTGTCGACTACGGACTGCCGGAGATCGACGAGGTCTCGCGCCGGGTCCCGTGCCTGTGCAAGGTCGCACCGAACACGGACAAGTACCACATCGAGGACGTGCACCGGGCCGGGGGCATCCCCGCCATCCTCGGCGAACTCGCCCGCGGGGGCCTGCTCGACACCAGCCTGCCGACGGTGCACGGAAAGACCATCGGTGAGTTCATCGACGAGTGGGACATCGCCTCCGGGTCGCCGCTGCCCGAGGCGGTCGAGCTCTTCCACGCAGCGCCCGGCGGCAAGCGCACCACCAAGGCCTACTCCCAGAGCACCCGCTGGGACAGCCTCGACACCGACCGGGAGCAGGGATGCATCCGCTCCTACGAGCACGCCTACACCAAGGACGGCGGGCTCGCGGTGCTCTTCGGCAACCTCGCCCCGCAGGGCGCGATCGTCAAGACCGCCGGCGTGGAGGAGGAACTGTGGACCTTCTCCGGCCCCGCGAAGGTCTTCGAGTCGCAGGAGGAGGCCGTCGAGGGCATCCTGAACAAGCAGATCGACCCCGGTGACGTGGTGGTCATCCGCTACGAGGGCCCCAAGGGCGGGCCCGGCATGCAGGAGATGCTCTACCCCACGAGCTTCCTCAAGGGCCGCGGCCTGGGCAAGGCGTGCGCGCTCGTCACCGACGGGCGTTTCTCCGGGGGGACCTCCGGACTCTCCATCGGCCACGCCTCCCCCGAGGCGGCAGCGGGCGGCGACATCGCCCTGGTGGAGAACGGGGACACCGTCTCCATCGACATCCCCGGCCGCGGGATCCGCCTGGAGGTTCCCGAGGACGAGCTCGACACCCGCCGCGAGCGGCTGCTCAAGGAACTGGGCCGGTTCCGCCCGAAGGACCGCGAACGCCCGGTCACCGCGGCGCTGCGGGCCTACGCCGCGATGGCCACCTCGGCCCACACCGGCGCCGCACGTGACGTGACCCAGATCGAGAAGTGACGGCGCCCGGCCCCTGTACAGGGTTTCCCGGGTCCGTCCTGGACCGGCCCCACCCCGGGCAGGGACCCGTCCGCTGAACGCGGAGCCGTCAGGAACAGCACCCGCCCCCGCAGCACCCACCGCCACCGGAGGGCGCGGGGGCGGCTGCGCGTCCGCCCACGGCGACCGTGGACAGCAGACGTACGGTGTCACCATGGCCCGACGGGCAGGACGCGGGGTCGTCCGACCCGGACATCGGTCGGCTCAGTTCGAAGGTGTCGCCGCATTCGCGGCAACGGAACTCGTATCTCGGCATGGGCAGAGCATAGATCGTTGACGGGGCCTGCGGACAGGGGCCCGGGCAGCACTCCGTAGGACGGGGCCGCCGTGCGGGACCGGCCGGGACGCGGACGTGGCCGGCCCCGCACGTCTCAGGCCACCAGATGTCCGGTGTAGGGCTCCCACTGGGGATCGCCGTGGATGTCACCGTTGATCAAGCGCCAGTGCGGGCCCTTGGGCACCTTCGGGGTGACGTTGAGTTGCCAGCCGATCTGGTCCAAGAACTTGTCGGCCTTTCGGTGATTACAAGGTTTGCAAGCAGCCACCACGTTCTCCCAAACATGAGCACCACCGCGGCTGCGTGGAATGACGTGGTCGATGGTCTCCGCACGTTTACCGCAATAACCGCACATGTGCCGGTCCCTCCGCATGAGTGCCACTCGGGTCAGCGGCACTCTCCGAGCGCGGGGAACGTTGATGTAGCGCCGCAACCGGATCACCGAAGGTACTTCGTAGGTCCTCGTCGCCGAGTGGAGCAGCGCCCCGGCCTCGTCCCGGTGCACGATCTCCGCCTTCTCCCGCAGGACGAGCAGGACGGCCCTGCGCATCGGGAGGGTCGTGAGCGGTTCGAAGCTGGCGTTGAGCAGAAGCACGTGCCTTCTCCCGGGCGCCGTGCCGATCGGCCCGCCGTTCCGGGCGCTCATCGTCTCACCCTGGCCGCCGGACCCGGCGGCCATGTCTCAGCCCCGGCCGGCCGGTCGGCCGACCAGGAGATCTCCTCGTGTACCGGCCCGAGGGCCGGTAGTTCTGTTCGCCTTGCCACACGGACCTCCCGGTGGTTTCCGCCGAGTTGCGTCCCGCATTCAGTCTGCTGCTTCGGACCACCCCCGCGCCACCCCAATTTACTCCGGACATGGTCGAAACCGCGTGTTCTCCGTTTTCGGCGGCCATTCCGTGTCGCCCGAACACTTTCCGGAGCGCCCCGAAGGACTGGATAAGCTGCGGAGCATGCACGAACTCCGCTACCCCTCCGCCGAACGGCTGGACCTCATCGAGACCCTGCACGGCCACACCGTCCCCGACCCCTACCGGTGGTTGGAGGAGGCCGACTCCTCCGCGACCAAGGAGTGGTCCGAGGCCCAGGACGCCCTCTACGCGCGCGCGAGCGCCGAGTACGGGGGCCGGGAGCGGTTCGCCCGCCACCTGCGTGCCCTCATGAGCTCGGGCGCGGTCGGAGCACCCGCCCACGTCAGCGGGCGGTGCTTCTTCATGCGCCGCGGCCCTGAACAGGAGCACGCCGTACTGCTCATGGTCGAGGAGGACGGACGCGAACGCGTACTCATCGATCCCGGCGCGCTCGATCCCGAAGGCCTGACCACACTCGACTCCTGGAAGGTCGACCCGAGCGGACGCCTGCTCGCCCACCAGCTCTCCGAGGGCGGGGACGAGGAGTCGGTGCTGCGCGTGACCGACATCGACACCGGGCAGGTCGTGGACGGCCCCATCGACCGCGGCCGCTACAGCCCCGTGGCCTGGCTCCCGGACTCCTCGGCCTTCTACTACGTGCGCCGGCTGCCCTCGGACCAGGTACCCGAGGGCGAGGAGCACTACCACCGGCGGGTCTACCTGCACCGCCTGGGCACCCCGGCCGAGCAGGACGTGCTGATCTTCGGCCAGGACCGGGACATGACCGAGTTCCACCTGCCCGCGCTCAGCCACGACGGACGCTGGCTGACGGTCACCACCTCCCTGGGGACCTCCGCCGCCACCGAAGTGCGCCTGGCCGACCTGGCGGCCTCCTCCCCCGAGACCCCCGAGTTCGTGACCCTGCAGAAGGACGACGACTCCGCGCTCAGCCCGTACGTGGGCCGGGACGGGCGGCTGTACCTGTTCACCGACCACGGTGCCCCGCGCGGGCGCCTCTGTGCGGCCGACCCCGCCTCCCCCGGCAGCTGGACCGAACTGGTCCCGGAGGACGCCGAGGCGGTCATGGAGGACTACGCGATCCTGGACGGGCCCGACCTGGCCCGGCCCGAGCTGCTGGTGGCCTGGGCCCGGCACGCGGTCAGTGAGATCACCCGGCACGACCTGGCCACGGGTGAGTTCCTGGGCGCGCTGGAGATGCCGGGACTGGGGACCATCGGCGGGATCGTGGAGCGCCGCGACGGCGGGCACGAGGCCTGGTTCGGGTACACCGACACCACGCACCCCTCGTCGGTGTACCGCTACGACGCCCTGGCCGGCGAGGTCACCGCATGGGCGCACGCCCCCGGTGAGATCGAGGTCCCGGAGGTGAAGGTCGAACAGGTGGCCTACACGTCCGCGGACGGTACACCGGTACGGATGCTCGTGGTGGCGCCCGCGGGTGGGGACGAGGGGCCGCGCCCCACGATCCTGTACGGCTACGGCGGGTTCCGGATCTCCCAGCCGCCGGCGTTCTCCCCGACAGCGCTGGCCTGGGTCAGGTCGGGTGGTGTCCATGTGGTCGCGAACCTGCGCGGCGGCCTGGAAGAGGGCGAGGAGTGGCACCGGGACGGCATGCTCGAGCGCAAGCAGAACGTCTTCGACGACTGCATCGCCGCCGGTGAGCACCTGGTCGCCACCGGGGTGACCACACCGGAGCAGCTGTCGGTGCTGGGCGGCAGCAACGGCGGTCTGCTGGTCGGGGCGGTGGTCACCCAGCGGCCGGACCTGTTCGCAGCCGCAGTGTGCTCTGCCCCGCTGCTGGACATGGTGCGCTACGAGCGCTTCGGTCTGGGGCAGCTGTGGAACGTGGAGTACGGGACCGCGGACGATCCCGAGCAGTTGGGGTGGCTGCTGGGTTACTCGCCGTACCACAACGTGCGTGAGGGCACCAGGTATCCGGCGACGCTGTTCACGGTCTTCGACAACGACACCCGTGTGGATCCGCTGCACGCGCGCAAGCTGTGCGCGCAGATGCAGTGGGCGACTGCGGCCGAGCCTCAGGAGCGTCCCGTGCTGCTGCGGCGCGAGTCGGAGGTCGGCCACAGCGCACGCTCGGTGACCCGCCGGGTCTCGCTCAACGCCGAGCAGCTCGCGTTCCTGGCCCACCACCTGGGCTGATGCGCGTTCGGAGCGGGGCCCCGCACACAGGCGGCCGGCACCCGTCCGGGGGAAGCGCTGCTTCTCCCGGGAGAGGAAGAACACAACGTTTTCCTACTCGGGAGTAACTCACTTTCCCGGGGGTGTTGGGACAATCGGAGTCGTCCGACACCCCCAGGAGAGAGCCGTACGAGAGGATCGACGACGTGACACAGACCGAGGCCGGGCCGACGGCGACCGGGACGCCCCAGCGCCACGTGCACATGCAACAGGTCCGTTACGCCGACCTCGACCCGCAGTTCCACGTCAACAACGTGCGCATGCTCACCTACCTGGAGGACGCCCGCATCTCGTTCCTGCACTTCGGTCCGGCCAACCAGGAGAGCCAGCTCTTCGGCGCGGTGGTCGTCGCACGCCAGGAGGCCGACTACCTCGCTCCGTTGTTGCCCCGCACAGAACCCGTCCGGGTCGAACTGTGGGTCACCGAGGTGCGTAACTCCAGCTTCACCCTGGCCTACGAGATCCGCGACGAGGACGCCGTCTACATGCGCGCCCGCACCGTACTCGTCGGTTTCGACGTGGAAACGCAGCGCGCCCGGCGGCTGGACGCCACCGAGCGCGCTTTCCTCGCCGACTACGCCTGAGTCCCGGCCCGGGGCCGGTCACCTCAGGGAGATCGTGACGGCCTCACCGTCGTCATCGTCGTTGCGCCCGCCGGAGGAGACCGACACCGAGGTCGGGTTCGACACCCGGGGCTCCGCCGTCTCCCCCGGCACGTTCACCATGCTGTGCGCGGCCATGACCATGTACTCCCACAGCTGGCGTTCCAGCGGTTCGGGCAACTCCACGGAGTCCACGGCCGTGCGCATGTGCTTGAGCCACAGGTCGCGCTCGTGCGTACCGATACGGAAAGGTACGTGGCGCATACGCAGGCGCGGGTGGCCGCGCTGTTCGTTGTAGGTACGCGGCCCGCCCCAGTACTGGATGAGGAACAGGCGCAACCGCTCCTCGGCCGGCCCCAGGTCCTCCTCCGGGTACATGGCCCGCAACTCCTCGTCCTGGGCCACACCCTCGTAGAAACGGCCCACCAGGCGGGTGAAGAACTCTTCCCCGCCCACGGCCTCGTAGAACGTCATGCGTACCGGCTCGTCTCCCTGGCTCTGGTGGTCATCACGCGCGGCAGTCATCGCCCCCAGGCTATGCGACACCCTCCCGGTACAGGAGGGACGGTGGCCGCGCACCGGCCGCGGCCCCGCACACACGTCGGGGGCCCGGCCGGTTCGGCCGGACCCCCGTACGTTCAGCCGGAGACCCGCTGGTCGTTCGGGACGGGCTCAGCCGCGCGTGAGCTTGCGGTGGGTGACCGCGTGCGGACGCGCGGCCTCCGGGCCCAGACGCTCGACCTTGTTCTTCTCGTAGGACTCGAAGTTCCCCTCGAACCAGAACCAGTTCGCGTCGCCCTCCCAGGCCAGGATGTGGGTGGCCACGCGGTCCAGGAACCAGCGGTCGTGGGAGGTGATCACGGCGCAACCCGGGAAGTCCAGGAGCGCGTTCTCCAGCGAACCCAGGGTCTCGACGTCCAGGTCGTTGGTGGGCTCGTCCAGCAGCAGCAGGTTGCCGCCCTGCTTGAGGGTCAGCGCCAGGTTCACGCGGTTGCGCTCACCTCCGGAGAGGACCCCGGACGACTTCTGCTGGTCCGACCCCTTGAACCCGAACGCGGCCACGTAGGCGCGGCTGGGGATCTCGACGTTGCCGACCTGGATGAAGCTCTCGCCGTCGGAGACCGTCTCCCAGACGTTCTTGGAGTCGTCGATACGGCCCCGGTACTGGTCGACGTAGGAGATCTCCACCGAGTTGCCGATGTTGATCTTGCCCTCGTCGGGCGTCTCCTCGCCCATGATCATCCGGAACAGCGTCGTCTTACCGACACCGTTGGGCCCGATCACACCGACGATGCCGTTGGGCGGCAGGGAGAAGCTGAGGTCCTCGATGAGCACACGGTCACCGAAACCCTTGGTGAGGTTGTTGACCTCGACGACGCTGTCGCCCAGGCGCGGGCCCGGCGGGATCTGGATCTCCTCGAAGTCCAGCTTCCGGGTCTTGTCGGCCTCGGCCGCCATTTCCTCGTACCGCTGGAGACGGGCCTTGGACTTGCTCTGGCGCGCCTTGGGGTTGGAGCGGACCCACTCCAGCTCCTCCTTGATGCGGCGCTGGCGCTTGGCGTCCTTCTGGCCCTCGACCTTGAGGCGGGACTCCTTGGTCTCCAGGTACGTGGTGTAGTTGCCCTCGTAGGGGTAGAACTGGCCGCGGTCCAGTTCCAGGATCCAGGTGGCCACGTGGTCCAGGAAGTACCTGTCGTGGGTGATGGCCACGATGGTGCCCGGGTAGCTGGCCAGGTGCGACTCCAGCCAGTTCACGCTCTCGGCGTCCAGGTGGTTGGTGGGCTCGTCCAGCAGCAGCAGGTCGGGCTGCTCGAGCAGCAGGCGGCACAGGGCCACGCGGCGCTTCTCACCACCGGAGAGGCTGTCCACCGACGCGTCCCCGGGCGGGCAGCGCAGGGCGTCCATGGCCTGGGCGAGCTGGCTGTCGAGGTCCCAGGCGTCCCGGTGGTCGAGCTGCTCCTGCAGCTTGCCCATCTCCTCCATGAGATCGTCGGAGTAGTCCGTCGCCATCTTCTCGGCGATCTCGTTGAAGCGGGCCATCATGTCCTTGGTCTCGCGAACGCCGTCCTCGACGTTCTCCAGGACGGTCTTGTCCTCGTCGAGGTGGGGTTCCTGCGCGAGCAGCCCGACGGTGAACCCCGGCATCAGCCGTGCTTCTCCGTTGGACGGCTGCTCGATGCCGGCCATGATCTTCAGCAGCGTCGACTTACCTGCCCCGTTGGGGCCCACGACGCCGATCTTGGCTCCGGGCAGGAACGACCCCGAAACGTTGTCCAGGACGACTTTGTCGCCGTGCGCCTTGCGCACGTTGTTCATGGTGTAGATGTACTCCGGCATGTCTCCCAGCCTAGGGCGTTGGGGGGCTTGTCAGGACCACGAGCACAGGCGGAGCGGCGGCGCTCCGTGACCGCTGTGGAAGGCTCGTGCGTGCGCGTGATCGAGCCGCGCGGTGGGCGGGGGTTCGTACGTGTCCTACAGCGGCCGTCGGGTCGCCCCGCCTCTCCAACCAGGACGTTTTTCGGACCGGTTTTCTTCCAACCCCGGCCCGGAGGTCGCTCGAGCACGGCTTCTCGGGGACCGGCCTCCCCCACCACGGCCCGCAGCTCGGTGGCCCCGGCACCTGCTGCCGGTTCGGTCCTCGGTATGCGTTCCGCCCCCGGCTCCGCCCCCTTACCCGTGAAGCACGGGCGCACCGCCCGTGAGGGGCCGCTCGTGCAGCACTGCGGCCACAGACCGGACCCTCGGTCCCCGCAGGCCCGGATCCGTGCGCGGCCGCGTGGAATCGGACGGGCGATCTCGCGTCATATTGCCTAGATGTCCCCGTTCGGTGATTGAAGCACTTTTTGCCCGAATGGTTCCGGGTGCCGTCGCAACCCCTGCGGCGGCGCCCGGACGCCGGTTCGGGAACGCTCCCCGCCCGGACCAACGTCCGGGGCGACCACTCACCGAGGAAGGACAGACCCCCGTGCGTGACCACTTCACGGAACCCGACGACACTCCCGGACCGGCACCCGCACCTGCGCAGCACGCCGGCCGCCCCGCCGGCGCCGTGGCCGAGAACCTGCGCGACCACCCCGGGCCCGGACGACGGGTGTCCCCTCCGGGCCGGACGACCGGGGTCGAACTCTGGGAGTTCGCGGATCGGTCCGCTTACGCCTACCACTGCTTCAGGACGGACCTCGTCGCAGCGGACGCGGAGCTCGACCGGATCCACGAATGGGTCATGTCCGGTCGGTCCCTGCCCGGCCCGTGGCGTGAGCACTGCCTCCCGCGAGGCAACGACCAGGACGGGTAGCCCCGGAACCGGAGCGGGAACGGCCGGGCGGTGTCGACACACCCCCGGCCCGGACCGGGGAACACCGGAGACGTTCTCATCCGGGGCGCCCCTTGAGGTGGTCGATCCACCGCTGCACCGGCAACCCCACGTTCAGCGCCTGCCGCATCAGCAACGCCATGGAGTAGTGCTGATCAGCGTCCAGGGCCGTCTCCAGCGCGGCCTGGGCCAGGACCAGTTCGTCGAGCTGCCAGGCGGCGACGGCGGCCAAGGAAGCCGGAGCGGCACGGTCGCTCCCCTCGGCCGCGCGGGTGACACGCGACCACAGGTCCAGATGGGTACGGGCGGTCTCGGGGGTGATGGCTGCCCACACGGTGTCGCGCACCGGGCGCTCCCGCAGGAACACGGACAACCGCACCAGTTCGTCGACCCCGTGTGGTCCGGTACCGGTGCGCTCGGCCTCCACCGCCCCGCGCACCACCGCCGCACCGCAACGGCGCAGGGCCCTGGGGCCGGAGCTGCGGATCCCGTCGGCCTCGGCCTCGGAGTCGGCCAGGGCCGCACGTACCGTCTCGGGCCGCAGCGACCCGGGCGGCTCCAGCCCCCGGCGTGCCTGGGCGACCTCCTCCAGCACGGTACGCAGGGGCGGCCTCGGGACCAGACCGCGCAACACCGCATCGGCAGGTCCGGTGGACCGGTCGGGGTCGAGCGCTCTTCCCTCGGGCGGACAGCAGCCGGGACGCGAACACATCTGGGACCAGTACCGGCCCGCATGGACCCGGAAGGCTTCCAGGACATCCAACCCCCGTCGTCCGGCCGCAGTGACCAGACCGCTCACGTGGCCCGCGACCTGGTCGAAGGTGCCGTACCCGACCACGATGAGGGCGTCGGCCCCTTCGGCCACGGCGCTGTCCACCGGCGGTCCGGCGCAGGAGAGGGGATCGCGTTCACGGGGAGCATTGGGGCCGAGGTCGCGGCACAGGACCGAGTGCACTGCGGTACCGCGCAGGGTAAGGACCACCAGACCGGGTTCGGGCGGCTGCCCGACCAGGTAGGGCATGGTCGCCACGACGTCGTTGGGTGAGGACAGGCTGATGCGCCGACCGTCGTCCTGGGCGCCGCCGGCAACGGTGCTGTAGGGGTCGCTGCCGGCGCCGCCGGGGTTCTGGCCGGCGCCGCCGGGGTTGTCATCGGGGTCGGAGGGATCGGACGGGGAACGGGCGTGGTGTGAGGCCATGACCTCACGGTGGGCGCCCCCGCCCCGCTCTGCAACGGCTCCCTCACAGTCTGTGGAAAACTCTGGTCGGGGGTCGGTCAGGAGACCTCTCCGGAGGAACGCGGCGCCGGCGTGGAACCGGGCAGGTGGCCCTCGGAGGTGTCGGGCAGGTGGCCTTCCCTCGGCCCGGGGATCTGCCCGCCCAGGCCGGGGCGCCCGGCGGGGAGGCACACCCGGTTGCGTCCGGTCTCCTTGGCCCGGTACAGGGCCAGGTCGGCGGCGGTGAGCAGTTCGACGAGGTCGTTCCCGTGGTCACCGACGACGGCCACGCCGACCGAGACGGTGATCGCCACGGGCACACCGTCCACGGCGATCTCCATACCGCCGACCCGGGCCCGCAACCGTTCGGCGGCCCGGCCTGCCTCCTCGGTGTCGGCGCCGGGCAGGAGCACCACGAACTCCTCCCCGCCGAACCGTCCGAGCAGATCGGCCTGGCGCAGCTCCTGGGCGATGGTGGTGGCGACCCCGAGCAGCACCTGGTCGCCGAAGAGGTGGCCGTGGCTGTCGTTGACGCGCTTGAAGTGGTCGATGTCGATGATGAGCACGGCCGTACGCCCCTGGGTGCTGCGGGCCCGCGAGATCTCGTTCACGGCGGCCTGCTCCCACGTGGGGGCGTTGAGCAGGCCGGTCTTGGGATCGGTACGCGCCGCGGTCTGCAGCTGTTGGTAGAGCAGGCTGCGCTGCAGGAGCAGGATCGGGGGCACCGCGATGGCCAGCAGCAGGAGGGAGAGCTGGGCCAGGATCGCGACGGTGATCCCGACACATAATTCGACGGTGTCCACCATGACCGCCTCACGGTCCAGGGCAGAGCTCCGGCCCCGCTCCGGACCGCCGCTGACTCGTGCGGCGAAGGCGATCATGGCGGTGTTGAATCCGGTGAAGGCCGTGCAGCACAGCACGGCCAGCACCACCCCGCCGACCGAGAGGAGCGAGGAGGAGGACCCCGGGGCACCACCCAACCCGGCGATCGGGTCGCCGGCGTGCGCCCCGTGCCAGAGCACCGACGCCAGGAAGCCGCAGAGGGCGACCGAGCAGGCGTTGAACACCCGTCGGTGCACCCACGCCCACCGCACCCGCGTCTGGAGCACCACGAAGACCGGGATCGGTGCCAGGAGCGCGTAGACCGGCGGGAGGAGCATCACCACGGGGAACCACCAGGCCCCCAGTAGATCGTGCGAGATCCCGCGCGGCTGGCCCAGACGGCGCACACCCTCCACCGAAACGGCCGCGCACAGCATGAGCGCGGCGAAGGTGGCCACGTCCGAAATGGTGGGTGTGGTCAGGGCGGCACTGGCGCCGACGAGGAACAGCACGGCCAGCACCAGTAGCCCCAGGTAAACCACGAACCCCCGGGGTTGCTGAAGGATCGGCCAACCGGGACGTTCACCGGACACCTGCTCGGCCGCCGGTTGCTCCGAGATGCTCACCTCTCCCGCCTCCCTCCCGGATTCACTCCGTGTCGACTGCCCCATACACGTCTGTGATGGGTCCACCCTCTCCAGAGGTTCTCCTTCAGACGGAACGTGATGTCTCCGAGTTCCTCTTCAGTGCCGAACTGTCACCCCGGCGGCGACCGCAGTGCACTAGGGCATCATGAGCACCCCTGTCGATCACACACGACCTACTTTACATTACGTTGAGTAATTTATTTATTGCTCATTGTACGACCGACGCAGGCAGAGACCAAGGTTGCGACCCGGCCTCCTCCCGAAGGGGGCTTGGGATCCCCCGGAAATTGGTACATCCTTCCTTGGGCGGCGGTCCGGAGGATCGGGTGGCCCCCACCCTCTTCGGCCGTCCGTCCGCACGTGGAAACCACCGACCAGACAAGGAGCGTGCTCCATGAGCAAGGGCGTGAGCTGGGCCTGAAAGCCCTGAGGAACGAGCCGGGGGCGGGCGGCAGTTACTGGTGCCGCCCGCCCCCGGGCCGGTGCGGGCCCCGGGCCCGCTCGTGTCCGTCTCAGTCCTCGCCGGGACCCCGAGCCGCTCCGTAGGCACGTCGGAAGGAGCGGAAGCGCTCCAGCTCTGCTTCCAGGGGCCGGACCACCCGTTCACCGACGATCTCGCGCACACTCGCGTCGGCGGTGCGTTCGATCTCCTCCCGGCGTTGGACCGCGGCGACCTCCACGAGGTTTCCGCATCCCACCCCGGTGAGCCAACCGACCAGCAACGAGGCGCCCACGACCGCACCCGCGTAGACGATGAAGATCGGGTCGTCGAAGATCCGGGTCCCGGTGATACCGCCGCTCACCCAGCTCAGCGCAGCCACCAGCGCCCAGACCGCGCCGACGCCGGCGACACCCAGCAGCACGTGCTGCAGGATCCGCGCGAAAGCCCACCAGGAGGGGGTCCGCTCCGTTCCGCGCACCGCGCCGTCGACGGCCTCTCCCAGCTCGGAGGGCAACTCCTCCACACCCGAACGGGCCGCCGCGCGCATACGCCGCCGCCACATCGGCGGCATCCCCTCGGAAACGCTGTCGGCCGCCTCGACCAGAGACTTCTCCATCTCCGCCCCGTGTGCGTCCACACGTCCGGAGACCCCGTTCTCGGTGTCGCGGCGCACGAAATCCAGCTGCACGGCCGCCAGCGGGTCCTTGCGCAACTTGGTCAGCCTGCGCACCACCGGCCAGCCGACCCGGCGCCGCCCGCGCCGCACGTCGTTGGCCTCGGTGACGTCGGCGACCGCGCTGACCCCCGCCGCGTTCGACAGCCCCTTCTGCAGGAAGGACCGTACTTCGGTGGAGACCGTCGTGGGGACCTCGCCCTCCCCCTGGAACGGTTCGAAGTCGCGCACGATGACGTCGAGGTCGGCGTCCAGCCGGTCGACCAGTGCACGGCGTTCCCTCACCGTTTCGGACAGGAAGCCGCGCAGGTCGTCCACACCGTGATCGGTGGCGGTCGAGGTGGTGATGATGCGCGGATGGACCCCCGACTCGGTCTCCAGCAGGCGCCGAAGGTCGGTGAGCAGTTCCTCGAGCTCCTCCGACTCGACCTTGTCGATCTGGTTGAGCACGGCCACGGTCACCGCGCCGTGCCCGGCCATGTTGGCCAGATAGCGGTGGTGGAGAGAGGCGTCGGCGTACTTCTGCGGGTCCACGACCCACAGGAGCAGGTCCACGGAGCCGATGAGCCGGTCGGCCTCGGCCGTGTGCATGCTGCGCACCGAGTCGTGGTCGGGCAGGTCGAGCAGGACCAGGCCGTGGAGCTCGGAGTTGCCCGAGTCCAACACCCCGGTGCGGGAGTGGCGGTAGCGGGGCGGCACCCCCAGCCAGCCGAGCAGGTCGTCGGCGCCCTCGTTCCCCCACACGCACGCGTGTGCCTTGGAGGTGGTGGGCCGGGTGATGCCGGTCTGCGACAGTTCCAGCCCGCACAAGGCGTTGAACAGGGACGACTTTCCGCTGCCGGTTCCTCCGGCCAGGGCGACGACGGTGTGCTCACCCGACAGGCGCAGGCGGGCCCCGGCGTGTTGCAGAAGCTGGGAGGAACGTTCGGTCACCGAGGAAGGCAGTTCGTCCCCGCCGATCTCCAGCAGGGTCTCGAGCGAGTCCAGACGTTCGACGAGCTCGTCCCGGGTGGAGGTACGGGCCGGGCGCCAGGTGTCCTGGTCGGCGGGACGGTACTCCTTCCCCTCGGAAGCCTCGCTCCCCGCACCGCTCCCGTCCGTGTGTCCGGCGGAGGCCGCCTTGCCGGTGCCGTCCTCCTCGGTGGCGGTGTCGGGTCCGAGGGCGCGGAAGGCCCCCGACACGGGTGAGGACCCGGGCACACGGCGCGGCAGCGGTGGTGGGTCGTCCGGTCCGGGGGCGTCCCCTTCCTGCCCTTCCTGCGCGTGCCCGGTGTTCGCTTCCGGATCAACGTTTCCGGCGTGCTCGAAGGCCCCGTAGCTCTGCTCGGGCCCGGCGGTCTCCCCCTGCGGCCCCGGGGCCCCGAGGTCCTGGGCACCGGCATGTTCGGCCTCGGGACGGGCCGGGACGGGCGGACCGACCGGGTCGGCCGGGTCGGCCGGACCTGCGGCTTCGGGGAGCTCGTCACCGATGTCCTCGGCCCCGGGGCCGGGATCGGGTCGCTCGGGCACGGGCACGGCCGGGAAGGCCCCGGTCACACGGCCCGCGATCCGGGTGTCGTCGGCCGCCTCCGTGAGGCTGCCGACCCACCCGGCCAGGCCGTCCGGATCGTCCTCACCGTGCTCGGGTCCACGGCTGCCGCCCGACGACGGGCGCGCGTGACGGCCCGGGGAGCGCTGCGAGGAGCGTTCCCCCGCCGCGGTCGCGCCGGCCGGGCCCGAGGGGGCCGGGTAGCCCGTGACCCCGTCGTAGCCGACTCCCTCTGCCGACGGACTGGTCCCAGCCGCGTGCTCGGGATGCTCGGGCACCGGCATCGTGTAGATACGCCAGGGCCCGGGGTCGGGCTCGGTCCCTTCCGGGGCCCGGTGCTGCTCCTCGGAGGCCTGCTCGGCCCCGTGCTGTCTGCCCGTGTGCCCCTCCTGGGTCCCGTCGGTGCCGGAACCGGAGTCCCCCTGGTTCTCCGCGGGGTTCCACTGAGTCGTCATCGTGAAATCTCAAGGTTGTATTTGGCCTGGTAGAGCTGGACCGCGGCGTCCTCCGACGGGACCCCCGCCGAGGCGAGCACGGCGTCGAAGGGCACACGTTCCCGCTGGAGCAGGCCTTCGATACGTGCACGGAGGTTGTCGCGTGCGGTCGCGCCCATGCTGCGCAGGGACGGTGCGCCGAACAGCCCTTTGAGCAAGCGCTGCGGCGAGGGGCCGGTGGGCTCGGCCGCATGGGCCCCGCCACCGGACTGGCTGCGTTCGTAGCCGAGCAGGTCGATGATCAGGACCAGGGCCACGACATCGTGGTCGAAGGTGACGAACCGGGCCACGGAGCGCTTGGTGGCCCCCCCGTTCCGCAGTCATCTCCGCGATCTCACGCTGCCACTCGGCGATCTCCTGACGAACCTGCTGGGCGAGCATGCCGCTGCCGGGCTTGTCCAACGCCTCGGCCACGAGGTCCCCGCCACCGGAGACCGTGCGCCACCGGTCCTCGATGTCGTCGGAGGCGCGTTCGCTCGCCGCGACCACGAGGGCCTCCAGGGAGTCGCGCACCGCACCTTCCAGGGAACCGACACGCTGACCGCTCTCGGCCTGCTGCGCCTTGGCCTTGCGGGAGCGCTTGCTGCGCATCTTCAGGCTCTTGGCGAGCTCACCGCTGGCGGCGACCTCGTGCCAGCGCGCCAGCAGTGTTCCGCGCAGCAGGGAGCCGTCGCCCAGGGCCGAGTCGATACGCCGGGCAGCGCCCGCGTAGGCCTCGTCGACGGCTGTCCCCAGCTCCCGGGAGAGCTCGATCTGGCCCTCCACACAGCGGATGAGCTCGGGGACCCGCTCGGCGAAGCTGTCGATGACCCCGATGAAGGTACGCCGGGAGACACGGTCGCGCTGCTCGTCCTCGCCGGCCACGTCCGCCAGGTAGTCCCGGACGGGGTCGGCGACGTTGGAGGTGAAGTGCTCCCCCGAGATCTGGTCGGTCTCGGAGATGGCGAAGCGGGTGGCGTTGCCCAGACCGTTGGCCTCCAGCATCGCGCCGAAGTGGTCGAGCAACTGCTGGTGGCCCTTGCGCGGCACCCGGGAGAGCACCACCGCCAGGGAGGTGTCGCGGTCCCTGGCCACCTGGAGGAACTCCCACACACGGGCGTCGGCGTAGCGGGTGCTGGTGGTGACGAAGACCCACAGGTCGGCAGCGTCCAGGAACTTCGACGCGAACTCGTGGTGAGCGGCCACGGCGGAGTCGACGTCCGGGGTGTCGAGCAGCGCGACCCCGGGCGGCATGGCGTCGCTCGCGGCGAGCACGAGCATGCCGTCCTTACCGGGCATGGCCAGACCCTGCTGGCGCACACGCGGCAGGCTCGGGATGAAGTGCGATTCGCTGAACCAGTCGACGTCGGCTGGGTTGCACGCCAGTACGGGGCTGTTGGTGATGGGACGGCGCACGCCCGTGGTCGTGACCTGCTCGCCCACCAGGCTGTTGACCAGGGTGGACTTGCCGGCACCGGTGGACCCCGCCACGGCGATCAACAGGGGGATGTCGGGGCGACGCACACGGGGCAGCACGTAGTCGGAGAGCTGCGCCAGCAGGTCGCTCTGCAACGCCTCGCCCTCGTCGGCGCCGGGTAGCCCCTGGGCGAAGCGCAGATCCCGGATCTGGGTGCGTAGCGACTCCAGGACCTGCTCGAAACGGCCGTCGTCGGAGGCCGGAGCGCGGTGTTTGGCGCGTCCGGCCGAGATGGGGACGGTCGGGCCCCGGCGCCCGTCGGCGTCCGGGGAGCCCGCCTCGGGCACGCCCTGGTGCCCTTCGTTGGTCTGGTCGGAGGTGGCGGCCGGTCCTGGGTCGAACCGGTCCGAAGCACCGGAGCCGGTGGCGTTCGGTGCAGCCGACGGCCGGGTCATGATCGGTATGCCCTCCTCATCGGTACTGATCTGTCCCCACCGGCTCGGACGGCGGACGCCGCCGGAGGGGGTTACTGGAGATCGCGCCCGGTCGCCAGTCGACGGGTCTCGAGCTGGGCTCCCGTGTGCAGTATGTCAAGTTCCCGCGCGGTTTTGACCACTTCCCCGATGATCACCACCGCCGGGGGCCGTACGTCGGCCGAGCGGGCCTCGTCGGCAATGGTCGACAGGGTACCCGTCACGATTCGCTGTCCAGGCAGTGTCGCTTCCTGCACGACCGCCACGGAGGTTTCGGCGTCACGGCCGTGCGCGACCATGGCCTCGGCGACCTGTTCCAGGCGCGCCACTCCCATGAGTACGACGACAGTATCCCCCGACATGGCAAGTGCGGCCCAGTCGATGGTCGAACGCGGGTCGTCGGGCCCCACGTGGGCCGAGACCACGTGCGCGCCCTGGGAGACACCGCGGTGGGTCGTGGGGACACCGGCGGCGGCCGGGGCGGCGAGTGCACTGCTCACACCGGGCACGGCCATGACCGGTACGCCCGCTTCGGCGCAGGCGGCGGCCTCCTCACCGCCGCGGCCGAACAGGAAGGAGTCCCCGCCCTTGAGCCGGACGACGAACTTCCCGTTCCGGGCACGGTCGATGAGTACCTCGTTGATGGCCTCCTGCGCCATCGACCGACCGTAGGGGATCTTGGCGGCGTCGACGATCTCCACGTCGGCCGGGAGGCGGTCGAGCAGAGAGGTGGGAGCGAGGCGGTCCACGACCACGACGTCGGCCTGGGACAGCAGCTGTTGGCCCCGGACCGTGATCAGGCCGGGGTCCCCGGGGCCACCGCCGACCAGGGCCACGCCCGAGAGGCGTTCCCGGCCCCGGCGGGCATCGAGGGTTCCGTCGGCGAGTTGGTCGGTGACGGCGTCGCGGAGCCCTGCCGCGCGGCGGGGGTCTCCGGAAGCGACCACACCCACGGTGACGTCGTCGACCGTGCCGCTGGCCGGGGTCCAGGCCGCGGAGACGTGCCGGTCGTCGGCGCGCACGCACCACAGGCGGGCGTTCTCGGCCTCGTCGGCGACGGCGGCGTTGACGGCGGGGTCGTCGGTGGCGGCGTGGACCAGCCAGTAGGTGGGGGCCTCCGGCCCCGCGACGTCACCTGGTTCGTAACCACGGGCGTGCCACGTCAGGTGTCCTGCGGAGGCCAGGTCCTCCAGGGCGGTGGACACGGACGGGGAGATCAGGTGCACATGCGCGCCCGCGTCGATCAGGACAGGGATTCTGCGCTGGGCGACCTCGCCCCCTCCGACCACGAGCACGTCGCGTCCGGCCATGCGCAAACCAAGGAGGTAGGTCACGGGCATTCCCCTTCAGTCGTCCGGCGCCCCGACGACGTCGACGGGATACGTGTGGGGCGTTGCCCTCACACCGCCGGCGTTGGTACGGCGTTCTCTCCACAGCAGCTTGCCAGAATGCTGTGGAACGAGGACGAATCGGGGTGGCCCCAGCGATACGGCCGTCCCGCACCGACCAGCGGTGTCAGGTGCGGGACGGTCCTGGTGCGAGAGCCGGGCCCCGAGCGCGCGGGGCACGCGGACGGTCAGCTCAGCGAGGTGACCCCGGAGTCCTCGAAGGTCGCCACCGATTCCAGGGCGCGTGCCGAGGCCTGGAGCAACGGCAGGGCGAGCACGGCACCCGAGCCCTCCCCCACACGCATGCCCAGGTCGATCAGGGGAGGCAGACCCAGGTGTTCCAGGGCCAGCGAGTGCCCCGGTTCGGAGGAACGGTGACCGGCGAAACAGGCGGCGGCCGACTCCGGGGAGAGCGCCACCGCCGCGAGCGCGGCCGAACCCGCGATGACCCCGTCGAGGAGGACGGGGACCCGCATCGCAGCGCCACCGAGTACGAACCCGGCCAGAGCAGCGTGTTCCAACCCGCCCAGGGCCGCGAGAGTGCCGACCGGGTCGGCGGGATCCACCGGGTTGGCGGCCAGCATGCGCTGCACGACGTCGACCTTGTGGGTGCGGGTCGCCTCGTCCACGCCTGCGCCCTTGCCCGTGGCGTCATCCGGTGTGGCCCCCGTGTAGGCGCAGATCAGGGCGGCGGACGGGGTCGTGTTGGCGATCCCCATGTCGCCGGTGACCAGGCACCGGTGGCCCGAGGAGACCAGGTCGCGGGCGACCTCGATCCCCGTCTCCAGGGCCTGCAGGGCCTGCGGCCGGGTCATCGCCGGCCCCTGGGTGGCGTCCGCGGTGCCGCGGGCGACCTTGCGGGACAGCAGACCGGAGGCCGAGGGCAGGTCCGCGGCCACACCCACGTCGACGACGGAGACGTCGGCCCCGACCTGCGCGGCGAACGTGTTGACGACCGCGCCGCCGGCCAGGAAGGTGTCCACCATCTGCGCGGTGATCTCCTGCGGCCACGGCGTGACCCCCTGTGCGTGCACCCCGTGGTCGCCCGCGAAGATCGCGACGGCCGCGGGGGCGGGTATCGGGGGCGGGCATTCACCGGAGAGCCCGGCCAGGCGTACGGAGACCTCTTCCAGGACGCCGAGGGCGCCCTGGGGTTTGACCATCCTGCGCTGGCGGTCCCTGGCTTCCTCCATGGCGCGGGCGCTGCCCCCTGTGATGGCGGTGATGGTTTCCTCCAGCAAGCTCGTCGGCTCCTGTCCGGGCAGGCCACGACAGCCGTAGCGGTCGTGGTGGACGGCCCAGGACAGGGGCCTTTCCTTCACCCAGCCTCCGAGGCCGAGTTCGGGTCCGGTGGGAAATTCGTCGACGTGGCCCAGGCACAAGTAGGCGACGACGCCGAGATGAGGGGGTAGGTCGAGAGCACGCGCCACGTCGCGTTCGTCGAGGAACGAGACCCAGCCGACGCCGAGGCCTTCCGCGCGTGCGGCGAGCCAGAGGTTCTCCACAGCCAGCACGGCCGAACGATGGGTGCTGGTCGGGTCGGTGCCGCCTGTGTCCGTGTGGTGGGGACCGCGTGTGGGGTCGACGGTGACGGCGATGTTGAGGGGGGCTTCGAGGACGGCTCCGGCCCCGAGCCCGGAGAACGGTTGAGCACGGGTTCCCGGGTGTGAACGCGCGTACTCCGCACGCTCGTCGAGGGCGAGGTCGTGGACTCGGGTGCGCAACGCGCGGTCGTCGATGACCAGGAAGTCCCACGGTTTGGTGTCGCCGGCGCTGGGGGCCCGGTGTGCGGCCTCCAGGACGCGGGTGAGCAGGTCGTCGGGGACGGCGTCGGGACGGAAGCCGCTGTGGGCCTCGTGGCGTTCGTCGGTGGCTCGGTCGTCGGCCGAACGCTCGGCGCCGTCAGGGGCCTGGTCCTGCTGGGCCGCGGCGCTGCCGGGGAGCTCGTCCGCGGACGCGTGGTCCGCGGACTCTGCGGGCTCCGGGGGCACGTTCCCCCGGGCCGCTCCGGCCGGCGGCCCGGTTGCGGCCCGGGGGCCTTCCGGCGTGGGGTCGCCGTTCCCCGGGGCGTGCGGTCCTTCCGGGGCGGGCCCGTCACCGGCCGGGGCCTGTGTGTCCTCGGGGAGCTGCTCCGCGTGCTCGGGACGCGCGTCGGCCCCGGAGGCACCGGGTGCGGCGCCGTCACCAGGGGCGGGCTCCGCACGGACCTCGGACGTGCCGCGTGTTCCCGTTGAAGGCGTGAGCTCTCCCGTCGGCCCACCGGCCACCGCAGGCTCACCCGCCGAGGGAGGGTGTTCATCCCCACGGCCGGGCTCTTCGCCCCCGCCGGGCCCGGGGTCCGGGTCCGCCCCCGCAGGCGCGTCGGAACCGGTCTCCCCGGAGGCGCCCGGTGCGGCGGTGCCACGGACCCCGTAGGGCTCGGTGTTGTTGTCCGCGCCGGAGGCGTGTCCCCCGGCCACTACGGGCACCGCGTGCCCGCCGGTTCCGCCCACGCCGCCGGTCCCGGCGCCGGCGGACGCATCCGAGGTGCCGGGGGGAACAGGTGAGCCGTACGTGTCCCGGGTCCGGGCCTCAGGGGATACGACTGCAACGTCCTGTGGCACACCGGAGGGTTCCGGTCCGGTGTGCGCACCCGGGACCCGGCCGCCCTCCTGTGCCGCGGGCACGGGACGGGCCACCGGTGCAGAGGGGTCTCCAGGCACGGCGGGGGTACCTGGTTCAGGGGCGGGGCCGGGGGCCACAGCAGGGGCAGGTGCCTCCCGCTCCGTGTGGGGGTCCGGTTCCTCACGGGGGTCGGCGCTGCCTGCACGCTCCTCGTTCCCGTCCGCGCCCTGTGTCTCGTGGGCCTCGTCCCGATCGGGGTCCGGGCCCCCGGACACATGTCCGTCGGCGGGCCCGGGGGCCAGGCCCGAGGGGACCGGGCCGGTAGCGGCCCCGTGTGCTTCCGGCGGAGCAGGCTCGGCTTCGCCCGCCTGCGCGGCCTGTACCTCGTGCGCCCCTCCTACGTCCAGGGCCCTGGACCCCTCCTCACCTGCGACCGTGTTCGGGATGCTGTGACCACCGGGTGCCTCGTTCCCGGCACGGTCACCGGGGGTTCCGGGCACGGACCGGCCGCCGTCCGCCTCCTGGTCCTCTCGTTCCCCGTCCCTGTCGGGGATCGGGGCTCCGGGTCCGTCCCTGACGTCCCCGGCCTCGGTGGCACCGGCGCCCCGGCTCTGCCGAGTGGGGGCCAGAGGTCCGGTGGGGGAGGCCAGTCCCAAAGGGTCGGGGTCGGCGTCCGTACTCACCGGCGGTCCCGCGGGCGGGGGCGCGTCGGTGGGGGGTGAAGGCTCGGGGCCCTGCCGGGGCCGCCCGCCGGGGGACGGATCCCGGAAGGGGTTGACCGGTGCTTCGCCCCCGGAACCGCGACCGTTCTCGGGCAGCCCGCCCAACAGTCCGTCGAGGAACGCCCCGAGTTCGTCCTCGCCCTGTGCGTCACCCCGGCGGGTGTCCTGGCGGTCGTCGTCGGTCATGTTCGCTCCCCGGAGAGGTCCATCGCTGCCCGTCGGTCCCGATCCGGCGCGGGAGATGGAGGGGGAAGGTGCCCGCGCCCGGCAGCGCCACCCGGCGGGTCCGGGTGCCGAAGTCACCCACAACTGTGCCAGAGACCGTCCGCCTCCGCGTCGGGAGACCTCGGAGTACCGGCCCAGGGGGTAGAAAACCGGGTGCGCTGGCTTTTCACTCCTTCTAGGATGAGCCACCTCTATCCCGCCCCGCCGGCACGAAAGGGCCCCCATCATGAGTGAGCACCAGGAGAAGCGGGTGCTGCCGTCGGTCGTGCTCGAGACCGAGCGGCTCCGGCTCCGTGCCTTCCTCGAGGACGACATCGAGGACGTCCTGGCCACTTGCAGCGACCCCGATCTCCAGAGGTGGCTCCCGCTGCCCTCCCCCGACACCCCGTACACCCGCAAGGACGCCGAGGCGTGGTGCCGCGAGGTCGCCCCGGGCATCCGTACGCGTGGCGAGGGCCAGCAGTGGGCGGTGACCGATGCCGGTTCCGGGCGCTTGGTCGCCTCGATCGGCCTGGTGCGGATCGACTGGGCCGCCATGAAGGCCGAGATCGGTTACTGGACCTGCCCGTGGGCACGCAAGCGGGGGTACATGACCGAGGCGACGGTGGCGGTCTCGCGGTGGTCGCTGGACCAGGGGTTCCACCGCATCGAGATCAAGGCGGCCACGGAGAACCTGCCTTCCCGACGGATCCCCGAACGCACGGGCTACACGTTCGAGGGCGTGGAGCGCAGCTCCATGCCCAACCACGGCGGCCACCGTGAGGACATGGCGGTCTACAGCCTGCTGCCGTCCGATCCGCGCCCCTGACGCCGCTCCTCTGCTCAGCCCCACACCCTGGCGAGCGACCACTGCCCGGTGGCGGTGTCCTTGCGGAGTTCGTACACTCCCTGCGCCCGCACGGTTCCGGCCTCCACCCGCCAGTGCCACCGTTCGGATGCACCGCCGCCGGGTGCGGGTGTCCGGTCCGTGCGCAGGCTCACCCAATGGTCGATGATGCGGCGCACCCCGTACAGACGGCCGTCCCAGGTGAACCTGGCCGGTCGGCCCTCGTCCTCCACGACCGTGATCTGGGCCCCGTAGTGACGGACCATGCCTTCCCTCGCCTCTCACTCGGCGGACTCCGGCCCGGGGCGTGCTCGGTACACCCGACGGGCCCGGCCGTGGGGAAGAACGGCCACTCCTTCGAACAGGTGTACCCACACTAGCGAAAGCCGGGCGTCCGGGGAACTGTTTCCGGCTGTTCGGCATCCTCCTGTGTGAACCGAGTTACCCCTGCGGCACCCCGCCGCGCCACCACCAGCACCGATACCGTGCAGCCCTCGCCCCACCCCTTCCGCTCCGGAGACCGCGGCAGCGGCGCCGGACAACTCCGGCTCCCCACCGTCGAACGCCCGCGGCCCACCGGCCCCGGGCCGGGCCCCGCCCCGGACTCCCACACACGGCGCCACGGCGTCCTGGATACGCTGATGGGTGCCGATCCGATGAACCTGCGAGGTATCCCCCACCGTGATGTCCAACGGCCAGAACAGCGGAAAGCCCCTGCGTGCAGGGGACCCGCACCAGCTCAACGGCTACCGCGTGGCGAGCCGCCTGGGCCGCGGCGGCATGGGCACCGTCTACCTCGCCGAGGACGAGTCCGGCCAGCAGGTCGCGCTGAAACTCATCCACCCCGACCTCGCCGACGACGAGGACTTCCGGCGCCGATTCGCGCGTGAGGTCGAGTCGGCCCGCCGGGTGGCGCGGTTCTCCACCGCCGGGGTCATCGACGCCCGGTTGGAGGGCGAGCCGCTCTACATCGCCTCCGAGTACGTGCCGGGCCCGCACCTGGGCGAAGCGGTGAGGGCCGGCGGCCCCATGTCGGGAGGCACCCTGGAGAGCCTGGCCATGGGTGTGGCCGCGGCGTTGACGGCGATCCACGGTTCCGGGGTCGTCCACCGCGACCTCAAGCCCGCGAACGTGCTGCTGTCACCCGTGGGACCCAAGGTCATCGATTTCGGGATCGCCCGCGCCCTGGACGACGTCGGCGGCGGGGTCACCCGGTCCAGCCAACTCATGGGCACCCCCTCGTACATGGCACCGGAGCTGATCCTGGGTGAGCAGCCCACAGCGGCCGCGGACGTCTTTGCGTGGGGTTGCCTGGTGGCCTTCGCCGGGATCGGGGCGGCCCCCTTCGACGCCGCGACGGTACCGGCGGTGCTGCACAACATCTCCACCGCACCGCCGCGCCTGCAGGGCCTGGACCAGGGCCTGGACCAGGGCCTGTCTGAGCTGGTGGTCGCGTCCCTGGACAAGGACCCGCGCAACCGGCCGACCTCCCAGCAGATCCTGGCCCGGCTGACGGGGCAGGAACAGCCGGAAGAGGCCGAGGTCAGCCGGTCCATCTCGACGTCCTGGGCGCCGCCGAGCGGCGTCCCGGTCCCGGGCGCTCCACCACGGGGGACGGCGGCGCACGCCTCCGATGCACCGGACCGGCCGAGCGGCCCCCAGCAGCCGTCCGAGAGCCCCCAGCCACCACCGGGCGGATCCCGGCAAGCGGCCCCGGGGCCCCCTCCGGACGGGCGGCCGGCCGTACCCCACGCGGCACCGCACACGCAGGCCCACGCCGCGCAGCAGGGGTCGGGCCCCTCCGGCCCCCGAGTCCCGTCCGGGGCCCCGCAACAACCACCGAACGCCCCCCGACACCCTCACCCGGGCCAGGTGCCGCCGGGGGCGCAAGCACAGGGGTTCCACCCCTACGCGGGCCCGTATCCCCAGCCGCATCCGTATACACACGCCTCACCCGCGCAGGGGCAACAGGCCTTCAGCGCCTCCGGTGCCCCCGGGTTCCCCAACGGTCCCGGTGGTCCGCACCGGCCCGGGCCGCCACCGTCCGCTCCGGGCGGTCCCTCCGGCGGAAAACGCCGCAGGCGGACGGTCGTCGCGGCGGCCGGCGCTGCGGCGGTCCTGGTCGTCGCGCTCATCGCCGCGGTCACCGTCCTCCGGTCACCGCCCGTTCCCTCCGACACCCTGTCGCTGTACAGCACCGACTTCTCCACGCCCCCGGAATGGCTCCTGAACACGTTCGAGGGCGACCCCGAGGACAGCGACGGTTACTGGGCGGAGGAACAGGCGGTCCTGCTGCACGTGGACCCCTCCACCCAGGACAGCCGCGGCGAGTACCTGGAACGTGAGGAGGTCCTGCCCGACCGCGTGTTGGTCACGGCCACCGCACACGTGCTCGAAGGCCCCGACGAGGCCACGTTCGGCGTGCGCTGTTGGGGCAACGACGGCGAGGACGAGTTCACCAAGTACGAGGCCGTCGTCCGAGCCGACGGCCAACAGGCCGAGATCCGGCGTTCGGCGGAGGAGAGCGGGGACAACGCCCTCGCCACCGCCCCCGAGGTGCCCGGTTTCGAGGAGTTCGAGAACCTCGGCCCCGACCGCGACGCCCGTGCCGGGATCGACGGCTACTCCTCACCGGATGCGGTGACCAACACCCTCTCGCTGTCCTGCGAGTACGACGCGGACAACGGCGTCATGGACCTGTCCCTGTGGGTCAACGACAGCTTCGTGGTCTCGGCCGTGGACGAGAACCCGCTGCCCGACGACGCCGAGGACGAGGAGGACCGCCGCCGACCCGCCGTCATGGCACGTGCGGCGCCCGGCAACGAGTCGACGGTGGATGTGCTCTTCCGGTCCTTCTCGGTGCACGAGCTCACCGACGAGCCCTGAGCATCCGGCGGGTGTCCTTCCGGCCCCGGGAACGGAGCGCAAACCCCGTGCCCGGGGTCCTCATCCCCCGTCCCCGTCCCGGGGCTCCGGTGTGGGCCCGCCCCGCGCGTCACCGGCCCTGCGTACGTCGTCGCGTGCATCGGCCACGGCCTTCTCCGCGGCCTCAGCTGCGTGCATCGCGGCCTGCGCCGACGTCGACCGGCCCGGGTCGGCCGCGGTGATGCTCCGCTGCTCCGTCCCGGTCCTCTCGGGCTGCTCCTTCTCAGTGGAGGGGGTGGCCTGCGCGGCATCGCCCGCGAAGGCGTGGGTGACATTCTTGACGGCCTCGGTGAACTCGCCGGGGATGACCCAGAACGTGTTGCCCTCGCCCTGTGCCAGCGCCGGCAGGGTCTCCAGGTACTTGTAGGCCAGCATCTTGGCGTCGGCGTCGTTCTCGTGCACGGCCTGGAAGACCCGCTCGACCGCCTGGGCCTCGCCGTCGGCGCGCAGGATCGCCGCCTGCTGGTCGCCCTGGGCCTCCAGGATCGCCTGCTGCCGTGCGCCCTCGGCCTTGAGGATGCGTGACTGGCGCTCGCCCTCGGCGTGCAGGATCGCCGCCCGCTTGTCGCGGTCGGCCCGCATCTGCTTCTCCATCGCCTCCTTGATGGTGGGCGGCGGGTCGATCGCCTTGATCTCGACCCGGTTGATGCGGATGCCCCACTTGCCGGTGGTCTCGTCCAGCACCCCGCGCAGGCGGGTGTTGATCTCCTCGCGGGAGGTCAGGGTGCGTTCGAGGTCCATGGAACCGATGACGTTGCGCAACGTGGTGACGGTGAGCTGATCGATGGCCTGGATGTAGTTGGCGACCTCGTAGGCGGCCGCCTTCGGAGCGGTGATCTGGTAGTAGAGCACCGTGTCGATGTTCACCACGAGGTTGTCCTCGGTGATGACGGGTTGGGGACGGGAACTGAAGACCTGTTCCCGCAGGTCGAACTTGCTGTTGACCCGGTCCACGCCCGGGACGATGAAGTTGAGTCCGGGGCTCAGCGTGCGGATGTAGCGCCCGAAACGCTCGATGTTGTAGGCCCGTGCCTGGGGCACGATGCGGATCGCCGAGAGCGCCAATGCGACGAAGAGAACCGCAATGATGATGAAGGGAACGGACGGATCCATCGTGTGATCACCTGGCTTCGTTGGCTCTGGTACCGCCGTCTCTAGTACCGGCCCGATCGGTTGTTGCCGTCGGTCCCCTCGGGGCCGGAACCTCCGGGGAGGGTTTCGCGCGGGTAGACCACGGCGGTGGCTCCGTCGATCTCGACGACGTCCACGCGGGTACCCGCCGGGATGACCAGGTCCTCGTCGATGCAGCGGGCCGACCACTCCTCGCCGGAGAGTTTGACCCGCCCCTGCTCACCGTCGACGGGCTGCAGGACCACGGCCGAACGTCCCACGAGCGCATCCGCGCCCGAGCGCGTGTCCACACCCTTGGCGAGCTGCCGGTTGATGAGGGGCCTGACGAAGACCAGACCGGCGATCGTCGCGGCGGCGAACCCGATGATCTGGACAGCGACGGGCAGGCCGATCACGCCGAGGAGCGCAGCGACCAGTGCCGCGGTGGCCATGAGCCCGAGGACGAAGGTCAGAGTGAGCAACTCGGCCACGCCCAGGCCCGCGGCGATGAGGAACCAGATCAACCAGGCCGGCATCGTCGTCTCGAACCTCCCGCCTTCTTGTCGGGTACTGGTGTGCCTACCCACACGGGTGTGGCCGAGCACCCGATCAAGGGTCTCCGTTGCTTTCCCGGTATTTCCTGTGTGAAAACCGGCCCGCGGCACGTTCCGGTGCCGCGGGCCGGGTCCGGGGTCCGCCCCGGGACCGTCACCGACCCCTAGCGTCCGCCGGAGAACTGGTACACGACCTGGTAGGTGGGCCTGTTCTGCCAGTGCACGGGCCACATGTCGATGCCGCCGACGGACTGGTGGATCACCGTGTCCGCACAGAGCTGGTCCCCGGCGTCGCAGTGTTCGTCACCGGGGTAGACGTCCTCGGCCGGGGTCGCGGCGGCCTCGGCCAGGCTCTCCAGCAGGACCGTCCGGCAGGTGTCGACGTCGCCGTCCCCGCAGTAGGTCTCGGGCAGGGCCCCGTCCACGTCCTGGCCCAGGACCGTACGCAGGTCCTTGTCGACGTAGGACCACCAGCCGTTCTGGAAGGCCGAACCGCGGTGGTCCTGGGCCTGGTTGACGCTGTCCGGCTCACCGCCGCCGATCTGTCCCGAGGGGGACTCGTCGACCTGGGAGACCGCGGTGACCTGTTCGTAGAGCTCCTCGCCCAGGCCCGGTTCGAACTGGGCCCGCACCAGGAGCGGCCACCAGGCGTCCAGGACCCTGATCGCCTCGGAGTGGACGTAGGAGCCGGCGTCGCGTTCGGGTTCCTTGCGCAGGGCGCCGTCCTCGACCCAGGTGCGCAGTTCCTCCACGGTCCCGGCCAGTTCGGGGTCGGAGACCTCGGCGGTGTCGATGACCTCCAACAGCAGCGGAAGCACCTCCTGGGCCCGCAGGTCGCCCACGCCCGCCTCGACGGAGAGCGAGGTGAGAGAAGCCGGGGTGAAGGCGTGGCCCTCCTCGATCGCCGAGTCCACACGGGCTTCCAGCAGGTCGCTGCGGTGCACCGATCCGTGCGACCAGTCCGAGGTGTAGCCGTCGGCGGGTTTGTTGTTCCAGTTGAGCAGGTGGTCGGGGTTGATCTGCTGCGGGTGGTCCTCCGGCGGGTGGTGGTCGGCGAGGTTGGTCTCCGGGTCCCAACCCGACCAGCCCGCCTCGGAGGAGGCGTCGATGGGCATGTTCGGGTTGGTGCCCTCCGTGCGCACCGGGTTGGCCCCGGAGTTGACGAACGCGATGTCCTCACTGTCGACGTAGTGCCAGTTGAACGCGTACTCGATGTCGTAGGCCGCGTCGGTGAAGCTCTCCGCCGAGGTGATGTCGCCGGGGTCGTTGAAGCGCTGGAAACCGATGATGGAGTCGACCTCGCGCATGTAGGTCGAGCGCAGGTTCGTGTGCGCCACCGGAGTACCGTCGACCGTCGCGAAGGACTCCACCAGCCCGTACTCCGAACGCAGGGAGGTCAGGGTGTAGCCGCCCTCGGGGGTCTGGTCGGCGACGGTGGGCGACCACTCGTTGGTGACGCTGAGTTCCTCGAACTCCGTGCACTCGCCGGAGCTGTCGACGTAGGCGCGTGAGTCCGTGGTCGGGTCGGAGCCGTCGGTCTCGCACAGGGGCACCGCGTAGGTGTCGGTGAGATCCTGGTTGGCCGAGGTCGCGCTCCAGGCGTAGTCGGCGCCGCGTCCCATCTGGACGTAGAAACTCACGCCGGCGAAGGAGGCACCGCGGGCGCTGATGCCCGGCCCCTGCAGTTCCTGGAGCATGAGCATCTGCGGCGCGAAGTAGCCGGTCTGCGGCCCCATCACGGCGACGGGGCTGCCGCTCTCGGTGTGCTCGCCCGAGACCAGGAGAGCGTTGGACATGCCGCCGGGGTCGAGGAACTCCGCGGGCAGGACACCGTCGTTGAACAGGCCCTCTGCGGCGGAGAGGTCCTCCTCCTCGACCATGCGGTCGAGTTCCTCGCGCTGCTCCTCGGTCAGGTCCTCGAGCGTGCCCGCGTCGGATCCGGCCGGTTCCTCGGCGGAGGCGACGCGGGGATCCGGTGCTTCGCCGCTCTCCGCGGAGCCGTGTTCGTCGTGGACGATGTCGTACTCCTCGACCGAACCGGGGTCGGGCACGGACTCGCCCACGGGCTCTTCAGGGGTCCGGCTGTAGGGGAACTCCCCGTCCACGGTCACGGGTGCCTCGGGGTCGTTCTCCATGCGCCAGGCGTCGTAGAGCTCCAGGCCTTCCTCGGCGCCGTAGCGGTCCTGGAAGCCGGCCCGGGCCAGGGCCGACCGGACCTCGCCGCCGCCTCCGCCACCGAAGATCCCACCGACCATGGCGGCGATACCGACCACGTCCGTGGGGGTGAAGGGTTCGATCCCGCCCTCGTTCGTGATGGCGTCCTTGTGTCCGGTGAGCACGTACTCGCCCGGGAAGTCGCGGTCGTCGTCGGCCTCCTCGATGTAGGCGTTGATGCCCTCGAGGTAGCTCTCGACGTCATCCAGGGCCTGCTCTCCCCGCTCGCCCTGGGCTGCGACGCGGTCGACCTGGGCCTGCTTGTCCTCCTCGGTGTAGGGGGCGCTACGCCAGAGGTCCTGTTCGAGGCCACGGTTGCCCTCGGCTCCGCCGGCGAAGGAGGTGAGTTCGCCGCGGCCGACCCGGCGCAGCACGTCCATGAGGAAGAGGCGGTCCTCGGCGGCGGCGTACCCGGCGCCGTACATGGTGCCCTCGCGGGTGTCGCCGTGGATGTGGGGGATGCCGTGGGAGGCATCACGCGTGATGGTGACGTCCTCGCGGGGCCGGTACTCCTCACCGATGTCGTCGGGGTCGGCCCCGAACCCCGAGTCGAGGAAGAACTCGTCCAGGCCCTCGTCGGTGAGTCCTTCGTAGTTGTGGACGAGGTCGTCGTACATGTCCAGCTGGCTGGAGGAGTGCTCGGGCCGGGTCCCGAACGCCTGGTGTCCCAGGATCTCCACGAGGGTGGCGTTGCCGTTCTGGCCGGGCGGCAGGATGTCGTGGCAACCGGAGGGGGCGCAGTAGTCCTCGATCTCCTGCATGGACGGGAGCGCGGGTTCCTGCGGGGGTGGAGGCGCCTGTGCGGGGGCCGGGCCGGCCGAGGCGGGAACGGCGCTGACGGTGGCTGCCACCACGGCCAGAGCCACGCTCGAGGCGGCCGCGCCCAGGCGTTGTCTGCGGGAGGGGAGCATGTGCTGTTGTCACCACCTGGGAGTGCGGGCGATGGTCAGCGGCATGTTATGCAGCGACAACCGAATCCCGAAAGAGTTTCACGTTTTCTGGGGGAGCGTGTCGCACGGGGATCACGGACCGTAACGCCGACAGGTTTGGGGTGGCCCACGCCACGCGCAGTGCACTCGCTCGGACGGCCACCTCGGGAACCGACCGGGAACCTGACCACATCCGGCCAGTTGGGTACTCCGTACTGGTCGGGACCGGGGCAAGGACATCCCCTCCGACACGACCCACTGCAGAACCGCTCCTCCGCTGCCACAATCGAGCCATGTACCAGCAACCGGACCCCTACTCTGGTGATCACCATCAGCAGCCCGACCCGAGCGTCGGCGGCTGGGGCCTGCCCCCGAGCCTCGACGGCGGCGAACTCCAGCCCTACGGCGGCCCCGCCGGCTCCGACCCCCAGCTGCTCACCATCGGTGACATCTCCGTCTCCCAGCACACGGTGGTCACTCCGGGCGGCCGCTTCCCCCTCCAGGGCAGCGTCTGGACCGTCACGGACATGAGCCGCACCGATCGTTCCACCCCCGCATGGGCGATCGTCGTCGGTGTCCTGACCTTCTGGTGGACCTGCCTGCTCGGCCTCCTCTTCCTGCTCGTCAAGGAGAACCGCACAAGCGGCCACATCCAGGTCACGGTACAGCGGGAGGGCCATTTCCACGCCACCACGATCCCCGCGACCTCGCCGGCGGACGCTCACCGTGTCCACCAGCAGGTGAACTACGTGCGCTCCCTCAGTACCTGAACGCGGTGACCCGGTTCCGGTCCCGGGCGCCGCCCGGGGCCGGGTCGGCACTCGGCCACGGGTTCACCACCGGCGCTCCAAACACACGGCGCCGCGCACCAACTCCCGCCCCTCGTCGTCCAAGGCACGGCAAACCCGGGTTTGCCACGCAGGGCATGCATCCATACACGTAGGGCACCCTGGAGTCGAGCGCGGGAGGACCGAGAGCATGTTGTTCATCCTGGTGGCTCTGCTGATGACCACAGGTCAGTGGTGGACCTTCTGATCCTCCCGGATCGCCCGCGCCGACGGCCCCGCTTACTTCGCGAAACGCCGTGGGGGCAGCACAGCGGCACGTGTTAATCACCGGTAACGTGGTACGCGAAGCCCATAGCGACCGGTTTGGCGGAACACACGTGGTAACGAGACGCACCTACGGTTGACGGTCATTGAGAGGCTTTGCCCTCTTGTGGGCGACATCTACGAAATACCGTAGAATGTCTGTTCGGAAGCCACCGGCGCCACGGCACCGTCCCCACCCGTAGGATCGCCGAGTGGCCCCGCCACCCGGCACACGGCGCTCACCCGAGCCGACGGCGAAGCCGGCGCGTCCACCACCGCAGTGGCGACAACTGAACACGAGCACCCGTAGCTCAGTGGATAGAGCACCGGACTTCTAATCCGACGGTCGCAGGTTCGAACCCTGCCGGGTGCGCAACAAAACCCCAGGTCAAAGGGGGTGCGCGAGGGCCTTCAAGGAGGCCCCCGCTTCATTTCGGGCCCATGTGTGCTCCTCGTGTGCTCCCCAGTGCAAGGCCGCGTACATGAGGGCCGAGCATCTCGGGAGAATTTTTCCGTCCCGTGGCCCTCCGGGCTTCGGGCCGGGACGGCCCCGTGTCCGCCCACCAGCGCCCCAACACCCCACAGCCCTACCCCAGGGGCTATCGGAGCGTGTCAGCCGCCCATACGCCCTCAACGCCGTCCCCCACCCCGCGCAACAACACGACGGTCGCTTCCCCCGCCATGGCCATGTACAGGAACATCGACTAGCGCTTCCGCTGATACGTGTCTTGGACGAAGTAGATCATCACGGCCTCAATCCGGTGAATACCACCTTGGGCCTCCGTCGACGGTGGCTCCGCACGGCCAGCCGCGAGGTCGACATCGAGGTCCTCACGCACATCTCCCCGACCCGTAACTCAGCGGGTGAACCACTACGGCTTCACAGCCGTCGGCTACGAGCACGAGCTCGCGCAGCTGGATGAGAAAAGCCGCCGCCCGTGCTACATACCGTAAACGCTGACGATACCGCGACATAGCGGGCAGCTACGCAGGGGACTGCTATAGCCCGTCTGGTTCTATACGCCCCGTGGCCAGGGATTGGTCACCGGAAGCTACACCACTCCAAGAGACATGACCCGGAAAATCATCCCAGCAGTGACGGTGGGTGAGATTGGTCCACAGAAACTATGCTAGAGCCGCTTCTGATCGACGTCATCAGGGAGCAGTATGTGCAGAGATCAGACCTTCGCGCTCGTGCGCAGAAAGGCTCCTCCCTGCCCTATCAGGAGGCCAAAGGTGGTGACTGCGTAAGCGGACCAGAGCAAGGGAAGGCCCCCAACGGAAACGAGAGGGAACGTCAGCAGGACCAGCAAACCATAGAAAATCAGGAATGTGTACATGGCTGGTGTGGTTTGCTTCAGGGCTACCAAGCCCATCCCGGAAACCACCTGAACACTGTCGAAGAGCGCTACCAGGAACACGAGTGGCAGCAATGTGGCGACCATGGTCCGCACTTCAAAGTCATGGGTGAGAACGCTGAGTGCCGGATCGACCACGGACCAGAGGGCCACGGCACTGACCAGGGTGAGAGGAACAGCAACCGAGTAGCCTGAGAGCACTGTTCGTCGAACCTCGGACTGATCCCTCCGCTTTGCGGCCTTGGCAATGTAGGGGACAGTGGACTGGCCTACGGAAAGAGAGGGAAAGAACAGGAGGTTCGCGAAGAGTATGAGAAACTGGTGTGCTGCTGCGGCCTCGGCTCCGATCCGAGTCACCGCCACGATGAGAACGCTCAATGACACGGACTTGATCAGAAGTGTAGAGCCGGTGGGAAGCCCAACCTTGGCGATCTTCCACATCCCAGCCAATCTGGGAATCCCGGACAGCACAGAAACTTTCCCAAGGACAGGTATGCGGCGTACCGTGAACCAGGTGAGTGCCAGCGTGATCGTACTACCGAGGAGCGTCGCCAGACCTGCGCCGGCCAACGCCATACCGGGAAGCGGCCCCAGACCGAGGACAAGCGTGGGAACGAGCGTCAACGACAAGAGCGTGTGGACCAGGCCCAGCATAAGCACGGTGCGGTTCCTGCCCAGGGCGACCAAAAGAACCGTCGCTGATGCTGACAAGGAGACCGTGACCGCATGGCAGCCGATGAAAAGCGGGTAGAATCCCAGCGCAGAACGTGTGCTGTCAGTGACTCCGACTATAGCAGCCAGCATGGGAGTGGAGAAGATGAACAGTCCCGCCGTGGCTCCCATGAGCAGAGCCAACCATATACCATCGCGTATGACCGTGGCCAAGGCAGCGGAATTATCCTCGTTCTCCGCAATAAAAGGCATCGAACCTCGCAGGGATCCTTGAACGACCATAATGGTCGGCGCAAGAAGTGCGGTCACGAGTGCGTGTGCGGCCAGTGCTTCGGTCAGCAGGTTTCCAAGGACTCCGGCGGACACCAGGGCACCAGAAAACGACGCCACCATGGAGAAGTAGAGAGGCAAAGCCTTCTTGAGGATCCCGAAGGAACGCGAAGAAATCTTAATGCCTTGTGTTTCCCTCTCCTCTACCCCCATAACCGCCACCTGCATTTTATCTGTTTTATATTTCAAAATCCTCACAGCATTCTTACATCCAGACACACCAAGTGGCGCTTTGAGTCAGTATTGGTAAGGCAAAGCCAAGGCGAAGACCCTGCCTTGGTCCTCGATGAGAAGCCCTTCGTCCCGGCAACGGTCAATATGGGCGTTGATCTCTTCTTCTGAGGGGGCTTCGGCAAGCTGACCTACCTCCTTCACCAGGCGGGATCGACTCTTGAAGTTATCCATGCAAATGTTGTAGGCATGCGCCTGCCAGCCGCTCATAGAGATCCGACGGGCTGGAGACCTCCTTCTGTCCAAAATTTCCAGCCAACCAGGCCCCCTCCGAGCGAACATCGTAGGTCGTTTCCCCTCCTTCCACAGCGATCTCCAATTTTCCACAGCTTCCGAAAGTTCGGCCAGGGCTGAAGGGCTTGCGACTTCACTGGCATCGGCATCGAAAAAATAGGCCACATCTTCATTTCTGACCCTATTTTCTGGGTACACATGATAGTAGGAGCGCCTTGGTTTGATGTTTTTTATATGTGGACTGTGACCATTAAAATAAGGACTGAAGCGCTCCACCCAAATGGGATTAACGCCGTTAGGCGGCTCCAGGTGATGGAGAAGTGGGATTAGATTGGCTTGGAGACGGTAATCCTCATCACGCTCACCGGGAAACCCGGATAGTATATTCCAGTAGACGGATATATTAAAGTGGAGCGCCCATTTCAAGAGCCGGATATTGATGATCGAATCCGAGCCCTTTCTCATGATCTTGAGAACATTACTACTCAGGCTCTCAATCCCAGGTTGAACAGCGGTGACACCTGCACTGGCAAGGGATTTCACCTGGGCGCGGTCCAAATTAGCCTTAACTTCAAAGAAAAGGGAAAGCGTCCAGTCACTTTCAGCCATATCCTCGCAGAATTTACCCAGATACTTCATGTCAAGAATATTGTCCACCGCAGCAATAGCGGATATTTTGTAATTCCGGAGAAGTGTCTCCACCTCCGTGAAGGCTCGTTCTGGAGACTTCGCCCGGTAGTCCATACCCAGCGCGTTCAAGCCACAGAAGGTGCAGTGGTGCTTAGCCCCCCACCAACAACCACGGGAGAACTCAACGAGCAACTCTACTCGTCGTCCACGAAGGAGGCTGTCTCCCCCGTATTTCTCCAAGGTCTCGAAGTAATCTGTATAATCAGGAGTGGGTATGAGATTTAGATCAACAATGGAAGGTGCTCGCACCTCCTGCGTGGACGGAGTGATCGAATTATGGCGAGAGAGAACTCCCGACATCTTGATCTCTTTCTCACCCAGGGAAACTCTTCGGACAAGTTCAGGGAAGACCTTCTCGCCCTCGCCGATCACTGCGAAATCGATGAAATCGTGCGCTCGAAAAAATTCGACCCCCATAATCCCATCGAAGTTCGCCCCACCAAAGGCGATGGGGATCTCGGGAGATCTCTCCTTGATCATTCTTGCGAGCGCCAACGCTGATACATTCTGCATGAACGTCGAAGAGAAACCGATAAGGTCATATTCCATCCAATTCCTCTGGGAGATTTCGTCGAGCCATTCCGGAAAATTCTCTTCCCTGAAAAGAACAAGCTCCTCCTCGCTGATTCCGAAATCCTTTGCAGTTTCAAGCACTTCGGGGAAATCTGTTATGTATTCCCTGGCGTCTCCGGCGTCAGACCTGTAGGCGGCCCGACTGAAAAGCCACTCACCGAGCAGTGTGACACGCTCAGAACTCAAGTCACTGAAAGACTCGTAAGCCTCAACTCCGAGGTCTACCGCGAGTTCAATGTTCAGGTAGTGGACATCGACCTGATGCCCCTCAGCTTCGAGCACAGACTTCAAGAGTCCGCACTGGATAGATGGAGTGTCTATCCGTGACCAAGGCATGTTGATCAAGGCGATCCTGCAGACACGAGGGGGAAGAACTGAAGACATTTTTTGTGGCCACAACAGTTCCATATCACTAACCTTCGATTTGGGTAACAGAAATATCAGAAACCTACTATACCCGAGACTTCAAGTAATCTTCCTCCAATGGAAAGGTTCACCGCTACGAAGTCCCTTATAGGAAAGAAATCACGAATCTCCTTGTGCTGATCTTAGAAAAGAACCAAAGGAGTCAAATATCGTCTCCGGAGGGCAAACCATGTCTGATTCAGACCTGAATGCCACATAACCGTCCGGGCGGACAATAAGGGCACCGGTTTGGCTCACGACGGGATCCGGCCGGCCATGAGTGACATCCGTGACCTCCACCTCGAGCTGTTGGATCTGGATTTCCGGTACTTTCATGGGTGGGTTCTCTAGGAATTCTCGCCAACCGTGTGCATGCTGGCCAAGGAGGGCCAGATAGCGGTAGTCGGCTAGTTGAAAGGTTCCCAGCTTGCCACGAGACGTACAAAAGAGCCGGTGCGGCGCCCGATAGCCGACCTGACCAGACGGAGCCCCTGGGTCCTCCCAGCAAGCGTCTCCGACCTGACCGTCCTGGTTCGACCCTCGAGAATTGACTCCCATGCCAAAACCAAAAACGGAGGTGATGTACGGTACAGGTTTTCCACGTATCTCGCCCTTGAGATGCCAGGCTTGTCGGTTGGCATAGTAGCCGAAAGCCTGGTGAGCGGCAAAGCGAGCGAAAGCTCGGCGTTCGTTCGAATACTGGTCGAGAGTTTCCACGAAATCTGTTCCCTCGATGACCTCCGCTAGGCGCCAGGCCAACTCGGCTCCATCTTGAATCGCGGAGTTTCCTCCAAAACCTCCAACCGATGGAATGATGTGCGCCGCGTCTCCTGCAAGCAGGAGCCTACCGTCACGCAAGGAACGCGGTACCCGTTCGGCCATGGTCCAACTGGTCACCTCACCTATGCCTACCTCCAGGTCCTCGATCCCTGAGACCTCGCGGACAAGTTCCTCAGCAAACTCCTTGCCCCTAGTAGGGCTTTCGCTTGCTTTGGGAACTTCCATGGAGAGCACATATCGTCCACGAATATCCGTTGAATGCAACGTACCAAGCCCGTGTGTGGGATGACGAATGAAGAAGAGTACCTCTTCGGCCCCAATCGTATCGATAAGGTCGGCAGAGAAAACGATTCGGATGTACGTGGCTATGTCTCCTCTCCCATCGGTGGCGATGTCCATACTTTTTCTCAGAGGGGAGCGCGGGCCATCGGCTCCAACAACCCAGGAACTGTCAATAATCCTCGAAAAGCCTGTCTTTTTGTCTTCGACCACCGCAGTGACACCGCTGTCTCCGTGTCGTATATCCGTGAGGTTGCTTTCAAAGTCCACTCGAACTCCTAGAGCAAGGGATCGGGCCACGAGCATGCGTTCAAGGTTCTCTTGGGAGATCATGCCCCACGCGCTTGAACTTATGTGCGAGGTGTCGGGTGGCGTTGTTCCGAGAGCCTGCAATTGCTGAGTGAAGTCCTCCATGAGTGCCGTACGTCGTGTCCGTGCACGCGATTCGTCTTGCGCGATAATTCCCTCCTCCAAGTCGAGGAGTGCCAGGAGTTCCATGGTCCGCGCGCTGATTCCACGGGCCTTCGGTTGTACCGACGTTGACGCTCTCCTCTCGATCACTGTGGATCTGATATTCCGCTTTGCGAGGAAACAGGCAGTGGAAAGCCCAGCGAATCCTGATCCTACAATCAGAACAGGACTGAACTCTCGTTTTCGAAGTATTTTTTCGCCATTTATCATCTATCGCTGCCTCCTTCTGACGCCAGAGAATTCAGGCCGTCTAGAGTTCGTTGGTTCACAGTCACTCGCAAGAGCCCTATATTCGGGTGAAATTTACTTGAAGTTCTTTCTACTATATCTTCCAACATTCCCCCAGGAATTCCTTTCGCGTATATCGAAATAAAATTGGTCTGCGATTTCTGTATTTCGTGTTTTGGTAGGATTCGGCGAATCAGAGATTCTACGTGGTAGCGAAGAGCGATTGTGTCTTTTATCGCTTCGCGCCTCCAGTTTTTCCCATCCTCCGAGAATAGGGTGATGAGTGTGGCGAGTTGCAGGTGGTCCATGGAGAAGGTGTGCGCCATTTTTGACAGCTGGTGAATAGTTTCGGCCTTAGCGAAGACCAGGCCAAGACGCACTCCGGCCAGCCCATATGCTTTCGAAAGACTCAGAATGGAGATAGTATTTGTTTCTGTCAGCTCCTTTAGGTTCTCCGTATGCGGATCCACAGAGAAGGGATCATAAGTGAGATCGAGCACTACTCCAGAGGAGGCACCCGAGGCATCGAGAATAGACTCTCGCGTGTAGACGAAACCTGTGGGGTTCTCGGGCGAGCACACTACGGTCCAGCTCCCAGGAAAGCTGTAATGAGCCGGATCATCGCCAGAGGGATAATATAAGAATTTCATCCCAAGCTCTTTAGCAATCATGGCGAATCCGAAGTAACTGGGCTCAGGGATGTTAAGAGAGAGACTCTGGCTTTGGACAAATCTGAAGGCCAAGTGTAACCCCTCAGTGCACCCACGGACAAGGAGGACGTTTTCTGCTTCGACCCCATATGAGTCTGCAATGTCCTTGATCAGCTCTGGTTGTATTCGGTCAGGGTACCGACGCCAGGGCGTGTTCCCCACGATTTCGAGGACGCGTGATTTGAACCATGCAGGAGGATCTTGATTAGATTCTGTCAAATCGATACTCGGTGGAGGAGTTTCAAGGGGGATCTCAGATGCATTCTTCTCTTTCACTTGTTGTCCACACTGTCGGCAGAGCGCCCACCTGTCTTGGATTCTCCGGCTGTGTTGATGGACTCGAGGTCAAGCCCCATTTCGTTCATCAAGTAGAGACAGAAGGACCAGCAGCGCGCGCTTTCCTCTGTAAACCTTCCAAAAGTCTGAACATAGTCAGGTATCCACGAGAGGAGTTCGCCAATAGATTTTTCGACACCGATCTCCCCTGCGTAGTCCTTAAATGCCAAAGACGTATGATGTAAGAATTTATTCCCTGGCAATCGATCACAGAGTTCTGCATAGAAGACGGTCTGCAGGATCAACTCATGCCAGACATCATCGGATTCTTGGGTGAGAGGCATGAACTTACTCCCGCCGTTCTTAGAGGCAAGATATAGGAAGCGCATACACTCTTCAATTTGAACTGAAAGAACATCCCCTTTCCGCTCTGCGAACCTCCCCTCCAAATGTTCCTTAATTTCTTTCGGCAAGTACTCCGAAGTAATGTTTTTCATTTATTCATCTTCCTGTTCTGGTATTTGTAATATTTATTCGATCAGGCGGGTTCAGTATTGACACTAAAAAGGGATCCGCTGCCCCATTTTGGAGCTGCGAATCCCCTCTCTTTTACTCGATATCCACCCAGCAGTTCTTGGCGTACTCGGAGAGAGTTTCGTTCCCGTCGTTCTCGATCGAGTCGATGACGAGGTCCTTGACTTCTTCAATAGTCATCAGAATTCCCCTTTCTATTTCTTCCCTGGGTCAGGGTTTTATCATTCTACATTCGTTCAAATTAAGAATCAAGGAACTTGGTCACGTTTATTTATCATGGGGTTTTTGTTGCTCGTGTTTCTGTAGTGACTATAGGGGCTTGTGCTCCATTTTCTGAGAGGAATGATCAGATAAGAGAGCTTTTTTCTGCTGGGCACGTATGGTGCGCACCGCGTGCCTGGGACATGGACAAGGAAGCCATCACACCCGGACATCTGGAACGTAGGGAGAACGCTCCCGACCGAGCTCTGACAGCTGTTGTGCGTGCCTCTCCTGTATCCTGAGTCTGGCTGAACCCGCATGTTCGAACAGCAAGGCGCACCGGTGCCATTTCAAAGGCCATCGGACCTTTGATTTGATGGTCGACCAACCTCCTCCATGAGGAAAACCCAGGCAAGGACGGGCGTACCCGTCTGCTTACCTGGGATCGGTGGCACGGCACCGTGGGGCTCCTGGTGTACCCCGGTATTGGCTACCGCAGCGGAACTGAGCTGCTCGCCTGAGAAGAGGGCGAAGTTCCGCGCAACAGCGCGGCGGTGGCCTCGGCTGCGGTCTTGGCCACGTCCGGGAACACGGTCTGGTAAGTGTCTTGGGTGAAGTGGGCAGTGGAATGACCCAGCTCGTTCGAGACCACCTTCACGTCCGTGCCGGCCGCCAACGCCATCGAGGCAGCACCGTGTCGCAACCCGTGCAGGGTGATCGGCGGCAGTCCCGCCGCTCGAGCGATCCGGCAGAACCAATCACTGACCTGCCCCGGATGCCACCCGAAACCGTCCGACCGGGTGAAGACCAATCCGGAATCGGCCCACCTCGACCCCGCTTCCAACCGGTACTGGTTCTGCAACCGTTTCCACACGCGCAGCACCCGCACCGTGTCGGCGTCCAAGGTGACGGTGCGCCGCCCGGCCTCGCTCTTGGGTGTGGACGTGAAGGTCTCCCAGGACAATTGGACCACTTGGGTGCGGATGTCGGCCTCGCCGTCGGTGAGCCGAGTATTGGCCCAGGGCAAGCCGACCGCTTCCCCTCGCCGTAGGCCCTTGACCGCGACCAGGTGGAACAGCCCGTGCAGCCACGCGTACTTCTTCGCGTGTTCCAGGAAAGTGCGGGTCTGCTGCGGGGTCCACACCATCACTTCCCCCGGCACTGTCCCGTCCTGCTCCCACTGGCGTACCCGGTCCGGGGTCCACACTAGCGGGCGTTTCCTGGGGCAGGAGGGCAGCCGGGCGTGGGAGGCGGCGTTGACGTTCACCGGCTCCTCGGGGCTGCGCACCGCATTGGACAACGCGCTTCGCAGCGTGGCTCGGATCCGGTGCTTGGTCGACAGCGAAATCATCCTCTGGCCCCGCACCGACGCACGTACCTTCGCATCCCGGGAATCCTTGCACTCCAGGATTCGCACGTTGCGCTCCTCGATGGCATCGAACATCGTCTCGATCTGCTGCGAGGTGAGCCGGTCCAGCCGGATCCGGCCCAGGTGCGGCACGAGGTACTTACGGATGTGCCCCTCGTAGGAAGCCCGGGTCCCCCTGGCCAAATCCGGTTTCGCCTTCACCCACCCGTGCAGGTACTCGGCCACCGTGGGTGCTTCCTGGCGCACATCCACGCCAGTGCCCAGGCGTCGGCGTACTTCGGCCACCGACGGGGCCTGGACGCGCCGTTTATGGGTGTCCTGGATCAGGTCCGCGATGTCCACCTCGATATCGGCTTCACCTCCGCCCAGGTTTAGTAGAGCCTTGAGGTGGTCCAGAGTCTGCCAGGCCTGCTCCTGGCTCTCCATACCGGTGCGACGGGCCTGACGGCGCTTGCCTTCACTCGTGCGAGGCAGCTCGAGTTGGTAGCCCCAGTCGCCGTGGCGGGGATTGAACGCCCCGTCAGGGCGCCGCAGCTTCGGACACTGCGCTCCGAGCGCCCGGCCCGAGTTCTCGTCGCGGCATCCGCAGCGTTTGAATACTCGCCCTTGGTGAGAAGCCATCTACATCTGGTCTTTCTGCTGTTCACCGCGCGCACCGCATCCACACCTGTGTGTCGACAGCCCGGGCAGGTGGTCCAGGCCGAGGTGGGCGAGCACGCCGGCTGTGGGCACCACCCACACCTTGCCCGCCCGGTGCGCGGGCACCGGAAAGGCACCCTGGCGCAGGAGCCGGTAAGTACCGGTGCGGCCCAGACCGAGCATCCGCCCGGCCGTGACCGCGTCCAGCACCACCGGCAAGGCCCCCACCTCGTCGAGGCGAACCGGAGTCTTCGCGCTCATCCGAACCACCTCTTCACCAGTGTTGACCTGCACGGATACGGTGCGCGGCCCCGCGCTGTGCGGGGCAGGAGCCATCCACGCTCGATCTCGCCGAGAAGTGCAAGCGGATTGGGTCTTGCGCCCATCGGTTTCACGCTCCCCTCAACTGCCCATCCGTTTCGGGTGGTTTGCCGTCCACACTGGTCAGGGCCGCAAACGGGCTCTGGTCGGCCCCACACACCCGCACGGGCCTACAGGGGCGAGCCCGTGCACAGGGGGCGGTGTAGGACACCACAGCGCCCGACACCGCCCCTGCCGGGTGCCAGTCAGTCCGGGTGTACGTGGCCGGTCCGGGTCAGCCAGGACCGGTAACGGGCCCGAACCCGCTCGGGGATGGCCACCGCCCGGTACCGGGCCGCCCCCACGGCGCGGCCGACCAGGTAGTGCTCGCCCTCCCAAGCCGGGATCCTCCCGAGCCGGGCCCCGACCTCGGCGACCTCGTCGAAGGCCGTGGCATCGTCATCGGTGAGTGGAAAATAAGTCATCTCCACACTCGTATGCGCGCTCACGGGCAATTCGGGGTGCCGCTCGAGGAAGGCAGCCAAGGCGCGCAGGTCCGCGATGATCCGCCTACGCGGACCCCTTCCGGCGGCATCGGTGAAGAACTCCTCCTCCCCTCCCCTTGAACTCTGGACCCCGCGTTCACCGCGCTGGTTCTGGTCGGGTCCCTTCCTCATGCAGCGACCACTCCTTCCCGAACAGTGCGCTCGTGCGCCGCCTCGCCCGGGTTGGCAAAAATCAGGACGTCCTCGTGCTGGACCACGTGCACCGGCCACCCCAACGCGCGCAACCTCCTGGTCTCGATGAGTTGGAAGAACGAGGTGCGCGAGACGACCTCGCCGTCCTTGAGCGCGCACAACAGTGCCGCGCACCGGTCGACCTGCACCAGCCCGGCCCGACGTCCGGCCTGGGCCACCTGTCCGGGAAAATCGATCAGCCGCCCCTGGAACCGGTAAGGGCGGGTGGTCACGACCACGAGCCCGCCCGGGGCCAGCAAGGGTCGGCAAGCAGCCATGATGTGGGTGAAGGAGGCCGCCAACTGCTCCGGGCGCTGGTAAGCGAGGTTGGCCGCCCTGCGATCGCGCTCACGCGTGTAGGTGTGGGCATGCTTTTCCACGCTCTGGGCCCCGTCCCTGCGTGAGCGCACCTGCCCGTGGGTCATCGCCCCGTAGGGCGGAGAGGTCAGCACCAGCTTCACCTTCCCGGCCAAGGTCTCATCGGCCAGGCTGGGCAGAGTGCGAGCCGCCTCTCCGGTGTAGACCCGTCCAATTCCCGGGGCGCCTTGGACCGCAGCGGTATCCAGGTTCAACCTCGCGATCGAGGCCCACTTGGGTTCCAGCTCCACCCCGACCGCACCCCGGCCCAGATGGGCAGCCTCGACCAGGCTGGTGCCGATGCCGCACATCGGGTCCAGGACCACATCTCCGGGCCGGGTATAGGTAGAGATGGCGTGCCGGGCGATCTCCGGGAGCATCCGAGCAGGGTGTTCCATCGACAAGCGGTTGTAGCGACGACCGCGTTGTTGGCGGGCCTGCTGCTGCCCGGTGGCCCACACCGAGCCTCCAGCTCGGCGCGAAGCGTGTGCCATGGATTCCTCACACAGGCACGCCGTCTCGCCCGTGCACTGCTCGTGGTCAGGGCCACAACCATGCATGTGCTGGCTCATGCTTCCACCTCCCCCGCGGTGTTGGCGGCCGGGGTACGGCCCTTCTTCGGAACCCGAAACACCGACACGTTCAGATGAGCGGGCGAGGTGATGGTGGCCGCAGCGTCGGCCACCGAGACCGGCAAAGCCGTATCCATCTCCTCTAGGTCGGAATCGAAATCCCGATCCCGGACGGCAATGGCAGAACCGAGTCCGAGCTCGCAGATCGGAGCGGTCACCGCCACCACGTGCTGCACGTACACCAGCCCCGCGCACGCGGCGGCCCGCACCAGGCCAGGGGCGGGATCGACCACCGATCCATCCGGCGCGTGGCCCACCGGGGTGATGGTGGCGATGATGCCGCCGGGGCGAGTGATCATCGCGGCGAAAGTGACCTGTGCTCGTGCCCTGTGTTTGCGCACTCGCGCGGGCTCATCGATAGCGGGCAAGGCAGCCACCGTGAGGTCGGCCCAGGCCACCTCGTCCTCGTGCTCCGAGGAGGTGGAGGCGACCACCTCGCTGGCGCGCCGGGCCCGTTCGGCCTGGTCGGCGACCAGGCCGGTTCCAGTCAGGTCCGCGATCGTGTCCCCGCATTGGGTGTACTCATGCACCAGCCGTTGAGCCAGCCGCTCGGGCACCGGCTGGCCACGAGCGGGGCCACAGGCCCAGACCGCCAACGGCGGGCGCCCGTGTGCGGAGGTGGTGGTGTGCGTCATCAGGAGCACCTTCTTTCTTCTCGCCCTGATAGCCCCTCAAGAAGACGCCGCAGCGGTGAATGCGACATCGCACCGGCAACAAAGGCCGCGAGAAGGTGAAGGCCCAGGACCCGCACCAGCGGTCGCTGGTGCGGGTCCTGGGCCTTCAGCCAGGGAGTAACCGGGTCAGGGGCGTTGGCCGATCCGGTGGCACGGGCACCCAGCCTGTTGCAGCATGTCCCGCACCAGGAGCGGTAGGGGCAGGGCGAGGATGATCGCGACGCGCTCCAGCGGGGTGCCGTAGCAGCACCGCCCCGTGCCGCGATCGTGCACGCTCAGGTGGTGACCGCACACTTCACAGCACGTGCCAGGGCCGCGCTCGTCGTGTTGCGCCATCCCGGGCCAGTCGCCTTCGATGTAGTAGGCGCGCAGCAGGCGGTGGGTGCGGTTAACCACCCCGACCAGGGTCGCCGTCACGCACAAAGCGGCCAGGACCATGGCGTAGGCCCACCCCGGGCACTCGGGGTCGAGGGCCGCCCAGACAACGTCGGACATGAATACTCCTCAGGGGTATATACGAGGTGGGGGTGTGGGCGGTCGTTGGCCCACACCCCTCGGGTGGTGGGTCAGGCCGGGTGCTTGGCGGAGCGGTACCGGCGGGGCTTGTCGCAGGTCTGCTGCGCCCGCCCCTCCTTGGCCAGGCGGGCGAGGTTGTTCTGGATCGCGCCGATCGAACGTCCGGCCAGCTTGTGGCTGAGAGCAGTCGCGGTGAATTCTTCGGCGGGGTCGGCATCGAGCAGGGCCATGACCATGACCTTCAACTCGCCCGGGACGAGCCGCGTGGACCCGCTGACCGGGTTGAGGTTCGGCTCCGTGGAGTCTGCTGCGGGAGGAGCCGTGGGCACGGGCGGTGCCGGGGGGTGCTGCCCGTGGGAGGTGTCGTGGCCGTGTGCCGGAGTCGTGGCTTCCTCCCCTGAGTCAGCCCTGGGTGCCGACTCAGGCGTGCTCACCTTGCTGCCGCTCCGCTCGGGTGGGGCTGGGACCTTCGGGGCGGGGTCCCGCGCCGGGTCGGTCTCGCCTGAGCCCTCTTCGCTGGTGAGGCCGGTCTCCTGGTCCGGAGACTCTGCTGAGCTGCCGGTGTCCTGCTCGGCTGAGGCGTCGGGCTCGGCCTGCCAGAGGTCGGGCAGGCGTCGGCGACCGTCACGCCCGCCCGGGGTACGCAGGGCCTGACCGTCCTTCTCCAGGGCCGGGAGGTGCGTGCCCAGGGTGGACTTTCCCAACCCTGCGGCTTCGGCCAGCTCGGTGACAGTGACTGGAGTGGTGGCCTCGGCCAAGGTGTCCAGAACGAGAGCGCGGGTCTGCGCGGCCGTACGGCGCGGAGTCGACGTGGTTGCGGTCATGGCGAACGAGTCCCTTCGGTAGGTAGGAGGGGCGCCCCGCCCCGTGTGGCGGGGCGCCCCTGGTCGAGAGATGGGGTCAGGGCCGGGAGTTGCGGTGCAGGTAGGCATCGACCGCCCCGCTCACCCGGCGAACGTTGGCGCTCGCGATGAATTGGTTGCGCAGCGCTTTGGGCCAACCGGTCACATGGCGACCGTGGTCGCTGACCGTGGTCAGGGACAGGCCTCCGCTCTGCTCCTGGAACGGGCTCTTGACCGTGACCGTGATCGTCGGGTTGGACCGGTCGGCGTAGCAGTCCTGCACCATCGGGGTGACTGGTGTGGTGCCATCGCTGGGTGTGGCGTACCGGTCGTAGTAGAACGGTGCGCTGGTCAGGTCGAACCCAAGCTTCTGCAGGTGCTGGCGTGTGCGGGTGACGACCAGGCCGGTCGCCGCCATGGCCCGGACCCTGGTGTCCAGGCACTCGTACGCGGTGCAGTCAACGGCCGCGGCCAGCACCTGCCACGCACGGCCGCCGTACTCGGAGACGCAGTCGGTGAGGTCACCGGCCAGGTCGTGGTACCCGTACACGATGAGCGGGATGTGGCTGGTGAGGTTGAGTGTGCGCGCATGGGTGACGTAGTAGTCGCCTCGGAACAGGTCGGCGACGATTACCCCGCCCGGACCGATCCGCTTCAGGGTGCGCAGCATGCGCGGAGTGATCTCGGCGTCCTCGAGCCAGTCGTAATCTGCGACCTTGGGTGCGTATTCGAACACGTGGGGTTCCTTCCTTGGGCGCGCCGAACACGGCGCTCGGCGCGATAGGGGGCTGTCTTTCCGGTGGCGGGGCCGCCCTGCGGGGCGGCCCCGGTCGGGTGTCAGGGGCAGGTGTTCTTCATGTGGCGCTCCGCCTCCAGGGGCGCTTCCCGCACGAACTTGGGACTCGCCTCGTGCGTGACGAGCTGGGTCCAGGTGGTCACGTAGTGGCCCCGGTCGTACATGTCCAAGGACGCCAGGAGGCTGGCCGGACCTTGCTGGCCGCTGCGGGAAATGAAGGTGATGCGCGGGTTTGTGCGCAGGACGAAGGTGTCCTGAACCAGCCTCGTGCCGTCCGGGGCATAGTTGAGGACGGGGCGGCGGGTCAGGTCCATTCCGCACACGGTCATGTCCCGGCGCAGGGCGCGTGCCAGCGGACTCATGGCCCTGGAGAACGTGGCCCAGTGGTCGAGCTGATCCCAGGTGGTATCGGTGACCGCGTCCGCCGTCTCTTCCCAGTCCCGGTCGTAGCAGTCCAGGTCGTGGAGCAGGTCGTCGTGGCCGTAGATGGGCAGCAGGCCTCGGTTCACCATGTCCAGGTCTCGGGCGTGGGTGACCTCGTAGGCGGCCCGGCGGAGATCGGCGATGAGCAATCCGCCCGGTCCGGTGCGGCCAAGGTCCCTGAGCATGTCCACCGTGACCTCCTCATCGGCGAACCGGTCATACATCGTCGGGACGACAGTCATTACGGGGCTCCTTTCAAGGCGCGCCGAACCCAGCGCTCGGCGCAGTTGTGTGGATGGCGGGGCCGCCCCGCCCTGTGAGGCGGCCCCGAGCGGTGCGGGTGTCAGCGGCCGTGGTGCAGGGCCTGGGTCACCGTGGAGGCGACCAGGCGGCTGGTCGCGGCATAGGTGAGCGTGCTACTGGTGGCCAAGGTCCGGTCAGCAGCCGGCTCGGCTTCTTCCCAGAGACCGCTGGTGGTGATCCGGGTCGGGTCGATGAAACCGAAGGTGACCGTGACGTGCGCGGTGTGCTCACTCCCCGCAAGGCAGTAGTAGTCCGTCATTGCGGGCAGACCGCCGGTCGCGGGCATGGCGAGCGTGGGCGCTGCTGACAGGTACACCCCGGCGGTGGCCAGGTTCCTGCGCAGCTCGTGCACCTGGAGGTTCATCGCGCGGATCCCGTGCCAGTCGATCTGCCAGCCAGCAGCCATGGCGCTCAGGTCCCCGGCCAGGTCCCCGTCATTGGCCTGGCGCCCTTGGCAGGCGTAGTGTGCGGTCAGTTCCCGGAGCCCCTGGTGCCCGCTGATGATCATCCGGTCGGGGGAAGTCGTTTCCCAGGGGTCGGTGACCTCGACCTGGCAGGTGTCCTCGCTCCAGGTCAGGCACGCAGGTGTCTCCTGGTCTCGCAGGTCGGCGATGTGCTCGCGGGTGAGGCGAATCAGCGGCGGGTAAGGCATACTCGTGTGCACAGCACACTCCATTCGCTTGGTGGTGTTGGACCCGCGCCCACCTGCTGGGCTCCACACCTGTGTCGGTGAGCGCGGGCATGTGCGGTGGGGCCGGTCTGAAGGTGACCGCCTTCAGACCGGCCGCATCATTCCGAGGTAGCCAGAACCGGCTGCGCTGGCCGGTACCCCTCGGCGGTCATTTCGGGACACAGTCCCGTACCGTCCAGGTGGCTGTAGGCCGGAGTGTTCCCGAGTGGCACGATCCAGCCAGAAGGCTCGGCTTCGTGCACCTCTTCTTCGCAGTGCGGGCACATCATGACCTCAATTCCTCCTTCTTCAGAACTCATTCTTAAACCCCGAGAATCGCCGGGCGTTTCTCGTTTGCAGGTCGAGGTTCACTTGGCTGACCGTGCTTGTCAAGCTGCCCTGTGAACCTTTTTCTACCCACTTCGAAAACGGCCCCTTATCTCGGGGCGGAGCCCAAGATGACCTTGGGTTCCGCGGGTTTGTCAACTCACGTTTGGAAGTTTTTCCCGCACGCCCCGAAACCGTGCTTCCATCTCGGGAACATGACCATAGGAACTTGGCTCACGGAGCCCTGTCAACTCGAGTCACGGGGTTTTTCAGGAAAATCTTTAGGCGCCCGTTCGCAACGCGAAGGAAGCGCGTGCGCACCCACGCGCGCGTGGAGTCAGTACGGGCATGCATAGGTGCCGATGTGGCAGATTATGACGCCTTCGGAAATCCGTTGAATCTCAACCCTTCACACCCGGGAGGCTCAAAATACTTCAGTAGTGATTGAGCACAAAATGCGAATTGGTGCTTTTGAGGGAGGGTGGGCGGGGAGAGAATGAGAGTAAATAAGAATGAAGGGGAAGGAGTGAACTGGAGACACATTGTCTCTGGTGAGGGGTGCGGGTTCGCCGCCCTACGTGAAGATGACTACCCACTTGGGTAGAAGTCTGGACGGCCGATGGCCCACCTGAGTACACCGTGACCTGCGTGTATGCTGCCGGTAGGGTGGGCCGGCTAAGACCGGCCCACCCAGTGGTCCAGGCAGCGGCCCACCTGACGGCCCACTCGATCCGATCCCGTCTGACCGGGTGGAGTCCCACGTCTGCATCGGGGCGGCGCCGGCGCACTCCTCCTACTGTGACGGCACCCCGCACTCCCCGATGATGCGCCGGCTTTCCTCACTCGGTTTTTCTCCGAGCATCTTGAGCTTGTGTTTCAGGGCTCGGTACGTCTGATGAGCCCCTTCCGGAAGGCCGCTATCACGGGAAAGCGCCATCATACGCTGGTACAGCGGTTCGTTGAATTCGTCGAACAAGACGGCCGTTTCCAGGTACTGCATCTTCTCCTGACGGTCTTCCGCGGACTCGGCGAGCCTGACACACGCGTTCACGGCGACCCGGGTGCACCGTTCCCTGACCGGTTCCACCCACAACTCTTCGCGCTCATGGAGCAGGTTCTCCTTGTGCAACTCCAGGACCCTTATCAAGTACTGATGGGAGTTCTCTTCCACTGTCTTTCTAAGAGCATCGGTCGTGCGGAGGAAGTGCCATAGGTCGACATCGAAGAGGGACTTGTCTATACGGTAGCGCCCTGATTCCTGAATGACGATCGGTGCGCCAGGTGCGTCCAGGAGTGGACGCAGCGTGCTGCGCAGGCTGTGCACCGCATTGCGCCGGTGCGCGGCGGCTTTATCGGGTTTGCCGTCGGCGAAACAGGCCTCGGTGATCTGCTCGGCGTCGGCGCCCTTGGGGTGCAGTGCGAGGAACGACAGGAGGGTGCGGGCCACCGACCGTAGACCTGTCACGGGCTTGCCCTCGAAGGTGATCAACGGTTCTGCGGCGAACAGCCGCACCTGCACCACGTGCCCCGAGAAAGTGGGTGGGGCCTCGCTCGACTCGTGCTCGCCGTCGCTCTCCGGGACGGTCGTTTCGCCTTCGGCCTCCTGCGCGGTTTCCGTGTCGGGCGCTGGTTCGCCGGATTCGGTGTCCGGCGCATGTTCCTCCTTCGCTGCCGGAGGAGGAACGTGGCGCAGTGGGGCAACGATGGCCCTTTCGCCGTTCCCTGAGTTCAGGCGCACACGGTCGGTTTGATCGCACCGCACTTCAACCGACGCGTGAGCTGTCGGACCGAGCACGCACACCGCCACGTCGGAAGAGGCCAGAAGCGGTCCACACAGATCTGCGTGAGCGTCGGCCTCGTCAGCTCCGAACAGGACCAACAGTCGCCCGGTGGCAACCTCATTTTCGGCCTGTTCTACCGGTTCTTCCTCCTCGTGCTCGTGGCGTGCGGAGGACAGAAGTTCGGTATCCACCGCTACGGGCACACCGTGGATGTCGGAGACTGTGTGTATCCCCCGCGGCAGTGCGTCAGCGGTTTCTTCCACGGCGGCGGCGACAGTGCTGGTGGCGATCGTGCGACCTGCGGTGTGATCAGTGGCCACGGCTGCTAGAGCGGCTGCCGCGTACCGGCCCGTGAACGCGAGTCCTCCGCGACTGTTCACCCGAACCGTGTCCGCCACCAGCACGTAACCGTCTTCGTCGAGGGCGCCGCGGGCAGCACCGCCAGGGTCCTGGCGGACCAGCTCCTCCTCGTCAAGCCCTGTGCTCTGGGCGTCTGCAGAGGTGTCGTCGGCCTCAGGGGCCGGAGTCGACCGGAAGGACCGTGACTTGGTCGCGGAGGCCGAAGCACGCATCCGTCCAGTTGCGTACCCCGCAGCCGCGCCGACCGTGCCGGCAACGGTTCCGATCGCCACTGCAGCCGGCGTGCTGCTCTCTCCGCGCCTGGTGTCTGGGTTCACGCTTACCGATTCCGGGGAACCGGTGGCTGTCGCCGCCCCCTCCTCTGCGGGTGCTGGTTCGGGAGAGGAACGGACTTGCTGCAGGTTGTAGGCGATCTCGACCCGGCGCTGCGCCTCGTACGGCATCTGAGCTTCGGCGGTTGGTTCTGCGGCCGCGTCACCGCTGACCTGGATCTCGACAGCGTCGCCCAGGTGCTCGCGCAGGTGGGCCGCTACCGTTTGCGCGCGTTCTTCGGCCAGGGTCTGGTTGTAGGCGGGATCGCCGATCGGGTCGGTATAGCCAGTGACCATCACAGGCGTTTCTGAGTGAGCGAAGGCATCGAGCAACTCGATGGTGGGGGCCAGCGCTTCTTTCTTCTCCGGGGGCAGAACAGCCGAGTCGAAGGCGAACCCGGAGAGTGTGCGGTTCCGTTCGATGGTCTCCGATGCGGTTCCCGTGGCTTCGCCGCTCTCTTCCGGAGTGAGGTCCGGGTCGGCCGGTGCCTGAGCCATGGTGTGGGTGGGTGCGGCCATGGCAACAGTGTGCGTGCTGGTCGCGGCCGTGCCTCCGGCAACCAGGAGCCATACGAGTCGTACCAGGCCGATCCGGGGCGTCAGCCCTCGCAGGGCCGCGACGATGTCACCGGCGACCACGATCAGGTGTGCGGCCCACAACGCCCACAGGGCAACCACGAGTCCCGCGATGACGACCTCATCAGGAACGGTCCCCGAGCGCAGGTACTGAACGAACCAGGTCCAGGAGTTGTGCTCGTCCAGGGGCCAGCCGAGCCAGCGGACGAGCAGAGGCGGCCCCACCAGCAGCGCCAGCGTTGCCAGGCAGGCGCCCGCCAAGGGCCATCGGCTGTAGGACATGCTGCTTTCCTCTCCGTTTCAGCGAACGCGCCCATCAGGGCCGCACACCCCGCACGGCTTTGGTCAGGGCTGCGCAGCGACGGCATCGGCTTCGACTTCGATCCCTTGGGGACCGATCGGCAGCACAGCGGGGGTATAGGTGGTGCGGGCCAGGATGGTGACCTGTTCACCCTCGGTTGTGACCCGCCCGGACACACCGGCTCGATGCAGGTGGTCGGTGGCAGCTTGTTCGGCCGCTTGTGGGGCCAGGACCGCCTCGCCATCTGCCAGGGCGGCCGAGGTATCGACCTGTTGTGCGCCGGCCCGGGCGGCCGCGTGCGCCGTCGCCAACAAGTCGCTCTTGACGACGAGCATCTGTCCGGCTTCCCAGACCAGTGCGAAGACCACCATGACGACGGGGATCAGCAGGATGAGGAACACCGACGCGTTCCCGGCGTCCGCCTCTGTGGCGGTTGCCCGTAGTCTCCGGGTCATGAGGCCTGTCCCCGGTATGGGTCGACGGGAGAGACCGCCGACGTACGCAGCGTGCGTTGGCCACCGAGCCCGCCCAGGTCCACGACGGTGACCGTGCACGCCACTTCCACTTCCGCCGCTCCACCGGCGTCGAAGCGGGATACGTCCACGGAAGCGGTGAAGGGGTCGCAGGACACACCGCGGTCGGCTAGTTCGCCCTCGGCCACCTGCTGAGCCCGGTCCCGGGCCGAGGCGGCGTCGCGCTGCAGCGACGCGGCCCGTGCAGCGGCCAAGGCGGCGTCTTGTGTGGTCAGAGCCGCCGAGACCTGCCGTCCCGCCACCACCATCAGCATCAAGAGCACGACCAGGACTGGGGTGAGCAACATCAGTTCCACCGATGCACCACCGGAGTCTCCACGCCGGCGCCTTCCATCCAATCCGGTGATCATGGTGCGAGGTGTTCGATGGGACCGGAGACCTGCGTGCTCACCGGCAGGGTCGACCCCGGCACAACGCTGACCGCCTGGGCCCGCACCAGCACTCGCGCCTGATCGGGCTCTCGGGTGACGTCGACCTCCACCTGGCGCAGCATCACGCCGCCCAACTGTTCCTGTGCCTGCTCGGCCCGCTGGTGTGCCAGGGCGGTGGAACCGTTCAAGGCCCGTGCGCTCGCGAGGGTCTGGGAGGCGACCGCCTGCACCCGGTGTTGGGCATGGGCCCACACACCCACCTGAACGACACCCAGCACCATCACGAACACCATGGGCAGGATGAAGAGCGGTTCAGCACTGCCCCGATCGCCGCATCGCGTTCGATTCCGGCTTCCGCGCAGGCGGATGCGTGCGCTCACCGGTTCACGCCCAGATCGATGGACTCGGCCGCCGTGGTGAACTCGTTGACCAGGATCGCCCCGACCGCTGTGGCGATGGTGATGGAGACCATGATCATCAGGATCCAGTCGGTCGTCGCCGCTCCGGCGTCACGTTCTACTCGCTGTGATGGACCAATGCGTGTGCGTATCCAACTGTGGGCATACCGAAGAAAGGTCTGCACGCCAGTTTCTCCTTGTCTAGAACCCCGTGGTGATGTGGCTCAGGGCCGCGTAGCTGATGAGAAGAAGGAACCCGGCCACCAGCCCCGTGGTGGGCAGGGTCATCCGCTCGGTGGCCGCGTGCGCGGCGGCTTCGGCCTCGGCGAGTCTGCGTGCTCGCAGGGACTGGGCCTTCGCGGTCAGCGAGGTGCGGGTTCGTGCCCCCGAGGTACCGCCCAGGCGCAAGGACGCGGCCAGTTCTCCGAGCTCGCGGACCCTGGTCTGGGCACAGAGTTCTTCCAGCCCTTCCCACGCAGGACGGTGGCGGATGTTCGCGGCGTGCACGGCTTCTCGGATACGTACCAGCGCGGGGCCGTGTCCGTGTTGAAGAGCCGCTGTCACCGCTCCGGTGGGGCCGGCGCCTGCGGCCAGGCCCATCACCGTCAGGTCCGCCAGTGCGGAGGAGGCCGCGCGCAGATCCGCCTGGTGCTCGGCAGCGGCACTCCGGGCGGTGAGGTCGGGAGCCACGAAGCAGGTCACCACGAGCGTGGCCGCGAACAGCCAAACCATGAGCGACCCCGGCAGAACCCATGCTCCAACCGTGGCCAGAAGCGTTCCGAGTAGGAGTCCGAGCCCCGTGGCGGCGGCCTTCTCCGCCCGATAAGCCTCCACCGATCTACCCGCCGCCGTCAGAACACCGGCCATGCGCGGGCCTGGGATACCGACGTGCGTCAGAAGGCGTCCCGTATGGTTCCCGACCCGGTGCGACCAGCCCTGCCCCGCGGACTTTGGGGGCCCGGGTGCCGGTCGGGGGGTCAGGCGTTCGACCAAACGGGGGCGTCGTATCCCGTAGGCAGCGGCGCATACCCCCGCACCGACCAAGCCCCCGCCCAGAGCCAGTGTGAGCGTACTCATGAAACGCCCTCCACAGGCGCGGTGTCCGCCTGAGCCAGAGCGAAAGGCCGTGCCTGCTGAGGTGGAGAAGCCAGACGGGCCAACCAGAAGAACGCGGCGGCCCAGAGCCCGCCGACCAGAGCGAGGACGAGCTGTCCGGTGGGCGTCCCCAGCGGGGAGAGGAAGGCCGGGTTGAAGGCCGCCATCCCCACCAGCATGACCACGGTCGCGGCAGCGATGATGCGTACCGATGACGCGGTTCTGGCCCGAGAGGCCGAGATACGCTCCACGGTCGTGGCACGGTCCCGAGCCGCGTCCGCCAAACGGCCGAGCATCCCTGCCAAGTCACCGGCCTGTCGGGAAGCCCCCATACTCAACGTGACCGAGACCAGGTCTCCGAGATCTGAGTCGATCTCACGCGCGAAGACCGGCGCCGCTCGCTCCATGGGCTGTCCAACGCGCAAACGCGCGTCCAGAGCCTGAACCTGCTGTCGAACCCGGTCCGGTGCGACAGGCACGGTAGCGCTGACGGCCTGGTGCAGACCGGCTGCTCCGGTGAGCATGTCCCGCAACTGTTCGACCCAGGAGGCCAGAGCTTCGGCGAGGTCGGCCTCGGCCCGGGCGGAGGTATCGGAGCTGAGCAGAGTGGGCAGCCACCATCCTGCTGCGGCCGCCAGCACCGTTCCGACGGGCCACCCCGTCATCAGGCCCACCGCGGCCCCCGTCCCGGTCGCACACGCCAACCGGGTCCACACCCGGCGATCCTGCAGTGAGCCCAGCCACGGAACGTGAGCACCGCTGGTGCGCCGCCACGGGAGGAGGGTCGCGGTGTAGGCGGCGCAGGCGATGCCTGCCCCGCACAGTGCACCACCCAGAATCAGGCCGCCGAGGCCCCAGTCCAACCAGCTCGTCATGTCCACCCCCCGGCCGTGTACCCGGCACGTTCCAGGCGCCGGCCGATGTCACCTCCGGGTGCGCACACAGTCGTCCCGGTGGGCTCGTCGACCGGACGCGTGTACAGCTCGTTGGACAGAACCTGTTCGCCTTCCGCCCCGACGACCTCTCGGATGTTGGTAACCACCCGCTCCCCCGTCGAGGTGGTGTCGATGTGTGCGACGAGGTGTACGGAAGCTCCGATGAGGGTGGCCGTAGCCGAGGCCGTGAGCCGTTCGGGCGCCTGGGCACAGTAGGCGGCGATCTTGGTGAAGACCTGCTGGCTGGAGGAAGCGTGGATGGTGGACATCGAGCCGTCCGTTCCCATACTCATAGCGTTGAGCAGGGCCAGTGTCTCCGGTCCCCGGGTCTCTCCGACGATCACCCGATCCGGGCACATCCGCAGCGCGGCCCGCACGAGCTCTGCCAAGGTCACTTCGCCGATGCCCTCGACGTTGGGCGGGCGGCCCTGGAGGGGCACCACGTCCGCCTCGCTCATGTGGCGGTGCAACCCCAGTTCGAGGGAGTCCTCGACGGTGATGATCCGCTCATCGTCCAAGGTTCCCAGCAGGGCGCGCAGCAGGGTGGTCTTGCCCGCGTTCGTGGCTCCGCTGACGATGATGTTCAACCGCGCGCGGACGGCAGCGACCAGCAGGTTCCGGGAGGGCTGATCGAGCGTGCCTGATCGCAGCAGGTCGCCCAGCCTCAGGTGGCGTTGGGGATGACGGCGGATCGTCACGGTGGGGCGTACAGCGACGCCGGGCATGACCGCCGACAACCGTTCACCGCCGGACAGCTCCATCGAGAGGATGGGAGCGGCGGCGTCGAAGCGGCGCTCGCCGCCGGGTGCACGGGCGGCGGCCCGCTGCACCAGGGCGACGAGTTCGGCGTCGGTTCGTACCACCGCTGGTCGGCGCTCTCGGCGGCCCGCGCCGAAGTCGACGATCGCGTCGTCGTTACCGGTGATGTGGATGTTCTCCACCCCGGGTTCGCAGAGGAGTTCTTCAATCGGCCCCAGGCCCAGGACGCGGTCGAGCACCAGGCGGCGTAGGCGTGTCTCGTCCTGCGGAGTCAGCAGCGCACGAGTGCCTTCGCTGAGAGCGGCACGGGCGCGTCGTTCCAAGAGCACGTCCACCGCGTCGGCGGCGCGACCGGGGTTGACTGCCCCGGAGGGGTCGGCCGCGAGCTGCTCTGTGACCTGGGTAGCGATGGCCGTTGCGGCATCGCGTACCGATTCCCCGCCGGCGTCGGGCGTCGAGGACAGATCAGGTGCGTTGAGAGTGGTCATGCTGCTTCCACCTCCTGCGGACGACGGATCGGACGGGCCACGCCGATGCCGGAGAAGTCATCGCACAGCTCACTCAGGCCCTTCGCGGCCTTGATCAGCGGCATCCACTCCAAGCTTTCGGGGTCGCCCCGTCGGGCCCACCACGCGGCCAAACGATCGCGTATCCGCGCCGCAGGACGGTGGGCACCTCGTACGAGCGCCGCCCCGGACTCGTCCCATGGAACACGCGACCAGACCGGTATCTGCGCCGCGACTTGGGAGATCTCCGCGTCGCTGTGCGGGCAAGGGCCGGTCACAGCCAAACCGACACGCACCTCGTCCTGGCGCAGCGAAGCAAGTACCGGCGCGCATGCCCGCAGCCTTTGTGCGTGCCCCACATCGTTCAAGTCCGTCACGACCACGGCGACGTCGGCGTGCCGGAGCAGGGCCGCCCCCGCAGACCCTGGCACCGCCCTACCGACGTCGACGACGGTCACCCGTCCCGAGCTCAGCAACGCCGGGGTCTGAGCGATGACGTCCACTGCTCGCCCGGCCTCCAACGGATCAGCTGGCGCGGCCACCACACGCAACCCTCCCGGCAGCTCGATGGCATGGCGCAGCAGCGGGGTGAAAGCGGACGGAGTTTCATCGGCATCGGTCTGAGTCCGGGTCTGCGGAGTCATCGTTGCCTGGAGCGGCGCCCTCGAGGCCGCCGCCAATGACACCAGCCCCGAATCCGGGCGCTGGTCAGGGTCGATACCGTGCCAGGCTGCCACGTCACCGCCCGAGGCATCGGCCTCCACCATGACCGGGACGGTCAGCGGGGTGGAGGGCCAGGAGGCAGCGAGCGCGGTCGCCAGGCTCGTCACGCCGGGGGAACCACTCAGGGAGCACACCGCGATGATCATTCCGCGCCCTCGCCTTCTTCAGCTTCGACCTGCTCGTCGACGGGGTTGACGACGGCGAGCCCGACCTCGTCTCTTGCCATCGAACGGGACAGGCTTGTGGCCTCGTCTCTGGGCAGGACGACCTCGACGACCTGCTGTGCGGAGCCGAGCTCGTCTTCCTGGTGCTGCGCCTGGTGAACGACACCGGTCACCGTGTCTTCGTCCTGGGCTCCTTGATCCTCGGAGGTGGCCGTGGGAATGAGGTCGACGGTCGTGCCCTCCTCCATGCCGCTCGGCATGGAGGTCACCGGAACCGAGACCACCGCCTGGCCCCGTTCCGGCCACATCGCGGTATCAGCGACAGAAGCCGCCACCAGCGGTGAACCCTCCGGAACCGGTCGGGTCAGGACCATCCCTTCGGCCATCTCCGGTGCGACCAGCCTGAACCCGTCCGGTTCGTGAAGATCCACCGCACGTATATCGTCCCCGGTCACTGTGTGTCCGGCGGGCAGATCGTCGACCAGTACCGCGACCGTCCGCGTCTCGTCCGCCCAGGTCCCCGCTACGGCGCCCGCTCCAGCCCCGGCCGCGATCAGGACGCCGGCGAGGAGGCCCCACCTCCAACGACGCCGCGAGGTGGCGGCCAAACGGACGGAGCCCCATTCAGCGTGGTCGTCCGACCGATCGGTGCTTCGTTTGTCCCGGTCTTTTTGCCCAGGATCGGCAAGTGAGACCATCCCCGCCCTTTCTTCTCGTTCGTAGAAGCTTCAGCGAATACGTGTGATCACCGAATGGATCTCGCTCACCGCGATGGGGACGGTGGAGGTCGTGGTCAAGCCCTCCAGCTCCCCGCTTCGCCCATCGCTGGTGCTCCACGCCACCTGCCACTCCCAGTCGGCGGCCAGCTCCATCCCGGTTTCGGCCCCTTCCGTCGGAAGGGCCGTATAGGTGTGACCGCAATCCGGGGAAGCCCCGTCCTCGTGCAGGTGCGGCGTATAGACCGTGCCCGGCCCCTGGCAGACGACCTCGTTACCGTCACCCGTGCTCCACACCACCCGTTCCGGGGTCGCGGTCACGTTCACCGACCCCGCGCTCACCGATGCCGTAGCCGTCACCGGCTCCCAGGAGGTGCCGTCGACCCACATCCAGGCAGGCATGTTCACGAATCGGGGTTTGCCCAGGGGCGGTGCGGTTCCGATCTCAGGTTCAGGCGGACTCATCATGGCTCGCGCCTGTTCAGCCAGGGCCGCCGGTTCAAAAGGGGTTTCGTTTTCCTGCTGGCTTCGCCCTGTGCCGGATGTGTCGCACGAGGCGACGCCGGGAGGTGCGGCCAGGGGCCCTTCCTTGTCAGAGGACCGGAACTCGGCGTCGTCGTACACGCACGAGGGCCCCTCGTCTTCTTCGGTACCGCCGCTCTCCGGGTTTCCCTCAGATGCTGGTCCCCGCGCCGGGCTCCGTGGTTGTTCGGGGGATTGGAGCTGCTCCGGGGTGGCCGCCTCGACCTGGCATTCGCCGTTCGAGCATTCGGTGTTGGCCAAGAGGTCAGAGGCTTGCACGGTCGTAGCTGTCACCAGTGTTGCGACCACGCCGACCGCGCCAATTACAGGGAGCTTGAGCGCGAAGGAGGTCTCTCGCCTCAGCATGACCCGTAGTCCTCCAACCAGAGGTCATCCACCAGCCAGCGCTCCTCGGCGAGGACGACTTCAGCGCTGACAACTCGCCGTCGTTCCCCGACGTCTGTGGTCTCGCCATCCTCGATGACAAGCCAGTCCGAACTGTCGACGCAGTCCTCGATACTCACCGTGCTGGGCGAGTCGTCGAGTTCAGTGTCGACGACCTCTGGAGCGAACTCGGGTTCTCCAGTAGCGGTAACCCCCTGAAGCATGTCCGTGGTGAGCTCGAGCGCCTGTCCCGAGGCGTAGTCGGCCAGGTCCGGATGGCCCACAGCGCCCTCACGTGCGCCTTCGACCACCACGTCCCACATACCTCGGTAGGCCTCGAGCGCCGACTCCTCGGGCGAAGAGCTGGGAGAGGCTTCCAGGGCCGGGGGCGTGCTCGAGGCGCTCTCGGGATCGCTCTCCTGCGTCGCACAACTCGTAAGCACGAGCGCGCTCGTCACGGTCCAGCACACCATGGGTGCTCGCATGTCACCACCGATCCATCACCGTCCGCGGCACACACGCCGCGCTTTCGCAAGGTGACCGTAGCCACACGAAGAGTGAACGCACAACCTGTTTCCGAATACTCAACGTGACAGAAAATGTGGAGAACACCACGGCCTCTCGATGTCGCACGCTCTACCTGCGCAAACACCAAAAGGCGGGGGTGCCCGGAAATGGGCAACCCCGCCTCTCTTCTACCTATTCAGGCATGGCAAGCAGGTCGCTGCTGCACCCACTGACGCACCAGGCCCGCCAACTCCTCCCACTCGTCCGGCTGCTCTCGGGTATGGGATGCAGCCGTCGCGCCCGTGGCCCACTGCTTCGGAGAAAGGGCACGCCCCGACGCATGCCTCCTATGCCGCTCCCGCTGCTCATGCTGGACCACGTAGGGGCGAACGCCCCGTACGCCGTCGTCGTCTACACACCACCCCATCGGGGTTGGCACCTCGGGGCGGGGCGACCCAACCCTTGCCCCATGGTCGAGGCGGAGAGACCGGCCTCGGCTGGAGTGAGTCCTCTGTATCTGCCCGTAACGTTGCGCCCATCCTGGGTTCTGCTGCGGCTCCGGAGTCCTTGCTGGACTCGGGGCCTCACGCACGGGCACCGATTCGGTGGGAGTGTTTCGCGGCGTCGGAGTTACTCCGATGATCATTGCGAGTATTGCCCCCACGACCCATCGTGTGTGGTTGACCCAACCGCGTCGGCGTCGCCGGTGCCGACCCGTAACATGGCTCATGATTGCCTCCTGGCTGCTTCAGGGGTAATCGGCCTCGGGCCGGTGTTGGCGCACCGCCCGAGGCGTCTTCTTCGGCTGTGTACTGTTCGCGGGATGCCGTGAGAATCCGAGGTGGGGGCATTGGCTTTGGGGCCCTTGTCCCAAAGTGCACTTCCCCGCCTCGCTCCACACGGGCCAGCGGCTGCTGCTACACGGGTTACTCCTTGTTCAGGACCGACACGAGACCGCTTTCACCTGAAAAACAGGACCGCATAATAAAACCCTCATACCAGACATAAGGAACGCCCAACACGCATACTAGACAGCACAGTTCATCGGGGTGGTACGGCAGCGATATTCCCCCATACTCACGAGAAGTCTCAACCGGTCCACTCAAAAAAGCCACGGAGCTGGAGAGAAATATTTTTACGGAACTACCGGTCCGGTTATCAACGGTCCCGTACCGTCACTAGGCCCACCCCAAGCCGGAGAAGACGGTGATATGGGCTCGAGGAACTCTCAAACCTGTCAGCCCGGCCGCGTAGCCGCGACGAACACGCTGCTGTAGTAGTCGCCGTCGACGGGTTCGACCCGGATCGACTGTCCTGTTCTGGGTGCGTTGACCATCTGCCCGTCTCCGGCGTACATGGTCACGTGCGAGGGTGAACCGCCCGGCGCTCCGGTGTCGTAGAACAGCAGGTCGCCAGGCTGGAGTTCATCGAGCCCGACTCTGGTTCCGGCGTCGACCTGGTCGGTGGTCACCCGGGGGATGTCCACTCCGGCCTGTGCCCAGGCCCGCATCACCAGCCCCGAGCAGTCGAAGGCCCCCGGCCCCGTGCCGCCCCACAAGTAGGGCTTGCCGACCTGTTCCAGCGCCCAGGCGACCGCCGTGCGTCCCTGCTCGCTGCTGGCTCCCGACCCGGCGGTCGGAGAGGAGGCGGCCTTCTGCGCGGCGATCTCGGCGTAATCCTCGATGTGGCCGCTCACATGCTCCACGTAGGAGCGCGAGCGGTTGTAGCGCAGCAGCGCCGCTTCCAACTCGTCCTGGTCGGAGAAGTCCACTCCTGCGGAGTTACTGGCACACAGGTACACCGCCGCGCTCCAGGTCGCGTCGAAGGCGTTGTGCGGGTCGCCTTGGTCGCTTCCCGTTGCGTTCAAACCGTGGGAGTCCCAGGTCGTGGGGATGAACTGCATCGGCCCCACGGCCCGGTCGTAGCCGGTGTCGCCGTCCCACTTTCCGTTGTCGGAGTCGGTGTGGGCTGTGGTGTTGCCTCCGGCCCCTGAACCGTCGAGGCGGGGTCCGATGATCCTGGGCCGTACGTCACCGGATGAGGAGATCTCGCTTCCGGCAGCGTGGTTGGATTCGACTTTGCCGATACCGGCCAGCACCGGCCACGTCATGTTCGTGCACTCGGGATACTCCCCCTCCAGACGTGCAGCCGCCTGTGTGTAGGCCAACAACAAGACGTCCGGTATGCCCTCCACTCCGCCCTCCGGCATGTAGGAGACAGGGTCTTCGCCGTCGGAGAGTGTTCCGATGAACAGCGGCACCAGGAGAAACACCAACACGGCGATCCCGACCACGACACGGATCATGCGCCTCCTGGCTCCGGCAAGCGGTGACGGCGGGCGATGTCGACCAGGGCCAGCCGCTCTGTGGAATCAGTGGTGCGCCACACCTGGTCCGCCGGCCCCTGCGCACGGAGCCGCGCGTGGGTCGTCACGTACACCCCCACGCTCGGCCCGTCGTCAGCCGCCAGACGCACGGCGAGGTGCTCTTCGCGCGTCTGGGAGTGGAGAGCGAACAGCACGATGGAGGGCAGGCCCGACTCGCGGGCCAGGCGCCCGTACCCGCCCATCTTGCGGTGCACCTTGGTCAGGGGTTCGGTCCCAGTGTCGTACTCCCAGAAGGCGTCCAGCTCGCTCGTGCCCTGGTGCCAGCGCATGTAGGCATCAGGACGGACGTAGCGCCCCCACCGTCGGGCGCACTCACGCTCGGGTTCCCAGCGCACCAGTTGAGCAGTCGGCAGGGTACGCGCCGCCTCGGTGGTCAGGACCAGGCACTCGACGAGGCCGGTCATGTGACCGAGTTGGCCGGAATGCGCACGCGCCAGTGCTCGGTCCTGGCGAAAGCCCAGTTCAGCGGGTTCGATTCCTCGGTATTCGGCGACCAACGCGGCGCCCAAAGGTGCGAGAACCCAGTGGACGGGGGCCCGGAGGCGCCCGTGGGGACGGAACCCGTCCATGAGCCCGTACTGGTGCAGCAGGAGCAGTCTTCTGCGAGCCCGGCGTGCGTCGGCTCGGGGGAAGTACAGCCGGTGGAGGTGGTGGGTCGTCATGACGTGGTGGTCATGCAGTCCGGCCAAGATGCTTTGGTCTCGGGGTGTGACCCTGCGCGCCAGCCAGAGGAGTTTGCCCGCGTAGTCGCTGAGTACCGGCCGCCGTCCTGTTTCGTCTGGTTGGTTCATGTGCGTCCTCCCGGACCTCGCGGGTCGTCCAACGGCTGGTGTTGGCCGGCGCTGTGTCTGCGTGCGGTTTCGCGGACATGGGTTGCTCGGCCCGTGATTCCTGGGGGCAGGGGGCGGGTGCGCACGGTGGCCACTGCATGTTCCTTGGCGCCCACCAGCGGGCGCACCGCTGCCTGGTAGGCGCCCAGGTGAGTCAGGTCGTAGGCGCCCAGCACGGGCTCGGTGTGCTGGTGGAGATTGGCCGCGTCATCGGGTGAGGCGGTGAAGTAGATCTTGGTGCGCGCGTTCGCCGAGACCGCTTTGCGCAGGTCGGCGGGCAGTTGCCCCAGTTCCTGGTGGGCCAGGGCCAAGCTGAGCCGGTAGCCGCGGGCCTCGGCCAGCATGTCTTCCATGCTCCCGGGCAGATTGAGGAAGTTCTGGCACTCATCCACGTAGGCGCACAGGTCCTTGCGCTGGTGTTCGGGTGTGTGGATGCGAGCGGTCACCGCTTGCCAGGTCGCGGCGAGGGCGAACGAGCCGATCAGGCTGGAGGTGTCCTCGCCCAGGCGCCCCTTCGGCAGGCGCAGCAGGACCAGGTGGCCGGTGTCGAACAACGACGGCAGGTCGATGGTGGAGGGGCCCGAGGCCACGACCTGGCGCACCCATCTACGCAGGAGTGCCGTGCGGAGTTTGTTGAGGATCGGCCCCGTCACCGTTGAGCGCGCGGAGACGGTGAGCTTGCCGTACCAGTCCCAGAAGTCGGCCAGGGCCTCGTCCACTCCGGTGTGGGCGGTGACTTTGCCCAGCACCTTCTGGCGCAACTGGTCGTCGGCGAGCAGGCGTGGGATGTCGCCCAGGGTCAGGGCAGGGTCCTTGGCGCGGGTCAGAGTCAGCGTGGCGGCGCGCAGTATGTCGTCGGTGCGCGGTCCCCAGTAGTCGGCGTAGATCCGACGGAAGATGCCCACCACCGTGTCACTGGTGAAATCCGGGTCTCCGCCTTGCAGCAGGTTCAGTCGGGGCGGCAGCGCGTTGTCGTCGGGGTCGAAGAGCACCACCCGGTCCGCCGCGTCCTGGGGCAGTCGGGCCAGGATGTCGGTGACCAGGTCCCCGCGCGGGTCGATGACCAGTCCGGCGCGGCCTGCTTTCGCATCCTGCAGGACCAGGTTGGCCAGCAAGGTGGATTTCCCTGAGCCGGTCTTGCCGAGGATGTGGGTGTGCTGGCGGGCTTCGGCTACCCCCAAGGCGATCGGGCGCGGTGTGCCGGCGTCGGTGTCGCCGACCAGGCGTGTGTGCTCTCCGCCGCGTGGAACAGCCGGGGAGGGGGCGGAGGGCCGTGCCCCTGCCCTGACCAGTCCGGGGACGGCGGTATCAGTGGGCAGGTGTGCGATCCCGGCCAGTTCGGCGGTGGAGAGAAGGAACCCGTGCCCCAAGAAGCGATGGGTCGAGCGCCATCGAGGGGCGAGCATGCGTTGGCGGTGCAGGTGGTTGGTGCCGCTGGTGAACGCCGCGAAGGCCGAGGCCACCCCGTGTGCCCGTCCCCGCAAGCGCTCCTGGGCCGCTTGACCGTGCTGGTCTGTAGTCAGGACATAGGCAATGTCGCAGGCCAGACGGGGCGAGGACGCTTTGGTCAGAATCGAGCGGATGTCGTCGCCGATCCCGGGGAGAGCCGCCGATCTGGCGTGTGTGCTGCTTCGGACCGTGGGGTCCAGAGCATCGAGGGCCATCATCATGGCACCCGTGTGCCCGTTCAGGCGGGCCGCAGCCCGGCGGGCGCGTGCGCTGCGTCGGCCGGTGGCCGGCCGTGCGGTGATCTGGACCAGGACGTGTTCGCCTTCGGTCAGCTCATCGAAGGCACCCAGCAAGGGACGCAGTGGGTCGTCGTCGAACTTGGTCCGCAAGGGGTAGACCTCACCTCGTCCCAGCCGCAGGAGGCCGCCGGTGCTGTAGGCCCCGTCGGGCAGTGGCGAGGTGTCGGGGGTCAAGTGCCGGGTGGAGGTGGTTGCCCCGGGCCAGGCCGAACTGACCGCCCGCTCCACCGTTCCGGGAGGTATGGTCCCGGGGACCCAAACCCGGAAGCGCACACCGGCGGGCGAGGCGCGGATTTCCAACGCCAGGTGGGGTTGGATCAACCATCGGGACCATCGGGGTTTGAGCAGTCCCATGGCGTGTTGCCAAAATGCGCGGGCGTTCTCGAGACTGGCTTCGGGTGGGGGCAGGACCTCCACCATCCGAGCGTTCCGTGACAAGTAATGGTGGCGGACGAGTCGCCACCCGGTCACCACCAAGCACACTGTGGCACCCACCAGAGGGATGAGCGCCAGGATGAGGAAGAAGCTGGCCATCATGCCTCCCCTGCGGGATCGTGCGTTTCAGGCCCGTGGTCCGGATGGCCGCTCTCCTCGGGTTGTTCGTCGCGGAGGGCGGCGAGTTCAGCTGGGTCGGAAGTGATCAGCCGGTGTTCGGCCGCAGAAGCCAGTGGACCGAAGCCCACTCGCTGGTGCCCGGCTACCAGCAGCGCACACCCTCGGGGCGCGGTGTTGACCAAATGGGTCTCGCCCGAGGAAAGGTGGAAGGTCTCCGCGACTCGGTCGAGGTTCTGCGGGGCCTGTTTGAGCAGGATCTGCGTGGCGGCGTTGGCGATGACCACCCGCCCCAGTTCCGAGTCCAGCACGTCGCCCACGTCCTGGGTGATCAGGGTGAGCCCCACCCAGTGCTTGCGGCCGGCCTTGGCCAACCTGGCGAGGTAGCGGGCCGCGGCCGGGTCCTGCAGGAGAAGCCAGGCCTCGTCCACCACGACCGCGCGGGGCCGCGTGGTCGTGGTGGCGGTGACGTGCCGCCATGTCGCATCCAGGGCCAGGAGCATCCCCACGGTGCGGACTTCGTCGGGCAGTTCTTTGAGGGAGACCACGCTCAGGTGGCCACCAAGGTGTGTGTTGCGGGAGCTGTCGAACAGGGCCGCGTGTGAGCCGCGTGTGTAGGGCTCCAGCCGGTCCGCCAATTCCTGCGCTGCTCGACCCGTTTCCTCTCCTTGTCCCGGAGCGTTGGCCAATTCCTCCAACGCGGCGGCCAAGTCCGCCAATACCGGTGGATCCTGCCCCCAGGTCGAGGCATCTCGGGTGATCCCGACTTCGGCGTAGGCGGTGATGACGGCCCGGTCCAGCACCGTCTTCTCGGTCGCGGACAGCTCGCCGACCATCGCGGCGATGAGAGTGTGCACGAACAGTGCCCGGTTGGTGAAGGCCTGTTCGTCGACGCCCTCCGGTGGGAGAGCGAAGGGGTTCAAGCGTCCTTGCGGAGTGCCCATGCGTAGGACGGTGCCGCCGACCGCCTCGGCCAGGCGCAGGTACTCCCCCTCGGGATCGATGACCGTGGCCTGTACCCCCACCAGCAGCGAGCGCAGCAGTTCGAGTTTGGCCAGGTAGGACTTGCCGGCCCCGGAACGGGCCAGGATCACCGAGTTGTGGTTGTCCAGACCGCCGCAGAACCGGTCCCAGGCCACCAACCCGCTGCTGTGGGTGTTGGTGCCGTACACCACCGTGGTCTCCCCCAGGTCGGCGACCAGCTCGGGAGAGGTGAACGGCAGCAGAGTAGCAGCGGCGTCGGTGTCCATCGAGCGGCCCGCCTTGAGCAGGTCAGTGCCCAGCGGCAGGGTGGAGATCCACCCCTGTAGCGAGCGGAAGGTAGCGGGGACGGCGTCCACCAGCAGGGAGGCGCACAGTGCGTGCACCTGTTGCAGCTCGGCCTCCAGCGCCTCCAGAGTGGGAGCGTGCACGGTGATGTAGGTCGCGACCCTGAACAAGCGGCCCTGACCGGTGGCGATCCGGTCGGCGATCTCGGCAGCGTCCGCCGCCGCGGTGATCTGGTGCGGGTCCTCCACTCGTCCCTGAGCGGTACTGGTGCGGTGGGCCGACTCCAGGCGAGCCCTGCGTTTGCGCAGCCGAGTGGCGGCGGTGGCAGCGGGCACCGGCTCCAGGTGGAAACTGATGTCGAGCTGGCCCGGGTAGGCCAGGAGCGGTTCGGCCCACCCAGCGGTCACTTCGCGCGGATATCCAATGACCACGAGAGTCTGGGCCACACCGCCCTCGATCTGCACATGGCGGGCCCCGACATGGACCGCCGGCCCGCCCAACGCGGGCGATCCGGTCCGAGGCCACAAGTTCTGGAAAGGCTTCAACGCTCCCCCTGGTGTTCTCCGGCGGTGTCCATGGGCTCACCGGCGTGTGGGTCCGGGTCGGTCAGGCTGGTGCCCGGGGCGACCATCGATTGCCGCAGGGCTTGTTCAGCCCCGTCCTGGCCCAGGACCTGGGTGCGGATACCCAGGGTGGTCAGGCGCTCAGCGGTGTCCGTGGCCCGGCGCAGCAGGGATGGCCCGGCGCGCCGGACGGGGCCAGCGGCGGTGACCACGACCAGCACCTGCTGGTGGGAGAGCTCGTGCGTGGCGTCCAGCTCATCCAGGAACTGCGCGTGCGCCAAGGCGGTCTCGGCCAGGGCCTGGTGCGGAAGGTAGTGCGCGTTGTCTCGGACCATCGCGGTGAACTCGGCCAGGTCGGCCCGGCGACGTTGGACCAGGATCTGTGCCGGCTCGGACAGAGCGTCCAGTGCGCCGGCGAACGAAGACAGGACCTGGTCCTGCTCACGTCCGGACGCGAGCTGGAACGGCAGCGTGGTGCACGCGATCACGGCCGCGCATCGCCCACGGAGGTCGATCGCCCCGTCCGTACTGATCGCTGAGGCAGGCAGGCGCAAGGGCTCCAGACGGGGTGCGCGCCGCAGGAGGGGTGCCCACCGGGGCAGAGCCGATATTTCCCCTGAGGGCGTGCCCACCAGGTGCTTGGGTGCCCGGGCCCAGGCCAGCGCGCTGGCGGCGACGCGCTCCAATCCACGGCCACCGTGCTCGCTCAGGGCGATGGCGATGACCACCCCCAGGACGGGGGCCAGGAGTATCGCCAGCACCCACAGCGCGAGAACATCCTTCAGCATCAGGTAGGCGCCCCAAGCCCCCAACAGTGCCGGGGCGATGAGCAGGCACTGGCGCGCGGTCAAGTTGAAGACCAAGGGTTCAGGGCGGTCGATGTCAGCGGGGATGCGCCCCCGCCAGGCCGAAGTATCCTCTGCGGCCACACGGTGTCCTTCCTCGTTCAGTGATCACTTGGTGTTCTTGTCAGGGCGCTCGAAGAGCCCGTACTGCTTCCACGGGTTCTTCGGGTTGGCGAACAGCGCCCTCTGTCCCTTGACGTGTGGCGGCTTGTTCCAGGTCAGCGCCGGCATCTCGGGCAGATGGCGCAACCCGGCCGAAGGGCGGGATTGTGGTTCGGGCAGGTCTGAACGTTTGCGCTGGCGCTTACCGGGCACTCGCTTCTGAGGTGGTATCGGCAGCACTTCTTGGCGCCACCGGCGCCGGGGCGCGGCAGCCGGACCGGCCTTGTCCGTACTCGGCGCCGGACGCGGGAACAGGGCTTGTTGGCCATACTTCGGAGAGCCGGGCATACCTCCCACTTCCAGTGCGCGTCGGCGGGACGCAGGAGATGTCGGCAGCGCACCCCGGCGCGCCGCAGGAGGCCCCGGGTGTAGTGGCGGGGGTGTTGTTGAGTGCGGGTGCGGTGCCGACGGCGATCCGGGCGGCCCCGGAAGACCGGGCGGTCCTCCGGCCTGGGGGCTGGGTCCTTGTGGTCCATGACCGGGACCACCAGGCAGTTCTCGCCGTCCCCCTTCGACCAAGGCGCCCGCCGGTTCGCGCGTCTCCTTGCGAGGCCTGTACCACCACGTCTGGGGCTGAAGCGGCTGCAGCCCGCCAGACGGGGGCTTCTTTCCGCGAAAGGGCCCGCCCCCTGAAGCAGAGGCTGAGGCGGAGCGGATCAGTGACCGGCCCTGAGCTCTTTGACGTGTGAACCCGGGTGATTTCGGAAGGCGAAATCCTAGGTCCAAGCCGTTCTTGAGCAGGCCGGACGTGCGCACGCTCCCTACGGAGCGAAAGGCCATCATCCAGGCGATGTTCTTCAGTAGCGCGGCGATCGGCGACGTGCCGGGGTTGGGCTGCCACACCAGCTTCATCACCCAGGAGCTGATCCTGATCTGCACGTAGAGCAGCACCAAGAACAGCATGATGTTCAACAGCCAGTCCGTGTCACGCACCTCTGTTGTCTCGGGCGAGGTCAGCACGGTGCTGGCCAACATCACGGTCTCGGAGCTTCCGTCCAGGACCAGGGCTTGGCCGTCGGGTTCCTGGGGACGTTCGTTGAGCGAACCGAAAATGGTCATCTGTCCTTCGAAGATCAGCCTGACCATGGCGATGAAGACGAGACTCTGAGCAATGGGAATCGCGCACAGCGCAGCCATGGATCGCCACCACAGCTCTGCGAGCCGGTTGGTCTGAGGGAGGGCGTGAAACATCAGCAGCATCGGGGCCGCGACGACCAGAACGATGACCATACAGATGCGCACAGCCTCGGTGAGGATCCACACCACCAGCAGCACGACGACGACCACCAGCAACAGAAGGATGAAGACGAGGGCTTCTTCAAGCAACACGTCCGTCTGATCCCGGAGGTTCTCGGCCGCTTCGCGAGCGTTGATGCCCTCAGCACTGATCGCCACCGCGAGCTGGTTGGAGGCCTGCACCAGCTCCTGCGCCAACGGGAAAGAGAGATTCGAGGCGATGAACCCGAAGACGAGCCGGGGCAGGATGTCTGCGACCGAGTAGCGGGTCTGCACGGTCTGGTAGCACATGGCCATCAGCCCGCCTGCAACGATGAACAGCACGTAGAACACGTTGCTGGTGGCCAGGATCCCCCCGTGCAGAGCCTCCATACCCGCGGTCGGTACCGGGGTGCGGAAGGCCTTCTCCGCCAGCCATCCCAGGGCGGGGTTCAGGCCCGAGATGACGAAGTCGGCGAACCAGTTACTGACATGGCACCCGGGGTCGACCATGCCGCAGTCGAAGACTTCCCCTTCGGTCTCCAACTCCACCGAACCGTCAGGCTCTGCCTCTTCCTGCTCCTGTTCACCCAGCGGAGGTTCGTCCTCGCGCGGGTCCTCCGGGGGCGGAAGAGGTTCGTCGGTGATCTCGGGCTCGGAGTCGGGCTCCTCCTCTTCCGGTTCTGGCTCCTCCTGAGGTTCGGATTCTGTCTCCGGTTCAGGGTCCTCCGGCGGCGGAAGCGGATCATCGGACGGGGGAGGCAGGGGCTCGTCCGTAGGCGGTTCGGGCTCGCTCGGCAGCCGTGCCCACGCGGTGGGGCTCATGTTCCATCACCGCCCGCGCTGACGACCCAGTCCAGGATCTCCATCAGCACCGTGGCCAGGATGGCGATGCCGTATCCCAGCGCCGCCCCGGTCAGAGCCCGCTTGGCGCCGTCGACCGCCCCGGGCTCGCCGTTGGCGACGAGCCATCGGACCCCGGCGATGGTCAAGAACAATGTTCCCAGCGCCGAGGCCAGCGCGATGAGCACCAGTCGCACCCGGTCCACGACCGCGCGGATGCGCACCGTGGTCTCCTCGGCGGACTCATCAGGACCTTCTTCAGCCAAGACCTGTTCGCCGGCCCACACGCCGGCGGTGTCCGCACTGAGCAGAACATCGCCGGCCACGATCACCCACGTTGCGCCCGCCACCGTCACGGTCACCAGCACACACCGGCGCAACGCCCGTGTACGGCCGCGTTGTTGTGTTCGCACTCGCCCCACCTGCTCCTTCCTGCCGGATGCGGGCACCAGGCGCCGCCGCTGGAGCGTGGGGCCTGGTGCCCGGATCTGCCCCCTAAGAAGCCAAGGGCAAGGGCGAATGCGACACAGGAGTCGGACGCGTCTTCTCCGACACCACCAGGCCCATCCCTCGGTGGCGTTGGACGGGCGACTCCCCAGTACGTACGAGGGCGTCGGCGAACGTCACCTCGCCCGCGTGGACAGCCGCGACGAGCCGGGCCTCGGCGCGTTCGCGGCGCTTGGCCAGGGCCTTGTAAGCCACACCCAGTTCCTGAGCGATCTGGGCCAGCGGCTGGTTCTCCAGTCGGGTGCGGGCGATCAGACGAGCCTGTTCCGTGGAGAGCACGCCATTGCGTACTGCGGAGACCAGGAGCAGCTCCGGACTTTCGCTCGTACTCGTATCCGGGCTTTCCTGACGGCCGAGGTCCTCGTCGGGGAGCGGCGCTTGCATCTCGTGCTTGCGCGCCGAGAGCGCGGCCCGATGTGCGGGACGGGTCAGGTACCAGGCCAACCGGGCGTAGTCGAGGTTGATGGTGCGCACCCGGCCGATGACCTCGCACAGGATCGCCGACTCGACCGACTCCACACCGCCCGGTGTCAGGTTCCGGGTGGTGCGCCGGGCCACCGAGCGCAGCGCGGGCATGCACAGGCCCAGCGCTCCGAGCATCCAGTCCTGGGACAGACGGGCGGCGCGGATGGTCTCCCGCCAGACCGCGTCGCGGACGCCGTAGGGGGTACCTCTGGTCATCAGGAGCTCGCGCAGTTCATGCAGCGAGTATGTTCGCTCGTCCAACCAGGGGTGGACGGTGGCCCCGCGGAGGGTCAGGTGGGTGGGCGCCAGGTGGGCGAAGTGGATTTCGACGACTTCCAGCGGCGATGGCGTGTGAGCCACGTGCGCTCCCTCGAGTTTCCGGTGTTGAAGGACACCGGCATCACACAGGGGGCGTTTCTCAGCGGGCTCTCAAAGGCCGTTCGCCGGGCACTCGGGCCACGCTCAGTAGGTACTCACGTCCTGCTCGCACAGGTAAAGAATGCGCCAAGCTCCTGGATCCGCAGAAGCCGGTGCAGTTCCTCGACCGTGACATGCACACTCACCTTGACCTGCAGGGGAAGTCGTCGTGAGTATGTGGTGAGCGCACCGCTTCTGGTGTGCACGCCGCAAGGTGTGGAGGTACGGCGGAGTTTTTCGACACGGGGCACACCAGCGGCTGGGTGATCAGAGAATCCTGTTGGGCAGGAACCGCTCGGAGCCATTCAAACTGACCAAGCTCACGCCCCAGCCCGCTCTCCAGCGACCCCTTCAGCCGGGCTTTCCTGTTCGAGGAGCGCTCGGGCCGACACGACCCTGCTCTCGAGATCACGAGGCTCAGGAGTGGTGAGCGTTCCGCGCAGTCCGAGTCCGTCCAGGCTCGGAAACTCCACGCTCCACGTATGCCGGTGCTCTGCGCTCATACGCCAACCATGCGGTCATCGAGCCGTTGCTTTACTCGGTATGTTCCCCGCCCGGTTGGGGCGGTTGCGCTCGTCCGGTCGGGAGTTGATCCGTCCCCGGATATCGCGCGCTAGAGGCGCTTCCGCGAGGAAATTTTCGAGTTCTTCAACTGAACGGTTAGCTGCATAGGGTTGCAGGTCAGCGCGCAAGCGGGTGAGGCGAACGCGTACGCGTGCCGAGCGCAAGTGCTCGGCACGTTGAATGGTGGTTCGGGCCAAGGCGCTGGCGGCTTCGGGGTCGGCCTCGGCTGTGCGCAGGTGTGCGCTGGCGTGGAGAAGACCCGCGATGGTCCGGTTGCGTCGACGAGAGCGCGGGGCCGCGGAGAGGAATCGGTGGGTGTGTTCGATAGCTCGCCGTCCCTGGCCCAAGTCATGGAAGCAGTGGGCGAGCTGAAGGTCCACCTCCGAGCCGTCGAAGGAGGCCATCCATTCGGGGCCGTCCCGGCGCCCTGCGTGTTGGAGAGCCTCTTCCATTTCGTGGAGCGCTCGAGCACAGGCAAGTTCGTCGCCGAGTGAGGCCAAGGCTCGAGCCCGCCCGGCTGCAAGCATCGCTCGCACGGCAGGAGTGGCCTCATCCACAGCACCGCCTGTGGCAATGCATGCCAGGTCCAAGGCGTGGCCGAACTGCCCGAGCAGGTTGGCGTGCTGGCTCAGCATGATGAGGGCGTGGGCCGCGAGCAGGCGATCCGATCCCAGGTGGGCGAAGGTGAGTGATTGCAGAAAATACTGGCGTGCCAGGTGGTGGAGTCCGGCGTCTTCGGCCATCGCTCCGGTTTGGGCGGTAAAGCGGGCGCCGGCGCCGAACAGGCGCTTTCCCCTTTCGGTCGTGTAGTCGCTCTGCAGGAGGGGGCCGATCTCGCTGTGCAGGTATTGCACCGCGGAGGTGCGTGCGTGTGCGCCGCCGAATTCATCGTCCAGCTCGGTAAAAAGTACGCACGTGCGGACGATGGCGGCGATGTCGGTACCGCTCACCTGGTTATTCGACGCATGGTTTCGAGGGAGGAGGGGCTCGGGCGGCGCCGCGAGCCAGGCCAGCGCCACGCTTTTCAGGTGGTCCAGTGAGGGGCCGGGCTCGGGGGGTGTGTGTGCTTGCAGATCGCCTGCCCAGAGCGCGGCTGCCTGGCGTAGGAACTCCGGGAGCGTTGGCGGGAAGGAGGCTGCCGCGACCGGGGCGGGCCCAGGCGGATTCGCCTCTGTGGCCTGGACTGTGGGCGCGCCGAGGCCTTCCAGCGCCAAAGCGATGCGTTCGCTCCGGCGAAAACCGGCCTGCCCGTTCAGGAGTTTGCTGATGGTGGCTTGGGAAGCGCCGGTCATTTGGGCCAGAGCGATTTGGGACAGGGTGGTCTGTTCCCGCAGCACGCGCAGGAGTGCACCAAGGTCTCGGTGGGCGAGCGCGGCGCGCGCGTCAGGACGCTCCCACACGCGCGGGGGGATGCAGGCGCACCGCACGCGGGTACCCGAGCGGGGTAGACCGCAGTGTCCGCACGGATGCTGGTTCACTGATCTCGTCCGCTCTGGAGACGGTACAGGTTCGGCTGTGTGGGCGGATGTCGGTGGGCGAACACGCCCGCCAGCCTAGTGTCCGGAGTGACTCGTCGGCACCTTATACACCATGGGGCGGGGGAAGTCTATTCATCGCTGCGTAAAAAAATCTTGTGGTGGCGAATAGCCTTACGGTTGGAGGCTTTGCCAGAGTGGGCCCATGAGTTCGCAAACCCCCACTGTGACGGGCAGCGGGCCTGGCCTCCTCCACGAGCGTGTACGCGCTTTCGCGTCCGAGCACGGGGTGGACGTGGTGCTGCTGTCCTCTGACGGCCGGTTGATCTCGCTGGGCGGGTCCATCGCTGTGCCCAGCGCCGAGCAGATCGCCGGTACTGCTTTCACGATGATCAGCTACGCCAAGCGCATAGCCGACTGGACCCAGCGCGACGGCGCAAATCTGCTCTCGGTGCGTTATACGTCCGGGACATTGACGTTGCTGGCCGCCTCCGACCGGGCCTGGATCGCGGTAGGCAACGCCACCTCGAGCAATGGCGCCTCGACCGAGACCAAGCACATCGCTTACCAGGCGGCGCGCTTTACTGAGCAGATCCGGGACCTTCTGCCCGCTACCGGGGCGATGGCCCTGCCCAGCCCCGTGAGCGCGGAGGTGGCCAAGTGAGCGTCAAGCCTACGCCCTACCGGCCCGCCCATGAGCCCATGCCCGCCCTGAGCGACCACACGCTGGTGCGCCCCGTCGGCCCCGCACCCGAACCCGTATGCCCCTTCACCGTCGACGCCGCGCGTCTGTGGCACGCAGCGGCCGCCGCGGAGCGGGGCGCGCTCAGCGTGCTGGAATTGGCGGCGCACGCCCAGATGAGCCGGGGCGCGGTCGCAGTGTCCGTGACCGAACTGGTGCGCCAGGGCCAGGCCCGGGTCAGCCGCCCGATGGCAGACCCGGTCCTGACCCATCTGAGCGACAACCTCGGGCCCACCTACTACGACCCCGCCCTGGCCTCGGCCAAGATCCTGGTCCTGGGCAGCCATGAGCGGATGCGTAACCGATTCATTGCCGCCAACGCCGCTGCGGTGCGGGTGTGGGAAAGCGCCCCGGCCCGCCCCGGCCAGCAGACCTGCCTGACCATGGCCCGCATGCGGTTGGCGATGGTGGAACTGTGTCTGCTCAGCGTGGCCGACCCGGCCGAGTGGCCCACCCTGTGGCCAGGGACGGTGCGCGATGCTTACGCAGCCGTCGTGGTGACCAGGGCCCACACCTGGCAGCAGGAAAAGGAGCTGGTGGAGACAGCCCGTGAGCATGGGTTGCCGGCCCAACTCGTGGTCGACCACCCTCAGGGGCCGGGCCCGGATCTGCAGGCCCTGACCACTGGTCTGGGCCTGACGCCGGATCAAGTGACACTGTGCGATGTGGACTCGGGCCCAGGCGCCTACGGGGCGGTGCGCGACGTGGTACACCGAAGCTGCCGGTTCTCACCGGTTCCGCGCACCTTGGTGCCGGATCCGTATTGAGTCCTTCCCCTCTCCGAGGGGCCGGGGCGACGGCCGACCGGCTTTTGCTTCAGCGGAGACCGCCCCTGCCAGGGGAACTCCCGTGGAGGGCCGAGGTCAACTCCGAGCACAGAGGCCCGACCGATCGCCTTTGGACGTCTGTGAGCGGTGACCACGATGCGGCAGTTCCTGCGGCAAGGGGCCCGCTGAGCTGGGCGGGGTGGAGGGAAAGAACCGCAGCTCTCGGTTCAACGATGCCCGCAGGCCCCTCTCACCCACGGCCTGGCCCCACTCACTCGGCCGAGTGTCGTGTCAGCACAACAAACCCTGAAAGGAGAAGGGGCGTCTTCTCCCCGCTTGACGGCGGGGTACACCCGACCCTCTCATGACGAAGATCCTGATCGTGGGGGCCAGCCCGGCCGGCCTCCACCTGGCCCACGGCCTACTTACCCACGGCTACGACGTGACCATGCTCAACGCCCGTACCAGCGGGGAGATCCGCACCTCTCAACCTTCCACCACCCAGTTCAGCCTGCCTACGGCTCTGGCCCACGAACAGCAGGCCGACCTGGCCCGGTGGGAGCACGTGGCCCCCCGAATCAGCGGAGCCCGCCTGCACCTGCACCCGCCGAACATGCCCACCAGCACAGTGGAGTCAGCCTTCAGCTCCTACGGGGTCTCGGTCGACCACCGCGTCAAAATCGCCGACTGGCTCGAGTACCTGGAGGACCGGGGCGCCAAGGTCGTCATCCACGGGGCCACCGTCGGCGACCTGGACTACTTCTCCCGCATGTTCGACCTGGTCATCCTGGCCATCGGCTACGGCGAACTCGGCGCCCTCTTCGACCGCCACACCAGCGGACAAGCGCCCCCGCCCCGAGCGGTGGCCCAAGCCATCATCGAGGGCGTTCATCCGAGCCCCCACGTACAGATGCACCCGGCCGCCCCTCCACGTCACGCGCCCCCGGGGTACCTGCCCGAACCGGTCGCCAGCGACTACGCCGAAGTTGCCTCCACCCCCGAACTGCGGGCGATCCTGTCCCCGGTGCTGACCGACGTGGGCCCCCAGCACGTCCTCCAGCTCGTGGGCGCCCCCGGCGGACCGATGGAAGGCTGGCCCGACCGCCCCCGCCCCGAAGAGATCTGGCGGTGGATGAGCGAACTGACCGCCAAACACACCCCGCACCTGCACCAGCGCCTCGAAGAGGCCTACCTGCCTGCCTCAGAACAAGATGCCAGCGTGCACGCCTACACCCCCCACGTACGCGCCCCGGTGGCGACCCTGCCCTCGGGCGGACACGTGTTGGGCATGGCCGAGGCAGTTGTCAGCACCGACGACCCCGTGGCCGCCCAGGCCGGGAACATGGCCATCGCCAGCTCCCAGCACTACCTCGCCCGCATCCTCCACAATACGCAGGGACCGTTCACCCCCGCCTGGATGCACGAAACCTTCGAGGGCCTGTGGCAGGGCGAGCCCACCGCTGAGTACCCCTTCGCGGGAATGGGCCAGGCCTGCCTGGGACTGAGCCAGGTCCTCGACCAGATCTGGGACCCACAGGCACCAGCCCACCTGACCGAGGTCCTGGGCGCGGCCGCCACCCACCAGCAGGTCGCCGACCGGTTCCTGGGCGACCTCGACGACCCCCGCCGCTACACCTGGCTGTATGAGCCCGAAAACGCACGCGCTTACCTGAACACCCTCACCTGACACCCCACCCCCTGATTTGCCCTGTCCCCGTCATCATTGGAGCCCCGTGTCTTCCGACACCTCTACACCCGCCACACGCTGGTGGGGCCCCCGCCTGGTCCAGCGCCTGTACGGCCCCCTGGTAGTGCACGGCACCTACCGTTTCCTGTGGCGCTGCCACGTGCGCCACGTGCTGGGGCTGTACTACAGCACCATCCGCGACGGCGACACGGTCCTGGAGATCGGGCCCGGCGACGGCGGCCACCTGGACCGCGTCGACCGCCAGGACCTGACCGTGCACCTGATGGACGCTTTCCCCGGCTCCATGGCCGCCGCGGCCGAGCGCCTGGCGCGCTACACCCCTACCCAGCACCTGGCCAACGCCCTGGAGCCTTTTCCCCTGGCCAAGGAAAGCGTCGACGCGGTCATGCTGTCCATGGTCGTACACTGCCTTCCCGGAGAGCAGATCGCAGACAAAGAAGCGGTCTTCGATGGTGTGGCCGGCGTCCTGCGCCCCGGAGGCCGCTTCGCCGGAGCCACCGTCCTGTCCCAAGGAGTCCCGCACACCCGGCGCAGCCGCGCCGGCTTGGGACTGCTCAACCGCCAGGAGGTCTTCTCCTGCCATGACGACTCCCTGGCCGATCTGGAAACGGCCCTGGAGAAGCGCTTCGACCAAGTGCAGGTGAGCACCGTCGGGTCTGTGGCCCTGTGGCAGGTGATCGGGCGATGAACAGACCCGAGCCCAGAGGCGCAGCCCTGACCGGGATCGGCGTGCGCCTACCCGGCCCCACCGGCGAACCGGTGCGCGGGCCCCGCCAACTCTGGAACACCCTGCTGTCCGGTTCCAGTGCTCTGGGCCGCTACCCCCAGCACCGGTGGGAGCACATGGCCCGTCGCCTGCACCCCGATGACCGCCCCCAAACCCCCTGGCCGGTGGCGCCCCTGCAGCTGCCGGACCAAGTCGAGCACACCGCCTTCCACCTGTCGGCGGCCGAATCCCAACGCCTGTCGGCCACTCAACGTCTGGTCCTGGAGGTCGGCGCTGAGGCCCTGGAAGACGCCGGCCTGGACCCGGCCACGCTGGCCGGGCCCGACACCGGCCTCTACGTAGGCAGCGCCAGCCCCGATGAAGCCGTCGAAGCGTTCAACGAGAACGCCCGCCCCGGGCTGGCAGACCTATCCGCCGGAGGGGCCGGCATGCTGGCCACTCCCCTTTCGCGCTGGTTGGACAGCCGCGGTCCACTTCTGACCATGGACACCTCCTGTTCCTCGTCGTTGTACGCCCTGGATGCGGCCCGGCGTGACCTCGCCGACGGCCGGGTGAGCACGGCCCTGGTGATCGGGGTCAACACGGCCCGCACCCCCGCCGTAAGCCGGGCCTTCGCCCATGGGCCCGTTCTGGCCCCGGAACCGGTCAGCCATCCCTTCGACACCGGAGCCGAAGGTTTCGTACGCGGCGAGGGCGCCGTAGCTGTCGTCCTGCGCAACCAGCACGAAGCCGACCAGGACCGTGATCGTCTCTACGCACTGCTGACCCATACCCGCACCGGCGCCGACGGACGCTCAGCAGCCGCCGGCGCCCCTTCCGCCTCAGCACAGGCGGAATTGTTGACACGCACCTATTCCGAGGCCGACATCACCCCGGACGAAATCGGTTACCTCATCGCCCACGGCACCGCCACCCGAGCTGGCGACCACGCTGAAGCCCGGGCCCTGGGCCGAGTCTTCGACCGCGGCGAGCACACCCCGCTTTGGGTGGGTTCGGTCAAGGGCGCCTTCGGCCATTCCGAAGGCGCGGCCGGGCTGCTCGGGGTGGTGGCAGCAGCTTTGAGCCTGCACCACGGGCATATTCCACCCACCGCCGGACACCGCGTCCCTTCCCCGGCCTTGGGGCGCCACCATCTGCGCGTACCCACCCAGCAGATGCGCTGGCCCCGCGCCGTGGACTCTGCCCGCCGCGCCGGGGTCACGAGCCTGGGCTTTTCCGGCGCGATCGCACATGCACTGCTGGAACAGGCCCCGCCCCCTCGACCCGGCCACGAGGACACCGACCAACAGCCGGCCCACGTGTGGGCGCTGTCCGCAACCTCCAAGGCAGCCCTGGCCGAGCAGGCCGGCCGGCTGCACGAACAACTCACCCGCCCCGACCCGCCCAGCGCGGCGCGTGTGAGCGCCCACCTGGCCCGGCGCACCGACCGACGCGGTCCCTGGCGGGCCGCTCTCGTCCACGCACCCGGCAGCAACGGGATCGCGGGCTTGGAGGCATTGGCCCAAGGGCGCGCCCATGAGGCCCTGGTCGGCCCCGCCCGGGCGGGAACAGGGCGTCTGGCGTGGGTCTTCGGCGGGCACGGCGCTGCCCGTCCAGGCATGGGCGCACAGCTCTACCGTGCGGACGAGATCTTCGCCCGCCACATGGACCGGGCCCACCAAGCCTTGGTCCAACACACCCTGGCCCCCTGGCATCCGGCCCGGGGGGCGGCCCAGGGTTTGGCACAGACCCAACAGGCCACCTGGGCCATGCAGACTGCGCTGGCCGCCACCCTGGCCGAGCGGTGGGAGCTGACCCCCGAGGTGGTGGTGGGGCACTCCCTGGGTGAGGTGGCCGCCGCCCAGGTGGCCGGAGCTCTGGACGTGGACCAGGCGGCCCGGCTGGTGGTGGCCCGATCCGAGCTGCTGGAGCGCGTGGCCCCCACCGGGGGCATGCTCTCGCTGGAAGCCGACAGTGCTACTGCTCGGGCACTGGCCGCGGCCCACGGTGTGGAGGTGGCCGCGGCCAACGCCCCCTTGCTTCAGGTGCTCTCCGGCCCCCGGGAGCGGCTTGAGGCTGTCCGTGTCCAGGCCGAGCAGGACGGATACACCGCCCGGGAGCTGCCCGCGGCGCCCCCGGCCCACAGCCGCGCCGTCGAACCGGTTCTGGGCGAGCTCGCCGACCGACTGGGGCGGCTGCGCGCCCAGCCGCCGCGGGTGGAGATGGTCTCGACCGTCTCCGCCACCAGCGTCCAGGACCTGAGCACCGACTACTGGGTACGGCAACTGCGTGCCCCTGTCGACTACGAGGCGGCCCTGGCGTGTGTGGCCCGCCAGGGACCGGTGTTGGTGGCAGAGCTCTCTCCGCACCCGGTGCTGGCCGTGCCCACCATGCGTATCGCCGCCCGCCACCACCTGGATGCGCAGGTGGCGACCCTCGTCGACGGAACCGACGCCGAAAACCAGGGCCTGGCCCGCCTGGCCGCACGGGCCCACGGCCACGGACTCACCCTCCATCAGGGCGATGGCCCCCATCCGCCTGTGGAACTCCGACCGCGCACCTGGCGGGCCCACACACCCGCAGACTGGCCCAAAACACTGGCCGGCCTGGAGCCGGACGAAGCATGTGCGGCGCTGGCCGCATGGGTCCACCAGTGCGTGGATGAGCTGGCCCCTGGGCCCGTGCGCGAGACAGACCGCGACACGGTACTCGAAGAACTCGGCCTCAACAGCATGCACCGCCTCATCCTTCGCGCCGAGATCCTGTCCCATCTGCCACCCGAGACAGCCACCGCAGTGGAACAGAACCCCACCATCAACGGCATCAGCCACACCCTGGCCCAGACCCTGATCCGTGCGGGAGATCCGGCCGCACGGACCAGGGTCGGGAGCAGCTGACCCACGGCCCGGTGCCAGTCAGGGACCTGTGACTGGCACCGGGCCTCGCCCACGCGCGCGAGGTGGTCCACGCGTTCAACGAGCGGGGCTCGGAGGCGCTGGGACCCAAAATGGAACCGGGGCCCGGCCCCGACTATCAGCACTGAAACACGCGAGCACATCGACCTGCTCGCCCGGACCCTGTCCGCCGAGTGGGACATCGTCGGGCAGTCGACCTGGTGCCTGGCCACCCCGGCCCGGCACCTGATCGAGGGCGGGATCGTCGCGGCGATCAGCCGCGAGCGCCTACGCCGAATCCTGCGTGAGCAGAGCGTGAGCTGGCGGTCCACCAAGTGGAAGAGCTCAAACGACCCCGGCTTCATCACCAAGATGTAGCGGGTGCTGGAGCTGTACGACCACCCGCCCTCCGACGGGGTTCAGGGGATGCACGCGAATGGTTTCCGGAGCCGGGCCGTGTGGGTGTACCGGTGAGCCTACGAGCCGCACGTGTGGGAAGAGAGACCCCGCAGCACAGGATTACGTGAGGCTCGAGTGTGGGCCGAGTCAGCGCCCGAGGCCGATCATGTGAGAACCCTGATCGGGGGCGTCTCGCTGACTCCGGCCGGTTATCCACAGGCCGCGGGTTGGGGCGACGCGGCGCGCGGAACCCATCGTCGAACCGGCCATCTCCACCACGGCCTCGGAATTCTCCTTGGACAATGAAAAGCGTCCACGATGCCCGGTGTCAGACGGCGGCCTCTGGTTCCGGGCCGCGGACGCGGGTAGAACAGAGCTGAGGGCCGCTGCGGCGGCTCCAGACCGGCTTCAGTAAGCCGGGAGAGGGCCTTTACGTGTTGGCGGGGCGGGTCGGGCTGCGACGACATGGTGCACGGCCATGAGCGCCCGTTCGATCATGTGGGTTTCGGTAATCCCCATGTTCAAGGCGCCCATGACCGCCCTTCCGCGAAGAACGCTCTACGCTAGGACTCTGCCGAACCATCGGCCAGCACACCGGAGATCCGCAACAGCTGGCCCTGCCGGTTGCTGACGTAGATGCGGCCGTTGTCGCGGTCCAGCCCGAGACCGGCGACCGTGCCGAGACCGTCGGCCACCACGTGCTGTCGGCCCTTGGCCTCGCCATCAGCCACGACGACCTCGTGCAGCTTGCTGCCGGCCCAGTCGCAGACGTATACGTTACCCGCGCCGTCCAGCGCTACGCGGACGTTGCGCCCGAGATTGGTGGCCACGACCTGCGGGGTGCTGTCTTCTGCTTCCAGGTCGACCTCGTACAGCTCGCCGCGGTCGTACTGGCCGATGTACGCCTTGCCGCCGTCCAGCGCAATTCCGGCGGCCCTTGGTACGTCCCAGGTCCGCTGCGGCGGTGAGCATGACCGACCTGGTCCGCCACCTCCTCGGAAACGCATCGGATGCCCGGCGGTGGCTCATCGACCACGCACCCCCGGGCGCCACCGACCGCGGCGAGGCCGCACGGACGATCACGCTCACCCACCCCGACCACGACAGCTGCCCTGCCCCGATCCGGGACGCCTGGCAGCACCGCGTTGAAGCGGCCCGCGCCTACGCCAAGGCCCTCGCCAACCTCGGCTTCGCCGCCACGCAGGTGCTGCCGGACCTGTTACACCTGCACTCGGCCCGGCTGTTCGGCCCAGACCCGGACGCCGAACGGGCGTGCTTGGCGCTGGCACGGGCCGCTGCTCTGAGCTGGAACGCCCGCACCAAGGAGCCCCAGTGACCACCATCCGGATCCGGGCGCACACCACCGCGCGGACGATCCTGGACGACCTCGCCGACCCCGACCACGTGCGGTTCGTGCCCGGCAAACCGGCCCTGCGCACGCATCCCGCCTCGGTGGGTGGCGGGGCCGCGGGGGTGGCGCTGGCCCACATCGAGGCCGCCCGCACCGGACACGGCCCATGGGAGAGCGCCCGCACATGGATCGCCCGCGCCCTGGCCGGACCGGTCAACGGCACCAGCACCGCGACCCTGTGGGCCGGTGCCCCGGCCCTGGGCCTGCTCACTGCCGTCGCCGCGACCTCGCCCACCCACCTGGCCCGAGCACGCGCCCGCCTGGGCGAGGCCGCCACACGCCTGACCCGCCACCGGTTGGACCAGGCCCATACTCGGATCGACCGGGGCCAGCGTCCGTCCCTGGCCGAGTTCGACCTCATCCAAGGACTCACCGGTCTGGCCGTCTACCACCTGCACACCCATCCCGAGGCCCCGATCACCCGACAGGTCCTCGCCTACCTGGTCCGGTTGTCCCTGCCGCTGCCCGACGACCCCCACCAGTTGCCGGGCTGGTGGACCGAGCACTCCCCCCACAACCGCCTCGATCCCGACTTTCCCGGCGGGCACCTCAACCTCGGTGTGGCCCACGGAATCGCCGCCCCCTTGGCGGTCCTGTCGCTGGCGCTGCGCCACAGGGTCACCGTCGACGGACACACCGACGCCATCGGCCGGATCCTCGACGTCCTCGACACCCGGCGCCACACCGGCCCGTGAGGGACGTGGTGGCCCTACTACCTCAGCCCCCAACGGTGGGAGAGCGGCCCCACCAACGCCGCCTGCGAGCAGCGGCCCACCTGGTGCTACGGCACCCCCGGCCTGGCCCGCGCCCAGCAGCTCGCCGCGATCGCACTCAACGACCCGGGTCGGCGGGCCAGGGCCGAGAAGACGATGGCCGACTGCCTGCGCGACGCCTTTCAGCTCGACACCCTCGCCGATCTCGGGCTCTGCCACGGATGGGCCGGGCTGTTGCACTGCGCGTGGCGCATCAACGCCGACGCCCCCGACGCGCCGCTGGCACAGGACCTGGACCGGATCGCCGCCACCCTCCTGGACCGACTCGAAGTCGACGATCACCACGATCTGGATCCGGAGTTCCTCGACGGCCGCGCCGGCATCGCGCTGGCCCTGCACACCTACGCCAACGGGACTGCCGCTGGCGTGCCCTGGGACGCCCACTTGGCCCTGGCCTGACCCCGTGCTCTTGGAAGGAGCCGCCCATGCTCAACGATGCCCCCGCCGCCGACGTGTGGTGGCAGGTCAACGTCGAATTCCCCGACCCGGCCACAGCCGAACAGGTCGGCGTTCACCATCTGGCACCGGCCCTGCACCAGTCCAGCAGGGAGTGGTTCCTGATACGCAAGAAGGGCGCCTGGCGCTGCCGCACCCACCTGCCCCACGCGCCAGCGCTACAGGCAGCCGTGCGGGAACGGGTGTGCGGGCTCTTGGACGAACTCATCCACGCCGGACACATCAGCGGGTGGACACCCGTGGTGTATGAGCCCGAGATCCGCGCCTTCGGCGGCGATGAGGCGATGGCCGCAGCCCACACCCTCTTCTGCGCCGACACCCATCACCTCATGGCGTTCCTCGCCGCGACCGAGCAAGGCCCGGACCGGCGCAAAGAGATCTCGCTCCTGCTGTGCCACACCCTGATGCGCGCTGCGGGTCTGGACCACTATGAGCAGGGCGACGTGTGGGACCGCGTGGCCGCCACTCGCCCCCTGCCTACCGCCGGGCCGCCCCCGGAGAAGGTCCACCATCAGGTGCACCGCCTCCTGAGCGTCGACCCCGGCCCGCGCGGCGCACACTTCTCTTCGAGCGGAGCCTTCGCCGGATTCGCCCCATGGGCCCGCGCGTTCCAGGACTGCGGGCGCGAGCTGGACGACCTGCACACCCGCGGCCGACTGGAACGCGGGCTCCGCGCGGTCCTGGCCCACCACGTCATCTTCTGCTGGAACCGCCTCAGTATCCCGGCCCCCGCCCAAGCGGTGCTCTCCCACGCCGCGGCCCGCACCATCTTCGACCCCGAAACAGTGAGCCTGTGACCGGCCCGGCACTCCCTCCTGCGACCCGTCACATCCCGCTGGTCCCTCGCCCCCGCCCTCCGGCGCTACCCATGAGGCAGCGGCTCACCGAACTCGACGACCTTTTGCACAAGGCCGGCCAGACCCGCGGCTCCGAGGAGGCGATGACCCGGGCCTGCGAGACGATGAACAAGGCCGCACTCATCGCCAGCGACCTCGGCCAACCAGGCCTCGCCGAGGCCCTGTGCTGGCAGCAGTACGAGACGTTCACACCTGCCACGCCCTTGACCGCGAAAGCGGCGACCTTCGCCTTGCAACCTCTGGTGAACCTCGGCCGCCTCGCGATCCGCACCGGAAACCCCTCCGACGCCTACGCGGTGCTGGAATCGCTGTTCGAGGCCGCCGATCGCGGCGGTCCCGCGCACGTACTCGGCCGGAGCTGCCCGGTGGGAGAGCTGGTCGCCACCCCGGGTGAACGTGCTGAGCTACGCCGGTTCCTGTGGGCGGTCCTGCTCGCCGACGGCACCCGCGCCCTGTGCGCGGCCGGGCGTTGGCAGGACGCGATGAACCACCTGCGCCGCTACAACGGCATCGGCACCCGGCTGTTGGATGGCCGCCAGGTCGCCGTGCTGGTCGCGCTCCGCCTCGACGGCCCCGACACCGCTACCGACTTGCTCGCCGAGACTGACGCCTCGCAGGCATGGGAGCACGCGGTGGCCGCGTGCCTGACCGCCGCGACCGACCAGGTGGCCGGACGGGATCCGGTCGGAGCCGTCACCACCATGGTCGACGCCGTCCACCATCTGCCCCCCACACCCGGTGGGGCGGTGTTCGCGACCCGGCTGGGCGTACTGGCGTGCGAACTGGCTCCCGACCAGCACACCCTGGCCGCACACCTGATCACCAGCGCCCTAGAGACCACGGACGCACACGCCGCCGCTGCAGTCCTGGACTCCCCAGTCCTGGCACCACAGTTGACCCAAGAACAAAGTCAGCTACTACAGGAACGCCTCGCTCAGGCACAGCAGACCGGGACATCAAGCGCGTTGCAAAGAGAACTGGTGAAGGTTGGTGACAGAGCCACTGGACTTCTCATGCGTGGTGTCCAGGCCTCGGGGCTTGGCAGCTCGGGAGGGGAGCCAGGGCGTCTGCCACACGCGCTCTAGTAGTACTTTGTTAACTCGTGTCGGGGGTGCTGCTGTGCAAGCGGTTGGTGACAG
>NZ_ANAY01000021.1 GCF_000340965.1 Nocardiopsis kunsanensis DSM 44524
GGTCACTGGTCGCCTACGACCACTGACCAGGGCACACATTTCCCATCAACGATCTAGGCCTTGTCCGGCGGGGACCTCCCGTCGCGAGCGGCCCCGAACTGCACACCCGCAGCTCCGGTTCCGGCACCCGGGCGGGGAAGGACCCGGCCGACACACCCGGGGCCCCCGCATCGCGCAGGCCCCGACCGCCTACCCTCGTGTCCACCGTCGTCGCCGACCCCCGGGGGAGACCGTGACCGGCCGTGGAGAACGAGGCGAACGGACGCGCGGGACACGCTGGTCCCTGATCGTCCCAGTCAAGCATCTCGCCCGTGCGAAGTCGCGCCTGGCCCGTGCCACAGGCCCCCGCAGGGCCGAGCTGGCGCTGGCGATCGCCTGCGACACGGTGGCAGCTGTGTTGGAGTGCCCGACCGTGGAGCGGGTGCTCGTGGTCACCGACGACCCCCGGGCCGGTGCGGCCCTGGAAGGCCTGGGCGCGCTCGTGGTCGCCGGCGAGCCCGGGACCGGGCTCAACCCGGCCTTGGAGCACGGGGAATCGGCCGCAGGGCCCCTGGCGCCGGGTACGGGCCTGTGCGCGCTCTCCGCCGACCTGCCCGCGCTACGGCCGGCCGAGTTGGCGACGGTACTGCGTGCGGCTCAGCGGTACGGGCGTTCGTTCCTGCCGGACTCCCCCGGGGTGGGTACCACACTGTTGGCGGCCACCGCGGGCTCGTGTCTGCTGCCGGCCTTCGAGGGGGCCTCGCGCGCCCGCCACCTGCGTTCGGGGGCACGAGAGCTGCGGGTTGCCGGAGCGGGATCGGTGCGCAGGGACGTCGACACCCCTCAGGACCTGTGGGACGCCCGTGAACTGGGGCTGGGCCCGCGCACGCGGCGGCTGCTGGCGGAACTGGAGGGGCCCGGACACGACTCCGCCCGGGTGCCCTCGTGAGGCGACCCGGGCGGTGGCAGTCCTTCGCCGTGGGGCGGAGGGACTACTTCTTGTCCCCGTTGACCAGAGCCTTGAAATCGGCACCGGCACGGAACTTCGGGACGAAGCTGGCCGGAACATTGATCGTGGCGCCGGTGGCGGGGTTCCGCGCCGTACGTGCAGCGCGCTCGGACTTCTCGAAAACACCGAAGCCGGTGATGGCGACCTTGTCGCCGGAGGCCACGGTGGTCTGAATGGTCTCGAGCACAGCGTTGACCGCTTCGGTCGCGGTCTTCTTGTCTCCGAGACGATCGGAGATCGCGTCGATCAGGTCACGCTTGTTCATAAGGTTCCTCCGGTTCCCCCTTGCTCGCACGAAATTAGGGGAAGCAGAGGCCTTTACACAAATACAAACGCCCCGGGAGAAGGCGTGTCGAGGCCTTCCCGACCTGCACGGTCACTCCCTGTTGACAGTGGAACGCGCCCGGTACCCTCACCGGAGAGCCCCCTTTTATGCCCTTCTGGGAGCCCCAAATGCCTACGTATAACCGGATTCCGGGCTCCCGGGAGCGCGAAGACGGGGACTTTGGAGTAGTGACCGGCTACTCACTCCAAGTAAAGGTAAAATCTTTTGCGGATCGGCGTGCCGTGGGCCACAGAGCACGTGATCGCCGCACCAGGAGGTGATCCAGCACCCGGCGCCGCCCCCTTCTCCCCTCACTCCGGTCACTGTCCGAAAACAGTCGGATCAGGCTTTTCCTCACCATGTGTGACCACCCCCGGGACGACGACGGGGCACCCCGGAACAGTGCTCCGGCGATGCCCCGCGGACCTTCGGACGGGTCAGAGAGTGACCGGCGCCCAGGGCTTGCGCCCGGACTCGAACTCGGCGATCTCGTCGGTGTGGCGCAGGGTCAGGGCGATGTCGTCCAGCCCCTCCAGCAGACGCCAGCGCGTGTAGTCGTCCAGTTCGAAGGACTCGTGCACGCCGGGGGCGCGCACCTCGCGCTCGACCAGGTCGACGGTGATCTCGGTGCTCGGGTCCTCCTCCACGGTCCGCCACAGGTGTTCGACGACCTCCTGCGGCAACAGCACGGTCAGCAGACCGCCCTTGAGCGAGTTCCCGCGGAAGATGTCGGCGAAGCGGGACGAGAGCACGACCCGGAAGCCGTAGTCCTGCAGGGCCCACACGGCGTGCTCCCGGGAGGATCCCGTACCGAAGTCGGGCCCCGCGATCAGGACGGTCGAGCCCGCGTACTCGGGGCGGTTGAGGACGAAGTCGTCCTCCTTGCGCCACTCCGCGAACAGGCCGTCCTCGAACCCGGTGCGGCTGACGCGCTTGAGGTAGACGGCGGGGATGATCTGGTCCGTGTCGACGTTGCTCGCGCGCAGCGGCATCGCCCGACCGGTGTGGACGTCGAACTTGTCCATGTCGATGGTCTCCTGTTGGTTCTGGGGCCTGCGCTCGGTGCACCGCGCCTCGGCCCGCGGTTCGAGGGCTTCGCCGGCCCTGCCTACTGGGCCAGGTCGGCGGGTGAGGACAACGTCCCGCGCACGGCGGTGGCGGCGGCGACCAGGGGCGAGACCAGGTGAGTGCGCCCGCCGCGGCCCTGACGTCCCTCGAAGTTGCGGTTGGAGGTCGAAGCACTCCGCTCACCGGGAGCGAGCTGGTCGGGGTTCATGCCCAGACACATGGAACAGCCGGCCTCGCGCCACTCGGCACCGGCCTCCTCGAAGACGGCCCCCAGGCCCTCCTGGTTGGCCTCCTCCTTGACCCGCATCGAACCGGGCACGACGAGCATCCGCACGCCGTCAGCGACCTTGCGCCCGCGCATGACCTCCGCAGCCGCACGCAGGTCCTCGATGCGGCCGTTGGTGCAGGAACCGAGGAAGACGGTGTCCACGGCCACCTCGCGCATGGGGGTTCCGGCCCTCAGGTCCATGTAGTCCAGGGCCTTCTCGGCGGCGGCGCGCGCGGAGCTGTCCTCGAAGGAGGCCGGGTCGGGCACGGAGCCGTCCAACGGCACGCCCTGGCCGGGGTTGGTGCCCCAGGTGACGAAGGGGCTGATCTCGTCCGCGTGCAGGACGACCTCGGCGTCGAACTCGGCGCCCTCGTCGGTGGCCAGGCTCTTCCAGTACTCGACGGCGTCGTCGAAGTCAGCGCCCTGCGGGGCGTGCGAGCGGCCCCGGATGTAGTCGAAGGTGGTCCGGTCGGGCGCGATCATGCCCGCGCGGGCACCGGCCTCGATGGACATGTTGCACACGGTCATCCGGGCTTCCATCGACAGCGATTCGATGGCCTCGCCGCGGTACTCGATGACGTAACCCTGTCCGCCGCCGGTACCGATGCGGGCGATGACGGCGAGGATGATGTCCTTGGAGCTCACCCCCGGGTCGAGCTGCCCGTCCACGGTCACGGCCATGGTCCTGAAGGGCTCCATGGGCAGGGTCTGGGTGGCCAGCACGTGCTCGACCTGGCTGGTGCCGATGCCGAAGGCCAGGGCACCGAAGGCCCCGTGGGTGCTGGTGTGGCTGTCGCCGCAGACCACGGTCGTGCCGGGCTGGGTGAGGCCGAGCTGGGGGCCGACCACGTGCACGACGCCCTGGTCGATGTCGCCCATGGGGTGCAGACGCACGCCGAAGTCCGAGCAGTTCTTGCGCAACGTCTCGACCTGCTTGCGCGAGACCGGGTCGGCGATGGGCGCGAGGAGGTTCTGCGTGGGGACGTTGTGGTCCTCGGTGGCGATGGTGAGGTCGGGACGGCGCACGGAGCGGCCGGCCAGACGCAGCCCTTCGAAAGCCTGCGGGCTGGTCACCTCGTGCACGAGGTGGAGGTCGATGTAGAGCAGGTCGGGCTCGCCGTCGGCGCGTCGGACGACGTGCTCCTGCCAGACCTTCTCGGCCATCGTGCGTGCCATGGTCGATCGCCTCTCTCGCGTTCGGTTTCGCGGCTGCTCCTGTCGGGGCCACCTCGAGTACTGGAGGCCTGACTTGCGTTTCATATTTCGAGACGGCAATATCAAGCCATGGACAACTCTAGCTCATCCAGCGGCGTCGGTGTCCTGGACAAGACGATGTCGGTCCTCGACGCCCTGGAATCGGGGCCCGCCTCCCTGGCCCAGTTGGTGCAGATCACGGGTCTGGCCCGCCCGACCGCCCACCGTCTGGCCGTGGCACTGGAGCGCCACCGCATGGTCACGCGCGACAGTCAGGGGCGATTTGTCCTGGGTCCGCGCCTGGGCGAGCTCTCGATCGCCACCGGCGAGGACCGCCTGCTCGCGGTCGCCGCCCCCGTACTGGTCCAGTTGCGGGACCTGACCGGGGAGAGCGCCCAGCTCTACCGCCGCCAGGGCGATCTGCGCGTGTGCGTGTCCGCCTCCGAACGCAGCAGCGGCCTGCGCGACACCGTGCCCGTGGGCAGCGAACTCCCCATGAACGCCGGGTCGGCCGCCCAGGTGCTGCTGGCATGGGAGGACTCCGACCGGATCCGCCGCTCCCTCGTCGGCGCCCGCTTCACCGCCGCGAGCCTGGCCCAGGTGCGCCGACGCCGGTGGGCCCAGAGCGTCGCAGAACGCGAGCAGGGCGTGGCCTCGGTATCGGCGCCCGTGTCCGGCCCCGGCGGCCGTGTGATCGCCGCTGTGTCGGTCTCGGGCCCCATCGAGCGCCTGACCCGCTCCCCCGGCCGTATGCATTCACAGGCCGTGATGTCGGCCGCGGAGAAGATCAGCGAGTCGCTGCACAACTACGAGGGCACGTACTGACCGTCACCCGGCCCCTCACCGTCGGCACCGGGGGCGGCCCCGCGTGGAGGCCGCCCCCGGTGCCGTACCGACCGTCCGTGTCGGGACCAGCAGTCACGCTTCGTGGTCCCGGAACCGCATTCGAGGTCCGGAGCGCACCGGGTAAATCAGAACGCGAAGGAACATTCCTTCTTTTCGTTTTGTCCCGCACATTGCGTACCGCCCTTCTTTCTCTCGGACAGAACACACGAAGCGTGCCCGGCGAGCGCCCGATCAACGTTTCCGGCCGCCGTTCGCACAGAAGGGGCGGTGTTCCCGGCGCCTGTGTGGAGAGGACGTCCGGGGCCGGACGGAGGAGACGGCCGGATCGGCCCGGCACGCCGGGGTGCTGGGGCGCTGTCGGGGGAGGCAGGGCCGAGCACGGACACAAAAAAAGCCCCGCCCGATGGACGGAGCCTGCGTTTGGTACCCCCGAGCGGATTCGAACCGCCGTTACCGCCTTGAGAGGGCGGCGTCCTGGGCCACTAGACGACGGGGGCCCTGAGTTCGCCGTGTGACGACCGGTGAGTCATCATACCCGGTCGAACCGGACATCGACGCTGTGCGTCGATCGAGACAAGAAAACTCCCACGCTTTGGGAGCCACCCTTGCTCTCTGTACCCCCGAGCGGATTCGAACCGCCGTTACCGCCTTGAGAGGGCGGCGTCCTGGGCCACTAGACGACGGGGGCTTCATCCGGAGCCGTGGGCTCCGCGTTCGCATCACTCGAGCTCGGCCCGGGCGGTGGAACTTGCTGGGGTACCAGGACTCGAACCTAGACTAAGTGAACCAGAATCACTCGTGCTGCCGATTACACCATACCCCAGTGCTTTCGGGGGCCGGTCCGCTTCCGCTTCCCTGTCCCCCTCGGCGACGTCCCCAACTCTAGCGGACTTTCGGAGTGCTCGCGAACTGAATCCGGGGAGGCCGGCTGTGGCCCCGGCCACCCCGCGCCGATCAGCCCTCGGAGAGGTCTGCCTCGGCCTCCTCCGCACGTGCTTTCGCCAGGGCCGAAGCCACACGGGCGACCGTGCGCTCACGGCCCAGGAGCTCCAGGGACTCGAACAGCGGCAGCCCCACGGTCCGCCCCGTCACAGCCACCCGCACGGGCGCCTGCGCCTTGCCGAGCTTGAGGCCCAGCTCCGCGCCGGCCTCCTCCGTGGCTGCCTTGAGGGTGTCGGTCTCCCAGGACAGCGACTCGTCGGAGAAACGCTCCAGGGCGGCCTCGAGCATCGGCGTACCGATACCGGGCTTCATCGCCTTCTTCCAGCTCTTCTCCTCCGTCTCGGGCTCGTCGAGGAAGAGGAAGTCGACGTTGGGCACGATCTCCGAGAGCACGGCCACACGGCTCTGCGCGAGCGGGGCCACCTGCGCGAAGACGTCGCGGTCGAAGTTCTCCGGGGGCCAGGGGGCCTCCTCACCGGTCATCGTCACCCACGGCTCGCAACGCTCGATGAAGTCGGCGGTCTCCAGGGAACGGATGTAGTCGCCGTTGAACGCACGCAGCTTCTTCTCGTCGAAGAAGGCGCTGGAGCTGTTGACGTCGGCGATGTCGAAGAGCGGCACCATCTCCGACCACGGCATGATCTCGCGGTCGTCACCGGGGGCCCAGCCCAGCAGCATGAGGTAGTTGACCATCGCCTCCGGGAGGAAACCCTCCTCCTGGTAGGACTCCAGGGCGACCTTGTCACGGCGCTTGGACAGCTTCTTGCGCTGTTCGTTGACGATGACGGGCAGGTGCGCCCACACCGGCGGCTGCAGCCCCAACGCCTCCCACAGCAGCTGCTGCTTGGGGGTGTTGGACAGGTGCTCCTCACCGCGGATGACGTGCGTGATGCGCATCTCGACGTCGTCGACGACGTTGGCGAGCACGAACAGGGGACTGCCGTCGGCGCGTGCGATCACGAAGTCCTCGATGGAGGCGTGATCGAACTCCACCCGGCCGCGGATGCGGTCGTCGACGACGGTGGGACCCTCGTCCGGCACACGGAAACGCAGAGCCCGGCCGGGGCCCGGCTCCAGACCGCGGTCGCGGCAGAAACCGTCGTAGCCCAGGTTCGGGTTGTCGCGCCGTTCCTGGACCTGCTCACGGGTGCAGTCGCAGTAGTAGGCGCGCCCCTTGGTGTGGAGCTCCTGAGCGGTCTCACGGTGCTTGCCGGCGTACTCGGACTGGAAGTAGGGGCCCTCGAAGGCCGGGTCCTCGGCGCTGATGCCCAACCAGGACATGGCACGCACGATGCCGTCGGTCCATTCGGGCTTGTTGCGGGCGGCATCGGTGTCCTCCACACGCAACACCATCCGGCCGCCGGGGCTCTGCTGGGCGAGGGCCCAGTTGAAGAGCGCGGACCGGGCTCCACCGACGTGGAACATGCCTGTGGGGGACGGGGCGAAGCGGGTACGAATCGAAGTCTCAGTCACGGGCCCCAGGGTATCCGTGCTCCCCGGTCACCTGGGGTGTCCCGCTTCAGGGGGAGATCGGCAGCGGGCGCGGGTACCCCGGTCCGATCTCGTAACCGCGGGAGAGGACGTCGGCGAAAGCCGCGGCGATCTTGAGCTCACCGTCGGCGTTGGGGTGGGTGCCGTCGTAGGTGTCGGCGGAGGCCTCCCACTTCTCCTTGTTGGCCACGTCGAGGCTGATGACGGGCGAGGTCCGGGTGGACATGTCCTGGGCCACCTCCCGCACGAGCTCGTTGTAGGCGTACACACGCAGGGCGAAGCCTTCGTCGGAGTCGGCGAGCGCGATCGGCACCACTTCTGCCAGCACCACGCGCAGGTTCGGGTTGCCCGAACGTGCGGCCTCGACGTACCCCCTCAGGTTCTCCTCCATCTCCTCCATGGAGACCGGCCACAGCAGGTCGTTGACGCCGAGCATGGCGCACAGCACGTCCGGCTGATAGGTGCGTACCTCCTCCCCGATGGAGGCGGAGGCGTCGCGCAGGGTACGGCCCCACAGGGCGTTGTGCTCCTGGTCGAAGTCGGGGTCCTCGTACTCGGCCTCGCCGGGAGGGGCACCGCCCGGCCCGTCGGAGCCGCCGGTGTCCCCCTCCCCGGGGGAAGGGGCCTCCTCGCCGGGTCCCGTGCCGTCCGGGGGCGAGGGGGCGCCGGTGGACCCGGGAGAGGGCGCCACGGGGTCCTCCCCCTCGGTGGTGGGCACCGGCAGGATCATGTCCGGGGACGCCGGATCGCTGTAGGGGCCCACGAACTCGAGGCCGTCCACGTGCGGGGACAGATGGTTCCACAGGTGGTAGCGCCAGGTGCGGTCGCCGTCGGCGCCCTGGGTCATGGAGTCGCCGGAGAGCATGATCCGCCGGGGTTCGCTCACGGGGCGCTCCTCCGCTTCGTTCTGGGGGGCGCCGCTGTCGGCGCTGGTCGTCACCCAGTATCCGACAGCACCGACGATCAGTAGCACAAGCGCGACGGCTCCGCCGACCAGGAGCGGGCCGGTGCGGCGCTGGGGTCTGTTCATCCGTGTGGTGGGTGCCTACCTCGCGTGCGAGGCATAGGGGAGAGCACCCGTCTCCTTTCTCGGTTGCCCTAGGGGGAGTGCACCGGTTCGGAGGAGGCCCCGTGCGGAGGGACCGCGGAAGGCCGAAGGCACGGGGCGGCCGCGGCGGGCCACCCCGTTCTCCTGGGTCAGTCGCGGGAGACCACACGGTTGTCGATGGAACCCAGGCCCTCGATCGAGACCGAGACCTCCTGTCCCTCACGGACCGGGCCGACGCCGGCGGGGGTGCCGGTGAGCACCACGTCGCCGGGCAGCAGGGTCATGAAGGACGACACGTGGGAGACGATCTCCGGGATGTCGTGGATGAGCTGCGAGGTACGCCCCTCCTGCCTGACCTCACCGTCGACGGTGGTGGTCAGGGCGAGGTCCTGGGCCTCCTCGATGCTCAGCCCGGTGGTGATCCACGGGCCCAGCGGGCAGAAGGAGTCGAACCCCTTGGCGCGGGTCCACTGCTTGTCCTTCTTCTGCAGGTCGCGGGCGGTGATGTCGTTGGCGACGGTGTAACCGAAGATGACGTCCTTGACCCGCTCCCGGGGCACCTCGCGGCACGGACGGGAGATGACGAGGGCGAGCTCGCCCTCGTAGTCGACCTGTTCGGAGACCGACGGGTGGAAGACGGGGTCCTGCGGCCCCGTCACGGCGGTGGAGGGTTTGAGGAAGACGACCGGTTCGTCGGTGGACTCCCCGGTGACGTTCTTCATCTCTTCGACGTGGTCGGTGTAGTTCTTGCCGATGCAGACCACTTTGGTGGGAAGCACCGGTGAAAGCAGTCGGACGTCGGTGAGCTTGGCCCGCTCCCCCGCCAGCTTGACCTCACCCAGCAAGGGGTGACCGCTCAAACGGGAGACGTAGTCCTCCCCCGTGTCCGAATCGGCCTCCACCAGACCGAAACCGACGTCGTCCCCAGACGCGAAGCGTGCGATGCGCACCCGTTGCCTCCCAATTGATCGCTTGCTGTTGCAGGGTATCCGGGTGCGGTGAACGGTACGCGAGGGTATTCGGTTCCGTTCGGGCCCCTGGTGGTGCGTCCTGGCCGTGGTTCGAGCGCGACTCTGGCATGCTTGGGTCCGTCTTCCTACTTCGAGAGGTCCAGGTACGTGCCCACCAAGCGCCCCAGGCACCGCCGCCGGCGTCGCTACCCCACAGGGATCGCGCTCGGTCTGTGTGTCGTGTCCGGGGCCGCGGCCGTGTTGATGGTCAGCGTGCCGGAGGACTCCGACGGCCCCCCGGTGGCCGACCCGTCGGGTTCGCCCGCGAGCGACGGCGTCCCCGACGGTGACCGCCGGCACGGGACCGAGGAGCAGAGCTCGTCGCCGACCGCGCCGGAGGAGGACGAGGAGAACCCGCTCCTGCGTTCCGTCGAGGAAGAGGTCGACACCGCCGACGGCGACATCGAGACGGTCCCCGGTGAGAGCGAGGTCATGGGCGAAGGTCCGTTGACGACCTTCGCCGTCGAGGTGGAGCAGGGTCTGCCCGGTTCGGAGGAGGACTTCGCCGGGGCGGTCGAGACGATCCTCGGCGATCCCCGCAGCTGGCGGGAGGACGGTGAACGCTCCCTGCAACGCGTCGACGACGCCGGCGACGCCGACGTGCGCGTGCTGCTGGCCGCGCCCGACACCGTCGACGAGCTCTGTGCCCCTCTGAGCACCAACGGCTATGTCTCCTGTGCCCAGGGGAGCCGGGCCATCATCAACCAGAACCGTTGGGTCTCCGGTGTCGACCACTTCGACGGCGACCTGGAGACCTATCGCATCTACCTCATCAACCACGAGGTGGGGCACACTTTCGGCCACGGCCACGTGGACTGCCCGGAGAAGGGCGCCCCCGCCCCGGTGATGCAGCAGCAGACCCTCGGCCTGCAGGGGTGCGAGCCCAGCGGGTGGGTCGACCTCGAGGGGTGAGCCCGCTCTCCGCTCTCCCGTCCGTGCGGCCGTGTGCGACCACTACTGTCCTGGGCGGTACAGGACCGTCCTGGGCAACTGCCGTCCGTCCCGACGTGCAGCGTTCGGTGCCCTGGGTGCCGTTGCCGTGACCACGTCCCTGGCAGCCTGCGGAGGCCCCGACGGGGGCGAGGAGGGCCGACGAGCGCCCGAACCCCCGCCCCCGGCACCACAAGAAACCCCGCTCCCTCAGCCCCGGACCACCCCGAACCATCTCGCCACGGCAAGACCGCCCAACCCCTGTCTCCCCCGGCACAGCAAGCCCCGTCCCCGTCCGAGGGCAAGAGCCCACCGGACAGAACCGGCCCGGCGCACGGGATCGACGCGCGGCCGGGCCGGTTCCGTGCGGAGGGTCAGACCTGGGGATAGCCCTGGCGCAGGAGCCCGTAGGTGACGGCCTGCTCCAGCGCCACCCAGGAGGCGTCGACGACGTTGGGCCCCGCGCCCACTGTCGTCCACTCCCCTACCCCGTCACTGAAGGTGATGAGGATGCGGGTGATGGCGTTGGTGCCCGAAGTGCCCTCGAGGATGCGGACCTTGTAGTCGGTCAGTTCCAGGCCGGCCAGCGCGGTGAAGACGTTCTCCATCGAGTTGCGCAGGGCGCGGTCCAGGGCGTTGACGGGGCCGTTGCCCTCTGCGGTGGCGATGATGCGCTCGCCCTTGACGGAGAGCTTCACGGTCGCCTCGGTCAGGCTCTCGTCGGCGCCGTCCGGCAGCCCCGCGCCCGAGGAGGGGCGGCGTTCGGTGATGACACGCCAGGACTCGGTCTCGAAGTAGCGCACCGGGCGGCCCATCTCCTCGAGCATGAGCAGTTCCAGGGAGGCGTCGGCGGCCTCGAAGCTGTACCCGGACAGCTCCAGTTCCTTGACCCGCTCGACGACTCGTCCTGAGGCCGCCCGGTCATCGGACAGGTCCAGCCCCAGCTCCTGGGCCTTGAGTTCGACGGAGGCGCGCCCGGCCATGTCGGAGACGAGCATGCGCATACGGTTGCCGACCAGCTCGGGTTCGGTGTGCTGGTACAGGTCCGGGTCGACCTTGATCGCGGAGGCGTGCAGCCCGGCCTTGTGCGCGAAGGCGGAGACCCCCACGTAGGGCTGGTGGGTGTCGGGTGCCAGGTTGACCAGGTCGGCGATGGCGTGGGCGACGCGGGTCATCTCCTCCAGGCAGCCTTCGGGCAGCACATCGCGTTCCTGTTTGAGGGCGAGGGCTCCGACCACGGAGAAGAGGTTGGCGTTGCCCACGCGCTCGCCGTACCCGTTGGCGGTGCACTGCACGTGGGTGGCGCCGGCGTCGACGGCGGCGAGGGTGTTGGCGACCGCGCAGCCGGTGTCGTCCTGGGCGTGGATGCCCAGTCGTGCGCCGGTGGCTTCTGCGACCTCGGCCACGACGCGGGTGATGTCGGTGGGGAGCATGCCGCCGTTGGTGTCGCACAGAACGACGACGTCGGCTCCGGCACCGGCGGCGGCGCGGACGACGTCGAGTGCGTGTTCGGGGTCGTGGTGGTAGCCGTCGAAGAAGTGCTCGCAGTCGACGAAGACCCGCTGCCGGTGTTCGCGCAGGTACTCGACGGTGTCGGCGATCATGGCGAGGTTCTCGTCCGGGGTCGTGCGCAGGGCGCGCTCGACGTGCCGGCTGTCGCTCTTGGCGACGAGGGTGACGACCGGGGCGCCGCTGTCACGCAGGGCGGCCACCTGGGGGTCGTCGGCCGCCCGGACACCGGCGCGGCGGGTCGCGCCGAACGCGGTGAGCCGGGCGTGCTTCAGCGTCAGCTCTTGTCGGGCACGCTGGAAGAACTCGGTGTCCTTGGGGTTGGCCCCCGGCCACCCTCCCTCGATGAAGGCGACCCCGAAGTCGTCGAGCAGCTTCGCGATGGCCAGCTTGTCCGAGACACGGAGGTTGATGCCCTCGCGCTGGGCGCCGTCGCGCAGCGTGGTGTCGAAGACGTGGAAACTGTCGTCCCTCATGGGTGGTTACTCCCGAAGGTGGATTCTGTGGTGTGGCCGACCACCCTCGCCAACAAAAAAGACCCCTCGTGGACACGAGAGGTCAGCGCGCCGGCGGGGTCCGAATCGTCAGCCGGCGCGCCTCACGATAATGAGAACCTGAGACGGCATGTTTTCAGTGTGCCACATGCTCTCGGGCTGCCGGCCCATCAGAGGCAGATGTCTCACCTGCTGAAACGCGAACCACCCGGGTCCGGTGGCCCCGGACGCCGGGTGGCGCTGTGTGCCGGTGCGGGGGCGGCTGCGCGGCGCCCCGCCTCACCCGCTGCCGCTCACTGGAAGCGGGTGATCCAGCCGTGCTCGTCGGGCCGCTTGCCGGTCTGCAGGCCGACCAGTTCCTCGCGCAGGCGCATGGTGACCGGGCCGGGTTCGCCGTCGCCGATGGCGAACCCGCCCTCGTCGCTCTTGACGAAACCGACCGGTGTGACGACCGCGGCGGTCCCGCACGCGAAGACCTCGGTCATCTCGCCGGACTCGGCGGCGCGGCGCCACTCGTCGATGGACAGCGGCTCCTCCTCGACGGGCAGTCCCAGGTCGGGGGCGAGGGTGAGGAGGGAGTCGCGGGTGATGCCGGGCAGGAGCGTTCCGGTGAGCGGCGGGGTGCGCAGTTTCGCGTTCTCGCCCGAGCCGAACACGAACCACAGGTTCATGCCGCCCATCTCCTCGACCCAGCGGTGCTCGTGGGCGTCGAGCCAGACGACCTGGTCACAGCCCTTCTCGACCGCCTGCGACTGGGCGAGGAAGCTCGCGGCGTAGTTGCCGGCGAACTTGGCCGCACCGGTCCCGCCGGGGGCGGCGCGGGTGAAGTCCTTGGACAGCCACACGGTGACGGGCTGGACGCCGCCCGAGAAGTAGGAGCCGACCGGCGAGGCGATCAGCATGAACAGGTAGCTGCGGGAGGGATGGTTGACGCCGAGGCCGACGTCCGTCGCGATCATGAACGGGCGCAGGTAGAGGCTGAAGTACTCCTTGTCGGGGACCCAGTCACCGTCGTGTTCCAGCAGCACCTCGATGGACCTGGTGAACAGGTCCTCGGGCAGCGCGGGCATGGCCATGCGCTCGGCGCTGCGGTTGAAACGGGCGGCGTTGGCCTCGGGGCGGAAGGAGGAGAGGCTGCCGTCGGGGTGGCGGTAGGCCTTGAGACCTTCGAAGATCTCCTGGGCGTAGTGGAGGGCGGCGGTGGCCGGGTCGAGGGCGAGGGGCCCGTAGGGCTCGAGTTTCGCGTCGTGCCAGCCCTGGCCCTCGGTGTAGCGGATGGTGACCATGTGGTCGGTGAATACCTGGCCGAACCCGGGATTCTCCAGCAGCTGTGCCCGCTCTTCCGGGGTCTTCCGGTCGGCGGAGAGCTGGATGTCGAACGTCAACCCGCTTGTGGTGGCGTCGTTGTTCATGCGTAGATCCTCTCGGGTACATCGGGCCGGCAGCGCTGCCGGCCTGAGATCCAGTCTGTCGGATGAGCTCACCCGGTGCCAGGGTCGATGTTTCGCGCGACGCCCGGTTCAGGGACATACGAAGCACCGACAGGCGCGCTCGGTTCCCGGGCGCGCCTGTCGACTCCCACGTCGGTGGCCGTGTGGTGCCGCCGGGCCACGCCCTTCGGGTGGCGGCCGGGCGGTCGGGTGGTGCCTAGCCCTGCTCGGCCACCCGTGCGGCGAGGTCGTCGCCGATACGGGAGGTGGAACGCTCCTCGTCGCCGCGGGTCCTGAGGTCGGCGGCGACGGCGTTCTCGACCTTGCGTGCGGCCTCGGGCATGCCCAGGTGCTCCAGCATGGTCGCGGCCGAGAGCACGGTGGCGGTGGGGTCGGCCTTGCCCTGGCCGGCGATGTCGGGGGCCGAGCCGTGCACGGGCTCGAACATGCTGGGGAAGGTGCGGTCGGGGTTGACGTTCCCGCTCGCGGCCAGGCCGATGCCGCCGGTGATGGCGGCGCCGATGTCGGTGATGATGTCGCCGAAGAGGTTGTCGGTGACGACCACGTCGAACCGTCCGGGCTGGTCGACGAAGAACATCGATGCGGCGTCGACGTGGCAGTAGTTCACGGACACCTGCGGGTACTCGGCGGCGACCTCCTTGAGTACGCGCTGGTAGAGGTCGCCGGCGAAGGTGAGGACGTTGTCCTTGTGCACCAGGGTCAGCTTCCGGCGGGGGCGCTCGGCCGCCTTGGCGAAGGCGTAGCGGATGAGGCGTTCCACGCCCACGCGGGTGTTGACGCTGTCCTGGGTGGCGATCTCGTTGGGGGTGCCCTTGCGCAGCACACCGCCCGCACCCGCGTAGGGCCCCTCGGTCCCTTCGCGCACCACGAGCATGTCGATGTCCTCGGGGGCCACCCCCGCCAGCGGGGTGCGCACTCCGGGGAACAGGCGCACGGGGCGCAGGTTGACGTAGTGGTCGAAGTCGAAGCGGAGCTTGAGCAGCAGTCCGCGTTCCAGGACACCGCTGGGCACGGAGGGGTCGCCGACCGCACCGAGGTAGATGGCTTCCTGCTGGGCGAGCTCGGACTCGACCGATTCGGGCAGGGTCTCACCGGTGCGGTGCCACAGCTCGGCGCCGAGTTCGTACTCGGTGGTCTCGAACGCCAGGTCGTGCTGGGCCGCAACGGTGTCGAGCACCTTGAGGCCCTCGCCGACGACCTCGGGTCCGATCCCGTCGCCGGGGATGACGGCCAGTTTCACGGTGCGCGCTGCCATACGGACTGCCTAACTCGGACTCGATCCCATCTCACCTGATGAGATCCGAATGAACACTGAATGAGACAACCCTACCGCCTCACCCGCACGCCCGCGCCCTCGGCCCGCATCCGACCTGGGAACGGCCCCCGGACGCGACGGGCCCGCACCCCGGGATGAGGAACGGGGGGCGGGCCGGACGCGGCGCGGCGTCAGTCGCGGCGGTTGATGGCCTCCTGCAGGGCGCGCTGCAGCTCGTCGTCGGCGGGGTGGTCGGCCGTCTGGTACATGGCAGTCTCCAGGATCGCGAGGCCACCGGCACCTGCGAGGGTCCGGTGTTGCGTGTTGGAAGGACCGCGGGGCCCGATCCGTGGGCGTCGCGGCAGAAACGCGGGCGACAGTGTCCGCGAACAAGGAGCTCAGCACCTCGGCGGGTTCGGCCGGGGTCGCCCCGGACCTCCGGTTCGAGGCACGCGGGGCACCGGGCGGCGGGACCGGGATCCGAAAGCCGGACGCCGCAGACTCCTACTAGGACGACAGACTATCGGATGTCCAACTATGTAACCAGAAGATCTCACTATGTGATACGCACGATCGGAAATCGCAGGTCACGACAGAAAGAACGCGGACCCCGAAGGGCCCGCGTTCAACCGGTCGACGTCACGTGGCCGCCCCGGCCGCCTCCGTCCGCACCACCGGCTCGGCCCCGCTGTCCCGGACCGGGGTCAGAACCCCCTCGCCGGCCCTCTCCGCCTCGGTCGGCCGTTGCGGCTCCGGGACCTCTTCCCTGGGCCCCTCGTGCCCGGGACCGTGTGTACGGGACAGGAACCCGGCCGCGTGCGACAGACGCTCCAGCAGCTCGTCCATGCGGGCCTCCACCTCCTCACGGTCGTCGGCGGCGAGCTCACCGCACTCCAGCCCCTGCCCGTCGATACTCATACGCCAGCTCCACACCTCCCGGCGCAGCCGGACCAGGTTCCGGGCCAGGTACACGACCGCGGCCAGGAGGGCCCCGTACACGGACAGTTCCGCCGCCTGCCACGGCCCGAGCGACCCGCGGAACAGGGGCAGGGCCACCGCTGCGAGCCCCGCCAGGAAGAGCGTCGGCGGCACCAGGGAAAAATGCGTTCGCAACAAATGCACGAGTCCTCCTCGATCCTCTCCCGGTCCTTCAGCGAGGACCGGATCCGCGGCCCAGGACCAACCGGGCAGCGCGCCCGCGCGTGAGCGCACGGATCCGGCGTTCCCAGCGCTGCGCGTCCTCCTTCAGAGCCCTGGACTCACGGCGGGCCTGCCGGGTGCGCTCGTCCCCCTCCCGGGGCCAGGGCGGGGCTTCCTCCACCACCGAGTGCGATTCCGCCGTACACGCGTTCCACGGCGGTGCCGTACCCCCGAGCCCCGCACCGGTCAGGCGCGCACGGGCGAGAGCGGCGGTACGTTCCCAACGCAGCTCGCCCCGTTTCCCGCACGGGACGGTCAGGAGCCCGGCCGCGCGTTCGTCGGCGGCGGCCGCCAGGGTGCTGAGCGCGTCGGGGGCCAGTTCGACCCCGGCCGGCAGCCAGAGACGGAAAGGCACCTCGGGCCCGGGTTCGGAAGTATGGTCCGCAAAACCCACGCGCGGTTCGTACCGGTAGAGCTCGCGCAGCAGCCGGACGGTCCCGGCCGTGGCGCGGTCCCGCGCGCCCCAGGGTCCCACGAGGGTGAGGACCAGGTCGGCGTCGTTGCTGTTGAGCAGGCTGTCGGCGGTGATGCGGACCTCTTCGGCGCTCACGTGGAAGGCGTCGACGACCACGTCCGTGAAGGGCACCTCCCACAGGCGTGCGGGCCGGGCCCGCCGTGCCGGGTGCCAGGGCACACGGTGTTCCAGTTCGGGGTCGCGGTCCGGGAGCGGGGGTTCGTCCGGGCCGTCGGTGCGGGCCTTCACGGTGGTTCCGGTGTCCTTCTCGGCCGGGTCCACCAGTTCGGTGCGCGGTCCCGGGACCAGAACAGCACCGAACTGGAGCATGCGGTGCAGGAGCTCCTCGGGCGCCCGTGTGTCGGCGACCCCGACCTCGGCGAGCAGGGCACGCGGGTGCGAGGCCGGTGCCTTCGGGTACACGTCCCGCAGCCGGTCGGGCCTCGGGCCGCCGGTGCCGGACTCGACCGTGGCCCGTCCCACGGCGACGGCGGCGTGTTCTGCCAGGTGGGCGCGTACGTGGCCGTCGACCTCGCTGCGCCGGGGCACGGTGCCGGGCCGGGCCAGCAGCACCACGTCACCCCCGGCCTCCGCCAGCCCCGCGCGGGCGAGCTCCCAGAGCCGGGCCGGGCCGGGCACCGTCAGGACCCGCTGTCCGGGCGGTTCGGGGTCGGTCGACGGCACTGTGGTGCACAGCAGGACGTCGAGGTCCCCGTCCGGACCGATGCGTTCCCGTACCCGCCCCATCACGTGCTCGAGCTCGCCCTCGTCGCCGGTGCCGGACGCGTCCGGCACCGGGATCACCACGGTCGCCCCGGGCCGGGGCCCCAGGGGCGGCAGCAGACCGTCCGCCCGTACCTCACGGTTCGCTGTCACGGCCACTCCCCTCATCCCAGGACCCGGCACCAGAACCGGCCCACGCGTGTGCGGGTGAGCAGGTCGAGCCGGCGCCGCAGCCGCCGTTCCCACACCCGCATCCGGGCCGCCTCGGTCTCGTGCTCGTGCAGGCGCTCCCATTTCCGGGCGCGCCGCTCGGCCCTCCTGTTCGACGGGGTGAGCAGGCGGGCCTGCCCGTCGATCCAGCGCACCGCGGGCCGGTGCAGGAGGTCGGAGGCGACGGGGTCGGCCCCGGAACACCGGTGGGCGGCGCGGGCCCGAGCGGCGGTGCGCTCCAACCGCGGTCCTCCGAGGTCGGACCCGGGCACGGTCGCGCGGACCACGTCTGCGCCGGAGCGCTGCGCCTCCTCGACCATCACCCGGGCCACGTCGGTCTCGGGCCGCAGGTCCCCGGGCATGCTGAGCACGAACGGGACGAGCGGGTCGGGTACGGGTTCGCCCTCCCCCACCCTGATCCGCGGGTCGGCCCGGAAGTGCGCGCGCAGCTCCGACTCCATGGGCGATCCTGCTTCGGTCCTCAGGGTGATACGGGTGCCGCTGGTGTCCCTCTCCAGGAGGCGGTCCACGGTATCGACCACGGTGGCGCTGTCCGTTCCCGCGGTGTCCACGACGACGTGGGCCAACGGGACCCGCCAATGCGTGCCCGGGCGTTCGGCCCGTTCCGGTGAGGTCGGAACCCATTGGGCCACGCGTGCACGGGACAGCGGTCCGGCCCCGGCCTCCCCGTGCCGTGTCCTCGGTTCGTGCCGGACCTCGGGATCGGTGGCCGGGAGCGCGCCGTGCTGGAGCAGCAGGTGGTGCAGGATCTCCTCCTGGGCGGGGAGTTCGCCCCCGGCCGAGGCGGCGCACCCCTCCAGGACGGATCTGGGTGCCGAGGCCCCGCTGCGCAGGGCGCCCGGCCACAGGGGCCCGGTCCGCTCGTACAGGACCCGCCGGTCTCCTTCCGTCCCCTGCTCACCTTCCTCGTCCTGTTCGGTCGCCTCGGGTGTGCTGCACAGCAGGAGCCCGCGCACGTGGTGGTGGCCGCGCAGGTGGGCCTCCACGAAGGTCTGCGGTATCCGGTCCCCGGCTTCGAGCCACAGCACCACCGAGGGGTCCGCGGACGCGTCCGGAAGCAGTGCTCCGCCGTCCCCGGTCTCCACACGGGTGCGTTCGGGCCGGGCCCCGTCCGGGACGTGCACACCGGTGCCGCCGGCGACCGTGACCTCGGTGAGCGCGGCCGGATAGGTCTGTGCGGCCAGGTCGGCCAGGAGTGGGGCGGGATCGGCGCCGGCGTGTTCGGCCCGGACCACGACGTGTACGCCCAGTTCCGGTTCCCAGGTCCCCAGTTCGGGCAGGGACCGTACCGTCTCCCGGCCGCTCGGCACGACGGTGTTCCTCGCTTCCGGTGTGGATACACTCATCCGGCCTCCACCACTGGTCCGGTTCCTTCACGGACGGGTTCCGGCGCGCCCCAGGGCAGGGACGAGCAGGTGACCGGCGCATCCTTCGGGTCGGGCTCCAGCAGTGGGCTGGGGCGCCACCCGGGCAACTGGCCCTTGCCCTCCCGGCGCAGGAAGTGGCCCGCCCCGACGGTCCACGTGTGGCCCTCGCTCTTGCGCCGTACCACGAAATTGCACCCGTGAGTGCGGTAGATGCGTCCGCCGGCCAGCTGCACCCCGGCCAGGCACTGGGAGTCGACCCCGCGGGCCAGCGGCCGGAACCCGCCGATCTCCTCCAGTACCCCCCGGTCGAGGAAGAGTGTGCAGCCGCTGGCGTGCTTCGCGGGTTTCTCGCTCTCCCCGGACAGGCGGACCGTGGTGTCCAGGGTCTCCAGGTAGAAGAACTCCGGGTCGGAGCCGACCAGATCGGCCCCGGAATAGGTACGTGCCGAGACCAGGTCGGCGAGGTGCTCGGGGCCGTACCAGTCGTCGTCGTCCATCTTGGCGAGCATGTGGCAGCTCGCCGTGCGCGCCGACCGGTCGAGCACCGTGCCCAGGGCGAGGGAAGGGTCGGGTTCGTGCAGGATCAGCTCACGGCCCGAGGCGCGGAACGCACGGATCTCCGCGGCGACCTCGGGGATCTTCCGGTCGAACCCGTGCAGTGCGAGCACGGTCTCGGTCTCGACCCCGCGCTGGCGTGCGATCTGGCGCAGCGCGAACCCGACCATCTCCGGGCGCCGGGTGCACAGGAGCACGGACACGGCCGGGCAGGTGTCGGTGTCCAGGCCCAGTTCGGCCCCCATGCGGCGCCACCGGGCCAGTGCGCCGTGTTCGCGCATGGCGGCCCGCCGGGTGCGGATGCTGTGGATCTCGCGTTCGTCCTCGTCGTCCAGGTCGGACATCCGCACCGACCGCAGACGGGCCAGGGTCTCCTGCCCCAGTCCGGTGGCCCAGCTCGGTGCGGGGCCGCTGACCAGCGGTACGCCGGCCGCGGCCAGGGCGGCCACGGCACGGACCGCTGCGAGCGGGCCGCTGTGCCGGCCCCACACGATCTCGACGGCGCGCAGGTCGCGGGCCCGGGCGATGTGCACGTCGGTCACTGTCCCGTCGCCGGGCACGCTCCAGCGCACGTTTTCCCCGACGACGAGGTGCCAACGCCCGTCGTGGTCCTCCAGAGTTCCGGTCACGGGTTCGGAGGTACGGGTGAACCCGATGGGGTTGACGACCCGTTCGTCCACTGGGGGGACCTGGTCGGGGGCGGGCCGTTCGGGGACGTACGCGCCGAGGGAGCCGAGGTCTGCCCAGGATGCCTCTCCCAGGGGGGCGCGGCGGGTCCGGGGCGGGGCGTCCTCGGGCAGGGTGTACCCGGAGGCGGTGGTGTCGAGGATCGCGTCGACGTGTTCGGTGCGGTTGCTGCGCGCGTCTCCCGGCCGCCAGAGCCCGGCGTCGGGCCCCCGGACCGCCGCCAGTACGGGCAGGGGCCGCTCGCGCCGGCCTCCGACCATGCCGTGGGCCAGCGCCGAGACGACCGGGATCAGGGGGACGGGTGCCCCGAAGTACAGGTCGGCGGCCCATCCCTGGTCGCCTGCACGCCGTACTCGGGAGTCGACGAGTTCGCCCCAGGGCCCGAGTCCGGGCAGGACGGGGAAGGGCGGGTCCAGGTGGGGTGCGGCCGCCGCGACGAGTACGACGATGCGCGCCGAGCGCGGGAACCCGGCGAGGTGGGCGGCGGCCCGGCGCAGGTCGGTGGGTGTGGCGGCCAGGAGCAAGGTGAGCCCGCAGGAGCGGGTACCGGAGGCGGCCGTCTCGCGCCGCACGTGCTGGACGGAGGCCGGGCGCTGGTCCAGGTCGTGGAACGCGACCTCCTCCGGCAGGTCTGCACCGTCGGGCCAGGCGCCTTCCCCGACGGTGCAGACCACGGTGCGCCCCGGCTCGCGTGTACGGAGTGCCTCCTCCAGCAGCGCCCGGATCATGTGAGCACCTTCGGGTGGTCCTCGGTCTCCCCCCGGCCCCGGTGGGGGTCCTCCCGGCGCAAGGTGTCCTCCATCTCGCAGATGCGGTCGGCGATCTCCTCCGTGCGGCCGAGGAGTTCCATCCGCTGTTCCCCGGTGAGTTCACGGATCAGGCGCACGTTCCGGTCGAGACCGGCGCGCAACTGTTGGATCTGCCGGTTCGTGTGGCGCACCAACAGCGCCAGCACCACGGCCGAGACCAGAACCGTCGTGAACGCGAGCGCGCGGGCCGCCGCCCAGAAACCGACGAGTCCCGAGCCGATGAGGACGGCGGTTCCGACGAGAACCATTGCGGAGAGCAGCAGGAGCAGCTGGGCTGACCGTGAACGAGGCATACGCACAACATCACCAGACCGGCCTCGGGCCGAAGAGTGCAGGGACGAATCCGCCTCAGAATGCCACGGAGACAGGAAGAGCCAGCGGAATTCCCGCTGGGCTCCCGCTAATTTGCCAAAAATTGCCCACGCAGATTTGCCACACATGCAGCTTTCACCATAAAAGGGAAGCCAATCGGTTCAGAGCGCGCACTTCTCCTTTTTCGCCATGAACCCGACCACACATCGGACGCGTGCCCATCCGGGGTTCTGCACGCCGCGGGGTACGCCCACAGCTCCCGCTGAGGTTGCGCCGGTGGAGCGAGGATGCCTGTCAGGCCACCGAGACGGCACCTTTTGCGCCCGCACGGATCGTCTGATCGGCGGAGCCTTCCGCCCCGGACCCGCGAGCCCTCACTCGGCACCCAAACACATCAGAGCGATGTAGCCGTCCTCCAGCGTCGGCGGAACGGGACGCCCTCGGGAAGGCGTCTCCGGGGCGACGACCCGACAGTACTCGGGTGAGGTGCCCACCACCATGGCCCGTTGTCCCACCGGCACACCCACAGGCACCTCGTAGGTACGGCCGCGCGCAACGTCGATCATGTCGCGGACCGTCCCGTGGAAACTCGGGCGACCGGCGGAAAGAACGGTCACGCTCGAGCACAATTGCGATACATCATCCAAAATGTGCGTACCAAGTACAACGGTGCGCTCCTGGCCGATATGGGCAATGAGCGACCGGAAACGCATGCGTTCCTCGGGGTCCAGCCCGGCGGTGGGCTCGTCGACGACGAGTAGTCCGGGGTCGCCCAGCAGGCTCTGCGCGATTCCGATGCGTCTGCGCATCCCACCCGAGTACTCGGCGATCCGACGCCCCCCGTGCTCCTCCAGACCGACACGGGAGAGCATGTCCCGCACTCGGGAACAGCGAACCCTCCGGCCGCCGATCCCCTTGAGCGAGGCCATGTAGTCGAGGAACTCCCGTCCGGTCAGGTCTGGGTAGAGGCCGAGCTCCTGCGGCATATAACCGATGGTGCGCTGGGCCGCGCGGCGACCGCGGTTCGTGGCAAGATCGTGGCCGTCGACGACCACACGCCCGGCAGTGGGACGCAAGGAACCGGTGAGGACGCGCATCAGGGTGGTCTTGCCGGCGCCGTTGGGGCCGAGGAGACCGACGATCCCGCCGCGGAACGCGAGATCGGCACCGTCCAGGGCCCGCACTCCGGGCCCGAACACCTTCGTCAACCCGCTCACTTCGACGTTCATGCGCTCCGCGGCCGCCGATCGTCGATCGGAGTGTCCCCGCGGGAGGTACTCCGGTCCGTGTCCAGTCACTTGCGCCTCACCGCGACCAGCACAGCGAGTGTGAGCAACACAGCGGTGAACACAGCCAGGACCGCCAGGTTGGCCAGCGCCGTTCCCGTGTCCGGGGGCGGGCTGAGGGGGCCCGTCAGCTCCCTGTTCGCCCACACGGCCCGCTCACCGAACCAGGCAGCCGCCGGATAACCCCCGACCGGGGACAGGAGTGTGCCGGTGGGGGTCACCAGCGGCAGTATCTGGGGCGAGGCGATAGTGGACCACAACCAGACCCCCGCGGTGGCAACTCGGGCAAGGGTCAGAGGGAGCACCAGCCCCAAGAAACAGGCCAGCGCGGTCAGCGCGGCCGCACCCGGTACCAACACGGTCGTAAAGGCCGCCAGTGCGGCGGCCAACGGGCGCACACCACCGTCCGCCACGGCCGCGGGGACCACACACACCATCACCACCACGAGCGGCAGGACCAGGGCAACCCCCAAAGACGCAACGAGCATCGCGGGCAACCGGAACCAAAGGCTGTGAGGGGTGGCGGCAGCGAGGTCCCCCATTCCGTGGCTCAGGCCCCGCACGAACCGGTCGGCCAAGGTCACACCGATACCCAAGGTGCACAGAATCCCCGTGATCAGGGCGGCCGCACCGACGTGGCGCACACCGCCGGTGATATCGGAGGGCGCGCCCCAGGCGATTACCAACGACAGGAGCGACAACGGCACCAACACGGTCCACAAGGCGCGATGGCGCACCACCATGAGCGCCTCGTAGCGCAGGGTGCCGCCCAGAACCGGGAGCAGGGAAGAAGCCCTCATTCTCGTATTCACTCCGTTTTCACGTGGCCCTCGATGCGTCACCGCACCCGCCCCGAGGGCGGCACCCTGATCCAGTGACCGAGCTTACTCGGGGACCGTACTCGGGGCCTCGGTGGAGTGTCGGTCGCGCGCGAGTACGGTTTCACGTCGTGGAGGTGAACCCCACGGCGCGCAGACGCTACGTACAAGATGTGGAGATCGACACCGACGTGGACACCGAACACGGTCTGCTCGCCGACGTGGCCGCAGGGGACGAATCCGCTCTGCGTGCCCTCTACGAACGGCACTCCGCTCCGATGCTGCGCTTGCTGCGCCGCCTGACCTCCGACGCCGGAGCCGCCGAGGAGCTGTTGCAGGAGAGCTGGCTCGCGGTCTGGCGCTCGGCCGCGACCTTCCGCGGGCAGTCGTCGGTGCGGGGGTGGCTGCTGGGGGTCACGCGTCGGCAGGCCCACAACCGGCTCCGTCGGATCGAGCCGGTCAGGGTCGCCCTGCACGCCGAAGAGGTACCGGAGCCGGCCGACCCCGGGGCGGACGTCGAGGCCGACGTGCTCGCCTCCGCCGGGCAGCACAGGATCCTCGAAGCGATCGGGGCCCTGCCGCTGCGCCACAGGGAGGTGGCGGCCCTGGCGCTGGTGGAAGAACTGCCGTACACCGACATCGCCGAGAGCCTCGGCATACCCGTAGGCACGGTCAAGAGTCGTATGGCCAAGGCGCGGGCGCGGCTGTGTGCAGCGCTCGCCGAGGGACAGGTGAGTTGACATGCCACATCTGAGCGAGGGAGAGGTCCTTCAGGCCGCCCGTGCAGACCGAGGGACAAAAAAGCACCCGGACGGCCTGTCCGAGAAGCGGTGCTCACATCTGCAGACATGCGCCTCGTGCTCCGCCCGTGTCTCGGGGATGCAGAACTTCGCCTCAGCTCTGCAAGCCTCCGAACCCGAGGTGCGAACACCCTCCTTCGACGACCTGATCGCGCCGGCGCTCGCCGCGGAGCGCGCGGCGCCCGCGAAGGTGTCCGGGCCGACCGCGCCGTCTCTCACCTCTGGAGGGGCGGCCCGACTGGTCGGCACCCTGGTGATGCGCCAGGCCAAGCTCGTCCCGGTGTCGCTTTGGCCGATGACGGCCGTGGTTCTGGCCGCGCTCTTCGTGTTCGCCGCGCAAGCACCCGACCCGTCCGTCGGCGCGGCCTTCTTCGGGCCCGTAGCCACACTGCTCACCACAGGGACGGCCCTGGCCGTGTGCTCCCCGAAGAGGGATCCCAGGTCCGAGATGCTGTACACGATGCTCGTACCTCCGGCGGCAGTGTGGCTGGCGCGGCTGGTACTGGTGACGGGCACTGTATTGGCGGCCTCCGCGCTGGTGTCGGCGGCCTCGGCCGCCGTGTCGGGTTCCCCGCAGGCCGCCACCGCGCTGATCGCCTCCTGGTTGGGGCCCGCTGTCCTGGGCGTGAGTACGACGGTGTTCGGCACGGTATGGTACTCGCCCGCAATGGGTGCGGTTTTCGGGGCGGGGTCCTGGCTTATGAGCGTGTTCGCCGCCCGAGGCGCCGCATCGTTGGGCCCCTTGCCGGCAGGCATGCGGGATACGATCGGCGCCCTGTGGTCGACCACTCCGCTGAGTCTGCTGATCTCGTCCGCGCTGCTGGCCGCAGCGACGTGGCTGGTCTCGCGCCCGGAGCAGTCGCTGCAAGGGAGGTAACGCTCGAACGACTCCGGGGAAGGAACGACGGCATGCGTGTCGTGGTCACAGGCCTGTCCCATTCCTACCGACACCGTCGCGTCCTCGAGGGTGTGGACCTCGAGTGCGGCCCCGGGGCCATGGGGCTCCTCGGGCCGAACGGCGCCGGAAAGACGACTCTCCTCCGGTTGTTGGCGGGCGTGCTCCGGGCGAAGTCCGGGTGGATCCAGGCCGGCAGACACGATCTGCGCACGCGTGCGGGCCGCCGGGCGCTCCGGCGCGGACTCGGTTATCTTCCCCAGGACGTCGCTCTCCCTCCGGACATGTCCACGCGCGATTTCCTGGACTACGTCGGGCTGTTGAAAGGGATGGCCGATCCGCACGAGCGCCGACGCCAGACCGCTGAAATGGTCGAACACCTGGGGCTGGACCTGGTGTCGGACCGCCGGTTGGGAACGCTCTCCGCGGGGACGCGCCGCCGGGTGGGGGTCGCCCAGGCCTTCATGGGCGACCCGGGTCTGGTCCTGCTCGACGAGCCCACGTCGGGTCTGGACCCCGAAGAGCGCATCCGCTTGCGCTCGGTGCTCGGGATGCTTGGCGGGGACCGCACCGTGATCCTGTGCACGCACCTCTTGGAGGACGTGACCGCGGTCTGCCCGGAGTTGGCGGTCCTCCACGCCGGCCGGGTCGCCTACTCCGGCTCGACGAGCGGCCTCAGAGAGATCGCGACCGACCGCACCTTCGAACTGCCCCGGCCACCGGCCGGCGAAGGCTTCGGCGACCTCGGCCCACCCCGCCGAGAACGCCTGCTCACCGACTTCCCCCCGCCCGGGGCCCGCCCGGTCACTCCGAGCGCAGAAGAGGGCTATGCCGCGCTGATGCACGATCTGCGCGGGGAACCTGTGGCGTGGTGATTCCACCGGACAACGGGCGGAAGTGAACCTCCGGGGCGGTACACGCTACGTACCTCTGTGCCAACGGAACATGTCGGAAGTGAGACGACCATGTCGATGCCGGAGCCCCGTGTACGGTCGGCCGAGTCTGCACGCGACTCCCCCTCCCTCGTCCTGCTCTTGTCGCTCGCGCTGGACCGGCTCCGCTGGGGGCTATCTCTGTGGACCACCCTGGCCACACCTGTGGCTCTGGCGGCGCTGTTCGCGGTTGCGGTGTTCATCGGCGCGGGACGTGGCCAGGAGGAAGTGTGGGACCACTGGTTCGGCCTCACGTTGTACATCTGGGCCGTGCTGACGCCCATGCTCGCCGCGCTCTACGCCGTTGGCGCCGACCAGGCCGACGAAAGCGCCAAGCGCGTCATGTACACCTACGCATTCCCCCGCCGCCGACTCCTGTTCGCTGACGTTCTGGCGCTCATGGCCCTCTGGACGGTGTCGGCCCTGATGCTCGCCGCCCTGATCGCCGCAGCCGCCCTCGCCAACGACACCCCCGGAGACGCAGGAACGGCTTTCGCCGGTGCCCTCATGCCGGTCCTGGCTGCTCTGCCGACCCTGGTGCTGTGCGTGCTCGCCACCGAGGCCTGGGGCGTCGCGGGGGCTACATGCGTCGGCGTGGCCGGGACGCTCTTCGGGGCGCTGGCCGGGGACAAGGTCTACTGGTGGGTCTTCCCGCCAGCCTGGCCCACGCGCGGGGTCATCCCCATCGCGGAGAACCAGGGCCTCGCTTCGCTCGATGCCGCCGGCGTCCCACTGCTCTCACTCTCCGTGCTGCCCGTGATCGGGATCGCGGTCCTGGGGCTCAGCGGGGTGCTGTTGGCTGTGGGCGCACTCTACGTCGACCGTCGGGAGATCTGACCGATGGCGCCACCGGAGGGAGGTTTCCGGTCCCCGCCCCAGGCCCCGGAGGCGGAACCGACCGTCACCCCGAATGCCGTTCCCCGGACACCACGACGAAACGAGGAACACCGATGACCGCTACCGGATCCGACCGCATCTCTGCCCCGACGATACGCGACGATCCGTCGCTCGCGACCGTCGTCGCCGTGGAGTGGGAGAAGCTCCGACGGGGTTTCTGCCTCTGGCTCTCCCTCGCCCTGCCGTTCGTACTGATCCTGCCCCTGGGGCTGATCGCCGCCTTCTCACCCGAGGGACAGGCCGGTGACGTGTGGGGCATCTGGTTCAGCGTCACCCTGCTTTTCTGGGGGATGTTCCTGCCGATGGGCGCGGCACTGTACGCAGCCATGTCGGTACGCGCCGACCTGGACTCCCGGCAGGTGGTATACGCCTACGCCTTCCCCCGCCACCGACTGCTCATCGGCAGGTTCCTGGCCCTATTGCTGCAGTGGGCGGTGAGCGCACTGCTGCTCACCGTACTGCTGGCGACGGTCGGTGCCCTGCTCATCGGCCCGGAGGCGGCCTTGCCCGTACCTGCAGGGGTTCTGGTGCCCTGGCTCGGAGCCGCGGCGACGCTCGCGCTGTGCCTCATGATGGCCGAGCGCTGGGGCACGGGGCCCACCGCTGTGGTCGGGGTCCTCGGGATGCTGCTGGGCGGGATCATCGCAGACACCTCCGCGTGGTGGTTCGTTCCCATGGTCTGGCCCATGCGCGCTGTGGTTCCGCTGGCCGGTATCGAGGCCAACGGGGTTCCTCTGGAACCCGGCGACCCGCTCTTCTCGACGGCACCTCTACCCGTGGTCGTCGTCCTGTCCTTCACCCTGTCGATCGTTCTGCTCGCCGCAGGGGCCCGTCACGTCAACCGCAAGGAGCTCTGAATGCCGTCGGCACTGCGCGTCAACGCGCTCACCAAACACTTCGGTTCCCACGCTGCGCTGCAGGGGGTGGACCTCGACGTCGCCGAGGGCGAGGTCTACGGGCTGTTGGGACCCAACGGGGCGGGCAAGACCACTCTGATGAAAGCAGTGGCCGGCCTGCTGCAACCGGATTCGGGGACGCTGGAAGTGGCGGGCCGCCCTTTCACCCGTGACTCCCTGCGGGGGATCGGCGCGCTCGTCAACGGCCCGGGGTTGTGGTCGCGGATGAACGCCCGGCAGCACATACGAGCGCACGCCAAGCTGCGCGGGGTCGACCCCGACGACGCGGTGGCCCGTCTGCTGCCGCTGGTCGGCATGGATCAGATCGCCGACCGCCGGGTGTCGGCCTATTCGCTGGGCATGCGCTGGCGGCTCGGCATCGCCATCGCCATGGTCGGCTCCCCCCGTCTGCTCGTGCTCGACGAACCGACCAACGGCCTGGATCCCATCGGTATGCGTGAGATGCGTGCACTGATGCGCCGGGTGGCCGAGACGGGTGCGACCGTGTTCGTCTCCAGCCACCAACTCGACCAGATCGCCCGCACGTGCGACCGGGTGGGCGTGCTCGTGCACGGCCGGAACTGCTACGAGGGCCCCCTGTCCGGCCTCGCACGCGACGGCGACCTGGAGGAGGGCTTCTTCGCGCTGGTGGAGCAGACCTCCAGCGGGGTCCGCTGAACGGGCCCGGCCGACCATGACGCGGCCCCCGCGCGATCCGGTGCTTCGCCTTGCGAGTACTGGATCCCCGCGGGGGCCGTGCTCTTGCGCCTCAGCTCGGGGACAGAAGCTGCGAGACCGCCAGGTCCCGGTAGAGCTCGTCACCCGCGACGAGCTCCTCGTGCGTTCCCACAGCGCGCACCCGGCCGGTGTCCATCACCACGATCCGGTCCGCGTTGGTCACCGTCGACAGCCGGTGCGCGACCACCATGACCCCCGCATCCCGTGCTGCGTCCTGCACGACCTCCTTCAACGCGGCCTCGTTGGCCGCATCCAGTTGCGAAGTGGCCTCGTCCAGCAGCAGCAATCGCGGTTTGCGCAAGAGCGTTCGGGCGATGGCGATTCTCTGCTGCTCGCCCCCGGACAGCGTGGTGCCGCGGTAACCCACACTGCTGTCCAGGACGTCGGGCATGCGTGCGACCAGTTCGGTGAGCCTGGACCGCGCGACCACCTCCAAGAGCTCCTCCTCGGCAGGTACCGCTCCCAGCGTTCCGGTTCGAACCACGCCATGTTGCCCTCGAGCCAGGCCAGTGCGGCGTCGACGTCCAGGCGGCGGGCTTCGGCCGTGCGGATCCCCCCGCCGCCGGCGGTCGCACTCATCCCTGTTCCCGCCCGTCCGAGGAAGGTGCCAAGTGGCGGAGCAATTCATCGGGGGTGGGCGGCGCCAAGCCCGGCACGAGCGCTTTGGCGGCAACCTCGTAAGCGGTGCAGTCCCGCGGTTCGAGGACTGCGTTGCCGTCCTCGCGCAGTTGGGCCGCGTTGCGCTGCACCGAGGGCTTGCGCCACATCACCGGGTTCATGGCCGGAACGAAGTCCACCGGCTGCTCGGAGGCCAGCAGAACCGACGTGAGCAGGCTCGGGGCGAGGCCTTGAGCGGCACAGCCGAGTACGTGAGCAGTGCAGGGCAGAACCACCACACGATCGGCCCAACGCCCCAGAGCGACGTGCCCGGGCCCGTGCTCCACGTCGGTGTAGACCCCGTCGCACAAGGCACGCATACTCTGTTCCGCCACCAGCCCTTCCGCCGTCCGGGTCAGGACTGCGGCGATCCGCTGGACCCCCGCAGTCCGGAAGGCGTACAGGTAGGACGGCAGCGTGACCGCTGCGATCGAACCGCTCACCCCGACCAACATCCGTTGCGGAAGCAGGCCCGGACCGTTCTCAGTTGCGTTGGTCATTCATCACGCTTTCTCGTCGGATGGTTTCAGCTCAGCGCCAGACAGCGGTCCCACACGGGGTCCCCGTCGCCGCCGACCGCGTCCGCAGCCGGAAGAAGGGCGCACGCCACCCCGGCTGCCCCTTCCAGGACCCCGGCGACGTCCAGCCGATGGTGCGCGGGCGCGGCCTTGCGCCAGCCCTGAGCGGAGTCGGGGACCAAATGCGCGAACAGGAACGGGGCCCGCTCGTCCGCGTGCTGGACCACCCGTTCGGCGAGCGCGTCGGCGCTCCTCCGGAGCTCCTCGTCCCCCGACTCCCGGCCGATCCTCCACAACACCTGGCCGAACCCTGCGAGCCCGTGGCAGACCGTCGGTCCGTCCAGGCGCCACTGCGAGGGGTCCCGGCGCAGACCTGAACGCAAGGGCTCCACCGCCTCGTGGCGCCAGGACGCGACCCCGAAGGCCCGGCCGGCCGCGTACAGGGCGCTCGCGATCCCGGGCGCCCCGTAACACCAAGCGGTCCGCGTCACCCCCGCGTGGTGCCGTTGTTCGGCCACTTCCTCAGCGAGGGGCACTCTGCAGGGCCAATAGCTCCCGGCCGCGTCCTCCAACCGCCAGGAGAGCAACCACTCGGCGATACGGTGCGCCGCTTCGCGCTGCCCTGCGACCCGGTGTCCCCGCCCCTCCGCAGCGGAGAGAAGCGCGAGGGGGCCTGCGATGCCGTGGGCCAGACCGAGGTTGAAATCGCCGTCGGGGTAGGACCTGCGGTCCTGCTCCATCGCCTGGAGCTCGTTCGGTACCCACCATCCGGGCACTTCCCGGTCGTGGGCGAGGACTGGCCGGGTGAGCGTGACGAGGTGCTGCAGGGTCGCCGCCACCGCCTCGGCAGCGTCCGGTTCGTCCCTGTCGGGGGCCTCGGCCGCGTCCAGGAGGATGCGTCCGGTCCCCGACAGGCCCTTGATCACGTCGTAGGCGTCCGCGTCCACACCGGGCTTTCCCGCCTCCCGGCGCGAGGCGGCCCGTCGGATGCGCCGGCCCTGGTCCTCGCAAAGCCACGCCACCAGCTTGCGGCGCAGCGTTCGGTAGCGACCGGGAACGCGCTGGTTGCAAGCCTGGACGGCTGCGAGCACCGATGCCGGCCCCGTGAACAACCCTCCGCTCGGCGAGGACGGCAGTGCCTCGGTGGCCGCGCGTATGTGCGCATGCGCCGCCCATGCCCACCGCTCGTCGTGCGCCGAGAGCTCGGCGTGGAGCAGGGCCACACCGGGGTGGCCGTGGGAGAGAGTGGTCGGCGCCCACACGGACGCGCCGAACAGCGGTTCGATGTTGTCCTCGCGCCCGGCGATCCGTGCCGTGCGTTCCGGATCAGCCAATCGTTCGGCCACCTGCTCGACAATGCCCAGTGCGCGCTCACGGGTGAGCGTACGGTCCTCGGCGGTTCCAGGTGCGTTCACGAGGTGTGCCTCCTCCTGTTTCGGTGGTCGTTCACCGCGGCGCGGACCGTGCCCAACAGGTCGCGCTCGCGGTCCGATCCGCCTCCGAACAACCGGTTGCACGTCATGTGCATCACGCTTCCGACCACCCTCGGAACCGGGGACACCGGGTTTTTCTGGTCACGGAGCAGGGCTCCGTACTCGGCCACTCTGCTGTCCCGGTCGGCGAATGCGTCGAGGAGCGCCTCTCCGCAGGGGGCCAGTCATAACCGGACGGCGCCCCGAGACCGCGGTTCTCATCGAGCGGTTCCAGGACCGGAACCAACCGGTCCACGCCGTACTGCTCGGTGAACCTCCGGTGGTATCCGCGCAGCGCACGCATGCCCAGGCGCGGTGACGACAGGCGCCAGAAGAGTTCGGCCATGTGTTCGACCTCGCTCCGGACCTGCTCGGGCATCCTGATCGTCGCGTCCAGATGGGCGTCGACGTGCACCGGTGTGCGCACCGGATGGACGGCCTCGATCCGGGAACTCAGCCTGCGGAGTTCCTCGACCCCCTTGCCGACGGGAAGAGCGTCGTACTCGTGCCGGGAGCGGTCGATCGCGACCAGTTCATCGCGCAGGTGCGCGCTCTCGGCACTGACCCCGGTTCGAGGCAGCGTCGACAGTACGTGGTCCAAGGGATCGGTCCCGTCCAGCGGAGGTCTCAGCGAGGTGATCAGGAACTCCTGTGCCACGAGAGCTGTCAACATGCTCTCGCACTTGTCGGGGCCGACGACGAACTCCTCTGCCAGCGCCGCCGAGACCGCGGAGAAGAGCACGGGACCGGCCGCGAGCTCGAGCACACGCCGGACCGGGTCCGTGGCCTGGATCGACGCCTCGGCAAACGCGGTCGAGTCGCTCAGCATGCCTTTGGACGAAGGCGCCGCCAGGACGATCCGGCCACCTCGTTCCATGAGCGCCTGGTGGGCCTGAACGGACAGGCCGCGCAGGACACTGGGGTCGCTTTCGAGGTCGCGCACGACCGCCTTAAGCCACTCCATGTCCGGCCGGGTCCGGGTTCGGTGCGCGTCACTGAAGGAGGACTCGACCTTACTTCCGAAACGGCCCACGCAGACCCCCGCGAACAGGCCGAAAGGGGTGGAGCGGGTACGCATACGAACGTCGTAGCGCTGCACGGAGACCACGGCCTTGCGAAGCCGCTTGTCGCTCAGTTCCTCCTCCCGCCCCTGCTCCACCAGGTCCAGGACCGTGGTGAGGCTGGATGAGGCCAGGGTGACTGCTTCGACCAGGTGGGGGTTTTTCACGGCAGCACGTAGCAGCGCCAGGCCGGCCTCACGGTCGCGCGGATACACACGAACACCTGGCCACTTCGGACACCTTCGTTCGGGTCGCGCCCTACACGACGGAGGACCGCCCCGCCGGTACTGATCCGGCGGGGCGGTCCTCCGTTCGCGTGAGGGCGCCTTTAGTCCTCCAGGTCGATCTGCCGCGTGATGTCGGCCTCGATCGTCTCGGAGATCGAGGTCAGGATGTCGTCGGGGACCACGGTGTCGACGGTCAGGGCGATGAGCGCCTTGCCGCCCTCCTTGTCCCGGATCACCTGCATCCCGGCGATGTTGACACCGGTGTCGCCCAGCACAGCACCGACACGGCCGACGATGCCGGGGCGGTCCTCGTAGGACAGGAACACCATGTGCTCGGCGAGGCCGATCTCCATCGTGTAGTTGTTGACCTCCACCAGCTTCTCGAACTGGCGCGGGCCCGTCAGGGTGCCCGAGACCGAGACCCGGGTGCCGTCGGCGAGCACGCCGCGCACGGAGATGAGGTTGCGCCAGTCGCTGGAGCCCTCACCGGTGATGAGGTTGACCTCGACCCCGCGCTCCTTGGCCAGCAGCGGGGCGTTGACGAAGGTGACGGTGTCCTCGACCACGTCGGTGAACACACCCTTGAGCGCGGCCAGCTCCAGCACCTTCACGTCGTGCTCGGCTATCTCACCGTGCACCTCGACATCGATGCGGGTGGCCAGCGTGCCGGCCAGGGAGGTGAAGACCCGGCCGAGCTTCTCGGTCAGCGGCAGCCCCGGCTTGACCTCCTCGGCCACGCCGGTGCCCTGGACGTTGACGGCGTCGGGCACGAACTCGCCGGACAGGGCCAGCTTCACCGAGCGCGCCACCTGCGTTCCGGCCTTCTCCTGGGCCTCGGAGGTGCTGGCGCCCAGGTGCGGTGCCACGACCACGTTCTCGAACTCGAACAGCGGACTGTCGGTGGTCGGCTCGGTGGTGAACACGTCGATGCCGGCGCCGGCGACACGGCCGGCCTTGAGCGCCCGGTACAGGGCGTCCTCGTCGAGGATGCCGCCGCGGGCGGCGTTGATGACCCGCACCGAGGGCTTGACCTTCTCGAAGGCCTCGTCACCGATCAGACCCAGGGTGTCCTTGTTCTTGGGCAGGTGGATGGTGATGAAGTCGGAACGCTGCAGCAGATCGTCCAGCGTGGTCATCTCCACACCGAGCTGGGCGGCGCGGGCCGGCTGCACGAACGGGTCGTAGGCGATGACCTTGGTCCCGAAGGCCTGCAGGCGCTGGGCGACGAGCGCACCGATGCGCCCCAGGCCCACGACACCCACGGTCTTCTCGTAGAGCTCCACACCGGTGTACTTGGAGCGCTTCCACTCACCGTTGACGAGCGCGTGGTGCGCGGGTGCGGTGTTGCGGGCGCTGGCAAGCATCAGGTTGATGGCCTGCTCGGCGGCGCTGATGATGTTGGAGGTCGGAGCGTTGACGACCAGCACACCGGCCTTGGTCGCGGCATCGACATCGACGTTGTCCAGTCCCACACCGGCGCGGGCAACGACCTGCAGACGGTCGGCGGCGGCCACGACCTCGGCGTCGACCTGGGTGGCGCTACGCACGACGAGCGCGTCGACGTCGGCGAGGGCGGGCAGGAGCTGGGACCGGTCGGAGCCGTCGACGTGACGCACCTCGAAGTCCTCTTCGAGGAGGGCGAGTCCGGCGGGGGAGAGCTTCTCCGCTACGAGTACGGCGGGTTTGGACACAACGTTTCCTTTTCGAGTGGTGCGACCCGACCGCGCAGGTAACGGCCCTGCCCTGATCGGGTGTGACGGCCGCAGGGAAGTCTACTAGGGGGGTCGGAAAGGCTGAGGGGGGTTCCCCCCTGAAACCGGGTTCCACCCGCCTCACCTCAGCAGGAACGCAACAGCGCCGGGGCGGATCGGCGACCCGCCCCGGCGCTGGGGAACCTGTACCGGGGGCCCTGCCCGCCGGTGGGGGGATCAGGCCTTGAGCCAGCTCATGAGCGGACGCAGCTCGGCACCGACCGTCTCGATCTGCTCGTTCTGCTCGGCCTCACGGCGCTTGGTGAACGTGGGCTTGCCCGCGTCGAACTCCTCCATGAGCTCCTTGGCGTAGGAGCCGTCCTGGATCTCGCCGAGGATCTTGCGCATCTCCTGGCGGGTCTGGTCGGTGATCAGGCGCGGACCACGGGTGTAGCCGCCGTACTCGGCGTTGTCCGAGATCGACCAGTTCATCTTGCTCAAGCCGCCCTCGTACATGAGGTCGACGATGAGCTTGACCTCGTGCAGGCACTCGAAGTAAGCGATCTCCGGCTGGTACCCCGCCTCGACGAGGGTCTCGAAACCGCCCTTGACGAGCTCCTCCATGCCGCCGCACAGCACGGTCTGCTCACCGAACAGGTCGGTCTCGGTCTCCTCGGTGAACGTGGTCCGGATGGCGCCGGCCCTGGTACCGCCGATGCCCTTGGCCCAGGAGAGGGCCAGGTCCCAGGCCTGGCCGCTGGCGTCCTCCTCGACCGCGACGAGGCAGGGCACGCCACGGCCGGCCTCGAACTGGCGGCGGACCAGGTGGCCGGGGCCCTTGGGGGCGACCATGGCCACGTCGACGCCCTCGGGCGCCTTGACGAAGCCGTAGCGGACGCTGAAGCCGTGCGCGAAGAACAGGGCGTTGCCCGCCTCCAGGTTGGGGGCGATCTCTGCCGTGTAGAGGTCACGCTGGATGTGGTCGGGGACCAGGATCATGATGACGTCGGCCTCAGCGGTGGCCTCGGCCGGTGTCAGGACGCGCAGGCCCTCCTCCTCGACCTTGGCGCGGCTCTTGGAGCCCTCGGCCAGGCCGATACGGACGTCCACGCCCGAGTCCCGCAGCGACAGCGCGTGCGCGTGGCCCTGGCTGCCGTAGCCGATCACAGCGACCTTCTTGCCCTGGATGATCGCCAGGTCCGCGGCGTCGTCGTAGTACATCTGTGCTGCCACTTGGGGTTACTCCTTGTTCTTGACGTGTTTGTCGGGGACGCGAGGCTCGGGACCCCTGTTCGGGCCCCGTCGCTCAGGCGCTGCGGTCGACCGCTCTCAGGGACCGGTCGGTGATCGAGCGGGGGCCGCGTCCCAGGGCGACCAGCCCTGACTTGACCAACTCCCGGATCCCGAAGGGTTCCAGATTCTTGACCAGGGCATCGAGTTTCTCGGGGTCGCCGGTGGCCTCGATGACGACGACGTCCGGGCTGACGTCCACGACATGTGCGCGGAACAGCTCGGCCGTCTGCAGCACGTGGGTCCGGCTCGACGCGTCGGCCTTGACCTTGACGAGCAGGAGCTCGCGCTGGACCGACGCGGCGGTGTCCATCTCCACGATCTTGACGACGTTGACCAGCTTGTTGAGCTGTTTGGTCACCTGCTCCAAAGGGTGGAGGTCGCAGTTGACCGCGATCGTCATCCGGGACAGGCCCGGGTACTCGGTGGTACTCACGCTCAGCGAGTCGATGTTGAAACCGCGGCGTGAGAAGAGGGAGGAGGCACGAGCCAGGATACCCGGGGTGTCCTCCACCAGCACGGAAAGCGTGTGACTGCTCATGGTGGTGCGGTGCTCCTCTTAGTCCTCGTGCTCCCAGTCCGGCGCCATGTCGCGCGCGTACTGGATCTCGTCGTTGCTGACGCCGGGGCCGACCATGGGCCAGACCATGGCGTCGTGGTTGACGGTGAAGTCGACGACCACGGGCACGTCGTTGATGGACATGGCCTTCTCGATCGTGGCGTCGATCTCCTCGGGGGTCTCGCAGCGCAGGCCGACACAGCCGTAGGCCTCGGCCAGGCGCACGAAATCGGGGATGCGGACCTTCGCGTCCAGGGGCGAGGTCTGCAGGTCCGTGTTGGAGTAGCGGCCCTCGTAGAACAGGGTCTGCCACTGCCGGACCATGCCGAGGTTGCCGTTGTTGACCACGGCGACCTTGAGCGGGATGCCCTCGACCGCGGCGGTGGCCAGTTCCTGGTTGGTCATCTGGAAGCAGCCGTCGCCGTCGACCGCCCACACGACACGCTCGGGGTCGGCGAGCTTGGCTCCGAGCGCCGCGGGCACGGAGAAGCCCATGGTGCCCAGTCCCCCGGAGTTGACGAAGGAACCGGGGCGCTGGTGGCCGATGAACTGGGCCGCCCACATCTGGTGCTGGCCCACACCCGCCACGTAGGTGGCCTCGGGGCCGACGAGGCGGCCCAGGCGCTCGATGACGTGCTGCGGCGAGAGGGTCCCGTCGTCGGTGCGGTCGTAGTCCTTGGGGTAGGTCTCGCGCAGGTACCCGAGCTGGTTCCACCAGGCGGTGTAGTCCCCCTCTCGGCCCTTGTCCTGGTCGGCGCGCACCGCCACGACGAGGTCGGCGAGGACCTCGCGGCAGTCACCGACGATGGGCACGTCCGCGTGGCGGTTCTTGGAGATCTCGGCCGGGTCGATGTCGGCGTGGACGATGCGGGCGTCGGGCGCGAAGCTGTCGAGGCGCCCCGTGACACGGTCGTCGAAGCGTGCGCCGAGGGCGACGATGAGGTCCGCCTTCTGCAGGGCACCGACGGCGGAGACGTCGCCGTGCATGCCGGGCATGCCCACGTGCTGGGGGTGCTCGTCGGGGAACACGCCCCGCGCCATGAGGGTGGTGACCACGGGCACGCCGGTGAGCTCGGCCAGGACGCGCAGCTCGGCGGAGGCGCCGGCGCGCAGGACCCCGCCGCCCGCGTAGAGGACGGGACGCTCGGCCTCGGCGATCATCCGGGCGGCCTCGCGCACCTGCTTGCCGTGGGGCTTGTTCACGGGGCGGTAGCCGGGCAGTTCCAGGCGCTCGGGCCAGCTGAACTCGGTGGTGGCCTGGAGGGCGTCCTTGGAGATGTCGACCAGCACGGGTCCGGGACGGCCGCTGGAGGCGATGTGGAAGGCTTCCGCGATGGTGCGCGGGATGTCCTCGGCCTTCCTCACCAGGAAGTTGTGTTTGGTGATCGGCATGGTGATGCCGCAGATGTCGGCTTCCTGGAACGCGTCGGTGCCGATGGCGGGCGAGGCGACCTGACCGGTGATCGCGACCATGGGGACGGAGTCCATGTGGGCGTCGGCCAGGGGTGTGACGAGGTTGGTGGCCCCGGGGCCGCTGGTGGCCATGCACACGCCGGGTTTCCCGGTGGCGTAGGCGTACCCTTCGGCCGCGTGCCCTGCCCCCTGCTCGTGGCGCATCAGGACGTGGCGCACCGCGGAGGAGTCGTAGAGGGGGTCGTACGCGGGGAGGATGGCGCCACCGGGAATCCCGAAGACAGTGTCAACGCCGACGTGCTCCAGCGACCTGATCAGCGATTGTGCGCCGGTCATCTGCTCGGTCATCTCAAGATCCTTCAGCGAGGGTTCAGAGCGCTCGGAAGCTCTGGACCGTGGTGGATTTCGACTCACGTCCTTGCGGCAATAAAAAAACCCCCACCGCGATGCGGTTGAGGGGTGGCGCGCAGCAGAAAGGACTCAGTGGGCTGCGCGCCGACCAAGTACGAGAATCAGGGAGTTGTTGCTCTGCATGTTGACAACACTGGCCGAACGTGGGGTCGCACGTCAACACGAACGCAACTTTGTCTCACCATGTGAAACAGCAATGCCACCATCCGGCCACCTCTGTCACGACAAAACCCCTGCTCATGGGGCATTAGTAACAAAAGACCCGGGCGTGTGTTCTGCGTTACACACACCCGGGTCCACGATGCGGGACGCCTCTCGGCAGTCAGTCGAACAGGGCGCCGGACTTCTCCACGGTCGCCGCACGGCGCAGCCGACCGGACAGGATCTCGGGGTCCGGCTCCTCGGCGACGCGCTCGCGTACACGATCCGGCACCGAGAGGCCGCGCGCCTCCAGGACCGCGACCACCGACTCGGCTATGGCCTTGGCTCGGCCCTTGGCCTCACCCTCATCGCCAGAACGGTCAGCAACGGATGCCGGTCGGCCTCGGCCGTATCAGTGACCGGCCGGAGCGACCCCATGGAGAAGACCACCGGTCGTACCTCCCCGCACCCCAGGTCGGTCGTCGTGGCGAACCTGTGGGCCAGGGCCGTGGTCGGTGTGAGGACCAGAAGCACCACGGGACACCGGTGGCGGTGCCGCACATGGGCCGCGTACGCGGGCCAGGAGTAGTGCTTGCGGCTGCCCCAGCCCCGCTGGGACTCGGTGATGACGGCCATGACCTTGACCGGATCGGTGCCCTCATGCTCGTAGGGCGGACGTTCACACACCACCACCGAGTCACTGAGCAGCTCCGACGGCGCGGTGTGCGTGGCCTCCACGGCCCCGTCCCTCACGTGTGTGAACTCGGGCAGCGGCATCCCGCTGACTTCACGGAAGAGCTCGACCGCGAATGCGGGGTCGTTGCGGATCAGATCGACGGGAAGCTCGTGTGAGACTGAGGGCCTGTCCGGGCACTAGCGAGATACCCATCATCGCCGCAGGTCAATGGTGGTTCACCAGGAAAAGTCACCTCGCCGCCGACACAGTCGACGGTCAGAGGTCGACGCCGACCTCACCACCGACGAGGGCCTCGACACCGCTCGCCGCCATGGGGCGCGCCACCAGGAACCCCTGGCCGTGGTCGCAACCCATCGCCCGCAACTGCTCCAGCTGCTCGGGACGCTCGATGCCCTCGGCCACCACCTGCACGCCCAGGTCCCGCCCGAGCTGGATGATCGTGTGCGTGAGCAGTGTGACGGTGTCGTCGCGGCCCAGGTCGGCGATGAAGGACGGGTCGATCTTGATCGCGTCCACACTCAGCTCGCGCAGGTGCGCCAGAGACGCGTACCCCATCCCGTAGTCGTCGATGGCGAGCTGCACCCCCAGGGCCCGCAGCTCGCTCAGCCGCGCCACGGCCTCCTCCCCGTTGTCGAGCAGGAGCTCCTCGTCGACCTCCAGGGTCAGGACCTCCGCGGGCAGCCCCGTGTCGGCCAGCACACCCTCCACGGTCGAGACGAAACGCTCGGAGAGCACCTGCTTGGCCGACAGGTTCACCGACAACCCGATGTCCCAGTCCGAGACCCGCCACACGGCGACCTTCTGGCAGGCCTCACGCAGGATCCACTCCCCCAACGGGACGATGAGCCCGGATTCCTCGGCTGCCCCGAGGAAGTCCTCCGGCGGCACCGTGCGCCCCTCGTGGCCCCAGCGCACCAGAGCCTCCACGGTGGTCACCTGCGAGCTGCCCAGGTCCACGATCGGCTGGTACTCCAGGTAGAAGTCACCGGCGTCCAGGGCCTCGCGCAGATGTATCTGCAGTTCCAGCCGGGAGATGACCTTCTCGTGCATGTGGGCGGCGTAGACCTCGACCGTGCCGGCGCCGCGTTCCTTGGCCCGGGTCATGGCCACGTCGGCATTGCGCAGCAGTTCCCCGCTGTCCATTCCGGTCTCGGCGAAGGCCACACCCAGGCTGGCGGTGAGCATGATGTCGCGGTCGGCGACCTGGAAGGGTTCGGAGGCGATCACCCGGCCCAGACGCTCGGCCAGGTCCACCACACGCTGGGCCTTGCCGGTGCTCTCCACCAGGACGGCGAACTCGTCCCCGCCCCACCGGGTCAGGGTGGAGGAGGAGTCCAGTTCCCCGCGCAACCGCCGCGCGGCCTGCCCCAGCAGGTGGTCGCCCCGTACGTGGCCCGCGGAGTCGTTGACGGCGGTGAACCCGTCCAGGTCGAGGAAGACCACCGCGACCCCGTCGACGGGCTCCTCGCTGATGGCCCGGTGTGCCAGGACGTCGCTCGCCCGCTCCTCCAGGTAGGCCCGGTTGGGCAGCCCGGTCACCCCGTCGTGGAAGGTCAGGTGGCGCACCTCGTTCTGCAGGGCCACCTGGGCGGAGATGTCGCGGGTGGTGACCAGCAGGCGGTCCGGTTCCCCGGGCTGCTCGTACAGGGACACCGTCGACTCGGTGTGGCGCCAGGTGCCGTCGGCGGCGGCCACCCGCAACCGCAGGTGCATCCCTTGGGAGGTGCGTTCGGTGAACAGACCGCTGACGGAATCGGTGCGTTCCAGGTCCTCCGGGTGGATGAGCGCCGTGATGGGGGCGGCGAGCACGTCGTCGAGGCGGTAACCGAAGGCCTCCACCGTCCCCGGACTCACGTAGTGGACGCTGGCGTCCTGGTTGAGCACCAGGATGACGTCACCGCTGTTGCGTGCCAGCTCGTTGAAGTGGCCCTCGCGGTTGCGCACCATGCGCGACAGGGTCGCGTTCTCCTCCAGCATGCCCAACACGCGGACCAGCAGCACGAGCACGGCCGTGCCCGCCGCCAGCGGCAGGACGGGGGCGATGGCGCCCATACGCAGGGCAGCCACGGTCAGCACCACCGTGGCCGCCGCCAGCGCGCCCACGGCCGCCAGCTCGGGCGCGAACCGGTACAGGCCGCGTCCGGTGATGCGCCGGGGGTCGGTGCCGGTGCGGTGCTGCACCATCCAGGGCAGGGCCGCCAACAGGGCCAGGCCCAGGAACCGGATCGGGTGTTCCACACCACCGGCCACGGGCGGACCGGTCAGGCGGGTGATGGCTGCGAGCATGTCCGCGGCGGCGATGGTGATCAGCGCACCGATCACCAGGAGCACGGCCCTGCGGGTGCTGTGCGGCGACATGAACACCAGCGGCACCAGCAGGCACAGGACCACGATGTCGGCGACCGGATAGACCAGCGCGAACCCGAGCAGCCCAGCGCCCTCCCCCAACTCCTCGTAGAGCGGGGAGAAGATCAGCAGCCACACGATCGCGAACACCGCCGCCGCACACACGTAGCTGTCGGTGATGTGGCGTGTGGCGGTGCGCACGCCCCCGGGCCAGGGCGCGAACCGGGTGAAGCCCACCACGAACAGCGGGAGCGCCGCCAGGGAGAACAGGTCGCCCAGGGTCAGGGACAGCATCGAGGTGGTGGTGAACAGGCCGGTGCTGGCGTGGGCGAACCCGCCCGCGCACCAGGCCAGGGCGGCAAGGCCCAGGAAACGCAGGGCCATGGGGCTGTCGGCCCCGTCGGCATGGCTCTCGTGGTCGGACCCGGTGGCCGCCCAGCGGCGCGAGGCCACCAGAAGCGACAGACCCGCGAACCCCGCCGTCACGGACGTGGGCCACTCGGCCATCTCCACGGCCAGTGTGTACTCGCCCAAAGGGACGAACGTGGTGGCGGCATAGACGCCGAAGAACACGAGGACACCGGCCAGCCACCCAAGACACGTCGTGGTACCCGCCTTCGGGGTCGCCTTCGGTGCGGCCGGGGGCTCCACGGCTCGGGGCCGCCGGTTCGCCTCCTCGGTCATGGAGTACACACCCTCGCTCTTGTCGGCCGGGCACCGTCCTCGGCGCCCGGCGGCGCGTCCGGCTCGCGCGGACCACGCGGGACTGGATCGGTCCCGTCCACCACGCCGGACGTGCCCTCTTGCACGCCCGGGCCCGATGGCTCCACAGCCCCCTGTGCGTCGCAACCCTACGCAATCGAGGTCACACACGGATTGAGGGACGGATGAGAGTCGGGCTCCCCCTCCGCACACACGGAAGGGCACCTCGGCCCGGGCCGGCCGGGACGGGGTGCGTCCGCGCAGCACTGCACGGCAGAGCGTTCCACCTGGGCTCGGGCGCTTGAGCCGCGCTCGGGAGCGGGGACCGGGACACGGCACAGTAGCACCTGTGGGACGCAGACACCGGCGGAGACCGGACGGCCTTCTCCGGCGTTCGGTGGGCACACAACGTGACCACCGTCGTCCGGGCCGGGCAGGGCCCGGCCCGGACACGAGGGATCAGGAGACGCCGATCTTCTCCAGGATGAGTTCACGGGCCCGGCCGGCGTCGGCCTGGCCGCGCGTGGCCTTCATGACCGCGCCGACGAGAGCACCCGCCGCGGCCACCTTGCCGCCGCGGATCTTCTCGACGACATCGGGGTTTCCGGCGATGGCCTCGTCCACGGCGGCGCCCAGGGCGCCGTCGTCGCTGACGACCTCGAGGCCGCGCACCTCGACGACCGCGTCGGGCTCGCCCTCACCGGCCAGTACGCCCTCCACGACCTGGCGGGCGAGCTTGTTGGTGAGCTTGCCCTCGGCAACCAGCGCGATGATGCGGGCGACCTGGCCCGGGGTGATGTCGAGGGAGGAGAGCTCGACCTCCTGCTCGGTGGCGCGGCGGGAGAGCTCGTTCAGCCACAGCTTGCGTGCCTCGTTCGACGGCGCGCCCTCGGCGACGGTGGCTTCGACCAGATCGATGGCGTCGGCGTTGACCAGGTCGCGCAGCTCGGTGTCGGTGAGATCCCACTCGGCCTTGACACGGGCGCGCTTGGCAGCCGGGAGCTCGGGCAGGGTCGTGCGCAGTTCCTCGACCCACTCGGCGGAGGGGGCGACCGGCACCAGGTCGGGGTCCGGGAAGTACCGGTAGTCCTGGGCCTCCTCCTTGCTTCGGCCGGAGGTGGAACGGCCCAGGTTCTCCTGGAAGTGGCGGGTCTCCTGGACCACACGCTCGCCGGCGCCGAGCACGCCGGCCTGGCGCTCGATCTCCGAACGCACGGCACGGTCGACCGAACGCAGGGAGTTGACGTTCTTGGTCTCGCTCCGGGTCCCCCACTCGTCAGCGCCGCGCTCGTTGATGGAGACGTTGACGTCGCAGCGCATGGAGCCCTCCTCCATGCGCACGTCGGAGATGCCCAGGGAGCGGGTGAGGTCGCGCAGCTCGGCGGCGTAGGCGCGGGCCACCAGCGGGGCGAGCTCACCGGTGCCGGTGATGGGCTTGGTGACGATCTCCAGCAGCGGGATGCCGGCACGGTTGTAGTCCACGTTGGAGTGGCTGGCGCCGTGGATCCGTCCGGTGGAGCCGCCCACGTGGGCGGACTTTCCGGTGTCCTCCTCCATGTGGACACGCTCGATCTCCACGCGGAACTCGCGCGGACCCTCGGGGGTGTCGACGGTGACGTCGAGGTGGCCGTCCACGCAGATCGGCTCGTCGTACTGGGAGATCTGGTAGTTCTTCGGCATGTCCGGATAGAAGTAGTTCTTCCGGGCGAACCGTCCCCACGGTGTGACGGAGCAGTTCAACGCGAGTCCGAGACGGATCGCACCCTCGACGGCCTTCTCGTTGACGACCGGCAGCGAACCGGGGAAGGCCAGGCAGACCGGGCACACCTGTGTGTTGGGCTCGGCTCCGAACGTCGTGGAGCACGAGCAGAACATCTTCGAGGCGGTACCCAGCTCGATGTGGGTCTCCAGCCCGAGCACCGGCTCGTACGTTTCCAGAGCCTGCTCGAAGGCCACCGGCGTGGGGCCGTCGTTGGTGGCAGGGCCAGGAGTTACCGCGTGGGCCATCGCCGCAAACCCGTTTCCGTAGAGGACATACCTTCCTGCTCAGCCTACCGAGGTCCGAGGGGTGACCGTCCCGGGACCGGGGACCATGTCATCGACGGATGTCACGGCGAGCACACGATTGGGCTTCCGTAGGGCAGTTCGGCGCGTAGGGGCAGGGCGTGGGCGTTACTGTTGACGCCCGAGAAACGGTTTCGCCGGTCGGCCAACGGTGGCCCGGCCGCCTTGCGCACGGGAGCTGCCGATATGACGGGCATCCTGCGTCGGTGCGCCGCTCTGCTCTCCACGGCCGCTCTTGGGGCCGCCATGACGAGCGCGCCCGCCGCCTCCGAGGACTTCTCACGAGTGAACGGCACGCCCGTACACGGTGTGCCGGCCGTGCTCGCCTCCGGGGAGGAGGAACCCACCGCCCTGTACGGGCTGCGGGTGGGAGAGCACGGCTCCGTGCACGCGTACGCGGCCTCCACCGACCACGAGGTCCAGGCCAACTCCGCCTATGTCGAGTCCGGGTGGAGCGGCGTCGAAGGGTGGTCGGGGACCGACGAGGAGACCGATCCTTCCCACCGCGCGAACTGGGTCGTCTCGAACTCCTACCCGAACGTGCCCCTGCCCGAGCTGGCTCAGGAGGTCGGCCACCCGGACCTGGACGAGGCCCAGGCGGTCGCCGCCACCCAGACGGCCCTGTGGCGGGTGCTCGACGGGGTGGAGCTCTCCCCCGAGGCCAACGACCCCGCCGTGATCGACCTGCACGACCACCTGGTCGAACACAGCGCCGGCTCCGAGACGGGCGAGCCCGCGAGTTCGGTGGAGGTCGATCCGCCCCACCTGGAGCTGGCCTCCCCCGAGGAGCCCCTCGGCCCCCTGGAGCTGAGCAGCACCGGGGACGGCCCTCTGGCGCTGTCGCTGCGCGGGGCTCCGGAGTCCTGGCTGGTCGACGCCGGCGGGCGGCAGCTCGGTCCGGTCCACGACGGCGACGAGGTCTATCTGGACGTGGCCCCCGACGTCTCCTCAGGTGTGGCCACCCTGCACGTGCGCGGCGACGGGGTGCCCCTGCCCGAGGGGCAGCTGTTCACCGGACGCGACGGGGTCAGCACCGCCCCGCTCGTCACCGCCGAGCCGGGTACCGCCACCAGCACCGCCACCGCGACGCTCACCTGGTACCCGCACGAGGACACCCCTTCGGGTGACGAGGAGGAGGAGCCGGAACCGCCGGCCGACGAGACGCCCGAGCCGGACACCGGCGGAGAGGCCAGGGAACCGGAGACCGAAACCGAGGAGACCGCGTCCGGAAACCATCTGGCGACCACGGGGACGTGGTTGAGCGGTCTGCTCGTCATCGCGGGGGCCCTTCTCGTATCAGGCCTGCTCATTTTGGTCCTGGGACGTAAACGTCGAGGCTGACTCCGCGTCGTCGAAAAATCCGGACCCCTCTCTGTCCTCTGAAATGCGGACTTGTCCCCTACGCGCTTACTTCGCGTCCGCAATCCATCACATTTTGGGGAATCCGGTTGGAAGCAGGCGCGGTGATGGCTAGTATCGGGCAAGCGGTTCAAGCCCTACACCGACGAACGCACCCCGCTCATGCGTTGGCGCGCCCCACCTCCGAATCACCTCCGTGCCCCGGGCGCATGCCCAAGACGGCTCCGCACCCGTGGAACCGCCGTCGGTGCCCACCGCTCCACCGCTCGACGACACCCCGTCCGCGAGCGGCCTCCATCCGGTCATCCCTACGACACCGGGAAGCAACAACGTGAATCTTTTCTCTCTCCCCCGTTCCGCCGGGCGCACGGCTCTCTCCGCCACCGCCGCGGCCGCCCTGGCGTTCGGCCTCGCGGCCCCCGCCTCGGCCGACACCACGGAGACCTACGAGGGTGCGGTCCGAACCCAGTTCACCGGCAATGAGCAGAGTGGCGAGAACGTCACCATGACCGGTGGCACGATCGGCACCAACCTCTTCCGCCTGGAGCAGGAGAACGGTGACACCGTCACCGCGTACTGCATCGACTTCGAGACCAACATCGTCGGCGGTGCCTGGTACCTCGAGGACGACTGGGCCAACTACCCGGGCAAGGGCGAGTTCGCCGAGCCCGGCAAGGTCCACTGGCTCCTGCAGAACGGCTACCCGTCCGTGAGCGCCGAGGAGCTGGCCGAGGCCTCTGACGCCAACAACGGCCGGACCACCGAGGCCGAGGCCCTGGCCGCCACCCAGGCCGCCATCTGGCACTTCAGCAACGACGAGGACCTGGTCCGCGGGAACGGCAACGTCACTGCGATCTACGACCACCTCGTGGAGAGCGCCGAGCCGCTCCCGCAGGGCGAGCCCGAGGCATCCCTGTCCGTGAGCCCCGACAGCGCCGCCGGCCAGGCCGGCGAGACCGTCGGCGAGTTCACCGTCAGCACCAGCGCCGAGCAGGTGCCCGTCGAGCTGACCGCGCCCGACGGCGTCGAGCTCGTCGACCTCGAGTCCGGCGAGAGCGTCGAGACCGTCGCGGACGGCTCCACCGTCGGCTTCTCCGTCCCCGAGGACACCGAGCCCGGCGAGGCCTCCTTCAGCCTGGAGACCTCCTCCACCCTGGGACAGGGACGCCTGTTCAAGGGTGAGGACCCCAACGTCCCCACCCAGACCCTCATCACCGCCGAGGACAGCACCGTCACCGCGTCCGCCTCGGCCGGTGTCGAGTGGAGCGAGGCCGACGAGCCCGAGCCCGAGCCCGAGGAGCCCACCGAGCCGGAGCCCGAGCCCGAGGAGCCCACCGACGAGCCCACCGACGAGCCCACCGACGAGCCCGGCGACGACAAGCCCGCCCCCGAGGACGAGGACGAGCCGGAGCTGCCCGTGACCGGTGGAGCCCTCGCCGGCCTGGTCGCGGCCGGTGTCGCTGCCCTCGGTGCCGGTGGCGGCGCGCTGTACCTGAGCCGTAAGCGCAAGGCCGATGCCGGGGCCGAGGAGACCGACGCCTAGAGCGTTCGGTCCCCGCACCACACACCAGGGCCCATCCGCCACGCGGGTGGGCCCTTTCCCATGCCCGGTAAGGGGCCACGTGAAGGGCTCGGCCCCAGCGCAGGCGCACGCATGACGAAGGCCCGCCACCCCTCGAGGTGGCGGGCCCGGGCCAGGAGCGGGCGGTCCGCGTCAGGCGGACGCGACCGCGTACGGGTTCCGCTCCAGCAGCGCACCGTCACGCTCGGCCAGCGAACGCTCGACCGCAGCGGCGACCCGGTAGGTCCGGTCGTCGGCCAACGCGGGCGCCATGATCTGGAAACCGACGGGCATCCCGTCCTCCGGCGCGGTCCCGCACGGCACCGACAACGACGCGTTCCCCGCCAGGTTGGAGGGGATCGTGCACAGGTCGGCCAGGTACATCGACACCGGGTCGTCCGAACGCTCCCCGATCGGGAAGGCCGTGGACGGCGTGGTCGGCGAGACCAGCACGTCCACGTTCTCGAACGCGGCGTCGAAGTCGCGCTTGATGAGCGTGCGCACCTGCTGTGCGCTGCCGTAGTAGGCGTCGTAGTACCCGCTGGACAGCGCGTAGGTGCCCAGCATGATCCGGCGCTTGACCTCGGGACCGAAGCCCTGCGCGCGGGTCAGCGACATGACCTCCTCGGCGCTGCGGCTGCCGTCGTCGCCGACCCGCAGCCCGTACCGCATGGCGTCGAACCGGGCCAGGTTCGAGGAGGCCTCGCTCGGGGCGATGAGGTAGTACGCGCTCAGGGCGGCGTCGAAGCTGGGGCAGGAGACCTCGACGACCTTGGCGCCGAGCGACTCCAGCAGCTCCACGGTCTCCCGGAACCGCCGGCGCACGCCCTCCTGGAACCCGTCGTTGTCGAGTTCCTTGACCACGCCGATGGTCAGGCCCTCGACCTCGCCGTTGCGCGCGGCCTCGACCACCGCCGGCACCGGGGCGTCGACGGAGGTGGAGTCGCGCGGGTCGTGGCCGGAGAAGGCCTCGTGCAGCATCGCGGCGTCGAGGACGTTGCGGGCGAAGGGGCCCGGGGTGTCCAGGGACGAGGCGAAGGCGATGAGCCCGTAACGGGAGGAGCCGCCGTAGGTGGGCTTGCCGCCGACCAGGCCGCACACCGCGGCCGGCTGGCGGATCGACCCGCCGGTGTCGGTGCCGGTGGCCAGGGGCGCCTCGAACGCGGCGACCGCGGCCGAGGAACCGCCGGAGGAGCCCCCGGGGATGCGGGCGGTGTCCCACGGGTTGCGGGTGACCTTGTACGCGGAGTTCTCCGTGGAGGAGCCCATCGCGAACTCGTCCATGTTGGTCTTGCCCAGGATGACCAGTCCCGCCTCGCGCAGCCGTGCGGTGACGGTGGCGTCGTAGGGCGGCTGCCAGTCCTCCAGCATCTTGGAGGCGGCGGTGGTGGGCATGTCCGAGGTGGTGAACACGTCCTTGTGGGCGATCGGGACCCCGGCCAGCGGGCCGAGCTCCTCACCGCGCGCCAGGCGTGCGTCGACGTCGCGGGCCTGCGCCAGCGCGGTCTCCCGGCGCACGTGCAGGAAGGCGTTGATGTCGCCGTCGACGGCCTCGATGCGGTCGAGGTAGGCGGTGGTCGCCTGCTCCGAGGTCACTTCACCCGCGCGGATGGCCGCGCCGAGCTCGGACGCGGTCATGCTGATGACGTCGCTCATCCGTTACCCCTCCTCCCCGAGGATCCGCGGGACCCGGAATCGCTGGTCCTCCACCGCCGGCGCCCCGGCCAGGGCCTGCTCGGGGGTGAGACCGGTGCGGGCCTCGTCGGGACGGTAGACGTTGGTCAGCGGCAGGGCGTGCGAGCTGGGCGGGATGTCGCCCTCGGCGACCTCCTGCACCTTGGCCACTGCGGTGAGGATGTCACCGAGCTGGGCGGCGAGCGTGTCGAGCTCGCTCTCGTCGAGCGCCAGCCGCGACAACCGGGCGAGGTGCGCGACCTCATCGCGGGTGATGGCGGTCATGTATGGCTAACCGTTTCTTCGACGGACGGACTATCTCGCCCAATCCTATGGCTCCGCCACGGGTACCGGCGCCGGTCCGGGCTTACCGACGACGGACGGACACAACGCTCACAGATGTGGGCGCCGGCTGGTCCCGGTTCCGGCGGAAGCTTCAGTACTTGGCGCAGTGGGCCTCGAGCCAGGTCACGACGTCGCCCGCGGGAAGTGGAGAGGAGAAGTGGTGCCCCTGGGCGGTGTGGCAGCCGGCCTCGCGCACGGCGTCGGCGAGCTCGGCGGTCTGCACCCCTTCGGCGGTCGCACGCATCCCGAGCGCCCGCACCAGGGCGATCCCGGCGTGCACGACCGTGTGGTCGTCCTCACGCAGGCGGGCCACGAAGGAGCCGTCGATGTTGACCTCGTCCAACGGCAGCCCGGCGAGCTGGGCCAGCGTGAAGTGTCCGGGGCCGAAGTCGTCCAGCGCGAGCCCCACACCCAGGTCGTGCAGCCTCCGCACGGCCTGGGTGGTGTCCTCCTCGTTGCCGATGAGGGCGCTCTCACCGATCTCCAGGACGAGCCGCTCCGGCTGCACCCCGTGGTCGCTCAGGGCGGTGGCCACGACCGAGGCCAGGCCCGGGTCCGTGAGTTCGCGCGCACCGAGGTTGACCACCACCGGCAGGTCCCATCCGTGCTCGCACCACTGCGCGGCCGCCGACAGGGTGGTGTCGAGGACCTGGCCGGTGAAGGTGCGGTAGAGGTTGGACTGCTCCACGACCGGTATGAACTCCGCGGGACCCAGCAGCCCCCGGGTGGGGTGGCGCCAGCGGGCGAGCGCCTCGAGCCCCACCGGGGCCCCGGTGCCCAGGTCCACGCGTGGTTGGTAGTGCATCTCCAGGGCGCCCTCGGCCAGACCCCGGCGCAGTTCGCTGTACAGGCTCAGCCGCGCGGTGGAGTTGCGGTCCTTGGAGGGGTCGTAGGTCTCCACGCCCGTACGTCCGGACTTGGCGACGTACATGGCCACGTCGGCGCGCTGCAGCAGGAGTTCGTAGTCGGGGGCGTCGTAGGGGTAGAGCGCGATGCCGATGCTGGCGTCGAGGTCGAAGTCCATGCCTTCCAGGCGCACGGGTTCGGAGAGGGAACCGCGCAGGCGTACCGCCACTTCCCGGGCGGATGCGGCGTCGCGCACCTTCGGCAGCAGCACCGCGAATTCGTCGCCGCCCAGCCGGGCCACCAGGTCCCCGGGGCGGACGCTGTGTGTGAGGCGGTGGGCGACGGTCTGCAGGAGGCTGTCGCCGGTGTGGTGGCCGAGGGTGTCGTTGACCTCCTTGAACCGGTCGAGGTCGAGCAGGAGCAGACCGACCTTGCTGCCCCGGTTCTGGGCGTGGGCGATCTCCCTGCGCGCACGCCTGATGAGGTGTTTGCGGTTGGGGAGGCCGGTGAGTTCGTCGTGGTTGGCCTGGTGGTCGCGTTTGACCGACAGTCCCGCGCTCGCGTAGAGGGCGCCGAGAGGGAGGGCGAAGAGGAACACGTACAGCACCGAGTGGACCATGCCCACCACGACCAGCGGGGCCAGGCTGAGCAGGACCCCGTTGACGTAGAACTGCTGGCCGATGCCGGTGAACAGTATCCGGGACAGGGGCACCCGCTCGTGCAGGGCGACCGCGCAGAGCACCAGCATGCAGTTGACCATGAAACAGACGACACCCGCGGTGGCGACGGCGGCCAGACCGGCGGGGCCGGAGGGGACCCAGGGGCCCGATTGGACCTCTGGGCGCAGCAGGCGCAGGACTGCGTCCGCCGCGCCGAAGGAGAGGACGTACTGCGCGGCGTTGAAGGCGGTGCGGTGGAGGGCGTGCCTGCGTGCGGTGCCCGCGACGACGGCGGCCACGGTCTGCAGGAGGGCGGCGATCGGCAGCCCGTAGTGGATGACCAGGGCGAACGTGAACGGCAGTGAGGTCGCCACTCCGTTGTCGGAGGGCTGTCCCGGCATGGAGATCGGTCTGAGTTCGCCCACGACGATCATGCACAAGAGGGTCCACACCAGGGGTTCGCCGACGAGGTGGCGGAGCTGGCCGAGGCCGAGGTCGACCGAGGCGAGTACGAGCAGGCCGGCACCGGCGACGGTGGTGGTCACCATGTACAGCCAGAGCGGTGTACCGGAACGGGGACCGATGTCCCTGGTGTCGGTGGGCTGCTTCATCCGGGGTCCTTCGTCCGGGAACAGGGCACAGGTGCGGGTACGGGCGGACTGGAGTACCGGCCTCGCACCGTGGAGTCGGGTCCCGGACCCTGGTTCAGGGGGCCCGGTGTATGAGTACCAGCCGTTGTCCTGGCCGGAACCCATGTGGCCTACGTCCGAATCTCGACGATGGTTGTCCACCTTACGCGCCTTCGTCACCAAGTGTCGCCCATTGCAAACGAAACGTGAGACTCGCTGGTCGAGGGCTTTTCCCGACTTCCGTGGGCCCTGACCGCCGTCCCGGGGAGGCGCGTCGGAGGTCCGGCCCGGGTCCGGGGCCCGAGGGGGGCAGGAGCTCGGTGGATCGGGGGTCCGGGGTTTGTTGTGACACAGGGGGCTTGTGGGGCTGGGACTTGTGGGGGGGCTGGGGGTCGGTGCAGGGACCTGGGGGTTCGGCGCGGGGCCGTGGGCGCTTCGGGTCGGGTGGTGAGGGGGTCCTGTGGGATCGGGGCGTGGTTCGGGGTGGCGGGGGCCGGGGTTTCTCCTGGTGCCGGGGGTGGAGGGTGCGTCGGGGCCGGACTACGCCCGACGTCCGACGAACACCATCCACCTCAGCGTGCTCCATGGTCCCGGCCGAGTACCGGACCGACAGGCCCCCACCCGTTACCACCGATGGCCGGGCGCCGGCCCCGCCCGGGGCCGGCCCCGCCGGCTCAGCCCTGCTCGGCCTGGTCGATCCGCACGGCCTCGGCCGCGTCGGCCCCCTGCCGCAGCAGCACGTCGAAGCCCTGCTCGTCCAGGACCGGAACCCCGAGGGAGACCGCCTTGTCGTACTTGGACCCGGGTGCTCCCCCGGCGACCACGAACCCGGTCTTCTTCGACACCGACGCCGTCACACGCCCGCCGCGTTCGGCAACGGCCTCCTTGGCGCTGTCGCGCGTGTAGTTGTCCAGCGACCCGGTCACCACCACGGTCACCCCCTCGAGGGTGCGGTCGACCGCCTCGGAGGCCTCTTCCTCCATGCGCACACCGGCGGCCCGCCACTTCTCGACGATCTCGACGTGCCAGTCCTCGGCGAACCATTCCCGGATCGAACGCGCGATGGTCGGACCCACACCGTCCACGGAGGCGAGCTCTTCCTCGGTGGCCTCCCGGATCGCGTCCAGGGAACGGAAGTGCCGGGCCAGGTCCTCGGCCGCGCGGGGACCCACGTGCCGGATCGACAAGGACACCAGGATCCGCCACAGAGGTTTGGTCTTGGCCTCCTCGAGCTGCTCGAACAGGGTCGAGACGGTCTTCTTCGGCTCACCGTCCTTGTTGGCGAAGAACGAGACCACCTTGGGCTCGCCCGTCTTCGGATCGGTCTTGGGTTCGGTGGTGTCGGGGTCGAGCACGTGTGTGCGGATCGGCAGGAGCTGCTCGACGGTCAGGTCGAACAGGTCCCCCTCGTCGGCCAACGGCGCCTCGGCCGGCTCCAGCGGCTGGGTCAGGGCGGTGGCGGCCACGTACCCCAGCGCCTCGATGTCCAGGGCCTTGCGGCTGGCGATGAAGGAGACCCGTTCCCGGAGCTGCCCCGGGCAGCGGCGGGTGTTGGGGCAGCGCACGTCGACGTCGCCCTCCTTCTGCCGACCGAGCTCGGTGCCGCACTCGGGGCAGTGCGTGGGCATCTCGAACTCGCGCTCGCTGCCGTCACGGCGGTCGGAGACGGGGGCGAGGATCTCGGGGATGACGTCGCCGGCCTTGCGCAGCACGACGGTGTCGCCGATACGGACCCCCTTGCGGGCGACCTCCTGGGCGTTGTGCAGGGTCGCGAACTCCACCTCGGAACCGGCGACCGTGACCGGCTCCATGACGCCGTAGGGGGTCACGCGCCCGGTACGGCCCACACCGACCTTGATGTCGGTGAGGGTCGTGGTGACCTCCTCGGGCGCGTACTTGTAGGCGATGGCCCAGCGCGGGATCCGGCTGGTGGAACCGAGGCGGCGCTGCAACGAGAAGTCGTCGACCTTGACCACGATGCCGTCGATCTCGTAGGCGGGTTCGTGGCGGTGCTCGGCGTAGTAGGAGACGTAGGCGCGGACCTCGTCCATGGTCGTGGCGACCTGGTAACGGTCGCTCAGCGGCAGCCCCCACTCCCCGAGCAGCCGGTAGGCCTGGGACTGGCTGGTGAAGGCGACGTCGCCCTCCCTGTCGGCTTCGCTGTCGCCGGAGCCCCTGCCGCTCGCGGTGCCGCCGGCGGGGGTGTAGGCACCGACCCCGTGCACGATCATCGTCAGCGGCCGCGTCGCGGTCACCCGGGGATCCTTCTGCCGCAGCGACCCGGCGGCGGCGTTGCGGGGGTTGGCGAAGGGGGTGTGTTCCTTGGTCTCGGTGATGCGGTCGTTGAGGGCGTGGAAGTCCTCGACCTTCATGAAGACCTCGCCGCGCACCTCCAGGAGTTCGGGTGCCGGGCGTACGCTCTCGTCGAGGCGTTCGGGGATCGTCCCGATGGTGCGCACGTTGAGGGTGATGTCCTCCCCGACCCGGCCGTCACCGCGGGTGGCGGCCCTCACCAGGCGCCCGTGCTCGTAGACGAGGTCCACCGCGAGACCGTCGATCTTGAGCTCGCACAGGTAGGCCTCGACCGGAACCTCGGCCGATGCACGGTCGGCCCAGGTATTGAGCTCATCGACCTCGAAGGCGTTGCCGAGGCTCTCCATGCGCACCAGGTGCTCGACCTCGGCGAAGTCCACGCTGATGGGCGCGCCGACCTTCTGTGTCGGGGAGTCCTGCGTGATGAGGATCGGGTAGCGCTCCTCGAGACGCTCCAGCTCCGCCATGAGCGAGTCGTACTCGGCGTCGGCGATGATCGGCCGGCCCATGTAGTACCGGTAACTGTGGTCGTCCAGCTCACGGGCCAACTCGCTGTGGCGGGCGCGGTCCTCGTCGGGGACGGGGCTCTTCTGGTCGGACGCGCTCACGGCCTGCCTTTCTGCTTCGGTTCTCGCCTGGGGTGGACGGTGCGGACGGGTGTCCACTGCGGGTCGGGTGGACCCGCGGTCATCGGCCTGGGGCCCGGCCCGCGGTCCTACCTTCCGGGTTCGTCTCGCAGGACACGTGCCCCGTCCCGGGCAGCCATGAGGGCCGCCCGGGCGTGCGCGGGCGAGGCACCTGCCAGCCCGCACGTGGGGGTGACCGCCACAGCGCGGGAGAGGAGGTCGGGGGTGATGCCCAGCCGGTGCCAGAGCTCGCGTACAGGGTCGACGGTAGCGGCGGGGTCGGACATTCTCGCGTCCGTGTCCGGGGTGTCGCCGGTCGAGGGGACCGTGCCCAGCATCAGGGCGGTACCGGCCTCCACCGCCGTGCCGACCATCTCGTCGTCGTCCCGGGTGAGCCGGAGGGCGTCCAGGCCGAGCGCGTGTGCCCCGCTGCGGCGCATGAGGTCGATGGGCGCCCCGGGTGCGCAGCAGTGCGCGGCCGGGACCGCACCGAGGCCCTCGATCCCGGTGAAGAGGTCGCGGAGCGCGCCTTCGACCACGACCCTGTCGACGGCGGGGTGGCGGCCGTAACCGCTGGCGGTGGGGAGCGTACCGAGCAGTACCGCGGGCAGGGAGGGTTCGTCGACCTGCACGAGCAGGCGGGCCGCCGGGAGACGCCTGCGCACCTCGGCCACGTGCGCGAGCACGCCCTCGCGGTGGGACTCGGCCAGATCGCGTACGGCTCCGGGGTCGGAGACCACGCGCTGGCCCGAACGCAGTTCGACGGAGGCGGCGAGGGTCCACGCCCCGGCGACCTGGATCTTGAGGGTGCCGGCGTACTCGTGGGCGTGTTCGGTGAGTGCGTCGAGGTCGTGGGAGAGAAAGGTCCCGGCGCGGTACAGGTCGCGGCCGGGGCGGTCGACCAGACGCCACCCGCTGGGCTGGACCTCGACGGGCAGGTCGATGAGGAGACCGGCGGCACGGCCGATCATGTCCGCGCCGACGCCGCGTGCGGGGAGTTCGGGCAGGTGGGGTAGGTCGGGGAGCTCTCCGACGATCGTGCGGGCGGCCTCGTCGGGGTCCTCACCCGGCCAGGAACCCACTCCGGTCCAGGAGGCGGCGGGCCAGGGGTAGGGATCGTGCGTACTCACGCTGACCAAGGTTAGGCCCTGTCCGGCGCTCGGTGTTCAGCCTCCGGTACGGCTCAGGCCTGCTGCGCGGTGCCCGGAGTCGCGGGGTCGGACCCGGTCGGCCCTTCGGCGGGCGCGGACGACGAGCGCCCCCACGAGGACGGCGGCGAACGCGACCGCACCCACCGCGGTCCAGGGGGAGTTCAGGAACAGGGCGACCCAGGCACCGACGAGACCGGAGACGACCGAGCCCCAGATCCCGGCCCAGGCGAGCCCGCCGACGAAGACCGCCGCGAAGTACCGGGGAAAGGCCATGCGCACGAGCCCCGCCGAGAAGTTGACTGCGGTCTGCATGCCCACGGTGAAGAAGCTGAGGGTCACCACGGGGGCGCCGTACCGGTCGATGCGTTCCTTGGCCCGGTCCAAGCGCGGGCCGAGGCGCCTACCGATGCGGCTGCGAAGCACACCGGAGCCGATCCCGCGACCGATCCCATAGGTCGCGGGCGCCCGGAGCAGGATCACCACGAGGAGTGTGGCGTAGACGATCCAGAAGGGCTGGCCTTCCAGGAAGGCGAACTGTGGCATGAACGGAACCTCGATCCTCGGCCACCACAACTTTGCATTGCCTTACCTAACTTCGGCAAGAGCTCCGCGGAAGAAACCCGGGGCCGGATGCCCTGCATCACTCCTTCTGCCCGCACGCAGAGAGGCCATCACACCGGTGCGCCCGCCCCGGCCTCCCGGGCAGCCGGAAAACGAACGAGGCGCACCGGTCGACGGGCCTGTCCACCAAGCCCCGGACCGGCGCGCCTCGCCACTCACGCCTTGTGTTCTGTTCGCCGCCGACTACACGCTCCGCACTGCCTCGGCCGCTACGGCGCCCCCGGCGGCCTCCGCACCCTCGGACCGAGCGGTCCCCGAGATCGTCGCGGACCCCAGCACCGTGTCACCGTCGTAGACCACGACCGCCTGCCCGGGCGCCACGCCCTTGGCCGGCTCGGCCAGACGCACGAGCAGCTCCGGGCCCTCCTCGGACTCGCTCTGCCACACCCGCGCGGGGTAGACCTCCCCGTGCGCCCGCAGCTGGACGTGGCACTCGGTCGGCTCGACCAGCGGCGCACTCCCGCTCCACACCGGACGCACCCCGGTGATCTCGTCGACCCGCAGCGACTCGCGCGGGCCCACGGTCACGGTGTTCTCCACGGGCTCGATCGAGAGCACGTAACGCGGGTCGGGAGCACCCCCGAGCCCCAGGCCCTTGCGCTGGCCCACGGTGAAGGTGTGCGAACCGTCGTGGGTACCGAGCACCTTGCCGTCCTCGTCCTGGATCGGACCGGGCCGGGCCCCGATCCGGTCGTTCAGGAACCCCTTCGTGTCGCCGTCGGCGATGAAGCAGATGTCGTGGCTGTCGGGCTTGTCCGCCACCGAGAGCCCACGCCGGTCGGCCTCCGCGCGCACCTCCTCCTTGGTGCAGTCACCGAGGGGGAACATCGCGTGCTCCAGCTGCTCCGCCGTGAGCACACCCAGAACGTAGGACTGGTCCTTGCCCTCGTCCACGCTGCGCACCAGCCGGCCGTCGACCTTGCGCACGTGGTGCCCGGTGGCCACGGCGTCGAAGCCGAGCGCGACGGCCCGGTCGAGCACAGCCTCGAACTTGATCTTCTCGTTGCACCGCAGACACGGGTTGGGTGTGTTCCCGGCCTCGTACTCGGCGACGAAGTCCTGCACGACCTCGCGGTCGAACTCCTCGGACATGTCCCACACGTAGTACGGGATCCCGATGACGTCGGCGGCACGCCTGGCGTCGTGGGAGTCCTCGACCGTGCAGCAGCCCCGTGCGCCGGTGCGATAGGACTGCGGGTTCTTGGAGAGGGCCAGATGAACGCCGGTGACGTCGTGGCCCGCCTCGGCCACACGGGCCGCGGCGACCGCGGAATCGACCCCGCCGGACATGGCGGCCAGTACACGCAAAGTCATAGTGCTTTCCAGCGTATGTGCCCGGGATCGGTCCCGACCACGAAAATCCGTGCCGCGGACTGCGGGGTCGGCCACGCCACCGGGACGCACCCCCGTGCGCCGGCCCGGTCCACGCGCCACGCCCACCGGGACACACGGCCGCGGACCCCGCATCCGGGCCCCCGGGAGACGGGCCCACCCGCGCGTCGGCCCCGGCGCACCGCTTTCCCGACGCGCGAACCCCGATGGGGGCGCAGGTCCGGACCCCGCGCCCCGACGCACCCGCTCCCCCGGCGTCCGGGGTCGGCCCGTGTGGTCACGGAGTTCTGCGAAAATCGGAGCATGGCTCTGTTCCGTCGTCGTCGCCCTGCCGACCCCAGTAACGCAGACACCACTTCCGCCACCAGTGAATTCTGGGAGACCTGGCCCGAGGTGCGCACCGCTCTGGCCGACGCCGTCGCCAAGGACCAACCGGTGCCCTCCGAGCTCTCCGACCGGCTCACCGCCCTGGTGCACAAGATCCACCCGGATCTGGACTGGGAGGTGGGCACCGCGCCCCGTTCCGCCGACAGCGCCGAGGACCTGGACCTGTCGCCGGACGTGGACCCGGAGAAACTCCTCCAGCAGCTCGCCGCGATGGACGACCCCTCGCACCTGACGGAGGGGCCCGAGTACGCGATGACCCTGCGCCCGGGACGCTCCGACGAGGCGCGTGTGCAGTCCGAACGCTGGGCCCGTTCCGCGCCCGACGACGACCAGTGGGTGTTCCATCCCGTCCGCCCGGCCGACCTGGACCAGCTCTCGGGCACGGTGCGCTGGGACGACCACGAGCTCGACCTCTCCCACGTACTGCTGTCGGTGCGGGTGAACCCGAGTACGTCCAAGATCGACGTGGGCGTCTACCACCCCGACAACATGTTCCTGGCGGAGGAGAGCCGCACCCGCATCGCCGAGCACGTGACGCTCCTGGCGCTGGGCGAGGACGACTACGTGCTGTGGATCGGCCGGGTCCACCCGCTCGACGAGAAGCCCATCGACCCGATCACCCCCGCGAACCTGCCGTCGGTGGCCAAGCAGATGGGCGACATGCTCGGCGGCCAGGACGGGTGGGTGCGCGGCACCTACAAGCTTCCGCTGGTCGGCGGCGGCGAGGTCCTGCTGCGCCACCCGCTGAAGCGGCGCAGCTTCCCCGCTCTGACGCTGGCCGCGCACGTCATCGTGCCGTTCACCAACACCGACGAGGACAAGCAGCCCACCGGGGAATCCGAGGAGGCGCTGGAGTCGCTGCAGTCGACCCTGGAGTCGCTGCTCGGCGACAACGGTGCACTGTTCGGGCGCCGGACCGACGGGGGCAAACGGCAGTTCCTGTACTACCTGGACCCGGACTCGGGGGTCCTGCCCCAGTTCGAGAACGTGCTCGTCGACTGGCCCGAGGGCGAGATCAAGCTGCGCACCGAACTGGACCCGGAGTGGCGGCACATCACGATGTTCCGCAAACCCTTCCGGAACCTGTTCGAGAGCTGAACGTCCGGGCGGGCCTCCCGCTCACGTCCGGCTCTGTGCCCGCATGCGTGGGATGTGCCCGGCCGGGCCGCACCCCGGGCTCGGCCGAGGGGTTCTGCTTCTGTACCCCGGTCAGTGGCGGCACGGCCACGGGTGTCGGCGGGAAACGGGAGATCGTGTCAGCGGGAGGAGTCGGCCCGGGGCCCGGCCTCTGAAGACGTGTTTTCGAGGCATTCCCCCGACGGGTTCGTGGCGTGGAACAGGGAGGGATCGCGCGTCCGGTTGCCCGGATCGGGTGTCACGTCCACGGGTTCGGCCCTGGCGAGCGTTCGCGCTAAGACGGCCGCGATGACGAGGGCACAGAAGACGAGGACTCCCCAGAAGAGTGGCGACGTGTAGACCATCGGAACACGGTAGAGCACGTGTCAAGCTTCTGACCAGGGGGTATATCAGTACGAACGCCCGTACACGCGCCGGGAACCGCGGCCACGGGCCGTCTCCAGCACGTGGGGAGCCCGGTGAAATCCCCGCACGTGCGGACACTGTCCACGTGCCCCCGCCGGTCGCCAACGGCCTTCTCCCTGTCGGAACCGGTCTCGGAACAGAGCGGGGGCCTGCCCTGTCGCACACCCCCATCGCCGAGCTCTCCGTTCCCACTACCCTGGTGCGTCATGAGCCCAGAGGACAGGGACCACCGTTGACCGCTTCCCCTTACGTACGCGCCAACGCCGCCCCCGACGCGTCCCGCTGGCGGACCTTCGACGGCCCTGTCGTCCTCGCCGTGGCGCGCACTTTCACCTCCACGGTCCGGATACTGGAGAGCCTGGCCACGTTCCGCGGCGACACCCGTGTCCTCATCGTCTTCGCCTGCGACGACACCTCGGCCTTCAACGCCGGTACCCGTGAGCTGCTCTCCGGCCTCAATGCCTGTGTCGTCCCCTGGGAACACCGCCTGAACATCGATCCCGCCCTGGTCGTCACCGCCACCGAGAACACCGACCTCTCCGAGTTCTCCTGTCCTGTGGTCGTCCTGCCGCACGGCGTGGGATTCCAGAAGTACGTGCCCGACCACCGCACCGACGAGGTCCGCCTCTCGGGTGTACCCCGCGCCGAATTCCAACACTTCCGCCACGTCCACCTGGTCCTGTCCCACCCCGCCCAACGCGAACAACTGCGCCGGGCGGGAGTTCCCATGGCCGAATGGGCCGAGGTCGTCGGTGACCTGACCCGTGACCGCATCGTCGGCTCCGTCCGGTTGCGTGAGGAGTACCGCGCTCATTTGCAGGTGGGCGAGGACCAACGGCTCGTGGTCGTCTCCTCCACGTGGGGAAGGACGGGGTTGATCGGTAGACGTCCGCGCCTGCCGCACGCGCTGGTGGGGGCTCTGCCCAGCGACGGGTACCGGGTGGCGACGATCCTGCACCCCAACGTGTGGTTCGCACACAGCCCCTGGCAGGTCGAGCACATGCTGGCCGATGCCCAGGACGCAGGACTCCTCCTGATCCCACCCGAGTCCGGGTGGGGCGCCTCCCTCGTGGCTGCCGACTGTGTCATCGGTGACCACGGCAGCGTCACCCTGTACGGGGCGATGATGGACCGCCCCGTACTCCTCGCGGCCATGGGCGAGGACTCGGTACCCGGAACGGCCGCGGCCGAACTCGCCCGCCGCGCCTCCAGGTTGGAGACCGAGGGACTACGCTCCCAGGTCGAACGCGCGATCGAAACACACCGTCCGGGGCAGTACGCGGAGGCGGCCGACCTCGCATTCGCTTACCCGGGCCGGGGAGGGCACCGGCTGGCCGACCTGCTGTACGGGCTCCTCGGACTGCGTGCGTACGACCGGGGCGCCGCGGATCGGCTGCTTCCCGGCCCCACCCCGACCAGGTCGCACCGTGCTCCGACCTCGTTCGAGGTGCACGGTTCGTCCACGGCTACCGACGAGGTCAGGATCGAACGCTTCCCCGCCGCCCCGCAGGAGTTCCCCGAGCCCGCACCGGGGACGTTCCGCCACCGGTCGGCCTACGAGAACGAACACCGCAACCAGCTGGTCACGTCGGCCTCTGTGGTGTGCCGCTCCTCCCGGCACGGTGCCGATTCCGGGGTCCGCGACCAGAACTGGACCCAGCATGCTCTGTCGCGTTACCACGGTGCGTTCGCCGTGGCCTCGCCCGTGCACGAGGGGAGCGTGGTAGCGCTGCGTGACGGGCGTTCCTATCTGGTTCGCGGCGTGCCGGACGGAACCCTCCCCCTGGCCGCGGCGGTCGTGTACACGCTGGTGCGTGCACACGGAGAACCCGCAGGGATGTGCAAGGTCCACGTGACAGGACAGCAACCGTGGGAGTGCCGGATCGACCCCGTGCACACGCCGAGTGGAGCAGGCACCTGAAGGAGGACGGCCCAGGGACACCGACAGGCCGACGCACACCGATCACCGGCCGCCGGACCGGCCCCAGGTGCGCAGCCGGTCCATGACCTCCCGCGAACGCGGGCTGCCCAGGGTCCGGTAGATCTGCTCGGCCTCCTGCAACCGGTGGCAGGCCTCCTCGTGCTGCTGCAACTCTTCGAGGACCCCCGCGAGCTGTTCGCACGCCTCGGCCCGGTAATAGTGCCACCCGCCTTCGGCCAGCTCGCTCTCGGCGGTGCGCAGGGTCCACAGCGCACTGTCGGGTTCTCCCGCTTCCGCTTGCGCGCGCCCCAGGGCCGCACAGGCACGGGCGGCCATCCGTCGATCAGGGCCCTCGGGCAGGCCGAGCAGGCGCGCGCGGGCGCCCCGGAGATCGGCGACGGCGGCCTCGTGTTCACCGGCCCTGCTCCGGGCGGCCCCGCGGAAGAGCACCGACAGCGCGGCCCCGCGCACGGCCGACGGGTCGTCGCTGTCCTCGTTGTACCGCACGGACCTGTCGTAGGCGGCGATGGCAGCGGGGAGATCACGAGCTTCCAGATGGCGCCCGTAGAACTCCCACACGGACCCGCTCAACAGTGCATCTCCCACCTGCTCGACCAGGTCCACTGCACGTTCGATACGCTCGGCGGCCGACTCGGCCAGGCCGAGATCGGTGAGGGGCCGTGAGACCAGGGAAGCCAGCCGCGCTTCGGCGGCGGCGTTGCCGGCCAGACGCGCGGCGTCCGTTCCGGCCTCGCCAGAAGAGCGCCAGTCGTGCAGGTAGCGCTGATCCAGGTAGAGGGAAGTGGACAGTTCCGCGAGCTTCCACGCATGCTCGTACAGACCGAGGTCGGCACTGTGCAGAACCACCGCGAGGAGGGTGGGACGTTCACGGGTGAGCCACTGGCGGGCGGCGTCGCGGTCCCCACCGAAGGGGTCCTCGGCGTCCGCCAGGAGGGTGTCGAGGTCGACGATGCGCAAACGTTCGCCCCGTGCCGCCCGTTCCGCGAACCCGAGAACGACGAGGTAGGCGTCCAGCATGCGGGTGAGGGTGCGCGTGCGGTCGGCGGCCCCGTCCTCGGCCCTCGCCCGCTCCCCGGCGTGCGTGCGCAGGAGATCGTGTCGGAAACGGAGTGAGCCTGCACTGTCCGACTCCACGAGGTTGGCCGTGACCAGCTCGGTCACTGCTCCGTCGGAGGTGACCGCCCGCACGGCGGATGCGTCGCAGTGCGGTCCCGGCCAGGACCCCAGCGCCCGGTAGAGGGCTGCCGCGTCGGGTGAGAGGTCCTGGTAGGTGGTCCGGAAGAGCACGTCGAGGTTGTTCCCCTTGTCACCGATGGCTTTCAGGGCGCCCTGGGTACCGCGGACCTTCGCAGCGAGACTGCGCGCACTGCCCTGCCCTTCACGGCAGAGCTGGGCCCCGACCAGGACCAGCGCCAGAGGAAGCCCGCCGCAGACGCCGGTGAGCTCGTCCAGGGAAGCACGGTCCTCGGAGTCCAGGTTCCGCCGGGCACGGTTTTGCAGCAGGTCATGGGCGGCTCGAGGGTCGAGGGGTTCGAGATCGCGCACACGTGCGCCAGGATGGAGTTCGAGCTCCCCGAGATCGGGGCCGTCCCCGGAAACCAGGACGAGGCTGCCGCGGCCGGTGGGGATGAGCCCCCGGACCTGGGCCGGCTCCCATGCGCCCTCGACGACGACCAGCATCCGCTTGTCACGGGTACGGGTGCGGTACTCACCACTCCAGGTTCGGGGGTCGTCGGGTAGCGCGTCCCGGTGTACGCCCAGAGCACGGAGGAACTGTTGGAGGGCCGCGTCACTGTCCTCCCGGGCCCCGCGGGCGTACTCGAAGGTGAGCTGGCCTCCGGTGAAGTACTCCTCCATGGCGTAGGCGGCCTGGCACAGGAGCGCACTCTTGCCGATACCGCGTGTCCCCGAACAGATCACCACCACGGGAGGGCCGTCGGGATCCAGGTTCTGACGGATCCACGCCAGGGTCTCGTCGTGGTTGACGAAGTCGCTCGGCGGCGCCTCGACCTGCATCGGGCTCTGGGACGGGGACTGGACGGGAGGTTCACCGTAGTAGTGGTGGTGCACGTCCCGCATTCTCTCGGCCATGACGAACTGGCCGCCGTTGACGTCGCCTCCGATCGTGTTCGAAGTACTGCCCGTCCGGGAGGGGTCGGCACTCATGCTTCTCCTGGCGTGGGGGCGACACCGATTCGTGGCGGCAAGCCTACCGACGCCCGGAGCAGAGGTGGGGGCGGTGTCCTCTTCCGGCCACGAGGAGGCCTGTCTCGGGGGTCGGGACGAGGCAGGGGCCACGCAGGACTTCTCCCACCCAGGAAGCGTCCACGCTCAGCCACACAAGGGGCTCAGCCTCAGCGCACGTGCGCTGAGGCTGAGCCCCTGGGCCACCCCCGCGCGTGCGGGGAGCACTACCGGGCGAGGTCGCTTCTCCACTGCCACGGGGGACCACCCCCGCGCGTGCGGGGAGCACGGATCCCAGCCCACGGCTGCGACCACGGGCGAGGGACCACCCCCGCGCGTGCGGGGAGCACATGCTGTGGGTCGACGGCTCACAGGACCACGTGGGACCACCCCCGCGCGTGCGGGGAGCACTGTGCCACGTTCTGGGGTTTCCGCGATCCTTTGGGACCACCCCCGCGCGTGCGGGGAGCACCCGCGCACAAGGCTCTGCGCCAACTGCGTGGCGGGACCACCCCCGCGCGTGCGGGGAGCACATGGTCTCCTGCTGCGGCCACGCTTCGCCGTCGGGACCACCCCCGCGCGTGCGGGGAGCACCGCCCAGTTCGGCAGGCCCTCGATGAAGGCCCGGGACCACCCCCGCGCGTGCGGGGAGCACGATCTGGGACATCTTCGCCTCCCGCTCTCTGTGGGACCACCCCCGCGCGTGCGGGGAGCACGAGGCCGCGCCGATGGAACCGCCGTCGGAGTGGGGACCACCCCCGCGCGTGCGGGGAGCACCACGATCACCGTCTCGTCACCTCCGGCCGCGAGGGACCACCCCCGCGCGTGCGGGGAGCACACCCCTATAGCAACGTTGCGTTGCGTTGCCGGGGGACCACCCCCGCGCGTGCGGGGAGCACTCTTCCTGACCTGCACACCTACCAACGAGTAACCCGAAAATCTGCAAACTTCACAGGACCTCGTAACAGGTTGATCACGACCTCACCGTCCGAACCGGCGACGCTTGTAGGCCTTGCTCCAGCCTTTGTTCTTCTCAGGGCGTTCGCCTGGCCCACCAGGTCCACGCCCTCCGACAGATCCGCCGACGCGGGGTCGTTCGATGAGCACCATCCCTTCATGGTCGACCGGGCACCACGAGTGCTCGAACGTCTCGAAGGTGAACCCCTGCTCATTGTTGGTGGTGTACGTAAGGATCGCTCGCCCCTGCCCCCGATACGTCTGCACCTCGTCCCACAGCACCTGACGCACTCGGGCCGAGGGGGTGCCGATGAACACGTTCGGAGCAATCTCCATCAACCACCGCGTGAGCAGCCCTCGCAACCCGACCGGACAATTGGTCAGAACGATCACCGTCACCAGATGACCCCCATGTTCTGTCCGGACTCCACGGTCACTCCCCCGTCGACGAGCAGGTCGACCCGGTCGCCCTCCGGTTCCTCCTCCCCTTCCGGCAGCAGGAGACCCTTGACGTCCTCCACGCAGCGTTCGAGGAGCTGTTCCTCGTGGATCCGGTCGCGCAGTGCCCGACGCGTGCGTGCCCCGAGATCGTCGGGGCTCTCGGCGGCGACCTCGAACGCCACGGGGATCGCCACCTCGACCTTGTAGAGGTCGGCGATGTCCAACACGAACGACTGCTCATGGCCGGAGTGCACGAAACCCAGGCCCGGAGAACAACCGAGCGCTGCCACCACGGACTGTGCGACACCGTAGAAACACTGCGACGCCGCGGTGATGGCCTGGTTGGGCGAGTCGTCCAGCTCGAACCGACCCTGCGTGTAGCGGCGCCCGTACCAGGCCACCCCGGTGCGTTCGGCTTCACGCTGGTAACAACGCCGGACCCGGTCGCCCTCCATGCCGAGAAGAGTGCGGCGGCTCGTGCCGCTGGTGTCCTCCCCGGGAAAACGCAGGGAGAACATGGCCCGGGCGACCTCGAGCCGTCTCCTCTGGTTCGCCCACGCCAGAGCTTGGGCCTCCACCAACGCGGACGATCGTGTGAGGGCACGCCCGCCCGAGTAGTAGCGGACCCCGCGCTCACCTACCCAGACGACCCCGGCCCCGCTCTCGCCCAGCAGTTCCATCGCTTTGTGGGTCACGCGCGTTCCCGGGCCCAGGAGCAGAGTTCCGATCGTCGCCGACGGCAGATGCCGGGTCCCTTCCCCGTCCTCGGCCGTCAGCGCGTTGGAGTCGCGGTGCACGGTGCAGCGTTCCAAGTACACGAAGGAGGTCCGGTCCCCGACCCTCGTGAGTTCGCTGGGGGTCAGCGCCTTACGGCGACCTGCGGTACTCATGCGGGGGCCAAGGTCAGAAGGCCGCACCCGTAGGCCTTGCCCTTACCGACCCCCGAGACCAGAGCGCTTCGCAGGGCCTCGGGGTCGGTGACCCTCAGGCGCCCGTCGTAGGTCACGCTGTACAGGGGAACTCTGTTGCGCTCCCCCGTCGCCCGTTCACGCTTGTCGAACCAGAGGCCGCGCCGATTGTGCACCATGAGTTCGTGATCGCGGGTGGTCTGCACGACCTCGAACCCGAGGCGTTCCTGCCGTTCGAGCAGCCACTTCGTCTGTCCGGCGACCGTGAGCTGCGCGGTGCGCTTGGTCGTCGTCTGCTTGTCGTCGGTACGTACCGACCGGACCGGGTTGGCGGCCAGGCGGAAGTTCCAGGTCTGTCCCTTCTCCAAACGGTCCAGGAGGGGCGCGTAGGCACGGGTCTGCACGGGGTGCTCGGGCCACCCCGCGTCCGAAGCCACATGGGACAGGTCGGGTTCGGTCGAGCTGACCACATACAAATACAGCTTGTTCCCTGAAGCCTGGTCGAGGCGCCACAGGACTCTCCCCTGGCCCTCCACGACCGTCTTCTTCCCGTCGAAGGCCTTGACCACGGCCCCGTGGACGGTCCTGGGGCTGGCGAGCAGCCGTCGTGTACCGGGGCGTCCGGGATCGAGCTGGAGTCGAGTGAGAAACATCAGCCACCTTCGTGTGTGTGCGGGGCGTCGTCTCGATCGAGGACCGCGATCGGGTCGTGGTCCTCGGGAAGGCCGAGGGCTGCCATGGGGTCGTGTTCGGGGACCGCCCCCGCGTCGCGGTAGGGCTTCTCCACGGGCTTTCCGTTGCTGATCCCCCGCATCCGGTACGTGCGGTGGAGGGGGTCGAAACTGACCGGCAGGTCGCGCCGTAGTTCGTCCGCCTCGTGCTCTGCCGGGGTGTCGACGAACGTCGGAAGGGGGGCCGGCACACGTGTCGGCTCTCCGGCCTCTTCGGCCCAGGGGCCCCGGGTACATTCCTCCTGGTACCAGGCGGAGGCCTGCCACTTCAGTGACGCGAGCACCGTCTCCAACCCGCCCGGGTGGATCCCCAGGTCCAAGGGGCGTGAGGGCGGGCAGGACCGCCTGCCCAGGTAGGGCATGAAGTACGGGGCCCGCAGAGCGTCGTCCAAGCGTCGCAGTAGAGCATCGTCGTCGCTCTCCAGGCCGACGACGAAAACCGCGTCGGCGAGGTAGAACCGCTCGGAAACGGGCATCGAATCGCCCGAGTCGAGATGCCGGGCGGTCTGGTAATCGCGGATGCGGTCGCCCGGCTGGTCGACACGCACGCCGAAGCGCAGGGCCGCCAGCTCCGAGAGGTCCTTCGTGCGGGGCCAACCGAGCGCTGAGGCCAGGAGGCCGACGACACCGCTCTTGGTGGGGGTGTTCTCCGTGGTTCGCCGGGCGAAGCGGGCAGAGGAACCCCAGGCCTGGAGCGGCCCCGCCAGGCACAGGGCGAGCACACTCATCAGCTGGTCCCCCGGCGCTGGGCGACGGCTTTACCGACGAGGGTGACGAGTTCCTTGAGGCCGCCGACCTCGTCGCCGAGCCCGGACACGGGATATCCGCTCACGCTCATGGCCCATCCTTGGGCATCGTCATCGCCGTAGGCGGCCTCGATCCCCTCGGCGTGTGCGGTGAGCCGGCACACGGCCTTTTCCATGTAACCGGAGTCGTGGGTGCTGGTGACGGGCTTCTCGAAGGCCCCGACGAAGCTGATCGGGCGTGCGCTGCGCATCTTGACGACCACGGCCTCGGGCAGGGTGTGGTTGCCGAAGGTGTTGGCCTTTCCCGAGGGCATGGACTCCACGAATCCGCGCACGAACGCTTCCACGGCACGGCGCACGGGCTCGCTGCCCGGCTGGTCGTCGCGCATCCCCTTGCCGAGGGTCTCGGCGAGCCGGTCGACGTCGACCGCCGCGTACCGGTACAGCGTGGCGGAGTTGAAGTCGACGGTGCCGATCATCCCCGCTCCGGTCTCTTCGTCGGGGTTCCGGTCGTCCACCGCGGTGTAGTAGTCGGACTCGTTGTCGACCTCGTGCACGCTCAGGGCGTGTGCGACCTGGGTGGCGGCGTCGACGTTGACGTCGGCGCCGTCGGCGACCATGCGGCCGAAGAGCGCGATGTCGATCGAGTGGGCGGTGTCGGCGAGGTCCTTGGCGCGCTTCTTGACGTCCTTGTCCTTGAGGAAGGCCGTGATGTCTTCCTTGCCTTCGTAGGCCAGGTCGCCGAGCGCGTCCCGCTGGCGGCGGCTGAGGAACATCAAGTACTTGGACTCGGGGGCGAGCGGACCGTCGTGGCCCTCGTCCTTGGCTTTCTTCTTCTTGCGATCGGACACCTCGACCGTGGCACCGGTAGCGGCCTTGATCACCTTGGCGGCCAGGTCCCAAGCGGTCTCCCGGGCCATGTTCTCGTCGTGTTCGAGGATGCGCTCGGCCACGTACTCCGCGACCTTCTTGGTACGCACGGCGAGCTCCTCAGGAGCCAGGTCCTCCTGGAACTTCTCCCGGGTGGCACGTTTCCAGGCCTGGCTGGAGACCCGGGAGCGTTGGACACCGCCGTAGACGGCGGTCTTGGGGCTCCCGGTGTCGTCGCGGTTGATGTTGCTCGGCGGCACGTTCTGGAGGATGTGGATGTCGAGGACGGTTCGGCTCATCGGTTCTTCCTTCCGAGTCTGCTTCGGGCAGGGGGCGCCCGGGGTTCGTCGAGTGCGGGGTTGCCGCTCTAGAGCTCCTCGGCGGTGGCTTCGCCCTCGGCGCTCTCAGCGTCGGTCTTCTCGGCCGAGGTTTCCTTCTTCTGGTGGAAGGAAGCGAACCCGTGCCCCCAGGCGTCCTTGACGGTCTCGGCACCGCGGGGGCGCTGGGCACGGTAGAGGTGCTCGGCGAGCAGCCCGTAGTCGAGGGGCTGGCGGGCCCCGCGCAGTCGTTGGACGATCTGGCGGAGTTCGCTCACCCGCTTGGTGTGCGAGGAGGCTTCGGCCGCCCTGCGTAGCCGGTTGTGCAGGGACGCTTCGATCTCCCCGACAGGCATGGCGCCCCGCACGGCCCAACCCACGTTGTGCTCCGCACGGCGTATCCCCCGACCGAACCGGCTCGGAATGTGCATGCCTTGGTCCGCGGTCTTGAGGGACTGCTGGTGCAGAGCGAACAGGGTCAGCGCCGCGTGCACCGCTTCCTCGGCTGCCTGTTCGGTCTTCTCCGTGCGTTCCTCGGCCCGGGGCCGTTCCCAGAGCCTCTCGTACTGCGCTGGGTCGACGGACATCCCCCACAGGCGGGGGCAGGAACCGAAGGTATGTCCCGCCCCCGAGCGGAGCTGGGCGAGGGTGGCGACGTCCTCGGAGTTGTCCGCGATGTAACCGCTCATGAGGTCGGTGACTCGGTCGCTGACCGCATTGCCCAGGGGACCGAGGTCCTCTCGGGGCTTCTTCTGGTTCGGGCTCTTCTTCTTTTCCGCGCTCTCTGTCTGTGCCAATGTCATCCGTACTCAGCTCGTGGAAGGAGGGGCGGGTTCGGCCGTGTTGGTCGGAAGTTCGCGTTCGAGAGCCCGTTCGAACCTCGAACGTGCTTGCGAGGTGCCCAGCCACAGATCGCCCGTGGCGGTCTCGATGACGCGCCCACGCCACGCGGTCGGTCCGGCGTTGCGGGCGAGTTCGTGTCCGAGCCGCTCGATCTCACGGCGCAGAGTGCGGCGCCACTGGCCCCGGGCGCCGTCCGGGTCGCTGTCCGCGCCGAGACCGGAGAGCCACTGGCGGTAGTGCCGGTCCAGTCGGCCGTAGGCACGGTCGCGTGCCGTGTTCCGCCGCGGTTTCGGTTCGGCCCCGCCGGCCTCGGCGAGGTCGTGGGCGAGTGTGGTCAGGACGCGCACGGCCGCGTCCGCGTCGGAGACCGCTCCGATCGCGGTCTGGCGCAGCCCGGGGCGCTGGTCGTCGAGCAGCGCGACGGACATGTCGAGGTCGTCGTCGACGACTTCGTCGATCACCGACTGCTGGGTCCCGTACTGGGCTCCGATCAACCGGAGCCGTAGGCGCCGGTGGTCCTCCCGCAGAAGCTCGTCGCGACGCAACCGGGCCACCCAGTCGAGGATCCGGGGACGCTCACCGTCGTCACTCCTGTGTCCGCTCTCGGTGAGCAAGGAAGCCAGCCCGCGCCAGGCACTGCGAGTGGGGTCGTGTTCGCGCGGCATGAGCACCAAGGGCCGCTTGTGCTTCTTCTCCTGGGCCTGGCTGCGTCGCCACCCGGTCATGGGTTCCTGGAGGTGGCGGTTCTCGTGCGGGGCCAGCGGGTCACCGTAGGTCAGCAGCACACCGTGGACGTGGTCGGCGTCGGCGAACAGGCGCACCCGTCGGCTCTGCCAGGTGTAGAGGTCGCGTACGCCGTGGGGGCGCGCGACCGCTTCGGAGGGCCTGATCGGGCCGGGGCCGGTGGGCTCGTGGCGCCAGGCGGGGGCGTCACGGTCGTCGGCCTCGATGTGTTCGTAATCGGTGGCGACGAGGTTGAGCAGCAGGGATTCCTTGAGGTTCGCCCCCTGCCACATGGTGCCGCCGATGTTGCCGGCCCAGGCCACGCCTTGCGGATAGGCCTTGCCGCCCTTGGCCCGGGGGTCCCCGACCACACCGGACTTGATCCCGGCGGTGTCGAAGGCCTGGGCGTGGACGAGCCAACGCGCGGCCTCGGCGAAGGTCAGGGCCTGGGCTCCGAGGGCCCGCATGGTGAAGAACTGCTCGCCGTTGGGCACATCGCCGACGATGCGGTCGAGGGAGGAGTACTCGCCTTTTGCTGTGTGCAGCCCGGCGACCTGGAAGAAGGGGGTCTCGGGGTGGAAGAGGTCGAAGCGGTCCCGGTACTGGTCGAGATAGCGGTCGATCTCCTGGACGGGAAGCGTGTCGGCCTCCCAGAGTTCTCCCCAGTCCTCGGGTTCGGCGGGGCCGTCGACCGCGTCGTGCAGGATCGCCAACAGCAGCCGGAACAGGGCGAACTCCTGTGTGGGGAGGTCGCCCACCAGCCGTAGGAGGCCCGGGGCCTGGCGGAGGACCTCGCGCAGGGAGAGGTCGGCCTCGGTCCCGTCCAGCCGTAGGGCACGGAGCCAGGGGCGTTCGGTGAGGTCGAACGCCGGGGGCGAGGGAGGTTGGTCGTGTGGGGGGTCAGTCGGCACGGTTCACCTTCAAGCCGTCCTCCGGGTCGTATTCGAGTTCGAAGCCTGCCAGGTGCCTACGACAATTCTCGTCGAGGACGAGAACGAGTTCCCCCGCCAACCAGGTGGATTCCTTCGCCTGCCAAGCGTCAAAAATGTCCTCTTCGAGTTCTTCGATCGCTTTCATGGCGGTTTTTTCGAACGTGAATTCGAAGGGCAGGCGCAGAGCACACGCGGCGATGGTGCGGGCGAGCCCGGAAGGCGGGACGGCTTCGGTCGGGATCTCTCTGCCGCCACGGCCGTCGGTGAGCCAGGGGACGGTGGCCAGGGACCCGTCCGCCCGGCGCTGGACCACCAGGACCTCGATGGTTTCCGGGCTGTCACGAACCTGTTGGCGGCCCGCGCGCGTGTCGTCGGCGTCCCCCGCGCCGGCCGATATCCACCCTTCCAGGGCCCGGCCCGCACGCCGGACCGGGCCGACCATGAACCCCTTGGCCCTGGCCTTCTGTGTCTCGACGTGCAGGTCGAAGGACTCACGCTCGCGCGCGACGGCCTCCTGCCACTCCTGCGGCCCGACGGGTCCATCGGCGTAGACCTCTCGTACCAGGGGGCTGATGTCGTCCGGAAGACGAACGAGCATCCGTTCTTCCGACCCGGCCCCCGAAGCGGACCAGCGCCCTTCGAGAACGGCGGCGCTGCGCAACAGCAGGTAGCGACCGTAGATGGCCGTTCCACTGACGGGTACGGGCACCTGCCCACTCCAGTCCACACCGGTGACCAGGCAACGGGCCTCACGCAACCCCGCGGGACGCTCGGCCTGTTGCTCGCCCCGCTCGTGCCGGTGCGACCGCCCCATGCGCTGTAGAAGCAGGTCGATGGGGGCCAGGTCGGTGACGAGAAGGTCGAAGTCGATGTCGAGGGACTGCTCGGCGACCTGACTGGCCACCACGATGTGCGGCCCCTCGGGGCGCTCCCCTTCCAGTTCTGCGACCTTGTCCGGCGGACCGAACCGGCGCAGCAGGTCTTCGTCCTTGGCCAGACGATCGAGGTCGAGGAAACGGGCATGGGCGACGCTGACGTTCTCCGCCCCGAACTCCGCGCGGAGCCGCTCCGCGGCCGCGTGCACACGCCCGACCGTGTTCCGGACGACCAGCGCGTTTCCGCCCTGCGTGAGCTCGTCCTTCAGCCGCGCAGCGAGAGTGTCGAGGTCGTCGTCCAGGCGCTCCACACGCACATCGGTCTTGCGGCCCGACGCCCGAGGGCGGTGCATCCGCGGCGCCTCTCCCCTGGCCACCGCGGTGACGAGCGGATAGGCCTTCTCCTCGGCCACTGCGTCGAAGTCCGCAGAACCTGCGCGCACGCCCGCGTAGGCCTCGGCGAGTTGCCGGCGCCGCTTCGGCGGAAGGGTCGCCGACAGCACCACGACCGGTACCCCGTACGCGCCCAACCACGAGAGGGCCCGGTCGAGGTACCGGCTCATGTAGGTGTCGTAGGCGTGGGCCTCGTCGACCACCACGATCTTGCCGGCGACCGCGAGGTGGCGCAGCGCGAGGTGGCGGGTCTTGAGCCCGACGAACAGCAGCTGGTCGATGGTGCCCGCCACGAAGGACGCGAGCATGCCCTTCTTGCGGCCGCGCAACCAGTGGTGGGCGACCAATTCGGCGGTGAGCCGGACCTCGTCGCGCTTGCGGTCCCGGTGGTCCTCCCCCGTCGCGTCCTGCTCGATGTTGGTGCTGCGGCGGCCGGCACGCATCATCTCCCGGAAATGGTCGTTGAGTGCGGCCTTGGAGTGGGCGAGGTTGACCGAGTGGCGTGCACCCTCGGTTCCTGGCAGGTTCTTCAGCCAGGTGGTCAGGCGCGGGAACATGGCGTTGCCGGTCGCCATCGTCGGCAGCGCGAAGAAGCACCCGCCCGCGCCGGTGCTGTGTGCCAAACACTCGGTGGCGACCAGGGCGGCCTCGGTCTTGCCCTCCCCCATGGGCGCCTCGATCATCAACAGCCCCGGCCCGCCGAGCTCGCGCGCGGCGGCCACGGCGGTTTCCTGGACGGGGCGGACGACCGCTCCGGGCGGAAGGGCGAAGCGCTGCGAGAAGACCTCGTCGAGGTCGGAACCGGGTTCCTCGGCCGACCAGGGTTCGGGCAGGTCGAGGCGCTGCCAGGCGTGTTCGACACGTTCGCGCCCGTGGCCGCCGCCCTCGGAGAAGAGCGGGAAGAGGTCGGTGTTGGAGGCGATCCAGTCCGAGACGATCACCAGGGCGGTCAGCAGTACCTGGGCGGGCTGGGAGAGCTTGACCTTGCTCCATGCCGCGAAGCGGTCTGTCACGCCGCACGCGTCGGCGGCATGGTCGAGGAGTTCGGCCTGGGTGCTCCTCCAAGCGTGTTCGGTGTTCCTGGACCACATCAGGTGCGGGTTTTCCGCGAGGTCGTCGACCTGGAGGGATTCGGGCGGGACACCGTGGTGGCCCCCGGCGATGATGGTGAACGGCGTGGTTGCCTTCCCCTGCCAGCTGTGCCGTTCCATGAGCCACTCGCGGATGACGAGTTGCCCAGCGAGGCCGTGCGGCGCGATCTTGCGGTCCCGACGGATCGTCTGTTCGAGGGGCGTCTCGAGCCCCTGCCTGCGCATGCGGTCGGCGAGCGCCTCGACCTGGCAGGCGAAGGCGGGTGTGCACTTACCGATGTCGTGGGTGCAGGCGAGGAAGACCGCGAGCGCGCGTGCGTCGCCGTCCCCGCCGGGCAGTTCCGCAGCGATGAGGCGGCGTACTTGGCGAGGGAGCCAGTGGTCCCACAGGACGCCGGCGATGGCGGCGCTGTCGGACATGTGTTGCCAGAGGGGGAGCCAGTCGTCCGTGTCACGGTCGTGCTTGGCCCACACGGACCTGGCAGCGGCCGAGAGGCCGCCGGGCCAGGCGGACTCGCGGGGGGTCGAGTTCATGAGGCCACCCAATCGAAGATTTGGGGATGCTGTACCGCAAATGCCGGGATTGGCCAAATCCGGCCAATCCCGGCATCCCCGGCGCACCTGAGGCGCTGGTGTGTTAGCACCCAGCGTCCAGCACCTCCCCACGGAGTGCACGCCGTCATACCGAACGCGCGGGCGCGATGACGAGGGACCACCCCTCGCCCCCGCGCGTGCGAGGAGCACGAGTTGGGTCAAGTCGGAGCTCTCGCAGGGCGCGGGACCATCCCCGCGTGCGCGGGGAGCATGCCATGTTCGTCTGTGACACTCAGTCTCCGACGGGGCCACCCCCGCATGCGCGGGGAACACGGGCGATTCTATACATAGCTGATGTAGACTTCCCCTCATTCACTTTGAACGTCGGAGACTGAAGGAGATCAGTGAACACGACCCCCCAGGGCGACCAAGACACCTGCGCTCCCCACTACCAGACAGAAACCTCCACTGTTAGCACTCGAACGCTCCTGATTCTTACGCTCTGTGTCGTCGGCGCATTTGCTTCGACGTGGCTCCAGTGGTCTGGCGGAGCATCGCACCAGTCGGCCATCGATAGTGGCCTTGGGACGGGATTGCTGTCCTACATTGCGCTGACTCGGCTCGTTCACTAAACCTCTCCGCGCGCGGGGGACACTACCGGGGCCCCGGGTTCGCCGGCCCCAGACCGAGACCAACCCAGCACGCGGAGAGCGCATCACCGCACGCAGGCGCGCGAGCGCACGGTCGGGACCATCCCCGCGTGCGCGGGGAGCACGAGTCCATGGTGGTCGTGTCGACGACCTCCTCGGGACCACCCCCGCGTGCGCGGGGAGCACGCCAGGCGCTTGCGGGTGGGCACGTCCTCGTCGGGACCACCCCCGCGCGTGCGGGGAGCACACGGCGCGCTGCCAGCGGATCTGGCCGTGGCGGGGACCATCCCCGCGCGTGCGGGGAGCACGTCCTGGCTGTGGCCGGGTTCGGAGGAGGTGAGGGGCCATCCCCGCGCGTGCGGGGAGCACCGAATGCGGCTCACAGCCCGACGCGGCGCATGGGGGACCATCCCCGCGCGTGCGAGGAGCACATCCCCCCGAATTCCAGGTGCGGGCGGAACAGGGGACCATCCCCGCGCGTGCGGGGAGCACATGACCGCGGTGAGCCTCGGGGCGTCCGGACGGGGACCATCCCCGCGCGTGCGGGGAGCACCTACGCCCCCACGGCCGGCCCACGCGAGGCCGGGGACCATCCCCGCGCGTGCGGGGAGCACGCTATTCGGTATTCCGGCCGGTCGCTGGTGGGGGGACCATCCCCGCGCGTGCGGGGAGCACGCGTGGACACAGGAGCGCTCCCTCGACCTGATCGGGACCATCCCCGCGCGTGCGGGGAGCACCTCCGCCACCGTGGCGGTGCCGGCCGTCGGGTAGGACCATCCCCGCGCGTGCGGGGAGCACGAGGCCCTCCAGACGTCGCTGAGGCACGCCGGGGGACCATCCCCGCGCGTGCGGGGAGCACGGTGGCTGGTGTCTCGTGCTCACCCATCAGCAGGGACCATCCCCGCGCGTGCGGGGAGCACCCTCTCAGCACGGGGGGCGCCTACCCCCCGCTTGGACCATCCCCGCGCGTGCGGGGAGCACTCCGTGCCGCTGCCGAGGTAGGACAACCTTTCGGGACCATCCCCGCGCGTGCGGGGAGCACTGCTGCCGGCGTCCTGTCCGGGGTCTTGACGCGGGACCATCCCCGCGCGTGCGGGGAGCACTGTCCGCTCCCCCTGCCCCCTCCGGTCCCTCTGGGACCATCCCCGCGCGTGCGGGGAGCACGATGGTCAGATCACGTTCGACATCCCGGGAGGGGGACCATCCCCGCGTGCGCGGGGAGCACCGCCGCCCGGTATCCGCAGGTGCGGCACAACGGGGACCATCCCCGCGTGCGCGGGGAGCACACTGGGGCGGGCCCTCCGACCACCCCGAACCCGGGACCATCCCCGCGTGCGCGGGGAGCACCGCACCCGCACCGACGACGCCCGCTACCAGGGGGGACCATCCCCGCGTGCGCGGGGAGCACCCCGCCTCGGGCACGGCCCCGCTCCAGACCTCGGGACCATCCCCGCGTGCGCGGGGAGCACCCACACTTCCCCGGCACCGACACCCTGTCCATGGGACCATCCCCGCGTGCGCGGGGAGCACGACGCGATCCAGTGGATCAACGTTTCCATCGAGGGACCATCCCCGCGTGCGCGGGGAGCACGTCACCTACAGGGATGTCCGTCGCGCGGCGACGGGACCATCCCCGCGTGCGCGGGGAGCACGGAATGGGCCAACCAGATTGCCAAGCGCGACGGGGACCATCCCCGCGTGCGCGGGGAGCACCGCAAGATCATCCTGCGCGATGATCGGGGCAAGGGACCATCCCCGCGTGCGCGGGGAGCACTGGCTCTGTCCCTGGCCTCCAACGATCACACCGGGACCATCCCCGCGTGCGCGGGGAGCACATGGACATGAGCGCCTCCAGGTCCAACGGGTCGGGACCATCCCCGCGTGCGCGGGGAGCACTACAGCCTGTCCGGTGACTGGCGTAACGGGGAGGGACCATCCCCGCGTGCGCGGGGAGCACCCCTCCTGCGCCTGCCGACGGACGTTGTCCGGGGGACCATCCCCGCGTGCGCGGGGAGCACCCCGCGCACGGCCAGGACCCCGAGCCCGCCACGGGACCATCCCCGCGTGCGCGGGGAGCACGCCAAGGGCGACGAGTACGACCGTGAGGCCGCGGGACCATCCCCGCGTGCGCGGGGAGCACCTGGTGGGCAGAGGCAGCACCCGTCAGTGGTTGGGACCATCCCCGCGTGCGCGGGGAGCACTCCCGCCCCGATCGGGCCCCGGACACGACCCGGGGACCATCCCCGCGTGCGCGGGGAGCACAGACTGTTGCTGTACGTGCTGAACGAGACAGTGGGACCATCCCCGCGTGCGCGGGGAGCACTTGGCCATGAATGTCGGCGAACTCGTCGCCACGGGACCATCCCCGCGTGCGCGGGGAGCACAAGTTCGACAGGAGGATCTGTGAGGCCGGAGGGGGACCATCCCCGCGTGCGCGGGGAGCACGCTCGTCCTAGACGACGTTCCGGACGTGGACCTGGGACCATCCCCGCGTGCGCGGGGAGCACACGGGCGAGCCCACGGGCGAGCCCACGGGCACGGGACCATCCCCGCGTGCGCGGGGAGCACTGGTAGCCCCCGCCCTCCCCGTGCGCCTCGCAGGGACCATCCCCGCGTGCGCGGGGAGCACTCTTCCTGACCTGCACGTCTACCGACGAGTAACCCGAAAATCTGCAAACTTCACAGGTTCAGATAACGCTGAGATCACGCCGTCGACCCTTCGGGCGAGGAAGTGCAGGTCTCAGTATGCGACGCACAGACCCCGGACGCATCCCTCCCCCTCACATGAACCGCCCCCGAGTCGGCCGCCCCGACCCGAGACGCACGGAGCGGCCGACCCACGGACACCTCCCCTCTCCCGGACGGGCGTCCCTGCCACAGCCGCTCGACAAGACGGCAGAAAAAATCTGAGGCGCGCGGAATACCACCCGGTCCCCTCCCGTTACACGCGGCGAGGGTCGGTGCGGTAGCAAGTGTCCCCCGGGCTCCACTCAAAGCCTTCACGGAATACCGCGCCCTCGAGGCGGACTCGGAACCGTGTTGTGCCACGCGCCGAGAGGCGACCGCCGCATCGACCCTCCTTCAAACTTCATATGTCGAAGGCCCCGTGCCGACGGACTCCATACGGAGCCCCGCCGACACGGGGCTTTTTGTATGCACGAGAGCACCCCTGCTCAGTCCCTGCTCACCCGCCCCGTCCGGTCCGGTTGCTGCGGGCCAGCAGGTACAGCAGGTACGGCGCGCACAGGATCCCGGTGACGACCCCGACGGGGAGCTCGCTCCCGCCGAAGGCCGTGCGGGCGATCAGATCCGAGACTGCCACCAACACCCCGCCGCACGCCGCCGCCGGGAACAGCCCCACGGCCCTGCCCCGCAACATCCGCCGCACGATCTGCGGCGCCACCAGCGCCACGAACGCGACCGGCCCGGCCACAGCGGTGGCCATCGCCGCCAGGGCCGCCGCGGTGAACAGCAGCGCGCCCCGTGACAGCACCGCACGGTTGCCCAGCGCGGTCGCGGTGTCCTCCCCGAACTGCAGCAGCCCCAGCGGACGCGCCAGCGCGAAAACGGCCGGTACCAGTACCACCAGGGCCAGCAGGATCGTCGCCACGTGCGGCCAGTCGCGGTTGGCCAGGCTCCCGGTGATCCAGATCATCGCGCGTTGGGCGGTTCCGATCTCCGCGCGCGTCAAAAAGTAGGAGGTGACCGCGCTCAACATGGCCGTCACCGCGATCCCCACGAGTACCAACCGTTGTCCGGACACCCCGCGCCGGTACGCGAGCAGGTACAGCAGCAGCGCGGTGGCCACGGCCCCCACGAGTGCCCCCGACGCGATCACTACCGCCGACCCGCCGAACACGACGATGGTCAGCACCGCCGCCGTCGTGGCTCCGGCCCCGACCCCGATGATGTCCGGGCTGACGAGCGGGTTGTGCGCCAACCGTTGCAGCAGGCCGCCCGAGAGCGCCAGCGCCGCGCCCACCCCGAGCGCGGTGAGCACGCGCGGGAGCCGCAGGTCGACGACGACGTGTGTGGTCAACAGGTCCGCCCGTCCGGCCAGGGCCGCCACCACCTGGTCCACGCCCATCGCGAAGTCGCCCACCGCCAGGGAGAGGACCGCCGTCGCGGCGGCCAGCACGCTCAGCGCCGCGCCGAGCAGGGCCGAGGGCACGTGTACCCGCAGTGACACTCCCCCGGACCCGATGATGCGGGTCTCCGGTCCGCGTTCCCCGGCCCGCCTCCGCCCGGCCGCACCCTTCAGGTCCGTCTCCGAACGCCCGGTCACAGCCCTGCCGCCTTCCTCCGTCGCACGAGCAGAATGAAGAACGGCGCCCCGATCAGCGCGGTGACGATCCCGACCTGCAGTTCTTCCGGGCGCACCACCACCCGCCCCGCGATGTCGGCCACCAGCAACAGCAGGGGCGCCAGCACCGCCGACCAGGGCAGCAGCCACCGGTGGTCCGGGCCGACGAGGGCCCGGGCGATGTGCGGGACGGCGACGCCGACGAACCCGATCGGCCCGGCCAGGGCAGTGGCGGTCCCGGCAAGCAGGACCACCGCGACCGCGCTTCCCGTTCGTACGAGCCACAGCCGGGTCCCCAGGGAGCGGGCGAGGTCGTCGCCGAGCGCGACCACGTTGAGCGGGCGCGCCAGCGCCACCGCCAACACCAGCCCTGCCGCCAGGAACGGCAGCGCTTGGGGCAGCGACGTGCTGTCCGCGCCGACCAGGGAACCCACGACCCAGAACCGGTACTCGTCCAGGGTTGCGCGGTCCTGCAAGACGATCGCCGAGGTCATCGACCCGAGCATGGCCGAGATCGCGACGCCGGCCAGTGCGAGCTTGACGGGGGTCGCCCCGTCCGGTCCGAGTGAGCCCACGGTGTAGACCACACAGGCCGCCAGCGCCGCGCCCAGGAAGGCGAACCCGACGTAGCCGAGCAGCGCGGTGGCCCCGAGGGCGCTGATGGCCAGGACGGCGGCCAGGGCGGCGCCGGCGTTGATGCCGAGAAGGCCCGGGTCGCCGAGGGGGTTACGGGTGACGCCCTGGACGATGACCCCGGCCGCACCGAGCGCCGCGCCGACGAACAGGCCGGCGAGGGTGCGCGGGACCCGCAGGTGCCGGACGACGAGGTCGGTGTCGGATCCGGTGTAGCCGGCGTAGGCGAGGTGGAGTTCCTCGGGGGTGAGCTGCTGGTATCCGATGAGGACGGAGGCCAGCGCGACCGCCGCCAGGAGTACTACGGCCGCGAGCAGTCCGAGTGTGCGGGCGGTGGTTCCGCCGAGCAGACCGGTCCCGTTCGTGGTGGCGGGGCCGCGTCGCGGGCGGTTTCTCGGAGGTTTCCCCCTGGGGGTGCCCGCCTGCGTGCCGACGCGGTCCCTCTCCTCGGGTTCCGGCCGGGGCTTGTGGTTCTTGCCGGTCAGGGGCGGCGCGGCCGCTGCATCCATGCGGTCGGCCGTGTGGTCGGCCATCGCTGCGCCTACTCGAACAGGTCGGGGTGGATGATCTCGGCGACCTTCGCCACCGCCGGGGCGCTGCGCACGCCCGCGGAACGGTCGGCGAAGGTGAACTCCTCGACCTGTTCCTCCTCGACGGCGGTGACGTTGGCCAGCACGGGATCGTCCATGACTTCTTCGACCTGGGGTGCGGCGTCGGCGGCGGTCATCTCGGCGTCGCAGCAGACGTCGATGAGCATGAAGTCGGGGTCGCGTTCGATGAGGTCCTCGGTGGAGACCGCGTGATTGCGTCCGTCGTCGAGGTCGGCGAAGGCGTTGACGCCTCCGGCCAGGTCGATGATCTCGGTGGAGAAGTCGGGCCCTCCGGCCACCCGGAACCCTTGGTCGTCGGGGCGGGCGATCGCCACGGTCGGGCGGTCCTCTTCGGTGATCTCGCCCTCGAGGCGTTCGGTGACCTCCCCGACGGTGTCTTCCATGTCGGCGACGACCTCTTCGGCTCGGTCCTCGGTGTCGAAGAGGGTTCCGAGGTCGCGCAGGTCGTCGTAGATGTGTTCCATCGTGACCGTGGAGGGGTCGATGGTTTCGTCGGACTTACCGTCCTCGCTGGGGCACAGCGGTGACGGGATCCAGCTCTCGACACCGAGTTCGCGCAGGGAGGCGCGGGTGCCGAGCTGTTCTTCGGTGAAGACGTCGTTGAACCCGGACAGTACGAAGTCGGGGTTGTGGCTGAGGAGTTCTTCGCGGCTGGGCAGGTTCGGGTAGTACTCCTGCTCCGCTTGAGCGTCGGCGTATTCCTCGGGGACCTGCGCGTCGAGGTAGGCGGTGCCCACCAGCCGGTCGCTGATGCCGAGGGCGTGCGCGGTCTCGATCGCGGGCTGGTAGGCGGCGAAGACCCGCTCGGGCGGGTCGTCGGCCGGGACCTCCATGTCGCAGTTGGCGATGGTCTCGTCCGCGGCACCGGTGCCGGTGTCGCCGTCGTCGGCGCCTCCGCTGCAGGCGGTGGTCAGGAGCAGCAGGGCCAGGGCCGCGGCGGCGCCGGAACGCCGTGGGGCGAGGCCGCGGGCGGTTGCCTGCTCCGGTCGGCCGGAGCGCGGGGAGGTGGTCAGGAAACCAGGCATGCGGGCAGGCCGGAGGGCCGCCCATGCGTCAGTGGGCTTCATCGAGGAACCATCCTTCGTGGTTCGATGACGCGGACGTGCGCAGCCGGTCTCCTGGCTCCCGGGGTGAGCGGCCGTGGTGGCTGCCCTGCGCGTTCCCGCCTTCCCGGGCCGTGTCGGCCCAGTGGCGTGTGGGAGGCGCTGTCCCGGTCACAGTGGCGAGGACCGCGCCGGTCTTGCACCGGCTTCCCGAACACTGCGACGTCGACGACAAGGTCGTTTCGGTTGTCGACACATCACCCTAGTACATGGGGTTCTGTCTGCTTTTGCGAGGTCGCTGCCCGCTGCCGTGGCCCGTATGAGGGGCCGTTCCCGGCGGTCGTTCCCGCACGGTCGGTCGGCGGCACCGGACCACGCGCGCGGCCGGCCGGGCGGCCTCTCCTGTTCGTGGCCGCTCCTCGCCCGGGCGTCGGCGCCACGCAGGCCGTCGAAGACACGCTCGGTTCCGCAGGGCGGGCGGCGGAGGAGGAAGGAGACACTGGTCATGGCGGTTTCTTCCGGGGCCGGGTTGGCCAGCGCCACGACCAGCACTATTATCCTCTTCCATGAATAAGTGGAATACCGAATTAGCGGACAAGACGTCCGTGTTCGAGACGTTCGCCGAGTTGGTCAAGGCGATCGCCAACGGCCGCCGCCTGGAACTGCTGGAACTGCTGGCCCAGGGCGAGCACTCGGTCGAGGGGCTCGCGAACCTGACCGGCATGGGGATGACGACGGCATCGACCCACCTGCAGACCCTGCACAGAGCGGGTCTGGTGAACCGGCGCAAGGAGCGGACCACGGTCTACTACCGCGTCAGCGGCGACGAGGTGGCGGAGCTGTACACGGCGGCAAAACGCGTGGCGCTCAACCGCTCCCCTCGACTGCGCGATGCGCTCGACACCTACATGGGGCGACCGCAGGCGCAGGGCCCGGTGGTCGACCCCGCCGCCGTGACCGCGGACATGCACGTCATCGACGTACGCCCGGCCGAGGAGTACCGGGCCGGCCACTTCCCCGGTGCGGTGTCCGTGCCGCTGGCCGAGGTGGAGGACCGGATTGCCGAGATCCCCGCGGACCGCGAGATCGTCGTCTACTGCCGCGGTGAACTGTGCCGACTCGCCCGCGAGGCCGCGGCACTGCTGCGCGCGCACGGTCTGGACGCGAAGGCCATGGACGAAGGCGTCGTGGAATGGCGCGCGAGCAAGGAGGTCGACCTTGGCGTCGCCTGAGACCACCACGACCGACGAGCACACCGCCCTCGAGGCCGCCAGGGTCCACAAACGGACCCTGACTACCGTCGTCCTCAGCCAGATCCTCGGCGGTGCGGGGCTGGCGGCCGGCATCTCCGTCGGCGCGCTCCTGGCCCAGGACATGCTCGGTTCCGACGCTCTGTCCGGGCTTCCGACGGGCCTGTTCACGCTCGGCTCCGCGCTGGCGGCGTTCCTCGTCGGCCGGTCCACACAACGTTTCGGCCGACGGCTGGGCCTGGCCTACGGGTTCATCGCCGGCGGGATCGGGGCGCTCGGCGTCGTGATCGCCGCGCTCTCCGACAGCATGGTCCTGCTGTTCGCTTCCCTGTTCGTCTACGGTTCCGGCACGGCGACCAATCTCCAGGCCCGCTACGCCGGCAGCGACCTCGCTCCGGCCCACCGGCGCGGCTTCGGCACGAGCATGGCGATGGTCGCCACGACCGTCGGCGCGGTGGCCGGCCCCAACCTCGTCGACCCGCTGGGACGGTTCGCCGACTCGCTGGGGGTCCCCGCCTTGGCGGGACCGTTCATCCTCGCAGCAGTCGCCTACAGTGCTGCAGGACTCGTCCTGTTCACCTTCCTGCGGCCGGACCCGTACCTGCTCGCCCGCCGCATCGCCGCGGACGCCGCCACGAAGGAACCCGGCGCGTCGGAGTCCGACCCGGTACCCAAGGTCGGTATCGGGGTCTACGTGGGCGCGACGGTGATGGTGCTGACCCAGATCGTGATGGTCGCGATCATGACGATGACGCCGGTCCACATGCGTGCCCACGACCACGAGATGGCCTCCGTCGGCCTGGTCATCGGCATGCACATCGGCGCAATGTGGCTTCCCTCCCTGTTCACCGGGGTCATGGTCGACAGGCTCGGCCGCACTCCGACAGTCATCGCTTCCGGGGTCACACTGCTCCTGGCCGGCGTGCTCGCGGCGGCCGCCCCGGGCGACTCGCTGGGCCTGCTCGTGCTCGCGCTCGTACTGCTCGGACTCGGATGGAACTTCGGCCTCGTCTCGGGCACCGCGCTGGTCGTGGACGCCACCGTGCCGCAGAACCGGCCCCGGGCGCAGGGCACCATCGACGTGCTCATCGCCCTGGCCGGCGCAGGGGGAGGGGCGATGTCGGGCGTGATCGTGAACGCGACCAGCTATCAGGCGCTCTCCGTCAGCGGCGGCGTCCTCGCCCTCGTCCTGATCCCCGTGTTGCTGTGGGCCAGGTCCCGCCGCACCGTCACTGCCTGACCACGGCCCGGCCGGCACCGGACCACGCGTGCGGCCGGCCGGGCGGTCCCTCCTGTTCGTGGCCGCATTTCCTCCGCCACGGGCTTTTCGGAGCTTTCTCCTCGGTGGGCCCCGCCGGAGGCGGGTCCCTATACTGCCCGGGTGTTCGGCAAAATGCGGGAGTGGACGGGACGGCACCCCGTACTCGTCGACGCGATCGTCCTCGCTCCCTTTCTGCTGTTGTACGTGAGCCTGGTCCTCACGTCCGTCGAGGGTGGGCGTACCGCCCACACGACCGTGCCCCTGCACCTGGCCCTGACCCTTGCGCTGCTGCTGCCGCTGGCGCTGCGGCGCACGTGGCCGGTGCCGGTGTTCGTGTTCGTCACCGCCGTCGCAGCAGTGCACCTGGGGTTGGACGTGGGGCTGTTCGTCCCCGGCCTCGCCGTCGTCGTCGCCCTGTGCACCGTCGCCGCGCACTGCCGCCCGGCCTGGGCGCTCGCAGCGCTGGGGGTGGTGGAGGCCTGGTGCGTCCTAGCCATCGTGCTCTCCCCTCACGCCGACTGGGGCGATTGGAAAGTCTTCGCCCTGTACTCCTTCCTCTTCATGCTGTGCTGGGTCACCGGGCTGTACGTGAGGCTGCGTCGGCGCTACGTCCTGGGCCTGGTGGAACGTGCGCAGTGGCTGGAACGCGAACGCGACGCCCGCGCGCAGGCCGCGGTGGCCGCCGAACGCGAGCGCATCGCCCGGGAGATGCACGACGTGGTCGCCCACAACCTGAGCGTGATGGTGGTCCAGGCCGAGGGCGCCACGTACGCGGTCGATCAGGATCCGGGCCGGGCCAAGGGCGCCATGGAGACCGTCGCTTCCACCGGCAGGTCGGCGTTGTCGGAAGTGCGCGGGATCCTCGGTCTCCTGCGTGCGGGGAGCAACCACGACGAGGACGAGTACGCACCCCAGGCCGGCATCGGCGGGTTGGACCAGGTCGTCGAACAGGTGCGCGCGGCCGGGCTGCCGGTGGAGTTCACCGTCGGGGGTGAGCGGCGCAGGCTCCCGACCGGGGTGGAACTGGCCGCGTTCCGTGTGGTGCAGGAGGCGCTGACCAACGCGCTCAAGCACGCCGGGCCCGAGGTGGGCCGTGTCCGGGTGGAGGTGCACTACGGCGCCGAGACCTTGGGGTTGCGGGTGTCGGATGATGGAGGCGGCCCTTCCCTCTCTCATGCCGAGGGGGAAGGCCGCGGGCAAGGGCTGATCGGGATGCGTGAGCGCGTGTCGGTCCATGGCGGGTCGTTGCGTGCGGGGCCCGGGCCGGACGGCGGGTTCGAGGTCGTGGCGTCCCTGCCGCTGTGACCCGGTCGGCCCGGTGAACGGTCGGCCTCGTGGCTGACCGGCCCCGTGGCCGTTGGTCCACAGGACGCGCGGTCGGCCGAGCAGGAACGCAGCAGGAAGGCAGGAAACCGTGGCGGAACCGGAGACCCAGCCGCAGGAGGCGACCCGTGTCCTTCTCGTCGACGACCAGGAACTGGTGCGTACCGGCTTCCGTATGGTCCTGGATTCCCAGCCCGACATGCGGGTCGTCGGTGAGGCCGGGGACGGCGTCCGGGCGTTGGAGCTGTTGGAGACGGTGGAGGCCGACGTCGTTGTTCTCGACGTGCGGATGCCGCGGATGGACGGGGTCGAGGCCGCGCGCCGGATCTGCGCCGCCGACGGAGACACCCGGGTGCTGATCCTGACCACGTTCGACCTCGACGAGTACGTCTACGCGGCGTTGCGGGCGGGCGCCGGCGGGTTCTTCCTCAAGGACGCGCCGGCGGCCGATCTGCTGTCGGCGATCCGTGCGGTCCGTTCCGGGGACGCCGTGGTCGCTCCGAGCGCAACCCGCAGGCTCCTGGACCGGTTCGCCGGTCAACTGCCCTCCGGGGACGACGCTCCCGTGAGCCACGCGTCCCTGGAGGTCCTGACGCCCCGCGAACGCGAGGTCCTCGTGCTGATCGCCCGGGGACGGTCCAACACCGAGATCGCCGAGCACCTGTACGTGTCGGGGGCGACGGTGAAGACCCACGTGCGCCGGATCCTGACCAAGCTGGACCTGCGTGACCGGGTGCAGGCGGTGGTCCTGGCCTACGAGACGGGGCTGGTCGACGCAGGTTCGGGCGGGGCGGGCTGACCGGGGCCCGGACCAGCCGCCCCGGGCAGTGGTCCCGTCAGCCGATGTCGCGACGTTCCAGTACGGCCGCCGCTCCCGCGACCACCACGGCGGTCAGGACCAGCGCCGCTGCCACGGGTACCGCCACCGCTGCGGCGCTGACGGTGCCGTCGTCGGCGAAGACCCCGGTCCCCAGCTGGGTGGCCTGGCCGACCAGGCCGTAGGGCAGAGCCGTCGACAGCACGTCCGGTCCCAGCATCAGTGCCAGCACCCCGGCGATCGCCCCCACCAGAGCCACGGCGACGGGTGCGGCGAACGAGCGCATGAGCATGGACAGGGCCGATTGCAGGGCCGCCACCGGCAGGCAGGCCACGACGATGACGGCGCTGACCAGGAGGTAGCGGGGCGGCAGGAACCCGGGGAGCCCGAACACCACCTTGCCGGCCACAATCACCCCGATCACCAGCACAGCCTGTAGCGCTGTCGCCAGAACCGCCAGAACCGCGGTCTTGGCGGCCACCACTGTGAGCCCTGACGTCGAGCGTCCCATCAAGGCGTTCCAGTTGCCGCCCTGATGCTCGGCCCGCCACACCAGGGAGGCCAATACCGCCACGCCGACAGCCAGCGGGAACAGGCCGTAGAAGACCACCACACGCATCCACAGCGTGTGCCAGCCATCGCCCAGTTGCTGGCCGGACACGATCGTGTTGCCCACCCCGGTGGCCACGGCCATCAGCGGCAGCAGCGCCACCACGGTCCAACTGAGGGAACGCTTCAGCTTGAGGAACTCCGCGCGGATCGCTCCCATGGTCAGGCCTCCTGGCGGTCGAACAGGCGAGTGGCGGCGAGGAAGAGGACCGCGCCGACGAGCCCGAGGGCGAGCACGCTGAGGTGGTGCGGATCGAGGGCGATCACCCCTGACCGAGCCAGGTCCACGGGTGTGGCCAAAGCGTAGTAGCCCCACGGCGGGAAGAAGTGGCTGAGCCACGGCGGCATCCCCGTGCTGGACAGGGCCACGAATACGCCCAGGACACCGGCGCCCAGGCCCACGAGCTGGTTGGTGACGCGGGCCGCCAGCAGGAGATGCAGGGCGAGGATGATCAGGTTCACCACCACGGCTGCGGCCGTGTAGCCCAGCCACTGGCCGGCAGGGAACTCGACCGTGATACCGGCCAGCAGGCCCAGAGCCGCCACGAGCGCGCTCTGCACCAAGGTGGCGAGGACGATGAGCGATCCGGTGGCGGCGAACTTCGCCCGGCACAGTCGGCCGGGGGCCAGCCCCGAGGTCTGCGCGAGGAGCCACCCGCTGCCCTGGTGTTCGATGTCGACCTGCCGGCTGGCCAGCACCGCCAGCAGGATGGGCGAGACCAGGGGCACGGCGAACGCGAGCCCGGCGAGCATATGGCCCCAGGGGGCCGCATCGGGGTCCTCGAGCGAGTCCGTGAAACCGGGGGCGGTGAAGGCGTAACACGACAACGCGACCACACCGACGACCATGGCCATCAGAACGGGTGCCACCCGCAGTCGGCGCATCTTGGCGAACTCGTTCGCCACGGAGGGCGCGATCACAGGCCCCCTCCCCCGGTCAGGTCCATGAAGACGTCCTCCAGGGACTGTTCCTCACGGCGTACTCCGTGCACGGCGACCCGTTCATGGACGAGGTGGGCAACCAGGTGTGCGGTCGTGTCGTGGCCGATCCCGGGGATCCGTACGCAGCCGCCGTCGCGGACCGCGCCCCACCCGGAGGTGAGGGCGGTCGCCCGGTCGGGTTCGGGCGTGTCGACGAGGACGTCGGGCACCGACCGGGCGAACAGCTGCTCCCGCGTGCCCTGGAAGAGCATGCGCCCCTCGCCGAGGATGCCCAGGACCGTTGCAGTGCGGTCGATCTCGCCCAGAAGGTGGCTGGAGACCATGACGGTGATCCCGCGGTCGGCCAGCTGGGTGAGCAGGCGCCGCATCTCCTCGATACCGGCCGGGTCGAGGCCGTTGGTGGGTTCGTCGAGGATCAGGATCCGGGGTTCGCGGGCCAGGGCCAACGCGATACCCAGGCGTTGTTTCATCCCCAGGGAGTAGGTGCGGACCCGCTTGTCGATGTGGTCCTGGAGGCGTACGGTCCGCACGGCTCTGCGCACCTGGCCGTCGGAGAGACCGAGCAGGCGCTGCACGAGCCGCATGTTCTCGCCGCCGGTGAGGTGGCCGTAGGCCGGCGGGGCCTCGATGAGCGAGCCGATCTCACGTAGGAGCCCGCGCCGGGTGGAGGGCTGCATCCGGCGGCCCATGATGTGGACCTCACCGCTGGTGGGACGCACCAGCGAGAGCAGCATCTTCATCGTGGTCGATTTCCCCGAACCGTTCGGACCGAGGAAACCGTAGACGCACCCTTCCGGGATGCGCAGGTCGAGGTTGTGGACGACCGTTCGGTCGCCGTAGGTCTTGCCCAGGTCGTGGGTGGTGATCAGATCGGACACGGCAACACTGTGTCCTGCTGGCCCGCCCGGGATCATCGCCCCGCGGGGTGAGGTTCCGGGTCCCCCTCAGGGGTGACACCGGCAGGGCGCGGCCGCCCTCCGGACACGGGAGGCCGAAGAAAGGTGATTGTAGCTACGGCCCGCCGATCAGAAGTCGCGACCGCATGGGCCATATGCTCCGAACCCGCTGGTGAGAATGGTGCGGTCCTCCGGACGCGAAGCCACAACCGCGGCCCATGAGGCGATGTGGCCCCACCTTCGTCGGTCACCCACCCAAACTTTCGTCGTCCCCTCCGCCACGGGAGGTCCACGTTCGTCGGCTTCCCGCTTCGTTCCTGCGGCCGAGGATTCAGCGCTTTTCGATTTCTAGGTTGGTCAGTGTCGGCAAGAAGCCGCTCGATCACACCCCGTACGGAAATGGAAGCGACATGTTCGGAAACCGTGGGTCCACAAAGCGAGACCGTGCCCGGGCGGTGGCGCTCGTGGGGGCGGTCGGCACCGGAGCATTCCTGAGTGCGACGGCGTTGGCCTCACCGGCCGCAGCGATCATCGGCGGGGAGGACGCCACCGAGACCTACGAGTTCATGACCGCCCTGTACGACGACTCCGGCAACCACTACTGCGGGGGCGCGCTGGTGGACGAACAGTGGGTGGTCACGGCCGCCCACTGCCTCGAGCAGGAGAACATCAGCGTCCGGGTGGGCAGCACCGACCAGACCGGTGGCGGGACCGAGCGCGAGGTCACCGAGGCCGTCGAGCATCCCGACTTCGAGGTCGAGGACCTCCAGGACGACCCCGATTACCCCCTCTCCGCGTACCTGCTGCACAACGACCTCGCTCTGCTGAAGCTCGACGCCCCCGTGGAGGAGGAGCCCGTCGAGATCGCCGACGAACGGGCCGAGCCGGGTTCCCCCGTGCGTAACTTGGGCTGGGGCATGGTCGACGAGTTCGGCGAAGAAGACGCGCCGGACACTCTGCAGCAGTTGGACTCCGAGATCGTGGCCCCCGACCGGTGCGCGGAGATGGACCCCGAGAGCGACCTCTGCTCCGAGCACCCCACCGAGGAGGCTCAGGCCTGCATCCTCGACTCCGGCGGGCCGGTGGTCCGCGGTGAAGAGGGCGACTGGGACCTGGTCGGGGTCATCAGCCGCGACGGCAACTTCGACGAGGACCCCAACTGCGTGGGTCCCCAGGTCTCCACCGACAGCGTCGCGTACGCCGACTGGATCACCTCCACCATCGCGGACGGTGACCGGCAGCCCGCCCTGTAGACCGGACGGTCCTGTTCGGCCGACCCGCCCTGTGGGCCGACCACGTCGACGAAGTGTCCGACGAGAAGACCTACCGGGTTCCGGTCCGTGAGCCCGGAAAGAGAACCGCCCCCTACTCGGGTGGTCAGCACGACCTCCCCCGCGAATGCGGGGCCCACAGATAAGTACTCATCGGAGGAATTACATGTCCTGGTCCCAGCGCATCGCCGCCGGCCTCGCGGTCGGAGCAGCCGCCCTGGCCCTCCCGTTCGCCGCAAGCCCCGCCTCTGCGGCCGAATGGGAGAAGGCCGCCGGTTTCCCCGATTACGGGACTTGCATGAAGGAGGGTGACCTCTACATGAACGACGACTACCACGACTACACCGAGTTCAAGTGCGAGCAGGGAACCAGCGGTATGTGGATCATGTGGGTACGCTGACCCCCAGCGCACCCACGGCTCCCCCACGCGGCAGCGCACCGGACGGTCCTCGCACCGAGCACGGTGACGACCGGGCTGACCCGTCCGGAACCCGGCCGCTGAACCGGGACTCCGTCCCACCGGAGACCTTCCTATGGGCATTCCGTACCGGGACTTCCTCGCACTCGCACAGGGCCGTCCCCTCGAGCGCGGGAAACACTGATCTCTCCTCACCAGACGTGGGGAGATTCCACAGAAATCCACACATTGGAGGAATTACATGTCCTGGTCCCAGCGCATCGCCGCCGGCCTCGCGGTCGGAGCAGCCGCCCTGGCCCTCCCGTTCGCCGCAAGCCCCGCTTCCGCATCGGACTGGGAGCTCGCCGGTGGTTTCGGCGACTACGAGACCTGCTTCCTCGAGGGGTACTCCTACGTCTACGAGGAAGGCAACGACGACCTCTCCGAGTTCAAGTGCGAGAAGAACGGCACCTGGCAGGTCTGGGTGCGCTGACCCCCAGCGCACACACGGCTCCCCCACGCGGCAGCGCACCGGACGGTTCCCTCGACCGGCACGATGACGGTCGGTTCGAGCTGAGCCGCCCGTACCGCAGACGCTGACACGGAGTTCCGCCCCGCCGGATCCCCTCCGGTGGGGTTTTCGGTGTCGGGGACGACCCCCGCGTGCGCGGGGAGCACGACGTGCAGTTGATCTATGTGCCCCTGAACTCGGGACCATCCCCGCGTGCGCGGGGAGCACGCTGGAGCTGGACATCAACCGCGCCGGTGACACGGACCATCCCCGCGTGCGCGGGGAGCACGCAGAGAGCTCACCGACACCACCCACCACCTCGGGACCATCCCCGCGTGCGCGGGGAGCACGACCGGAGGTGGGAGGCGATGGTGTGGCGCTCGGGACCATCCCCGCGTGCGCGGGGAGCACACGATCAACGTCTGCTGAGCCTCGGTGACGACGGGACCATCCCCGCGTGCGCGGGGAGCACGATGCACGAGGTGCTCACGCATCCTCCACCGTGGGACCATCCCCGCGTGCGCGGGGAGCACTCTTACTGACCTGCATGTCTACCCACGAGTAACCCGGAAATCTGCAACTTGTGCAGCTCCGCATAACGTGGAGGTCACGACAGTGATCTGGTCAGCCACAGGCGCCAGTATGCAGAGTCTCGGCACCAAGGGACAGGAAAGCAAGGAGAGCCGGGACGCGAGGACCAAGAGGCTGATGCACGTCGGGGCCGTCACGGAGAGCTGAGAAGTCACTTACGCGGAGAGCGCCGCCGCCCTCTCGCACCCCTCGCCCGCCCACGACCGCTCCACGAAAAACAATGCCCACGGCGACCACGGGAGCAGGGCCGCCTCCATCACAAGAGCGCACCTCACCCCCAGGAGCTGGGCTTTTCCTCCCTGGCCCCTCCCCGGCGGCGACTGTTCGGCGACGGTACAACCGCCGACCATCGGCGAACCACCAACGGCAAGACCGCCTCAACTCTCCGATATTGCTTGATTACGGACAGTTATATCCGGAAAGGTACGGGCATCTTCTTCGCAGTCCCGCAGCACTGCGGCACGCAAGACACCGAAGGAGAATCCCGCATGCGCAAGACCATGGCTGTCACCGGGGCGTTCGCCCTACCTCTGGGGCTGGCACTGACCGCTGCTCCGGCCCACGCCCAGGACCGGCCCGAGTCCGACACCGATGACACGGCAGTGCTGCACGCCCAGCTCCAGCCCCTCAACGACTCCTCCGCCAGCGGCACCGCGATGGTCGAGCTCAAGGGCACAGAGGTCACCGTCGACATCGAATCGACCGGGCTCGAGCCGAACATGAACACCGCCCAGCACTTCCACATCAGCGAGCAGGACATGTGTGCGCCCGCCTCCGAGAACGGCGAGGACGGCACCGAGGCGAACGACAGATCCGGAGGCGACTCCTTCTACGAGCCGGCCATCTCGTTGACGACCTCGGGCAGCACCCGCGCCGAGGACGGCCTGAACCTCGACAGCATGCCTCCGGCCAACGACGAGGGCGAGGTCTCCTACCGCCGCACGTTCGAGGTGCAGGAGGAGGTGGCCGACCAGCTCGCGAACGAAGAAGCCGTCATCGTCCAGCACAGCGTCGCTTCCGGCGGGGTCGACGCCTACGAGTCCAACAGTGTCGAGGAGAACGGGGACCAGGACGAGGCCGCGGAGAAGACCGCGCAGCCCGGAACCTGCGGCGAGCTGGTCGCCGCCCCGGAGAACGGCATGGACACCGGTTTCGGCGGTACCGCTGACACCGGCAGCTCCAGTGCGGGCATGGCCGGCCTCGGCACGGCCGGCATGGTCGGTCTGGGTGCGGGCCTGATCGTGGCCGCCGGCGCCGCAGCGATCAGTGGCCGTCTGCTGTGGGGGACCAAGGCGTGACCTTGTCCAACGCCGAACAGGACGGTGGCGGGGTGGGTACGGTGCCCGCCCCGCCGTCGAGCGACGAGAGGGCCGAGGCACGGGCCCGGTTCGTGGCACTGGAACGGGGCCATCGGACCCTGCATGCGGTGGTCCCCACAGCTGTGTCATCGGTCGGGGTACTCCTGGCCGGCTTGGGGCTGGCACTCGGCGGACCCGCCCTGTGGGGCGACCCCGTGCACTCGACCGCCTCCCCTGCCGCTCTCGAACAGGCGCAGGCCCCACCTGCCTCGCCGGACCCCTCGGCCGCTCCCCCTGACACTTCTTCCTCCGAGGAGGACAGGACGGGTGAAGGCGCGGAGGACACTGGAAGGCCGGAGAACCCCCACACGCCCATCATGGAGTCCTCCGACCCCGCCGGCCTGCGGGTCCCAGCCATCGACGTGGAGACCGACCACCTTCTTCCGCTCCAGGTGCGTTCCGACGGGGAGCTGGACGTGCCCGCGGAACCCGACACCGTGGGCTGGTACGAAGCGGGGGCCTCTCCGGGCCAGCAGGGCGCGTCGGTGATCGGCGCGCACGTGGACTCACCGACCGGGCCGGCGGTCTTCTTCCGTCTCGCGGAGCTGCAGCCCGGTGACGAGGTCACGGTCCCCCGCGCCGACGGCGTCGATGCGGTGTTCGAGGTCTACGGCGTGGAGCAGTACGACAAGGACGACTTCCCCACCCGCAAGGTCTACGGGTCCACCGGGGGCCGCGCCGAGCTGCGGCTGGTGACGTGCGGCGGCACGTTCGAGCAGGACGAGCACGGATACACCAACAACGTCGTCGTCTACGCGGAACTGGTGGACGCCGACGGGGCGGGCTGAATCCCCGCGTTTGCGGGGAGCACAGGATCGTCAACTGCCTGCTGGTCTACGACCTGGGACCATCCCCGCGCGTGCGGGGAGCACGAGGGCTACCCCGTGGCATTCACCAACGACCTGGGACCATCCCCGCGCGTGCGGGGAGCACCTGGAGGCCCTTGCCGAGGCATGGCACTCGGGGGGACCATCCCCGCGCGTGCGGGGAGCACTGGGTCGGGGAGGAGGGTCCTGAGCTGGTGCGGGGACCATCCCCGCGCGTGCGGGGAGCACAGGCAGTCCAGGGACACGATGTCGCGCTTGCGGGGACCATCCCCGCGCGTGCGGGGAGCACCAGCCGGCCGATCTCGGGGCGCTCGCGGCCGTGGGACCATCCCCGCGCGTGCGGGGAGCACACCACGACGTCACAGTGGCCGTCCCTTACGAAGGGACCATCCCCGCGCGTGCGGGGAGCACTCTTACTGACCTGCATGTCTACCCACGGGTAACCCGAAAATCTGCAAATTGTGCACCTCCGAATAACACCCGGGCAACGCCGACAGGCCACACGAACACAGCACCCAGTATGACGGGGGCCCGCTCCGGAGAACAGGCCCCGCCGGGGGCCGGAGTCCGGCCCCGGGCATCCCCGAAGCCTGGCGCCGGCCCCTCACCGCGCCATACACGGGCGCTTCGGGTCGAACTCCCATCCCGGGATCAGGAACTGCATCGCCACGGCGTCGTCCCGCGCACCGAGCCCTTCCCTCGTGTACAGCTCGTGTGCCTCGTCGATACGCTCACGGTCCAGCTTCACCCCCAGCCCCGGCGCGTCCGGAACCCGCACGGCACCGTCCCGGATCTGCGGTGGTGCCTGGGTGAGCCGCTGACCGTCCTGCCAGATCCAGTGCGTGTCCAGGGCGGTGATGTCACCGGGGGCCGCCGCGCCGACCTGTGTGAACATCGCCAGCGAGATGTCGAAGTGGTTGTTGGAGTGCGAACCCCACGTCAGCCCGAAGTCGTCGCAGAGCTGCGCCACCCGCACCGATCCGGCCATGGTCCAGAAGTGCGGGTCAGCCAGCGGGATGTCCACCGCGTCGGTGCGCACGGCGTGGGCCATCTCCCGCCAGTCGGTGGCGCACATGTTCGTCGCCGTGGGCAGCCCCGTGGCCCGTTTGAACTCGGCCATCACCTCACGTGCGGAGAAGCGGCCCTCCGCACCGCAGGGGTCCTCGGCGTAGGCGAGTACTCCGCGCATGCGGCGGCCGTACTCGACCGCCTCCTCCAGCAGCCAACCCGCGTTGGGGTCCAGGGTGATCCGCGATTCCGGGAACTCCTCGTGCAGCGCGGTGACGACGTCGACCTCCGCGTCGCCGGGGAGTACGCCGCCCTTGAGTTTGAAGTCGCGGAACCCGTACCGCTGCTGGGCGGCCCGTGCCAGTTCGATGACGCCGTCGGCGTCCATGGCCTCTTCCCTGCGGCGGCGCTCCCACGCGTCCCCGGTCTCCTCCCGCAGGTACGGCAGGTCGGTGGCGCCGGGATCCCCGACGAAGAACAGGTACCCCAGCATCGGGACGCTGGAACGCTGCTGTCCGGTCCCGAGGAGTTCCGCGACGGGAACCCCGAGGTACTGGCCGTGCAGGTCGAGCAGCGCGGACTCCAGACCGGTGACCGTGTGCACCGTGGTGCGCAGGTCGAAGGTCTGCTCGCCCCGCCCGCCGGAGTCGCGGTGGGCGAAGGCTTCGGAGATCTCCCGCAGGGCCGAGCGGTACCGGGCCACTGGACGGCCGGTGATGCGTTCGCCGGCCTCGCGCAGGGTGGCGGTGATCTTCTCGCCGCCGGGGACCTCACCGAGACCGGTCCGCCCCTCGTCGTCGGTGACGATGACGACGTTGCGGGTGAAGTACGGGCCGTGCGCCCCGGAGAGGTTCAACAGCATCGAGTCGTGTCCGGCGACCGGCACGATCTCGACCTGGGCGACGCGGGGTCCGTGTGCGTTCACGCGCTGTCTCCCTCGGCCATGTGTTCTCCCTTCTCCGCTGGGCTCTGTCCTCGGCCGTCCGCCGCAACGTAGGTGCCCTCGACCCGGCGGCCCAGGTTCCAGGGGTTGTCCTCCCGCACCGGCGCGGGTTGCAGCGGACCGGGCGCGTTCTGGTAGACGACCGGCCGCAGGAAACGCTCGATGGCCGCCGCGCCGACCGAGGTGGAGCGCCCGTCCGAGGTCGCCGGGTACGGACCACCGTGGACCATGGCGTCGCCGACGTCGACCCCGGTGGGCCAGCCGTTGAACAATACGCGGCCCGCCCGGAGTTCGAGCGCGTCGAGCAGCTCCTGAACCACACGGTTCTCCGATGCGGTGTCGCTGCCTGCATCGGCGTCCCGGTCGGCCCCGGTGCCGGTCTGCAGTGTCACGGTCAGCTGGCCCTCGAGCCCGTTCGCCGCCGACGGCAGCTGATCGGCCGATCCGTAGCGCACGATCAGGCAGACGGCGCCGAAGATCTCGTCCGAGAGCTCGGGGGTGGCGGTGAAGGTCTCCAGGCCGGTGGAGTACACCGCCGGTGCCGGAGCGTTCTCCTTCGGCCCGGCCCCGCCTCGGCCCACTTCGGTCACCCCGTCGAGGGCGGCGAGCTTCTTCTCGCCCTCGATGCGCGAGGAGCAGATACCCGGGGTGAGCATGGTCGTCCCGTCCGCGGCCGAGAGTTTCTCGGCGATCCGGGCGGCGAGGTCGTCACCGTCGGCCCCTTCGGGAACGAACAGCAGGCCCGGCGCGGTGCAGAGCTGGCCTGCCGAGCCGTTCAGCGAGGTCACGAACCCTTCGGCCAGTGCCTCACGGTCGCCTGCGGCGGCGGAGGGCAGCACGAAGACCGGGTTGACCGAGCTCATCTCTGCGTACACGGGGATCGGTTCCCGGCGCGTGGCGGCCGTGGCCATCAGCGCGGTGCCGCCGCTGCGGGAGCCGGTGAAACCGACGGCCTTGATCCGGGGGTCGGCGACCAGTTCCTGCCCCACGGCGTTGCCCGGGCCGAAGACCAGGGAGAAGACGCCTGGGTGGAGGTCGTGTTCGGCGACGGCGGCGGACATCGCCTGTCCGACGAGCAGGCTGGTGGCCGGGTGGGCGTTGTGGGCCTTGAACACCACGGGGCAGCCCGCCGCGAGTGCCGAGGCGGTGTCGCCGCCCGCCACGGAGAAGGCCAGGGGGAAGTTGGAGGCGCCGAAGACCGCGACCGGTCCCAGCGGGAGTTTGCGCTGGCGCAGGTCGGGGCGCGGGAGCGGTTTGCGGTCGGGCAGTGCGGGTTCGATGCGCACCCCGTGGTGGTCGCCGGCGCGGCAGACACCGGCGAACAGCCGCAGCTGGTTCACGGTCCGGCCGACCTCGCCGCGCAGCCGGGGCTCGGGGAGTCCGGTCTCGCGCATGGCGGTGGCGATGATCTCCTCGCCGGCCCGGTCGATGCGTTCGGCCGCGGTCTCCAGGAACGCGGCGCGGGCCTCGGGGGTGAGCTTGCGGTAGGTGGGGAAGGCTTCGGCGGCCGCACGGGGGGCCGCGGCCACTTGGCCGTCGCCGAGCAGGGTGAAGGTCGGTCCCGTCGGGGTGTTGCGGGCCGGGTCGACGGCCTGTGTGGTGCCGCCGGTCCCGGGGGCGGGTTCCCCGGCGATCAGTGAGTGGTGGGTCTGTTCGGTCAGTGTGCTCATTGCGCGTTTCCTGTGGCTGCGTGGGTTCCTGTGGCTGCGTCGTCGACCGGGAGGTTTGCGCGTGAGGGGGTCAGACGCCGGCCGCGGTGAGGGTGCCGACCAGTGTGTCCAGTCGCTGCTGTTCGTCGGCGGAGAGGTCGCGCAGGGGCGGGCGCACCGGGCCGGCGTCACGTCCGACGGCGCGCAGTCCCGCCTTGACGATGGAGACCCCGTATCCCTTGCCGCGGTCGCGGATGTCCAGGTACGGCAGGACGAAGTCGGTGAGCTTCTGCTGCACGGCCTCGTAGTCGTAGGCTCTGACGTTGCGGTAGAACTCCAGCGCGAACTCCGGCACGAAGTTGAACATCGCCGAGGAGTAGGTGTTCATGCCGACCTGCAGCAGTGGGAGGGCGAAGGTCTCTGCGGTGGGCAGGCCGCCGAGGTAGAAGAGTCGGTCGCCGTTGGCCGACCGCACTCGCGCCAGTTGTTCGAAGTTGCCGCTGCCGTCCTTGAAGCCGATCAGGTTGGGGTGGGCCTCCGCCAGTTGCGCGACGGTGTCGGCGCTGTAGATGGCGTTGGCGCGGTTGTAGAGGATCACGCCGATGTTCGTGGCCTTCAGGACCGCCTCCACGTGGGCCTTCAGGCCTTCCTGCGTGGTCTCGGTCAGGTACGGGGGCAGCAGGAGCAGGCCGTCGGCTCCGGCTTCTTCGGTCTGGCGGGCGAGTGCCACCGCCTGAGCGGTGTTGCCGCCCGCCGAGCCGAGTACCGGAACACCGTCGCGGACCGTTTTCACGGCCGTCCTGGTGACCAGCAGGTGTTCGTCGGCGGAGAGCGAGAACCCCTCCCCGGTGCCGCCGGCGACGAACAGGCCGCCGACGTCGAAGCTGGACTGCCACTCCAGGTGGGTGACGAGCGCGGTCTCGTCCACTTCGAGGTCCTCGTCGAAGGGTGTGACCGGGAAGGACAGCAACCCGTCCTTGAGGACGGCGGCGAGCTCGGCAGGGGTGTGGTCGGGCATCAGGAACCTCCAGGGGAAGGGGATCGACGCCTTCACGCTAGGGACGTCCTGTGATGCCTGTCCAAGCTATTATTCGTATAACGCGATACCTTCAGTGCATCGAGAAGGCGGCGTCGACCGGGTCCTCCAGCAGCGGGAGTACGTGGTGCAGGGCGGGGTTGGTCGAGGTCGACAGCCACACCGCGTGCAGCTGCACCACGTCAGGGGGCGACTCGTGCAACGGGACCATCTCGACGCCGGGCATCCCCAGGTGCTGGATGGACCGGGGGACCACGGCCACCCCGTGCCCGGCCCCCACGAGTGCGACCAGCGTCAGGATCTGGGTGGCGGTGTGGGCCACCTGGTCGGCGTGGACGTCGACGAGGTCGGCCACCAGGTCACGGAAGTACCGGGCCTGTTCGGAGTACATGATCATGGACTCGTGCCGCAGTTCCCACCCGGATACGGACCCGCCCCGCTGAGCGAAACGGTGCCCGCTCGGAACGGCCACCACCAAGGACTCGGTCAGCAGCAGTGAGGACTCCACGTCCTCCAGCTGGAACGGCGGGCGCGCCAGACCGATGTCGATCGCGCCGCTGCGCAGCGACTCGAGCTGCTGGGCGGAGACCATCTCGTGCAGCTCGACCGCTACCTCGGGCGCGGCTTCCTTGATGCGCGCGAGCACCGGCCCGAGCACGCTGAGCCCGGAGGCGGCGGTGTATCCCAGCCGCACCAGCCCGACCTGCCCGGAGGCGATCAGCCGCGCCCGCCGCGGGGCCCGCTCGGCCATCTCCAGCAGCTGGCGGCATTCGTCCCGGAACGCCTCCCCCGCTGCCGTCAGCCGCACCCCCCGGGACTCGCGGAGGAACAGCGTGACCTCCAGGGTCTTCTCCAGTTTCTGGATCTGTCGGCTCAGCGGAGGTTGTGTCATGTGGAGCCGTTCGGCCGCCCGGCCGAAGTGGCGTTCCTCGGCGACCGCGAGGAATGCGCGTGCTTGGTCGAGTGTGAGCATGCCACGACCCCCATTTTCATGCCCTGAAGGTATCAACCTATACGAATATGGGCTTAGACAGGTATTACGGCTGTTCTTTAACCTCAGAAGGACCCAACGATTGTGGCGCCGCCCACAGCAGTGCGCGACTCCCCCCACAACAATCAGCCGTACACTCCGCCCCTGAGGAGGCCCCCATGTCCTGGCCCTCGTGTTCTCGCCGCCCGCTCGCCGTCGTAGCCGCCGGCGGTCTCTCCCTGGGTTTGGTCGCCTGCAGCGGAGTCACCGACGGTACCGCCGGTGGTGGCGGATACCCCGCAGAATCCATCACCCTGACCGTCGGCCAGGACGCCGGCGGCAGTACCGACCTCATCGCGCGCGCTCTCGCCGAAGGATCGCAGGAGGCGCTCGGTGTCTCCATGCCGGTGGAGAACCAGCCCGGCGCCAACGGCGCGATCGCGACACAGGAGGTCGCCAACCAGGACCCGGACGGGTACGAGCTCACACTTCTCAACTCCACACTCATCACGGTCACCTCGCAGGTCGTCCCGGAGGAGGAGGCCGTGGCCCTGGACGACCTCGACGTACTCATGGGGTTGTCCCGCGACGACTACATCATGGTCGCCAACGCCGACACCGGTTACGCGACCGTCGACGACGTCGCCGCCGACAGCGGCGACCTCTCCTACGGCACCGCCGGTGTCGGTACAGGGAGCCAGCTGGCCCAGTTGCTGCTGTTCGAGGACGCCGGCATCGAGGGCAACGAGGTGCCCTTCGACAGCGGTGCGCCGGCGCTGACCGCCGTGATGGGCGGACAGGTCGATGTCGCCACCATCCAGGTCGGCGAGGCCATGCCCCAGATCGAGGCCGGAACGATCAACCCGATCGTGATCTTCGCCGACGAGCGCAACCAGCACCTCGAGGACGTTCCCACCGCCCAGGAAAAGGGCTACGAGGTCCCCGTCGCGCAGTACCGCGCCGTCGCGATGCCCAAGGGTGCCCCGGACGAGGTCAGGCAGACACTGGTCGAGGGCATCGAGGAGATCACCGCCACCGAGGGTTACCAGCAGTTCAACGAGGAGAACTACCTGACCCCCGAGGAGGTCTCCGGTGAGGAGGTCGAGCAGCAGTGGACGGAGCTGGCCGACCAGTACGAGCAGAGCATCGAGGACAACGGCATCGACCTCGGCGGAAGTGGTGAATGATGGCCCCCACCGAGAACAAGAACGCCCCCGCCACGGGCGGGTACGACCGGAGCGGGGACCACAGCCACGGGCCCGACGCCGCGAGGAGCAGCGCGGGCCGGTCCCCGAACGGTCCCGAACCTGAGGGCGCCGCCCCCGGCGCAGCCGGGACCGTCGCAGCCGACGGCACCGGCGAAAGCTCCGATGCCCCGGCCTCCGACCCGGATGCCGCCCCCGGTGCAGGCCGTGCGACCAACCTGGTCTGCGGCGCCGTCATCTCCCTCGTCGGTGCGGGCGCCTTCGCCGTCGCACTGGACCTCGGTCTCGGCTCGCTCTCCCGACCCGGTCCGGGCACATGGCCGGCCATCGTCTCGCTGATGCTGCTCGTGGTCGGCCTGCTCATCGCGGCCCGGTCAGCGCACTTCACCGATTCCGAACGGATCACCAAGGACGCCGTCGGGGTCGCCGCCGGCGTCATCACCCTCACCGTGGCCGTGCAGCTCATGCCCCTGGTCGGTTTCGAGCTCCCCTCCGTCGCACTGCTGGTCTTCTGGATGAGCGTGCTGGGCCAGGAGAAACTCCGGCTCTCGGTACCGATCGCGGTACTGACGGTCGCAGTTGTCCATCTGACCTTCGTCCACGGGCTGGCCGTTCCGGTACCTCGCCTGTTCTGATCCTCCTCCGAAAGGCGTTCCACCATGGATTTCACGCCCGTCATCGAGGGGTTCGAAGTCCTCCTTCAGCCCGAGAACCTGCTGTTCTGCCTGATCGGCGTGGTCGCCGGCATGGCCATCGGCGTCCTGCCCGGCCTCGGCCCCGCCGCCACCATCGCGATCCTGCTGCCGCTGACCTACAGCATGGATCCGATCCCCTCGATCATCATGCTCGCCGGCATCTTCTACGGCGGGATCTACGGCGGCACCGTCACCGCCGTGCTTCTGAAACTGCCCGGCGAGACCGCCTCCGCGATCACCGCGCTGGAGGGGTATCCCCTCGCACAGAAGGGCCAAGGGGGCAAGGCGCTCGGTGTGGGGGCCGTGGCCTCCTTCATCGGCGGCACCGTCTCCATCGTCGTGCTGACCCTGGTCGCTCCGGTCATCGCCGGTTTCGCCCTGGAGTTCGGCCCACCGGAGTACACCGCACTGACCCTGCTCGGCATCCTGCTGGTCGCCACGATCGGCAACGGCTCCAAACTCAAGGCGCTGGCCGGGGCGGCGCTCGGTCTGCTGCTGGCCACGGTCGGGCGTGACGCGTTCACCGGCGAACTGCGCTACACGGCCGGGAACCTGGAGCTCACCGACGGGCTCCAGTTCGTGCCGATCGCCATGGGTGTCTTCGGCCTGGCGGAGATCCTGTACAACCTGGAGCGCCGCCGCAAGAGCACCAGCATGCCCGTCGCGACGGACCGGGTGCTGCCGAGCAAGGCCACCATGAAGGAGTCGGCCGCTCCGATCGGCCGCGGCGGTGTTCTCGGATTCCTCCTCGGTCTTTTGCCCGGCGGCGGCGCCACTGTCTCCGCGATGGCCTCGTACGGGATCGAGAAGCGCCTGAACAAGGGATCGACCCCGTTCGGCAAGGGCGCCATCCAGGGCGTGGCCGGTCCGGAGACGGCCAACAACGCGGCGGCCACGGCGTCCTTCATCCCGCTGCTGACCCTCGGGATCCCCGCCAACGCGACCATGGCGGTCATGTTCAGCGCGCTGTTGATCCAGGGCATCACCCCCGGCCCGCAGCTGGTCGCGACCGACCCGGACCTGTTCTGGAGCGTCATCAACTCGATGTACCTCGGAAACATCGTCCTGCTGATCCTGGCGATCCCGCTGATCGGGGTGTTCGTGCGCATCCTGTACGTGCGCTCGTCGATCCTGTCGCCGATCATCGTGCTGATCGTCTGCATCGGCGCTTACACGATCAGCAACCGCATCTTCGAGGTGATGGTGGTGATCGTCTTCGGCGTGCTGGGTTACCTGATGAAGAAGTACGGGTTCGATCCCGCGCCGCTGGTGCTGGCGTTCGTGCTGGGCTCGCTGCTGGAGGACAACTTCCGCCGGTCGCTGCTGATGTTCGACGGCGACGTCACCCGCATCACCGGGCACCCCATCGCGATGACGTTGCTGGGCCTGTTCCTGCTCGTGGTCCTGATCCCGATCCTGCTGAAACTGGCCAAGGCCCGTCGGCCCGATCTGGTCGGCGCCGACCAGACCACCGCCGGGGCCGGCGCGAAGGTCCCCGCATCCGTGGCCGCCGGGACCGGCACCGGCCCGGACACGTCCGCGAGCCCGGACGGTGACCCGCAGGACCATCCGCCGAAGGGTTCCGAAGAGGCCCCCGACGAGGGTTCCGGCCCCGGAGGCCCCTCCCGGCCCTGAGGGAAGCCGCACGTCACGGACCCGTATCCACCGCATCACCACTGACGAAGGAGCTGTCCCATGCCCGCCGACTCGATCCGCTGGGTCTCGCTGTCCTCGGTCACGTTGCCGCTGCGCAACGCCATCTCGGACGCCAAGGTCTTCACCGGACGGCAGAAACCGATGACCGAGGTCGTGTTCCTGTTCGCCGAGATCGCCACGGAGCAGGACCAGCACGGGCTGGGGTTCAGCTACTCCAAGCGTGCCGGCGGGCCCGCGCAGTACGCCCATGCGGCCGAGGTCGCCGAGGGTCTCATCGGGGAGGACCCGAACGACATCGGGCGGCTGATCACCAAGCTGCAGTGGGCCGGGGCGTCGGTGGGGCGTTCGGGTCTGGCCACGCAGGCGCTGGCGGCGTTCGACGTCGCGCTGTACGACCTCAAGGCCAAGCGTGCCGGGCTGCCGCTGGCCAAACTGCTCGGGGCACACCGGGACTCCGTGCGCACGTACAACACCTCGGGCGGGTTCCTCAACGCCTCGTTGGAGGAGGTGAAGGAGCAGGCCGCCCGGTCCCTGGACGAAGGCATCGGCGGCATCAAGATCAAGGTCGGGCTGCCCGACAACACCGAGGACCTGCGGCGGGTGCGCGGGGTGCGCGAGCACATCGGCGAGGACGTGCCGCTGATGGTGGACGCGAACCAGCAGTGGGACCGTACGACCGCGCTGCGTATGGGCCAGCGGCTCGAGGGGTTCGACCTGACCTGGATCGAGGAGCCGTTGGACGCCTACGACGTGGAGGGCCACGCGCGGCTGGCCCGGACCCTCGTCACCCCCGTCGCCACCGGGGAGATGCTGGCCTCCGTCGCCGAGCACGAGCGGCTGATCGACGGCGGCGCCTGCGACATCATCCAGCCGGACGCCCCGCGGGTCGGCGGCATCACGCAGTTCCTGCGGCTGATGACCCTGGCGGACCAACGCGGCCTGGACCTGGCACCGCACTTCGCGATGGAGATCCACCTGCACCTGGCGGCCTGCTACCCGCGGGAGACGTGGGTGGAGCACTTCGACTGGCTGGACCCGTTGTTCAACGAACGCTTGGAGACCAAGGACGGTCGGATGTTGGTGCCGGACCGTCCCGGCCTCGGGATCACGCTGTCGGAGCAGGCGCGTGCGTGGACGACGGGGTCGGTGAGCTTCGGCAAGCGGTGAGCCCGGGCACGCGGGAGGATCCTACCCCCGCGCGTGCGGGGAGCACGCCGACGCGGACCTTTACTGTGACGACGCGGGTGGGACCATCCCCGCGCGTGCGGGGAGCACAGCACTGGAAGAAGGTGTGGTGGCTGGCGCTGGGGACCATCCCCGCGCGTGCGGGGAGCACGAGTTTCCGAGCACGCCCGACCAACCGACAATGTGGACCATCCCCGCGCGTGCGGGGAGCACACACCAGCGCCTACGGGCAGGAGCTACGCCGTGGGACCATCCCCGCGCGTGCGGGGAGCACTGATGTATGTGGAGGGCACCAACGGGCTCGATGGGACCATCCCCGCGCGTGCGGGGAGCACCGCCCTGGCGTGGTGGCGGCGCTGGGCGATCTGGGACCATCCCCGCGCGTGCGGGGAGCACTGGGCCTGTGGGGGCGCCTGTGGGGGTGGACGGGGACCATCCCCGCGCGTGCGGGGAGCACGGCATCGACCTCCAGCTCAGAGACCTGCCGGGGGGACCATCCCCGCGCGTGCGGGGAGCACCCGACCTCGAGCACGCCGCGCCCCACCGCCTTGGGACCATCCCCGCGCGTGCGGGGAGCACTCGTCGTCCCTGTCGGCTGAATCCTCCAGGTCGGGACCATCCCCGCGCGTGCGGGGAGCACGACGGCCGGGTCAAACCCTACGTCAACGTGTGGGGACCATCCCCGCGCGTGCGGGGAGCACGAGCCCGAGCCGTTCACCCCCTCGGGTGGAGGGGGACCATCCCCGCGCGTGCGGGGAGCACTCGCCGCCGCACGCGACCTCGGCTGGGACGAAGGGACCATCCCCGCGCGTGCGGGGAGCACCCTGCGTTGCGGAAAACGATCGGGCATGCCTTGGGACCATCCCCGCGCGTGCGGGGAGCACGACCGGGGCATCAAGCGCACCACCGGCGACGAGGGACCATCCCCGCGCGTGCGGGGAGCACAGCTCTCCGAGTTCACGACCCTCCCACTTGCCGGGACCATCCCCGCGCGTGCGGGGAGCACTGTACCTGAGCAGTGACAGTGGTGAAGATGCGGGGACCATCCCCGCGCGTGCGGGGAGCACTCTTCCTGACCTGCATGTCTACCCGCGAGTAACCCGAAAATCTGCAAGTTGTGCACCTCCGGATAACGCCCAGGTAACGCCAACAGGCCTCGTGAACACAACCCCCAGTATGCAGGGGTCCCGCTCCGGAGAACAGGGCCGCAGAAAACCGGGCACCGGCCCCGCCCCCGGAACGCCCCCGTCCGGTCATCGCCCGAACGCGTCCGTGACCGGTACCCGGCCGGGGCCTCTCCGGGTACCGATACCGACACCGTTGACCTCGACCCGCCAGGTCCCCTCCCCCGGAAGATGCAGGAGGCACTCACGCGGACAGACCTGGCTCCGGGAGCTCTTCTCGACCTCGATCGCAACCGTCCCCGGACTTTCGGCCCCGCTCCGGTGGGCCCGCACACTCACACGCCCGAAGCGGGTGGGGGTCTGCTCGACCCGGATCCCCTCCGGATGGTCGAGCCAGTCGGCCGGCGCTCCGGGAAGGATCTCCAGGGCGTCCGCGCGTTCGAAGACCAACAGGCTGCGTACCAGGCGGATCAGTTCGGCCGAGGCCCAGTTGTGCGGCATCTCGCCCCACACCTGGTCGTGCCCGGTGCCTGCCAAGGGCTGCTCTTCCCGCCACACCCGGGTGGGGGCGGCGTGGTTGCACATGCCGTAGAGCAGTTCCCGTGCCTTGTCGGGGCGCCCGGCGTAGAGCTGGACCTGGGCGGCGAACGCGGCGTAGTAGGTCCACATGGCCCGATAGGGCAGCCATCCGGTTCCTGTCGGGATCTGCTCGCCCGCGTCCAGGGTCTGCACCAGGTGGAGGTAGTCGGCCACGATGCGGTCGTCGGCCTCGAAGACCTCACCGGGCCAGATGGCCTGTGCCAACGCCCATGTCGCGCTCTCGGGACGGATCCTGCTGAAGACGGGCGGCTGCTCCCCGACCCCCGGCACCGTGTGGTGGGATCCGCTGCCCGGCAGGATCATCGGTGTGTAGGGGCGGCCGTCCGCCAACGTGCCGGCGTGTTCGGCGGCCGTGCGGCGTACGTCCTCGAGCAGCTCCTCGCGCATACGCCGCACACGGGGGTGGTCGTCGGGGGCGATGCGTACCGAGGCCCGCGCGGTGTAGGTGAGGCCGACCAGTGTCCACAGCGCGGTCGTGAGTTCGGGGCGGGCGCCCGCGACGCCGCCGTCGGGGAAGGCCGGCGGCATCAGGCCCTTGGCCGGCGAGTCCTCGGGAAGTTCCCGGGCCCGCCTGCGGAGTTCGGCGATGTGGTCGAGGGCGCCCCGCACCACGGGCCACAGACTCTGGAGCCACGCGTCGTCGCCGGTCAGTTCCCACTGGCGCACGAGCGTGGTCAGGGCGATACCCGTCTCCTTGCTGTGCGGGTGTTCGTCCAACCCGGGCAGGTCGACCATGACGTTGATCGAACCGTCGGGGCGCACGCGGTCCAGCAGGGCCTTCAGCCCGTGCCGGGCGTCCTGCTCCAGGTGCAGGTACTGGGCCGCTTCCAGGAGGAAGTGGCCGTCGACCATCCACAGTCCCCGGTAGACGGTCGGGCCGACCTGGAACACCGGGCGGCCCTCGTCGTCGAGGTCGCGGGCCTGGAGGATATTGCGCGCCGAGGCCACGAGCATGTTCTGGAGTTCGGTGTCGGGCACGGTGAACGGCAGGTCGAGCACGGGCAGGTTCTGCCAGTAGGTGCGTTCGTGTTCCACCGCGCGCTCGGCCCAGGCGGTGTCCACACCCTCGGTGCCCGCCCCGTCGAGCGGGAGCACCACGGTGCCCCCGACGCTCTGCCCGGAACCGACGATCTCCGGGGTCGTCTCGAGACCGGACGCGGGACGGAACCCCCTCGCGTGCGACAGGCGCATGCGTTGGGGACGGGAGACGAGTACGGGTTGCCGTGCGCCGGTGTTCGCGGCACCGCGACCGTCCTCGGTGTACTCGTCGACGAAGGCGGGGTAGGTCGGCATCTCTTCCGGTTCCAGCGCGTACACGTGGTGGCTGGGGGCCACACCCGCGCCGGCGTGCCGCACGGAGCCGTGTTCGTGGATGTCCACGTGCAGCCCGGTCAGCAGCTCGTCGACGCCCTCGGACACCTGAATCGTCCACTGGACGATGTCGTAGCGGCCGCCCTGGGGGCTCGAGTGCCCTGTGGTTCTCAGCACCAGTACGCAGGTGGGATAAGTGAGGGTGGTGACGGTGATCGGGGTGCGGGCGTCCTCCGTGCGCTGCTCCAGCGAGACGGGCACGTGGCTGGTCTGGGCGCTGAACTCCACGGTCCGGCGGAAGTACCACGAGGCGAGGTGGACCTGCTCGAACCCGTAGAGCAGGGCGCCGTCCTCACGGACCAGGGACTTGTGGGGATCATCGGGGCGGCAGATCGGGGTCCAGACCGAACTGGGCGCGTACCGGAAGTCGATGGTCGGCCCGGTCGGCCGGTCCTGCCGGTCCTGCCGGTCCTGGCGGCGGCTCGCTGCGCTCATGTGTCACCGTCCATGGGATAGAGGCCGGCCCCGCCGTCGACGAGGAGTGTGCTGCCCGTCATGTAGGAAGCCATGGGTGAGCACAGGAACAGGAACGTGTCGGCCACCGACTCGGGAGGCTGCAGGTATCCGAGCGGAACGGCCCGGGAAGCGCGGCGGCGGTAGTCCGGTTCGGTGTCCCACTGGTGTCTGGCCATACCGGCGTCGACGATCCCCGGTGCCACGATGTTGGCCCGGATGCCGTGGGGAGCCAGTTCTCGTGCGAAACCCCGGGCGAGCGCCCGGACGGCCGCCTTCCCGGCGGCGTAGGGGGTGATCCCGGGCCAGGGCACGTCCTGCACCCAGGAGCTGGTGAAGATGAGGTGTCCTCGGGTGCCGTCCGCGATCCAACGGCGCGCGGCCTCGGACGCGACGACGAAACCGGACCTGACGTTGAGCTGGTGCAACGCGTCGAAGTCCTCGACGGGGAATTCGGGAAGGGCGGCGCTGCGGGCGATACCGGCGTGGCAGCACACGGTGTCCGGTGGGCCCAGGGCCTCGGTGACCGTCGCGACGGCGCGGGTCGTCTCCTCGGCCGACGTCAGGTCGGCGTGCACGTAGGCGAAACCGTCCTCCGGGTCGCCGAGGGCCCGGCGCACCGTCGCTTCGTCGGCCACGTCCACGATCGCGACCCCGGCGCCGTGCTCGCGCAGCCGTGCGGCGATGGCGGTGCCGAGCGCACCGGCTCCACCGGTGAGCATGATCGTGCGGCCGGTGAGGTCGAGCGGGTCTGCGTTCACTGCTTCTCTCCCCTCACGGGTTCTCCGAGGGGTTTTCCCGCCGGGAAGACTCGGGCTCGTCCTGGGCCCGCCGCGGCCCGCGCAGTTCGGCTTCGATCTCCTCGAGGGTGCGGCCCTTGGTCTCGGGCACCTTGAACAGGACGAAGAGGAAGCTGAGGACGCAGATCACCGTGTACACCCAGAACGCCCCCGACGCGGTGATGGCCTCGACCATCGGCAGGAACACCAGGGCCACGACGAAATTGGCCGCCCACAGCAGGGCCGAACCGAAGGACATGGCCGCTCCCCGTACCCGCAGCGGGAAGATCTCCGCGAGCAGCAGCCACACCACCGGTCCCAGGCTCACGGCGAAGACCGAGATGTAGATCATCAGCAGGGCGACGAGCAGGAACCCGGGCGCATCGGTGCCGAACGCGATCCCGAGGAGGAACAGGGAACCCGCCATGCCGAGTGTTCCCCACAGGAGCAGGCGGCGCCGCCCCAGCCGGTCGACCACGAGGATGGCCACGACTGTCATGAGTACGTTCGCCGCGCCGACCCCGAACGTGGCCAGGATCGCCGAGGCAGCACCGAACCCGGCTTCCTCCAGGATGGTGGGGGCGAAGTAGATCACGGTGTTGACGCCGGTGATCTGCTGCATGATCGCCAGCCCGGCACCGACGATCAGCAAGGGGCGCAGGTTCCGGTCGAACAGGTCGCGGAATCCCCCGGTCTCCTCGCGGGCGACCGAGGCGATCTCGCGCATCTCCGGTTCGACAGCGTCCGCCTGGCGCGTGCGGCTCAGCACGCTTCTGGCTTCACGGTCCCGACCGCGGCTCAGGAGCCACCGGGGGGTCTCGGGCAGAACGAGCATCCCCACGCCGAGGACCACCGAGGGGATCAGCCCGATACCGAGCATCCACCGCCATCCCGCCATGTCGGCGAAGCCGTAGGCGACCATGTAGGACAGCAGGATGCCGGTGGTCGTCATGAGCGAGGTGAGCGACACCAGCGCCCCGCGCGCCTTGGGCGGGGCCAGCTCGGCGATGTAGAGGGGCACCAGCAGCGAGGCGGTGCCCACCCCCAACCCCAGTACGACACGTGCGGCGACCAGGACCGGATAGTTGGGGGCCAGCCCGGCCATCAGCGCGCCCACGCCGAAGATCACCGCGGCGATCAGGACCACGGTTCTTCGCCCGTAACGGTCGGAGAGCCATCCGCCGTACAGGGAACCGAACACGGCCCCCACCAGCAGCGAGCTGGTCACCACGCCCTGTTGGAACGCCGACAGGTCGAAGTCGTCCCTGATGAAGAGCAGTGCTCCGGAGATGATCCCGGTGTCGTAGCCGAACAGGAGTCCCCCGACCCCCGCGATCACCGCGATGCGTATGACGTTGCGCCTGGCCCGGGCTTCCGTCATGTGTTCCATCGGCGTTTCCTCACCCGTGCGACCCCGGTCGCACGACCGCAGCTGTGAAAGGTCGCCGCGCTCGGTCAGGGTGGCGGTGCGGTCCTCTCACCGGGTCGACCAGGAGCGCGCGTACTCACCTTCCCAAGCCTGCTCACGCGCGGCCGGGAACGCCTCGCGAGCACCGGCGGGTCGATGCCGGGCCCGGTGCGTATCGCGGTGGGCTCCGCGCGTGCGGGGAGCACGGGCCGCCGAGCAGGCCATGAGGGGCATGACAGGGACCATCCCCGCGCGCGCGGGGAGCACCGCTTTGGGAGGTTTCCGCCCTTTTCCCATCTGGGACCATCCCCGCGCGTGCGGGGAGCACCATCAGCGAACGCCTTGCATTCGGCCTTGGTCGGGACCATCCCCGCGCGTGCGGGGAGCACTGCCGGCGCCCTCGAGGGGGTGGCCGCGTGACGGGACCATCCCCACGCGTGCGGGGAGCACCGCTGATGCCCGGGATCGTAGGTGCATGCGCTCGGGACCATCCCCGCGCGTGCGGGGAGCACTGGCGGACCTCCGCGCGGAAATTACGCGGCTCGGGACCATCCCCGCGCGTGCGGGGAGCACATATGGCTCAGGATTGGGGGCACCACAGTGGTGGGACCATCCCCGCGCGTGCGGGGAGCACTCGACGGAGAGTGGGTGGACATCAGCGGGGATGGGACCATCCCCGCGCGTGCGGGGAGCACCGGGGTGGGCTCGCACTCGGCGACGATCGGCCGGGACCATCCCCGCGCGTGCGGGGAGCACGCTCTCGCGGGCCGCCTTCATGCGCCGGTTGCGGGACCATCCCCGCGCGTGCGGGGAGCACCTGAGAGAGGGGTGGACAGATGCCTTCGGCCGGGGACCATCCCCGCGCGTGCGGGGAGCACACACCCGCGCCGGCGTCCACGCGGAAACTCACGGGACCATCCCCGCGCGTGCGGGGAGCACTTCTCCGTATTCCACCCGGTCAAGATCCAGGTGGGACCATCCCCGCGCGTGCGGGGAGCACTTCTGATTCTCCCGGCGGCGGCTGTCCTGAAGGGGACCATCCCCGCGCGTGCGGGGAGCACTCTCCCTGACCTGCATGTCTACCCGTCAGTAACCCGAAAATCTGCAACTTTCACAGGTCCGGATAACGGGAAGGCAACGGCGGCAGGTTCAGAGGACACAGCCCCCAGTATGCAAGGGGCCCGCCCCGAAGAACAGGCCCCAGGCACCAGAGGTCAGCGCGGCCCCGGGTCGATGAGATCGCACTCGCTCACACGCCCGGGAACCGGAGGATCGGACAGTGCGCGGTCGAGCAGCTCCAACGCCTCCTCCACATCACCCTCGCTCCGGGCCAACGCCAGCGCCTGGCGCACGACCTCGGCACGACGGCGCAGCCCACGCACGAGAAGGAAATCGGCGACCGGATGCGGGCCGGGTGGCACGTCCAAGGCGTCGCAGGCCGCGTCCAGGAACTCAGCGGTACGGATGTCCAGCATCACGCAGCCTCCCCTCCGGCAAGCACCGCGCGCTCAGCGGGTTCGGCGGGCTCGGTGCGGCAGAAGGCTCCGATGGGTCGGAAGGGCCCGGCGAAGATGCCCTGGCGGGGCAGGCTCGGGCTCTCCAGGAAGAGGGACTGTCCAGGAACGGAGCCCTCATCAGGGACACGCCCGTACGCGCGTTCCGACGCCCGCCCCTGCCCCTGGTCGGCGAGCGCGCACAGGACGGTGAGGGCGAGGTTCCTGCTCTCAGCCGGGCGCGCGCCGGTGTCTCGGTCGGTCATGAAGCACCGTCCACGCACGATGGCTGCGGGAACAGCAACACTTGCAGCAGGGGTGGAGGCATCGGTCTCGGAGATTGCGGTTCCGTGTTCGGCACTCGTGTCTGACACGTGCTGGATCTGCGCGCTTTCGGTGGGCGAAGCGGTGTCCGCATACGGAGCAGCGTCAGCAGGAGGCCGTGGGGCGGGAACCCGATACGGCTCGGTTTCCTCTGCGGCACCGTCTTCGACACCGAGGAAGGGTGTGTGCTCGGCGTAGCGCCGGACCCGACGCGATCGGTGGCGCCGGAGCTCACCGGAGAGTCCGCGCGCGTACCCGTCCGGACTCGCGTGGATGCCCTGCGCGGCGCGCATCATGCGCAACAGCAAGCAGAGCAAAGCAATAGGGTGGATCATGTCGTCCTGGTCCTTTCAGGTCGGCCATGACCCCCGGACGTGTTGGCCCACGTCGCGGGGGTTCACTCTTTGTGGAACCTTTAGTATAGCGACTCGTATCGATACGTCTAGCCTTGTATCTCTTGGATTAGCCTTGTGGTCCCACGAATAACTTCGGTTCATGACGTTCGATCCAGACGCAGAGATCCAGCACGACGGCCCGATCACGCCATATCGACAGCTTGCCGACATCATCCGAGCACGCATCGCCCGTGGGGACTGGGCATCTGGTCAGCGCATCGCCACGGAGAAGGACCTCGTGCAGGAGTACGGGCTGGCACGCTCAACAGTTCGACGCGCGATCGCGGTCCTCGTCGATGACGGAGACGTGTACACCGTGCCCCAGAGAGGTTCCTACGTAGCTGAGAAGCCTGAATCGGACAGCTAGTAGTACTTTGTTAACTCGTGTCGGGGGTGCTGCTGTGCAAGCGGTTGGTGACAG
>NZ_ANAY01000022.1 GCF_000340965.1 Nocardiopsis kunsanensis DSM 44524
GCGTAGACGGCCGCGGTGTATCCCGCGGGGCCGGAACCGATGATGATCACATTGCGGACGTCACTCACGCTCGTTGGCCCTTCACACAGTTGCTTCCCCGGCCACCCGGCGTGACCTCGGGGGAGGTTGGTTAGCACAACCGATGGTAAGCGTCCGGCTATTCCCGTTCGGCCATACCCTCGGGGTACGGGGCCAGGGTATCGGGACCATCGGCCGCACGGACTGCACGGAGCGGCCGCTCCGGCCTTCTGCGCGGTGCTCAGACACCCCTGCCGCGGTAGCGCACCGGACGAGCCCGGAAGAGTGCGTTCACCCCCGCCACGTGTCCTGCAGCGGGCATTGACGGCCGCGCCGAGGAGGGGCGAACAGCGCTCGGTGCGTTCCGGGCCATCTCCGACCGGGGCGACAGGTCGACATGTCACCGGAAGCGCAAGCGGCGGGGCCGCCCCCGGCACGGGCCGGGGGAACGGTCGACGGATCGCTCTGTCGACAAGGGGACAAGGTGATCAGGGGTCAGGAGGCTTCGACGGTCTCCTGCGCCAGCACACTCTCGTCCACGTCGTCGCCCTGGCCGCAGCCGGCTTCCACCACCATGACCTCGACGGAGTCGCCGTCGGGGGCGAACATCACCCAGGCGGGGTCCGGTCCCGTGCCGTACAGGGCGTCATCGACCAGCACGACCCGCAGGCCGATCTCCTCGCCGACACCGGAGGCACAGGACTCGGCACCCTGCGGGACGGTCGTCTCGGCGGGCAGCGGATCGCTTTCTGCCGTACCGCCCACGGGGGAGCGGTCCAGGGTCTCGGCGGCCTGCTCGGCCAGCCCGTCCTCCGTGTAGGCGGTGCCGCTGCGTACGAGCTCGGGTGCGTAGGACTGTGCTGCGTCGGGGCCCGGTTCCTCCTCGGCCTGGCCGTCCATGAGCGGCGCTGCAGCATCCGTCTGTTCGTCGTCCTGCAGCAGGATCCCGTTGACCACGGCCGCCCCGCCACCGATGACGAACACCGCAGCAGCGGCGGCCATCATGATCCGGGGCAGGCCGAAACGGCGTTTTCGGTGTTCGGACAGGTCCGCAACCGGTGCTGATTCGGGTTCGGAGGGGGCGCCGGTGGGTTCCGGTCGCCGGACCGCGCGGTCACGGACGGCTTCCGCGATCTGCTGCTCGAGGCGGTCGGCCACGTCCGGGGGCAGTTCAGGGGCCGGTGCTGCGGCCAGGACCTGGGAGACGTTCGACAGTTCGTCCAGGGCTTCGGAGCATTCTTCGCAGGACTCGACGTGTCGGGCGACGTTGCGTTCCTCGTCGGACTCCAGGAGCCCTTCGGCGAAGAAGGCGAGTGCCTCCACCTCAGGATGGGACGTCACGATGGATTGGCACCTCCTCTCTCAGATGTGACGTCTCGTGGATGCGGAGGGTTCCTCAGATGCGCGAGCGAAGGCAGTAGTTTCGAGCGACCTCGCGCACACCTGCTCTTGATGGTTCCGGAGGCCACTTCGAGGATGGCGGCGGCATCCTCGACACGGTAGCCGAGCATGTCGACGAGGGTCAGGGCGATGCGTTGGTCGTGCGGCAGGTCCTCGAGGGCCTGCCGCACGACGATGCGTGTCTCCGTGCGGGACGCGTGGTCGTGTGTGCTGCCGCTGCGCACGTCCTGCTCGTTGGCCATGACGTCGAGGGTCTCGCCCTCGGTCGGGGTCGACGGCCGCACTTTGCGGCGCCGCAGCCGGTCGTGGCAGGCGTTGACGACGATGCGGTGCATCCAGGTGCTCACCTGGGCCTCGCCCCGGAACCGTCCTGCGGCACGGAAGGCGGACAGGAAAGCGTCCTGGAGGGCGTCGGAGGCCTCCTCGGGGTCAGCCATGATGCGCACGGCGACAGCCCAGAGGCGCTCACGGTGACGCCGCACCAGCACCGCGAAGGCCTGCTCGTCGCCTTCTGCATGCTTCGTCAGAAGCTCACGATCTGTGAGCTCGTGGACCGACTCCATCAGCGCTGATCACATACCCCACAACTAGACGCCGCGTACCTCGACCTCGTGCACGGTGCCTCGGTAGGTACCGCCATCGGAAGGCATTTCGGTGAACCAGACCACGACGTATTGTCCGGAGACGGGTTCCTCGAGTTCGATCTTCTCCTCGCCCGAGACCTGGCCTTCCCAGGCGACCGGCATCTCGGAGTTCAGGGCCTCGTCGTCCGTCGGGTGGCTGCTACGGGTGTCGCTGACCCGGATCTGGACCCCGTAGGTGCTCTGCGGCACGGTGAGATCGACCTCGTGCACCTCTTGGCTCTGTCCGAGGTCCAGCAGCAGGCCGACCCCGGACTTGTTCCCCTCGCCCATGGGGTCCTGGTAGCCCTCGGTGTTCCAGACGGTCTCGTGGGCTCCGTCGTGGGCCTTCGGTGCATTGTCGCCGTGCTCGCTGCCGTCACCGAGCGGGTCGAACCCGTCGGAGCCGACGATGTCGATGGTGCTCAGCTCGGGGGCCTCCTGCTGTTCCTCGTCGGTGGAGTCACTGCTGGGGGAGGCCTCTCCGGACGGGCGCATCATCGATCCCAAGGTCCATGCGCCGGCGACCACGCCGATGAAGAGGAGCCCGGCCGCACCCCACACCAGGGCCTTGCGGGCCGTGCTGGACTGTTCGGAACGGCGACGGCCCCGGGGAGCGGCTGCTGCTGTTCCCGCCGCGGCGGTGGCACCGGCGCGCTCGCTGCTGCGGGGGCCGGTCCCCGTGCTGCCGAACTCACCGGTACGGCGCGAGGTGCCCCGTTCGGGTTCAGGCGCGGGCTCGGCCGGAGACACCGGAAGAGGGATGAGTCGGGGCACGTCGGCCATGGACTGGCAGAACGCGGCCGGTGTCGTGATGGGCGGACCGGGAACGACCTGTCCCACCAGCTGTGGCAGTGCCGCACGGGTGGAGATGGTGGCCAGGGGATCGGTGATGCCTGGACGTACCTGGTCGGCGGGTACCGGACCGTTCGGGCCCTGGGGCGCAGGGGGGAGGGGGGTCTGCTGAAGGCCGGGCCAGTGTCCGGTCAGCGCTGCGTACAGCAGGTGCCCCAGCCCCTGGGCGTCGACCGCTGAGGGGTCCTGGACGTTGGCGCCCAGGAGCGCGGCGTCCACGCCGATGCCGGTGACCTTGACCGCTCCTCCGCTGCTCCACATGAGTTTGTCGGGGGTCAGGCACAGGTGGTGCAGACCGCCCTCGTGGGCGGCGGCTATGGCCTCGGCCGCCTCGGTGACCAGGCCGGCGGCGCGCTCGGGTTCCATGGGGCCCTGGGCGAGGAGGTCGGCCAGGGAGGAACCGATGACCCATTCCTCGACGACGTAGGGCACGGGGGCCATGTCGTCGGCGTCGAAGACCTGGGTGACACGGGAGTCGGGGATCCTGCTGGTGGCGCGTGCGGCGCGCACGGCCTCGGAGGTGCGGGGGAAGCCTTCGGTGAAGGTCCACACGGCGACGGGTCGTGCGAGTGTCTCGTCGGTGGCCTTCCATCTGGTGGCACCACCGGTCTCACTCACGACGTCGTCGAGGCGGTACCGGTTGGCCAGCTTGGCCCCGGGTTCGATCAGGAAGGTGCTCATGATGGGAGTGACGGGCGCCAGTGCCGTGGGTTCGCCGTGCTGTCCGCAGCGGTCTTCCTCGGGGGTGGAGGGGTGCTACGGGGCTCGGGCGAGGGGTCATCGGCTCTGAGTGCTGTCCCCAGCCTCCCTTCGGGCAGCTCGGATAAACAATGCGGTAGCGGTTAAGCGATGCCTGTCCATGCTAGGACGCGTGAACAGCACCTTTGGTGGACAGCGGATAGGGATCCATCTTCCGGTTGTTTCCGGAGGCCGAGTGCCGGGGGGTGCGTTCCCGGTGATCAGCTGCGTCGCAGCTTGGTCCTGATCAGATCGAGGAACGTTGTGACTTCCGTCACATTGAGGAACTTGGCCGTGACCACGAACAGTACGGCACCTACGGCACCTCCGGCCAGTATGGAACTCAGAGCCGGCAGCAGTTCGCCGGGAAGCCCCTGGAGCGCGAAGAGCACGAACACCCCGAACACCGCGGACGGGACCGTCGCGATGTGCAGCTTGAACAGGGTTGACGCGCTCCTTCGGCCGTCGAGCCCGTTGAGGCGCTTGTTGAGCACCCGCCACATGATCACCGACCCCAGGACGTAATAGAGGCCGTAGGGGACCGGCAGCCAGACCACGATGTACTCCGGCTCCATCCACAACAGCAGGCTGAAGGCCGTCACTGCGTGCGCCGCCTCCGAGGGCAGGGCCACCAGCGCCGGCGTGCGGGTGTCGCCGAGGGCGTAGAACACCCGCATCTGCAGCTGGAACAGCGTGAACGGGATCAGTACCAAGCAGAACACCATGAGGATGTGCCCGATCGTGGCCGCGTCCTCGACCGAGGTACTGCCCCGCGCGTAGATCATCACGCAGAACGGGACCGCGAACACGATCATCGCAACGGAGATCGGCACGATGAGCACCGACGAGAGCCGGAAACCCCGCGAGAAGTCGGCGCGCACCTGGTCCTTGCGGCCGGTGGCCACGTGCTCGCTCATGCGCGGCAGCAGCGCCGTGATCACCGACACCGCGATGATCGCGTACGGCAGCTGGAAGATCATTGACGCGAACTTGTAAGCGGCGATTCCGGCGCCCGAGGCCCCGGCCTCCGACGCCATCGCACCCGCGCGTGTTGCCACGTTGGTGGAAACGAGAGCACCCACCTGCGCGACCACGATGTAGAGCATCATCCACGAGGCGGCACCAGCCGCCTCACCCAGACCGGACCCGCGCAGGTCCAGACGCGGGCGCCAACGGAAACCTGCGGCCGCCAGCGCCCAGATGAGCACCGAGGCCTGCAGGACCTGGCCCAGCACCGTTCCCAGTCCCAGCAGGGCGATCTGCCCCTGGTGCTCCATGAGGTCCTCGGGGCTCTGCCCGGGGCCGGCGATGGCCAGGAACCACAGGCAGATCCCGATGATGACCACGTTGTTGAGCACCGGCGCCCACATGGGGGCCCCGAACTTGTTCCGCGCGTTCAGCATCGCGCCCGCCAGGCCGCTGGCGCCGATGAAGAAGATCTGCAGCACCAGGAAGCGCGCCATGATCACCGAGACGTCGTACTGCGCCCCGGAGAACCCGCCCGCGTAGATGCGGATGAACCACTCCGCGACGAGCACCGATACCACGGTGATCACCAACAGACCGAGCAGTAGGAGAGTGACCAACCGCTGCTCGGTCCGGTCTCCGCCGTCCTCGTCCGACTTGCGCCGCTTGACCAGGAACGGAACGAACACGCTCGCCAACAACCCGCCGATGAGCAGGTCGTAGATCATGAACGGGACCATGTTCGCCGTCTGGTAGGCGTCGCCCAGCAGCTGGGTACCGATCGCCGCCGCCAGCACGATCGTGCGCAGGAATCCCGTCGCACGGGAGAACACCGTGCCCAGCGCCATGATCGCGCTCGACTTGGCGAGGTTCCCTGACGAGGTGTGGCTGGAACCGCCGACCTCGTCGCCGTCCTCCAACCCCGCACGGTCGGCGGTGCCCAGGTCACCGATGTCGCTCGGGTCCCGGACGGTACGCAGACCGGGCTCGGGCTCGCCCTCGGGTTCACTGCGTTCATAGGCGTCGAGAACCTCGTCCGGCATCATCAGTGTGTGCCGCCCGCGCTCGTGCGCCCGGGCCTCGGCCGCTTCTGGGGGCCGGTGTTCCGGAGGGTCCTGTCGGGGGTGATCGCTGGACACCGTCGCGCTGCCCTTCACTGGGTCGAAACTGGCGTGCCCCTGGTAGGGGCCGCTCGGGGGGAGGGGGCCACTGTCATCGACGCAGCCGTCCGCGGATCAGTTCCACCGCGGAGGTGAGCTCCTGGATGCGCAGGAGCCGGGCCGTGCCGAGGAAGAGCAGCGCCCCGAGGACGCAGCCCACGACGGGTGCACCGATGTAGCTGACCAGCCCGGGGCCGACGTAGGTGTCGAAGAGGTGCAGCACGCCGAGACCGGCTGCCACGCTCGGGAGCGCGGCCACGTGCAGGCGCAACAACGTGCCGATGATGTGCTTCCCGTCAAGGCCGCCCAGCCTGTGGCTGATGATGTTCCCCGCGATGATCAGTCCGGACAGGAACGAGACCATGAAGCCCGCGGCCACACCCGTGACCACGTACGCCGGGGGAAGCAGCATGTAGGACGTGAAGGCCAGAGCGGCGTGCACCGCCAGGTTCGCGATCGCGATCATCGCCGGGGTCCGGGTGTCACCCATCGCGAAGAACACCCGCAGCATGAGCTGGAAGATCGTGAAGGGCACCAGGCCCAATGCCATGACGGTGAGGATCTGGCCGATGTTGGCCGCGTCGTCGACCGAGATGGAACCGCGTGCGAAGGCCAGGATCGACAGCGGCTGCGCGAACAGCGCGATCGCGAACCCCATCGGGACCAGCACGAACGCGGAGATCCGGAGCGTACGCGAGAAATCCGAACGCACCATCGGCCAGTCGTGGTCGTCCGCGTGGGCGCTCATGCGGGGCAGGAGCACGGTGATGAGGGAGACCGCGATGATCGCGTACGGCAGTTGGAAGAGCTGGTATGCGAGGTTGTAGGCCGTAATGCCCGCACCGACGGCGGCGTCGGGGTCCTCGACGGCGGCCACGTTCGCGGCGTTGGCGATGTTGGTGGTGATCCACAGGCCTGCCTGGGTCAGGAAGGTGTAGAGCATCATCCACCCTGCGGTACGCACGGCTTCACTCAGGCCGGATCCGCGCAGGTCCAGGCGCGGACGCCACCGGTACCCGGTCCGGGTCAGGGCCACGAACAGCACCAGGGCCTGCAGGGCCATGCCAGAGGCGGTTCCGGCGCCGAGCAGGGTCAACTGGCCGTCGGTGACCTCGGACGGGGCCAGATCGGGGCCTGCGACCAGCAGGAACATCCCGGACACGAGCATGATGACGATGTTGTTCAGCACCGGGGCCCACACAGCGGCGCCGAATTTCCCGCGGGTGTGGAGCATGGCGCTGAGGAGCCCGCTCATGCCCACGAAGAAGATCTGTGTCAGCAGGTAGCGGGCCAGGTACACCGACGCATCGAACTGGGCGGGTGTGAAGCGTGACCCGTACAGGTAGATGAGGAACTCGGCTGCGAGCACCGCCACCGCGGTCAGCGCGAACAGCGCCACCATCGTCGTGGTGAACAGGCGGTCCTCGGTGGCCTTGCCGCCGTCGGTGTCCCGCTTGCGGCGCTTGACCAGGAACGGCACGATGACGCTCGCCATCAGGCCGCCGATGAGCAGATCGTTCAGGATGAACGGGATCGTGTGCGCGGTGTGGTACGCATCACCGAGCAGGTGGGTGCCGATGGCCGCGCCCAGCACGATGGTGCGCGCGAACCCGGTGATGCGGGAGGCCATGGTGCCCACCGCCATCACTGCGCTGGACCGCATCATCCCGCCGTCGCCGGAGCTGTCCGCGGCGCCGTGCTCCTCGTCACCGGAACCGTCGTCACCGGAGCCGGCGGATGCGCGCTCGGGCAGCTCACCTTCCTCGTAGGAGGGCACGGGACCGCCCGTGGGACTGATCGTGCTCTCACCCGGGAACGACCCTTCGGCCGGGTCCTGCTCTCGGGGGGACGGGCGGCGGTGTTTCCCGCCGCCGTTCGGGGAATCGGCGACCACGGTGGATCAGACTTCCTTTCGTCCGGCTGGGGAAGCCCCGTTCGGGGCGGGGGAGCGGCGTACGGCCGCGTGTGTCGACATGCGGACACCGGGACCCGTCGGCAGACGGACGTGTCGGCGTGTCGGCAGGTCGGCGGGTCGACACGTCGACCCGCCGCGGGCGGCGGCTCCGGACCTCATGTCCGGGGGCCGTCCGACCCGGAAGGATTGTCTCCCCCGTCCGCGGGGGATGCGGAGGAATCAGTGTCGCCGGCCCTGTCCGAGGACGGGACGGCGTTGCCGTCGGCGGTCCGGTCCACGGCCACCTCGGCACGGTTGTCGCTGGGCTGTTCGGCGGACCCTTCGGCGGTGCCGGTACCACGGTCCGTTCCGGTGGCCTCGCCGGCGGGACGGGCGGTGTCCTCGACGGAGGACCCGGCGGAGGAGGGGCTCTCGGCGGAGGGGTCTTCCTCACCGGGAACCGCCGTACCGGAAGGTTCCTCCCGGGTGGAGGATCCGTCGCCGTCGCCGTCGCCGTCGCCGTCGCCGTCGGCGGCCGTGTTCGACGACTTGGCCGACGAGCGGGCCCACTTGCGGGCCGCCCGGGGCGCGAGCGCGGCCACCAGGATCAGTACGCCGATCCCGCTGATTATCAGCGCCTGGGTACCCAGACCCGTCGCGTTCACCGGGATCTCCGTGTCCTGGGCGTTGATCGGCTCACCGGCCGAGTTGTGCAGGCTCGTGTGCAGCACCGTACGTCCGTTCACCCGGGCCGACAGCGGAACGTACACCGTCGTCTTGGCGCCGGGGGCGATCTCGAAGGAGTCGGTGTAGCTCTCCACCGTCAACCGCTCGGAGTTCTCGGAGAACACCGACAGAGTCACGAAGACCGACTCGTCCTCGAGGTCGTTGGCCACCAGGATCCCGGTGATACCGGTCCGGCTGGCCAGTGTGACCGGCTCCCCGGGGATGATGCGTACCGAGTCGAGCCCCTCCTGGACCTCCTGGGAGACCAGAGTGCGCATCGCGCCGGCCAGTGCCTCCTCGTCGCGCCAGTAGGCCGACGACAGCCGCAGCAGGGCGGGGCGGAAGGGATCGTTGTCCTCCACCAGGACGCTGTTGAACATACGTACGTCGCGGTTCACGTCCTGGATCTGGTCCAGGTACGTGGAGCTCAGCTCCGTCTCGTAGGAGGACTCGGGGTAGGTCAGACCGCGCCGGGTCTCCTCGCGCTCGCCCTCCGGCGGCAGCTCGATATCGTCGAGGGTCTCCGCGTTGAGCCACGGCAGGGACTCGGTCGCCTCCAGCACCCCGGAGGCGAATTCCTCCCCCGGGTCCCACCGCGGCTCGGGGGAAGCCACGACCACCCGGTCACCGCCCGCGTTCTCCCCGGCGATCATGGCGGTCTCGGCAGCGAACCTCTGCAACGCCAGCGCCGTGTCCCCCTGGGTCTGCGAGGGCATCGACAGCACGTCGGTCAGTCCCGGATCGCTCACCAGGGCCGTCTCCTCCTCGTCGCCCGTGGGAGAGGCGAGGCTCTCCTGAGCGGTCGGGGTCGTCGACAGCCATGACGCGGGCGGCAGTGCCTCGCCGTCCAACAGGTACCGGTTCGCGCCGTTCTCGGAGAACAGTTCGTGCACGGCCCCGTCCATGAGACCGCCGGGCGGGAGCGCGTAGTCCTCGTCCGGGGCCAGCTCCAAGGCCTCCATCGTCGCCTGCCGGCCGATCCGCAAGGACTCCTCGGCGTCGGTGGTGATGTCGTTGCGCAACATCGCCGCCAGGTCCGCGTTCGCGTAGGGGGCGGCCACGACCGTGTCGGCCGGCAGGACCCGGCGGGCCTCGCGCAGCCACACCTGGGCCGACTCCTCGGCCGTGTGCTCGTGGCGGACAGGTTCGGACTCGGCCGGGACGGCCAGCACGTCGTCGAGCACCTCGAAGTCGTCGGAGGCGGCGCGGACCACGTCGTCGAGCGTGCCCGGGTCGACCGCCCACGTGACCGGGACACCATCGGTACGCTCCGGTTCGGCGTCCTCCTCGCCCTCGGCGTCCTCCTCGTCGCCGGCACCCGCGTCGTCGGTCGCCTCACCGGTGGGCTCGGACTGCGCGGTCTCCTCGTCGGTGGCGACGTCGTCCTCGGGCGGCCCGGTGCCCTCGTCCTCCTCGGCGTCCTGGTCCAGGCCGAGGACCTCCTGCAGGTCCTCGTCGCCGGGGTCGAAGTCCACCGGTGCCTGGGCGCCCGCGGACAGCAGCCGACCCAGACGTCCCTGTGATCCCAAGGACTCGATCAGCGAACTGCTGAGGAACGTGTCGTCGTCCGCCCGCTGCGGAGCGTCCATGAGCGGCCACACCCAGGCCATACCGACCTCAGGGACGTCCTCATCCGGGTCGAGGTGGGGCAGGAAGGTGTACTGCGACCCGATCACCGTGCCGTCCCCGTCGACCGCCTCGATCACCATCGGGTACACGCCGTACCCGGACAGCCCGAGTTCGTCCACGTCCGTGCGGAGCGCGTACCCCTGGCCGGCCCCGGGGGCCAGCTCGTCGGAGACCCCTTCGTCGGGGCCGGAAGCATCGGGCTGCCAGCCGTCGCCGGAGGAGAAGTCGTCCAGTTCACTCCGATCGGTGAAGGGATGCCGCGAGTAGCGCATACGCACGGACACCTCCGACAAGTCCTCGTCGGTGGTGTTGGTCACTTCACCGCTGACGCGCAGAGTCGCGTCCTCATCGACCACGTCGGGCGTGATGCTGTCCACGACGAGGGGGGCGGCCCCGTCCTCAGCGGGTTCGGCCGCCACCGGCGGCAGTGAGGCCGGTATCGGAAGCAGCGCGGTGGCCAGGGCCATGACCACCGATGCGGAGAGAATTCGACGCAACGCTTGACCGGTTTCCTGCTCGGGTCCAGAAGGCCGTCCCGCCGGAGGATGCGGGTGCGACAGGGGCGGTGACGGCGGATACCCGCACGGCGCACTCGGCGGACGCGGGCCGGGCGGGCGCAAAAAGGACGGCGTCCCCCACTGCACCGAAGATACCTCCTTCCCGGAACGCCGGATCGTGCTGCAGGCTCGAGCGGCGCGTCCGGGAACCTCTCGCGCGTGCCGGACGATTCGCGGGCACCCGCCGCGTCCACTTAACCTGCGTAGTGTGCCGAACACAGAGCTTCCGGGCGATGACACCGCCCGCCACGAGACCGGTCGGTCGACCGATGCCCAGAGGTCGGCTCTGAGCTCCTTGATCGACTCGATGCAGCCCGTGCCCGACGAGCTCGGTGAGCGATTCGCCGCGCACGACCAACAACTCGCACTCGTCGGCGGACCGGTGCGCGACGCCCTCCTCGGCAGGATCTCGCACGACGTGGACCTGACCACCGACGCCGTGCCCCAACGCATCCTCGAACTCGTGGACGGCTGGGCCGACGCCGTGTGGACCGTCGGCATCGACTTCGGCACCGTGGGCCTGCGGAAGAAAGGCCTTCAACTGGAGATCACCACCTACCGCAGCGAGTCCTACTCGCCCAAGTCGCGCAAACCCGAGGTCGCCTACGGCACCGACATCGACGACGACCTGCTGCGCCGCGACTTCACCGTCAACGCCATGGCCGTGCACCTGCCCGACGGCACGTTCGTCGACCCCTACGGCGGGCTGCGCGACCTGAAGACCCGGGTGCTGCGGACCCCGGGCAAGCCGGAGGACTCCTTCAGCGACGACCCGCTGCGCATCATGCGCGCGGTCCGCTTCGCCGCCCAGCTCGGCTTCGCACTCGCCCCCGAGGTCGCCGAGGCCGCGCGGAACATGGCCGACCGCCTATCCATCGTCTCCGCCGAACGGGTACGCGACGAGCTGGTCAAACTGCTGTTGAGCCCTGACCCGCGCAAGGGCATCGAACTCATGGTCGACCTCGGAATCGCCCCGTACGTACTCCCGGAGATCCCCGAACTCCGCCTGGAGATCGACGAGCACCACCGGCACAAGGACGTCTACGAGCATTCGCTGACCGTCCTCGACCAGGCCATGGAACTCGAGCGCAGCCGCGGCCACGAACCCGACCTCGTCCTGCGTCTGGCCGCGCTCCTGCACGACATCGGCAAGCCCAAGACGCGTTCCTTCGAGGGCAACAACCGCGTCACTTTCCACCACCACGAGGTCGTGGGCGCCTCGATGAGCCGCAAGCGCCTCAACAAGCTGCGTTTTTCCAAGGACGTCGTCAACGCCGTCAGCAAACTCGTCTCCCTGCACCTGCGTTTCCACGGCTACGGCAAGGGAGAGTGGACCGACTCGGCGGTGCGCCGGTACGCACGCGACGCGGGCGACCAGCTCGAACGCCTGCACATCCTCACCCGCGCGGACTGCACCACCCGCAACAAGCGCAAGGCGAACGCGCTCGCGCGTTCCTACGACGACATCGAGCGGCGTATCGACGCGTTGGCCGAACAGGAGGAGCTGGACCGTATCCGGCCCGACCTGGACGGCAACGAGATCCAGGAGATCCTCGGCATCACTCCGGGCCCGGCCGTGGGCAAGGCCTACCGGTACATGCTGGAGTTGCGCCTGCAGAACGGGCCGATGTCCAAGGAGGACGCCACGGCCGAACTCCGTGCCTGGGCCGGGGAACACCTCCAGAGCTGACCGCGAGGATGCCCGGCTGCCTCTCCGCCGGCCCCGCCCCCTCGGGGCCGGGGCCGCGGGCCCGGCGGTAGCCCTCACACGGGCGCGGCGGCCCCCGTTTCCGTGCTCCTGCGAGCTCGCCGGGCCCAGGCCGCGGCCAGCGCAGCGTAGACCAGCACCATCGCAGCGACCACGGCCGCGCTCACGCCCGACGGAGGTACGAACACCGCCGCGAGCGCCGCGCCCAGGACGAACGTGGCGTTGAAGAGTACGTCGTAGACCGAGAACACCCGGCCGCGGAACGCGTTGTCGACATGTCGCTGGACCAACGTGTCGACCGTGACCTTCGCCGCCTGGGACACGAAGCCCAGTACGAACCCCGCGACGGGGAACAGCACAGGCGAGAACGGCAGGCCGAACACCAGCAGGACGATGGCCGCCGTGGCCAGCAGTGAGGCGATCCACGTGCTCGCACCCGTCCGGGCGGTCGCCCACGGGGTGGCCACCGCTCCCACGAGGAAGCCGGTCGCCAACAGGGCGGCCGACACCGAGAACCCGGCGAGCCCGGCCACCCCGCCGCCGGTGAAGGTGTTGTTGTACAGCAGCAGGGTGAGCAGTGTCGACACACCGAACAGGACCCGGTGCACACCCATCGTCGCCAAACCGTCCCGGGCCGGGACCCGCTCGCCGATGTGGCGGAGCCCGCTCAGCATCCCGCGCACGACGCCGCGGACGGCCGCGCGCACGTCCTCGGGTTCCTCCTCCAGGTTCGGGCCCAGCTCCCGGCGGCCCAGGGTCAGCGACACGGCCCCCGAGACGGCGAACCCGAGGGCCGCGGCGAAGAGGACGATGCCGGTGCCCAGGGCCTCCTCGCCGCCGATCATCCCGATCGCCAGACCCACGCCGGTTCCCGCCGAACTGGCCGCTGTTCCGCAGGTCGGGGTGACCGCGTTGGCCATCATGAGCTTGTCGCGCCGAACCACGTAAGGAAGCCCGGCCGAGAGACCGGACAGGAAGAACCGGTTGACGCTCAGCACCAGCAGTGCTGCCACGAAGAAAGCCGGACCGGCGCCCCGGGCCACCAGCACCGCCGTGATCACCGCCAGGACGGCCTTGGCCAGGGACGACAGCAACAGCACCTGGCGGCGCGGCCAACGGTCGATGAGGACCCCCGCGAACGGGGCGACCGCCGAGAAGGGCAGCAGCAGGACCGCGAACGCAGCCGCCACCGCAGCCGCGCTGGTGTGCTGCTCGGGGTTGAAGAAGACGAAACCGGCCAGGCCGGCCTGGTAGATCCCGTCGGAGAACTGTGAGACCAGGCGGGTTCCGAAGAGGCGGCGGAATCGCGGGCCGCGCAGAACCACACGCAGGTCACCGAAGAAGGAGGAGGACACCGGCTCACTCTAGAAGGTGCCCGGGGACGGCCCGGCGGCGGTCGCCCCGATACGAAGGACCCCGGTCCGGGCACTCTCGTGTCCCGGACCGGGGTCCTCGGGGCGCGGCGGGGTCAGGCGTCGTCGCCGCCCTCGATGAAGTTCTCGACCCGGGCGTGCGCCTCGGAGTCGCTGTACTGGACGGGCGGGGACTTCATGAAGTAGGAGGAAGGCGCCAGGATCGGACCGCCGATGCCGCGGTCCTTGGCGATCTTCGTGGCACGGACCGCGTCGATGATGATGCCGGCGGAGTTGGGGGAGTCCCACACCTCGAGCTTGTACTCGAGGTTGACCGGCGCGTCACCGAAAGCACGCCCCTCGAGACGGATGTAGGCCCACTTGCGGTCGTCGAGCCACGGCACGTGGTCGGACGGCCCGATGTGCACCGAGTCGGCCTTGAGCTCGTGGGGGATCTGGGAGGTCACCGACTGCGTCTTGGAGACCTTCTTGGACTCCAGGCGCTCGCGCTCCAACATGTTCTTGAAGTCCATGTTGCCGCCGAAGTTGAGCTGGTAGGTGCGGTCGACGACCACACCCCGGTCCTCGAACAGCTTGGACAGCACCCGGTGGGTGATGGTGGCGCCGATCTGGGACTTGATGTCGTCGCCGACGATCGGGACCCCGGCCTTGGTGAACTTCTCCGCCCACTCGGGGTCGGAGGCGATGAAGACAGGCAGGGCGTTGACGAAACCGACCCCGGCGTCGACGGCGCACTGCGCGTAGAACTTGTCGGCCTCCTCCGAACCCACCGGCAGGTAGGAGACGAGGACGTCGGCCTTGCTCGCCTTGAGGGCGGCGACGACGTCGACGGCGTCCTCGGGGGACTCCTGGATCATCTCCCGGTAGTAACTGCCGAGCCCGTCGTAGGTGGGGCCGCGCATGACGCTGACACCGGTCGGTGGCACGTCGCAGAGCTTGACGGTGTTGTTCTCGCTGGCGGTGATGGCGTCGGCCAGGTCGTGGCCGACCTTCTTGTCGTCCACGTCGAAGGCGGCGACGAACTCGATGTCGCGCACGTGGTACGGGCCGAACTGGACGTGCATCAGGCCAGGTACCCGGGACTCGGGGTTGGCGTCCTTGTAGTAGTGCACGCCCTGGACGAGCGACGCCGCACAGTTGCCGACGCCCACGACGGCTACACGTACCGAACCCATTGGTCCTTGCTCCTTCTTTTCCGCGAACATGGATTCCACAGCGCACAGCGTGGCGTCCCCGCTCCGGTCTGGGACCGGGGCTCGCCGCTCTGCTTCTTGTTGTCCGTGTTGAAGTCAGCAGCGCCCGGGGCGGATCTGTTCCCGCCCTCAGTCGCCGTGCGTACGCCCACGGACGCCGTTGGCGCGGCCTCCCCTGAACGGCCGTCGGCAGTCGGGGGGAACATGCTTCTCTGGCTGTTTTGTTCGGTATGACTCTATCGCCGACGAACGGCCCGGACCGCACTGCAGTACACGGAGAGCCCCGGCGACATGGAAGTTCGGGACGTTCGTGGCGGGATCTGTGCCCGTGCACGGCTCCGGACGGGCCCGGTGTGTGCTCCTCCGGGGCGCTGAATATCACATCGGGACAGACGGGGCCGAACGGTCGCAGAGAGCATGGCCGAGCACTCGGTGTGCCTACGGCTCCTGTCCGGAACCTCTACTGCGAACTGCCCCGATCGGCCGGGAGCGCCCCGACGTGGCCGACAACTCGGTCACGCGCGATACTCTCGCGCGTGGGTTGTGCTATGCCGTTTCATCGCTCTACCGTGACCTTTGATTTGCTTGCGTAGCCGTGCCGCCCAGGGTCGCTCGCCCGAGACGGTCCCCGTCGGACCGGTGTGACGGCGGTTGCGAGCCCCACTGGCCAAGGATCAGGAGGAAGAAGCGGCCAACGTCTTCGCGACCTGTTGAAAACCCACGTGCCCGTGTGGGCGTCCTTTTATCGAGCTTTGAACCACGAGCTCGACCCTTGAACGAAGGACGAGAGGCTCCGGTCCCTTCCCCGGGCACGAGGACGCGAATCACCGGCCGAGCCAAGTCAGCACCGCGGACGCAGGTCGCGGATCACCGATCCCCCAGGGGGACCGACCCCCCGTTTCCACCAAGGAATCGTCAGGCCGACCGGCCGTGAGAGGCAATCGAGGACCACGTGAGTACCGAACGACGACGGAGTGCCGAAGGCGGCCGTCGACGGGCCGATGGCCCGGTCGACGGTCCGCGCGGCGGCGGTGGCGGGCGGGAGGAAGTCCCGCCCCGGGGAGAGCGTCCCGGAAGACGCCGCCGGCCGGACACCGGTGAGGCAAACGGTTTCGAGGGGGCAGGAGCCGCCGAACGTCCGCGTCGCCGCCCGCCCGAGAACCAGTCTCCTCGGGGTGACGGCAAGCGCCGCAGGCCCCCCGAGGGAGAACGCCGTCGCCCGCCTCAGAACGGCGAGCGTCCGAGCCGACCGCGTCCCGGCGCAGCCACTGCTGCACACGGGGCCGAGGGTGAACGCCCCCGGCGCCGCCGCCCCGACGACCCCCGTGCCGGCGGACGCCGCCGTACCGACGGGCCCCGCGATCCCCGGAAGCGCGACCGCGACCACGCGGCCGCGTCCGAAGGGCGCCGCCGTCCTCCGGGGCGTGCAAGCTCCGGAGGAGGAGGCCGTGGCGGCGGCCGCCGGCGCAGTGCCGCTGCCGGCGACGACCGCCCCTGGTGGAAGCGTTTCTTCGCCAAGGCCTGGAAACCCGCCCTGGTGACCTTCGGTCTCCTGATCATCGCCGGTGTCGCTACCTTCGCGGTGTTCTACGCGTTGACCCCCGATGCCGATGACCTCAACCACCAGGCCGAGAGCGAACTCAGCGCCACCCAGATCATGTGGGCCGGCGAGGAAGGGGACGAGGGCGAGGGCAACGTCGCCCTGACCACCGGTGAGGTCAACCGGATCCCCGTCGAGTTCGAGGAGATCCCCGACAGCGTCGTGAGCGGGGTGCTCGCCGCGGAACAGCACACCTTCTACGATGAACCGGGCATCAGCCTCACCGGAACCATGCGTGCAGTGCTCTCCGGTGGTGAGGCCGGTGGCGGTTCGACCATCACCCAGCAGATGGCGCGGAACTACTACGCCGGGCTCTCCCAGGAGCAGACGATCCAGCGCAAGATCCGCGAGATCTTCATCTCCATCAAGCTCGGCCAGCAGCTCGACCCGGACCAGATCCTCGAGCAGTACCTCAACACCATCTACTTCGGGCGCAACGCCTCCGGTGTCGAGGCCGCCGCACAGGCCTACTTCGACAAACCCGTCTCCGAGCTCGACGACGCCGAGGGCGCCTTCATCGGGCTGATCATCCAGCAGCCCAGCGCGTTCGCCAATCCCACGCCGGACGGCCCGCACGACAAGGTCATGCGCGGTGAGCGCTGGGAGTACCTGCAGCAGCAGCTCGGGGAGCTCAACAAGATCGAACCCGACCTCGGCCTCCCCCCGGAGGAGGCGAACCAGCTCGAATTCCCCGAGGCGGTCGATTACAACCCCGAGGAAGCGGGCGACCCGAAACTCGGCTACATCAACAACGCCGTCATCAACGAGGTCGAACGCCGCTACGACGGCATCAACGGGGCCGATATCGCGACCAAGGGCTACACCATCAAGACCTCCCTGGACGAGGACCTGATGGTGGCGGCCGAGGAAGCCTTCGAGGTCCTCCCGGAGATGGCCGACGACACCATGCGCGGGTTGACCTCCGTCGACCCCGCGACCGGTGAGATCGTCGCCTTCAACGGAGGGCCGAACCCCGTCGAGGTGATCAACAACTCGCTGACCCACCAGACCCAGGCGGGTTCGGCCTACAAGCCGTTCGTGCTCGCGACCGCTCTGCGGGACAACATCAGCCTCAACAGCCAGTTCGACGGTGATTCCCCGCAGGAGTTCCCCGGGTTGCAGAGCCCGGTGCAGAACGCCGGTGACCAGAGTTACGGCGACGTCGACCTCATCCAGGCCACGGCCGACTCGATCAACACCCCGTACGTCGAACTGATGGTCCAGACCGGGGTGCAGAACGTCGACCAACTGGCCGTGGACATGGGTGTGAACCCGGCCCGGACCGAGACCTCGCTCCAAGGGCCGTTGGTCGCGTTGGGTACCCACCAGGTCAACACCCTGGACATGGCCTCCGCCTACGCGACCTTCGCCGCTCAGGGCCAGCAGAGGCCGGCGCACATGATCACCGAGCTCCGCAACAGCAAGGGCGAGGTCATCGAGCCCAACGATGCCGAGGAGATCGAGAACGGTACCGAGGTCCTCAGCAGTGGTGTCGCCGCCGACGCCACCCACGCCATGACCCAGGTCGTGGAGAACGGCGGTGGTGGGAACGCCGCACTGCCCGACGGGCGTCCCGTCGCGGGTAAGACCGGTACCTCTTCCGACGCCGTCTCCGCCTGGTTCGTGGGGTACACCCCGCAGTTGTCGACATCGGTCAGCCTGAGCCGGGCCAGCGCCGAACCGCTGCAGGTCAGCGGTCAGGGCAACATGGAGATCTTCGGTGGCACCACCTCCGCGAAGGTCTGGAGTGAGTACATGGCGGTCGCGATGGAGGGCAAGGAGGTCCGGGAGTTCCCGCCGCCGCAGTTCGTCGGCGAGGAACAGAACTACCTGCCCACACCGGAACCGACCGAGCAGCCGACCGAGGCCCCCACGGAGGAGCCGACCGAGGCCCCCACGGAGGAGCCGACCGAGCAGCCCACGGAGGCGCCCACGTCTCCTGAGGACTGCCACTGGCTCGATCCCAACTGCGAGCAGGAGGAGATCGACTGCGAGGACCCGCAGTTCGAGGGCCACCCCGACTGCCAGGAGGAGGATCCCGCTCTTCCCGAAGATCCCGGAACGGATGACGACCGGGAGGGCAACAACAGCCTGATCAGACCCAACCGGGAATGAGGCCGACAGGTCGACATGTCCTCATGTCGTTCTCCTGGCAGATGGACACGGCGACATGGTGACGAGGGGCCGGTGACCGCGCAGCACGGCGCGGACACCGGCCCCTCTCCGTGTCCACAGGGCGGGAACGGACCCGACCAGGCGGTGCGGCGCTGCTGGTAATCTTGGTTCCCGTACGGATCAGAGCCCCGAACGTTCCCCGGCCGTCCAGGTGAAGGGGACGGGGTCTCCTGACCTCCTGCCATGGAGATGCCATGGCCGCAACAGTCCAGAGGAGGAACGCACGCTCATGCGTCGTTACGAAATCATGATCATCCTCGAGCCCAGCCTCGACGAGCGCACCGTCGCCCCGTCGCTGGAGAACTTCCTCGGCGTCGTCCGCAACGACGGTGGCTCGGTCGAGAAGGTCGACATCTGGGGCAAGCGCCGTCTCGCCTACGACATCGACAAGAACTCCGAGGGCATCTACGCGGTCGTCGACCTGACGGCCAAGAGCGAGACCGTCAAGGAGCTCGAGCGCCAGCTCGGTATCGCCGAATCGGTGCTGCGCACCAAGGTGCTCCGCCCCGAGGTCCACTGACGCCCCCAGGGTCCGTCCCCCGAGGACGGCGGTTGTCCACACCCCCGGCCTCCGAACATCCCGTTCTGTCGTAACCGGCACGGATGATCGGGGGAACAGGCTCGTACGCCTGACCCGTCTATCTCGAACCGGAGCCGAACCATGGCAGGCGAAACCCAGATCACGCTCGTCGGCAACCTCGTCGACGACCCTGAACTGCGCTTCACGCCCAGTGGGGCCGCGGTCGCCAACTTCCGAGTGGCCTCGACGCCTCGCACCTTCGACCGCCAGGCGGGCGAGTGGAAGGACGGCGAGTCCATGTTCCTCACCTGCACCGTCTGGCGGCAGTACGCGGAGAACGTTGCCGAGAGCCTCCAGCGCGGCATGCGGGTCATCGTGCAGGGGCGTCTCAAGCAGCGCTCCTTCGAGACCCGCGAAGGGGAGAAGCGCACCGTCTTCGAGATCGATGTCGACGAGGTCGGTCCCGCTCTGCGCCGTGCCACCGCCAAGGTGACCAAGACGTCCGCGCCGGGTGGTGGCGGCGGCTTCGGCGGCGGTGGTTTCGGTGGCGGCCAGCCCCAGGGCGGCGGCTACGGGAACCAGGGCGGCGGCTTCGGCGGCGGCCAGCCCCAGGGCGGTCGCGGCGGTGCACCCGCCGACGACCCGTGGGCGACCAACGGCGGTGGCGGCTTCGGCGGCGGCGGGTTCTCCGACGAGCCCCCGTTCTAGGCCGAGGCCGAACACCGAGCAACACCCGGCCGGTGTCTGCGGACACCGTGCCACCATTCCATTTGTCATAGACCATCCCCGGGACAGCCCCGGGGCTCTTGCGAAGGAGCACCACGATGGCGAAGCCGGCAGCGCGCAAGCCCAAGAAGAAGGTGTGCATCTTCTGCCAGGAGAAGCAGTCCTACATCGACTACAAGGACACCACGCTTCTCCGTAAGTTCATCTCCGAGCGCGGTAAGATCCGTGCCCGTCGGGTGACCGGCAACTGCACCCAGCACCAGCGCGACGTAGCCACTGCGATCAAGAACGCGCGTGAGGTCGCCCTGCTGCCCTACACCAGCAGCACCCGATAGCCGGGATACTCCGAGGGAGGTTTTTGTCGTGAAGCTCATCCTGACCCACGAGGTCAACGGTCTCGGAGCCCCCGGCGATGTCGTCGAGGTGAGGGACGGTTACGGCCGTAACTACCTGCTTCCCCGCGGGTTCGCCATCCGGTGGACCCGTGGCGGCCAGAAGCAGATCGACCTGATCCAGCGTGCTCGTCGCTCCCGCGACATCCGCACCCTGGACGAGGCCCGCCAGATCGCCGGTCAGGTCGAGGCACTCACCGTGCGCCTGAAGCAGCGCGCCGGCGAGGGTGGCCGCCTGTTCGGTTCGGTCACGGCCGGCGACGTCGCCGAGGCCGTCCAGGCCTCTGGCGGCCCGGAACTGGACAAGCGCCGGATCGAGATCAAGAACGCGATCAAGTCGGTCGGTTCCTACAAGGTGGACGTGCGTCTCCACCCCGATGTCAGCGCCACCATCAAGCTGGACGTCTCGGGCGTCTAGCAGGCGTTCACCGACGCAGCCCCGTCCTCGTTCGTTCGAGGGCGGGGTTCTTCTGTGTCCGTGGTCCGGACACGCCGCCGCTGGAAGCCCAAGTAGTATTACTCTTGGTAATCTATCGTGTCCTCTGTGTCGGCATCCTGGATGCCCCTCACAGAGAGGACACGATCGATGGCCGCAGAGAGACTGGACCGCAGGACCATGCTCCGCGGGGCCGTGCTCCTCGCCGGTGGCGTACTGCTCGGCGGAACGATGGACACGACCACCGCGCGGGAGGCCAGAGCCGCCGCGACACCGAAGGTTTTCACACGGGCCGACTGGGGTGCTCGTGCGCCCGGGCACGCGATCGACGTCCGGTCGACCGGACCGACGCACATAGTGGTGCACCACACCGCCACCGCGAACGTCTCCGACATCTCGACCTCCCAAGCGGCCGCACTGTCGCGTTCCATTCAGCGGTTCCACATGGACAGCAACGGGTGGAGCGACATCGGCCAGCAGTTCACGATCAGCCGCGGCGGGCACATCATGGAGGGGCGGGAGGGCTCCCTCCGGGCAGTGGACGAGGGCGGCCACGTCGTCGGCGCCCACACCGCCAACCACAACAGCCACACCATCGGGATCGAGAACGAAGGAACCTACAGTTCAGCCACCCCGCCCGGTGACCTGATGGAGGCGTTGGCCGAGACGTGTGCCTGGCTGTGCACGGCCTACGGGCTCGACCCGCAGGAGGCCCTCGTCGGCCACCGCGACTACAACTCCACCAACTGCCCCGGGGACGAGCTCTACGCGCTGCTGCCGCAGCTGCGCAGCGACACCGCGGCCAGGATGGAGAGCATCTCGGACGGGCTCGGCCGAGTGGTGGAGCCCGAGCTGTCCCCCGACCAAGTGCCGTCGTTCCCGGACCTGCCCAGCTCCGAGCGGGTGGCCACGCACTACCACGGTCCGACCGTCGGGCAGGACGAGACCGGGGGCTGAACCGGTCACCGGGGGCGTTCGGCCCCGGTGACCAGCCACGCGCCTCCCCGTGCCCTCAGCCCCAGGGTGAGGGCACGGGCCAGGATCCATACCGCGAAGGCCCCCCAGAGGCCGACGAGCCCCCAGAGCTGCGACCCCGCCACCTCGGGCAGCACCAGTGCGAACGGCAGGAAGGTCAGCATGGTCCCCAAGGAGGCCCAGGCGAGGTAACGCTGGTCCCCGGCGCCCATGAGGACACCGTCCAGAACCATCGTCACCCCGCTCAAAGGCTGTATCAGAGCCACCACGACCAGCGACGCCATGATGAGCGAGGCCACCTGTGGATCGTCGGTGAAGGGGATCGGCGCCCACGGCAGCACCAGCAGCACCACCACGGTGAAGACCAGGCCGGCCATCACACCCCACTCGACCATTCGCCGGGTCGAATCGCGGGTCCCGCGCACGTCGTCGGCGCCGAGGTAACGGCCCACGATCGACTGGCCCGCGATGGCCACGGCGTCCATGGCGAACACCAGTAGTGCCCACATGTTGTAGCTGACCTGGTGCGCGGCGATCGACTCGTCGCCCAGACGGGCGGCCACCGCCGTCGTCACCAGCGCGACCACACGCATGGATACGCTGCGCAGGAACAGGGCGAACCCTGCCGACGCCGATTTGCGCAGGCCGTCGAGGGACGGTGCCACGGGGACCCCGTGACGGCGGGCCGATCGGATGATCGTTGCCACGTACCAGAAGGCCCCGGCACCCTGGGCGATCACCGTTGACCAGGCCGAGCCGGCGATGCCCCAGTCCAGGACCAGGACGAAGAGCGCGCACAGGAGTGCGTTGCCCAGGTAGGAGGCGACCGCGACGACCAAGGGGGTGCGGGCGTCCTGCAGGCCGCGCAGAACCCCGGTCCCGGCCATGACGATCAGCAGGAACGGGGTACTCAGCAGACTGACGCGCAGGTAGGTCAGTGCGTAGGGAGCCACGTCCGGGGAGGCCCCCAGCAGCTCGATGAGGTGGGGGCCCAGCGGCCAACCGACCCCGATGGCGGCAAGGCCCAGGAGCGCGGCCAGCCACAGGCCGTCCACCCCGTCGCGCATCCCGCCGGGGATGTCACCGGCTCCGAACTTGCGGGCCACGGCCGCGGTGGTGCCGTAGGCGAGGAAGATACACACTGCGGCCAGGGTCAGCAGCACCTGCCCGGCCACACCGAGGCCGCCGAGCGCCTGTGTGCCGAGGCTGCCGACGATGGCGGAGTCGGTCAGCAGGAACAGGGGTTCGCTGATGAGAGCGAAGAACGTGGGTACCGCGAGCGCAAAGATCTCCCGGTCGTGGCGGTGCCGGAAGGGGGCGGCGGAAAGCAGTCTGGGCATGGCACGGCAAGGTTACCGGACGCCCGTTCGATGTCCCGGGTGAGGTTGTCCACAGGCCCGTGAAAGCCTGTGGACAACTTGTGGAAAACCCTGCGTGGGCCATCTTTCACGCAGTGGCCGCGAGCAGTGTTTTCGCAGGTCAAATGGGTCATATGTGAGAAGTCGCAAAGTTTTCCACAGGTGATGTGCACAACCCGCCTGCGGGGCACCCCGCGCAGGCCGGAGCATGGTGGTGGAGGGGCTCTTCCACAACTTCGGCCTGGGGACCGGGAGGACCTCCGAATGGGGCATCCTGGAGAGGTCGTCATCAGTATCTGGGGGAATAGTCCGTGAGCGTCGCCGAGGAACCACCCGAGGAACGCGGATACGATCGCACCCCTCCGCACGACATCCAGGCCGAGCAGAGTGTCCTCGGCGGGATGCTCCTGTCCAAGGACGCCATCACACAGGTCGTGGAGATCATCCGCTCCGCCGACTTCTACCGGCCCGCGCACCAGATCATCTACGACTCGGTCGTCGACCTCTTCTCCCGGGGCGAGCCCGTCGACGCGATCTCCGTCAACGCCGAGCTCACCAAACGCGGCGAGGTCACCCGCGTGGGCGGTGCCCCCTATCTGCACACCCTCACCGAGGCGATCCCCACCGCGGCCAACGCCGGCTACTACGCGAAGATCGTCTCCGACCGTGCGATCCTGCGCCGTCTCGTCGAGGTCGGTACCCGCATCGCCCAGATCGGCTACACCGGTGACGGCGAGGTCGACGACCTCGTCGACCATGCCCAGGCCGAGATCTACCGCGTTGCCGAGAAGCGCACCGGCGAGGACTACCTCGCCCTCGCCGACATCATGCCCGGCGCCCTCGACGAGATCGAGGCGATCGGCGCCCACGACGGCAGCCTGACCGGTGTCCCCACCGGGTTCGCCGACTTCGACGCGCTCACCAACGGTCTCCACCCGGGCCAGATGGTGATCATCGCCGCGCGGCCGGCCGTGGGCAAGGCGCTCGCGCTGGACACAGCCGTTCCCACCCCCGACGGGTGGACGACCATGGGACAAGTGGAGACCGGGGATTTCGTCCTGGCCGCGGACGGCAAGCCGACCCAGGTCGTGGCCACGTCCGATGTGATGACCGATCGCGAGTGCTACGAGATCGTCTTCGACGACGGCACGACGGTGATTGCCGACGCCGAGCACCAGTGGTTCACGCACGCCAGCGCATCGCGTCGCGCGGACCGGGAGCCACGGGTTCTTCCGAGAGTGCGGACCACACGGGAGATCGCCCGGACCCAACGGTCGGAGACCTCCGAGCAGCGCCTCAATCACTCCGTGGACAACGCCGCTGTACTGGATCTCCCCGAAGCGGAGTTGCCGGTACCGCCCTATGCGCTCGGAGCCTGGCTCGGTGACGGCCACACCCACGAAGCGAGGATCACCGACGTCGACGGCGAGGTCCTCGTCAACATCGAGGCCACGGGCCTGGTGACCAAGCCCGTGGGCAACGGCCAACACATGTACGGGATCCACTTGCCCGGCGAGAAGGTGGAGATCGCTCCGCGCCCCTGTGCCGTCTGCGGTGAGGAGTTCGTTCCCGTGCTCCCACACGTGCGAAGCTGCGGGCAGTCCTGTGACGGTAAGGCCCGGTTCGTTCCGGGCCCCGTCGAGCACACCACCTGTGCTGACTGCGGCGAGCCCTGTTCCGCGCGGTACTCACGGTGCCGGAAATGCATTGCGGATCACGGGAGTGTGCAGGCTCTACTCCGCGGGCTCGGGGTACTGGGCGACAAGCACATCCCCCAGCAGTACCTCCGTGCCTCGGAAGCTCAGCGTCGGGCTCTTCTCGCAGGGCTGCTGGACACCGACGGGACCGTGAACGCGGATGGATCCGTCCAGTTCGGGGTCGTCAACCGACAGCTGGCCGAGGACTTCCGCGAACTCGCCCACAGCCTGGGTCACCGCACCGGGATGTCCACCAAGAGGGTCGACGGGAAGAACGAGGACACTCCGACCTGTTACACGATCACCTTCGGCTCCACGGACGAGGTCTTCGGTATCGAGCGCAAGCGCCTTGCGCACCGCGAACGGGGCGAGGGTCGTTCCTGCGTCCGGACCGGGTCACGGTTCATTCGCGAGGTGCGTCCAGTGGAGAGCGTTCCGGTCCGCTGTATCCAGGTCGACCACCCCGACCACTTGTTCCTCGTGACTCGGGCGATGGTGCCGACACACAACTCGACGTTGGCGCTGGATTTTGCCCGTGCGGCCTCCGTCAAGAACGACATGACGTCGGTCTTCTTCAGCCTGGAGATGGGGCGCAACGAGATCGTCATGCGCCTGCTCTCCGCCGAGGCACGGGTCCCGCTGCACACCATGCGGTCCGGTCTGATGACCGACGACGACTGGACCCGCTTGGCCAGACGGATGGGTGAGGTCGCCAACGCCCCCCTGTTCATCGACGACTCCCCGAACATGTCGATGATGGAGATCCGGGCCAAGTGCCGACGGCTCAAACAGCAGCACGACCTGAAGCTCATCATCGTCGACTACCTCCAGCTCATGAGCGCACCCGGCCGGGTGGAGAGCCGTCAGCAGGAGGTCTCGGAGATGTCGCGTTCCCTCAAGCTCCTCGCCAAGGAGCTCGACGTTCCGGTCGTGGCGCTCTCGCAGCTCAACCGTGGTCCGGAACAGCGCACCGACAAACGCCCGCAAGTGTCGGATCTTCGCGAATCGGGGTGCCTCGTCCCGGAGACCCGGGTCCGTCGTGCGGACACGGGTGTGGAGGTCACCCTGGGAGAGCTCCATGAGAGCGGGGAAACCGACATCCCGGTCTGGTCGCTCGATGAGAAGCTGCGTATGGTTCCGCGGACCATGACACACGTGTTCTCCAGTGGGACCAAGCAGGTGTACCGTCTCCGCCTCACATCAGGGCGGGAAGTCACCGCTTCGGCCAACCATCCATTCCTGGCGTTCGACGGTTGGAAGGCCCTGGAGGAGCTTGCGACCGGGGAAAGGATCGCTGTTCCGAGGTCTGCTCCGGAGCCCGCACGTCCCCAGGTCTGGCCGGAATCAGAGATCATCCTCCTCGCACATCTCATCGGGGACGGTTCCTTCGTACGTCGCCAACCGCTCCGATACGCGAACATCGACGAGGAAAATCTGGCTGTCGTCGCTGAGGCCGCTTCGCATTTCGGGGTCACCGCGGTGCGTGACGAATATGCTTCGGCGCGGACGGTCTCGCTCAGACTTCCGTCTCCGTACCGGTTGACCCACGGGAAACGGAACCCGATCGCGAAGTGGCTGGACGGCCTCGGGCTCTTCGGCCTGCGCAGTCACGAGAAGTTCGTTCCGGACGGGGTCTTCGCTCTGCCGGAACATCAGGTCGCACTCTTTCTCCGCCATCTGTGGGCGACCGATGGCTCAGTCACCTGGGACCGGGCCGCGGACAAGGCACGCATCTACTATTCGACCACGAGCCGTCGCCTGGCCGACGACGTGTGCCATCTCCTGAGCAGGGTCGGGATCATGTGCCGGATCAAGGAGAGCCGGAAGGGCGATCACCGGGTCGGTCACACTGTGGACATCAACGGTGTCGATGATCAGCGGCGTTTCGCTGATGTCGTGGGTTGTCACGGAGCTCGCGCGGCACGGGTGGCCGAATGTGTGGAGGCACTGGCCGGGCGCCGGGCCAACACCAATCTCGACACCGTGCCCGTGCAGGTCTGGGACCGGGTCAGGGAGGGCCTCGTCGACCGCGGGATGACGCACCGCGAGTTCGCCACGGCGATGGGGACCAGTTTCAGCGGCAGCAGTATGCGGAAGCGGTCGCCCAGCCGTACCCGTCTCTCACGAGTGGCCGGGGTCCTGGACGATGCCGACATGGAGCTTCTCGCCACCAACGATGTGTTCTGGGACGAAATCGCGGAGGTGGAACCTCTGGGGGAACGCGAGGTCTTCGACGCCACCGTTCCCGGAACCCACAATTTCGTCGCGAACGGGGTACACGTCCACAACTCCATCGAGCAGGATGCGGACATGGTGATCCTGCTGTACCGCGAGGACGTGCACGACAAGGAGTCACCGCGCGCCGGCGAGGCCGACATCATCGTGGCCAAGCACCGTAACGGCCCCACCGCTGATGTCACCGTCGCTTTCCAGGGCCATTACAGCCGTTTCGTCGACATGGCGCCGAGCTGACGGATCGCTGTGTCGACAGGGCGTTCCAGCGCTGAAGCTTCCTGTCGGCAGAACTGCCCGAACCGTGTTGCCCCAGCCACATGCCGTTATATCGGTCAGTCCACAAGTCAATTTTTATGCAGACCAAAATGTCGACAAAGTGCTACGTCGACATACCGCCACGAGGCGGATCGGCATGTCCACCTCACTGCTGCGCAGTACCAGGTGCGGCACCGATGTCCCCGACACAGGGAGCCGGGACATCGGACAGGCCGAGATGTCGAGGGCGGGGCGGTCGCCTCAGCGCGTACCGACACCGTTGAGGACCAACCGGAAAACGTGGTTCCGGAGCGGGGCCATGCGTGGCTCCTTCCGCTTCCGGGGGTGGGAAGGGCTGCGGGGCGCACGGGAGGTCGGGAGAGAGCCGGGGGTTTCGGACACCAAAATTAGTTGGATGTGCGGGACCGGATGGCGTACGCCGCTCCGAAGCTGCCCGGATGTGCCCGCGGGCCCCGATACCCGGTGTTCCCCCGGGGACGTACTGATCGGTGGGCGGTTCCGGCGCCGCGGAGGTTCCGGGCTGCGGAACCGTAGGTCGACGGTGGGGCTCAGGCGGAGACAGGGTGCCCCGGTCCGTTTTGTTGCAAGCGGTGGCCTTGAGACGAGCGTCACTCTGCTGTGCGGTCCCGGGCCAGGGATTTAGTCAACCGGAACACAAATAATCTGTGGGCCGATTTGTTGACAAAGCGATCCACGGATCAGGGAGAAGGTCGGACCGGGTGAGGGCCTGTGCGAGTTGTCGGTGCAGCCGGCTGGGTGGCCCGGTGAACGGGCCGGGGACGTCAGAGCCAGCGGGTCTCGGGGCGGGTGCGCCCATCGTCGTCGGTCACGAGCACCCAGTGCATGATCGGGTGCTTGGAGCTGATGCGGTCGGCGTCCTCGCGTGGTTGCGGGACGTGCGCGGGGCCGTCGGCCAGGCCGGAGAGTCGGCGGGCCGCAGCGGCCGTGCGCGTGCGTCGACGAGCGTGGGAGCGAGTGGGCTGCACTGCACGTTCCGTCCGTCGCGCCATGGTGACCCCTCTCGTTTCCGTGTCAGACGCTATAAGTTAACCCCAAGTTCACCTTCAAGTCAATCTCCCGCGCTGCGAGGCGCGTCTCTTCGGGGCTTCGGGCCGGTCCGGGTGAACAGAAGATGAACGGAGGGGGAACCTCCGGGAGGAGCGGCACGAACGACGAGAGCACCCGCCGAAGCGGGTGCTCTCGTCGTTGCTCTCGTGTGTGGAGGCGGTCTCACTCCTTGAAGATGAGTCCCACGACCTCCAGGTAGAGCTGTTCGGGATAAGGGATGAAGTTGATCCTGCTCAGGGCCTGGTCCTGACCGGCCGACTCCATCACGAAGGTCCCGTATCCGAGGAAACGGCCGACCAGGGTGCGTTCGAACCGCATGTCGGTCACCTTGCCGAGCGGCATCATGTTCACCTGCCGGGTGACCAGACCCGTAGTGAGCAGAAGCCGCGCCGAGGTGATCACGAAGTAGTCCACCGACCACTCGGCCACCTGCCAGACGAACCACACCAATACCAGCAGCCACAGCCACCAGATGATCGCCAGACTCGCCGTGCTGTCGGCGATCGCCGTGTTGCTGAGGATGCCGGCCACGATCAGGGCGGCGAGCACCATAACCACCGGACCGATCAGCACGGCAGGGTGCCTGCGGATGGTCACGACGTCCTGCTCGTGTGGCAGCAGGTAACGGTTGACCGAGGCTGGTGCGCTGTTACTCGACGCTACGAGGCGCATGCCGGCCCATCACCCCTATGGAAGTAGAGCGTTGACGAAGCGGGACATCGCTTCCGCGCCGCCCACGAGTCCGTCGAGTGCACTCTGGATCACACCGGCGGCGCTCTCCGGCTGCGTCAGCAGATAGAACGCCACAAAAGCGATGAGGGCGTATCCGCCCCATTTCTTCAACTTCGCCACGACTGACTCCCCTTGGAATCCACCTGACCCACCGGACCATCGGAGATTGTTCCACTGACCATGGTGCCCGTAAAGCAGGACCGGCACCATCGGCGTGGCGTTATGTCGGATGTTCGAAGCTTGCCGAAACTGTCCTTTTTCGGTGCTGTTGTTAACCCTGTGAAAGGTAGTCCGTAACTCGTCTTCGCAGGTCAGTGGCGCTCGCTCAGGGCCAGGGCCAGAACTTGCAGATGCTGACGGGCGATACGTTCGACCAGCTCGGGGGTGGCTTTTCCGGTCACGTCCTCAGCGCCGTGGCGGGCCGCGTTCACGCAGCGGGTGACGGTCGCAGTGTCGTGCACATTGCCGAACTCAGAAGCCAACCGGTGGACGACCGGGGCGAAGTGCGAGTCGCGGGAGATCTGGGGCGTCGAGGGAGAGGGGTTCTCCGGCATCTCACTCCTTGGGGCTCTTCTGGATGTATCGCGCACCGTGTGCGCTTCGGGGCTGTGCGTAGCCCGCGGAGGGTTGCCTGAACGTCCGCCGCGAGGGCGGGTCCGGGGGAGAAGGCTCGGCTACGCGCTCTGTGTGGGGTTCTTTTCGGCCCGGTCGGTTTGCCCTGTTACGGGTGGTTCCCAACCATGATCACTCTTGTCTGTCACATTCCCATCTCGAATCGAATTCGGCTAATCCGCCAAGGGACTGCGGACCGCGATCCGACTGCTTCGACCTGGGGCGAAGCACCCTACCAGTCTGCCATTACCCGGTTTTCGGACGTTCATTCATGCGACCGGAAAAAGGACCGAAAAAGCGCCCAACCGGTGTCCGGTAGGGCGCTTCGGGGGGTTGTGGTCTTCAGTGGCAGCCGTAGAGGCGGTCGCCGGCGTCGCCCAGACCCGGGACGATGAAGCCGTTCTCGTCCAGCCGCTCGTCCACCGCGGCGGTGACCACGCGCAGAGTGGCCCCGTGATCGGGGTCGAGCGATTCCTCCAGTTCGCGTTCGACCGCGGTCAGGCCCTCGGGCGCGGCCAGGAGGCACAGGGCGGTGACGTGGTCGGCGCCGCGCTCGACCAGGAGCTGCAGGGCTGCTGCCAGGGTGCCGCCCGTGGCCAGCATCGGGTCGAGCACGTAGCACTGGCGGCCCGAGAGGTCCTGCGGGAGGCGGTCGGCGTAGGTGGCCGGTTGGAGGGTCTCCTCGTTCCGCGCCATACCCAGGAATCCCACCTCGGCGGTGGGCAGCAGTCGGGTCATACCGTCGAGCATGCCGAGCCCGGCGCGCAGGATCGGTACGACGAGCGGGGTGGGACGCGTGAGCTGGGTTCCGGTGGCCTTCGTCAGCGGGGTTTCCAGGGTGACTTCACTCACGCGGACGTCGCGGGTGGCCTCGTACGCGAGCAGGGTGACCAGCTCGTCGGTGAGGCGCCGGAAGGTCGGGGAGTCGGTCCGCACGTCGCGCAGGGTGGTCAGCTTGTGCGCGACCAAGGGGTGGTCGACGACCAGGGTTTCCAAGGCTTTCTCCGGTTGAGCTGGGCTGGCGGGACGGTGGCTGGGGGGAGAGGTGGGCGTGCCCGATTCTAATCGTGCTGTACGTGCTGGAGCCGCGGTGTCCGCGTCGCCCCCGTCGCGCCTGCCCGGCACCGATCGAGTGCCCCCTCTGGCCCACAGCAGCACGTGCCCCTTAACCTTCGGGTCCGGTGGTGGGTCTGCGGGGCGGCAAGTGCTGTGGCCCGGACGTGCGGGGCCACCGCCGAGCAGACAGAACTTGGAAAGAGGGTGTCGGGGGTGCCTTTGCCGTTCACGGTGCTGACCGAATACGCCCTATGGCGAACAGGAGGACCGGGGTGATCGTTACCATGGCTGTCGCACGGGCGATCCGGGGTTCCGTCGTCCGTACCGATGCACCGGCCGGGTTGGGGTGGCGATGACAGTACTCGATCATGGTGGCGACGATTCGGCCGATTTCGCCGCCGTCGCTTACAGGGAAGAGGAGTACTGGGACGTCGACCTGCTTCCCGTGGCCCTCACCCGGGACCTCAAGGGGCTCGTCCATGCCCTGCGCCAGCAGCCGAGCATCAGTGGTGCGCTCGGCCTGGTCGCGATCGGAGACGACTTCTTCATCATCGTTCGGGTCTACGGTGAGGAGACCACCCTCTTCCTCTCCGACGTGACCGCCTCGGTCGACTGGGGGATGGCCCGCGACGTCCTGGACGAGCTCGACATCGACGTTCCCGACGACGACGACCTCGATCAGGTGCTGCCCGCGGGGGACCTGTCGATCGTGGCCGATCTCGGGCTGGACGAGATGGAACTGGGCGCACTCGCCGGCGACCTCGACCTGTACCCCGACGAGGTACTGGCCAGCGTCGCCGAGCGGTTGGGATTCGCCCAGTCCTTCCAGCGTGTCTTGGACGGGATGGGGTAAGGGAGTCCTGGATCAACACCCGGCAGAACAGGAGAGCACGCGGTGTCGACCTTCGCAGCCATCTTCGCTCCCGACGGGAAGATGTGGCGGGGCACCGAGGTCGAACTCGGCGAGGCGGACGTGATCGACGACATCACCGACCTCATGATCGACTTCGCGGTCGAGCGGGGCGGTGACGAGGCCCTCCTCCTGGTGGAGGCCGACGACGAGTGGTTCGCGATCGTCCGGGCCGAGGACGGCGGTGAAGAGCCCCGGGTCTACCTTTCCGACGCCCGTGTGGTGCACGATCACACGATCGCCTCGGTGCTCTCGGAGGCCGGTGGTCTGGGGGCGCCGCCGCCGTCCGAGAGCGCTGGTTCACGTCCCAACCCGGTGCCCGACGGCGACGGTGACCTGATCACCGATCTCGGCGTGCCCGAGGACGAACTGCACGACCTCGCCTCCGGCGGGGGTGTGCTCCCCAGCGACGTGCTGGCCGTGGTCGCCGAGCGGGCGGGCTTCTCCGATCTGCTCGACAGCATGAGGCTCTGAGGAGATGGACCACGACCTCGTCGGTGCCGCCCTGCGTCTTGCGCTGAGGGAGGGCGAGCGGGCGTTGGACTCGGGGGACGTCCCCGTGGGCGCCGTGGTCCTGGGAGAGGACGGCGCGGTCCTGGGGACCGGCCGCAACGAACGTGAGGCGACCGGGGACCCCACAGCGCATGCGGAGGTCCTGGCGCTGCGCGCGGCGGCGCGGGCGCGGGGTGAGTGGCGTCTGTCGGGCTGCAGCCTGGTCGTGACCCTGGAGCCGTGCACCATGTGTGCGGGGGCGACGGTGCTCTCGCGGGTGGACCGCCTGGTCTACGGGGTGCGTGACGACAAGGCGGGCGCGGCCGGATCGGTGTGGGACGCGGTGCGCGACCCACGTCAGAACCACCGCCCCGAAGTGTTTCCGCCCGACCTCGTGGATGCCGGCCTCGCGGCCGAGTGCGCAGGGCTGTTGTCCCGATTTTTCGCTGGGCGCAGGATCCTGTAGAGTAACTCTCGGTGGAGTCGCCTAGTGGCCGATGGCGCCCGCCTCGAAAGCGGGTAAGGGGCAACCCTTCGAGGGTTCGAATCCCTCCTCCACCGCCACGAGCCGTCCCCGGTGCTGCCGGGGGCGGCTTTTTGTGTGTCGGTGTCCGTTCCCGTGCTGTCGTCGTGAATTCTGCACCCCGTGTGGATACGGTGGGTTTCTGTCTGGTTACACACGGCAGCAACGGCATGATGGGGGACGTCACACTATGGCCAGGACATGGGCGGGCGTGTTCCGCTTCCGAACACCGCGTCTGCTACGCAAGGTTCCCAAGAAGGTGCTCGTGCCCCTCGTGGCGGCCGCGGCTGCCGTCGTCATCGTCGTGGCGCCGGCACCGGTGGCACTGGCGACCGCGTTCCTGCTGCCGGCCGTCGGCCTCGGGCTGCTCGGGGCCGAACTGGCCGCGCTGCGCCGCGAGCGCCGGGACCGTGCCCGGAAGAAACGGCACCAGGCCGAGGAGAAACGGCGGGAACGGACCTCCGAACAGGCCTCCGCCGAACGTCTGTCGGAACTGGAGCACCGCCTCTGGAGAGGGGACTCCCGCACCGCGGAGGCCGGTCTGCGCGAGTACTCCGTCGACCCCGCCCACAGCCCCGAGCGGCGCTCCCGGGCCCTCGAGGACCTGGCCGCCCGGTACGAGTACACGGGCGACGCGGTCCGTGCACAGCAGATGCGGCGCTCTGCTCTGCTCACGGACGTCTCCGCGCCGAGCGCGGCGCGGGTGAACTCGGTCATGGGCAGCAGGGGGCGCACCGTGCACTTCGACGTGCTCATGGTCTCCCATTTCGCACTTCCGGGAGGCACCACCGGAAGCAACGCGCAGGAGATCGAGGCACAGTCCCGTGCCGGTCTGCGTACGGGGCTCCTGCACCACCCCATTGCTGACTGGAGCCGTAGCAAGCCCATCAGTCCCAAGATCATGCGGCTGGTGGACGGGGACCGGGTCCGGTTCGTGCACTGGAGTGACCGCATCACCTGCGACCTCCTGCTCATCAGACACCCCAAGATCTGCAACCGCATCGCCGACGACCTTCCGGACGTGGAAGCCGCCCACACCGCACTCGTCATCAACCAGCCCCCGTACCGCTACTACGGGCAGGGCGGCGCGGGCGAGGAGATCTGGCAGCTCGAGCGTGTCCACAGCAACCTCCTCGACCGTTTCGGTGAGCACACGTGGTACCCGATCGGACCTGCGGTGCGCGATGCGCTCGTGGGCCACCACCTCGACGAAATGCCCGATATGCCGCTCTCGTCATGGGACTGGGTCAACATCATCGACATGGACGAGTGGATACGTCCCGAGCCGCGTCCCTTCGACTCGACGGTGCGCATCGGACGGCACTCGCGTGACCACGTCTCCAAATGGCCCGAGACCCGGGAACTCCTGGAGGCGGCCTACCCGCCGGTCGAGGGGTACGAGTACCGGGTCCTGGGCGGGGCGGAGAGCCCCGAACGGCTGCTCGGCGGACTGCCCCCCAACTGGACGGTGCACCCGTTCGACACGGTTCCCGCCCGGGACTTCCTGCACGAACTCGACCTGTACGTGTACTTCACCTCCACCGACTACGTGGAGGCCTTCGGGCGCTCGCCCCTGGAAGCGATGGCCGTGGGGCTGCCGACCGTGCTGCCCCAGCAGTTCAAGCCCCTGTTCGGGGACGCGGGCATCTACACCGAGCCCGCGGGGGTGCAGGCCGAGATCGACCTGCTCATGACCGACCGCGAACGGCACGTCCGCCAGGTCGAGCGTGCCCGCCAGGTGGTGCGGGACCGGTTCAGCTACGACGCTCACTTGCGCCGGCTGGGTGATGTGGGGGTCCGTGCCGCACGACCCGAGTGAGGGACGCACGGCACGGAGACAGATGCTTCGATGGGAGACGACGATGATCCCGAAACTTCGAGCCCTGCTCGTCGATCTGTGGCGGAGAACTCGGGCCCACGTCCCGATGAGGACGGTCTTCGTCCTGGCCACCGCGTGTGTGGCCGTCCTGGTCGTGTTCGTCGGCGGGCGCGTGGGGCTGGCCGCGGCCAGCCTCTTCCTGCTCGGAGGGACCGCCTGGGCCGGACGTTCGGTGGTGTTGCTGCGCAGGGAGGAGCGCGGGGCCGTTGCGGCTTCTCGTCCGCGGTCACGGACGGTCGCGGACGAGCGGCACGTCCAGCGGTTGCGCCGCCATCTGTGGGGCGGGTTCTCCATGACAGCACTGGAGGAGTTGCGCGAGTTCTCGGCCGAACCGACACGCGCACCGGAGTCCCGTGCGTCGGCGTTGTCGGCGTCGGCCGAGTGGTACACCGCGATCGGCGAGAACGACCGTGCCGGTGCCCTGCGCCACGCAGCCCTGTTGTCCGATCCCCGTTCGCCCGACCACACCGGGTCACCGGAACCGTCGCCCGGGGGGCCGGTCCACTTCGACGTGCTCCTGGTCTCGGACTTCTGCAATCTGGGCGGGACCACGGGCAGCAACCTTCAGGAAGTAGCGGCCCAGACCGCCGGCGGGCTGCGCACGGGGCTGCTGCACAACCCGTTCGGGAACCAGAAGCCGGGGCGGCCGGTCAACCCCAAGTTCAACCGGTTCGTCGACGGCGACCGGGTGCGGTACGTGCGCCCCGGGGAACGGGTGGTCTGCGACCTCATGATCGTGCGCCACCCCAGGAGCGTCGAACGCCTCCAGGAGGACTTGCCGCAGGTCACCGCACGCGCCACGAAACTCGTCGTGAACCAGACCCCCTGCCGCTACTACGGGGAGGAAGGAGCGGGAGAACAGGTCTGGGACGTCGACCGGACGTACCGGACGCTCCAGGACTGGGTCGGGGAGCACGAGTGGTGTCCGATCAGCCCGTTCGTGCGGCGTGCACTCCTGGAACACCACGCCGGCGAACTCGGTCCGGTGCTCCTGTCCGAACACGACTGGGTCAACATCATCGACCTGGACGAATGGCGGGGCGAGGGCCCTCTCCGTACGGACGACGGGGTGCGGATCGGGCGGCATTCGCGTGACCACGTCTCCAAATGGCCCGAGAGCCCGGACCTGCTCTCGGCGGCGTATCCGGCGGGGGAGGGGCACGAGGTCCACGTCCTCGGCGGCACCGCGGTCCCCCGACGCATGCTCGGGTCGCTGCCCGAGGGGTGGGTCTCCTACGAGTACGACTCGGTTCCGGTCACGGAGTTCCTCCGAGGGCTGGACGTGTACGTCTACCAGACCGCCTCCGACCTGTTGGAGGCCTTCGGTCGTGCACCGCTCGAGGCGATGGCGGCCGGAGTGCCGACGATCCTGCCTCCCAAGTTCGAGGAACTCTTCGGCCCGGCCGCGATCTATGCGGCCCCCGAACATGTACGAGACGCGGTCAACTGGCTCTTCGCCGTCCCCGGACGCAGCCGTGAACAGGTGGAACAGGCCTGGGCGGTCCTGGAGCAGTGCTTCAGCCACGAAGCCCATCTGCACAGGCTCGCGGAGCTCGGGGTGGAGGCCGGTCCTGAACAGGCCGTCCCCGGCGTCCGGTGACGGGCATCGGGGCCGTGCCCCGCCCCCGGCCACGGCAGCGTCCCGGGCCGGGGACCGAAAGCGTCCCCGCTCGACCGCTCAGGACCGCGGACCTCGGCCGGAGGCCTCTTCGGATAGCTCGTCGACGGCCCGGGTGAGCCAGGAGATCCACCCCGCCTCCATGTCGATGCCACCGCGCAGGACGAGCCACTGCACCCGCTCCTGACGGGTGGCGGGTTCGGCGGGGTAGTCGCGCCGTTCGAACTCCCTGTACTCCTCCAGCCGGTCCCGGTGCAGGTCGCGATGGCGACGGAGCTCGTCGACGAGGTCACCCAGGCCCACCACCCCGGCGGCGCGCAGCCGCAAGGGCAGGGGGTCCCGGGCCACCTTGGGGTCCTCGCGCCGGTCGACCCAGCGCACGAGCTCCTCCCGGCCCGCGGCCAGGACCTCGTACTCCTTCTTCTGCCCGCGGGTGGGTGCTCCGCCGGGAAGGGTGCGGATGAGCTCCGCCCGTTCCAACTTCCCGAGTTCGCGGTAGATCTGCTGGTGGGTGGCCGACCAGAAGTAACCGATGGACCGGTCGAAACGCCGGGTCAGCTCCGAACCCGAGGAGGGTTTCTCCAGCAGAGCGGTCAGGATCGCGTGGGGCAGGGACATGGCCGCGATTGTAGAACCTGTCGGCGGGACGGGCCCTGTTACCGTGCGGTCGTTCCCGCCCCGGCCGGGACGGGAACGACCGCACGCGGACTACAGCGCCGCGGCCAGACGTGTGCCCTGGTCGATGGCGCGCTTGGCGTCGAGTTCCGCTGCCACGTCCGCACCGCCGATGACGTGCACGGTGGTGCCGAGTCCGGACAGCTCGTCGGCCAGGTCACGGCGCGACTCCTGGCCCGTGCAGACCACGACGTGGTCCACGTCCAGGATCCGGGGCTCGCCGTCGACGGTGATGTGCAGACCCTCGTCGTCGATCCTGTCGTAGGCGGCGCCCGCGACCATGTCGACACCGCGCTGGCGCAGCTCCACCCGATGGATCCACCCGGTGGTCTTGCCCAAGCCCTTCCCGAGCTTGCTGGTCTTGCGCTGGACCAGGTGGACCCGGCGCGGCGGAGCGGGGCGCTCGGGTTCGGTGAGGCCACCGACGGTGGTGTGGTCGGTGTCCACACCCCACTGGCGGAAGAACTCCCCGATGTCCTGGCTCGCGCCCTCACCGCTGTCGGTCAGGTACTCGGCCACGTCGAAGCCGATCCCGCCGGCGCCCATGATCGCGACCTTCTCGCCGACCTGGACCTCGCCGCGCAGCACGTCGGCGTAGGAGACGACCTTCGTGTGGTCGATGCCGGGCACGTCCGGGGTGCGCGGGGACACCCCGGTGGCCACCACGACCTCGTCGTAGCCCTGGAGAGCGGGCGCGTCCACACGGGCACCCAGGCGCACGTCGACCCCGAGCTTGTCGAGCTGGACCCGGTAGTAGCGCAGGGTCTCCTCGAACTCCTCCTTGCCGGGGACCTTCCGGGCCATGTTGAGCTGGCCGCCGATCTCGTCCGCGGCGTCGAAGAGGGTGACCCGGTGGCCGACCTCGGCTGCCGAGACCGCGAAGGCCAGGCCGGCCGGTCCGGCGCCGACCACGGCGACCTCCTTGACGGTGCGGGTGGGCTCCAGCACGAGCTCCGTCTCGTGACAGGCGCGCGGGTTGACCAGGCACGAGGTGATCTTGAGGCTGAAGGTGTGGTCCAGGCAGGCCTGGTTGCAGCCGATGCAGGTGTTGATCTCCTCCGACCGCCCTTCGGCGGCCTTGGCCACGAAGTGGGGGTCGGCGAGGAAGGGCCGGGCCAGGGAGACCATGTCGGCGTCGCCCTCCGCCAGCACCTGCTCGGCGACCTCGGGGGTGTTGATCCGGTTGACGGCCACCAGCGGTACCGACACCTCGCCCATGAGCTTGCGGGTCACCCAGCTGTAGGCACCGCGGGGCACGGACGTGGCGATGGTGGGCACCCGGGCCTCGTGCCAGCCGATCCCTGTGTTGATGATGTCGGCGCCGGCCTCCTCGACGGCCTTGGCGAGCTGCACGACCTCGGAGAAGGTGGAACCGCCGGGCACCAGGTCCAGCATCGAGAGGCGGTAGACGACCACGAAGTCCTCGCCGACGCGCTCGCGTACACGCCGCAGGATCTCCAGCGGGAAACGGGTCCGGTTCTCGTAGGAACCGCCCCAGCGGTCCTCGCGCTGGTTGGTGGCCGAGGCGATGAACTGGTTGATGAGGTAACCCTCGGACCCCATGATCTCGACACCGTCGTAGCCGGCCTCGCGGGCCAGGGCGGTGGTGTGTGCGAAGTCCTCGATGGTGCGCTCGATGTCGCCCTCGGTGAGCGCGCGGGGGGTGAAGGCGCTGATCGGTGCCTTGATCGCGCTGGGGGCGACCGACTCCTCGCTGAAGGCGTACCGGCCGGTGTGCAGGATCTGCATGGCGATACGCCCGCCGGCTGCGTGCACCGCGTCGGTGACGGTCTTGTGTCGGGCGACCTCGTCGGCGTTGGTGAGCTTGGCGGCCCCGGTGTAGGTGGCACCTTCCGGGTTGGGGGCGATGCCGCCTGTGACGATGAGCCCGGCGCCGCCCCGGGCGCGCTCGGCGTAGAACTCCGCCATGCGTTCGAAGCCGTCGGGTGCCTCTTCCAGGCCCACGTGCATGGAGCCCATGATGACGCGGTTGGGCAGGGTGGTGAAGCCCAGGTCGAGGGGTTCCAGGAGGTGGGGGTGCTCGCTCATGTTCGGTCTCCTTGTGCGGTGCATCGTGGCCGGTGTGGGCCCGTCCCCAGTTTATGCAACAAGTTGCAAAATAGGGAGAAGGAGGGCCCGCTCCGCTTCCGACTCCGGCGCCGAACACGAACGCGGCCCCGGGGCACGTGCCCCGGGGCCGCGCCCGAACAGTCAGAACTCCTGGTACACCGCCGGATCCTGCCCCCTGTTACGCCCATCGGGACGGCCCAGAGCAGTGATCTCCCCGACTTCCTCGTCCGAGAGGGAGAAGTCGAAGACCGTCAGGTTCTCCCGCTGGCGTTGCGGCCCCGACGCCTTCGGGATCGGGACCGCCCCCAACTGGTGGTGCCAGCGCAGGACGACCTGCGCAGGGGTGCGCCCGTGCTTCCGCGCGATGTTCTCGATCACCGGCTCGCCCAGCAGCGTCTTGGCCCGGCTCAGCGGGCTCCACGACTCCGTGCGGATCCCCAGCTCGGCGTCCTTGGCACGCTGCTCCTGCTGCGGGAAGTAGGGATGCAGCTCGACCTGGTTGACCGAAGGCGTCACCCCGGTGTCCCCGACGATGCGGTCCAGGTGCTCGGGCAGGAAGTTCGACACCCCGATGGAACGCACCAGCCCGCGCTCGCGTGCCTCCACCAACGCCCGCCAGGCCTGCACGTACAGGTCCTCGACCGGGTTCGGCCAGTGGATGAGGTACAGGTCCAGGTACTCCAGCCCCGAGGCGCGCAGGGATCCCTCGACCGCCTCCAGGGCCCGGGCATAGGCATGGTCGCGCCCGGGGAGCTTGGAGGTGACCCACAGCTCCTCCCTGGGCACCGGTGAGCGCCGTACCGCCTCACCCACCGCGTCCTCGTTCTGATAATTGACCGCCGAGTCCAACAACCGGTGGCCGACCTCGATCGCCGACACGATCGACCGGGTGCCCTCCTCCCCCGTGAGCTGATAGGTACCGAACCCGAGCGCGGGCATCTCCGTGCCGTCGGAGAGCTCGTGCCGCGGAACGTCCTGGGCCATGCTCGACACCTCCGTGGGTCGGTCGTTTCCTGGGTCACCGAGTATCGTCGTCAGGGGTGACGGCCTCGAAGACGGAGGCGATGTCATCGTCCCGGAAACCGCTCAGCTCGGCCGCCTTGAACTGCACACGTACACCGTCCAGAACACCCGACGCAATGCCGTGGCCGCGGGCACTGGCCACCATCAGGTCGAGGTCCTTGAGCGCGCCGTGCACCGGGAAAGAGACCGGGTACTCACCGCTGAGCATCATCTCCCCCTTGAGGTGCGCGTAATCGGCGTCCAAGGCTCCACCGGAGATCGCCTCCAGGAAGAGTCGGGGGTCCGCGCCCATCGCACGGGCCATCGCCATCGACTGGGCCACCCCCGCCGTCAACGTGGTGACCCACGCGTTGCAGGCCAGCTTGAGACCCGAGGCCCTGCCGGGCTCGTCACCCACGTGGACCTCGCGTGAGGAGAAGGCCTCCAGCACCGGGCGAGCCGCCGCCAGCGCCGTCCCCTCACCCGCGGTCAGGACCACGAGCGCGCCCTGTTCGGCGGGTTCCTTGGTGCCCAGGACGGGTGTGTCGACCATGCGGACCCCGTGCTGCTCGGCGAGTCGGGCGAGGTCGTCCGTGCCCTTCACCCCGACCGTGCCCGCCTGCGCCCACACCGTCTCGGGTGAGCACGAGGGCAGGGCCTGCTCCATGACATGGGCGGTCACCCCCTCGTCGAAGAGGACGGTGAGCACGACATCGGCGCCCTGCACCGCTTCCGCCGGCGAGGCCGCGGCACGTGCGCCGGCCTCTACCAGGGGACGGGTCCTGTCCCGGGTGCGGTTCCACACCTGTACCTCGAAACCCCGGGCGATGAGGTTCGCGGCCATGCCCGACCCCATGATCCCGGTCCCCAGGACCGCTACCGTGGTACTCATAGCTCTCCCCTCGGACGGCGCCAGCCTGGACCCAGACTAGGGACGGCGAGGGCGCCGGACCAGGAGCGGCGCGGGGAAGGGCCGCAGTACGGCGGCCCGGGAGCGGGCGGCGGAGCCCCCGGTGCTGTGGGCGGCGGGTCCGGGAGACCTCCGGATGCCCGTTGTGGCCAGGAACGACGAAGGCCCGGAACGCTGTGCGTCCCGGGCCTTCGCTCCGGCGGAGGATAAGGGATTCGAACCCTTGAGGGGTTGCCCCCAACACGCTTTCCAAGCGTGCGCCCTAGGCCACTAGGCGAATCCTCCGAGATCAACTCTACAGGCTCCGGAGGGGTGCTTCGTCCATCCCTCCGGCCGACGGTCGACCGTTCCCGGGCGCTGCGCGTCCGGTCACGGCCAGACACTACATCCTTCGCGGAGGGGTGTGCACACGCGCACGGGACAGGGCCCGGAAAGGGTTTGCCAGAGCGGTCCCCGTTTCGGGTAGGCTTGGGGCAGACCCCTCGTGCGGCGTCACCCTATGAACCTCCCCAGGGCCGGAAGGCAGCAAGGATAAGTGGGCTCTGGCGGGTGCGCGGGGGGTCCTTTTCTGTCTCTGGGAGTCCCAGCCGTCCCCCTCCCGGTTTCCCACGACCCGGCCCGAGCTGTCGGTGGTAGCGGGTTGAATGGACCCGTGGCAGGGACCAGGGGAGTGATCGCACCGTGAGCATCGCGCTGTACCGCAAGTACCGTCCGGCGACGTTCGGCGAAGTACGCGGTCAGGAACACGTGACGGACCCGCTGCGGCAGGCACTGCGCAGCGGACGCATCAACCACGCCTACCTCTTCAGCGGCCCGCGCGGCTGCGGCAAGACCACGAGCGCGCGCATCCTGGCCCGGTCGCTCAACTGCGAGGAGGGGCCCACCCCCGACCCGTGCGGCACGTGCGGGTCCTGCGTGGCCCTGGGCCCCGACGGTGGCGGCAGCATCGACGTCATCGAGATCGACGCGGCCTCGCACGGTGGTGTTGACGACGCTCGCGACCTGCGGGAGCGTGCGTTCTTCGCTCCGGTGAACTCGCGCTACAAGATCTATGTCATCGACGAGGCGCACATGGTGACCCGTGAGGGGTTCAACGCGCTGCTCAAACTCGTCGAGGAGCCCCCACCGCACCTGAAGTTCGTCTTCGCCACGACCGAACCCGAGAAGGTCATCGGGACGATCCGGTCGCGAACGCACCATTACCCGTTCCGGCTGATCCCGCCGACCACCCTGAAGGAACTCATGCAGGACCTCCTTCAGGAGGAGGGCCTCCGCTACGAGCAAGCCGCTCTGCCCCTGGTCGTGCGCGCGGGCGCGGGTTCGGCGCGCGACAGCCTGTCGGTGCTGGACCAGCTCATCGCCGGGTCCGGGGACGAGGGCATTACCCGTGAAGGCGCGGTGGGCCTGCTCGGTTACACCGACTCCAGCCTGTTGGGGGAGATGGTCGACGCGCTCGGCGAACGGGACGGTGCCGCGGTCTTCGGACTGATCGACCGGGTGGTCGAGGGCGGCCACGATCCGCGCCGTTTCGCCACCGACCTGCTCGAACGCTTCCGTGACCTGGTGGTCCTGGCGGCCGTGCCCGACGCCCTCGACAAGGGGCTGGTCAACGTCGCGGCCGAGTCCGTCGAGCAGATGCAGGCACAGGCCTCCCGTATGGGGCCGGCCGAGCTCACCCGTGCCGCCGACATCCTCAACCAGGGGTTGACGGAGATGCGCGGTGCGACCGCGCCCCGGCTCATGCTGGAGCTGATGTGCTCGCGTGTGTTGTTGCCCGCGACCGACTCCGACCACACGGCACTCCTGGCCCGGCTGGAACAGATGGAGCGCCGTGTCTCCTCCGGCGCTGCGGCCGCACCGCCACAGCAGCCCGCACCACCGCAGCAACCCGCAGCGCCCCCGGCCGCACCGCAGGCACCCGCCGAACCTCCTCGGGCCCCGACCGCTCCGGCCGCACAGCCCCAACAGCCGGCGCCCGAGCGTCCGCAGGGGTCGGCCGAACCCACGGGTTGGTCCACCGGTGCGACCGCCGCGCCGCAACCCCAGCAGGCTCCAGCACAGCCCCAGCAGGCCGCAGCGCAGCATGCCGCTCAGGAACCGGCCCCCGGTGGGGGAGCGCTCGATCTCGGCCGGCTCCAGGGCGCCTGGCACCAGATCCTGGAAGCGGTCAAGAACCGGCGGCGGTTCACCTGGATGGTGCTCACCGGCAGCGACGTCGGCCCCGAGGGGGTCGAGGGCAACACCGTACTCCTCGGTTTCTCGCGCCCCAACGAGGCCAAGGGCTTCAGTAACAGCGGTAGTGACCAGGTGGTCGCGGCAGCGATCCAGGAGGTCCTGGGTGTCGAGGTCCGGGTCGCCGCGGGTGGCCAGGGCGGTGGCGGGGCTCCCACGCGTGCCCCGGAACCGCCGCGTCCGGCCGAGCCCGCGGGATGGGGCGGCCCTGCCCAGGAACCGCCGCGTCCGGCCGAGCCCGCGGGATGGGGCGGCCCTGCCCAGGAACCGCCGCGTCCGGCCGAGCCCGCGGGATGGGGCGGCCCTGCCCAGGAACCGCCGCGTCCGGCCGAGCCCGCACGCGCCCCGGAAACACCGGCCCCCGAGCCGACCCCGGAACCCGCGTCCCAGGGGCCGACCGAGCCGCAGGTCCCGCCAGGCCCGCCGGCGGACAAGATCGTCACCGGGTTGGAGGAGCCGCCGCCGGACCCGTTCGAGGACGCCTCGGCCGCCCCGCCGCCCGAGCCTGCTCAGGGGCAGGCCGAACCGCAGCGCGGGGCAGCACAGGAGCGGCGGCCCGAGCCGACGGGGCCCGAACGCCCCGGTCCGTCCGGGGGAACAGACGCCGGAGGAGCTCCCGGCGGCCCGGACGCTTCTGGCGGACCGGGCGCCTCGGGTACCTCGGGTGTGGCGCTCATCGAGAGCGAGCTCGGCGGCAAACTCATCGACGAGATCGAACACGATCCCCAGGGCTGAACGCCGCACCGGTCAGGGCCTCAGGGCACACATGACCATGTCGACGAGGTCTTCCGCGTAGGTGTGGGTCAGGGGTGCGGTCCGCAGCAGCCACCGTTTCTGGAACGGTCCGGTGAGCAGCTCGACGGCCAGCTCGAGATCGGCATCGGCACGCACCTGTCCCGCGTCCACCGCGCTGCGCAACCGTTCTTTGTACACCTCCGTTCCGGGGGAAACGAGGCGTTCGCCGATCTGTACGGCCAGTTCGGTGTCGTGCTGGATCTCCGCGGTGAAGGCACGTGCGGTCCGGTCCATCGCGGGGGTGGTGAACTCGTCGACGGTGGCGCGCAGCACGGTCTTCAGATCGGTGGCGACATCCCCGGTGTCGGGCAGTGGTTGCCCGGCCTTCTCACCGGTCAGATGGGTGAACACGTCCAGGACCACGGCGGACTTGGAGGGCCACCACCGGTAGATGGTCTGTTTACCGACCCGGGCGCGGGCGGCGATGGCTTCCATGGTCATCCGGGCGAACCCGACCTCGACGATGAGTTCCGAGGCGGCGTCGAGGATCGCGCGTTCGGCCCGTGCGCTGCGGCGCTTCGGGTTCGGCGCGCGCCGTCCGCCGTCGGCTGAGGCATTCTCCTTCATGCTCCCACGCTATCCGGGGAAGAACGAGACGTACCGTCTTGGCCCAGAGGGTGCTCCACCGGTTCCGGAAGGACGGGACGCCGCGGCCCGACGTGGGAGGGGCGAGGGCCGTGGCCGAGAACAAAGGGCAGTCTGCTCGGGGCGGGAGTCCCGGGGCCGCGGTCCGAGCTGTGCGGAGGCCCCGTCCGCCGGCGGTGGGGGCCCGCCGCTCGTGTCCGGGAGTTCGGGCTCAGCGCCCTGTGGCCGGTGTGACCGGCCAGGACCGGCCCTCGGGGGAGTCCAGCCAGGTCCGGTGCGTGCCGTCGTCTCCGACCGAGATCCCGAAGCGATCCGGAGGGGGCTCGGCGAGCTCGGTCCAGGTGGCCAGAGCCTCCTCGAACTCGTCCCAGATGCTGCGCGGTCCGCCCTGCTCGATCATCCACGAGGTCCCGTACGGATACACACGCACCCACGACTCGTCGGTGTGGTCGTTGATCCATACCCCCGACCCGGTCCCGATCCATCGGCGCCGCACCCGCCAGTCCGGCACCATCACCGACAGCGCGAACGCCGACGGGAACGACATCAGCGGCGCGATCGGGTCCTCCTGGGTCAGGCGGTACTCGTCCGGCTGTTGCCCGCTGTCGTGCACCGGCGGCGCCTGCGGTCCGGGAACGCGCAGGGGCACAAAACCCACGCCCCCGTGGAAGGTCCCGTGTGCAGTGCCGTCACCGGGGCACTCGAACCGTGCCAGTACCCCTGCGCCCTCCAACGCGCCCCACGGACACACGATGAGCCCGTCCGGGCGAATCTGCTCCAACCACGAGGGTGGAAGGGTCCGTACCCCGCAGGTGGAGGTGATCCGGTCGTAGGGGGCGCTCTCGGGACGGCCCGCGTAGCCGTCGGCCACGACGATGCGGGGGGAACGCCCCTCTTCCGACAAGGCCTGCCGGGCGTTCTCGGCCACCCGCGGATCGATCTCCATCGAGTCCACCGAGCCGTCACCGAGCCGATGCGCGAGCAGAGCGGTGTTCCAACCGGTACCGGTGCCGATCTCCAGGGCACGCAATCCGTCTGCGAGCTCGGCCAGGCCCAGGAGCTGGGCCAGGACGGTGGGTGCGGAACTGGAGGAGGTCGCCGCCTCCGCCTCGGGGGTGCGTGGCGTGGCCTCGTCGCCACGCTGTCGCGGCACCCCGCCCTCGTCCACACGGGTGATGATCGCGTTGTCGGCGTAGACCGCGGCCAGCCAGCGTTCGGGGTTCCCTGTGGCGTCGAGCGTGGTCCCGCGCACGGTCGAAGCACCGGTGTCCGGGATGAAGGAGTGCCGTGGAACCGCCCGGAAGGCCTCGATGAGACCGGGATCGGTGAGTGTGCCGTCCGCGACCATCGCCTCGATCAGCGCCGAATGGCGTTCCCTGGCGGTCAACACGTGATCGGTCCCCCGTGACGTCTCGGTCGTGCCCCGCAAGACACATCTGCAACCGAAAGTGATGTTAGCGCTACTCTTCGTCTCAGTCGTGCCTAGGGGGGCGTTGTCGGTGGGTCGGTGCCGAGCGAGGCGCAGCGGTTCCCGCTGTTCGAAAGGGGCGCCGGGGGAGTGATCGGGCGGACTCGTTCGTTGTCGGGCCAGGAGGGGTTCTACGCACACGTACGCGGTGCCGACCGAACACCTCCGGGGGCACTGCTCGGCCACCGGACGGCACCGGAGCCGAGCGGTTACGCTCACAGGAACAGCGAGACAGCGACATCCGGCACCGCGGGTGCCGAAGAGGGAGACGGCCGTGAATCCTGAGGGAATGGACATGCAGGCCCTGCTCCAGCAGGCCCAGCAGATGCAGCAGCAGCTCGTCGAGGCACAGAAGTCCCTGGACGAGGCGGAGGTCGAGGGCAGCTCCGGCGGCGGCCTGGTCAAGGTCAAACTGAGCGGCCGCGGCCAGGTCGAGGACATCACCGTCGACCCCAAGGCGGTCGAGGCCTCCGACAGCGAGGAGTCGGCGCAGACCATCGCCGATCTCGTTCTCGCCGCGATCCGGGACGCCGAGGCACAGGTCGAGCGGATGCAGCAGGAGAAGATGGGTCCGCTCACCGAGGGCCTCGGCGGCATGCCCGGCGGCATGCCCGGAGGGATGCCCGGCGGCCTTCCCGGTATGTGATCTCCACCACGCGAACGACGGTGACGGCGGCCTTCTCGTGCGCGAGGGGTCGTCGGCACGGATAACGTGGACGGCGAGAGGGCACGTGGGCCGCCCCCGACGAGTCGGTCCGATGAACGGGTAGGCGATGTACGAAGGCGCGGTGCAGTCTCTGATCGACGAGCTCGGGCGGCTGCCCGGCGTCGGTCCGAAAAGCGCGCAGCGCATCGCCTTCCACCTGTTGTCCGCGGAACACGCGGACGTCAAACGCCTCGTCAACGCGCTTGTCGAGGTCAAGGAGAAAGTGCGGTTCTGCTCGGTCTGCGGCAACGTGGCCGAGGAGGAGCAGTGCCGTATCTGCCGTGACGCGCGCCGCGACCCCGCGGTCGTCTGTGTCGTCGAGGAATCCAAGGACGTCGTCGCCATCGAGCGCACCCGCGAGTTCCGGGGGCGCTACCACGTACTGGGTGGCGCGATCAGCCCCATCGAGGGGGTCGGACCCGATGACCTGCGTGTCAAGGAGCTCATGTCGCGCCTTGCCGACGGCCAGATCACCGAGATCATCCTCGCGACCGACCCCAATCTGGAAGGGGAGGCCACTGCGACCTACTTGGCGCGGTTGGTCAAACCCATGGGGCTGAAAGTCACACGCCTGGCCAGCGGGCTCCCCGTCGGCGGCGATCTCGAGTACGCCGACGAGGTCACGCTCGGCCGCGCGTTCGAAGGCCGCCGGAGCTTGGAGTTCTAACTCACATTTGTCCATGATGCGGACGAAATCTGAGTAACTCCGGTTCGAGCGGGTAAGCCCGAACGCTGGTGCGTCAAGTCGCCACGCCATCCAACCGCAGGTCGGAGCAGGTGCGCGAGGTGCGAATGGCTACACTCCGTTGTTAATTGTCTTGATCCCAACTCCTCAGGAGCATCGATCGTGGCCCTAATCGTGCAGAAGTACGGTGGGTCTTCCGTCGCTGACGCGGAAGCCATCAAGCGAGTAGCCCAAAGGATCGTGGCTCAGAAAAAGGCGGGACATGACGTCGTGGTCGTCGTCTCCGCCATGGGCGACACGACCGACGAACTTCTGGACCTTGCTGAGAAGGTCTCCCCGATGCCGCCGGCTCGCGAGCTCGACATGCTCGTGACGGCGGGTGAGCGCATGTCCATGGCTGTCGTGGCGATGGCGATCGAGGACCTCGGGTACGAGGCGCGCTCCTTCACCGGCTCCCAGGCCGGTGTCATCACCACTTCCCTGCACGGCAACGCGAAGATCATCGACGTCACGCCCGGCCGTATCCAGGAGGCCGTGGGCGAGGGCGCGATCTGCATCGTCGCCGGTTTCCAGGGCGTCTCCCAGGACACCAAGGACATCACCTCGCTGGGCCGCGGCGGCTCCGACACGACCGCCGTCGCGCTCGCCGGTGCCCTGAACGCCGACGCCTGCGAGATCTACAGTGACGTCGACGGTGTCTTCACCGCCGACCCGCGTGTCGTTCCTTCTGCCCGCAGGATCCCCCAGCTCTCCTACGAGGAGATGTTGGAGATGGCCGCGAGCGGAACCAAGATCCTGCATCTGCGCTGCGTCGAGTACGCACGGCAGTACAACATCCCGCTGCACGTCCGTTCGTCGTTCAGCCAGAAGCCCGGAACCTGGATCGTTTCGGAAGTCGAGGAAAGCGAAGGCATGGAACAGCCGATCATCTCCGGGGTCTCCCACGACCGGAGCGAAGCCAAGATCACCGTCGTCGGAGTGCCCGACAAGGTCGGTGAGGCCGCCACGATCTTCAAGGCCCTCGCGGACGCCGAGATCAACATCGACATGATCGTGCAGAACGTCTCGGCGGTCTCCACGTCGCGCACCGACATCTCCTTCACGGTCCCCAAGGATTCCGGGAAGGAAGCGGTCGCCGCACTGAAGAAGGTCCAGGAGAAGGTCGGATACGACTCCCTGCGCTACGACGACCAGATCGGCAAGGTCTCGCTGATCGGCGCAGGCATGCGTTCCTACCCGGGTGTGACCGCCCGCTTCTTCGACGCGATCGCGGCCTCGGCCACCAACGTCGAGATGATCTCCACTTCCGAGATCCGGATCTCGGTCATCGTGGAGGAGGACCAGATCGACGCGGCCGTGCGCGCTGCCCACACCGAGTTCCAGCTCGACTCCGACCAGGTCGAGGCTGTCGTTTACGGAGGTACCGGCCGATGAGCAACCGTCTTCCCACCCTCGCCGTCGTCGGCGCGACCGGCGCAGTCGGCTCCGTCATGCGCGACATCCTCACCGAGCGCCCGAACGTGTGGGGCGAGATCCGCCTGATCGCCTCCCCGCGCAGCGCCGGCAAGGTCCTGAGCGTGCGCGGTGAGGACGTCACCGTGCAGGCCCTGGCACCCGAGGTCTTCGACGGTGTCGACGTGGCCATGTTCGACGTGCCCGACGAGGTCTCCAAGGAATGGGCCCCGGTCGCTGCCGCCCGCGGCGCCGTGGCCGTCGACAACTCCGGGGCCTTCCGTCTGGACCCCGACGTCCCGCTGGTCGTGCCCGAGGTCAACGCGGACCAGGTCGGCAACCGGCCGCGCGGCATCATCGCCAACCCCAACTGCACGACCCTGTCGATGATCGTGGCCATCGGTGCCCTGCACCGCGCCTACGGCGTCAAGGACCTGGTCGTCTCCTCCTACCAGGCCGCCTCCGGCTCCGGTCAGGAAGGTATCGACACCCTGCGCGACCAGACGGCGACCGTGGCCGCCGAACGCAACCTGGGCAACGAGGCCGGTGACGTGCGCGCCGCTGTCGATGAACTGGGCCCGTTCCCGGCCCCGCTGGCCTACAACGTCGTGCCGTGGGCCGGTTCGCTCAAGGACGACGGCTACTCCTCCGAGGAGCTGAAGGTCCGCAACGAGTCCCGCAAGATCCTGGGGCTGCCGGACCTGCGTGTGGCCGCCACCTGTGTGCGTGTTCCGGTCATCACCACCCACGCCCTGACCGTCCACGCCACCTTCGACAGCGAGGTCCCGGCCGAGGACGCGCGCAAGCTCCTGGCCAACGCCGAGGGTGTGGAGGTTCTGGACGACCCGGCCAAGGGCGAGTTCCCGACCCCGGCAGACGTCGTGGGCACCGACCCGACCTGGGTCGGCCGTATCCGCCAGTCGATCGACGACCCGACGTCGCTGGACCTGTTCCTGTGCGGCGACAACCTGCGCAAGGGCGCTGCCCTGAACACCGCGCAGATCGCCGAGGTCGTGGCTCGGGAGTTCACTCAGGACTGATCCGAGGCACCGACACCGCGCCGCCGTCGACGGACCGTTCCTCCGTCGGCGGCGGCGTTCCTGTGGGCGGCCCCTTCACCCGGGCTCGGCGGGGTTGCGCGGCCGTGGCAGGGAGAGTCGGTAGACGAGTCGGCACTGGTCCGTGGTGCTGACGAGGTCGGAGGTCTCCACGGGGCGGCCGCCGCAGTAGTGGGTGCGTTCGACGACCAAGGCCGGGGTGCCCGCCGATGCACACAGCAGTGCGGCCTCGGCCTCACGCAGGGCCCGTAGGCACACCTCCTCCACGACCCCGTCCACGGGGTGGCCCGCGGCTTCGAGCCGGTCGAGCAGGCCGTCACCGGGTTCGGCGTCGAAAGGGGTGTGTGGGGTGCCCGTGGTGACCAGGGCCGGTTCCCACGACAGGTGCAGGGCCACGGGGGTGTCCAGCGCCATGCCGAGTGCGGAGGTCAGGTAGACCGGGTCGCCCCGGCGCAGGCGCAGACGCGTGGAGACGGGCGGTTGCCCGGGCTGCTGTTCGGTGCCCTCGACCTCGCGGCGCAGGCCTCCCATGCCGGGGACCGAGCTGGTGTCGGTACGCAGGACGCGGACCCGCGCGGGGTCCTCGCGCACGAAGTACCCCGAGCCCTGCCGGGCCTCGACGACACCTTCCATGGCGAGCAGCCGCAGGGCGGCGCGGGAGACCTGTTCGCTGACCCGGTAGTTGCGGGCGAGGCGGGTTCGGGACGGCAGGCGTGTGCCGGGGACCAGCTCACCGCGCAGGATCGGGCGCCGGAGTTGGTCGGCGAGCCAGACGTAGCGTGGTTGCCTCTCCACGGCTCAGGTGTTCCCGGCGGTCGCCGAAACGGTCGCGGGTGTGACTCTGTGGTGATTCAAGTCTGGGTGGTCGGGAGTGAACCTGCCAGATCGCCGAAGCTCGCCCATGTTCCCAGTAAAGCAGCGAAAAACCCTGGTAGAAGCCCCTACTCGATAGTAGTCCCACTCCCGTCGGTTCCACCGGTCCATGGCTGCCCGGCTTCGGGGCACCAGCGGGCCCCACGACGCCCCGATGGTCCGTACCGGTTACCACTTGGTTCCATCATGTGACTCCGCGGGAAAGACCTGGAGGCGCTCAATGGACCGGAGCAGCGTCGAAAGCCCACTGAGGAAGACCGCGATTCCACGTCCCGCCACATCTGCTTCTTGGCGTTGATGGTGGCGGGGTGGTTTGGGGTTGGGTTTGGGGTTGTGGGGTTTCTTGTGGTGCCGGGTGATGGTTCGTCGGGGTCGGGAATTGTAGCCCGGCCGGGTCTGCGCAACCCGCTTCCGCGCCGCCCCCGGTTCTGATTCCCGGTGCTCATGGTGGCGGGGGTGTGGTGGGCTGGCCCCGGCGCCTCGGGGTGTGCGCTGCGACCCTTTGCGCCGGGCTTCCCGACCCTTGTCGACGACCCCCCACACCCCGGCGCCCGGCTGCCAAAGGAACGGTGGGCGCTTTCCTCCCCCTGTGGCGGGCCATTGTGACCACCGCTGGCGGCGTGTGCGCGGTGACTCGCTCCTGCGAAGGCACAGGCCGGGCCTTCGGGCCTTCGGGCCTGGCCCCGCCTGCTCCCGGCGGGACATTGAGGCCGGGGCAGTCTGGCGTGCGCGCTCCTCCGGAAAGGCCCTGACCTCGTGGACCTTGCTCACGGAGCCGGCTTCAACCGTCGATCTTGCTACCAGAGCCGACCCCGAGCCCCGGTAGTGCCGGTCTTGCTCGTGGGGCCGGTCTCGGCGGTTGTTGGTGCTCTTGCGGGCACTGAAAACGTTTTCTGCTGCCTGTATGAGCACTGACACCGGCCGCCGGAGCCCGGTCGAGCCTTGCTCCCCTCCGCGGTCAAAAAACGGCCCGGACGTGGTCGCGGAAGGGGGAGCAGCGCCCCTGGGAGGTAGCAGGCCCCTCCCAGCTCCACCGATGAGTGGAGATTCTCCGACGGAGGGCACACACACCTGCCACCCCTGGCCGCAATGCTGTGCCGGGAGTGCCGGGGCCAGGCCCGAAGGGCCGGCTTGTGCCTTCGCAGGAGCGAGCAACCGTGCCCACGCCTCGACCGTTGACCGCAATGGCCCGCCCCTGGGGGTTGGTCGTGCCCCCACACTTCTTCGGGCGGACGGTTGGTCTGCGGCCGTTGGGTGTTCGGCGGCGAGAGCGGGCCGGCCCGGCGCCAAGGGGTGGACCGCACACCCCGAGGCGCCGCGAACAACCCCGCACAACGCCGCACCCTTCAGCGGGTGCCGGGTATGTGGCGGGGCGCCGATGCGGGTTGCGGGAAGCCCCGGCCGGGCTACGCTCGACGCTCCGACGAACACCACCCACCTACCACCGGTCCAACAGGTCTGCACCCACCTGCCACCAGTCCATGAGCGGCTCGGACCGCCAGGCCGACTGTGGATTCGGAACACCGCAGGAGAAACGCCCGGAGCTCCTCGGAGAAGGGACGAGCGAGACAGGATAGTTACTCTGAGTAACGTTATGCGTACTTCATGTATGGGGGAGACATGATCACACAACTCGCAGACGCCACGAGTGCACCCGAGTTCGGCTGGGTGGCCGTCCTCTTCGGGGTGGTCATGGGGTTGCTGGCTCTGGCCGTGCTGGTCCTCGTCATCGCCGCGATCATCTCCACCCTGATCAACCCCGACACCACGGCCGGCGGCAAGCTCCTGTGGGTGGTCCTCATCCTCTGGCTCCCGATCGTCGGCGCGGTGGCCTGGTTCGTGGTCGGACGCAAGCGTCACCTCAACCGGCTCCTCGGTATCGACAAGGGCAGGGCCCGCCACGGCGGTCCTCCCAGCGTCGGGAACCACAGCGACAACCCCTCGCCCCAGTCCGATCTGGGACCGGGTGCGGGTACTGCCTGACGGGCAGCACCGCACGAAGGACACCGACGAGTTCCTCGGGGGACCGGATGACCAAGCAGACCGACATCGCTCGGGCCGTGGTGGAGGAGGCCGGGACCACTCTCGCGGCCGAGGCCGGGATCAGGATGGGGGACAAACCCGCCGCTCTGTGGCAACTCCTGGTACTGGTCAACCTCGTGTCCGCGCGGATCTCGGCGCGGATCGCGATGGACGCCGCGCACGAACTGAACAGGGCGGGCGGAACCACCCCGGACGGTATGGCCCGGCTGAGCTGGCAGGAACGTGTGGACGCTCTGGGCAGGGGACACTACGTCCGTTACGACGAGAGCACCGCGACCCGGCTCGGCCAGTGCGCCGAGTTGGCACAAGAGGAGTGCAAGGGCGACCTGCGCCGCCTCGCCGGCGACCACGAGCGCACCCGTCTGATGTCCGGACTGCAGCGCTTCCCCGGTGTGGGCCCGACCGGTGCCGCGATCTTCTGCCGCGAGGTCCAGGCGGTCTGGCCGTGGCTTCGACCCTTCACCGACAAGCTCACCCGGACCGGCGCCGAAAGGCTCGGCCTGCCCGGGGAGGAGAACGACCTCGGTGGACTGGTCGAGGGCGATGACATGGCCGCCCTGGCCGCGGGCCTCACCCGGGTCGCTCGCGACGGGGACCTCGTCACCCGGATCCGCGACCGGGCAGGCTGAACAATCCCGGCCCTCCGGTGGTGTACTTGTGGTCCGCACCCCAGGAGGACGGAGACGGCACCATGCCCGAGGCGACCGACGACGACCGGAGCCGGACCGGCCCGTTCACCCCCGTGGTGACACCGCAGTGGCCCGCCCACGCCGCCGCCGTCTGGGCGTTCCTGTTCGGACTGGTCAGCCTGTACTGGGCGGCGGGCGGCACATGGCTGCTGGACACGATCGGGGAGTCGGTCACCGCACCGGCCCAGGAGAACGCCCCCGCCATGGTGGCCACCGTGTGGGCCTCGGCCCTCGTGAAGCTCGCGGCCGTGGTAGCGGCGCTGGGCCTGGTGCAGCGCTGGGGACAGATCTTCCCCCGCTGGTTCCTGCTCGGCGGCGGATGGCTCGCGGCGGGGCTCCTCCTCCTGTACGGCGGGGCCGGGATCGTCCAGCAGGCACTCATGGCCACCGGTGCCATCGGGGTCTCCGACACCTTCGCGCCCGTCCTGTACTGGCACCTGTTCCTGTGGTCGCCGTTCTGGCTGCTGGGCGGGGTGTTCTTCGCCCTCGCCACCGTCCACCTGACACGGTGCACCCGCCGGTGACCCCGTCCCCGGCTGAGCACCGGTCAGCGTGCCTCGAAGTCGGCGAAGTCGAAACCCGGTGAGACGAAGCAGCTGACCAGGGTCTCCTCCTCGGAGAGCGGGTGAGCGGCCTGCCACGTGCCGGCGGGGACCAGGACCTGGAGGCTTTCGCCCCTCTCGACCTCGGGCCCCAGCACGACGTCGCCCTTGTACTCGGGTGTTTCCCCGGTGCCGCCGAACTCCAACAGCATCGGTCCGCCCCTGTTGAAGACCCACATCTCGTCGGAGCTCACACGGTGCCAGCGGGAGGTCTCCTCCGGCGGAAGCAGGAACTGGATGCCGGTGGCGGTGGAGCGTGCTCCGGAGGAACCGTCCGGACGGAGCTGTTCATCGGTGCGCCAGGTCTGCCGGTACCAACCGCCCTCGGGATGGGGCCACAGGTCCAGGAGTTCGGCCGTGGCGGGACGCTTCTCCACGGCGGCGTACCAGTTCCACGGGTCGCGGCGCAGAAAGCGCACCCCCACGACGGCCTCGCGGGGGATCGGACCGTAGATGTGCGGGAAGAGCATCTCCGGTCCCACCCCGGGCGGGGGCGCGGGGTCGGCCGCCTCCCAACGCACGTCGGACCCGACGGCCGCGGTGTCGACGACCAGCACGACCATCGGCTCGGAGGCCTCTGTGTACAGCGTGTTGGCCACCGCCAGCAGGGTCGTCTCGTCCGGGGAAGCGTGCATGAACCCCTGGCTGTACAGGGAATCGGCCTCGATGGTGTCACCATCGGAGCTCCAGCGCTCGAGTTCGGTCAGGTGCAGGACATGGGTCATGCGGTGACCGTACACCGGCCCGGGCCGACGCACCCGACACGGTCACGCGCACGAGGAAGACCCCGGCCGGAGCGCTCCGGCCGGGGTCTTCCGCACGTGTGCGGGCGGTGCCTACAGGATGATGCGCATGGGCTCCTCGAGGATCTCCGCGAGATCCTTCAGGAACGCGGCGCCCACGGCACCGTCCACGGCGCGGTGGTCCACCGACAGCTCCAGTGAGATGCGGTTGCGCACCTCGACCTCGCCGTCGACGACGACCGGCTCCTGGCGCATCGCACCGACCGCCAGGATCGCGGCCTCCGGCGGGTTGATGACCGCCGAGAAGCTGTCCACACCGAACATGCCCAGATTGGAGATGCTGAAGGTGCCGCCGCTCATCTCCTGCGGCTTGAGCTTGCCGTCCCGGGCCTTGCCGGCGAGCTCGCGCGTGTTCGTGGAGATCTCCGACAGCGTGGCCTTGTCGGTGTCGTGCAGTACCGGAACGACCAGGCCGGCCTCCACAGCCACCGCGACACCCACGTTGATGCGGTGGTGCTGCAGCAGCTTGTCGTCCACCCAGGAGGTGTTGACGGCCGGGTGCAGCTTCAGTCCCGTCGCGCAGGCCTTGACGATGAGGTCGTTGAAGCTGACCTTCACGCCGGTGTCGGCGAGCTGCTCGTTGATCTGTGAGCGGAACGCCTTGAGCGCGTCGGCGTCGATCGTACGGCGCAGGTAGAAGTGCGGTACGGTCTGCTTGCTCTCGGTCAGGCGGCGCGCGATGACCTTGCGCACGTTGCTGACCTTGACCTCCTCGGAGTCACGGCCGTCGTCGAAGGGCTGGCTCGCGGCCGGTGCGGAGGGAGCCGGCTTGCTCTCCTGCTGTGCGGCCGGGGCCTGCTCCTGAGCGGGCTGCCCCTTCTCGGCCGCGGCCTCGATGTCGGCACGCACGATGCGGCCCTTGGGACCCGACCCCTGGATCTGGTTGATGTCCAGGCCGTACTCCTTGGCCAGGCGCCGAGCCAGCGGTGAGGTACGCGGACGGCCTTCCGGACCGGACCCGCTCGGGGCCGGGGCCGGCTCACTCTCCTGAGCGGGCCGTGCCTCCTCGGCCGCAGGCTCCTCCTGCTTCTGCTCCTGCTCCTCGGAACCGCCGGTCTCCTCGGCCCGGTCCTCGGAGGGCTCCGAACCACCGCCACTCTCCTCGGGCACCGCGTCCGGGGAGTCGGCCAGCAGACCGATGACCTCGCCGATCGGGACGGTGTCACCCTCGGAGACGCTCTGCTTGACCAGGTAACCCTCGTCGAAGGCCTCGTACTCCATGACGGCCTTGTCGGTCTCGATCTCGAGCAGGAGGTCACCGGTCTCGACCTTGTCGCCGATGTTCTTGACCCAACTGCTGATGACGCCTTCCTCCATGGTGTCGGACAGGCGCGGCATGTGGATCTCGCTCATTGGTACTCCCTCTACCCGACCCGTTTGCCGACGGCGCTCAGGGTCTCCTTGATGGCGGTGCTGATCGACTCCACGCCGGGCAGCGCGGCCGTCTCCAGCGGCTTGGCGTACGGCATGGGAACCTCGGCCATGGCGACCCGGCGTACCGGGGCGTCCAGGTAGTCGAAGGCACCCTCCTGGATCGACGCGGCGATCTCGGCACCGATGCCGTAGGTCAGCCAGTCGTCCTCGCAGATCACCGCGGAACCGGTCTTCTTGACCGAGTCCACGAAGGTCTGGCGGTCGAGGGGGCGGAGGCTGCGCAGGTCGACGACCTCGACGCTGATGTCCTCCTCGGCGAGCTTCTCGGCGACCTGGGTGGCAACCGAGGCCATACGGGAGTAACCGATGAGGGTGATGTCGGAGCCCTCGCGAGCGACCCCGGCGCGGCCGATCGTGGCCACGTTGTCGTTCTCCGGCTCGGCGTAGTCGTCGGGGACCTCGCCCTTGGAGTTGTACAGACCCAGGTTCTCCAGGAAGAGCACCGGGTCGTCGTCGCGGACGGCGGCGCGCAGCATCGACGATGCCTCGGCCGGTGTGCTGGGCGCCATCACTTTCAGGCCGGGGATGAACGAGTAGAAGAGCTCGATGTTCTGCGAGTGCGTCGCACCGAGCTGTTGCCCGCCGCCGCCCGGGGTACGGATGACCATCGGCACGCTGGTCTGACCGCCGAACATGCCGTAGATCTTGGCGGCGTGGTTGATGATCTGGTCGATCGCGAGCAGGGAGAAGTTGATCGTCATCAGCTCGACGACCGGGCGCAGACCGAGCATGGCCGAGCCGACCGCGGCGCCGACGAAACCTTCTTCGGCGATCGGGGTGTCGCGGACCCTCTTGGGGCCGAACTCCTTGAGCAGGCCCTCGGTGATCTTGTAGGAGCCCTCGAAGAGACCGATCTCCTCGCCGATGACGTAGACGTTCTCGTCACGGACCATCTCGGCGCGGAGGGTGTCCCGTAGAGCCTGGCGGTAAGTGATCACAGACATGTGTTCGTTCTCTCTCCTAGTCCGCGAACACCGGGTCGGCGGGCATGCGCCGCGACTCGTTGGGCACCGGGGTGGCGTAGGTGTACTCGAAGAGGCTCGCCACGTCCGGGTTCGGGCTGTTCTCCGCGAAGTCGGCGGCCTCGGCGACGCGTTCCTTGACGGAGGCGGCGATCTCGTCGCGGGTCTTGTCGTCGAGGACACCGGCCTTGGTGAGCTCGTTCTCGAAGATCGCGACGGGGTCGTTCTCCTTGGAACGGGCCTCGTCCTTCTCCTCCTGCGTGCGGTACTTGGCCGGGTCCACGACGGAGTGGCCCTTCATGCGGTAGCTCCAGGCCTCCAGGATGAAGGGGGTCTGCTCCTTGCGGGCCCGCTCGACGAGCCTGGTCGCCGTGTCACGTACGGCCAGGACGTCGCGGCCGTCCACACGCTCGCCCTCGATGCGGAAGGCGGAGCCGCGCTTGTACAGGTCGGGCTCGGCGGAGGACTCCTCGACGGAGGTACCCATGCCGGTGAAGTTGTTGATCACCACGAACACGATCGGCAGGTTCCACAGCTTGGCGATGTTGAGGGTCTCGTGCCAGGCGCCGACGTTGGTGGTTCCGTCGCCCATCTGGCACATGACGACGTCGTCGCCGTCCCGGTAGGAGACGGCCAGCGCTGCACCGGCGGCCAGGGGCAGCTGACCGCCGACGATCCCGTATCCGCCGAGCATCCGGGTCTCGGTGTCGTACATGTGCATGGAGCCGCCCCAACCCCTGGCGACCCCGTCCTGGCGGCCGTAGAGCTCGGCCATGACCCGGTTGGGGTCCATGCCCTTCTCGATGGCGTAACCGTGGTCGCGGTAGTTGGTGTAGAGGTAGTCCGTCTCGCGCAGGGCCGACATCAGGCCGACGACGGTGGCTTCCTCGCCGAGGTTGAGGTGGCAGTAACCGCCGATCCGGGCCTGCGTGTAGGCCTGGGAGGTGCGCTCCTCGAAACGGCGGATGAAGAGCATCCGGCGGTAGTAGTCGAGGAGGAGTTCGGGTTTCTCGTTGGAGACGCCGGAGGTCTCCTTGCGGGTGCGCCGCCGGGACCCGGAGGCCTTGGCGGAGCCGCCCTTCGGCTTGGCCGTGTCAGCCATGGTGTGCCTTTCTTCGTACGAGAAGACCTGGCGCCCCGTCCTGTGGGCCGAGGATCCAGGTTCGCCGTGGCCTGTTGTCGTTCATGGCCGTGGCGTGTGCCGCCGCCTGGCTCAGATGGCGGCGGCACGGTGTGGCAGGTGTGGGCGCGCGCCGTGGGAACCGTGGCTGGTGTCTTCCCCGGCGAGCGGACGCGGGTCGGTGTGCTGTTGTCTGACCGGACCCGTGCTCGCATTGCTTCCCGGTCTCCGGTGCCCTATGCCAATGTGATGTGTCGCGCACACTCTAATGATTGATCGATGATCGATCAATACAAGTTTACGGCAGATGGAACGATTTCGGGCTGATGAGCGCGGGTACCCGGTTCAGGGTGTCTTCTCCGTGGAGTGCACTGCGGCCTCGACGTAGTTGAGGACGTGGTCGCTGAGCATCTGGCCCACGGCCGGGTCGCGGGAACGGAAGGCCTCGGCGATCTGCGCGTGGTCGGCGGCCTTGGCGTGCAGCTCCATGTCGAGCCAGCGCACGGACAGGGCGGTCCACACCTCCACGCCCAGCGACTCCCAGGTGTGCATGAGCACGCTGTTGTCGGCGGCCCGTACGACTTCGCGGTGGAACTCGACGCTGTGCCGGATCTGCTCGGCGACGTCCCCGCGTGCCGTGGCCCGTTGCAGCGCCTCCACCTCGCGCTCGAGCGCCGAGGGGTCCTCGGCGAGAGGGTCGGCGGCCAACTGTGCGGCGACCAGCTCTAGACCGGCGCGCACGGGGTAGATCTCCGCCATGTCCTGTACACCGAAGGCGCGGACCCTCGCGCCCTTGTTCGGCACGGTCTCGATGAGGCGCAGAGTCTCCAGCTCGCGCAGCGCCTCACGGACCGGAGCCTGGCTGACCCTGAGTTCCGTGGCCACGCGGCGCTCGACGATGCGTTCCCCCGGTTTCCACCGGCCGGACAGCAGTCCCTCGACCAAGACCTGGCGGATCTGCTCCCGCAACGGCTCCCGGGCCAGTTTCGAGGGGTCGTCCGGCAACTGTGGGAGGTCGACCATCCAGGGCCCTTCTGTCGCGCGGCACGCCCGCGGGCCACGCGGGGGCCGGTTGGGTGAGTGTCGTACAAGCTCCCTGAAGAGTGCCACACGGTCGCGTGTCCAGGGGACGTCCGGGTGCAGGATTCTCACGGACGAATCACGGAAAGGTATCGTGATGGTCAATGCAGTGCCGTGCTTCGGCGCTTCACGGCCCGCCTGCAGGGATCGGCGGGCGGTACGTGACGCACGGCGCCGTCGCAGAACAGGGGTGTCCGGGTAGTCTCGGTCGTCGGCAATACCCACACAAAGCCGTGCGGAATGTGACCTACACAACGGCTGTGCAACAGGCGAGAACGTGTTGACCTGTGCATATGGCACCACGAGTGTGCCAGGTGCGCACGCGGGCGCGACTCGGCACCAGAGAAGAACCTCGCAGGGTCGGAAGGCAGAACGACCGGGCGCCGGAACCGACGTGAACCGGTCGCCGGACCCGGCCGTCGAAAGGAAGGGAGCGGGTCCTCGTCCCGCGCCCCCGCACAGTCGGCCCCGAGGATGTCAGACCAGGACCGTAAGCCGCGGCCGGCCCATCCCCCCACACGCCTGCGCCACAGGCCGGCCCACGACGTGTGAGACAGCACCGAGTACATGACGAACTCTTCGCGGACCCGACATACACGGTCCCCACAGCCCACCGGACGACACGACAAGGCGAGGCGCCGTCCCGCCCCCGGGCCCTACAGCGGCCCCATCCCGGTCGTGCGGACCACCGAGTTCGCCCCTGGGCCCCCGATCGTGCGCGCCGTCAAGTGGCCCAGCGTCAGTGAGATCGCCTGGAGCATGGCTTCGGACCGTACCGCGATCATCCTGGCCGTGGGGCTCATCGTCATGACGATGCTGGCCGCCGGCCCGCTGCATCCGGTGGACCACTTCCTCAACGACTTCCAGCGACCCGCCTACGACCTCCTGCGCGAGCCGCTCATCTACTCCCTGGACAACCTGGCCTCCCGTTACGTGGCCCTGCCGGTACTCGGGGTGGTGTCGCTCCAGCTGGCCTACTGGCACCGCAGCTGGCGGCCGATCGTGCTCAGCGCGGTCGGTGTCGTGGGCATGATGTCGATGGTGTCGGTGATGAAACTGGCGATCAGCCGCGGACACGCCAAGTACTCCGAGACGGAGTTCTTCTCGGGTGCGGGCAACGTCGCGTTCCCGTCCGGGCACGGCGCCAACGCCATCCTCATCTACGGCCTCGTACTGTTCCTCATCATCCGGTTCGGTGCGGCACGGCCGCACGTGATCCGGCGTCTGGCGTACACGATCGTGGTCATCGCCCTGATGCAGTCGACGGTCTCGATCTACCTGCACTTCCACTGGTTCTCCGACCTGGTCACCGGTATGTTCGCCGGTGGTCTGGCCCTGCGGTTGACCATCCGGCTGGACCGGATGATCCCGCACGGGCGCACCGTGGAATGGTGGCCCTGGTACGGGCGCAGGCCCGAGGCGGAGGAACAGGCCGCCTGACCTGTGAAGATCCCGGGACGGGCGTCCGCCGGAGTGTTCCGGCGGGCGCCCTTCTCATGAATCGGTTCTGTTTCCTCCAGGCCCCTGAGAGCCGTGGTCTCCGGGTAGGGGGACACCTATGAGCGCAAGCGACCATGAGGCACACACGACCCACGAGCGGACCGACCACGACCACAGCCACGGAGGGAACGGGGGGCACGGGAATCACGGGGGTCACGACCACGGCGACCACGCGGCCGTGTTCCGTGTGCGGTTCTGGTGGAGCCTCGTACTCTCCCTGCCCGTCGTCCTCGCCAGCCCGATGGTGGCCGGATGGTTCGGCTACGAGGTCCCCGACGCATTGACCTGGGTGCCGGCGGTCCTGGGTACCGTCGTCTACCTCTACGGCGGTTGGCCCTTCCTCTCCGGGGCAGGGCCCGAACTCCAGGACCGCAGGCCCGGGATGATGACCCTGGTCGCGATGGCCGTCACCGTCGCCTTCGTCTCCAGCCTGCTCGCGAGCCTCGGGATCGTCGGCACACAGCTCGACTTCTGGTGGGAACTGGCCCTGCTGGTCGTCGTCATGCTGCTCGGCCACTGGGTGGAGATGCGGGCGCTCGGCCAGGCCTCCGGAGCGCTGGAGGCCCTCGCAGCGCTCCTGCCCGACCGGGCCGAGCGCTTCACCGACGACGGTGAGGTGGCCGAGGTCGCCGCCGGCGACCTGCGTGCGGGCGATACCGTCCTGGTGCGCTCCGGCGGCCGGGTCCCCGCCGACGGCACCGTGGTCAGCGGGCGGGCCGCCTTCGACGAGTCCATGATCACCGGCGAGTCCGCCACAGCCACCCGCACCGACGGCGACCGGGTCGTGGCCGGCACGGTCGCCACCGACTCCTCCGTACGCGTGCGCGTCGACGCCGTCGGCGAGGACACCACCCTCGCCGGGATCCAACGCCTGGTCACCCAGGCCCAGGAATCACGTTCGCGCTCCCAGGCCCTGGCCGACCGCGCCGCCGCACTCCTGTTCTGGTTCGCCCTGGGCGCAGCCGTCATCACCGCGGCGGTGTGGACCGTCCTCGGCGATCCCGGATCGGCAGTCGAACGCACCGTGACCGTGCTCGTCATCGCCTGCCCTCACGCTCTGGGGCTGGCGATCCCGCTGGTCACCGCCATCTCCACGACCATGTCCGCGCGCAACGGGATCCTGGTCAAGGACCGCCTGACCCTCGAACGCACCCGCGTGGTCGACACCGTGCTCTTCGACAAGACCGGAACACTCACCAAGGGCACCCCGGCCGTCACCGGGACCGCTGCCGTGGCCGCGAGCTCCGAGGACACCGTCCTCGCCCTGGCCGGGGCGGTCGAGTCCGATTCTGAGCACCCGCTGGCCCGGGCCGTGGTCCGCGCCGCCGCCGAAGTGGCAGATGTGCCGCGTGCGAACGGGTTCGAGTCCTTGCCCGGGAAGGGGGTACGCGCCGCTGTCGACGGGCGCACCGTTCAGGTGGGCGGCCCGGCGCTGCTGGAGTCCCTGGGCCTCTCGGAACCCGCCGACCTGGCCGAACGGACCGGATCCTGGCGTTCGCAGGGCTCCACCGTGCTGCACGTGATCGACGGCGACACCGTCGTTGGCGCTCTGTCGCTGGCCGACGAGGAACGAGCGGAATCGGCCGCAGCGGTCCGGCAGCTCCACGGCCAAGGGGTTCGGGTCGCCATGGTCACCGGAGACGCCCGCAATGTCGCCGACGCGGTCGCCGCCCGCCTGGGCCTGGACGAGGTCTTCGCCCAGGTCCTGCCCGACCAGAAGGACGCGGTCGTCCGCGACCTGCAGGAACGCGGAAACCGGGTCGCCATGGTCGGAGACGGGGTCAACGACGCCCCCGCGCTGGCCCGCGCCGATGTCGGTATCGCGATCGGCGCAGGAACCGACGTGGCCATCGAGTCGGCGGGGATCGTGCTGGCCTCCGACGACCCGCGCGGGGTCCTGTCGGTCCGGGTCCTCTCCCGGGCCGGTTACCGCAAGATGGTGCAGAACCTGCTGTGGGCGGCCGGGTACAACGTCCTCGCCGTGCCGCTGGCCGCCGGTGTCCTCGCCCCGATCGGCCTTGTGCTCGCGCCCGCCGTCGGCGCGGTGCTCATGAGCCTGTCCACGATCATCGTGGCGCTCAACGCACAACTCCTGCGCCGGGTGGATCTGAGACCGACCGACTGATCGGCGCCGCTCGGGCGTGATCCGGCGCTCAGCGGGAAGACCGTTGCCGTCGCGGGTGTGGCCTTTCGTGGCGGGAGGCGGCCCTGCGGCCGGGCCACCGTCCCGAACGGATACGGGACGGTGGCCCTCCTGCGAATACAGGGTGGACGATGTTTCACGTGAAACACGGCCGGGCCCGGAGGACGCTCCGCTCCAGACAGGCGCTCGATGCTCGGATCCACCGGTTCCCGCTCAGCTGCGGCACCAACGAGACGAGGGTCGCCGCGTATTTGCTGAAGGTCACCTCCCGGAACCCGTGAGCGTGCAGGCGCCGCTCGGTCGGGGTGAACCCGCCGCGTGTCTTGACCTCCAGCAACACCAGATCGGGACGCATACGTACCTCGCGTCCGTCGCGGCGGCCCACCAGCTCGGTGTCCAGGGTCAGGCGTTCGGTGCCCGAGGGGCTGACCAGGGTGGAGCGTCGGTAGTCGGTCACCGCGCTGGGCGCCAGTACCGGCGGTGCCACCAGCCCGTACCCCTCCAGGGTCGAGTCCAAAAAGGCCCGGGAAGCGCGGGGCAGCACGTGCGACGGCCCCTCGTGGCCGATCCGTACCTTGTCGGTGAGGCCCCGATTCCCCTTGAGCTTGACCTCGAACAGCCGGGTGCCGGTGTCGACGTAGGTGCGTACGCGCGCCTTGTACCGGCGCCGCCGCCCCTGCCGGTGGGCACGGAAACTCCCCAGCTCGGGGGTGTCGAAGTAGGTGGAGGAGTAACGGAAGGAGTCCCGCCCCCCGATGGTCAGTACCCCCAGCCGCTCACCGGGCACGGCCAGGATCCCGGACAGGATCCCGGACAGGATCTGCGCCGGCACCAGGTACTTGCGGCAGACCCGGGTGACCAGGCGGGCGCGGACATTGAGCTCCTCGAGTGACACCGGGGTGGGGGAGAGCTCCCTGACGAGGCCGGTACTCATCGCCCACCCATCCACGCCGGGAGCGAGAAGGCCGTGTTCTGGCCGCCCGAGGCGGCCGTCGGCGACGGCCCGGATTCGTGGTAACGCACGTCCAGGACCATCATGTCGCGTACGTAGTCGACCTCCTGGACGAGCACGCGCCGAACCCGTCCGCGCAGCCGCTGTTCCAGTTCCCGGCGCAGATCCGCCTCCTCCTCGTGCACGACGTCGAGGGTCAGGAGCGTGCGACGCGAGCGCGACAGCAGGCCCGGGTGGTCGGCCACGTACATCACGCCGAGCAGGAGCGCGTTGAGACCGAGCATCGTCCAGGGTGCGGGAGCCGCCACAGCGTTGACCAGGCCGAGGGCGATCGCGGTGAAGTAGTAACCGATCTCGCCCTGGCTGATCGTGTCCGAGCGCAGCCGCAGGATCGACAGCACACCGAACAGCCCGAAACCGACCGCGAGACCGACCTCCTTCGTGGTCAGCATCGCAACGACGGAGAAGATGCCCACGTTCAGCGCCGCATAGGCGAGCACGAGGTCCCGGCGACCGTGGCGGCGGAAGTAGAGGACGTAGGAGAGAACGAAGATCGCGGCCAGATCGACCGCCAGGGCGAACCACAACATGGTGACCATCCTGTGCAGCCCGGGTGAGTCGCCCATGAGGTCCACATGAAGGGTCGTTCATCTTCCGGGGCGCAGTGCTCACCCGGTCAGCCGGTACCCCATGCCGCGCACGGTGCGGATACGTTCGGCACCGACCTTGCGCCGTAGTGCCCGCACGAACACGTCCACCACGTTCGAACCCGGATCGTGGTCGTAACCCCACACGTGCGAGAGCACCTGTTGCCGCGAGAGCACCTGCCCCTCGTGCCGCATGAGCAGTTCCAGCAATGCGAACTCCCGCGCCGTCAGATCCACGGTCGAGCCTTCCACGGAGACCCGGCGGGTCCGCAGGTCCAGGGAGAGCCCGCCCGCGTCGAGGACGGTGAGGTCGGCGGTGCGTTCGGTGCGCATACGCAGGCGCACGCGGGCGAGCAGCTCCTCGAACCGGAACGGTTTGGTGACGTAGTCGTCGGCGCCGATCTCCAGGCCCGTCACGGTGTCGTGCACCCCGTCGCGGGCGGTCAGGATCACCACCGGCACGTCCACCCCCAACTTCCGGATGCGCCGGAGCACGTCGAAGCCGTCGGTGTCGGGCAGACCGAGATCGAGCAGCACCAGGTCGAAACCGCCGGTCACGGTGTAATCGACGGCCTCCGCCCCGGTGCCCACCACGGTCGTGGTGAACCCGCCGGCGGTCAGGCCCTTACGGACGAACGAAGCGATACGTTCCTCGTCCTCCACGATGAGGATCCGGCTCACGTGGTCTCCTTTCCTGACGGCGTGCGGGGTACGACCAGGGTGAACGTCGAACCCGCCCCGGGCGTCGACCGCAGGTCCACACGTCCGTGATGAGCCTCGGCGATGGCACGCACGATGGCCAGACCGAGACCCGCGCCGCGCTCGGCCCGGGAGGTGCCGTTCCCGCGCGAGAACCGCTGGAAGACACGGCCGTGCTCGGCGGGCGGGATGCCGGGGCCGTCGTCGGTGATCCAGAACAGAGCCGCGTCCCGGTGCACGGCCGACCCGAGGCGGATCGTGCCCCCGGTGCGGGTGTGGTGCACCGCGTTGGCGGCCAGCTGCACCATCGCCTGGGTGACGCGTTGAGGATCCAGTTTCCAGGAGGCGTCGCCGATCGCCTCCAGACGCCAGTCGCGTTCGCCCAACCCGCGCACCTTTGCGTCGATGTTGCTGGTCAGCTCCGCCAACGACACCGTCGACGGGTGGACGAAGTGGGGCTGCTGCGCCTTGGCGAGCAACAGCAGGTCCTCGACGATACGGCCCATGCGGTCGAGCTCGTCGGTGACCAGCCGCACCACCTCACGGCGTTCCTCCGGGTCGTCGCCCATGAGCTCCAGATGGCCGCGCACGATCGTGATGGGTGTACGCAGCTCGTGCCCGGCGTCGTCGACGAAACGCCGCTGTTCGGTGAAGGCGCCCTCCAAACGGTCCAACATGCTGTTGAACTGCTCGGCGAGCGCGGCGATGTCGTCGCGGCCCCCGGAAACGTCGATACGCCGGGTCAGGTCCTCCTCGGTGATCTGGGCGGCCGCACGCCGCACCTGCAGCGCTGGGAGGAGGATGCGCCCGGCCACCCACCACGCGGCGGTGGCGGCGCAGGCCAGGCCCAGCAGGCTCACCAGCATGACGGTGAACATGGTGGAGGCGACGGCCCCGCTGTCCTCGGCGGTGAAGTAACCGATGACGAACCAGCCCGCGGAGCCGTCCTGGCCGTCGGGCAGGCGCACCCGGATCTTCTCCCACCGGACCGGGCCCTCCTCGGTGTCGAGGGTGCCGCGGGCATCGGGTGAGTCCAGGATCTGCCCGGTCGCCTCCGGGTCGGCCGACAGGTCCAGCCGGGGTTCGGAGCCCTGCCGGAACCTTCCGGAGCCGTCCCCGGGGTCCGGCGTGCTGCCTCCGCCCGGGGGCGCGGAGGGCTCGTCCACCCGGCCGAAGAGGATCTCGTGGTCGGCGGGGTACTGGTGCGCCAGGTGCACCCGGATGAGCTCACCGACGTCGGTGAAGGGCTCCCCGGTCCCGGGATCCACACCGACCGCCGCGAACTCCTGGAACTCGCCGATCTCCTGCGACAGCGCCTGGTCGACCTGCTCATTGTCACGGGCCGTCAGAGCGCTCCAGGTGATGAGGTTGACCAGCACCAGCACGAGTCCCATGAGGGAGGACACCCACGCGGTGATGACGAGCCGGGCCGAGACCCGCCGGCGCCGGGGAGGCTCGGGCATCGGCTCGCGCATGACGATCGTCGGGTACAGCAGGGTGTGTCCCGAACCCCGGTCCGGAACGACGTCCGGGTGTGCGCCGAGGTCCTGGGTGGTGTCATTGGGCCCGCGGGGTCCCTCAGTCGTCATCGTCGTCCTCGTCGCAGTCGACCTCGCCGGGGGTGTTCGGGGCCGGCGTGTGACTCGGCTCGGCCTCGGGTGTCTTCGTCTCCTCGTCGTCGTGCACCCCGTCGCCGTCACGGTCCACGACCGGGGGCGGGGGCGTCACGGTGTCCTCCTCCGAGGGCGGGGCCGGCGTGGCGTCCGGGGACTCACCGACCACCACCTCCACCGGCGGGGAAACCCGCGTCTCCCCGTTCCACAGGACCCAGACCATGGCCCCGGCGGCCAGCGCTGCCAGGACCCCGGCGGCCAGAGCGGCCAGCGCACCGGCGACGGCGAGGACGAACGGAGATCTCATGGCCCGGATTCTCCCGGACGAAGACACACACAGGATGAAACGCACATGAAGAACGCTTCATCTTCGTCGGGGTTCACCGGGCCGGACATCACGGGGCCGTCCACCCTCGTCCCCACCCACAAGAAACAGGCCAGAGACAGAAGCGAACCTCCGCCCCAGGGGGTCTCCGTGCTCAACCACGTGAGGGGCCGAGCCCCAGCGCACGTGCACGGTGCAAGACCTCCCCCGCCACAAGAAATCCAGATGCTCAGCCACACAAAGGGCCGAGCCCCAGCGCACGTACACGGTGCAAGGGCTCCCCTCCCCCATAAGCGACAGGTCTGCTCAGCCACAGTCGGCGCGCGGTGCGTCGCCCCTTGGCCGAAGTCCCCCATGCGCGTTCCGCGTGGTGGTCTCCCGAGCCCTCCTTACGCGGTCTCTGGACGCCCGGAGCCCCTCGACCACCAACGCACGGGGGACGCGTGAGCCCGCGCCGTGCCCTTGAGCTCGGCCGGGGCAAGGCCCCTCCCCACAAGAGGGGGAGAAGGCCTGCGCAGAGCCGCACGTCAGGGGGTGTGGACCCCGGCCACAGACGAAGCCCGGCCCCAGGAACGGGGCACGGGACCGCAGACGTAAAACCACGAACACACCCTGAAAAAAGAAGAAGAGTCTGAAGGGAGGGAGGCCTTGCACCGTGCAGGTGCGCTGGGGCTCGGCTCTTTGTGTGGTTGAGCGCGGACACCCCCTGGGGCGGGGGCCTGTTTCTGTCTCTTCCCTTTCCTTGGGGGAGGGGCCTTCCCCCGGTTGAGCCCAAAGACACGGTGCGGGCTCACGCGCTTCTGTGCCCACATGGCTGGTGGGCTCCGGGCGTCCAGAGACCGCGTAAGGATGGCATGTGAGGCCACCGCGTGGTACGCGCGGAGACTCCGGGGTTTCTGTGGCACCGGGGGCGCGCACCCCGCGAAGACTGTGGCTGAGCAGGCCTGTCTCCCGTGGGAAGGGGAGACCCAGCACCGTGCACCTGCGCTGGGGCCCAGCCCCTCATGTGGCTGAGCACATCGGTTTCTTATGGCCGGGGAGGCCCAGCACCGTGCATGTGCTCTGGGGCCCAGCCCTTCACGTGGCTGAGCACTCTGTTCCGTGTGGCGGGGGAGACCTTGCACCGTGCTCGTGTTTTGGGACGAAGCCTCTTGTGCGGTTGAGCGGGCCTGTTTTCTGTGGATGCAGGTCCCGCTCCCGGGGTGCGTTCCCGTGGTGGACGGTCGGGTATCCACTGGGTGTCCGGGCCACCACGGCCACGACCCAGGAAGGAGGCGCGAGGATGGGCAGATTCGTCATGAACGCGCGTGAGAACTTGGTGCAGCAGGCGTTGGAGGGGCTGGAGGTCTCCGACGGCGATCTGGTCCGCCTCAACCGTGACCCGGATTTCGTCACCCGGGCCGAACCCGCGCGGGACGAGGTCGCGGTGGTCTCCGGTGGCGGATCGGGGCACGAGCCGCTGCACACCGGTTTCGTGGGCCGGGGCATGCTCCACGCTGCCGTCCCCGGTGACGTCTTCGCCAGCCCGACAGCGCTCCAGGTGCGGGCCGCCATCGAGGCCACCGACACCGGGCGGGGCACCGTCCTGATCATCAAGAACTACACGGGCGACGTGCTCAACTTCTCCATCGCCGCCGACCTGCTCTCGAACACGCACACGGTGGAGACCGTGCTGGTCGACGACGACCTCGCCACCAGCAGCGAGGAGGAGGGCGGTCCGGGGCGGCGCGGTACCGCAGCGGTCGTCGTCACGGAGAAGGTCTGCGGCGCCGCCGCCGCCGAGGCGGGCGCCTCCGTCGACCGGGTCCGTGACCTGGGCCGGAAGGTCGTCTCGCGCTCGGCGACCCTCGGGATGTCCTTCCGGGCGCCCACCAACCCGCTCACCGGGCTGCGCTCCTTCGAGTTGGAGGAGGGCGAGGTCGAGTTCGGTGTCGGTATCCACGGCGAACGCGGCATCGAGACCCGCCGTCCCTCCGGTGAGGCCGCCGACCTCGTGGAGAGCCTGGCCTCGCCGCTGGTGGAGGCCCTCGGGCTCGACCGCGGGGCACCGGTCCTGGCGGTCGTCAACGGGCTCGGCGCCACCCACGGCCTCGAACTGTCGGTGGCCGCGTTCGAGCTCCGCCGCTTCCTGGAGGGCAAGGGTCTGAGCCTGGAACGCACCCTGGTCGGCCCCTACGTGACCTCGCTCGACATGAAGGGTTTCTCCATCACACTCACCGCCCTCGACGACGAGCTGACCGAACTCTGGGACGCACCGGTGCACACGCCGGCCCTGCGCTGACCCCCACGTGCACGACGGGAAGAGGGAACACCATGACCGACACAGGTGACACGGCCCGGTTGAGCGGACCCGACGCGAGAGCGTGGTTCCTCGCCTTCGCCGACCGGATCTCCCGGGGCGCCGACGACCTCACCGACCTCGACCGCAGGGCCGGCGACGGTGATTTCGGCTGGAACATCGACACGTCCCTCGGCCGGGCGCGCTCGGCCCTGCAGGACATCGACGCCGTCCATCCGGCCGAGGTCTTCGGGACGGTCTCCGACACCTTCCTCGCCTCCGGCGGTACCAGCGGCCCCCTGTTCGGGCTCTGGTTCGGCCGTGTGGCCCACGGGCCCGAGGAGCCCTGGACCGTCGCCGACCTGGCGATGGCCTTCGACACCGCCACGGCCGCGGTCCAACGGCTCGGTGGTGCGCAGGTCGGACAGAAGACCATGGTCGATGCGATGGCCCCGGCGGTGCAGGCCCTCGCCGGGACCGCGCGGCCGGGGTGGCGCGAGGCACTCGGGGAAGCGGCCGAGGCCGCATCCGCGGGGGCCGACTCCACCGGCGGGATGGTCGCCCGCAAGGGCCGCGCCAGTTACCTGGGCGAACGTGCCGCCGACGTGGTCGACCCCGGCGCCCTGTCCATCGCCTGGTTCTTCGCGAGCGCCGCCGACGTGTGAGCCGGGCACGCCGAACTCGGCCGGACGGATGACCGATCGGCCGATCCGTGTCCGGGACCGTCCGCGGGATCCTGGCCTCCGACCCCGAAACACCGGAGGAGACCCAGATGTCCACACCGGACACCCGGACACGGAGGGAACGTGTGCTCGCGCCCGATCTCGCGCGCGGGTTCATGCTGTTGCTCATCGCCATGGCCTACGCCGGGGTGTACGTCGGCGTCGGGTTCGGCACCGACGTCTCGGGGGAGGGCTTCCTCGACCGGACCGCCTCCGCAGTGACCCACCTGCTGCTCGACAACCGTGCCTTCCCGATGTTCGCGATCCTCTTCGGGTACGGGATGGCGTGGATGGTGAGCCGTCAGACCGGACGCGGTACCGACGACCGCGAGATCCGCCGCTTGTTGCGCCGCCGCGGATGGTTCCTGCTGCTCTTCGGCTTCGTGCACGCCCTGTTCGTCTTCCCCGGGGAGATCCTCACCTCCTACGGTCTGGCCGCCCTGGTCACCGGGTGGCTGCTGTTGCGCTCGAACCGGGCGATCGTGCGTGCCGCCGTGGTCTTCGCGGTGTTCTACGTGGTGACCGTGCCCCTCGGCATGATCGGGATGCAGGCAGCGATGCAGATGGAGGGCGCTGGGGCCTCTTTCGCCGTCCCCGGTTACCTCACCGCGCAGGACTGGGTGGAGCGGTTCGTCGGCCTGCCCTTCGGTCCGGTGTTCCTGGCGGTGACCTACCCGCTGTTCCTGTTGGTCGTGATCGGGTTCCGGGCCGGGCGTGCCCGCATCTTCGACGACCCGCAGGCGCACCGCCGGCTGTTGGTCCGTGTCGCTGTCGTGGGCATCGCGGTGTCGGTGGCCGGGGCGCTGCCCTCCGCCCTCATGGCGCTCGGTGCCATGGAGCCCGGCGTGGTCGAGGGTGGTCTGCTGCTCGGCCTGCAGGTGCTGACCGGGGTGGCCGGAGGTGCCGGGTACGCGGCCGCGTTCACCCTGCTCGCGATCGTCCTGGAACGCCGCAAGGGGCCCCTCACTCGGGCGGTCGCAGCGATGGGGCAGCGTTCGTTGACGTTCTACATCCTGAACTCGGTGCTGGTCGCGGTGGTCCTGCAGCCCGACCTCGTGGGTCTCGGAACCACGCTGGGCGGGTTCGGTGCGCTGGTCACGGCGGTCCTGGTCTGGGGTGTGTCCCTGGCCCTGGCCACCTGGCTGGACCGCACCGGGCGTCCCGGGCCGTTGGACGCCCTCATGCGCAGGTGTGTGTACGCGGGACGCACGCGCGCAGGCAGGTGAGGGCGGTGCGGACCGGTCGGGTGCCGTGCTCGTGGGCGGCACGGCACCTGGTTCCGGTGGCGGACGTTCGTCCCCGTTTCTCTCTCCCCCGGGGGACATGGATCCGATGTTCGGGGCACAATGGAACATATGGCTACCCCCGTGTCACCCCCCGCAAGGATCCCCGCCAGTTTCTCCGCCCGATCCGCCCTGATCGCCGTGGCCACCGCCGGTGTCCTCGCGGTCGGTACGGCCCTGGTTCCCGCCCCTGCCCCCGCCACCGCCGCCCCGTCGGCCCCGGCCGTTTCGGCCCCGAGCACAGGGGCCCCGGCACCCGCCGCCCCGGCCGAGACCGGCGTCACCGAGGACCTGCGTTCCGGTGACAGCGGCTCCCAGGTCACCGCGCTCCAGGAACGCCTGTCCGAACTGGGTTACTGGGTCGGTGCTGTCGACGGCGAGTTCGGTCTGCACACCGAGCACGCCGTGATCGCTCTCCAGAAGGCCGCCGGTATCGGCCGCGACGGCATCGTCGGTCCCAACACCCGCGAGGCGCTCGACGAAGGCGCGGTGCCCTCGGCGACCACGTCCGAGGGCTCGGTCGTGGAGATCGACCTCGACAACCAGCTGCTCCTGGTCGTCTCCGACGGCGAGGTGCAGTCGACCATCCACACCTCCACCGGTTCCGGTGACACCTACGAGGGCGATGACGGCAGCGAGCGCATCGCCACCACCCCCACCGGCACCTACCAGGTCTTCCGCGAGGTCGACTCCTGGGACCCGGGCCCCTACGGCGCGCTGTACAAGCCCAAGTACTTCAACGGCGGAATCGCTGTGCACGGTTACCCGAGTGTGCCCGCCCAGCCCGCCTCCAAGGGCTGTGCCCGAGTGAGTCTGGGCGCGATGGACTGGCTCTGGGACAACGGACACCTGGACGTCCACACCACCGTCGTCGTGCACTGACCCGTACAGGCCCACGGACACAGGACCGGCCGGGGCCGGGGGCGAGCTCGCCCCCGGCCCCGGCCGTGCGTGGGGGTCGGGGAGGATGGGTCCGGCGGGCGGAGGAACCGCTCGGGGAAGAGGAGTGCCGTTGCCGTTCCGTATTGCGACCCGGCCCGGGCGTGCAGACCGGGCGAACGAGGACTTCGCGGCCGCGACCGACCGCACCGCCGTCGTGCTCGACGGTGTGAGCGCACAACCCGGCAACGGGTGCGTGCACGGTGTGGCCTGGTACACCCGCCGGCTCGGAGGACTGCTGCTGGCCGGAGCCGACTCCGGTGCCCCGCTGCGCACCGCCCTGGCCGAGGCGATCGGGGCGGCATCCTCCCTGCACGCCGACGACTGCGACCTCACCCTGCAGGAGACCCCTTCAGCCACCGTGGTCGTGGCCCGGACGGTGGGTGCCCACCTGGAGTACCTGGTGCTCTCGGACTCGGTGCTGGTCGTGTCCGATCCGTCGGGCGTACGCCTGTTGGCCGAGACCCGACTGGAGCAAGTGCGCGACCAGCTGGCCCGCGTTCCCTACGGGAGCGCTGCGGACACCCCGGAACGCGACGAGGAGGAGCGCCGCCGCCGCGACGCCGTACGTGCCCGCCGTAACGTCGCCGGCGGGTTCTGGACGGCCGGCGCCGACCCGCGTGCGGCCGATGCCGCCCTCGTCGGGTCGATACCGTTGGAGCACGTGCGGGGATGGGCGGCGATGACCGACGGGGCCTCACGCGCCGTCGACGTGTTCGGTGCCCACGACTGGTCCTCCGCGGTCGACCTGGCGTTGAACCACGGACCACTCGCACTGATCGAGCAGGTCAGGGCTTTGGAAACGGCCGATCCGGACGGAGACGGTTTCCCGCGGGGCAAGAGTAGCGACGACGCGACCGTTCTGACCTGGACCCCAGATTTCGGTCGAAGTTGAAAACCCTATTCCGGTCAGCGATTTATCGCTGCCTGACAACGCGATCCGCAGAAGACCCGTCCTACGGAAACAGCGGGGGCGGATCGCGGTCCCTCGGGCATTTCTCCCGGTAGTCGCACCCTCACAGGGTGATCGGGGCCGACGCCGAACATGAATTACTCATGCTTTCCCTCCCCTTGCGGGGCCGGGTTCCCGCGTACAGAGAGGCTTAAGCTTTCGCGGGTCGGTATCGTCCGGTAGATTTCTCTCAAGACGAACAGTCGGGGATCTTCTTCATCTCGTTCGGTCCACCCCGCTCCAGGCGAGCCTCTCGCCCCAGCGCACCCGCCGGAACACGGTCGGAAGCGCCGCCGAAACCCGGAGTAGTTTCGTGAAGGGAGCTTTCTCTTGTCCGCCACGGGCGTCCTCGAACCGACAGGGCCGAACCGTTCCCTGTCCGCCGGGACCTGCCCCGATCCCTTGCACGCACGCACCCCCGCGGAGTTCACGCGGACGATGCGGAGCTTCCTCACCCGGATCGGGGGCCTCTCCTACCAGGAGCTCGAATACCGTAGCGGGGGCACGGTGAGCGCCCGCGCTTTCCGTGGGGCGCTCGAGAGCGACCACCTGCCCCGCTACGTCATGCTGCTCGCCTTCGTCACCGCCTGTGTCGGTGCGAACGAGCCCGTGTGCCAACGCTGGATCGCCGCCTGGCGCGCCTTGCGCCACGAGACCGACGGCCGGTTCTTCGCGGGCTGACCGGCCGCGACGGCACGAGCGGCCTCAGCCCGAGATGGCACGGCCTGCGTAGTCGGGGACCTCTTCCACCTCGGCGGCGAGCGAGGCGGCCACATCCTTGGGGAACGCGACCGCGCGACCCTGCTGCTGGTCGACGTGCAGCGCCATGATCTCCTCGGTGGCCACCAGCGCACCGTCCACCCGCATCTCGTGGCACAGCCGCAGTTTCTTACTGCCCGCGCCCACGACCCGGGTCAGGACCTGCAGCTCGACGTCCTCACGCACCTCGTCGAGGTAACGCACGTGAGCCTCCACCGTGTACAGCGAGCAGCCGGAACTCTTGCGGTACTCGGGGCCCAGCCCCACGTGGTCCATGAGCGCGTCCGTGGCGTGACCGAACACGAACACGTACCCGCCCTCGGTGAGGTGGCCGTTGTAGTCGATCCACTCCGGGCGCACCCGTTCGGTCAGTGTCGTGCTCATGCCTGCTTCCCCTGGTACTCAGCGGCTTCTTCGCGCTCGACCTCCTCCAGCGCCCGCATGATCGCGATCATGCGGCGGTCACGCTGGGCGATGAGCTCCGCCGTGGAACGGCCGTCCACGACCTCGTCGGTGCCCGCGACCATCCGGTCCCGCAGCTCCGTGGTGAGCTCTGGTGCCTCCAGACGGGTCCACGGCGCCTCGAGGGACGGGCCGAAATGGTCGAGCATGTGCGCCATCCCTCCTTCACCTCCGGCCAGGTGGAAGGTGGTGCACGGACCGTGGAAGGCCCAGCGCAGCCCCGGCCCGTCGGTCATGGCCCGGTCGATCTGCGCCACGGTCGCCTCGCCCTCGGCGACCATGTGCAGGGCCTCGCGCCAGGCGGCCTCCTGGATCCGGTTGCCGATGAACCCGGGCAGTTCCCGGTCCATGGTGATCACGGACTTACCGGCCAGACGGTAGAACTCCGAAGCCCAGTCCACGGCCCACTGTGCGCTCTTCTCACCGCCCACGACCTCGACCAGCGGCATGAGGTAGGGCGGGTTGAAGGGGTGCCCGACCACCAGACGGCTCGGGTCGGCCGCCTTCGCCTGCATTTCGGACATGCTGTATCCGGACGTGGAGGAGCCCACCACGACACCGTCGGGAAGGGCCGCGTCGATCTCCGCCAGCAGGTCCGTCTTGAGGTCCAGGCGCTCGGGCGCGCTCTCCTGGACGAAGTCGGCTTCGGCGACCGCCTCGGCCAACGTGGGGGCCACACGCAGGTGGTCCATGGACGCGCCCTCTGCCAGGCCGAGCCTCTCCAACGCCGGCCAGGCGGAGGCCACCAGTGAGCGCAGTTTCTCCTCGGCGCCGGGGGCGGGGTCCCAGGCCACCACCTGGTAACCGCGACCCAGGAAGTGGGCGACCCAGCCCCCGCCGATCACCCCGGCGCCGATGCAGGCGACCGTGCGCACGGACTCGGGTGAGGTCTTGGCGTGTGTCATGTCAGGCCTCTCTCGGTGCTTCGGTCGTCTCAGGCGTTCAGGCTGCGCAGGTTCAGCTGCTTGCGCGCCTCGCCCGGGGTGGCCACACGGGCGCCGAGCTGCTCGATGAGGTTCACGGCCTTCTCCGTGAGTTGGCCGTTCGTGGCCTTCACGCCCTTGCGCAGGTAGAGGTTGTCCTCCAGGCCCACACGGGCGTGGCCGCCCATGAGCACCGATTGCGCCACCCACGGCATCTGCTTGCGGCCGATGGAGAAGCTGGCCCACTGTGCGCCTCCCGGGAGCATGTTCACCATCGACTGCAGCACCGCCGGGTCGGACGGGGCGCCGTAGGGGATACCGGTGCACAGCTGGAACAGTGAGGGGTCGTCGATGAGGCCCTCGGCGTGCATCTGCTTGGCGAACCAGAGCTGGCCGGTGTCGAAGATCTCCAGCTCGGGGCGCACACCCAGTTCCTGGATCCGCTTCGCGCCGGCACGGAGCATGTCCGGGGTGGAGATGTAGACGTTGCTGCCGTCGCCGAAGTTGATGCTGCCGCAGTCGAGGGTGCAGATGTCGGGCAGGATCTGCTCGACGTGCGGGAGGCGGTCGAGCCCGTTGACCAGGTCGGTGCCCTCCTCGAACTTCAGCGGGTCCTCCTGGCCGATGACCAGGTCGCCGCCCATGCCCGCGGTCAGGTTGATGACCACGTCGACGCCGGTCTGGCGGATGCGGTCGACGACCTCGCGGTAGAGGGCGTTGTCGCGCGAGGGCGCGCCCGTCTCGGGGTCGCGCACGTGGATGTGCACCACGCTCGCCCCGGCCTCGGCCGCCTCGACCGCCGAAGCGGCGATCTGCGCGGGGGTCACCGGCACGTGTTCGCTGCGGCCCACGGTGTCACCGGCCCCGGTCAGGGCCGTTGTGAGGATGACGTTGTTGTTCATGGTGTCGCTCACGACGGGTCTCGCCTTTCTCTGCGGCGTCGAGGATCGCACCCGGTCGGGATCGCCGCCGGGTTCCGGTTCTGCAGGGGTGCTACACGCTCTTCAGGACGTCGCGTTCGATGAGCTCGTGGAGAGTGCGTCGCATGTGGTCGACGGAACGGCCGGGCATACCGGTCATGACCTGGATGCCCATGCCGTCGATGAGTGCGGTCAGCCTCCTGGTCATCTCCTCGACGTCGAAGCCGGCGAAGACCCCGCGTTCGTGTCCCTCGGAGAGGGTGCGTGCGATGGTCTCGTGCCAACGCCGGTAGGAGTCGGCGTGGATCTCACGCATGTTCGGGTCGAGCGCCGCCGAGGTCCACACCTGCATCCAGATCGACCACTCCAGCCGCAGCCTCTCGGAGTTCGGGAGCTGGAGTTCGATCAGGTTGAGCAGGCGTTCGTGGATGTCCTCGATCTCGTGCAGCCCGGCGACCTGTCGGTCGAAAGCCTGTTTGACCGAGTGGCGCAGTGCGTCCTCGAGCAGGTGGTTCAGGGTGGGGAAGTGGTAGTGGACGGCCGCGTTGGAGGTCCCGCACGCCCGTGCCACGTGGGCCACTCGTACCGAGTGGAAACCGTGCTCGGCGATGAGGGTCCACGCGGCTTCGATGATCTGCAGTCTTCGGTTGTGTTCCTTGGCCGCCAGAGGGCGGCCGACCGGGCCCTCCGGTGGGGGAGCCACCGCGGAGTCCCGTGGGGCCGCCGCGACGGTGACGGCGTCGTCGTCGCCGTTGAGCAGCCAGTTCACGGTCACCCCGGCCTCGGTGGCGATGCCCGCCAGTTCCTCCGGGGCGAACCGCCGCCTGCCCGTCAGTGACTTGGACAGCTTGGTGGGGTCGATGTCGAGCCGGTCCGCGAACTCCCGCTGGGAGAACCCCGACCGGTGGATCGCCTCCCGGGCCCTGTCGCGCACATCGTCGGTTGCTTCGCCGTTCACGGCAGAGAACGTAGCAGCGCCATAGCGATTATCGCAACGTGAAGTCGTATGTTGATTCGTTATTCAGGTCGCTGTCGTGGCGGTGTCCTGTCGATGAAACCCCCTGTGGTTAGGGGATATCGCTCCATGGTCGGGGGTTGTTCGAGTGTTCAGGATCGCAACGATGCGCTTGCTGACTGGTTGATTAGTCAGTCGCAAGCAAGTAGCACTGGTGAAGTTGTGCTCCCGTCGTCGGAGGTGACTTGAATCATCCGTTGGAACATCGACCCCAAAGTTTTCTGGCCCTCACTGGTCCTCGTGATCGGCTTCACCGCACCGTTCGTGATCGCCCCCGAAACGGGTGAACGCCTACTCGGGAGTGTGCTGTCACAGCTCGAGTCGGGCTTCGGTTGGGTCTACATCTGGTTCGTCCTGGGCCTGGCCGGGCTGCTGCTCTGGCTCGCCTTCAGCCGCTTCGGCCACATCAAGATGGGCGAACCGGAGGACCGCCCCGAGTTCTCCACACCCACATGGCTGGCCATGCTCTTCACCGCCGCCATCGGCGGTGGCCTCATGTACTGGGGCATCAGCGAATGGGCGCACTACTACACCGACCCGCCCTACGGGCTCGAACCCCGCAGTACCGAGGCCGCGGAATGGTCCGCGACCTACCCTCTCTTCCACTGGGGACTGACCGCCTGGGCGGTCTTCTGCGTCCCCTCCCTGGCGCTCGCCTACGCCTACCACGTGCGCAAGGTGCGTCGGCTGCGGCTCAGCGAGGCCTGTCGCGGCGTACTCGGCGACCGTGTCGACGGCTGGGTGGGAAGCCTCATCGACGTCCTCTTCGTGCTCGGCATGATCGGCGCTGCCGGTACCTCGCTGGGCCTGGCCGTGCCCGCGATCTCCGAGGGTGCGTCCCGCATGTTCGGCATCGAGGCGACAGCCGGACTGAACACGGTGGTCATCGGCCTGTGGACCCTGTTGTTCGGCCTCAGCGTCTTCTTCGGCCTGCACCGCGGCCTCAAACGGTTGGCCAACCTCAACCTGTACCTGGCCACCGCCCTGGGGCTGCTCGTCCTCGTGCTGGGCCCCGCGGTGTTCATTCTGGACACCTTCACCAACAGTGTCGGCATGCTCGCGCAGAACATCGTGCGCATGAGCACCTACATGGACCCGGTCGGCGGTTCCGGCTTCGAGGAGACCTGGACGGTCTTCTACTGGGGTTGGTGGATCTCCTACGGGCCGTTCGTCGGCATGTTCTGCGCGAAGATCTCCAAGGGGCGCACCGTCCGCCAGATCATCATCGGCATGTGCGGGTTCGGCAGCCTCGGCTGCTGGCTGGCTTTCGCGCTGCTCGGCAATTCCGGCATGGCCTTCGAACTGGACGGGACCGCGCCCATCGCCGACACCCTCGAGACGGAGGGCGGCGTGCAGGCGATCTTCGTGACGCTCGAGGCGTTCCCGCTCAGCGGCCTCGTCACGGCGCTGTTCCTGGTGCTGTTGCTGCTCTTCCTGGCCACGACCCTGGACTCGTCCTCCTACATCATGGGTTCGGCCACCTCGAAGGACCTGCCCAACGAGGTCGAGCCGACCCGCGCCAACCGTGTGCTGTGGGCGCTGGTCCTGGCCACGGTGTCGGTCTCGGTGATGTCGGCCGGCGGTACGGACGCACTGCAGACCTTGTCGGTCGTGACGGCGTTCCCGCTGATCGCCGTCCTGGCCCTGGTCGCGGTCTCCCTCGTGCGCTGGCTGGACGGCCACGAGCGCTACACCGCAGCGGTCGCCGCGGACACCACGGAGGGGCACGCCCCCGCAGAGGAGGGCGACCCCGAGGCCGAGGGCCCGGGGATCACCGTCTCCGAGGACGGCGCACCGGAGGCCGTTGCCGCCGAGGACACCCCGGCACGGGACGACGACGGCCGAGGCCGGCCCTCGGCCGAACCGGTCACCTGACCCACTTCCCCCGCCGCCGGACGGGTATCCGGGACGGAGGGCGCCGGGCACGGTCCGGCGCCCTCCGTCGTGCGTGGAGGAGGGCCCCACACTGCTATGCACGGCGAGTATACTCACCATGTATAGTCGAAGGTATGTCTTCACTGGGACCCGCTTTCCTGGGGCTGCTCGAGACCCGACCCCAACACGGTTACGACCTCAAACGCGCCTACGACGAACATTTCGCCACCAAGAGCCCGCTCGCCTATGGACAGGTGTACGCGACCCTGTCCCGGCTCCTCAAGAACGGACTCGTCGAGGTCGCCGCCACCGAAACCGGCAGCGGTCCCGAACGCAAGCGCTACGCCGTCACCGACGCCGGCGTCACCGATGTCGAACAATGGCTCGGCCGCCCTGAGAGCCCCGAGCCCTATCTCCAGAGCACCCTCTACACCAAGGTCGTGCTCGCCCTGCTCACCGGCCGTCCCGCCGAGGAGATCCTCGACGTGCAGCGGGCCGAACACCTGCAGCAGATGCGCGCACTCACCCGTCGCAAGGCTGACGGCGACCTCGGGGACCAGCTGATCTGCGACCACGCGCTCTTCCATCTCGAGGCCGACCTGCGCTGGCTCGACCTCACCGCCGCACGCCTCGACGAGCTCTCCGGGGAGGTCCGCGACCGATGACACGGCCCACACCCAGTACGGACCCCGCCACCCCGGAGCAGCGGACGCCCCTGCTCGCGGCGTACGGGCTCAGAAAGTCCTTCGGACTCACACAGGCTCTGAGCACGGCATCCTTGAGCATGGAAGAGGGCGAGATCGTCGCGCTCATGGGGCCCTCCGGCTCCGGGAAATCGACCTTCCTGCACTGCCTCGCCGGTGTGGTCCGACCGGACGCCGGACGGGTCGACTACGCAGGGACCGACCTCGCCCGCGCCCCCGACGCCAGGCTCAGCGCGCTACGCCGCACCGAGTTCGGCTTCCTCTTCCAGTTCGGGCAGCTCGTACCGGAACTCTCCTGCCTGGAGAACGTCGCGCTCCCGCTCCGGTTGAACGGCCGACGGAGGCGCACGGCCGAACGCGAGGCCGCCCGGTTGATGGAACGCCTGGACGTGGGCGATGTGGCACGCAAACGCCCGGGGGAGTGCTCCGGTGGACAAGGACAGAGGGTCGCCGCGGCACGAGCGCTCGTCACCCGGCCCCGCGTGATCTTCGCTGACGAACCCACCGGATCCCTCGACTCGCTCAACGGTGAGAAGGTGCTGCGCCTGCTCACCGACACCGCACGCGAGAGCGGGGCCTCCGTACTGCTGGTGACACACGAGCCGCGTGTGGCCGCCTACTCCGACCGAGAGGTCGTCGTCCGCGACGGACGCACCCCCGAGATCGGGGGCGGCCGGTGAAGAGCTTCCGGGACACCCCGCCGCACGAAGGGAGTGCGCGCTCCCGGTCGTCGTGGTGGAACGAGTTGATGATCGGGGCCCGCCTTTCCGTGTCCGGGGGCAGGGAGAGCGCTGCGCGTACGCTGTTGACCGCTGTCGGCGTGGGGACCGCAACGGCGATGCTGCTTCTGGCTGCGTCGTTGCCGACGATTCTGGACGAGGCCGGGGAGCGTTCCAGCGGCCTCTCCTTCTTCAGGAACGCCGAGCACCCGCCACCCCCGCCCGGTGAGGAGACCGTGTTGCTCGGCTCCGCTCTGGCCAACGCCGACCACCGGGGCACACCGGTGACGGGCTGGGTGATCGAACCCGAGGGGGACCAGGCCCCCCTGCCGCCCGGTGTCGCGGGTTTTCCCGACCCCGGAGAGATGGTGGTCTCCCCGGCCCTGGCCGAACGCCTCGCCGATCCGGACAACGACCTCCTCCGACGTCGGCTCGACCACCCGGTGACGGGCCAGATCGGGGAAGAAGGTCTGAGCGGGCCCCACGAGCTCGTCTATTACCTCGGCCAGGAGGACATGGAGGCCGACAGAGCCGACACCGTTCGGATGGACGCATTCGTCGACGGCGAGCCCTACCGCCCGGACGATCCCGTCATTCTGCTCCTGGGCCTGGTCGGCACCGTCGTGATGGTCACCCCCGTGGTGGTCTTCCTCAGCGCCGCCGTACGTTTCGGTGGCCAGGCACGGGACCGCAGGTTGGCGGCCGTGCGGCTCGTGGGCGCCGACCGCGCGGCCACACGGAGGATCGCCGCCGGGGAGAGCCTGGCCGGTGTGCTGCTCGGGATGTTGCTCGGGGCAGGGTTCTTCGTCGTGGGGCGGCCGATCGTCGAGACGGTCCCCATCGACGACGGGGTGTTCGCTTCCGACGTGGTGCCCTCGCCGGCCCTGGCCGCCCTGGTGGTGTTCGTCGTTCCCCTGCTCGCTCTCTGGGTGATACTGGTCGCCGTGCGCGGTGCGGCCGCGGAACCCCTGGGTGTGGTGCGCCGTACCGAGCGCCGTCGGCCCCGCTCGTGGTGGCGGCTCCTCCTGCCGGCGCTCGGGGCCGTCCTGCTCTACGCCGGTCTCGGCCCTTACATGCTCGTGACCGGAGCGGTCAACTGGACGGTGCTGGTCGCGACCGGCCTTCTCGCTGTGCTCTTCGGAACCACGGCCGTGCTCCCGTGGCTGCTCGACAGGACCGTGCGGGTGCTGCCGTCGGTCCCGCTCTCCCTCCAGATAGCCGGACGGCGGCTGGCCGCCGATGGGGACGGGCCGACCAGAGCCGTGAACGGGATCGTCGTGACCGTGGCGGGAGCGATCGCGCTCATGACCCTGTTGAACGGGGCCGAGGCACACGACCGTGACGGCGCTCCCGAACAGGGGGCCCTGTCCGTCGGGGCGCGCACGGACGACGACCCCTATCAGCGGGTGGATCTGCGTAGGGAACCCCGGGTGGAGGACCCCGTGACCCTCTTCGAGAGCGAACCGGCGATCGACGAGGCCGTCGTCGTCCGCCGGATGTATGCGACGGCCGGTGACAACGGCGGTACACAGGTGCATATCGCCGACTGTGCTGCACTGGCACGGATCGCCGATCTGCCCCACTGTGCGCCCGGAGACGCCTTCGCCACCCGGGAAACCGAAGTAGAACCGGGGGATGTGACCGGGGTGACGAGTACCGAGCCCCCCTCGACCTGGACGATCCCCGAATACACGGAGCTGCCGTCCGGCGTGGCCGGGACGCGCTACGGCGAGAACAGCCTCCTGATCACACCCGAGGCCGCGGCGGGGGCCGAGGCCGTCGAGGAGATGCGGCGGGTCGTCCTCGTCCGCGTGAACGAGAAGACCCCCGAGGCCCGCGAACAGATCCTGGCTGCCGCCGCCGAGACCGACCCCACCGCACTCGTTGAGCCGACCCCCGCCCACGCCGACCACACCGCACTCGACACCATGAAGCTCATGCTGCTCGCGGGTGCGATCGCCTGCCTGGCCATGGTCGTGGCAGGGGTGACGGTCGGGACGGTCGAACAGATCAGGGAACGCCGCAGGGTCCACGCCGTGCTCACCGCGTTCGGGACACGGCGCACGACCCTCGTGGGAGCGGTGCTGTGGCAGACGACGGTACCGGTGGCGCTCGGTACCGCGATCGCGTTCGTGTTCGGTACCGCGCTGGGCGCGGTCCTGCTGCACGCGGTGGACCTGCCGCTGGCCTTCGACACCGCCGAGATCGTGGCCATCACGGCTGCGGGCGCCGGCGCGATCGCCCTGACGACCCTGCTCACGCTGCCCGTACTGCTGCGCACGATGCGCCCGGACGGCCTGCGTTCGGAGTAAGGACCGTGGCAGGGCCGTGGTGCAGAGGAGGGAGACCGACTGCGCTTCAGTCCTCCAGAAGGCCGGCTTCGTGGACGAGGATCGCGATCTGGACGCGGTTGTTGAAGCCCAGTGCGGCAAGGAGGCGGGAGGTGTGCGTCTTGACCGTGGACACACTGAAGTGGAGCCGCTGGGCGATCTCGGCGTTCGACAGCCCCCGGGCCACGGCGAGTGCGACCTCCTGCTCGCGCTCGCTGAGCCCGGCCAGCCGGTCGAGCGCATCCGTCCGGCGCTCGTCCTCCTCGGGTTCGGTGACGCGCGCGATCAGGCGCCGCGTCACCTCCGGAGACAGGACCGGCAGGCCGCGGGCGGCTTGCCGGACCGCGGTGACGATCTCCTCGGGAGGGGTGTCCTTGAGCAGGAACCCCGCGGCCCCTGCCCTCAGTGCGCCCAGGACGTAGTGGTCGGCGTCGAATGTGGTGAGCACGATGACCTGAGGCGGGTCGGGCCGGGCCCGCAGAGCCCGGGTCGCGGCGAGGCCGTCGAGCCGGCGCATCCGGATGTCCATGAGTACGATGTCGGGTTCGTGCAGATCGATCTGATCGAGGACCTCGCTGCCGTCAGCGGCCTCCGCCACCATCAACAGGTCCGGTGCGCCGCCGAGCATGATGCGCAACCCGGAACGCACAAGGGGATCGTCGTCCACGATGAGGACCTGGATCGTCTCAGGCGTGGTGCTGTTCATGGCGACCACGGCAGCCGTGCGCTCACGCGCCAGCCCCCCTCGTCCGTCGGGCCGTGCTCCAGGTGGCCGCGCAGCAGCGACACACGCTCGGAGAGGCCCAAGAGGCCCTGCTTCGAGCTCTGGGGTGCTTCCCCGGCCGTTGTGCGATCAGGGGGCGTGTTGGTCACGTCGACGCTCAGTCCTTCCTCGGGTGAACCGGACACCGCCACAAACACCTCGGTGCCGGGCGCGTGCTTGCGTGCATTGGTCAGTGCTTCCTGGGTGATCCGGTAGGCGGCGCGTGCCACCCGGTCCGGCGGGGCCTGCGGGATGTCGGTCTCCAGGGACACCGGTATCCCGGCCTGGCGAGTCTCCTCGATCAGGACGGGCAGGTCCTCCAGCGTGGGCTGAGGCAGCTCGCTGACCGGTGCACGTAGGACACCGACGACCTCGCGCAGGTCCTGGAGAGCCTGATGGGCGCCTTCACGGAGCACCGTCGTGGCGCTGACCAGGTCCTCGCGGGGCATGTCCGGCCGGTAGGACAGTGCACCGGCGTGCAGGCTGAGCAGGGACAGGCGGTGGCCCAGAATGTCGTGGATCTCGCGGGCCATCTCGTCCCTGGACTGGCGCTTGGCCAGTTCGGCACTACGACGCGTCTCGGCCTCGGCCTGCTCAGCGCGCTCGCGTAGCGATACCACGAGCTGCCTGCGGTGCTGCAGGTACAGGCCCCAGCCGACTGTGGCGGCCAGCAGGATCGCATTCTGGAAGACGGTCTCGGCCACGGAGTAACCGATGCGGAGCTCCGGGCGCAGGAGAGAGTGGGTGAAAGAGGCGACGACACCGCAACAGAGCAGGGTCAGGCAGATCTGGGGCGTGCGGCGTGTGCCGACGGTGAACATCGCCACCAGCATGGCTCCGACGACCATCTCCAGGTAGACCGAGAGCCCGATGAGGACCAGCGCCAGGCCGAGCGGCCATCGGCGGCGGAACCACAGCGCGATGCAGGCAAGCAGTCCGACGGCCTGGTCGAGGTTGAACAGCCAGACGGGGATGGTGCTGGCGGTGTGGGGATCCTCCACCCGGAGCCCGGAGACCAGCACACCGTACGCGGCGGCAGCGATGAACAGCCCTGTGTCGACGACCCAGTCCCTGGGGGTGCGACGGGGCGGATCCGTGCTGTCGGTGTGCTTCATCGCATTCAAACTACCCGGGACAGCCCCCTCTGACCATCGACTGTCGGACGGACCGGTACGAAAGTCGTGAGGGCGTCCGGGGCTCTCGTACTTTCGTGCCGCCACGGTCGCTCGGAGAGCGACCATGAGCTGATGGGCCGGCACCCACGAGCGATTCGCCGAAGCGGCGCCACCGATAGCGTCGAGTCATGATCAAAGCAATTCAGACAGTAGCTTTCGTGGTCGCGGTCATGGGTGTCAGCGGAGCCATCGACCATTTGTTCGTCCAGCCTTTCCTGAGTCAGGTCCTGAATTTCTTCAACCGTTTCGTTATCCCTGGAATCCCCTTCCTGGAGGGTTACGAGCTCTACGCGAACTTGTTCATCGCTGCCCTGGCGGTGACGGTCCTGATCGTGTCCGACCGGCTCGACCCGAACCGGTCGGACAAGTAGGGAGCACGAACTTCCCGAACGGTGCTCGGAACCAGAGATATCACCCCGGGCAACCCACGAGGAAACAAGGAGGAAGCACGGATCATGTTGATCCATTCGCCGCGAAGTAGATGGAGAAAGCCATGGTAGGGCTCACCCGATTCAGTATCGTGAACCGCATCCTGGTGGTCCTGCTCAGTATCGTTGTCGTTGTTTTCGGGTTCATTTCCATCAGTGCGATGAAGGTCGAGCTGTTCCCTTCGCTGGACCCGCCCAGCGCACACATCTACGCCTCCTACCCCGGAGCTTCACCCGAGGTGATGGGCCAGGAGATCGCAGAGCCGATCGAGTCGAGCCTGGAGTCACTGGACGGTCTGGACGAGCTCGCCTCCACCTCCACCCAGGGCCTGACGGTCATCGAGGCCGACTTCGAGGTGGACGCCGACGCCGAGCAGTCGATCGACGGTGTCCGGCAGCGCGTCAACGAGGCCCAGGCCAATACCCCGGAGAACACCGAGGTCGAGGTCATGGACCAGGGGGGCGGTGAGGACGACGACTTCGTACTCACCTTGTCCGCCGGCGCCGACGAGAGCGCCGGGACGCTCTCGTCCAACCTCGACGAGCACGTCGTACCGGCCCTGGAGGAGATCGGGGGCGTCCGCCAGGTGGACGTCTGGGGCGATCAGAGCCAATACATCGAGATCACGCCGGACGAGGACGAGCTCGAGGATCGCGGTCTGAGTATGGAGAGCATCACCTCCGTGCTGGAGGGCAGCGGGCTCCTGCGGCCCGGAGGCGACCTCACGGTGGACGAGCAGACCCTGGCGATCACGGTCGGCAGCGACAACGCCACCCTGGAGGACCTGGAGGCCCTCCACATGCTCCCCGAACCCGATCCCGCGGACCCGGACGCCTCTGTCGACACCGTGCGGCTCGACACCGTGGCCGACGTCGAGTGGGCTGTGCAGGAGGAGGAGTCCTACACCCGGGGCAACGGCTCCGACGCGGTCAGCCTGACCGTGTACAAGGAGCGGGCCGCCAACATCATCGAGGTCTCTCAGCAGGTGCACTCGGCTCTGCCGGCCCTGTCCGAGGACCTCGGGTCCGAAGGCGAGCTGTTCGCCACCGTCGAGACAGCGCCCTTCATCGAGGACTCCATCGACGGCCTCGTGAACGAGGGCCTCATCGGTCTGGTCGCCGTCATCGCACTCATCATGCTGTTCCTGATGTCTGTGCGCACGACTCTGGTCACCCTGGTCTCGATCCCCCTCTCCCTGCTGGCCGGCCTCGTCGTGCTCTGGTTGACCGGGAACACGCTCAACATCCTCACCCTCGCCGGGCTCACGGCGGCGATCGGTCGCGTGGTGGACGACTCCATCGTGGTCCTGGAGAATATCAAGCGACATCTGTCCTACGGCGGGGAACGGTTGCGCTCCATCGTCACGGCAGTGAGAGAGGTGGCCGGCGCGGTCACCTCCTCGACGCTGGCCACGGCGGCGGTGTTCCTGCCACTGGCGTTCATCGGGGGCGAGCTGGGACTGCTCTTCCAGCCGTTCGGTATCGCGATGTCGGTGGCTCTGTTGTCCTCCCTCGTCGTCGCCTTCACCGTCGTCCCGCTCCTGGCCCACTGGTTCCTCAAGGACGAAGCCGTGCCCGAGGAGGAGCGTGAGGAAGCCGTCCGGCAGGCTCAGGAGCGTGAACGCAAGAGCTGGATCCAGCGCGCCTACCTGCCCCTCATCAAGGGAGCGGTCCACCGCGGGAACGGCGGATGGCGGACCTGGCGCCGTTGGGGCATCCTCACCACGGCGTTCGTGCTCTTCATCGCCAGTATCGTCCTGGCCACGGGGCTGCGGTTCGTCTTCCTGGAGGACAGCGGACAGAACCAGCTCAGCATCCAGCAGGAACTCCCGCCCGGTACAGCCCTGGAAGTCACGGACGAGGCCGCGCGGGAGGTCGAAGAGCTGCTCGCCGACGTCAACGGCGTCGACTCCTACGAGGCCACGGTCGGCAGCGACGGCGCCACCACCGAATCCCACTCCGCCAATTTCTGGGTGACCGTCGACCCCGAGAGCGACGTGACCGAGGTACGTAGCGACGTCCAGGAGCAGTTGGACGGTCTGGACGACGCGGGGACCCTGACGGTCGGGACCATGTTCCAGTCGGGTGAGTCCAGCGGCAACCAGGTCGAGGTGGAACTGCGCTCCGACGACGCCGACGACCTGGAGGAGGCCGCCGCCGACGTCGCCGATATGATGGAGGACGTCGACAACGCCGGCGACGTGACCAACGAGTTGGACACGGTCGTCCCGGGTATCGACGTGACGCCCATCCCCGCGCGCGCCGCCGAGAACGGCTTCGACGACGAACAGCTCTCCTGGTCCATCGAGAGCGCCATGAACGGTATGAACCTGGGCCGAATCATGCTCGGCGGGACCGAGCGCGACATCATGATCGATCTGGGCGACGCGCCTGCCGACCTCGACGAACTGCGCGACCTCGAACTGGAGGGCGAACGCGGCACGGTCCGCCTGGAGGAGGTGGCCGACGTCGAACAGGTCGAGCGCCCGGCCGCCGTGACACATACCGAGGGCGAGCGCAGTGCGCTGGTGGGGGTCGAGGGCTCCACGATGGACCTTCCGCTCATCTCGGACGAGGTGACCGCCGAGATGGAGGACCTCGGACTGCCCGACGGCGTCTCCTACACGGTCGTGGGTGATGCGGAGACGCAGGAGGAGGCCCGGAGCGACCTGGGGATCGTACTGCTCGCCTCGATCGCCATCGTGTTCGTCATCATGGTCGCCACACTCCGGAGCCTGGCCCAGCCGCTGATCCTCATGGTGTCCGTGCCGCTGTCAGTGACCGGTTCCGTGGTCGGCCTGGTCGTGACCGACACCGCGATGAGTATGTCCGCAGGTATCGGGATGCTCATGCTGGTCGGCATCGTGGTCACCAACGCGATCATGCTCATCGACCTCATCAACCAGTATCGGTCCGGGGGGACGCCGCTGGCCGAGGCAGTCGTCGAGGGGACGCGACACAGGCTGCGGCCGATCCTCATGACCTCTCTGGCGACGATGGGTGCTCTGGTCCCGATGGCCATCGGAGTGGGCAGCGGGAGCGTGTTCATCGCCCAGGCCCTGTCGATCGTGGTCATCGGCGGTCTGGCGAGCTCGACCCTGCTGACGCTCATCGTGGTCCCGACCCTCTACATGATGCTGGAGGAGACCAAACAGAGCCGGCGTGAGCGGCGGATCCGCAGGACCGGCGAACGAGAGCCCGAGAGCGCCGGCACGGCTGCCGAACCCGCCCCGCAGGAGGGCACTTCCGAACAGGAAGAGGCCGGTGAAGTCTCCGGGGGAGACCGGCACGGACCGGAGAGGGCCCACCCGGTTCAGCCCGGGACGGTCACGCAGGAGAACGATTCGGCGGAACCCGGACGGTCCGGTGCCGGGGACTCCGCTGACGACCGGAACGAGGCCGGGGGCCAGGAGGAGAGTTGACCCCCGTGCACGGGAGAGATCAGCGGGATCCCGCCAGGGTCGCCGATGTCGCCACTGCGATGCCGACGTAGGGGCAGCTCATGAAGGAATGGAACTCTTCCGCCGCCATGGCTGCAGCGCCGTGGGCCGGGGAAGGGGCAGTGCTCACTCACGGAGGTTCCCGGATGCTCGCGGCCGCCCGGGAGGTGGGACGCCGACTCCTCGATCCCGCCCGGAGGTTCTTGAACTCCTGCTGGACGTCGGACGGGTCGATGCGGGTCGCTGCCGACCCGTGTTCATAGCGGTGGTGGTACAGGGGCCACTGCCGTTGACGTCCCTCCCGCAGGACGCGCAGGACGACGGTGCGGTTTTTGGGTAGTAGCTTCTGGAAGGACTCGAACTCCAGGCCGAGGGACTGGTTGACGAGCAGCCCGCAGAAGCCCGTGCAGTCGGTGAGCAGGTCGCCCGAGGGGTCGACGTGGTCGTACCCGGGTGTGTACGTGGTCGGTCCACCCCTGCTCGTTCTGGGCGACGTGGTCGAAAAGGTGGAGGTTGTGCCGGGCGGCGAAGTCCGAGGCAGAGCCCCGTCCCTGCTCGCGCAGGATGTCGAGACCATCGACCTCTCACGCGGTTGCGATCGCGAAGCCCGTGACCGTCGCGTTGAAGAGCCCCGCCGATCCGCTGCCGGAGGGGAGTGGTCGAGGCGATCCCACATCTGACACGATCCCTTGCCTTCGGCCGGGTCACACGGTTCTGACGCCGGGGACGCAGAGGATCCACTGGCCCCGGCCTCACGGAACCCCTGCTCCTTGGCCATGATCTCCTCGGCGTGGTTCCAGGCGAAGAAGAGTGCGTAGCCGGGGTAGGGAGAGGAGAATGCCGCTGCCTCCCGGACCGGGGCGTGCACGGTCGGCGTGAGCCGACCCTGCTTGGCGGGGTGCTGTCGCACACGAATTCGACGAGGTCGGGACCGGATCGGTGTCGAGGTGCGGCGCCGGTGGAAATCGTAGTGATGCGGCCGGACGGTCTGCGTTCGGAGTGAAGCTCAGGTCCCGGGTTCCGCGGGCCGGCCGCCCCGCAGAGACCCGGTCACGAGCCCGGACAGCAGAACGCTCGCGGGCACCGCGACCGCGACGCAGGCACAGACCGGCCACTCCGTGAGCGCACCGAGCAGCACACTCGCGAGCAGGCACAGGATGATCGCGCGTGGCAGCCGGGGATGTCCGGCGCGGGGATACGGGGGGTGTGGACCGCTTCGGGGCGTCCATGGAGCGGCTCCTTCGCAGTGGGGTCGGTGGGGACGATCATGCCCAGGTGGCGGTGGCCGGATCGACGCCGTGACGGCGGGCGTTGGCGTCGATCACCTCGTGCATCCACTGTTCCAGGCCCGGTGCCAGGGCTTTGTGGTTCTTCCGGAACCCCGGGTCTTCGACGTAGGTGCGCCCGATGAGCATCTGCATGGAATGGGAACAGCGTCGGGCTTCACGTCGCGTGAGGGTCAAGCGCCGACAGGGCACGGGGAATGAACCCCCGGATCCCGGGAACCAACGGGTGTGAGGCGCACGACCACACACGGCGGCACCTTCCCGCCCCCAGGGAGACCGCCTGGAGAGCAGGACATGTTCCGCATGCGCAAGGCGACCGCCGCCGACATCCCCGCCGTGGCCGACATGATCCGCGCGCGCTGCTCCTGGCTGGAGGACCGCGGGCTGCCTTCCCTGCGGGAGGACGCCGACGACCTCGCCGGCCAGGCCGAGCACGGTTTCATGTGGCTGCTGTGCACCGACCCCGGGACCTCTTCCACGGCGGAGGAGATCGTCGGCTGCACGACGGTGCTCGACCGCGGCACGTCAGAAGGGTGGACCGCCGAAGAACGTGCGGACGACGCCCTCTACCTCTTCTCCACGGTCACGCACCCCGAGTACCGGGGACTGCGTCCGGGCACCACCATCTCCCGTTGGGCCGTCGACCAGGCCGCCCGCCAGGAACGCGACTGGGTCCGGCTCAGCTGTTTCGGCCCCGAACTGGCGCGCTACTACCAGGACCAGGGGTTCGAGTCGGTGCGCGAGGTCCCCGCCGTCGGCGGGGACCTCCATCTCCTGGCACGCCGGCCCGAGCGGCTGTTCTGAGCCGCTGGAGGACACCGCCCACGCAGGCGACCGTTGGAGAGTGCCCATGGCTCGGTCGAGCCGAGACGGTATTTCAACGAGCCCTTGCCCCGTATTTCCCCCTCCTCCGGTACAGGGGAGAGAGACTTGAGGTGGAAGTGCGGGGCGTTACCGGGGGCGGGTTCTTGCCGGGAGTGGTGCCCTGTGTACCCACAGGATCCGAGCGGCCAGGAACCGCAACAGGGCGGGCCGTACCCGCCTCAGGGATGGGGTCGGCAGCCGCCGCAGGAGAGGAAGGCCTGGCCGTGGGTGCTGCTGGGCTGCGGTGTGTCCGCCCTGATCGTGCTCCTGCTCGGCATCGGTTGTACGGTCGCGGTGCTCTCGGGAGGAACCGAAGGGACCTCCGGGACGGAGTCCGGGGAGGGGACGGACGGCGGTGCCGGTGAGGCCGACGAGACGGTCGGCATGGGAGAACCCGGAACGATCGGGCAGTGGGAGGCCATGGTGGACAACATCGACACCTCCTCCACCCACGGTGACGAATTCTCCATGGAGGAGGCCCAGGGCGAATTCAAACTCATTGCGCTCACGGTCGAGAACATCGGTGATGAGGCGACGTACTTCGACGAGTCGGGTGTCTACCTCGTAGGAGAGGACGGGAACCGCCATTCGTCCAGCACGACGCTCACGGACGACTCGCTGTTCCTGGAACAGATCAACCCCGGGAACGAGGTCTCGGGGACCGTCGTGGTCGATGTCCCGGAAGGAACCGGGCTCGACAGTGTCGAGATCGAGGACACCGGATCCTCGGAAGGGCCCCTGGTCATCGAGGCGGAGTGATGGCCGTGCGCACGGGAGGGGGTACGGGTTCCCTCCCGTCACGCGCTGGTTTCCGACCCGGCGGGTCGGCGCGCACAAAAAAGAGAACCGGGCCCGTGTGGTGTCCGGGACCGGTTCTCTCTCCACTGTCTCAAGGTGGCGCACTCGGGAGGACTCGAACCCCCAACCTTCTGATCCGTAGTCATCGGATGATGCGATGAATAATCGCAGGTCAGAGTCCATGTGGTGGCGCCTCCTCGCTGTACAAATCCACGTATGCGCCACGCCGCCAGAATCTCTCTCCAGGGCGGCTCCCGAGGCTTCTGCGGGCATTGAGCTCCCTCAGGCCATGGGGGCCGGTTCGGGTCCCATGACCGGCGTCAGACGGTGGACGTCGGATGGGCTTGCGCCGCTGCGTTGGTCTTGTCGCATGCGAACCACAAAATCTCGCGGGTAGGGCCAGGCAGGGTTTCGTGTGGGCGTACCCCGCATGCTCATCGGCCCACCTGAAGGTGTCCATTGTCTGTCGGTTCTACTGTCCCTGTTCGAGGACATGCTTACAATGTTCTCGAACGAGGACGGAGAGCACGCGATGCCGGAAGAGTTCGCCCTGACGGGGTGGTCCAAACTGGGCGCTCTGGTCCGCGAGACGCGGCTCTCTCAGGGTTTCAGTCAGGCGGCCCTGGCCGACCGGGTGGGTGTCGCCCGCTCCTGGCTGGCCCGCGTCGAGGCCGGACACCGCGGTGTCGAACTGGAGCCCTTGCTGCGACTCCTCGCCGCCCTGGACCTCACACCCACCCTGCGATCGAACCGCGACGTGGCACCGGGGCAGCCGAGTCTTGATTAGGCCCCTGCCGTACCCGCACGGATGTCCCCTGCCGTACCCGCACGGATGTCGGGTACCCGGCAGGACTCGACGGACGACGTCGGCGCCGAGCTGAGGACGGCTTCGCAAGAGCGTCGGGCTTCCTGGGGCCTGCCGAACACCAGCGCCAGGAGACCGACGCTGACTGAGCGTGTGGCCGTCCTGCTGTCAGGTGAGATCGTGGGCCACCTGGAACGCGCAGCGCCCGACGAGGACCCCACGTTCTCCTATGCGGCCGAGTACGTGCAGACCGCTGAGGCGGCCCCCTCCGCGCGCCTGCCCCTCCAACGGGCAGCGAGACTCCTCGCCGGGCTCAACAAACAGGCGTTCGCGGACAACTTGCTCGATCGAGATCGCCGATCGTGGATGTGTCAGCTCACTCGGGGCGCGTCAACACGTCCAGGAACTCGTGGTTCACGAAGAGGCGTTCTCGACCGACCTTGACGTCGCGGAGGAGCCCCGCCTTGACCAGTGCGTGCAGCCAGGACGACGCAGTCTGGCGCGAGACATCGCATCGGTCGGCCACGAGGTTGATGCGGCAGTAGGGCTGCTCGAACAGGACGGCCAAGAACTGTGCGTCCCGTCCTCCCGTAGTGGCAGCGCGAGCTCGCTCGGCAATGTCCTCCTGACACGTGCGGATGGCTTCGATCTTTCGAGTCGTCGACACTGCAGAGTCGCGAACAACGTCGAGCATGTAGAGGACCCATTCGATCCAGGCGCCGTCAGCTGTCACGGCTCGCAGGAGTCGGTAGTAGTCGTTCTTGCGGGCGATGATGGCGCGTGAGAGATAGAGGATCGGGTCGCGCAGTAGACCGGCCTCGATCAGCATCAGGATGTTGATGACGCGGCCGGTGCGTCCGTTGCCACCGTGGAAGGGGTGGATCGCCTCGAACTGGTAATGGGCCACCGCCATGCGCACCAGCGGATCAAGATCGTCTTCAGCGTGAACGAATCGCTCCCAGGCCGAGAGCTTCTCGCGAATGAGGTCGGCGCCCTCGGGCGGGGTGTACACAACCTGCCGTGTGGTCGGGTTCGCGATGCGCGTGCCGGCCACTGCACGAATGGCCATTTCCCGGCCCTGCAACTCGGAGCAGATTCGGACAGCTGTCGCAGACGTGAGCGGCCGGTTCCTGATCGATTCGAATCCGGCGAACAGCGCGCTCCGGTAGCGCAGCGCCTCCTTGGTGGCGTGGTCTCCCCCGCCGGAGTCGGCGTGCTTGAACAGTTCATCGGCCGTGGTCACGATGTTCTCGATCTCGGAGCTGGCTTGCGCCTCGAGCAGCGGGACAGCGTGGATCAGGATGTTGGGGTTCGGCAGCAGCTGGCCGGCCTGGGCGAGTGTCGCAAGTGCTGTTCGGGCTTCGACGGTCGACTTGAGCACGGGTTTGGGCTCCAGGTCGAGGCCTGCCGGCGGCAACGGGGGCAGATCGTTGAAGGGAACGTCGGGACTCCAGGACACGCGTCAACTCCTTCGACATATCCGCACCACATGTTAAGAATCCTGGAGGAACCTAACATGTTCCCGGGATGTGTCAGGTGCCTCGACACGTCCTCATCACACGTTGATCCGTGTCTCGGCGAGGATCCGGGCTATCTGAGTTCTGGCATACCGGCAGGCCGCGAGCATGACCCCCACACCGCGATGCCCTACCCACCCCTCTGACCTGACCGATGACCAGTGGGCCCTGATCGAGCCCTTGCTCCCACCGGCCAACACCGGATGGCCGTCCCGAGAGGCGCCCCGCCGCGATTGCGTGGGCTGGCCGGATAACAGGACCCTGGCTCACCCCTGGTACACGGTGGAACGCTCCTGAACCGGAATGGTCCACCGCGGTACAGCGATGGTACGCGGGCCTGCGGACGTGGAGCCGACAGGGTTTCGACGTCCGCGTCGCTCCCGGCCTGACGGGGTGGTGGCCGGGTGTGGAGGCCGACATCGCTATCCAGTGAAAGGCGGCCAACCTTCTGAAACGGTTGGCTCCCACGCGGCTCTGCGGGCGAAACCTCAGTTCGGAGTGTTTGTTGCCTGGACTCGACTTGGCTCGCACGCTGGAGGCGGAACCCGCGATGAGGTCGAGAAAGATCATCGGCGAACGCCTCGCCAGGGCTGACGGCTGACAGGGTCCCGATCAGTCCTGGCCGTCGTCTGCTTCCCAGGTGGCGTAGTCCTCCTCGAGTTCCCGCTTGTACTCCAGCCAGGAGGCACGGGCCGTGTCGACCGACGCTGACCTCTCGGGCGTGTGCTCCTGGACCGCCACGGCCAACAGCAGGTCGAACCCGGTGGCGTCGGGCAGGAGCAGGACCGAGCCTGCGGTCACCGCGAGGCCTGTTGGGACCAGGCCCCCTCGAAGACCTCGTCCAGCTCCGATATCTCCTCGCTCAGCAGCTCCAGGAGCCCCCAGGCGAAGGTCGCCGAACCGGGGGATCGTCGTCCGGGAAGCCGGGCAGTGGTTTCTCCGTCCTGCGTCGATCACGGCAGAAGACCTTGATCAGGATGTCGCGGCCCGCCCTGTCCTCCAAGACGATGGTGGGGCAGGAGTTGTCGTCGATGTGGGCGACCCGTCCTTGCTGGAGCAGCCCGTCGAGGAGGAGGGACAGGTCTTCTTCGCGTTCGGCCAGTAGCTCGAAGATGCCCGAGGCCATCGCTCGGGCCTGGTCGGGGTTGTCGTCGGTGGAACCGTACGGAGTGCTCTGGCCCCAAGGGAGTGGGGTTCGATATCGTCGTGGTCGCGGAACCCGCCCGTATCGTCGCCGCGGAGCCGCGTGGACTCCACAGCCTCTACGTGGCCCTCACCCGCGCGGTCAGCCACCTGCACATCATCAATGCCGAACCCCTGCCGGCGGCTCTGAGAGGCACTCCCGTGGCGCAGTAGCCCGATCACTCGCATCGCCGGCGCGGCCACGACCAACGGCTCATGGGAGTGTTTTCACGAACGGGGCCTCCTCGTAGTCGTGCACCGTGGCCGGATCATCGTTCGCCACCGCATCCCACGGACACCCGGCAGTCGCGCATGGGGCTTGTCCCGCCTGGCCGGCTACGGCCTCCGGCGGCCCCGCCGGTCCGCGCCCCCGTCCACGCGGGCGGTCCAGGCCGCGACCCGCTCCAGGAACGTGTCGGCCGTGTACGGGCGGTCTCCGGAAAGGTCGGCACGGCGATGGCGCGTTCGAAGAACGCGGAGGCTCGCCGGCTTGGGCGCCACGCACCCGTTCGGCTCCCATCGCGGCCTGGCACGGACGGCCCGGGGCACGGCACAACGGCCATGCCCGGTCCGGTTCGCGGAAGGACCGTCGCGGCAGCGCGTGGGAGTGAGCGGTACGGGGCGGCGCGAGCGCGCTGGAGTCAGGCGGCGCCTGTGCGGTGTGAGATCACGGCATCATCCCGGGTACGGTGCCGCCCACCCGTCGCCGTCCACTTGGCCGACGTCACGCGACACAGGAGTCATTCCAACCCGGGTGCCACCGGTTGTCAACCGACCGATGCGGGCGAGGCACCCGATCAGGGCGTACAGCGAGACCTTCCACCACGGCTTCCGCTCGACACCGACCGGGACCGCTCGGGGCGGCGACGGACGCGAGGCCGTCGAACTCTCCCAGGAGCTGGGACCCGACGTCCTCCCGCCTGACCTCCGGGTACCCGGAACGGATGGGGCTCGCCGCGGGCTCGGAAATCGCCGTACCTCTTCCGCGCGCCGGTGGTGGTGGTCCTGACCACCTTCGCCATGGAGGAGTACGTTCACCAGGCGCTGCGCGCGGGAGCACGCGGATTCTCTCGCAAGGACACTCCGGTACGTGAGTCGATGAACGCGGTCCGCGCCATGGACCACGGGGACGCCCCACGCGCCCCCAGCCAGCATCACCCGCCGCCCGGAAGTGCTCACCGAGCGGGGCGGTGGCTCTGGGGGCCGTCGGAATGTCCAACGCGGAAGCGGCCGCCGCGTTGAACATGCAGGGAGGGACGGTGAGGGCGCACGTCAGCCCCATCCCCGGAAAGCTCGGCGGCGACAGGGTCCAGGAGGCCGTCCTCGCCCACGAGGTCGGATGGGTGTAGCGCACACGGGCGGTACCGCCCGAACCAGGATCAGCGCTCCGCGCGCTGGGGCAGACTTCCAGGTTCCACGAAGAGGTCAATGGCATTCCCTGCCGCCGAGGTAGTCCCCAAGACGATGGGTCCGAGGCGGGACCGCCCAGCCGCCACCGGATCTTTCGGCGACCCCTGGAAGCGCGTTGGCGGCCGGACGGGCCCCGCGAGCGCGTTCACACGGCGATCTCCAGCTCTGCCAGCAGAGCGCGTACCCGCTCCGCGATGGCGTCGCGGATCGACCGCACGGCGACCAGGTCCTGGCCGTCGGGGTCCTCCAGGGTCCATTCCTCGTAGCGCTTACCGGGGAAGACCGGGCAGGCGTCCCCGCAGCCCATGCTCACCACGACGTCAGCGGCGCGAACCACCTCGTCCGTCCAGGGCTTGGGGAACTCGGTCGAGATGTCGATGCCGATCTCCTTCATGGCCGCCACCGCGGCCAGGTTGACCTCCTGGCTAGGCTCGGAACCGCCGGATCAGGCGATCGCCCGCTCGCCGACCAGGTGTTGGAAGAAGCCCAGCGCCATCTGGCTGCGCCCGGCGTTGTGCGTGCACAGGAACAGCACGACGGGACGGCCGTCGTCCACCTTGTTCTCGATCCGCGCCAGGGCGCTGAGCCGCTGGCGGGCGAAGCGCTCGGCCAGCAGCGGTAAGAATTGGGCGATGGTGGCGCGCGCCGCGAACTGGTCGTAGCTGGAGTGCAGGAACCGCTCGATGGTCTCGGTGTTGAACACCCCCGCGAAGTCCTTGGCGAGGTTGCCGGAGGCGACCTTGAGGGAGTACTGCTGGTCGACGGTGAACTGGCGGGGCCGAACGGTCATGGTGTTCCTTCCGGGTGCAAGGCGGGCGCGAGCCGCTCCACGCGGTCGCTGATCTGGGCGAAGGCGTCCTCGAACGCCTCCTCGGCGCCGGTGCGCACCGGGTCGGGAACCGACCAGTGCAGCCGGGGGCGGTTCGGGGGTGTCCTCACTGCGTATCCGGCGGGTCGACGACACCGTCCACCTGGCCGGGCGCGTCGCCAAGACGACGGGGGAGGGTCGGCCGCGGCGGGCCTCCATGGCCGACCACCGGGCCTTCCTCCCCTCCTCCGGTGTCTTCCACTCCCTCGTGCGCACGGATCTCGGTATCAGGCGATTCGCCGTCGTCAACGGCTTCCTGTGGCTCGATTCGCTGCCGCGTGTCGACAGCGGGTCACTACCCGAAGGCGAGTGGGTCTACCTGAACGAGTCCTGGCACACCGACGCACCCTGGGAGGGCACCCTTCCCGATGAACCGCCCGCGATACCGTGAGCGGCACCTACACCTACTACGTCACCGACCTGCTCAGCGGGAGGATCATCGGTGACCTCCCGCTGACCGGGGTGGGTTTCACCCGGGTCCTCAACGCCCCGGGCACCTTCAGGGGCAACCTGCTCACCCGTGATCCGCGTGTGCGGGCGCTGGCGCTCCGGCGGCTCACCGAGCCGGGCCGGACCGCGCTGTACGTGGACCGCGACGGCGTCCTGGTGTGGGGCGGGAGCATCTGGACGACCCGTTACACGGCCGAGGACGGCATGCTGGAGGTGAGCGCCGCCGACTTCCTCTCCTATTTCGAACACCGGTTCGTCCTGCGCTATCCGCTGCTGCCCGGGGTTCCGGTCGCGGAGCAACCGCCAGTGCGCTTTCCCGCCGAGGGGGAGGAGGACGTCGACCAGCTCTCCATCGCCGAGTCCCTGATCAACCTCGCCCAGAGCCCCCCGGGCGGCGATCTGGGTGTCCGGGTGCGTCGCAGCGGCAGCGCCCCGCACACGCCGAGGGACGTCACCTACCACCCCTTCGACCTCAAGCCGGTCCTGGAGGCGCTGTCGGACCTGTCGGACCTGTCCGACGCGGTCGACGGCTTCGACTTCATCTCCGACGTCCGCTATGCGCGGGGCGTTCCCGAGAGGTCGGTCCTCTTCGGCGCTCCCCTGCTGGACCAGTCGGGAGCCGCGCACCTGTGGGAGTACGGAGCCGGACTGGTCGACTTCGACTGGCCAATGGATGCCGCGGACGCGGCGAGCCGGGTGTTCGCCCGGGGCGCGGGCAGCGGAGCCGAACAGTTGATTGAGTTCTCGGCGATGACCACACACGGTCCGCGGCCCGTTCCCCTGTTGGAGAGCGCTGTGTCCGCGCTCGACATCAGCGATCGGAGCCTGCTGGGCGCACTCGCCGAGCAGCGCCGACGCAACCTGGAACGTCCCGTGACCCTTCCGGAGCTGACCGTGCGGGCTGACCACCCGCCGCACCTGGGCGCCTACAGGGTCGGTGATCGCGCGCGCTTCATCATCGACGCCCCCTTCTTCGCCGATCTGGTCGACGTGACGACGCGCATCGTGGAGTACGAGGTCTCCCCGGGGGACGACGCCGAGGAGGAGCTGGTCCGGCTCACCGTCACACCGACGGAGGAGACGCCGTGAGCCGCGTCAACCGTCCGGACTCGCTCCTCGACCAGCTACGCGACATGCGTCGCCGGTTGGCCCGTCTGGAGGCGTCCCGACACCAGCCGGGTGAGGCCGCAGCGCTGTTCCGCGGGTCTGCCGGGCCGAGGGCCGCACCGCCCGTCGGCGGTCCGATCCTCCCCGCCCGTGGACGCGACCAGTGGAGCAGCACCTCCGACACCCGGGAGACGGTCGGGCACACCTGGTGGGAGGAGGGGAGCGGCCATGCTGAGGTACTGCTCACAGGGAGTGCCAGTGCTGATACCACGGGGCTGGCCCGTGTGGTGGTCGACGGAGCGCCGGTGGGACCGGAGCTCTCGCTCGGTGACATCCCCGCACGCCTGCGCCTGGCCGTGGATCCGTACGGCGCCGCGGAGATGGAAGTGCAGGTACGGCGAACGGGCGGTGACGGAACCGTGTGGGTCACCGCCGGACTGGCCTGACACAGAGGGAACAGCCGGGGTGAGGCGCATGCGGGCGTGCGGCCACGGGATGCGTTCCCGCCCGGGAGGTAGCCCTGACCCGTGCTCCGCCCCGTGGCGGACGAGGCGATCGCACGTGGTCTGTGGTGAGGACGAAGAGCGGCCGGCGTGCGCCCTGCCAGACCTGGCGCCTGGCAGGGGCCGCCCTCGACCCCGGTCGTCCCCTGCCCGGAACGAGACACGAGGGGTGGGCTCGGCACCGCCCCCTCTGGTCCCCGGGCGCTGAGCTCTCGACCACGTATGCGCCGCAGCCATCCGTGGGCGACCGGATCCGGTCTCTGCCAGCCGGATTCCGTTTTCGTTTGTCCTCGGACGAGGACGGAGAAGGTGTGATGCCGGAAGAATCCACCCTGACAGGGTGGTCGAAGCCCGGTGGGCCGGTCCGCGGCATCCGGCTCTCCAAGGGTCTCGGCCAGGCGGCTCCGGCGACCCGGGCCAAGGGCGCCCGTTCCTGGTTGGCCCGCGTCGAGGCCGGTCACCGCGGTGCCGAACCGGAGCTCCTGCTCCGCCTGCCGGCCGCTCTGGACCTCACTCCCGTTCTGTGACCGAACGCCGGTGCGCGGCGACAGGCACAGCCGTGTCCGGACGAGGCCCGTGCGGTGCCCGCAGGGGAGACGGCAGTCCACCAGGACCCGCCGGACGAAGCCGGCGCTGGTCTGCGTGCGGCCTCACAGGCGCGTCGGGCTTCGAGCTGAGTTGGGCCGATCTGGTACAGGTCCGGTGCACAAAGGATCCTGATCAGGGAGTTCGGGCTGGTCGGGGCTCCGGGTGCGTGGGCTGGGCGGGCTCCGGGGGCGAGCTTCACGAGACCACCCTGGCACCATCGGTTCGGTCAACCGGATCGCGCGCGCATCCCGTTCGGGGGGTCCGCACCATTTTCGGTCAGTTCATGTGGTCAGTTCAGGACATGCACCAGAAACATCCGGTACGTGACCTTCGACGCGCCCGACCACTGTCCGACCGTGACGCCGAATGCCGACCAACGATCAATGACCAACGGCGGACGGCGGCACCCGTACCTGGTCTATGGCACGCCCCTTTCTGCACGTGCGGGTACGAGCGCGGCCTCTCCGTGTTCGGCGGCGGTGGGCGTCCGGCACGCCCCCATGGCCGAAGCCGTGACCTGTGGTATTGCCACGTCGATATGACGCCACCTGCCCTTTTGCTCATTACCGTATCAATTTGTGCTTATCGTAACGGGCTAACCGGCGGGACGCCGTAGGGGCATCCGAACCATGCCAGACAAGCAACAAATTCACCCTTGACGCATGACATTCCCCATGTTAGCTTCATTCACGAACTTTGACTGCATCTTTAGCATTAAATGCTCGAGGGTTGTGGGAAATAAGTTCCATGTGATTCAGTGGCAATCAGCTTCTGATGCTCTGGGTTTGTCGCCCGAATGTGCCCAGGCGTGGGCGCATTAATTCAGTATGTGCAATCATTGCGCTAGGGGTGGCCGTGCGGCGGCTTTCTTTATTTTTCAGAGTTGATTTCTGCCCGCTCTCCGTCTCGATTGTCGAATACCTTCTCGACGCCGGACACGTCGTGTGCGTCCAGGGCGGCGCGTGGCGAGCCCTGGACATTCGCGACGACGACCTCCTCGTCATCGGCCCCGGGGAGTCCCCGCCAGTCGTCTGCGACCACGAAATCGTGCCCGGAGGGGCCGCCGTGACCGACACGGGACGGAGCCTGCTCGAACTCGACCTCGTCGAGGACGCCAACGGACTGTCGGCCCGTTGCGGTCTGCGCTCGGACGGGCACCGGTACCTGCTTGCGAGTCGGCCCTGCCCGGGACCGGCGGAGCGGCCGCTCGGGGTGGCCGTGCTGCGCGAGACGCTCCTGGACACCTGCGTCGACGCGCTGATCGACCTCAGCAGGAACGTTCCTGTCGACGAGTGCCCCGTACTCCCTGACGGGGGAGGCAGCAGGTTCGCCGAGTTCGTCGCGGCGGAGCTGAACGCCCGCGCCACCGCGGACCGCGTCCGTGCCCTGGCCGGGGTCCGCGAGTACTTCCGGTGCGCCGACGTCCTCGTCGACGGGGACGCCGCGGGCGATGAGGGCGTCCTCGAGTACCAGATCCCCGACGAGTACGTCGACGAGTTCGGAGCGCGCCAACTCGAATGGCTTGCCCTCTCCCTCCAGATGCTCCTCAACTCCAGGAAAGGGGCAGTGTACGGCCACTTACTGAGCCTTTCCGAGTAATGATCGGTGACTCTGTGTGAGTACAGGTCAAGCTGTGCGG
>NZ_ANAY01000023.1 GCF_000340965.1 Nocardiopsis kunsanensis DSM 44524
GTCTCTCTCCACCCATGTTGTAACCGTGCGTGAGCAACGCTTACCCGGAAAGGCTCACTACCCCCATGACGACACCAACCGAATCAGGACCGACCGATCCCGTGCCGGAAGTGCCGGAGTGGTGGATCTTCCACGGAACGGGCCAGCCCCGTCCGCACCTGACCTGCCCACCCAGTTGCCGCCCCCACCCCAGTGGCGGACCTTCGGGGCGGCCCGATCGTTGCGAACCACCCCACGACGAGACCAGCGGACGCTACCTGGGACCGGCGCGGACCCGGGGTTTCGCCATCCCCTCGGGACCGGAGCGCAAGGATCTGCTCGACAAGGTCAACGCCGCCATCCACCTGCGTCGCCCCCTGCTGTTGGTGGTCCCGTCCGGGGTCGGCAAGTCCGGCCTGGCCCACCAGATCTCCCGCGAGCTGCGGCTGGGGCGTGTACTGCACCGGCCCGGCCCCGATCCCACCCGCCGACCCCCTCCGGCCTCCACCCGAGGTCGCCGGTTCTGCCTACCATGCTGCTCATGCGCATTCTCGTGGTGGAGGACGACGACCGGGTCGCACGCGGGCTGGTGACCGCACTGCGGTCGGCCTCGTTCGACGTCCAGCGGGTGGCCACCGCCGAACGCGCCCTCGAGGCTCCTCCCGCCGACGTCGTCCTGCTCGACCTCGGGCTGCCCGACGCCGACGGCATCGACCTGCTGCGACGGCTCCGCGACCGCCCCCGGACCGCGATCATCGCCGTCACCGCACGGGGCGAGGAAAGAGACCGGGTACGGGGACTGCGTGCCGGCGCCGACGACTACGTGGTCAAACCCTTCGGTGTGGCCGAACTCCTGGCCCGCGTCGATGCCGTCCTGCGCCGTACCCGCCCCGCCCGTGCCGAACCCGAGGAGGCCGAGCCGCCGGTGCGTGTGGGCGAGGTGGTCCTGCACCCCGATTCCCGGGAGGCGACCGTGTCCGGGGAACCCGTGCGTCTGACCCGCAAGGAGTTCGACCTGCTGGCCCTGCTCGCCGGACGCTCACCCTCGGTCGTGGCCCGCGACCAGATCCTCGACCAGGTGTGGGGCACTGTCTGGGAAGCCTCCTCACGCACCCTCGACACCCACGTCGCGTCGCTGCGCAACAAACTCGGCGGCTCGGTGCGCATCCGCACGCTGCGGGGCGTGGGCTACGTCCTCGACGGGGCCTGACCCGTGCTGAAGCGCCTGCTCGTCGTCCTCGTACCGTCCGCCGTGGTCCTGGTCATGGCGGTCCTGCTGCCGTTGGGCACGATGATCGCTCAGCAGCACACCCAGGACTCCTACGTCGACCGGACCGGCGACGCCGGACGGTTCGCCTCCCTGGCCCGGAGCGCTCTGGAAGCCGAACGGTTGGCCGCTCTGGACCAGGAACTCGAGCGTTACCACGACCTGTACCGGAGCCCCGTGATCGTCGTCGCCCCCGACGGTGGGGTCGTCACCGGGTCCGAGGACACCGAGCGTCTCACCGGTCTGCTCGACTCCCTGCCCCTGGAAGGACAGGTCCGTACCGCCCTGGCCGGGGAACGGCCCCCGCCGCCGAAGACCGTGTGGCCCTGGACCGACGACCCCCTCGTCGTCGTCGAACCCGTCGGCCGCGACAGCGAGGTCGCCGGCGCCGTCGTCCTGGTCTCGCCCACCGACCGTCTCGGCTCGGAGGTGCTCGAGGCCTGGGCCTGGACCGCTCTGGTCGCGCTGATGCCGTTGGCGTTGCTCGTGGCCGCGGCGCTGCCGCTGTCCAGGTGGGTGCTGCGCCCGATCCGGCGCCTGGACGAGGCCACCGAGGCGGTCTCGGCCGGCGACCTGGAGGTGAGCGTGGACGCAGAACGCGGGCCGCCGGAGCTGCGCGAGCTCACCTACTCCTTCAACACCATGGTCTCGGTGGTCCGAGGAGCCCTCGAACGCCAGCGCGCGTTCGTCTCCGAGGCCTCGCACCAGCTGCGGAACCCGTTGGCGAGCCTGCGTCTGGCGGTGGAGAACCTCGCGCCGCACCTGCGCACCGAGGACGCCCGCGAGGCCCACGCGATCGCCGTGGACGAGGCCACCGTCATGCACCGCATGCTCAACTCGCTGCTGGCCGCGACCCGGCTGGAGAGCATCACCGGTTCTGAGCCCGTGGACGTGCCCGAGGTCCTGGTCACCCGCGTCGAACGCTGGCGCGCCCTGGGCGGATCGCGCGGCATCGAGGTCGACACCGACGTCTCCGACGGGCTGCGCGCGCTCGCGCCCGCGGGCGGGCTCGGCAGCATCCTCGACGAGCTGGTCAGCAACGCGACCCGGCTCTCGGGCGGGACCCGGATCGTGGTGCGCGCCCGCGCGGGCGACCCCGTGCGCCTGTGGGTGCTCGACGACGGCCAGGGCCTGCCCGAGGACGAGCGCGAGCCCGCCCTGCACCGGTTCTGGCGCTCCACCCGCCACCAGAACACCGAGGGCACGGGGCTGGGCCTGGCCATCGTCGCCGACCTCGTGCGCGACAGCGGCGGCCGCCTCTCACTCACCGACGGCATCGGTGAGGGCGACCGCCCCGGCTTCGGTGTGCTCATCGAGCTCCCGCCGGCCTGAGGGGGCAGACGGTCGGCTGTAAGAACAGAGCGCTCAACCGCGCGAAGGCTCGGCCCCAGGGCAGGTGCACGGTGCAAGGTCTCCCCGGCCATAAGAAACCCGGACGCTCAGCCACGTGAAGGGCTGGGGCTCGCCCCTTCGTGTGGCTGAACAGGCCTCCTCAGCCCGCCTCCCTGGCCATCGCCCTCGCCGCGGCGCTCGTGCCGGCCGTGCACGCCCTGCGCCGCCCGCCGGTCGCCTGAGGGGACGGTGTGCGGGGCCGGGCGCGAGAAGAGCGCGCGTCCGGCCCCGCTACCTGTCGTGGCGTGCGGTGATGCCCTCCACGATCAGGTCGAGGACCTGGTCGAAGTAGGTGTGCTCGACGGCGAGCCCGTCCGGTTCCGACACCGCGGTGTCCAGCGCCGCCTCGTGCTCGTGCGAGGCATGCGCCTTCGTGGTCTGCATGGCGACGGCCGACGTGGCCGCGCCGATGATCTGATTCGAGACCGCCCGGATCGCAACGGCCTGTTGTTCCCCGTCGCCGAGCCCGTGGAGCGCGTCGACGATCCGGCGTCCCAGGGCGACCGCGTTCGGTCCGATGAGCGGGCGGGAACCGGCGAACTCCGCGGCCCAGGCGTGAGCGGTCAGGGCCGCGTAGTAGCGGCGGGCAGTCTCCCTGAGGGCGGTGTCCCAGGGTGCGTCCGGGGCCGGGAGGTCAGCGGCGGCCTCGGCCAGGATCCCGTCCACGGCCAGGTCGACGAGGTCCTCCCGCCGCTTGACGTACCAGTACAGGCTCGTCGCGTGCACGCCGAGCTCGGTCGCGACCTTGCGCATGGTCAGTGCCCGGGCACCGTCGCGGTCGAGCAGCGCGATGGTGCCCTCGACGATGCGTTCGCGGGTGAGGGAGGGCTGGGAACGGCGGCGTTCCGTTCGGTGGAAGACGCTGTCGAACTGCTGTGCGGATCCGGGGTCGCTCATGATCGCCAGCATAGGAACTCCTACGTTGTATGTTGCTCTCCAACAGTGTATGTTGGTGCCCATGATCAACGATCCCTCCATCCAGCGACCGCACTCCCCCTCTCCCGCACAGACCCCCGACCCCGCGCGCACGACCGCCGTGCACCCCCACGGACTCACCGCGTTCCTCGTGATCGCCTTCGCCTTCTCCTGGACCGCCTGGTGGGCCGCGCCCCACGTGATCGCCGCGGACAGCACGATGCCGTTCGTCGTCGCCGGAGGGTTCGGTCCGATGGTCGCCGCGGTCGTGGTCACCGCCGCCACGCAGGGCTGGGCCGGTGTCCGCGCCCTGTTCCGGCGGTACTCGATCGGCCGCAGGGGCGGCCCCGTGCCGTACCTGATCGGGTCCCTCGCCCTGGTCGCGATCGCAGCCACCGCGGCCCTGCCCGTGTACACGGGGAGCGTGCAGCTCGACGAGGCCGGGCTGCGGGCGGCTCTGGTGACCGTGCCCGTGCAGTTCCTGGTCATCGCCCTGGCCGGCGGAGGCAACGAGGAGCTCGGGTGGCGGGGCTTCGCCCAGCCCCGGCTGCAGGGGGCGCTCTCCCCACTCGGCGCGAACGTGGTCCTCGGCATCATCTGGGCCGTGTGGCACGCGCCCCTGTTCGTCCTGGCGGGCACGATACAGTCGCAGATGTCCTTCCCCGCCTACACCGTGCTCTGCGTCGGTCTGACGATCGTGCTCGCCCACGTCTTCAACTCCGCACGCGGCGGTGTGCTCGCCGCGGTGCTCGTCCACGCCGGGGTCAACGTCGTCTCGGGGCTGAAGGCGGTGGTCGTGCACGACCCGGCCGGGATCACCGAGGTCGCCCTCGTCCTCCTCGCCGCCGGCGTACTCGTGCTCGCCACCCGGGGACGTCTGGGCCTGCACTCCGCCTGACCCACCCTTCCCACCCCGGGGTCCGCCGCGCGGCGGACCCCCGACCCGTGTCCGCGCCAGGCCGGCTCAAGCGGGTTTGTTCCGGCGGTACCACTCGGCCGCGCCGGGGTGCAGGGGCACGACACCGGTGGAGATCCCGGTGCGCACGTTGATCTGCGCGGCCTCGGGCCGCTCCTCGGCGAGCGTGTCCGCGCCTCTGTACAGGATTCCGGTGATCCGTGCGACGAGCGGACCGGGCAGGCCGGTGCGGCACAGCAGCAGGTTGGGGACGGACATCGTGGGGCAGGCCGGCAACCCGACGTAGGTCGTGGCGGGGATGTTCGCCGGGAAGTAGGTGTCCGGGCGGAGCCCCGCCATGAGATCGGCGGTCCCGGACAGGTCGATCAACCGCACGTCGTGGTCCTCGGCCAGGCCGGCGACGGCGGGTGTGGGCAGCCCGGTCAGGGAGAACATCGCGTCGATCTCACCGTCCGCGAGCGCACGCGCCGAGGCGGCCTGGTCCAGGCGCACGGTATCGGCTTCGATGCCGGTCTCGTCGAGGACCTGCTCGACCGTGAACTCGGTCCCGGAGTTGACCTCGCCGATCGAGACCGGCCGTCCCGACAGGTCCTCGATGGAGCGCACCGGGGCCTCACCCGGGACGACCAGGTGCACGAAGCTGTCGTAGAGGCGTCCGACCGCGCTGATGCCGCTTCCCTCCGCAACCCCGGTGGAGAGCACGGAGTCGAGGTTGGCCAGCCCCAGCTGGGCTTCCGAGCCCTTCAGCAGAACCAGGTTGTCGTGCGAGGCGCCGGTCTCGACCGAAGTGACCTCGGTGCCGTCGAGTTCGTCGTCGAGCAGCATCGCGATCCGTGCCCCGATCTCCCGGTAGACCGCGCCGGGTGGGCCGGTGGCCACGACCAGCTCTCCGGTCCCCGGAACCGGATCACGTGTGCAGCCGCTCACCCCGACGGCGGCGGCACCGCCGACGAGGGTCAGGAGCGCGTCACGGCGCGTCGGTCCACTCAGGTGCATGGACGCAGCTTAGGCATGGTTTCCCGGAGAACCGGCCGGCGTGACGGAGGGCACGGAGGGTCCGGAACGGATCACCCGGGGTGGCGCAATGTCAGGGGAATCCCAAGTCTTCCCCGGTTGCGTTGCACACACCAGAACCGAGTAACCAGGATCACAGGGTCAGAAAGAGGTAACTCGAAGGAAACCGTCGGGAAACCGGCGGTTCGACTCGGGCCGCAGCAGGGGAGTACCGCGAACTCCCCCGTGACAGGAGGCTTCATGGCGACCCAGACCCGGGCCGAGGTGCCGGAGGCATCATCGTCCACCCAGGAGGGGCAGCCCAGCAACAGTGGTTGGACCCGCTCCAAGATCGTCGGGCTCGTTCTCGGCCCGCTGCTGGCCGCGACGGTGTACTTCCTGCTGCCCGAGATGCCCATGGAAATCGGGGACGGGGGGACCGCACCTTCCGCCAACGGCTCGGCGGTCGCGGCCGTCACGGCATGGATCGCGGTCTGGTGGGCCACCGAAGCCATCCCGATCCCGGCGACCTCCCTGCTCCCACTGGTGCTCTTCCCCGTCCTCCTCGACGGCGTCGCGGTGGGTGACGTCGCCCCCTCCTACGGCTCCGACACCATCTTCCTGTTCATGGGCGGGTTCATCCTCGCCCTGGCGATGCAGAAGTGGAACCTCCACAAGCGCATCGCACTGACGATCGTGTCCAAGGTCGGTTCCAACACGGCCGGGCTGGTCGGCGGTTTCATGATCGCCACCGGCTTCATCTCGATGTGGGTCTCCAACACGGCGACCGCCGTGATGATGCTGCCCGTCGGCCTGTCGGTGATCACCGTCATCGCACAGTTCCGCAACGGCCGCACCGACGCCAACTTCGCGACCGCCCTGATGCTCGGCATCGCCTACTCGGCCTCCATCGGCTCGGTGGCCACCCTCATCGGTACCCCACCGAACGTGCTCATGGTGGGCTACCTCAACGATGTCCACGGCATGTCCATCGGCTTCGGCCAGTGGATGCTGGTCGGCGTCCCGCTGGCGGTCGTGTTCCTGCTCGTCGCCTGGTTCGTGCTGGTCAAGCTCTGCTTCCGCCCCGAGGTCAAGAAGGTCGAGGGCGCCCAGGAGCTGATCCGTGACGAGCTGCAGAAGATGGGCCGCATGGGGCGCGGCGAGAAGCTCGTGCTGCTCGTGTTCGCCATTGCGGCCTTCTCCTGGATCTTCGTCCCGGTGCTGGCCGACACCGAACTGATCGGCGGCGCCCTGCCGTGGCTGGCCAGTATCGAGGACGCCGTGGTGGCCATGTACGTGGCCGTGGCCCTCTTCCTCATCCCGGTGGACCGCCACACCCGCCTCCTCGACTGGGACACCGCAGTCAAGTTGCCCTGGGGCATCCTCCTGCTCTTCGGCGGGGGCCTGGCCCTCTCCGCGCAGTTCACCGAGTCCGGCCTGAGCGAGTGGATCGGCAGCCAGGTCTCCGTGCTCGCCGGTGTGCCCACCTGGGTGCTCGTCCTCGCTGTCGCGGGGCTGGTCCTGGCCCTGACCGAGCTCACCAGCAACACCGCCACCGCGGCGACGTTCCTGCCCATCCTGGGTGGTGTCGCGGTCGGGATGGAGGTCGACCTCCTCGTCCTGATCGTCCCCGCGGTGCTGGCCGCCACCATGGCCTTCATGCTTCCGGTCGCCACCCCGCCCAACGCGATCGCCTTCGGCTCCGGCTACGTCAACATCGGGCAGATGCTCAAGGGCGGGGTCTGGCTCAACCTGGTCGCACTGGCCATGATCGTGGGCACCATGTACGGCCTCGTCGGCTGGGCCCTGGGTGTGAACGTCTGACCCCGGCCCCTGACACGCGGGTGCGGCGCCGCCGGACGGAGGATCCGGCGGCGCCTCTCCGTGCCCTCTCAGGTGTCGGGCCGGGAGTAGCCCGGGTGTTCCTTCCCGGCCTGCTCGTCGAGCTCCACGACCAGGTCGTCGAAGCGGGTCTCCTCCGCCTGCGGGGCACCGGTCAGGTATCCCGCGCGGGCCATGGCCGATCCGCCCACGGCGCTCGTGGCCAACTGGATGACCAGGGCCAGGCCGACCTTGAGCGCGTTGCCCACCGACGGCTGTTGCACCAGTAGCCCGATCAGGATCAGCGCCGGGCCGAACGCACCGGAGATCGTCACGCCGTTCAGGCGCGAGTACAGGTCCGGCAGCCGCAGCAGGCCGATCGCCCCGACCAGGAAGGCCAGGGCACCGGCGAGGATGAGCACGTCGCCGGCGATCTGGGTGGGGGTCATCTTTTCCCTCCTGCGGTCAGGCGGGCCAGGGAGATCGCGGCGAGGAAACCCACGAGGGTGCAGACCACCACGATGTCCACCAGCAGTGCGGTTCCCAGCCGGATGCCGAGGATCGCGACCAACGCCACGAACCCGTAGAAGACCATGTCCGACCCCGAACCCCTGTCGGCCCCGCTCGGGCCGCGCAGGACCCGATAGGTCGCGATGATCATGGAGACGACCACTGCGGCCAGGGCGATGTCGATGATGCTCATCGGCGCTGCCCCCTCTCGCCCCGTTCCAGATCCTGTGGCCGGGGCGGGGCCCCCTCGAGCCGGGTCGCCCGCAGCAGGCGGTCCTCCATCCCGTGCACGTAACGCAGGGTCGAACCGTGGCTCTCGGTGTACATCGAGTACACCCACACCGTGGCCGGGTCCTGCCGGGCAGCCACGGTCAGAGAACCCGGTGTGAGTGAGACCAGGTTGGCCAGCATCGAGATCTCGAAGTCGGAGCGGCACCGCAGCGGTACCTCCACGAAGGCCGGCGAGATCCGGCTGCCGGGGGTGAGGATCTCCCACCCCACGCGCAGCGACCCCGTGAGGAGGTCGTAGGCCAGATAGACGGGCATCCAGAGAATGCCCAGGATCCGGTTCAGTACGTTCTTGGCCCTCATCCCAACACCGCCTCGACGTAGGTGGACGTGTCCAGGAGGTTGGCGGCCGCCGTGGAACCCAGGTCCAGCAGGACGGCCGCTCCCAGGCCGATGCCCGAGGTCGTGGCGGCCAACACCACGCAGGGCGCCAGCATCGCCGCGGGGACCTCCGGACGGACGAGCACAGGTGTGGAGCCTGCCTCCGTGTGCGGTCCGTGCACAGGACGGTCGGCCTCCTCGGGGGCCACGCCCCAGAAGACACCGCCCCAGATCTTGAGCATCGACATCAGCGTGACGAGGCTGACCGCCACCGCGACCACCGCGACGACCCACTCACCGGCCTGGAAGGCAGCCGCCACCAGTGCCAGCTTCGCGACGAACCCGGAGAAGGGGGGTATCCCGGCCAGCGAGAGGGCGGCCACCATGAAGGCGATCGCCAACAGGGGCTCACGTGCGGCGATACCGCCGAGTCGGTCGAGCGCCCCCGTCCCGTGGGCCTTCTCGATCGCACCGGTCGACAGGAACAGCGACGCCTTCACGATCATGTGGTGGACGAGGTAGAAGATGCCCGCCGTCAGACCGAGCTCGGTGAACAGGGCCACGCCCAGCAGGATGTAGCCGATCTGGCTGATCATGTGGAAGACCAGGATCGATCGTGTTGTCTCCTCCCCGACCGCGGCGAGTACCCCCACCACCATGGTCGCGCCGAAGACGACGACGCCGATCCACAGGTAGGTGGAGTCGCCGTCGAAGACGACCGCGTACAGGCGGTAGATCGCGTAGATGGCGATCTTGGTGTGCAGGCCGGAGAACAGCGCCGTGACCGCGGGCGAGGTGCTCGGATAGGTACGGGCCAGCCAACCGTGCACGGGCACGACCGCCGACTTCACCGACAGGGCCAGGAGCACCACGCCCATGCCGACGGCGACCATGGACGAGTCCGCAGCCGCCCCGGCGAGCCGGCCCAGGTTCACCGTGCCGGCGGCACCGTAGACCAGTGCCACGCCGGCGAGGAAGACCGTCGAGGTCAGAAGATTCAGTGTCACGTAGACGCGGCCGGAGCGCAGACGGCGCAGGGAGCCGAGCATGGCCAGCAGCCCGTACGCGGGGAGCAGCATGACCTCGATGAACACGAACATGTTGAACAGATCGCCGGTCATCAGTGCGCCCGCCACGCCTGCGGACAACACCAGCACCAGCGGGCAGAAGTAGGACGTCCGGTCGTCGCCCACGGCGATGGCGAAGGCCGCACACACCAGCACCAGCAGGGACGTCGTCCACAGCATCAGTGCGCTGAAGGCGTCCACGAGGAACGGGACGGCTATGCCGTCCGGCCACAGGGCCACGTTGTGGGACAGAACGGTACCGTCCCTGGTGATCCACAGCAGGACGGTGCTCGCCACGAGGGTGCCTGCGCTGGGAGCCAGGAGGAGCACACGGTTCAGCCACGGAGGGAGTCCGGCCAGAGCCAGGAGCCCCGCGGCCGACAACGGCACGGCGACCATGAGGGGGAGGAGCGCTGCGCTCATGAGAGGTCCTCGGTGTCGTCGTCACTGCCGGTGGCGGCGAGGGTGAGCATGTAGACCGTGATCGAGAAGGCGATGACGATCGCCGTCAGGACGAAGGCCTGCGGGAGAGGGTCGGACACCACGTCGGCGGGGTTGTAGCCGATCAGGGGCTGGGCCCTGCGGAAGACCCCTCCGGCCGACATGAGCATCAGGTTGACCGCGTGCCCCAACATGACGAAACCCAGGATGATCCGGACCAGGCCCCGTTGGAGCATCAGGAAGACCGCTCCGAAGACCAGGACGCCGATCGTGAGGGCCAGAGTCATCGTGTACCTCCGTTCGGGACGGTGCCGAGCGGGTCCTCGGGGTGGTCCCCCGAACCCTCTTCGGGCGCGTTCGTGGGGGGTTGGTCCGGTGTGGGCGCCATGAGGCCCAGGGTCGAGTCACCGGGCCTGGACTCCTCGAGCCCGAGCTGGTTGAGGGCGGTGAGGACGACGCCGACCACCGCCAGGTAGACCCCGGCCTCGAAGATCAACGCGGTCGTCAGGTGGAAGGACCCGCCCCACGGGAGGGAGACCCCGGTGTGCAGCGGCTTGACGAAGGAACCGTCGACGTAGCCGAGGACCCCGGAGGAGAGCGCGACGAGTATCCCGGCCCCGATGATCTTCGGGTAGGCGAGCTTGATCCGGGCCACGGAAGCGCTGGGGGCGGCCAGGTAGACCAGGGCGAACCCGGCGCCGGCGACCAGACCGCCGACGAACCCGCCGCCGACGTCGGTGTGGCCGCGCACCGTGAGGTAGACCGACCAGACCACGATCAGCGGCAGCAGCACGTGGCTGATCGCACGCATGATCAGCGTGTTGTCGTCCGCGTCGTAGGCGGCACTGCGCCGGCTGACCACGACCCAGCGGGAGCCGTGCGAGGGCAGCAGGCCACTGGAGTTGAGCACCGCGATGATGATGAGCCCGGACACACCCAGGACGATGAGTTCGCCCAGGGTGTCCAAGGCGCGGTAGTCGACGAGGATCGTGTTGACGACGTTGGTGCCGCCGGTGTCCTCCTCGGAGTGGTCCAGGAAGTACTGGCCGGGTCCGGAGATGTCGCGGCGCCCGGTCAGGAAGTAGGTCCCCAGCGCCGCAGAAACACCTGCAGCCGCCGCGATCAGCGCGGTCAGCACCGTGCGCGAGCGCGGAGCCCGGTGGAACCGCCTGGGGAGACGGCGCAACACCAGGGCCGCGACGACCACGGTCAGGATCTCCACGACGAGCTGGGTGAGGGCCACGTCGTAGGCTCCGAGGAGGAAAAGCCACAGCGCGGTGGTGAACCCGGCGACACCGACCATGACGAGGCAGGCCATGCGCGATCCGGTCATGACGGCGCCGACGACGGCGACGGTGGCCAACACGACGAGCGGCCAGTCCAGGGGATGTGTGGTGCCGCCGTACTGGTCGGGCACCTCGATACCGGCCCCGGCAGCCACACCGGCCATCGCGGTCAGCACCAGGACGGGCATGACCAGGTGGCGGGTGGGAGAATCGGAGCGTGTGAGGTCGCCGACGCGTCGTCCGAGCCCGACCAATCCCTCGTGGAGGAACTCGAAGACCGTGGGGCCGTTCACCGGGAACAGGGTTCGCCCGGCCATGCGCTCGCCGGAGGCCGTCCACCGGATCAGGAGTGCACCGAACCCGATGGCGGCCAACGACATGAACAGGTCGACCGAGAACCCGTGCCACAGGGACAGCCCGGCCGGATAGTACGTACCGGTGGTGTCGGCGGCCCCTCGCTCCCCGAGCCGGTTCAGCACGGGCACGGCCGGTCCCAGAACGAGCCCGGCGACCCCGGCCACGGCGGGGCCGGCGAGGAAACCCGGCCCGGCCTCGTGCACGTCGGTACTGCCACGGGGCGTGCCCCAGAACGTGCCGTAGGCGAACCGGAACGAATAGGCGAAGGTGAAGACCGACGCCAGGACCGCCGCCGTGGCCGCCGACGGTCCGACCCACATCGGTCCGGGCGCCTCCAACAGGCCCTTGAAGATGTTCTCCTTGGTCACAAAACCCAGAAGCGGTGGAACGCCCGCCATGGACAGTGCCGCCAGGGCGGTCACGCCGGCCGAGACCGGCATGCGGCGGGCCAGACCGCCGAGCTCACGCAGGTCGCGGGTCTCGGCCTGGTGGTCGATGACACCGACCACCATGAACAGCGCGGACTTGAAGAGCGCGTGCGCGAGTGTGTGCACGGTCGCCGCGATGAGCGCGGCCTCCTTGCCCACACCGATCACCGCGACGAGCAGGCCGAGCTGGCTGACGGTGGAGTAGGCGGCCAGGAGTTTGAGGTCGTGCTGCTGCAGGGCGAAGACCGCGCCGACGACCGCCGTGATCAGGCCGACGGTGATCAGAGCCGCGTTCCACACGGCGAGGTCGGAGAAGGCAGGGGTGAAGCGCATCAGGAGGTAGATACCGGCCTTGACCATCGCCGCGGCGTGCAGGTAGGCGCTGACCGGGGTGCTGGCGGCCATGGCGTCGGGCAGCCAGTAGTGGAACGGGAACTGCGCCGACTTGGTGAAGGCGGCCGCGGCGACCAGCAGGGCGATGGTGGTGGCGAAGGCCGGGTCCTGGGACCACACCGGATCGGCGAGGATCTCACTCAACCGGGTCGTCCCCACCCGCAGAACCATGAGGACGACCGCGGTCAGCAGCGCGAGCCCGCCCAGCGCGGTGATGAGGAAGGTGCGCACGGCCGGACGGTCGGCCCCTGGTCCGGACAGGCCGATGAGGTAGAAGGACGTGATGGTCGTGAGCTCCCAGAACACGTAGAGCAGCACGACGTCGTCGGCCAGCACCAGCCCCGTCATCGCGAACGCGAACAGGGTCATCAGGAGGTAGAAGCCCAGTCGGCGCCCGGGTGGGAAGTACCGGGTGGAGTAGGCCATGATCAGTCCGCCCACACCGGTGATCAGCAGGGTGAACAACCAACCGACGCCGTCCATGCGCAGGCTCAGCCCGACACCGATCTGCGGCATCCACGGCAGGGTGAACCCGGGGGTGTGCCCGTCGGCGAGCACGCTCGGGGCCAGGGCCAGCACGACCCCCGCCAGGGCCAGCAGGACACCCGCGAACAGCCATCCCGCGTGGCGCCCGAGGGCCCGGTCGGCCAGGGGCGTACCGATCACGGCGGCGGCGAGGACCAGAAGCAGTATCAGCAGTACCACGTCACCGTCATTTCACAATGAAGGGTCTCCACCTAGTACTCCAGTTGTAGATCCGGTTTGCTCTGGACTGAAACCATTTGTCTGAGATGGCAGCACGGCAAGCCGCTGATCTGGGGGTTCACCGGACACACAGACGGCCACCGCGTGATCATCGATGGTTGTGAAGACAACGAAGAACCTGGCGGTGGCCGCTGAACTCAGCGTAGCGGCCCAGCGCTGGCCACACCGGCTGAACGAAATGATCCACACCGTCTCCCCCAGCCTGGCCCGCCCTGAGACCCGCCACACAGCCGGCGAGCTCATCCGCGGCCTGCTCGCCCCACTGGTCCGCAAGAACTGCTGGAGCCTGGCCGAACACGCCGGCCACCCCAGCCCCTACCGCTTCCAACACCTGCTGGCACGGGCCTCGGTGGACGAAGAAGGCCTGATCGCCGACTTGCATACCTACGCCTGCACCCACCTGGGAGAACAGGATGCGGTCCTGGTCGTGGACGAGACCGGCGACCTGAAGAAAGGCACCACAACCGTCGGTGTCCAACGCCAGTACACCGGCACTGCCGGGCGTATCGAGAACGCCCAGGTGGCGGTCTATCTCGCCTATGCCACCGGCGCAGGGCACGCCCTGATCGATCACCGCCTCTACCTGCCCCGGGCCTGGACCGAGGATCCCCAGCGCCTCCACTCGGCCGGGGTCCCTGACCATGTGGATTTCGCAACCAAACCCGCACTGGCCCAGCAGATGATCACCGCAGCCCGGACCAACGGCACACCAGCGGCGTGGGTGGCCGCCGACGAGGTCTACGGCCAAAATCCCCCTCTGCGCCAAGCCTTGGAGCAACAGCGGATCGGTTACGTGATGGCCGTGCCGCGCACCGAGCGCATCCTGCTACCCCGCGGGCCGGCCACTGTCGGTGAGCTGGCGGTACTTCTGCCCCGCCAGGCCTGGCAGAAGCGCTCGGCCGGTAGCGGCGCCAAAGGCCAACGTTTCTACGAGTGGGCCCTCATCGAGGCCGAGCCCTGCCCCGACGGGCGCCGGTGGGTCTTGATACGCCGCAACCGCACCAGCGGTGAGCTGGCCTTCTATCGGTGCTACGCATCTCAGGTGGTACCTCTTCACCGTTTGGTGGCTGTTGCTGGACGCCGGTGGGTGGTCGAGGAAGGCTTCCAGCAGGGCAAGGGCTTGGCCGGACTGGACGAACACCAGGTCAGGACGTGGACTTCCTGGCACCGGTGGAGCCTGTTTTCGATGCTGGCCTATGCGTTTGTGGCGGCCATGGCCGCCGCCGAGGGCCGCAAACAGACCCCGCCTTCGAGTGCTTTGGTCGCGTTGACCTGCAATGAGATCGCTCATCTACTCAACGCTCTGTTCGCCGCAGAGACCGATACCGAGCACGTGCTGGGCTGGTCACTGTTCAGACGCTCGCACCAAGCCATCGCCCGCCAGTGCCATTACCGCAGACAGGCCATCCGAGAACCATGACAAACCGGATCTACAACTGGAGTACTAGGCGACACAGCGCCCGGGAGAGACCCGGTGTACACGGCAGTACCAACTCTTTGAATTTGTCATTTATTTTTGTTGGGGTCCGTGCCCGGAAAGGACGGGCGTGGTGCCCGGTCCTGGTTGCGTATCAGCGCTGCGGGGGATTCCGGTGGCCAGAAGGCGCTGGTCGAGTGCTCGTGGCGGCGCCGCCGGAAGGCGGTCGAATGGTCGCTGCGTCGGCGACCGTATCAATGGATGACCGTGTATTGACACTCCGGAGGGGGATTGGTGGGAAACCGCACGGCCCCTTCAGGGGATGTTTGGTCCGGTCTTTCCCGGAAATAAGAACCCCCTTGCCGTCCGTCGGTGGACGACAAGGGGGCAGTCGTGCCGCCAGGGCTTCGCGCCCGGCTCTCTCAGGCCTTTCCGTCCTCGCCCGGGTCGTTCTCCGAACCCTCCGTGGAGGGCTCTCGGCCGACCTTCTCGAGGTCGTCGAAAAGGGTCGCCGAGCTCGTCCCGGTCCCGGCCAGGTACCCGGCCCGCGCCATCGCGTTGCCGCCGATCGCGGCCGTTGCGAGCTGGATCAGCAGAGCCAGCGCGATCTTCCAGGCGTTCTCCAGCGTCGGGTAGTCCAGGAAAAGCCCCAGGAAGACGAGCGCGGGTGCGAGCCCGCCGGCGATCGTGACGCCGCTGAGCCGTGCGTAGAAGTCGCGCAGGCGCAACAGCCCGAACGCTCCGGCCAAGAACACCAGGGAACCGGCGATCATGCACGCCAGACTGGCGATCTCCAACGGTGTCATCGTTTACCTCCGGAGATCAGTCGGGCGACGGACAGGGCGGAGAGGAAACCGACCAGAGCGCACACCAGCACGATGTCCACGACGAGGTCGGTGCCGAGACGGAAACCGAGCAGGGCGATCAGGCCCACGAAACCGTAGAAGACCACATCCGCCCCGGCCCCGCGGTCGGCGCTGGAGGGGCCGATCAAGATCCTGTACGCGGCGACGGCCATGCCCAGGACGATGGCCACGATCCCGATGTCGATGGGCTGCATCAGCGTTCACCCCGCTCTGTGCTCTCCGCTGTGGTCGGACGGGACGGTACACCGGCGCGGGGACGTGTCACGGCCAGCAGGTGGTCCTCCATGGTGTGGATGTCGGCGCGGAAGGAGGCCCGGTCGTCGACGTAGAGGCTGTGCACCCACAGGGTGACGGGACTGTCCTCGCCGACCGCCACCGTCACGGTTCCGGGCGTCAGCGAGATCATGTTGGCGAGCATGGTCGTCTCGAAATCGGTACGGCAACGCGTCGGGACCTCGACGAAGGCGGGGGTCGACGAGCTTCCGCGGGTCAGGGCGTCGTAGAGGACCACGAAGGTGGTCTTGACGACCTCGAACCCGAAGTAGAACGGAAAACGGAGGGTGCGTAGCACCCAGAGCAGATAGGTCATCAGCCGAGCACCGCCTCGATGTAACCGGAGGTGTCCAAGAGGCCCTGGGCCGCTTCGGTGCTCAGAGCCAGCAGGACCTGGGCACCGAGCCCGATGCACAGGGTCGTCGCGGTCAGGATCAGGCCGGGCACGAGCACCATCGGCCGTACACGGGTAGTGGTCACGGTGGTGGAGCCGTCCGGGTCCGAGGTTGCTCCGGCGTCCTCGTGCTCGGTCTCACGCGCGGGGTCCTTGCCCCAGAACACGCCGCCCCAGATCTTGAGCATCGACATGAGCGTGATGATGCTGACCACGATCATGATCACTGCGGCCGTCCACTGCTGTGCGTCGACCGCACCGATGACCAAGCTCAACTTGGCGACGAAGCCGGAGAAGGGCGGAAGCCCGGCCAAGGACAGCGCCGCGCCCATGAAGATCAGCCCCAGAAGGGGTTGGCGTTGGGCGATCCCGCCGAGTTCGTTCAGAGCACCGGTTCCGTACGTGTGCTCGATGGCGCCCGTGGAGAGGAACAGCGACGCCTTCACGATCATGTGGTGGACGAGGTAGAAGATGCCCGCCATGAGGCCGATCTCGGTGAAGAGCGCGACCCCGAACAGGATGTAGCCGATCTGGCTGATCATGTGGAAGACCAGGATCGACCGGGTGGTGTCCTCGCCCACCGCGCCCAGGACGCCGATGAGCATCGTGGCGCTGAAGGCCACCACGCCGATCCACAGGTAGGTGGAGTCGCCGTCGAAGACCAGCGCGTACAGGCGGTAGATCGCGTAGATGGCCACCTTGGTGTGCAGACCGGAGAAGAGCGCGGTGACCGCGGGAGAGGCCCGCGGGTAGGTCCGGGCCAGCCACCCGTGTACGGGCACGACGGCCGCCTTGATGCTCAGCGCCAGGATCACCACGCCCATACCGACGGCGACCATGGGCGACTCGGAGGCCGCACCGGCCAGTTCGCCCATGTGCACCGTTCCGGCGGTGCCGTAGACCAGCGCGACACCGGCGAGGAAGATCGTCGAGGTCAGCAGGTTGACGGTGACGTAGATCCGCCCTGCCCTGAGGCGCCCGAAGGCACCCATCATCGCCAGCAACCCGTAGGAGGGCAGCAGCATGACCTCGATGAACACGAAGAGGTTGAAGATGTCCCCGGTGAGCAGCGCACCGGACACACCTGCGTACAGGACCAGTACCAGCGAGGGGAAGAACGGGCTCCGATCGTCGTGGACCGCCGCGGCGAAGGCCGAGGTCACCAGCACCAGCAGGGAGGTCGTCCACAGCATGAGTGCGGTGAAGGTGTCGGCGACGAACGGGATGGAGATCCCGTCCGGCCACAGACCGACGTTGTGGGCGAAGATCTGTCCGTCCCGGGTCTGCCAGAGCAGGAAGGAGGAGGCCGCCAGACCCAGACCGCTGGGCACCATCATCAGGGTGCTGCGGGCCCGCATCGGTGGGGTGAACACGGCCATGAGCCCGGCCACGGCCAGTGGCACCCCCACGAAAAGGGGCAGGAGCGCGGGGTTCATGAGACGTCCTCGGTGTCGTCGTCGCTACCGGAGGCGGCGAGGGTGAGCATGTAGATGACGATGGAGAAGGCGATCACGATGGCGGTGAGCACGAACGCCTGCGGCAACGGATCGGCCGCCCAGTCGGGCGGGTTGATGCCGAGCAGGGGTTGATCACGGCGGAAGACACCGCCGGCCGACATGATCAGCAGGTTCACGGCGTGGCCGACGAGCAGCAGCCCGAGGACGATGCGGACCATGCCGCGCTGGAGCATCAGGTAGACGCCTCCGGCGACCATGATGGCGATGGTGACAGCGAGGGTCATCGGGCACCTCCGGTGGTGGTCGTGTCCACGCCGGCGGCCGTGGCTCCACTGCCCTCGGAGGAGGGAGCCGTCTCGTCCGCGTTCCCGCCCCCGGACGTTCCGGGGGGCGACGGCGGTGGTGCTGCGCGGTCCGTCCCGTCGCCGCTCTCGAGGCCCAACTCGTTCAGGGCGGCCAACAGCACGCCCACAACGACGAGATAGACCCCGACGTCGAAGATCAGCGCGGTGGTGAAGTGGAAGTACTCCCCGCCGGGCAGCGGGATCTCGGCGTGCAGAGGCAGGAGGAACGAACCCTCGAGGAAGCCGAGCAGACCCGTTCCCAGGGCGACGAGGACGCCGCTGCCGATGATCGTCGGGTAAGCCAGGCGGATACGCGCGGCCGCGTCACTGGACGCGGCGAGATAGGTCAGCGCGAACGCCGACCCCCCGACGAGGCCGCCGATGAAGCCGCCACCGGGCTCGTTGTGTCCGCGAACCAGGAGGTACAGCGACCAGACGACGAGGATCGGCAGCAGGTACTTGGCGACCGTGCGCATGAGCACGGTGTTCGGTACCGCCTCGAAGACCGGGTTGGTGACCGGCACGGACGGCTTCCGCGCCTGGTGCACGGGAAGCAGGTCGGTGCTCCTGAGCACCGCGATGATGATGAGCCCGGCCACACCCAGGACGACGAGCTCCCCGAGGGTGTCGAAGGCGCGGTAGTCGACGAGGATCGTGTTGACGACGTTGGTGCCGCCGGTGTCCTCCGGCGCATTGTCGAGGAAGTAGCTCGCGGCCGAGGACAGCTCCCGCCGCCCGGTGAGCGCGAACGCGGCCACACCGGCCACCGAGCCGGCTGCGATCGCGATGACGGCCGTCAGGGCCGACCTCTTGCGGGTGACCGGATGGAAACGCCGGGGCAGACGCCGCAGCACCAGCACCGCCACGACGACGGTGAGCACCTCGACGAGCAACTGGGTCAGGGCGACGTCGAACGCACCCAGGAAGAACAGCCACAGAGCCGTGGTGAACCCGGCCACGCCGATCAGGGCGAGAGCGGCCAGGCGGGAGCGGGTGAGCACGGCACCCAGGACGGCCACCCCCATGAGCCCCACCAGGAGCCAGTCCAGAGGTCGGCTGGTCTGGCCGGCGGGGGCGGGAATGTCGATGCCGAGCCACAGAACCGCCGTGGCGAGGACGAGGACCACCACGACCGGCGTACCCAGGTGGAAGGCGACCGTGTCGGTGCGGGTCAGGTCGCCGACCCTGCGTCCGGTACTGATCAGCGCGCTGTGGATCCGCTCGAAGACCGAGGGACCGTCGACCGGGAGCAGCGCCCGACCGGCGTAGGAATCACCGGAGGCGGTGCGCCACACCAGCAGCGCGCCCAGGCCGATGGCCAGGGCCGACATCGCCAGCTCGGGGTTGAAGCCGTGCCACAGCAGCAGGTGGGCCTCGGCAGCGGTACCGGTGGTGTCCTGTGAGACCCCGTTGACGAGGGGGTCCAGGACCGGAACGGCCAGTCCCAGGACCAACCCGCCGAGTGCCGAGAGGGAGGCCGGGCCCCAGAAGGCCACGGGGGCCTCGTGCACGTCCTCCTGTTCGGCCCGGCGCTTGCCGCGGGGTTCACCGAAGAACGCGCTGTGCACGAAGCGGAAGGAGTAGGCGAAGGTGAACGCGGCCGCGCCCACGGCCACCGCCCCGGCGAGCACACCGGCCCAAGGACCGCCCGGAGCACCCAGGAGCCCGGCGAAAAGGTACTCCTTGCTGACGAAGCCCAGCAGCGGCGGGATACCCGCCATGGACAGCGAGGCCAGGGTCGCGATCCCCGCGGTGACGGGCATGCGGCGGGCCAGGCCGCCCAGGTCGCGCAGGTCGCGGGTCCCGGCTTCGTGGTCGACCAGACCGACCACCATGAACAACGCCGACTTGAACAGCGCGTGCGCCACGGTGTGTGCGGCCGCCGCCACCAGGGCCTCCGGGGTCCCGATGCCGATCACGGCGATGAGGAAACCGAGCTGGCTGACGGTGGAGTAGGCGGCCAGGCGTTTGAGATCGTGCTGCTGCAGGGCGAAGACCGCGCCGACGACCGCCGTGATCAGCCCGAAGGCGATGAGCGCGGTGTTCCACACGAGCACCTCGCCGAAGGCGGGTGTGAACCGCATGGCCAGGTAGATGCCGGCCTTGACCATCGCCGCGGCGTGCAGGTAGGCGCTGACCGGGGTGCTGGCGGCCATGGCGTCGGGCAGCCAGTAGTGGAACGGGAACTGCGCCGACTTGGTGAAGACCGCGCCCACGACCAGGAACGCGACCAGTGCGGTGAACGACGTGTCCTGGGTCCAGCTCTGGTCGGCCAGGATCGTGCTGAGCTGTGTGGTGCCTGTGCGGACCACCAGCAGCACCACCGCGCCCAGCAGGGCGAGCCCGCCCAGCGCGGTGATGAGGAAGGTGCGGATGGCCGGTCGGCTCGCTCCCGGGCCCGAGAGCCCGATGAGGTAGAAGGACGTGATGGTCGTGAGCTCCCAGAACACGTAGAGCAGCACGACGTCGTCGGCCAGCACCAGCCCCGTCATCGCGAACGCGAACAGGGTCATCAGGAGGTAGAAGCCCAGTCGGCGCCCGGGTGGGAAGTACCGGGTGGAGTAGGCCATGATCAGCGCACCGACACCCGTGACCAGCAGGGTGAACATCCACCCCAGGGCGTCCATGCGCAGATGGAACTCCACGCCGATCTGCGGCATCCAGGGCACGGAATAGGTCAGGGCCTCACCGGAACCGAGGACCTGGGGTGCTTGGGCGGCGATCAGAGCGGTCAGTGCGGCCAGCACTGCCGCGGCGAACCAGCCGGTGTTGCGTCCGAGGACGCGTTCCACCAGTGGAATGCTCAGCACCGTCACCGCGAGCACCAGGATCGAAGTCAGCAGCAGCACGCTACTGTCCTTTCACGACTTGTCGCCTCTCCTCCAGTCGACACAGCGATCCCGCGGGCGGCGGATACGCGTAGGAGCAGGGGAGAGGATCGAGGAGAGCCTGGGATCGCAGAGCCGCAGCGCCACCTGCGCACGGGTGTGCGGTGGCGGGGGCGGCCCTCGGTCAGCGGCGTCCCGGCGGGCACGCGGCGAGTTCGCCGTGCGCGTTGGTGCCCCAAGAGGTGGTGTAGCCGTTGGTGCCGAGCGGTAGGCAATGGCCGACCGGGCATTTCTCGGCCTCGGCGAAGCGGCAGCGCCGCGTGGTGTCGGCGGCGCGGGGGGAGCGGGAAGAAGCGGGTACCCGGTGCCTGTCGTGGCTGCGTGTGGCGACCATGGTCCCTCCTCTCCCGGGCCGCGTGTACGTCGTCGGAACTCTACCAACCGCTCGAGACCGAACGAAGCGGACATCACGCCTGGTCCGGGGCGCATGCCCCCAGTGGCCAGAGACCGATCTCCATGGGAAGATCGACGATTGTGATGAGTGAGAGGGTGTCCCGAGGGACGCATATCTACCGCACGCCCTCCGGCGAGGAGAGGATCCGGGCCTGGTGCGAGGAGCGTCTTGCCACCTGGCCCGAACTCGAACGTCTCCCTGCAGTGGAGACCGCTCTGGGTACCACGCGTGCTTTCCTTGCTCCCGGCGGTGAGCGCACCCCTGTGGTGATGCTGCCGGGGACCAACTTCAATACCGCCACCAACGTCGACATCCTACGGGTACTGGCCGCTGACCGGCCGGTCATCAGTGTGGACCCGCCCGGACAGCCGGGGATGAGCGGCCCCATGCGCCCCCGTGGCGACCGGACGGCAGTCTACGGCGCTTGGTTCGGTGAACTCCTGCCCCAGCTCGTGGCCGAACCGGTGATCGTGCTCGGCCACGCCCTGGGTGCGGCGATGGTTCTGGACTCCGCCCCCTCACCCCTGGTCTCAGGGCTGATGCTGGTCGACCCGGCCGGGCTCTCGGCCGCAGGCGCCGGGGGCGAACTCATGCGTGCGGTGCTGCCGTGGATGATCGGCCCGCGCGACAGCAAGAGCGCCCGCGTGCTCAACCTGCTGCACGGTGAGGACCACCGGATCGACGCCTCCGACCCCATGGCACGCTGGTGGACACTCGTGGGCACCCACTGCCGTTACGTGCTGTCCCCGCCGCCCCTGGAGATGGAGTCCCTGCGTCCGTGGCACGACACCCCCACGGTGCTGGCGACCGGATCCGAGGACGTGCTCTACTCACCGTCCCGCCTGTACGGCCCCGCTCTGCGCCTGTTGAACGCCGAGGTCGTGGAACTGGAGGGGGCCGGGCACCTGTCCCCCTACGAACAGCCCGAACGCATCGCCGAGCTCCTCGGCCGCCTGGACCGGTAACGGTGCTCCGGAGCGCGGGCGTGCCCGGCAGGGGCCCGTGCGACTCGGGTGTGCCCGGCGAGGGCCTGCTCAGTAGTAGACCGCGAGCGGCCCCTTCGGCCCCTCGATGACGGTCACCGGGGTGTCGAACACCCGGGTGAGAACCTCGTCGGTGAGGATCTCGTCCGGTGTACCGAACTCGACGGCGGCCCCGTCCTTGACCGCACAGATCCGGTCGGCGTAGTGACCGGCGAAGTTGATGTCGTGGAGCACGATCACGATGGTGCGTTCCAGCTCCTCGGCCGCGCGGCGCAGGTGCTGCATCATCTGCACCGAATGGCGCATGTCGAGGTTGTTGAGCGGTTCGTCCAGCAGGATGTACTCGGTGTCCTGGGAGAGCACCATCGCGACGTAGGCGCGTTGGCGCTGACCGCCCGAGAGCTGGTCGAGGTAGCGGTCCTCGAGGTCGCCCAGGCCCAGGAAGTCGATCGCCCGACTGACGACCTCCTCGTCGTCGGCGGTCAACCGGCCCTTGGAGTGGGGGAAGCGCCCGAAGGCGACCAGCTGGCGCACGGTCAGCCTGGTGACGAAGTGGTTCTCCTGGCGCAGGATCGAGACGATCTTGGCCAGGTCCTTCGAGTCGGTCCGGGCCACGTCGTAACCGGCGATCTCGATCACCCCGGAGTCGAGGCCCAGGAGCCGGCCCGCCATGGTCAGCAGGGTCGACTTCCCGGCACCGTTCGGGCCCACCAGCGCGGTCACCCCGCCCTTGGGGATCTTCAGGTCGACGGGGCCGATCACGACGTCGCTGTTGTAGTCCTTGCGCACACCTGTGAGCGTGATCACAGACGCCCCTTTCTGAGGATGACGATCAGGAACACCACGCCGCCGACCATCTCGATGATGATCGAGACCACGCCCTGGGCGTAGAAGATGTTCCGCATGACGAAGTACGCCCCGCTGAGTACGACGAAACAGGTCAGAGCCGAGAGCGGCAGCACGTACCGGTGGTCGTGGGTGTCGGCGAACTGGTAGGCGAGGGTGGCCACGAGAAAGCCCAGGAAGGTCATCGGTCCGATGAGCGCTGTCGAGACCGCCATGAGGATCGAGACCAGGAGCAGCACCCTGATGGTCTCGCGGCGGTGGTCCAGCCCCAGGCCTGTACTCGCGTCGCGTCCGAGCGCGACGATGTTGAGACGCCGGGAACTCGCCAGCAGCAGACCCGAGGCGACCAGACACAGCGGGATCGCGACCGGCAGGTAGGAGGAGTCGGCGTTGGCGATGTTGCCGAACAGCCGCGCCGCGAGCACGTCGAACTCACTCGGGGTGAGCAGGCGCTGCATGAAGGTGGAGACCGAGGCGAGTCCGCCACCGATGACGATCCCGATCAGCAGCATGACCTGCAGGTTCGCGTACTTTCCGGACAGGAGCCACCCGTACAGCACCATCGCGAAGCCGACCATGACCACGATCTGGAGGGTGAACTGCGGGAGCCCCTGGAGAGCCACGACCCCTGCGGCACCGATGAAGTACACCCCTGCGGTCTGCACCGCGACGTAGAGCGCTTCGAACCCCATGATCGACGGGGTGATGATGCGGTTGTTGGTCACGGTCTGAAAGCTCACCGTGGCGATGGACTGGCAGATCGCGACCACGGCCATGACCACCAGGTTCGTGGAGCGCATCTCTGCGATGCGCCAGAAACCCTCCGAACCGATCGGCATCGGGTTGTCCCAGGCCAGGAGGCCGAACCCGAAGCCGGCGGCGAGCACGGCCAGGATCCCGACGACCGTCCAGTAGCGGATGCGGTTGCGCCTGGTGGGCAGGCTGCGGGACGAGCGCACGGGCCGCGTGGCGGTCGGTGTGCTCCGTTGGGAAGAAGAAGTGGTCGTCTCAGCCACGGCGGCGCTGCCTCAACAGGAGAAGGACGAATACGACGGCCCCGACGATCCCGAGGACGAGGGACACGGGAACCTCGAAGGGCATGATGACGGTCCGGCCGATCAGGTCGCAGACCGTGACGATGCCGACGCCGAGCAGGCACACCCACGGCAGGTTGCTGCGCAGGTCGTCACCGCGGAACATCGAGACGACGTTGGGGACGATGAGCCCGAGGAAGGGCAGATTGCCCACGACCACGGTCACCACACCCGTCGCGATCGCGATCAGGCCGGTACCCACCAGGATGATCCGGTTGTAGTTCAGCCCGACGTTGGTCGAGATCTCCTCACCGAGCCCGGCGACGGTGAACCGGTCGGCGATGAGGAACACCGCGACGGCCACCAGCGCAACGATCCACAGCATTTCGTACTGGCCCCGCAGTACGGAGGTGAAACTGCCGGCGAACCACACACCGAGGTTCTGCAGCATGTCGGTCTGCAATGCGACGAAGGTCGAGACCGAGCTGACGACGGCACCCAGCATGATGCCGATGATCGGGACGATGAGCGAGGAGCGCAGGGTGACCCGGCGCAGGAAGAGGAAGAACACCATCGTGCCGATGAACGCGGCCACGACCGCGCCGACCATGCGGGTGGTGAGGCTCGCCCCGGGGACCAGGAGCATCACAGTGAGCAGCCCGAGGCCGGCCCATTCGGTGGTTCCGGTGGTCGTCGGCTCGACGAAGCGGTTCTGCGTCAGCAACTGCATCACCAACCCCGACATCGCCATCGCGGCCCCGGCCAGGACCAGGGCGATGGTGCGCGGGATGCGGGTGATGGCGAACATCTCGTCGCCGTCCTCGGCACCGAAGACGTCGTAGACGCCGACGAACAGGGAGAGCACCAGCAGCGCACCCACGACGGCGATGCCGACGAGGAGTTTCCCGTCGAAGAGCCGCCCCTTGTTCCGGGCGCGCGGGGTTCGGGTCACTGCCGCCATGCCGGGGCCTCTCGTGCATGCGGGTACGCGCCGACGACGGTGCGGGGACCCCCGTTGTCGGCGCGTGCCTTCCGGTCCAGCGGAATCAACCCTGCTCCTCCAGCGCGCCGGCAAGGGTCTCGAAGAACTCGGTGTAGGTCTGGATGCCCTCGTTGGTGTAGGTGTCGGCGGGCATGTGGACGATCTGCTCCTCCTCGACCGCGGTCACGCCCGAGAGGGCCTCGGAACCCGCGAGGACGTCCTCGGCCGGTTCGTAATCGGCCTCGTCGGCGGCCACGGCGGCGTCGCGGTCCATCACCAGGATCCAGTCGGGGTCGGAGTCGGCGATCGCCTCGACGGAGATGTCGTCGCCCTGGTGGTCGTCGCTGGCGTCATCGACCTCCAGGGCCGGGGTGAGGCCGAAGATGTCGAAGACCGGTCCGAGGGTGCGGCCCACGCCGGGGGCCAGGTAACCGATCTCGCCGCCCGAGGTGGTCACGGCCATGACGGTCTCACCCTCGTCGTAGGCGGTGTCGACCCGCTCGACGGCCGCGTCGAACTCATCGGTGATCTGCGCGGCCTCGTCCTGCTTCTCGAAGACCTCGCCGAGTACCTCGGTCTGTCGCTTGAGTTCGGCGTCGAAGGGCTCTCCCTCCTCGGGGTCGAGCACCAGGATCGGGGCCTCGGGCACCAGCTCGGCGATGTCGTCCTGGTACTGCGAGAAACGCTGTCCGTTGACCACGAGGTCCGGTTCGGCTGCCACGATGGACTCCAGGTCGGGCTCGTTGTGCGAACCGACGTCGAGGATCGAGTCGTCCTGGGTGTAATCGATGGTCTCGGGCATGAGCGAGACCGCGCCGGCGGACAGCTCCACTCCCCAGTCCGAGAGGGTCTCGAAGGTGCGGTTGTCGAGGGCGACCACCGACTCCGGAGGAACGTTCACCGTCTGGGTGCCGTTGTTGTCCTCGATCTCGACCGTGGCGCCGTCCGCGGCGGGGTCGGCTCCCTCCTCCTGACCGGAGGCACAACCGACGAGTACCAGGGACGATGCCAGAATGAGTGAGAGCGCTGGCACAGGGCGAACAAATGACGACATGGGGGAGCTCCTTCACGTTAAGAGGTAAAGGGAGCCTAACCTAACTTCTTGAGAAGGTGGAAGTCGAGGCCCCCTGAGGTGTGGCTCACATGGCCCACGGCAGTCGACCCATTCCGCTCAGTGTCCGTCGACCGGGCGTGTGACCCTGACACCGGCGCCGCGGTCAGGGAAGCTGTTCGGCGCCGCCAAGACCCAGGGGAGGGCCCATGGACCCGGGTGACGCCGACGACGCCTACGCCCTGCTCGCCAAGGGAGAACTGATCGTGCACGCCCGGGCGTTGCAGACCGCCGCGGAACTGGGCCTGGGAGACCTGCTCGCCGGCGGCCCCCGTACGGTCGGAGCACTCGCCGAGGCCGCCGGTTGTGAGCCCGATGCACTGCGTCGGCTCCTGGGCCTGCTGGCCGGGGACGGCGTCGTCGCCCGTGTCGGTGACGACCGCTTCGAACTCACCCGCGCCGGCGGCCCCCTGAGCTCGGACCACCCGGCCTCGGTGCGCTCGGTCCTGGCGATGGACGGCGCGGTCGCCCCGCTGGTCATCGGCGCGACCGGCCACACCGTCGCCACGGGGGAACCGGCCTTCCCGCAGGCCCTGGGCAGCGACTTCTACGACCATCTGGACGCCCACCCCGAACAGGGAGAGGTCTTCGACAGGGCGATGGACGACCTCACCCGCGTCGTGGTGCCCGGGCTGCTGTCCGTGTGCGGCCTGTCCGGCACGGAACGGGTCGTCGACGTCGGCGGCGGCAACGGGACCCTCCTGGCCGAGATCCTGAGAGCCCACCCCCGGGCCGAAGGGGTACTGCTGGAGACCCCCCGGGTGGCCGATACCGCGCGCATCCGGTTCCGGGACCAGGGAACGGCCGAACGCTGCCGGATCGTGCCCGGGGACTTCTTCGAACACGTCCCCGAAGGGGGCGACGTCTACCTGCTCAAATGGGTCCTGCACAACTGGCCCGACGAGGACGCACTGCGGATCCTGCGCTCCTGCCGGCGTGCCATGGGCCCGGGCGCGCGCCTGCTCGTGGTCGAGTCGGTCCTGCCCGACGGGGACGGCCCCCACCCCTCCCGTGCGATGGACCTGGCCATGCTCGTGCTGTCCGGAGGACGCGAGCGCACCCGCAGCGACTACGCCGCGTTGTTCGACCGGGCCGGGTTGCGCCTGGAGTCGGTCCGGGACGCCGACGCCCGCTACGGGGTCGTCGAGGCCGTCCCCGGGGAGACCGTTCCCGGACCCGAGAAGCCTTCCCGGACGTGACGCCGGCCCCGGGGCCGCCGGGGCCGGGGCCGGTTGCCGGGCTCCGGGACGTGGAACGACCCGGTCACGGGCCCTCGTCCAGCCACACCGGAGTGACGGTCACCGTGTGGATGAGCCATCCGTCCGACCCGCGCCGGAACACGTGCTCGTAGTGGCCGCCCACCGCCCACCAGTCGGTCGGGTCCCCTTCCGAACGCAGATGCACCGCACGCATCTGCGACCACACCAGGGCGGTCCCCCCGTCGAGACGCACCAGGTGGTCGGAGGTGGAGTGGTGGGTCGCAGCGTGCTCGCCCACGTCGGCGGCGACGAACGCGGCCAGCCCGGCCCGGCCGTGGTGGGTGGCGTGCGGCAGACTCAACCGGCAGTCCTCGGTGAACAAGGACGCGTACCCGTCGAAGTCACGCCGGTCCAGACGGTGCACGAAGCGGGCGAGCAGGTCCAGGACCGAGACGCGGTCCTGTTCAGCGGTGGTCGCCTGGTCCGCCATTGCGCCCCGTCCCCTCCTGCCCCCGCAGGAGCGCGGCATTCAGTGTCAACCCCGGGCCGAAGGTCATCGCGACCCCGTGCTCCCCCGGAGCCAGGGGCGAGGAGTGCAGCATCGAGTCCATAACCAGGGGAAGGCCGGACGAGGAGCAGTTGCCCGACAGGCGCAGGACCTCCCGTGAGTTCTTCACCTGCGCCGGGTCCAGGGCCAGGGAATGCTCGACGGCGTCCACGATGCGGCGCCCACCGGGATGGATCGCCCACCAGTCCACTCCCTCGGGCCGTAGTCCGTACGGTGAGAGCAGATCCGAGACGAGGGTCGGCAGCGCCTGCCCGATCAGGTCGGGCACCTGCGACGACAGGCCCATGACGAACCCGTGGTCGCCCACGTACCAGCTCATGTGGTCCTCGTGCTCGCGGTCGGTGAGCGAGACCAGGTCCACCACACCGGGGCCGCTGCCGTGTTCGGGAGCGTGCAGCACCATCGCCGCTGCAGCGTCCCCGAACAGAGCGTTGATGACCAGTTGTTCCACGTCCCAGGGCGGCGGTTGCAGGTGGAGCGAGGACAGCTCCAGGTTGACCAGCACCGCCGGGCTCCGGTGGGCGCGTACGTGGTCGTCGCAGGCCGCAAGCCCCGGTAGTGCCGCGAAACAGCCCATGTGCCCCACGTGCAGCCGGCGGGTCGAGGGGCGCATCCCCAGTTCCGACAGGAGCCGCGACTCGACCCCGGGCGTGCCGTACCCGGTCGAGGAGACCAGGCACAGCAGTCCGATCTCCTCCGGCTCGACGGAAGCCTCGCCCAACGCCGTGGCCACCGCCGCGCGTGCGAGCGGGAGCCCTTCGCGTTGGAACCGTTCCATCCGTTCGGAGGTCGGCCACGAGGCCACGTCCTCCACCCGCGGGTCGACGGCGAGCCGGCGTTGGTCGATCCCGGACCCGGCCACGATCTTGTCCAGCGCCTTCGTCGCCCCGTGCCCTTCGGGAAGCAGGGACGAGAGGTTGTGCTGGTCGATCACGGTCTCCGGGAGGGCGACGCCGGTCCCGCCGATCACCGTTGCGCACATGAGGACCCATCCCGCCGGTGCTGGCCGCGCGGGGCGGTGTGGAAGCTGTGTTCCTCAGGCCTTGCGGTTCTCACCGAGCTCTTCCTCGATCGGGTTCACGGGCCGGTCCTCCATGGCGGACTCGGCCATGCCCGACTGTTTCCGTTCGCGGGCCTGGCGGACCCGTGCGGCCTCGGTCTGTGCACCTTCCTCGGATCCCTCCAGAGGCACAGAACGCAGGACCTCGTTGGGCTCGTTGTACTCGGCCGGTGGCATGGCCCGGAGCGCACTGACGATCTCGGTGTCCGCATCGGCATCGAGCGCGTGTTGGACGACGGCGTCCTTGTCGACGGGGAAATCCACCTCGCCGAGGATGTCGCGAAGTCCATCGAGTCCGCGTTTGACTCCCATGCTTCCCCCTTGGAACGGGGCCCCGTGGGGGGTGAGTAGGGCGGGGCCGGTGTGGCTTCGCTTTCTCCGGAGGCACTACCCGTGGGTCCGGGACCCCAACCGCCGGGCCCACGTCGTTGGAGGCCCGGCGGCGGGGAACCTCGGGGAACCCGAGGACGGACTCCAGAGCGTATCCCCCTCCTCGCTCCCGGTGCTCGTCGCCGCGCCGCCCCTGCTGTCGCCGCGCCGCCCCTGCTGTCGCCGCGCCGCTGCTGCTGTCGACGGGCCGCCGCTCTCGGTCGGCACGACACACACGAGGGGAGGGGAGAGGGGGCCGGGGTTCAGGAGGCGAAGAAACGTCGCCTGCGCCGGCCGATCCGCCCGGCCGAGGGGGTCCACTCTCGGGTGAGGCGGGCGTCGGGCCCGGTCTCCTCGTTCAGGCGGCGCCAGGCGCGCCGGGACATCCCCACGCGGTGGGCCTCGCCCAGCGCGCCGCTGAGTTTGGCGGCCACGCTGATGCAGCTGCCGACGAGCTCCTCGACGGTGTCGCGCAGGGTCTGGACCTTGAAGCGTGCGACCGGACCGGCGTCGATCCCGCAACGGACCTCGAGGGAGAGCGGGGTCCGCTCCCCGCAGACCGGGCAGGCCGTGCAGCTGCAGTTCAGGTGACGGACCAGTTCGGGTGGTGGATCGTCGACCATGCGGCGCAGCCGCCGTGTGTACTCCACAGCGTCCTGGACGCGGTCGGCCCCGGAGAAGAGGATGAGCACGCCGTCACCGCGCAGGTGCACCTCGGCCCCGTCGATGTCCTCGACGAGACGCACGCACTGGGAGAGGAAGACCTGGAAGAGTTCCGCTGCCGCGTTGAGCCCGTGGTGTCTTTCCACGAACTCCACGATCCCCGTCGATCCGCGCATGTCCGCGAACAGCGCAGTGAACTCCCCCTCCTCGTTCGAAGAGGGGGAGTGTTCACCGGCGTTGCGGTCAGGGGTCCTCACCATCGCTTCTGCTCTTTCCGGGATGGATGCGCTCTCTCGGGTCCAAGGAGAGACGGACGTTCATGTAGACCTTGCCGTGGTGGTGGTCGGCGGGGCAGCGCCGAGAGGGGCGTTCCACGGCCACACCGATCGCGAGCAGGGCGGCGCCCGCGGCGGCGAGGACGATGAGGCGTGAGGTGGACATGTGGGGGACGGCGACGTCGCCCACTTCCAGTCCACCTCCGATCAGGGCGGCGACGATGACGAGTGCACCGATGGCGCGGAGGGACACGGTTCTTCTCCCTGAGCGGAGAGGTACAGCGACGCTACCAAGCGTACTTCCCGGCCAAGTTGTGTGCAATACTCCACATAACAAAGTCAAGAAATTGTATTGCCGTCCGCGACGCTCGCCAGTACCGCCTCGTCGGTGATGATGATGCGCTCCCGTCCCGTCGTCACCGCGCCCATCGCCCTGAGCCTCTTGACCACCTGGGACACGGACTCGCGGGACACTCCCACCAGGCCCGCGAGCTCGCGCTGGTTCAGGGACACGCACACACCGCGTTCCTCCGGGGTGCCGATCTTGGCTGCCAGCTCCACGAGCCCGCGCGCCAGCCGCTGCTCGGCACCGATGATCCCGTGCTCGGCCTGTTTGCGGGTGGCCTCCTTGAGCCGGGCGTGCAGGTGGCGCAGGAGCGCCCGCATGACCCTCGGATGCTCGTACAGGAAGTCCAGCCACACGTCTCCGGGCAGGTACAGCGCCTCGACCTCACTCAACGCGTACACGCTCGCCGATCTGGCCTCCTGGCCGATCGCCGCCATCTCGCCGACGGTCTCGCCGGGGCCGCGCACCGCCACGATGTGCTCGGAGGAGTGCGTGGTGACCTTGACGTGTCCGTGCCGTATGAGCAGTACGAAGTCGGTGAGCTCGCCGGCGCCGAACAGGATCGAACCCGTGGGGTAGCGGGTCACATGGCCGAGCTTCTCCGCCTCCTCTCGTTCGGCTTGGGTCAGGAGAGAAGTTCCGCTTGTCAAATCCGCATCATCCACACACCAAAGTGTAGTAATGCACTGAGCGTCTACAGAGAGGGCGCGCCGTGGCAGACGATCCCGGGGCACACGGGACTCATCCGGCCCTCAGGAACTCCGCCGTCTCCTCAGCCAGCCGCTCCCACGCCTCGGCGTTCCGGATCTGCGGAGTGCCGTCCGCGGTCTGCGGCCCGTAGTCGCCGAACTGAGCGTGGTTCATCCCGTCGATCTCCACGGTGACGGCGCCGTCGGGCAGGTCACCACTCCGGTCGCGGACCGTTCCGGGGTCGACCAGGAGGTCCTCCGAGGCCGACACAGACAGCACCCGCTGGTCTCCGCGTTCGGCCAGACCGGCCCCGGCCACGGCGTAGGAACCCCACAGGATCAGACCCTCCGTGGTCAGACCATCACCCCCGGCGGCGTAGGCGGCCATGGCCCCGCCCATCGAGTGTCCTCCCACGTACCACTCGCGGGCCTCGAAGCGGTCCGTCATCTCCTCCGCACGGCCGGGCGCCAGGACCGCCAGGTTCAACGGCATGCGCGCGATGACCACACCCACCCCGGTCTCGGCCACCACCGGCGCCCAGGTGGCGGCGTAGGCCTCCGGCTCCACACGTGCGCCGGGGTAGAAGACGACGGCCCGCTCCACCTCGCCCTCCGGTGGTTCCAGGACGACGCCGTCCTCGCCCACGGTCACCTCGACGGCCTCCTCGGCCCGTTCCACCGAGCCCGGGAGGGCCTCGTACGGGTCACTCACCCAGAGCGCGAACACCCCGACCCCCAGAACGAGCAGCACCACGAGGGTCCCCGCGGCCCAGATGAGCAGGCGACGCATCGAAGAGACCTCCATGTGGGTGATTCGACGCATGTGTTTCGGAAAACAAGATATTCGAGAGACAAGGTATCGCTGCGAGCGCCGACCCGGCCTCTTGGGGGAGACCATGCCCGACACTCACCAGGTACCACGCACCGGAGCCCGATCCCTCCTCGCCCTCCTGGGGTTCGCCCTGGCCGTCGCGGTCGCCGCGGCCATCGGGGGCCTGGCTTCCAGCAGCGCCGGCGACGTCTACGGACAGCTCGTCCAACCCGCGTGGGCACCGCCCTCGTGGCTGTTCAGTCCCGTGTGGATCGCCCTATACGTGCTCATCGCGGTGGCCGGGTGGCTCGTGTGGCGAGGGGCAGGGGTGTCCGGCGCCCGCACGGCCATGACCCTGTTCGCGGCCCAGCTCGTGCTCAACGCCGCCTGGCCGCCCCTGTTCTTCGCGGGCGGGATGCGCCTGGCGGCCTTCATCGACATCATCGCGCTGCTGGCCGTGATCACCGCGATGATCGCCGCCTTCGCCCGGATCTCCCGCACCGCCGCCGTGCTGATGGTCCCGTACTGGGTCTGGGTGGCCTACGCGTCCGCCCTCAATTTCTCGCTGTGGCAACTGAACTCGGCCGGGTGAGACACGGCCGCGCGCCGATACCATCGTGTCCCATGGACGACGCGGAGGGCCACGCCCAGGGGCCGCCCAGCGAGCACGGTGGACGGCGGTCCGAGCTCTACGATGCGATCCGCGACGACGGACACCGGCTCGCGGCCTCACTCATCCAGTTACTGCACGCGGCGGCCGAGACCTCGGAGCTCAACCCCACCGACTTCCAGTGCCTGGTGCTGCTGCGTCTGGGCGACCCCCTGAGCCCGGGTGAGATCGCCACCCGCCTCAAACTCGCCACCGGCACCGTCACCAGCGTCCTCGACCGTCTCGAAGACCAGGGACTCGCCTACCGGGACCGGCATCCCGACGACCGGCGCCGCGTCGTGGTCCGCCCCGTCGACGACCCCGTCACGGGCGGCGCGGTCGGAGGAACCGGGATCCTGCCCGGTTTCGGTGAACCCGTGGTCGAGCTCCACGACCGGTACAGCGAGGCGGAACTGGAGACCATCGCCGACTGGCTCCACGAGGTCGGCGGAGTGATCCGGACCTTCGCCGACAACGCGCGCTAGCGGCGGCTGCCCCGGCGGGCCACGCTCCGGTTCGCCCCTGCGGGTCCGCGTCGGGGAACATGGAAGACCTCTTCCGAGCACGCCCTCGCCGCCGCGTGCGTGCTCGGCACGCCCGTACGGCGCGACGGCCCGGACCGAACCCGAAGGACACCCGATGACCACCTACGCGATCCTCCTGCACCCCGCGGCCAACCGCGTCTACACCGATTCCGCCGCCCGCCTCATGGCCGCGGAACTGGGTGTGCTCGACCGGACCGTCCTCGGCGGCCGCATCAGCGACCTCACGCGCACCACCATCGGCGGCATCCCCTACCTGACCTTCGAGTCGGACGCGCTCTCCGAGGCCGAGACCGGACTGATCGCCAACCTCTCCTCCATCTACGGCCTCTTCCGGATCGAGGGGGACCTGCTCGCCCCGGTCGAACTGCACCGGCTCGACCGCTACGACGACGACCTCATCACGATCCAGAAGTACCAGGGAAAGACCAACGAGCAGTTCACCAAGCTCCTGCTCAACGTCACCCTGTGGAGTTCGGCGCACGGCGCAGAGATGCTCGACCGCCACTTCCACGTGTTCGACCCCCTGTGCGGGCGCGGCACCACCCTCAACCAGGCGCTCATGTACGGCTACGACGCCACCGGGGTCGACACCGACAAACGCGACTTCGAGGCCTACTCGGGCTTCGTGCGCACCTACCTCAAGCGCAAGCGCCTCAAGCACCAGGCCGACGTCACCCAGGTGCGCCGCAACAAGCGGGTGCTCGGCAAGCGGTTGGAGGCGACGCTGGCGCCCACCAAGCAGGACTTCAAGGCCGGCCGCACCCAGCGTCTCGAGTACGCCAACGTGGACACCAGCGAGGCCCGCGCCGTCTACGCCGCCCGCAGCTTCGACCTCGTCGTCGCCGACGCGCCCTACGGGGTCCAGCACGGCAGCCGCACCGACAAGGAGGGGCTCAAACGCGGCCCCCAGGAGCTGATCCGTACCGCCGCGCCCGTGTGGACCGAGCTGCTGCGGCCCGGCGGCGCCGTCGGGATCTCCTGGAACAACCTCGTCGCGGGCAGGGACGAACTGGCCGAGGCGCTGGCAGCCGCCGGGCTCGAGGTCTGCGACACCGGGCCCTACCTCGACCTCGAGCACCGTGTGGACCAGGCGATCATGCGCGACGTGATCGTGGCCCGTAAGCCCTGACCGGCGAGCACCCTGTGCCGTCGGGGCACACTGCGGACCACAGAGGATCGGGCCGGGACACTCTCAAGGTCGGTGTGTTCCCGACCGGGCCTGGACGAGCATGCCGGTGGGGGAGAAGACGTTGGTGAGGTGGCCCAGTGCTTCGTCCCGGTCGTCCTCGGTGCTCGAAGGGGCGAGGACGATCGTGGCGAGTTCGGAGGTGTCCTCCAGCAACCGCAGCCCTCGGTAGTAGACGAGCAGATCGGCGTCGACCGCGTGTGTGCCGTAGCTCTCCATGAACCAGCGCTGCTGCTCGTCGCTCGCGGCCAGGTCGGCCAGTACCCCGCCGCCGAGTACGAACATGAGATCGCGTTCGGGCGGGGCGAGCACGGCGTCGTCGAAGTCGAGCAGGGCCAAGCGGCCGCCGTCGGTGAGCACGAGGTTGCCCAGGTGCGGATCGCCGTGGCAAGGGACGTATCGGGGCAGGTCGCCCCGGGAACGCAGCCGCTCCGCGAAGCTGTGCGTGTGCTGATGGACTTCGCGGAGTTCCGCGCGGTGGGGATGCCACAACTCGGCCAGGCGCCGCACCTTCTTCTCGGAGGGAACGGCGTCGAGCTCGGCATCGACCCGCTCGAACTGATCCGCCCACCGGGTCGGATCGAAGGCCTCCCGTGGCAACACCGCGCGCACACCACCCTCGACGGGGAGTGTGTGCAGGTCCGCCAGCAGGTGCCCGAACGCGCGCCATCCCCGCTCGTCCAGAGGTGCGTCGAAGCCGCTGGTGCCGTCGAGCCACTCCGTGACGGACAGGCGTGCGCCGCCGATGTCGGTCCACAGGGACCCGTCGCGTGCGGGAACCGGGGCGGGCGCGCTCCCGGGGCGCGCCGCGGCGAGCGCGGCCGGCAGCACCGTCCCCGCGGGTGAGCCGCCGGTGCTCCACTTGACCGCGAACCGCCGTCCCCGGGCGTCGACCGCCTTCCACAGGGTGGCTGCCAGGTCGGCGCCGCCGTCGACCGGTGCGAGCTCGAGCCCTTCCAACGCGTAATGCTCGCCGACCACCCGGCCGACCTGAGTCGGGTCCATCGGACCGTCCCTCTCGTGTTCGGTTCGGGCGCCCTCGACCGCCCCCGCGGGCAGGCTCGCACATCCGTCAGGTGCGGCCCCGGGCATCGTAAGGGCCGGGGGAGGATCCAGCCCGAAAACACTCTCATGCGGCGACCGCGGCCAAGCGCGGTACCGGCGTGTTCGACGCCCTGGTCCGCCTGGCCGAGGGCGAGTGCTGGAGGCCCGGAACCGCTGGAGCCTTCCCCGGAACACCTGAACAGTGACCTGGCAGCAGCGAGCTCACGGACGACAACCTGTCGTTGAAGACCGGGGCCCGGCACAAGGATCGAACATGTGATTGGGATACTGTGCCTCGCCCCGGCCCTGAGGAGGACATCTTGGACACGCCTGCGCACATCGTCGACGTCGTCGTCATCGGCGGCGGCCCGGCGGGGCTGGCGGCCGGGTACTTCCTCCGTCGGGCAGGGGCGGACTGCGTCATCCTCGACGGGCAAGGGGACCCGGGCGGGTTCTGGAACGAGTACTGGAACGAGTACTGGAACTCCCTGCGGCTGCTCTCCTCGGCCGAGCACAGCTCCCTGCCGGGCTGGCCGATGCCGAAGGAACCGGGACAGAGCCACCCCTCGGCACGGCACGTCGCCGACTACCTGACCGAGTACGAGCGCCGCCACGACCTGCCCGTGCGCCGCCCGGTGACCGTGAGCGAGGTGCGCCGCGCCGACGGGGTGCTGGAAGTGGTCGGTTCCACGGGGACCTGGCGGGCCCGGCACGTGGTCAGCGCGACCGGAACCTGGCGGCGTCCCCACACACCCGACCACCCCGGCCGGGAGCTCTTCGAAGGCAGGCAGCTGCACACGGTGGACTACCGCACCCCGGAGGAGTTCGCCGGGCAGCGGGTGGTGGTCGTGGGCGGCAGCAACTCCGCGGCGCAGCTCCTGGCCGAGATCTCCGAGGTCGCGCACACCACGTGGGTCACCCGGCGCCCTCCCCGCTTCATGACCGACGACGTGTACGACCGCGCGCTGTGCGACACGGCCGTCGGCCGCGTCCAGGGCGGGGGAACGGATCGCAACAGCGGCTCCCTGGACGGCATCGTCATGGTGCCGAGTGTGCGCCGAGCGCGGGACCGGGGCGCGCTCGAGGCGCGGCCGATGTTCGAGCGGCTCACCCGAACAGGCGTGGCCTGGTCCGACGGGGGCGAGTGGGCGGCCGACGCGGTCCTGTGGTGCACGGGTTTCCGCCCGACCCTGGACCATCTGGCCCCGCTGGAGCTGTTCGACCCCGACGGCCGGATCCCTCTCGACGGGAACCGCTGCCTCGAGGAGCCGTCCCTGCACCTGCTCGGCTACGGCGACTGGACCGGGGCCGCCTCCGACACGCTGCTCGGCGCCGGCCACACCGCCGAGGCCGCCGTCGACCGGATCGTCGAGGACCTGAAGACAGGTTGACGGGCCGGTCCTTCGCGCAGGCCAGGGCGATGCCGGGAGCCGCGCGGTTCGAGCCTCGGGGACAGGCGCACGGCACCGGTCCGCCGGTCCCGGACCAGATGGGAGAAGGCGGTCTTCGTCGGCCTGCTGCTCTGCTCCAGCCGTTCGATCCCGGCTTGCAGCTCTTGGGTGCTGTCGCCGCTGAGCAGCACCATCTGCTTGGTGTGGGCCGCCCAGTACTGTCCGGTGGTGTTGCCGTGCCAGATCGTCCATCCCCGGCGCCGGTACACGGCCCGCAGACGGTTCAGCTGTGGATCGGTAGGCGCTCCCGGGGTCGCCGGCGTCATCGTGCTCATGCCTGGTCACCTCCCAGGGTCTCCAACGCCTGCCGGAGTTGCTCGGCGCAGCCCCGCACGATCAGCTCGGGCCGGCCGTCGCCGTTACGGGTGCAGGTCGCCACGAAGCTCGGTAGGCACCGCTCGTTGCGCAGCTCGAAGATGAGGAAGTCGGGGAAGTCCTCGCGCAGCCGCAGGACGGTCGCGCTGGGCCTGAGGTGGTAGCCCTCCACGGTGGTCACCGTCCCTTCCTCTGGAGCGGAACCACCGGTGCGACGGGTTCCGGGGTGCCCCAGCGCAGCTCGAAGAACATGCCCGGCCCCAGGATCGAGCGGAAGCGTCCCCAGCAGTCGGCGAGTGCGTTCACCAGAACGAGGCCGCGCCCACTCTCGGCCAGGGTGTCGGGGGTGACGGTCCGCAGGACCGGGCGCCTGGCGTGGGCGTCGCGGACTTCCACACGCACCCGGCAGTGGAAGAAGTGCGCACCCACGTAGAAGTCCCCGGGAACCGCAGTTCGGTCCGGGGCGTGCTCGACGCTGTTGCTCGCCAGCTCCGAGAGCAGGAGCAGCGCGGTATCGGCGGTCTCCTGCGGAGTGCCCTCCACACACAGGGCGCGGTCGAGCCAGTCCCGAGCCTCCTTGACGCTCTCGGGCCGACCGATGAACCGGGGAGAGCGGCGGCGCAGGGGCAGCAGCCGACGCGGTCCGGGGACGGAAACGGTACGTTTGACCATGAGTCCTCACCTGGTGCTTTCAGGTAGTGGGCCAAGGCCCTGTCCAGGTGTGCCCGCACCCGGACAGGGCCGCTTTGTGTGTCGGGGATCGAAAACCAGGACGATGATCCGGGGCCCTGATTCATCTGAGAAAAACTCTTCCACCCTGGACGAGCTTCGGTCTATATTCATCGCTAAGAACGGTCGTGCTCGTATGTCAGGCGATCCGAGCTGATAAATCGGCGATACTGGTGGTGGGACGTGGGATCAGTCGATCCAACCCGGGAGCGATTCGGAAAGTTGCTCAAGAAAACCCGTGCTCAAGCAGGTCTGACACAACAGGACCTGGCGAAGGCGGCTGTGATCGCGCAAAGCACTATCAGCGACCTGGAGAGAGGCAGGAAAGGGACACGACGGGAGCAAGTCGAGCGAATCGACAATGCTCTTATCGCTCATGGGGTTCTGCTCAATGCCTGGGACGCTGCGTTCTCCCCGACGGGCATGATCGGATACTTTCGAGAAGTCGCAGAGGACGAACAGGTGGCTCTGGAGATCCGCGAGTACGCCTTGGGGCTGGTTCCCGGGCTGGTGCAGGTCGAGGCGTACGCCCGCTCGATCAGCGAACTCGCTTCCCCCTATGCAGAGCCGGGGCAGATCGATCAGATCGTCCAGGCACGCCTGTATCGGCAGCAGATCCTGGACCGTGAGCACCCGCCCGTGCTCATCGTGCTGTTGGATGAGTCGGTTCTTCTGCGCCGATTCGCCAACCCCGAAGTGATGCCTGCCCAAATCAGCCATCTGCTGAAGCTGAGCCATCGCCCGCGCATCACCATCCAGATCATCCCCGAGGACACCGAGGACCACGTGGGTCTGAGCGGGTCCTTTAGGCTGAGTACTGCCCCTGACAGCAACCCCTTCGCCTACGTTGAGGGCCAGAAGACGGGCATGACCCTCAAGGAACCCGAGATCGTGGCAAGCTACGAGCGCACTTTCGCGGACCTGCGCAGCTGTGCTCTGCCGGTCCGCGCGTCGCGGTCGCGGATGGAAGAGATGCGAGGCAGCACATGATCACCGACGGTTGGAAGAAGTCCAGCTACAGCAACGGTGAGGGAGGCAACTGTGTGGAAGCGTGCGCCGCGGGCGATATCGCCGGTCTCCGTGTTCAGATGCGCGACACGCAATACCCCGGTTCGGGACAACTGGAGGTGTCCTCCGAAGAGTGGATGAAGCTCCTGGCCGCTGCGAGCCACACGTAGCGATACCGTCCTCAGAATCTTCCCCCTCAAGGACTGTCCGGGACGTGAGCCCGACTGCACCGTCACGATGCACGGCTCGGGCAGCGCATCATCCCCTGGAAAAAACTAAGGCCTCGCGCACTTCCCGGCGGGGCCGCCTCGTGGGCCTGCCGAGGTCCGATGCGGTTCGCCGTGCAGGGGCGTAACGAGGATGTGTGCAACCTCGCGGGCGAGAACGTGCTGTGGCGCGTCTTTCTATGGCTTTGACGGCCAAGGCTTCAGACGCAGAGTTCCCGGGAAGCTCGTTGACTGCGCCCGATCGCAGCGGTGGGGTAGGACCGTCCTGACAGCCTCGAAGCCGGGGCCGGCCGGAGGGTTGCGGAACGAGCTCCTCGACGAGGTGGGGCGTCGGCGAAGCCGTGGAGCGCACGCGGAGCGCACCCGGGCCCCGGACACACGAGAACCCCAGGTCTGAGCGGCTAAAAACGCGCTCTGGCCTGGGGTTTTCCCTGGTAGGGCCCCGGGGGATCGAACCCCGAACCCGCGGATTAAAAGTCCCTGGGAAGACGTGCCGGGGGATGACGGATGATTCCGCCCTCTGTCGCTCTAGCTGATCAGCGCCGTATCCGGCGTGATGCTCCGTGTCGTTCTCCCCCGACTCGACCGGGCGTGTTCGGTCCGTCCGGGCTCCCCCCGGGCTCCCACAGAACAACCCACACCAGCCGTGAGCAAGAGCGGCCCCGCACCGGTGATTCCAGCACCGGCCGGGGCCTGAACACCCACCTGAACCAGCCAGGAAGGCATCTGTGAACAACGCTACCCCGGCCACCACCGTGCCGCTGTCCATCACCCCCGGCGTACTCCCCACCGGCGACGTCCTGCGCACCTACGACATCCCCGTCACCGACGACTACACGCACCACCTGGTCGTGGTCGCCCACGACGTCACCCTCGACCGTGTCGTCGAGATCTCCGAGCACTTGAACGGCCCCGTGCGTTCCCTGCTGCTCGACGCCCTCGACGGCGACCAGCCGGCCGACCTCGGTCGTCTGGTCGCTGCCGGGTGGGCGCCCGTCGCGCTGCTGCTCGTTGCCGAACTGGTGGTGCGTGCACGGCAGAACGGACCGTGGTGGATTGCCGCGCTCCGGTGGGCGGGTACGGGCGTGGTCGCCGCGGTCGCTGCGATCGTCTCGTATGGGCACATGCGGGACCTGTTGCTGTCCTACGGGGAGACCGCGCTGGTCGCCCACCTGTTGCCGCTGTCAGTTGACGGCCTGTTGCTGGTCGCCTCCCTGGCGCTCGCGTCCCCCGACGACACGCAGCAGCGGCACGAGGACGTCGAGGAGGTTGTCGAGGAGGGGCTCGACGACACGCACGCGCGGCACGACCACGTCGAGGAGACGGCCGAGGAGGAGCCCGACGGTGCGCGCGCGGCTCCTGCCCTTGCCGCTCCTGTGCCGGTGCTTGCCGCACGCAACACACACGAGGCGGTGACCGTGCCGGTCGGCGACAACCACGACCACGACGGCGAGGAGACCGACGAACGCGCCCGAGCGCGGAACACCTACCGTGCCGCCCTCGCCGAAGGCGTGGCGCTCAACGGCAAGGCGCTTGCCGCACGGTACGGGCGGTCCGCATCGTGGGGCCGAACCCGCATCCGAGAGTGCCGCACGATGTAGAGCGCACAACAGGGCCGGTCCCCACCACGGGGCCGGCCCTTTCTGCTGTCCGGGCCTGTGGTCGGTGCGGTCGACCTCCTGACATGGCGAAGGCCCCGCCCTACTCTGAGAAGCGCGACCAACCCAGAGAAGACGAGGCCCGATATGCCACAGCCTACCCCCGACCCCGCCGACGCAGCCCTCACCTTCGGGCAGCGGTTGAAGATCCAACGCACCCGGCGCGGCATGACCCGTGAGGTCCTGTCCGGCCTGGTGGGCAAGTCCGCTTCGTGGGTGAAGGCAGTAGAGACCGGCCGTCTCCAAACACCGAAGCTGGCGATCCTCCTTCGGCTCGCAGAGGCGTTGCGGGTGCGCGACCTCTCCCAGCTCACCGGCGACCAGTCCATGCCCATCAACCTGTTCACCGGCCCCGGGCATCCCCGGTTGCCCCAAGTCCGAGCGGCTATCAACGCGCTGCCCGCCCTGTCCCCACGTGAGGCGCCACCCGTCGCCCACCTGCGTGCACGACTCGACCAAGCATGGGCGGCGCGCCACTCCTCCCCCCACCATCGGGAGGTCCTGGGACAGCTGTTGCCCGCGTTGATCGAGGATGCCCAGCTTGCCGCCCACCAGGCCGACGACCGCACCACCCGGCGCGCGGCCCAAGCACTCCTCGCCGAGGTGTACGCGCTCTCTCAGTTCTTCATCGCCTACCAACCCGCACAGGATCTCCTGTGGCGTGTCGCAGAGCGCGGCATGGTCGCCGCCCACGATTCCGGCGACATGCACGCCATCGGTGTTGCCTCCTGGTTGATGTCGCAGGCACACCGTGATGCCGGCGACTGGGACGCGGCCGAGGTGGTGACCGTGCGCACCCTGGAACTCCTCGACCAGCACACCGACGGCGCCCCTGTGAACGTTGCAGCGATCCGTGGCGCTCTGCTGTTCGAGGACGGCTACACGGCCGCGCGGCGCGGCGAGATCGGCGCGGCATGGGGTCGGTGGGACACGGCAAACACGGTTGCCGCGCAGCTGCCCGGCGACTACTTCCACCCGGTCACGTCGTTCTCCCAGGCGGTCATGGGCGCGCACGCCGTCACGATCGCTGTGGAGCTGCGTGCTGGTGGCGAGTCGGTGCGGCAAGCCTCCCGTGCCGTTGCGGCACGAATCCCGTCGCGTCCACGTCGGGCGCGGCACGAGATCGAGCAGGCGCGCGCCTACTACCTCGACGCTCAGCCCGAAGCGGCGTTGTCGGTGTTGGAAGCCGCGCACGAAGCGGCGCCGGAGACCATCCGGTTCAACGGGTACGCGCGGCGGATCGTCCTGGAAGAGCTGGATGAGCGCGATGGGCGTAGGCAGCGGCGCGCCTCTGAGTTGGCGGACCGGTTGGGGTTGTTGACCGCCTGACATGGAGGGGGCACATTTTGTGCCCTCCGTTGCGGGTGTGCGCGCTTAGCTTCGTGTCATCAAACACACGGCTTCCCCCCTTTGAGGTGACCGATGATGACCGACCAGCGCGTGGAAGAACAGGTAGCGCGTCGTGCCCGCCCGTCCGCAATCGAGGTCATCGCGGCCGACTTTCCGGCATGGCAGACCAGCCGTGAACCCCACGCCGGCCCCTGGTGCGCCACGCGCGGCAACACCCGCCTCACCGCTGACACCCCCGCCGGTCTCCTCGTGCGCGTGGAGGAGCAGGAACTCGCCCGACTGCAAGCCGACCACGGCCAGCAGTGGCGCGTGTGGCGCACCCCGAACTATTGGATGGCGACCGCCCGCGTGCCCGGTGTCGAACCGACGTTGATGGAACCGACGCCGGGCGCGTTGGAAGCGAAGATGCTCGACCCCGGGCCGCATATCGCCCCGCCCTACCCCAGGTAGGCCAACAGCTCCCGCGCCCCGGGTTCCAGGTACACGTGGGGAAAGTACTGGTCGACACACCCGGGGCGCGAGTTCACCTGCACGGCGTCCTTCCCCGTGGGGATCATGTTGAGGTCGGCCTCAATATTGGCCTGAGCTGCGGTTTCACCACGCGCACTGGGTACCGATTCGGTACCCTTGGCTGACTTGGGAGCATCCCGCGCACGAGCACTACGAGACCATGTGCATCCCGGCCTCAATATGGTTCTGACCTGGGCGCACGCGCATGCCCCAGGGGTACGCACTGAGCGCGTACCCCTGGGCCGGACCTGCCCGCGCGTGCGAGATACGGGGTAGCGATACGCGACACCCCTGGTGGCCAGTAGCTGCCCAGCGCGTGCGGGATACCGTCACGATCCCTGACGGAAACCGCGGTAACCATTCCTGGCCTCCGATAAGCCAGCATTCCCGGATGTCAGAACTGGTCGATAATCGGACATAGCACGTGTCCTGGATAGACCACTTCGAACCATGGAATTGGTCTACCTTATGACCTGCGCAAACGTCACGAAGGTGTTGTCGGGGCGTCCTTCTGGCGCTTCCTGGCCTCACGTCTGGCCGCACGTTCGGCACGGCGTCGTTCGGCCTCTGCCCGGCGCCGCTGCTCCTCCTCCACACGCTTGGTGTGGCCGGCCGGGATACCGTCCGGGGCGTCCTCGATCACGACCCACCGCCGGTGCGCCAACACCCGGATGGTTTCCGGATCAGCGGTGTACGTGACCCCATCGACCCACCACACCCGTTCGCCTTCCCGTGGCCCGGGGGTGGCCACGACCTTCCCCCGCTTCGGGACCGTGTCGTGAGTGATCTTGCGCAGGGTCGGTGCCGGGGCGTCGACGTACACGCGCCACTCGGCCAGCTCCTCCATGGTGCGCGGCGGTGTCTTGCCCGCTCGCAGCCGCCGAAGGCGTTCCTGGGCCGGGCTGTGGCCAAGACGCTCCCGCACCTCTGCGAGGCGCTCCATGAGTTCTTCGGGACGGCTCACCGGTTCCGTTCTCCCATGACCACGACGTCCCCCTCACCAGCGGCCACCAGGTCGGCCACTTGGCGGGCGAGAGCGTCCATGAGACCGCGCTCGTCCACGATCCTCCGAACACGCCTGTGGTGCGCCCTCACGCCCCGTGGGGTGTCCGGGCGAAGCGACACACCGGCCGCATCCGTCAACGCCGCACGGACAGGTTCGGGGCCGTGGGGGTCGAGGGCGTTGGCCAACGCTGCGATGACCACCGGGCGGGGCCGGCGCTGGCCGGATTCGAGCCGGAGCACGGTCGTGTGAGCGACCACCGCGCGCGGCCAACCCTCGGACAGAGAGCCCCTGGTTGGTGCGCAGGCGCCGCAGCATCGCACCGAAGGTGTCGGCCAGCTGTGCGGCTTCGTCCGGCCCGGGTCGGCCGTTCGCCCACCGGTCGAGGGTGGTCGTTGGTGCCTGTGCAGCTTGGTGCTCAACGTCGTAGCGCGGGGAGGGGCGACCGAGCGCCCGCTGGTCGAGGGTGGTCGTTGGTGAGTGGTGCCTAACGTCGTGCGCGCGCGTGGGTGGGGTGGTCGACCGGTCGAGGTTGGGTGGCATGGGTGGTGCTCCTGTTCTGGGTGTGGGAAAGCCGCCCCGCAGGGTGTGCGCGGGGCGGCTGTGTGGGGTGGTGGGTTAGGCGGCTTCGTCGCCGGTGGGCGGTCGGTGGTTGGGTCGTGGGAGTGCCCGGGGTCGGGGTGGGGCTCCGTCTCGTTTGAGCTGCGCCATGATCGCGTCTCGGTTGGCGGTGTATTCGTCGGCGGTCATGCGGGCGATCTGCTCGCGGGTGAAGATGCGGGGCGGTGTGGTCATCGGTTGGTCTCCATGCGCTGGGCGGGGGCAGTGTGGTTGTAGGTGAGGGCGTCCAGGTCCTTGCCACCGGCGGGGAGTCCGCCGTGGCGGCGGGCGACCTGGTGGACAGCGTCGGCGATGTGCGCGCCGGTCTTGATTTCGTCGAAGCGGGCGTTCGGGGTGGTCACCTGGGCGCCGACGGCGCCGGTGTGCCAGGTGGCCCCGGACGGGTCGGGCTCTCCCTCGTTGCGGGCGGGGACGTCGAGGGAACGCAGGCGGGCGGCGGTATGACGCACCCACTGGTTGCGTTCCTCGCAGGCGGCGGCGAACGCTTCGATGGCGCTCTCGGCCTGGTTGCGGAGTTCGATCAGGCGCGCGGTGTCGTCGCCCTGGGCGTCGATGTCGGCGGCCACAGCGTCGATGTCGCGGCGGCGCTGCTTGGCCTGGTTGCGGGCGGCCTTGCGTCGGGCGGCTTCGGCCCGAAGCTTGGCGAACCGGGACAGGCCGCGCTGCTGCTCGATGTGGTCGGCGGTGATGGTGTCGTCGCCGTTGCGTACCTGTTCTTCGAGGTCTTCGACGCGACGGTCGGCTTCGGCGGCTTCGTTGTCGGCGGTGGTGATCGGGTCGTTGTTCATTGGGTGGTGTTCTCCTCTTCGGTGAGTTGGTGGAGCAGGTCGAGTGCGGTGGTCCGGGTCGTGGGGTTTGTGTGCCGGGCGCGGGTGATCAGGGCTCGGGCGCGGTCGAGGTTGTCGGTGACGTAGAGGGCGGCGGCGAGGCTGCTGGCGGCCTTGAACTCCAGTGATCCGGGTTCGGCGGCGCGGTTGGCGGCGACGGCTTTGATCCGGACGCGTGCGGCGTCGCTGCGGGTGCTCATGTCCACCTCGTGGGGGTGAGGCCGTGGCGGGTGGCGAGAGCGTTGAGGACGTCGTCGGCGGCGGGGCAGTCGTCTTCGTGGACGACGGCCAGGCGGACGACGGGGGTGGTGGTGCCGGTACGTCGTTGGGCGGCGATGCGGCGGCGGTGGGTGCGGTTGAGGCGGATAGGTGCGGCGCCGCAGGGGCAGGGGTGGCCGGTGGCGACCAGGCGGCGGCGGGCGATGCCTTCACGGATGGGGGCGGGGAGGGTTTCGGAGAGGTCGGGGACGACGGAGAGGGCGTGGTGGCCGTCGACTTGGGAGCGGATGAGGTCGCTCATGTGGTGGTGCTCCGTTCGGGGCGAGGTCTGTTCTGGATTCCGGGGGTCTTCCTCGCCTCGCCCTCGCCCCTCCCTTAAGGAGAGGGGCGAGGGGGCGAGGTTCGGAGGGTTCGCCCGGGGCGAGGTAAGGGCGAAGTCGGGGCGAAGGGGCGAGAGGGTTACGGGTCCTCGTCGTCGGCCGCTCCTCGGTAGGGCTTCGCGAGTTTGTGCTTCCTGGTCTGGCCCGCCCGTTCCTCGGTGACATAGCCCTCGTTCACGAGGAGTTCGAGGGCATAGCGGACGTAATCGCGCTTGCCCCTCACGCCCTTCTCAATGCCGTTCATCGACAGCCCTTCGGGGTTGGCGGCAAGGTGGTTGGACACCTTGCTCATGAGCGCTGTCGGCCGCATGGGCGCGGTGTTCTGCACTTCCTCGGTGGGCGGGAGGATGGCGGCGTCGTTGAACCCGGCCGGGTGGGACTCCATGACGAAGTCGCCGAACCAGTGCAGGCCGGCACGGGGGCGGGCGTTCCTACGCAGCTGCCCGGGGCGGTCCTTAGCGATCGACACTGTCGACCGGCCGGTGAGCCCGTGCCCGAAGGAGTGCCGGTTTTCGAGGATGTACTGGGCGCCGTTGATCCCGTTGAGCTTGTGTACGCCGCCCAGGGCGTACCGGCCACGCCCCTCGGTGGTCTTGGTGACGTGGTCGAGGGAGACGACGGCGGGGCCGTGGTCGGCAATCCAGCGGGGCAGCAGGCGCCCGAACTTGGCCACGTCGGCGTTGTCGAGGGGGTTGAGCTCGTGCATCGTCATGCCCTCGGTGATGCCGTCGATGACGGCCAGGGTGGGGCCGATGGCGAGAACGGCGGCCAGATGGTCGCGTCCTTCCCCGTAGCCGATGGGGGCCTCTGGGCGCACGTACAGGAAGCGCTGCCGGATCACGTCGGGGACCACGCCCAGAGTGAGGAGACGGCCGACGACGCCGCCCTCGTCGTCCTCGAAGTCGATGTACAGGACGGGGTTGCCGTTGCACATCTCCTCTGCGCAGGCGGAGAGCATGAACCAGGTTTTGCCGCTCTCAGATTCACCGATGACGCCGTGCATGCGCCCGGGGTAGAACAGGCCGACCCCGTCCTGTCGGGTGCCCACGGTGGGTTGTGGCGGCTCGTAGGTGCCGTTGAGGATCGCTTCGAGATTGATGGGCTGCCAGGTTGACGGGGGCTCCCGTTCCTCGTCTCCCTCGGCGCTGTCGTGGTCCTGGGAGCCGTCGGCGGGCGTCTCGTTGAGGTCTTCCTCGGCTGCCTGGTCGAGGGACACGAGCTGGTCGAGGGTGAGGCCGGCGGCGAGGTGGTCGGACACGTCGGCGCCCGTGCGGTCGAGGGGGGACCGGAGCACGCGCACGGTGGCGGCGGCGCCGTCGAGGGCCTGGGCGACCTTGTGGGCGTGCTCGTGCCCTGGGGTGTCGTTGTCGGCGATCACCACGACATGGGCGCCCTTCAACGCGGTCGTGTAGTCGTGCTCCCACTTGGCGTTGGCGCCGTTGACGGCGGTCGTCGCGACGTGCCCGAGCTCGTTGAGCCGGTCGGCGTCCTTCTCTCCCTCGACCACCACGACCGTGCCGCCGTCGGCCGCGGCCTCGATGACGGCGGGGAGGTTGTAGAGAACCCGCACACCACGGGGAAGGCCGACCTTACGGATGGCGGGGTTGTACGGCAGGAACGTCTTCTGTGCGCAGGTGCGGCACCGGTAGCGGCGTTGGGTGTAGAGCACCGTCCCGCCCTGGTCGACGTAGTCGCTGCTGGCGACCAGGTCGCACGACTGCCACGGGCGGGTGTGGTCGCACTCGGGGCGACGTTCGGTGTCTTCGTCGAACAGGTCGCTCATACGCAGGTCGAGGGCGTCGACGACGGCCTCGGTGTCGCACCCAGCCTTGCACGACAGCAGGGCTTTACCGCCGTCGTAGCCGACGGACAGGGACGGTGCCCGGTCTTCGTGTGCGGGGCACTGGGCGGAGATCTGGTTGTCTCCGTGGGGTGCGTGTCCGTGCGCGTCGAGGGCGTCACGGACGCGGGCGAGAGCGGTCACTGCCTCACCGCCCACGGGGGCGCGGGGGTGCCGTCGTCGTTCTGGTGGGCGAGAGCGTGGGCGAGATCGGAGCGGACGCGGGCGATGCCGAGAGGGTTGGAGCCGCGCACCTCGACCGATGCGGCCCGGTGAACGATGCGCGCGGTCATGGATGCTTCCCAACCGGCGTCGGCACGGAACCCGGGGGCATCTCCGATGTCGAGGATGACGTGTGCCCCGGCGAGAACGTCCGCTTCGAGGAATCGACCGGAGTCGGACGGCGGCGCGGGGGCAGCGGCCCCATCGATCCCGGCAAGGAGCATGCCGGGGTGGGATCGGTGAAGCTTGCAGGTGAGGACCACTGTCCCAGTGAGGGCCGGGGCCCGGTCGTGGTGCTGTCGTACGCTGGTCATGACGTCCTTGTGTTGAGGTTGCGTCTTCTGAGTGGCCGGGGTGGCAGCCCCGGCCACTCGCTTGTGTGAGGTGGTCTTGGCGGTCATGCGGCTACCGGTTCGGGCTGGTCGGTGATGCCGAGGGCGTCGAGGAGGTCGGCGCGGCGCACGCGGTAGCTGTTGCCGATGCGCAGCACTGGTACGGGGAACTCACCGGCCTTTGCGAGGGCGTAGGCCTTCGTACGTCCGAGGGTGAATGCCCGCCCGGCGGTGGTGAGGTCGACAGCGAGGGGGAGACCGAGCAACTCCTGAGGCGCCATGCCGGACCCGTCCCCTGTGGATTTTCTAGGCATCCGAGTGCATCCTTACTCGTCTATATGCACTGTCCCGTTGCTACAGGACGACTCCTCGAAACATAGCAGGGACGTGCTGATAAAGTCCACCTCGACTAGACACCATCCGAATAGACGTGTAGTTTGTCGATATGCATCGCAAGCCGAGCGATATCATCGCCGACCAGATCCGGAAGCGCCGGGGTCAGCTTGGCCTGAACCGAGAGCAACTCGCCCAGGAGTGCGCCAAGCTGGGCGCCCCCGAACTGACCTACGCCGCCCTCACCAACATCGAAACCGGCCGGCGAACCAAGGAAGGGCAGCGGCGCCGAGATGTCACTGTCGAAGAACTTCTAGTGCTGGCTCACGTTCTCGCGACCCCCCCGCTGCTGCTCCTATTCCCCCTGGGAACAGAGGACGAGGTCCTACTCCCGCCGAACTGGCGCGGGCGGCATCCCCATGCGGCATGGAAATGGGCCGTAGGAGAGGACGAACCGGGGTTCACCGGAGAGGACGGGCGTCCCTACGCCGACTTCTCAGAGATCGGAGAAACCCGACAGTGGCGCCAAGAGGTGTGGGAACGAGCTGCTCTACCCGCCAAGCTCTACAACGGCCTACAGCCTGCCCAAGACCGGTTCAGGCGCGAAGCCAACCGGTACCTCCACAGCGAAGCCGCATACGGCGCGGATTCGCCGGCCGCCAAGACGTCATGGGAGGCACGGCAGTCCGCTTTGCAGGAGTTCGCGCGGGCGTTGAACGACCTGATCAGCGCCGGTTTCAAGCCACCTGCGTACACCGAGGATTGGCACAACGAACTGATCTCCACAGGGCTCATCGCGCGCCCCGACGCCCTTCCCGTGTTCCGTCCCGGGGAGAGCACCCCGAAGGAAGCTGGTGATGAACAGTGAAGGGCTCGACGTACAAGCGGTGCAAGTGCCGTGACGACAACGGCAAGGAACTCGGCCAGTCCTGCCCGAAGATCCGCAGGAAGAACGGCACATGGAACCCTCGACACGGCGCCTGGTACTTCCGACTTGAGACCGAGGCCGGTAAGAACGCCAAGCGCCGCACCGTCCGCCGTGGCGGCTTCAACAGCCAGGACGACGCACAGCGCGCCCTCGACGAAGCCAAGGTCAAGCACGGCCACGGCCAGGACGTGACGGCGAAGCTGCTGTTCGGCACGTTCTTCGACGGATGGCTCAATGGGAACAAGAAGCTCACCGAGTCGACCCGTATCGCCTACGCCTCACACGGCCGGCTCTACCTGAAACCCCACCTGGGACACGTCGAGCTCGACCGGCTCAGGGTCGGGCACGTGTCCGCCATGTTCGACGCCATCGAGGCCGACAACGACCGGGTACGCGCGGCCCAGGCATCCCCCGACCCGCAGGTGCGGGCGTCGGTGAAGGGCCACCGGATCACCGGGCCAGCCACACAGCAGCGCATTCGCGCGACCTTGAGATCATGCCTCACCGCGGCGTTGAAGCAGCAACTCGTGTCGGTGAACGTGGCGACCCTGGTGGACCTGGAAACCGGCAAGCGGCCCAAGCCCGTGCTGTGGTCGCCGGAACGTACCGAGCTGTGGCAAGCCGAGTACGAGGCCGCCCTCGACCAGGCCCGCAACCGGCCGTGGGGGAAGAACGTCGTCGGGTTCAAGCTGTGGGAGAGCATGGAACGCCCCTCTCCCGTGATGGTGTACACCCCGGATCAGACGGGCGTATTCCTCGACCACGCGGCGGACCACCACCGGCTCTACGCGGCCTTCCACGTGGTCGCTTTCCAGGGCCTTCGGCGTGGTGAGGCGTGCGGGCTCCGGTGGGCGGACGTCGACCTCACCGCAGGCACCCTCACCGTGCGCAAGCAGCGTCGGCAACTCGGTTGGGAGGTCGATGAGGCCGACACCAAGACCGAAGGCAGCGAGGGAACGGTCCACCTCGACACGGCCACGGTCGAGGTGTTGAAGGCACACCGCGCCAGGCAGAACGAGGAGCGGTTGGCGTGGGGTGAGGCGTGGGAGGGAGACGGTCACGTCTTCGCCCAGGAGAACGGGGCACCGCTGCATCCGGCGACGCTCACCGGGGAGTTCCAGCGGGCAACCTTCGATGCGGGGCTGCCCCCGATCAGGCTGCACGACCTTCGGCATGGAGCGGCGACCATCGCCCTGGCGGGGGGCGTCGACATGAAGGTGGTCCAGGCGATGCTTCGCCACTCCTCGATCGCTATCACGGCGGACACGTACACGTCCGTGGTGCCGGAGGTGGCCAAGCGCGCGGCCGAAGCGTCGGCCGCTGTGGTGCCCCGTCGGCGCGCGGTGGGGGACACTGCCCGCACCCTCGGGCTCCCTACGGGCTCCCAAACCCCCGGGAACGACGAAGGGCGTTCCTTGCAGAAGAGGAACGCCCAGGTGAAAAGTGGTAGGGCCCCGGGGGATCGAACCCCGAACCCGCGGATTAAAAGTCCGCTGCTCTGCCGATTGAGCTAAGGCCCCGTGCCCACGACCCACGTCGAACAACGACGTCGTGCGTCGGCCGGGACAACTCTACCCCAGCGTCGCACCGGCTGTTGAGCCGCAGATCGCCGGGCGGGGCAATTCGGGGCTCACTTCCCGTCCTCGTGTGCCAGTGCGTCGGTGATCGCGGCGACCGCGCCCTTGGCCGTGCGTCCGGCGCCGATGAGGGTCGCCGAAGCGAAACCCGTCCAGTCCCCGTACCCGACCAGGGACAATCGCGGCTCGGCCACCGAACGGTTGCCCTCCACCGGCACCCGCCCGTGTTCGTCGACCACACCCAGCGGGGCCAGATGGTCGAGTGCAGGACGGAAGCCCGTGCACCACAGGATCGCGTCACATTCCAGTGAACTCCCGTCTGCCCACGCGACACCATCGGGGGTGAGGCGCTCGAACATCGGATCGGCCTTGAGCACCCCCCGATCGCGTGCCTCCCGCACACTCGGCACCATGACGATGTCGCCGAGGTCGCCCAGCCCGGGGCCGCCCTCGCCCCGTCCGCGCCGGGTCGCCAGGTCGAACAGGGCCCGGGCGTCGACGTCGTCGGGCATGAACCGGGGCGGACGTGAGGCGACCCACGTCGTGTCGGCGACCAGGGAGATTTCGGCGATGATCTGTGCTGCGGAGTTGCCGCCGCCGACCACCACGACCCGCTTTCCCGTGAACTCGCCCGGGTTGCGGTAGTCGACGGTGTGCAGCTGCCGTCCCGTGAACACCTCGCGTCCGGGAAGGTCCGGAAGGTGCGGTGCGGCCCAGCTCCCGGTCGTGCTCACCACATGGCGGGCCCGCCAGGCGCCGCGGTCGGTGGCCACCCGCAGGCGTGTCCCGTCGGTCTCCCGCTCGACCCGTTCCACCCGGACCGGTCGCTGCACCGGTAACCCGTACCGGCGCTCGTACTCGGTCAGGTACCAGGTCACGTGCTGCGCGCTGGGATACTCGTGGCCCTCCTCCGCGGGCATCCACCATCCGGGGAGCATGCTGTGGCCGGCGGGGGAGAACAGGCGGAGGGAGTCCCAGTACTCGGTCCAGGCGCCGCCCGGCCGGTCGCGATCGTCCAGGATCACGAAGTCGACGCCGGCACGCCGCAGGAAGTACCCGGTGGCCAGCCCGGCCTGGCCGCCGCCCACGACCGCGACGCCGACGTCGCGCTCTCCGTCGTCCATGTGTCCCCTTCCCCGCTCCGGTCCGCTCTTTCGTCCAACACCGGGCCCGCTCGGGCCCATCCCGCGCGGACGGGTCCCGCTTCATCCGGCCGGAGTGCCGGCATCGATGCTGCACGCGGCAGCCGTGCGCAGCCGGGAGCGCAGCGCCAGGGCAAGGAGCGCGAGGCCGGCGACGGCGAGCAGCGGCTGCGCGGGTGCGAACCAGTTCAGCGCCCCGGAGGTGCCCAGGGCCGTGATCACGAGAACGTTGCAGGTGGGGCAGCCGATCGCGAACCAGGCGAGCAGGCCCCCGGCCAGGCCCCGGCGCGGCGTCGAACGGTCCTCGTCCTCCTCCGTGCCCTCCGGGGCCCGGCCGCCGTGGGGACGCGTGTAGGTGGCCAGCAGCAGACCGCAGAGGACGGCGGTGGCCACCCACACCGGGTAGGCCCACCAGGCCGCCTCGATCTCCCGGGCGAACAGGTCGTTGGGCAGCAGCACCGACGGGATCCCCAGCAGGACCAGGGTTCCCGCAGTCCCCAGTGCGGCGGCCGTCCACTGCCGTACCGTCCACAGTCGCATCATCGCCCGGCCCTCTCCCTCGTTCTTCCGCGCGTCCACAGGATGCAGGAACGGACCGAGTTCGGCCGGTGCGTCCCGGTGTCCGACGCGCCTTTCTTCTATGTAGCATAGAGGTGATTCTATGGAGGATAGAAGAACCCTCCGGGGTCCGTAACGGAAGGTCCGGCACATGCCGCAGCAGAAGAAGCAGGACGGGACACCGAGCTCCGGGGCGTTGTGGCCGCTCCTGGCGAGTGCGGTCCTCGTCCTGGTGGTGGTCATCGGCCTGGCCGCATGGGCCGCCGACCGCGAGGACACCTCCGGGGACGGCACGGCCGCCGCCCCCTCGGCCGAGGGCCAACAGACCGATGAGGCCTACGAGGAGGCCCGCGCCTTCGGCGAGACGCTCGCCCGCCGCGACGGCGAGGACCCGGCCGCCCTCGGGGACGAGGACGCCCCCATCGTCCTCATCGGCTACTCCGACTACCAGTGCCCGTACTGCGCACGCTGGGTCGAGGAGGTCCAACCCGAACTCGTCGAACGCTACGTCGAACCCGGCGACCTGCGCATCGAATGGCGCGAGTTCCCGTACATGGGCGAGACCTCCCACATGCTCGCCGTCGGCGCCCACGCCGCCGGCGCCCAGGGCGGCTACTGGGACTACCACGACGCCGTCTACGGAGACCAGGACACCTTCAAGGACCAGGACCCCGGGACACTCGCCGAGCAGCTCCCCGAGGTCGCCGAGGAGCAGGGCCTGGACCCGGAACGCTTCGCCGAGGACCTGGCCGACGACGACCTGAGCGCCGCGGTCGACGAGGACTTCGCCGAGGGGCAGCGGATCGGCGTCAGCGGCACCCCGGCGTTCGTCATCAACGGCACGCCCGTCTTCGGCGCCCAGCCCCTCGACGTATTCACGGGCGCGATCGACACTGCCCTGGAGAAGGAGGGCTGACCCGTGGACGTCGGATACCTCGCTGCACTGCTCGGTGGCCTGCTCGCACTGCTCAGCCCGTGCAGCGCGCTCCTGCTGCCCTCCTTCTTCGCCTACGCCTTCCGGGACACGGCCGGCCTGTCCACCCGCACCGCCGTGTTCTACGCGGGCATGTGCGCGACCCTGGTGCCCCTGGGTGCGGGATCGGCGATGGTGAGCGGTTTCTTCAACGCCAACCGCGATCTCCTCATCACCGTCGCCGGGTGGCTCGTCATCCTCTTCGGGCTCGCGCAGATCATCGGCCTGGGCGTGAACATCGGACCGCTCACCCGCCTCCAAGGGCGTCTGGCAGGACGTACCGGGCCCCTGCCCGTGTTCGGCCTCGGCGCGGTCTACGGGCTCGCCGGATTCTGCTCCGGACCCATCCTGGGTGCGGTCCTCACCGTCGCGGCGACCGGCGGAACGGTCCGCGGCGGACTCCTGCTGGCCTGTTACGCCCTGGGCATGGCCCTGCCACTGTTCGTCCTGGCGCTGTTCTGGGACCGTTTCGACCTGGGACGGCGCACGTGGCTGCGGGGCCGGTCCTTCACCGTCGGACCGCTGAACCTGCACACGACGTCCCTGATCTCAGGGTTGTTGTTCATCGGCATCGGTGTGCTGTTCCTGCTCTACGACGGAACCGCGTCCCTGCCCACCCTCGTCGGGCCCGCGGAGGAGATCGCCCACCAGCTCCAGCTCCAGATCTCCCGGCTCGGCGGCGCGGCCGACCTCCTGCTCGTCGCTGCGGCCGCACTGGTGCTCCTCGGCGTGGGCCTGTACCGGCTGCGCAGGGACCGACGGTCCTCCGCAGAGGAAACACCCGCGGAAGAACAGGAGGACCGGACCCCGTGACCGCGCACGCACGCCCCGGCCGCCGCCTCGGAGCGCTGGCCGCCGGTGCGGTCCTCGTCCAGGTCCTGGCGGCCTGCACCTCCCGGGAACTGACCGCACCCGAGGACGCCGAACCGCGCGACGACCCGCCGGTGCAGGCCACGGCCGCGCCGGAGGCCGAGCCTGCACCCACCTTGGCCGGTGCTCCCCGGTGGGCGGCCCCGTACTCCTCGCCCCCGCGACCGGCCGGGGACGGGTTCGTCGGCATCGCCATGTCCGAAGGGGGCGACCTCACCTTCCTGGGCGTGGACGCCGAGGGCAGGACCCGGTGGTCCACCCCCCGCAACCCGAGTTGTACGGCGTTCGCCGTGACCGAGGACGAGAGCGGGCAGGACCTCGTGGTGCTCCTGGACAGCGACGCCGATCCGGCGAGCGGTCTCCTGGCGACCAGGACCACGGCCGCCGCCTACGACCCCCACGACGGGTCACTCGTGTGGGGCCCCACCGACGTTCCGGGCACGCTGGTCGGCCCCGGACTGCTCCTGGCCGCGATCGAGGGCTCGGTGATGAGCAGCTCCAGCGGGCCCAAGGTGGCGCTGGACCCGGAGACCGGGGCGGTCAGTGCCGACGAGGAGGAGGACGGCACGGAACTCCTGCACGAGTACCAGGGGACCCTGCTCGTGAGGGAAGGCGGCGAGTTGCGGGCCTCGGAGTCCGGGAGCGGCGACGTGCTCTGGACCTCCGGCGAACTCGACCCGCCCGAACACACGGGGTCCGGGCCGGACGCGGTCGCCCCCGGCCCCGCTCCGGAGAACGGCTACGCGGCATCGGTGGCCCTGTCCTGGGAGGACCCCGACGGGGAACCGGTCGCCCACACCGTCCACGACCTGCGCACGGGGGAGCGGCTCGTCTCCTTCCACGGCCGGGAAGAACCACGCGTCGTCGGGAACAAGGAGGACCTCACCGTGGTCAGCGGCCCGCATCCGGACGGCGGGCAGCTCCTCGTCGGGCTGCGCGGTTCCCCGGCAGAAGAGCTGTGGCGGACCCGTCTCCCGGACGGACCCCGGCTCGACGCGGTAGTCGGCGACCACGTGCACCTCACCGACGGAGACCTCACCCGGCTGGTGGAGGTGCGCTCGGGCGAGACCGTGGGAGAAGGGCCCTGGGCGGTCCCCGTGGCCGCCGCCGCGGACGGTACGGCCCTGGTCCCGGTCGGATCGGAAGGGCTCGGTGACGCCTTCGCCGCTTTCGCCCCCGCACCGTGAACCGGCCCGGGGGCGGACGGACCGGCTCCCCGGACAGAGGCGGGCAGGGCTCCTCGGACGGAGGAGGGTGGAACGGGATCATTAGTCTGGGACCGGACGACGGTGCACGAGGGTGTGGGGACGATGGACGAATCGCTGCCGGGACTGGGGCCGCTGGAGTCGGCTGTCCTCGACGTCATGTGGGGCGCCGGCGAGCCGGTGAGCGTCCGTTCGGTCGTGGACTCGCTCCCGGGACGCACCCCCGCCTACACCACCATCTCCACGGTCCTGGAGAACCTGCGCCGCAAGGAATGGGTGGAGCGCCACCGGGTGGGCCGACTGTGGTTCTACCGCCCCGTGCGCGACCGCCCCACCTACGCCGCCCAGCGCATGTCCGGTGTGCTGGCCGAGAGCGGCGACCCCCGCGCCACCCTCCTGAGGTTCGTCGACGACATGCCGCCCGACCAGGTCGAGGTCCTGCGCGATCTGCTCTCGGACGTGCCGCGCGAGGAGGAAGCATGATCCTGATCGCTGCCGCCGCCGGGTCGGCGGCCCTGCTCAGCCTCGCCGGCCCCGCACTCGTGCGGTGGTGCGCACGCGCGGGCGACCTGCCGCCGAGGCATCTGCTCACGCTGTGGACGGTCGCGCTCCTGGCCTGGACCGCGAGCTGGGTGACCCTGGTGTTCACCGTCGTGGCCGAGGTCATGGGCCCCGGACTGAAGGGTTTCGTGACCGCCTGCATCACCCTCCTCCAAGCCGTGAGCAGCAGTGGGGCGGGAACGGTCGTGGCCGTGCTGGCCCCGGTCGCCGCCCTCGCCGCCGGCCGGCTCTGCTGGATACTCGTGCGCCGTTACGCCGGTTCGGTGCGGTGGCGACGGGAACACCACCGTGAGCTCACCGCCGGCGCGCGGCAGCGCTGCCTCGGCGGACGCGACGTGTGGCTGTTGCAGGCCCGCCGCCCCGACGCCTACTGCGTGCCCGGCCGCCGGTCCGGGGTCGTACTCACCCAAGGGGCCCTCGACGTCCTGTCCCACAGGCAACTGTTGGCGGTCCTCGCCCACGAGGACGCCCACCTGCGCGGACGCCACCACGTACTCGTGGCCGCCTCCCGCCTGCTCGACACCGCCTTCCCGAGGGTGCCGCTCCTGCGAACCGCCGTCCGCGAGATCCCGGTCCTGGCCGAGTGGGCCGCCGACGACCACGCGGCCCGCACGGTGGGCCGCTCCCCTCTGCTGCACGCCATCGGAGCGATGGTGGCGCCGGCCGAACCGGACCCGTCCGGAAGGACACTGGCCGCGTCCGGCGCCTGCCCGGTGCAGCGCGCCCGCCGCCTGCTGCCCGGCGCGGCCTCCGGGACCGGGCGCTCCGCCCGCGCGGCGACCGTGCTCGCCGCGATGGTCCTGCTGGCCGTGCCGCCCGCGGCGGTGCTGAGTACGGCCGTGCTCACCGTGGTGGGCTCACCGCCCTGTGTCTGCACCATCTGAGACCGGCTCTGTCGGGGCCCGGTGACGTACGAGCGGAGCCGGTCCCGGGCGTACGAGCGCGGTCCAGGGACGCGGAGGCCGGGGGAGCCCTGGGCGCCGGTGCGGCAGCGGTGGGGTCGGGCCCGACCGCCGGGCGCGTCAGCGTGAGAGGTCGGGCAGCCCCGCCGCCTCGCGCAGGCGGGCGTACTCGTCGGCCAGTTCCGCGGGTGTCCAGTGCGCGTTGCGTCCGCTCGGGTTCGGCAGCAGCCACACCCGTGTGCTCCCCAGACGCTCCTGCCGCGGGCCGACACGCGCGTGCCTGTCCCCGAAGGCCGTCCGATACCCGGTGATTCCCAGGAACGCCAGCCACGTCGGCCGGTACCGCTCCATCTCCGCGCGCAGGCGCTCCCCTCCGGCCACGAGTTCCGCACGGGACAGCTCCGACACGTCCCGGGTCGCGCGCTCCACGAGGTTGGTCAGTCCCAGCCCCAGAGGCAGCAGTTCCCGCTCCCGGTCGGGGGTCAGGTGCTCGGGGGTGAACCCCGCCCGGGCCAGAGCGGGCCAGAACCGGTTCCCCGGAGACGCGAAGTGGTGGCCCACCAGTGCCGTGGTCAGCCCCGGGTTCATACCGCAGAAGACCACACCCAGCCCTTCCGCCATCACGTGCGGCAGGGTCCGGTCCCGCGCGGCCTCCAGCTCCGCGCGGCTGCGGCCCCCGTAACCGCGTGTGGGAACGCTCCTCTGCGGACGCCGGGCGTCCCCGTTCCCGTCGGCCCCTCGCCCTCGCTCGTCCATGGCAGCCCCTCCGTGTGGTCTCCTGCGTCCCGGACGCGCCGGAACCTACCACCGGAGCGGGCCGTGCGGCCGGTACCGTCGGGCCGGACCGACTCGCCCGAAGGATCTCCGGGCGAGTCGTCCCGGTCCCGGCGCACGGGATTGGTGTACTCGGTGGCAGCCAACTACACCAAGGAGCACCATGGCCTTCTCGGAGAAGCAGCAGGACGTCCTCCGCAAACCCGCGCTCGGGCACGTCGCCACGCTCGGCTCCTCGGGGGAGCCGCAGAGCAGCCCCGTGTGGATCGACTGGGACGGCGAGTTCCTCAAGTTCAGCCAGACCACCACACGCCAGAAACTCAAGAACCTGGAGCGGGACGGCCGGGTGGCCGTATCGGCCACCGACCCCGACGACCCTTACATGTACGTCGAGGTCAGGGGCACCGTCGACCGTGTCGAGGACGACCCGGACAAGGCCTTCATCGACGCCATGGCCCAGAAGTACCTGGGCACGGACTACCCCGGACACAGCTCGGAGGAGACCCGCGTCATCGTGTACGTGCGGCCGGACCGGTTCGTCGGACGCTGACCGAGCGGGATCATGGACGGTGCACGGTCGCCGATGACGGCCGTGCACCGCCGTCCCCCTCGGGACAGGCGGGTCGTCCATGCAGTGACGGAGAGGACCGATGGGGCTTCGGGAACGCAAGAAGCGGGCAACACGGCGCGCGCTCAGGGACGCCGCTGTGCGCCTGGTGTTGGAGCACGGCCTCGAGAACGTGACCGTGGAGGAGATCGCCCTCGCGGGCGAGGTCTCCACCCGGACCTTCTTCAACTACTTCGGCAGCAAGGAGGACGCGCTCCTGGGAGACGTCCCCCACGGCCCCGACGAAAAGGCGGTGGGCACGTTCGCCGCGGGCGGCCCCACCGGGCAGTTCACCGACGACCTCGTCCAGCTCCTCACCGGCTCCTTCTCCGACACCGAGGAACTGACCTCCTGGCGGGAGGAGGCGCGCACCAACTGGCAGCTCACCGAACGCGAACCCCAGCTCCTGCCCGGGATGCTCGCCCGCCTGCACGACGTCGAGGTCCGGATCGCCGAGGCGGTCGCCGAACGCACCGGCGCCGCAGACGACGAGACCCCGAAGCTCATCGCGGGTGTGGCGGCCACGGTGGTGCGTTACGCCCTGGCCGATGTCGCGGAGAGGCAGGAGACCGTCGGTGGTCTGCGTACGGCCATGCGGGGCGCCTTCGACCGGCTGGGCGAGACCTTCCGCCCGCACGACCCCTGACCCGGGGCCGCTTACCGACCCTGCAGCCGCGTGTCCCCGGGGCCTGTTCCGCCCTCGGCCCCTGTTCCGCCTCCGGAACTGTCCGCGCTCCTGTTCCCTGCCCCTGTTCCGTGACTGTGGCCCATTTCTCGGGAACGTGTGCCGTGTTCCCGGCGTCCAAGCTGTCGGAGGGGGTCGCAAGGGCCGTCCGCATCTCGTCCCGGGGCACCCCGGGACAAGTCAGGGAAGGGCCAGGGGCCTCCCCGATGGGAATCGTCTCAGGGAGCGGGCAGCCTGTAGGTATGAGCAACAAACGCTTCCAACGCAGCAGTGACAAGCGGCTCCTGGCAGGCGTGTGCGGCGGCATCGCCGAGTACTTCGGCTGGGAACCCAACATCGTGCGCATCGTGTTCGTCGCACTCACGTTGCTGGGCTTCAGCGGGGTCTTCGTCTACATCCTGGCCTGGCTGATCATGCCGGCCCAGGGTGAGCAGCGTTCCCTGCTGGAGCAGATCATCCGCAACTTCCAAGGAAAGCCGAGCCAGTGACCATGAAATGGACCCTTCGAGCCCACCCCGGGTGGCAGCGGCGCGAGCTCCGTGTCCGGTGTGAGGAGCACGAGTCGGAGGAGGCACGGGAGCCCTCCTCCGACGCCGTGTCCGAGGCCCGGCCCGCCTGAGGCCAGGCGGGCCGGGCCTCGCCCTTCCGCGGCGTCCCGGAGCGCCGGGCCCGGGTGTGCTCGCTCAGGCGGGCTGCTCCGACTCGTTCATCTTCTCGATGGTGCGCTCGGCCATGCGTGACCACGTGAGTGCGAGCACGACCCCGAGCACCACCCCGACCACACCGGCGCCGGAGACGACCGCCGCGGTACCGAACAGCTCCACGAAGAGCGACCCGAACAGGATCCCGATCCCCTGCGCGGCCTGGAGCCCGGCTGCGACCAGCCCGAAGGCCAGCCCGCGCCCCTTCTCCGGGGTGCACAGTACGAACGCGGCGTTGGCGACGATCTGGTAGGAGGCGGCCGCCCCGCTGAGCGCGAGCGCCGTGACCATGAGCCACAGCGGAAGTGGCAGCAGCCACAGGAGCAGCGGGACCGATGCGAGCACGGTCAGCGGTCCCATCCACCTCATGCGTGTGGGCGGCGGAACGAAACGGGTGAGCAGGAAACCGCCGACGAGGGTACCGATGGAGGGTCCGGCCATGATGAGTCCGGCGGCACCTGCCCCGGCGCCCAACTCGTCGGCCATGGGGTTGGCGATCCCGTAGGGGATCATGTAGAGGCCCGCCACCCAGGCCATGAGGGCGAGTGTGCGCAGGCGCGGCTCGGTGAACACCAGCTTCGCCCCGCGGGTGACCATGGCGAGCAGGCCGGGCCGGGCGCGGTCGCCGTCGGGCTCCGCGTTCGGGGCGGGGCGGGCGCGTACACCGACCATGACCAGCAGGGCCGACAGCACGAAGATCGCGGCGTTGGCCATCACGGCGGTGTTCGGCCCGATGAAGGACACCACCACGCCGCCGGCGATGAGCCCGATGAGCATGCCCACCTGGGTGGTCAGGTGGATGATCGCGGTGCTGGCGACGTAGCGCTCGCCCTGGATGATCTCGGCGAGCAGCGCGGCTCGCGCGGCGGTGAAGGGGACGACGGGCACGAACGACAGGAACAGCAGGGGCCAGATCGCCCATACGGGCATACCGGGGATCCCCACTGCCAGGATGAAGACCGCACGTGCCAGGTCGCAGACGATGATCGCCTGCTTGCGGGGGAAGACGTCCGCGAGCCCGGAGAGCAGGGGGCCGGCGATGATCGGGGGCAGGAACGTGACTGCGAGGGTGATCCCCGCGGCGAAGGCCGAGTCCGTCGCTCGGTACACGAGGACGCTCACGGCGATGTTGAGGAGGTTGGTCCCGATGATGGACAGGGCGTGGCCCAACCAGAGGTACCGGAACTCGCGGATCCGCATGACGTCGCGGTAACTGCTCTTCCAGGTCGTGCCCTGGCTCTCGTCCCGGTTCTCGGAGGGTTCGTGGCCCTCACCGTCGGGCTCGTTGTCGAGGCGCGGATTGCTCACCCGGCACTCCCTTGTCTGTTACTGGGTCGTAATCACGCTGTGTCGTGTCCCAATGACCAACAGTTCCGGAGTGTGGTGTTGCCCGCAAGCCGTTCCGGAGATTTCGTGGCTCATTCGTTGCTGCGGGCAGTCGGGTGGGAATGCCTGTGGGGTGCCGGTTGTCCGGTGTTGTTCAACCCCAGCCGAGGTCGGTGAGGCGGTCGTCGTCGATGCCGAAGTGGTGGGCGATCTCGTGGACGACGGTGACCCGGACCTCGTCGACCACCTGCTCCCGGGTCTCGGAGATCGCGCAGATGTTGCGCTGGTAGATGTGGATCACGTCCGGCAGCACACCGAAGTAGGTGTCTCCGCGTTCGGTGAGCGGCACCCCCTCGTACACGCCCAGCAGGCCCTCGGGTGACTCCTCCTCGACGGTGAGCACCACGTTGTCCATCAACCGGGCCAGGTGTTCGGGGATCGTGTCCAGGGCGTCGGCGACCAGTTCCTCGAATTCACGGCGTGTCAGTTCCACCACGCCCGCCATTGTGTCGCCTCGTGGGCCTGCGCGGGAAGGGGAGCGGAAGGTCTCGGAGGTCACCCGCACGGGACCACGGTCCCTGTGGAAGAGACATAACACTTGGGAGCGGGCGTAAAGCATTGGGCGCACGCCGACACAGCGGCATGATGGGGGAGTGTTCTCTTGGGAAGCGATCAACCGCCACGACCTCCGCGAGGCCCTGCAACGCGCGCGTGCCGCTTTCGCCCGCGTCCGTGAGGGGCGCGTATGGAGGTGGGGTTGTGTCGTGGCCGCGGGGCTGCTCGGCGGATGGTTGGGCCTGGCCCTGGCCGGAGAGGTCGTCACCCCCATCGGCCCCGCCGATGTGACCTTCTCCCTGAGCCCGCAGCTCAACGGCGAAACGGTCGTCGACGTCGCCCCGTTGGGTCGGCTCGCCTTCGAGACCCATGCCGCGCCCCTGCGCGTCGAGGCGGCCATCACCGACATCCGCCTGTCCGCCGCGCAGGAGATGTTCACCGACCCCGAGGCGATCAACCGCATGGCTTCCGGGATCGGGCAGGACCTGCGCGATGGTGTTGTCGCTCTGGTCGTCAGGTCCCTGCTGACAGCTGTCCTCGGGGCCTTCCTCATGGCCCTGCTGCTCTTCCGGAGCCTGCGCCGGGCCCTGGCCGGGGGAGCCGTCTCCCTGGGCGCTCTCGCCGTCTCGGGGGCGGTCGCCGCTGCCACCTTCACCCCCGGAGCCATCGCCGAACCCCGTTACTCCGGCCTCATCGCCGGTGCTCCGCAGGTCGTGGGCGGAGCGGAGGAGGTCGTGGGCCGTTTCGGCCAGTACCAGGAGCAGCTCGCCGGGCTCGTCGGCAACGTCTCGATGATCTACGAGGCCACCTCCGAACTGCCCGTCTACGAGGACGACGAGTCGGTGGTCCGAGTGCTGCACGTGTCCGACATCCAGCTCAACCCGGCCTCGTGGAGCATCATCTCCAGCCTCAAGGAGCAGTACGGGGTGGACGCGGTCGTGGACTCCGGTGACCTCACCGACCGCGGCAGCCCCGCCGAGGACGCCTTCGCGGACGAGATCGCCGACCTCGACGTGCCCTACGTGTGGGTGAAGGGCCGGCACGATTCCATGGGTACCCAGCGTGCGGTGGAGTCGCAGCCCAACGCGGTGGTGCTCGACGGAGACACCGAGGAGGTCGAGGGCCTCATGTTCTACGGGTCGGGTGATCCCCGTTACACCCCTGACGAGACCCGCCTGGACCCCGACGAGGGCGAGGTCGCCGCCCAGGGCGCGGAAGAGGCCGAACGGGTCGCCGACGGGCCCGAGAACGTGGACGTGGCGTTGATGCACAGCCGAACCCAGGCGGAGGCCTTCGACGGGGTCGTGCCGCTGGTGCTCACGGGGGACGAACACACGAGGACCACCGAACTCACCGACCTGGGGACCCGGTTCCTCGTGCAGGGCTCGACCGGGGGCGCCGGCCTGAGTGGCCTGGAACACGATTCCGGCCGTCCGATCCCGTACCAGGCGTCCGTGCTCTACTTCGACGGGGAGAGCGGGCGCCTCCAGGCCCGGGACGACATCGACCTCGGCGGGGTCGGGCTCACGTCGGCCCAGGTCGAGCGGAAGATCGAGGACGATCCCGACGCGCCCGTCGGTGAGAGCGACGACGCCACAGACGAGCCCTCGGAGGGGGGTTCGCCCAGCTGAGGCGGGCCCTGGGGCCGGGCCGTCCGGTGCCTCTCGCCCCTGTCCGCAGATTCCACTTTGGCGCTCGGCGCCGATCTCCCCTATGCTTGGTCTGTCTGAGCGGGCCCCTGTCGTCTAGCGGCCTAGGACGCCGCCCTTTCAAGGCGGTAGCGCGGGTTCGAATCCCGTCGGGGGTACGAAGCGGTCAGACCACTGCCGAACATCTGGCAGAATGGGAACCGCAGCACGGCGCCGGGCCGAGGCCCGGGTCGAAAACTGAACAAGGTCCTGTGGAGCAGTTAGGAGTGCTCGCCACCCTGTCAAGGTGGAGGCCGCGGGTTCAAATCCCGTCAGGACCGCGCAGGCGCCGGAACACCGGTTCGCCCGGCTGGGTAGCTCAGTTGGTACGAGCGTCCGCCTGAAAAGCGGAAGGTCGGCGGTTCGACCCCGTCCCCAGCCACAGTACGCAGACATGCGAAAAGGCCCCGACACCTGGGAAAACAGGTGCCGGGGCCTTGTCGTGCGTCGGTGGCTGTCGGTGGACGGACGTGGGTCTCGGTGGGTATCTACGGCCAATACACGGCCACGTTCAGAGGCGCCGCATCGCTTCCTCGATCTGGCGCTTGGCTCGATCCTCTTCTCCGACGAGACACTTCGCGTAGATCTTCTTCAGGACCGAGACGCTGTGCCCCGCCCACTGGGCCACGAGAGTCTCCGAGACGCCCGCGTTGAGCCATGTGGACACGCACGTGTGCCGTAGGTCGTAGGGGCGCCTCGCGAGCGGTGCGCGGGTTTCGACGTCGCTTAGGGCTTGCTCCCTGGCCCAGGTCCACGCACGGCGGTATGTGATGGTCGCCAGAGGACCACCACGGACCCCTGTGAAGAGGCGCCCCTCGGGGTCGGTCCCGAATTGCTCCAGGTGCTCCCAGAAGAGCTGGGTCAACTCCGGGGAACAGGGGACCGGTCGCATCTCGCCCTCAGCCCTCTGCTTCGGCCCCCGCCGCGTATCGCGGCTGGTGCCGTTGTCGGTGAACTCGGGACGTGCGTCGGGGGTGACCTCCTCCACGTAGATCTCACCCCAGTCGTAGACCGGGTCGCCGGCGGAGTCGAGCCGCGGGGCGGGGAGCGACAGATTGTGCTTGCGCAGGTTCACGGCTTCCTCGGGACGGAGGGCCGCGTAGTACATCGCTCCGAAGAAAGCGATCAGTCGAGGACCGGACTTCATCCCCTGTCGTCGCTCGGTCTCCTCGTAGCCGTACTCCCGCACTTTCGCGAGCAGGTTCCTGGCCTGCTCAGGGTTGACCACGCACCGCCGGTCCACCTGGTGGACTGAGCGAGAAGACGTGACTTCCAGGTCACCGATCGGGTTTTGTTCGAGCAACCCCTCACTCACTGCGTGGGCGAACGCAGCCCTGAGGATGCCGTGGTTGCGTCGTTGGGAGCCGACGACGAGTTTGTTGCCCTCCAGGTCCCGTGTGACCGCCCGGACGGCGGCGTTCGCCACCTTCGGGTCGGACAATTCCCCGACCGATCGAGTGTGCCGGGAGGCCCAACGCAGAGCTTCCTCGATTTCCCGGGGCCGGTCTGATGCCCTGTAAGTCTTACTGAAGGCCCACCGACGAAGCGCGGCTCGGAGCAGCTCGGCTTCCGGCATGCCCCGGTCGGTCGTGAACAGAGCGGTCGTGGCCATCATCAGGGCGAACGCGATGTTGCCCCGGTGCTTGGCCGAGATGTCCGGCCACTTGTGATCGACGTAGGAGACGGCGAAGTCGTACCAGGACGTCTCGGGTCGCTCCTCGCGGAGCATACTCACGGGCAGACCGCGGGAGAGACTGAAGGCTTCACCGCGGCTCTGAGCTTGAACCAGCTGAGAGCGGAAGGCATCCGCCTGTGCACGCTTCTTGAACGGCTCCTTGAACTCCTCCGTGTCGACTTTCCACCGCACCCGGTACGTGGTCCCCCGGGCACCCTTGTAGGTGGTCACCTTCCAGACACCGACCTTGTAGCTCAGGTCTTCGGTTTCGATCATCAAGCGGTTTCCTCGGCAGTGGCCATGAACTTCTCGTACTCGCTCCGGCGGATACGCAGGCTCCCGTTCGGGAGCTTCGCGCACTTGGGAGCACGCCCCTTCTTGCGCCAGTCGTAGAAGGTGTCGCGACTGATCAGCAGCTCCTCGCAGAACTCGTCTACCGTCAGCCACCCGCGGCCACGCTGTGCCGGGATCTTGGGGGTCTTGATGCTCATTCGGGACTGACCTCCAGGTAGACGCGGACGTGGCCCGGGTTCTTATGGCTCGGGTAGGGGCAGGACGGTTTGGCGGCCGGCACCGCCGTGGTGATGGCGTCCACGACGTGGTCGACGACCTCGGGTGGGCCGATCACGCGGACCTTGGCCAGATCCAGACGGGGTTTGCGGGTGTCGGTCATGCTGGTGGTGCCTCTCCTTCGTTGGTTGGGGCACGGCCCCGGGGGTTTGCTGGCAGGCGTCCCCGGGGCCGCTCGTGTCAGGTGCGGTGGCGATGAGCGCAGAGGGTGCACACGCTCGGGTGCGTGGTGCTCTCGAAGCGTCGGAACTGCTTGCCGCATGCGGTGCAGGTACCGGTCTCGGTCGGCGGGGTCTCGTCACCAGAGAGTGCGGAGAAGTCAGCCTCCGGACCCTCCGCAGGCTCCAGGGCCTCGTGTGAGCTGGGTTTCTGCGCGGTGGCTGGTGCGGAGCCTGCGGGGACTGTGCCGCCAGCCTCCGCAGGGTCGGATGTGACTCGGTGGGCAAAAAAAAGATCGTCCTGCCCGGTCACGACGTCCTCCGTCGCCGGTGGCGTGTGCGGAGGCTCGGGGCCGGTGGGCAGGGCGGTGAAGGTGTAGAGCTGCCTGCGGTGCCGGTCGTGGGAGCGGCCGGCCTTGTCGTAGGTGATGCCGATGTCGCGCAACACGGGCGCGTCGCGCTTGAGTTGGCCGGAGGCCCGGGTGGCGTCGATGGGCCAGGAACGGGGCCGCGTCTCGGGGGCGGGGATCAGCTCGAGCAGTTCGCTGATGGAGCCGGTCCATCTGCCCTTCTCGTCGACGAAGTCGGCCACCGCGCTCGTGAACGGTTTGGCGTCCAGCAGGTCTCCAGCGCCGACCTGGGAGGCGGCCCGGTAGGTGTCCAGGGTCTGCCATCCCATGACGGTGTCCAGGGCCCCGAGGATGCGTGCGAAGTCGGCCATGCGCGGGAGTTCGGCCAGGTGGGTGCGGGGTAGTTCGGCCAGCACCTTGCAGAGCAGGTCCAGCAGAGCGGCCCGGATGTTCGGTGCGGAGCGGGTGAAGGCGGCCTTGACCTCGCTGTCGGTTCTGCGCTGGTCGCCCTTGAGGGGCAGGAACTCTGCGGTCAGCATCCGCTCGGACAGGTCCGAGGCCAGGGATCCGGTGTCGATGCTGGTGAGCGCGATCAACCGACGGAAGCTCAGCACCGAGACGTCGTCGTCGGAGTACAGGGCCCGGTCCACCATGCCGTCGCCGGTGACGGCCTTGCACAGGGTGTCGGACAGCCACGGCGGGATGACCGAGACGTTGTCCAGGCACACTGCCCAGGATGCGGAGGCGACGGTGGCCCAGGTCTTGATGTCCTTGGGCAGTGAACGCAGCGGTGCTGGGCTCGGGTCGACCAGGTTGATCAGCATGGCAAGCGCCGTGGACTTGCCGGTGCCCTGTTCGCCCTTGGCAGCCAGGATGGGGTGAGGGATGTCGGGCATCATCCCGGCCACCAGCCACCCCACGATCAGCCGGAAGTGGTCCTCATCGACGTTGAGCATGTCGCGCAGGGCGGCCAGGCCCTGGTCGGTGTGGCCGGGTTCTCCGGGGTCGGGCATCGGGCTGGTGAGCTTGGTGCGGCGGAACAGCACCGGCGAGTGGTCGGTGATGTGCCACCCGTCGGGTTCTGCGACCACGCACCGTCCTTCCGGGATGCCCAGGTCGATGACGATCTGTTCGCCGGTTTCGGTGCGGTGATTGGCCAGCCGCAGGTGGATGTCCTGCGGGGGTTGGTTCATAGCTCGTCCCTCCAGGACGGAGATGGCATCGGTGAGTGCGCTCTGGCTGGGCACGGAGTGGTGCTCGGCGTAGTACTGCTGGGCCAGTTGGACACGGAGGCCGTCTTTGCGCAGGAGGGGGAACGCGACCCGGGGCCCGCCGCGGCGCACGGCGTAGGTGCGCCCGTCGCCGCCGGCGACCACGTCGACCCGGCGGTTGGCCATCTCGATCAGGAGGGTGGCCTGCGAGGGTTTCTTCTCGTCGCTGTTCCCGCTCATTTAGGCGGTCCTTCCAAGTCGTGTCGTCGGGGTCCGGGTGCGGCGGGGCTCGCGCAGGCCCTTGTTCAGGCCGGAGCGGATGGTGGCCTCGATCTCGCCGGGGCTGTTCGCCTCTCCGGCGGCGTTGGCCTCCAGAGCGGCACCGTGCAGGGCGGTGGCGATCCAGTCGGGGTTGAGCAGGCCTTGGCGGGCGAACTGTCCGAGGCTGGCGGCGGCGATGTAGAGGTTCTCGTTGCGGGTGCCGGGCTGAGCCTGGCAAACCTTGGCTAGCTCGCCGGTGACCGCGGCCCGCACGTAGGCGGTGCGGCGGCGGTCGTTGGTGGTGATCGCCGACAGCACATCCGCTTCGCCCGTCGTAGGCGGGGTCTGTGCGGCGGTGGGCCTCTCCGGGGAATCTGGCCTGCGGAGCAGGCGCGTTATCCATCCCGGCAACGGAGCAGCGGACTGGCGCGTGAAGGCCTGGTAGCTGCCGTTGCCGTCCGGTGCGGTGACAGGGCAGCCGGGTCCGACCACGTAGCCGCCATGGGAGCGGGTGTCGATCAGCCAGCCGAGGAAGCCCGTGGTGTTGCCCAGCCGGGCCCCTTCGGGGTGGGTGAAGTACAGGTGCAGGCCGCCCTTCCTCGTGCGGACGGTGAAGGTGTCCAGGGGCAGCGGCTCACCTGCTCGTTCGGCGAGGGTGGCCAAGACGTCGGTTCCGTCGGTGATGCCGGGCCGTTGCCAACGTTCGGGCGCCTCCTGGTCGGGTTTGGGGGTGTCGAGGTCGACCACGACCAGACCGGCGGGACCGGTGGCGATGCCGTAGTTGGCCTCGGGCCACTGGCGCCACCAGGAGCGGATGCGGTCGGGGTCGGTGGTGGCGACCTGTTCCCAGTTCCGCACCAGGGGCGGCATCTTGGAGCGCGGGGTCAGGGGGAAGACGGGCCAGCCACGGCGTGCGGCGGCTAGGGCATAGTCGACGGGTGCGAAGGCCATAGGGCTCCATGTGCGTGAGGTGGTCGGCAGGAACAAGGGGCGGGCGTGCCAGCTTGTGACACGCCCGCCCACTCGGGTCGAGCTGCTGAGCTAGTGGTTGTTGTGCGGGTAGGAGCCCTGGATGTCGGAGGGGTCGTAGTGGGCCCCGCAGACCGGGCACTGGACGATGACCCCGGCCGGGTACAGGGCCCGGTCGATCAGCAGGGACAGGAGAGAGCGAGGGGTGACGCGTCGCATAGGATGTGGTCCTCTCTGTGGAGAGAGACGGCCCCACCCCCGCTTGCAGGCACTGGGTGGGGCCGTCGTTGTGTATGGATGGACCAGGCGGTCCCCCCGCCCGCCCCGCAGAGGTGCGGAGCAGGCAGAGCCACCACCCGGGTAATTACCGAGAGTGTGGTTCAGTCGGTGGACTCGGGTGGTGAACCAGTGCACTGCGGTTCACCACCCGAGTCCACCGCTGTGAATAGCACTTGAACTGCGAAAACGCGGGTTCGTTCACTGGTTCACCACCCACGGCGGGTTCAATGAACTTCCCCGCGTTTTCGCTGGTGACTGTGGGTGAGGGGGGTGGGTGTCGGTTGGGGTGAACCGAGTGAACTCCCCACCCCCGCTGGTCACTCACAGTGCCTGCCAGGCCGAGCCCCGGCCCCCGATCTGCTGGATCCGTCCCGCACCCGCCAGCTGCTTGAGGGCGTTGTGCACCATCGTTTTGGAGTAGCCGGTCTCATCGATCAGCTGTGGCAGGGTGCGCGGGCCCTGAGCGGTGAGCACGCCCATGACCGCGCCCTGGGCGCCGATCCAGTCATCGGCGCCGGCGCCCTTGGCACCGGCTTCCTCGTCCTGTTCAACCTCGGGCCCGGGCGAGCTGGAGGCGCGCCCGGATCGGCGTGACCAGGTCGGCTGCGGCTGCAGGTCCAGGACCTTGTTCTCGTCGGACAGGTCCCAGACCGCGACCGGGTCGGGACCGCGCTCGCCGTCGCGGATCAGCGCCAGACCGGCCCGCTCCAGCTCGTGGGGCAACCAACCCCCTCCGCCGGAGTCCTCTCCGAGCACGGTGCGCCCTTCCCCGGCGGTGGCGGTGCGCAGGCACACCAGCGCCCCGCTCATCTGTCCGGCGATGACGGTGTCGATGCCGGGGGCCTTACCGGACTTGGTGGGCTTCTGGGTGCACCACCACAGGTGCATCTCGGCTTCGCCACCCATCCGTGCCAGGGAGCGAAGATCCTCCATGATCGGGGTGTCATCCTCGTCCATGGCCAGGACCTCGGCACCCTCGTCGACGACCACGACCAGGCGGGGGTGTGCGGGGCTGGGACTCCAGGCCTGACCGGTCCGGGAGATCTCGCGGTAGCGCTCCTCCATTTCCTGCTTGAGCTCGTTCGCCAGGGCGCTGATCTCGCCCGGGGTGCAGGCGGTACGGGCCACATGCCGCCACCGGGCCGCCTCGACCTGTTTGGCGTCGATGAGCACCAGGTGGGCGTTGGGGTCGGCGGCGACCTTGGCCATGAGCACACGCAGCAGCACGGTCTTGCCCGACCGGGAGGCCCCGGCGATGAGCATGCGGTGGTAGACCTGCAGGTCCACCTCCTGGCCGGTGGACACGTCCACCCCGATACCACTGCGGCCCGGGTACCAGGTCATGTCCCGCTCGGGCGTGCGTGTACGGATGCGCACCACGGCCTGGTCGCCGCGCTCTCCGGCCACCACGTTCAGGGCGGTGCCGGCGGCCACCCCCAGCAGTGCCCGCACCGCGGAGGTCTTCTTGATCAGGTCGGCGGGGGTCAGACGGCCTGAGCAGGTCAGCACCACCTGCAGGCCGGTCTCATTCAGGGTCGGGTCCCCCGCAGCGGTGCCGTCCAGGCCCCGCCGGGGGGCTGCCTCCCGCCACTGGGCCAGCCGGGCCAGGATCTGGTTCTCCTCCTCAGTGGCGCCCACGGCCGTAGCAGCCACGGCCGCACCGGTGGCGGCCTCGGCCAGAGCGTGGGCCCGCTGCTCGACGGGCGTGGGCTGCCTCTCGGTGACGGTGGTGGTGGTCTCGGCACGGGCCATGGCCCGCCCCTGCAGCGCGAGCCAGCCCCAGGCAGCGGGCCAGGCCAAAAGCCCGGCCCAGACCCCGCCCGTAGCCAACAGGACCGGGCCCACCACGACCGCGGCCGGCACCACGCACCGGCCCGCCAGGCGGGCGGTGCGCGCCCGCAGCACCCGGGCGTCGACCTCCAGGGTGGAGATCTCGCGCTTGCGCATCCGCGCCAGGCGCTTGTTGGCCCGGGCGGTGTCCTCGGGCTTGACCGAGCGGCGCACGGCCTTCTCGGCCTCGGCGGTCTTGCTCTCCAGCTCCTCCTGGGCCGCATCCAGCATCTGCTCGCGTACCTGGGGGTCCATGACGTAGTCCATGGCCACCTCCCACCGCCGTGACCAGGCCAGCAGGGCGTAAGTGTGGGCCGCTTCCAGGCTCGCCTTGAGACGGTCGGTGAGCTGGGCTGTGCTCGCTTGGGCCGGAGTCAGGGAGGTGTCGGTCTCGGTGGGGGCCAACACCCGTCCCAGCGCGGGAGCAGGATCCTCGGTGCCGGTCTCGTCTGCCTGCGCACGCTCAGTTTCCTCCTGCGGGGGCCACACCAGACCTACGGCAGTACCGTCTTCTGCTGTGCAGGGCTCATCGGGCACGGCCGCCAGGTGGCGGCGCTGGGCGGGCATCTGGGTCTCAAACATCGCGGTGTTCCTCCAGGAACGAGTGAGGGGCCGCCTCCTCGGGCGGCCCCGCAAAAACAACAGGTCAGGGGATAGGCGGCCTCAGGTGCCCAGAGCACCGCCGACGATCCCGGAGACGAACTGGGCGCCCCCGCTGTGCAGCCCGTCGATCAGGCCGGGAATCGCCCCGGACCCGGCCCCGTGCGCGGCGATGGGGGTGATGACCAGCGCCACGATGGCCCAGGCGTTGTAATGGTGGTTCTTGGCCAAGTCCATAATCGTGATCGCGAAACCTGCGATGCAGACCACGGCCCAGACCACCGAGGAGTGCAGTGGGTCACCGAGCATGCCGCCGACCATGTCCGAGACCGAAGCGATCAAGGAGTCATTGAGCCAGCCCAGCGCGGTCTCCGAGGCCGGGCTGCGGTAGAAGAGCATGCTGCCGCCAAAAGCGATGATCAGTGCGAGCAGGCCGCTCTTTTTGAATTTCTGCCGGTTGATCCACCAGGCTGCAGTGAACATGCAGGCGGCCAAAAAGGCGTCCATCTGGTGAGCTCCTTCCAGATCGGGCCGGAGCCGACGGGCGGCTCCGGCCAGAGGGTTGTGCAGGTAGCGGTCAGTGCTTGGCGTTCTGGGTCAGGTAGATCACCGCGCCCACGCTGGCCAGCGCGAGCGCGGCAACGGGGTAGACCACCGCGTTGCCGGCACCGAACAGCACGGCCACGGTCAGGCAGAGGGTGGCGACCGCGGTCACCACCATCAGGGGCTTCTTGGCGGGGTGACGGGTTGTCGAGGCCATCAGGGCATCTCCTTCGTCTGGGGACGGGCCAACCGGAGAGCGGCCCAGGTCAAAACGGTGGACAGGGCGGCCAAAGCCAGGCAGACGGTGGCGGTGGCGAGGGTCAGCACGCTCACGCGCCCACCCCCTGATCCCGGTCGGACCGAGCAAGAGCCGCCTCGGCACGGTCGGCGCGCGCCTGATGCGCAGCCAGGGCGCCTTCCAGGCGCGCCACGCGCTCGCGTTCGGCGGCCAGGGCCTGTTCGGCCTCGTGGTGGGCGGAGGCTGAGGCTTGCCGAGCCCGGTCGTAGTAGTCGATGACGGTGTCGCACTCGCGGTGCAGCACCTGCTGGGCCCATTCGGTGATGGCGGCCATTACTTCACCTCCACGGGAGTGGCTGTGCGGTGGCCGGCCCCGACTGGGGCGATCAGCAGCACGGCCACGCCGATGCTGGTGGCCAGTACCCAGACCGGGATGTCGGGGTAGGCCGCGATCCCCGCGATGAGCAGGGCAGCGGCGACAGTCAGCAGAACGATTTCGATGGCAGCGCGGAACAAGGTGTGTCTCCTTCTCAGCGGGGGCGCATCCGCCGGAGCGGACAGTGGCGCTCCGAGCAACGGCAGGACAGCTTCGGGCCGGTGCCGAATCATGTGCCGCCCCTGGTGTCGAGTTCCTTACGGATGCGGCGGACGGTGGACTCACCGAGCCCGAGAGCGTCGGCGATTTCGGTTGCCGTGGCGTCGGGGTGCTCGTACAGGAAGTTGGCCACCCTCTTGCGGTTCTGCAGACCCTCCAGGCGTCGGCGTTCCTGGGCGGTCAGCGGGCCCGGTTCGGCTTTGTGTGAGCGGTGCTGCTCCCACGGGCGCTCAGACGCTCCAACCTGCCCGCTCTCCGGTTGGGTGGGAGTCTCGTCCGGTCCGTGTGAGCGGTCGCTTCCGTGCGAGCGCTCGGACGGGCTCTCGTGTGAGCGCAGGAAGTCCGCCGCCTGGTCGGCCAGGGCGTCAGCGACCACGTCAAGGCCGTCGGCGGGCTCGGGATCGGACGTGGTGCTCGCACGGTCGGTGCCGGTGTGAGCGCCACGCTCGGATGGGCTCTCGGGCGGGGTGTCGGCCTGGTCGATCTTGGTGATCGACTGCTTGATCGCGTCCGAGGCCGAGGTGTTGATCAGGTAGGTCAGTCCGGCGAAGAGCGCCGATCCCACCGAGCACGCGGCGCCGACTGGCCCGGCCCCCAGGGAGGACCCGACGACCGAGACCAGCAGGGGCGCCACCATGAGCGTGAGGAACAGGCGGCTTGTGCTCTGGTCGATGACGGTGCCGGCACGGGCGAGGATGCCCCGCCAGACGATCACCGTCGTCGACAACCCTGTCAGTCCGATCTCTGCGAGGTAGCCGACCGGCTGGGGGCCGCCATGTTCGGCGACCAGGGCGGCCAACCCGACGGCGGATCCGATCGACAGGGCCAGGCTCGCAGCGAGGGTGACCCGGCCGAACCGGGTCTGGTGGCGGCTCATGGTCAGGATCGTGCGGGCCGGTGAGGTGGCCTGTCGGGCGGAGGAGATGACGCGGTCCACCTCCGCTTGGTCTTCCTCGCGGCGGTCGGCCTCTTCGGCTTCCCGGAGCTTGCGGCGGTGCTCCAGATCGAGTGTGGCTTGCAGCCGGTCCGCGGTGAGCTGGTCGTAGCGCTGTCGGGTGGCGGGGTTGAGTGCGGGGTCTTCCAGCAGCTTCTGGTCCGGGATGGAAGCCAGGGTCTTGGCGTCCTGCACGGTCTTTTGGATCTGGTCGGCGGTGACCGGAGCATCCTGGTCGAGGTGCTCCTGCTGGTGCTTCTTGCGCATGTGGGCGTTCCCTTCAGGTGTGCAGGGCCAGGGCGGCCAGGAGGAGGATGGAGGCCAGGGCGAGTGGGGCCAGGCCGAAGAGGGCGGCCGCGTTGAAGTGCTGCATCAGGGCCTCCCGACGATCAGGTCGGCGTGCGTGTGGATGTGGTGCACGGCCTCGGCCTCGTCGAGCACGACCAGGCGGCCGGGATCTTCGCGCAGGAGGCGGCCGGTGACCACGGGCTCGGTCCCGGTGGTGGTGCGGCGCGAGATGGTGATCGGGCGGCGGCCGGTGAGGATCTCGGTCAGGGTGCGAAAGCTCATCGGGCGATCCACCCCTCGATGACCTCGGGGGTCAGGGTCTGGTGGGCGATCTCGGTGAGCCGGTCGTCGAGGATGTCCTCGGCGGCGGCCAGGCGGGCCTGCTGTTCCTGGGCGGTCTCTTCCTCCAGTTCCACGGCGAACAGATCGTCGTGGTCGGTGATGCCGAGGGCATCCAGCGCGGCCGGGGACAGGGCGGTGAGGTCGTCGGCGGTTGCGTCCTGCTCGGCGGGCGCCACGATGGTGGGGTGCACCTGCTTTTCTCCAGTTCTGTTGGGTGTGCAAGAGCCCCGCCCGGGTCGCGACCGGGCGGGGCTCTCTTTGTGGTGGCACCGACGCTCGCGGTGCCGTGATGATGGGTGTGTGGTGGGTCATCGATGGTGGACCGTGTGGCCCCGACACCGCCCCGTGGGGCGGCACCGCCGTCACACAGATGGGGGCCGGTCGGGGTCGGCCAGGGTGACGGTGACCGTGTCGGTGTGCTGTGCGGCCCGCACGAGGGCGGTGGCGACCGCGGCTGTGTTGGTCGAGTCCAGCCCCAGAACTTCGGCCAGGGAGATCGGCTTGCCCGTCGCGAGGGACAGGGCGGTGTCGAGGATGGCCACCTCGGAGGTGGACGCGGTCAGGCCGCTGGTGCGGACCTCGGAGAGGCCCTCCCAGTCGATGACAGTGATCGGCCGGCCGCTGAGGTCGAGGACTCGCTCGATGTAAGGGGCGAAGTCCTTGCGCTCGAGCCAGACGCCGTGTCCGATGAGCAGCTCGACCGCGGCCACGTCGTCGCTGCGTCCGTCGGCCCAGTCGCGCAGTTCCTGGTGCAGGTGGGTGTTGGTCATGGGGGCGCCTCCGTGAGGTGTGTGATTGGTCAGCGGACGCGGTCGCGGCCGTTGGTGGTGCTGGTGCTGATCTCGGCGCGGGCGTGGCCGTTGCGAGCGATGTCGATGTCGCCGTTGGTGGTGCGGGCGCGGATGCGGTGGTCGCCGTAGGCGAGGACCCAGATGTCGCCGTTGGTGGAGGTGGCCCGCGAGCGGGGGGCCGACCCGGTGTCGATGTCGCCGTTGGTGGTGCTCACATCGATCAGCTCAGAGGCCGACCCGATGGCAACGTCACCGTTGGTGGCCTCGATCTCGACCTCGCGGGCGTGACCGATGTCGATCTCGGCGTTGGCGCTGCTCACCTTGACCGCTCCGTAGGTGCCGGGGGCCGTGACTGAGCCGTGGGCCAGGTCAGGCACCGTCAGGTCGGTTCCGGCAGGGACGCGAATGGTGCCCCGGACCGGCTTGCCAGCACCGGGGGAGGCCACCGTGTTGGTGACCCGGCTTCCGCCGACGACCAGATCGCCGGAGGAGATGGTGACCGAACCGCCGACGATGTTGCCCGCCACGATTCCGACGTTTCCGCTGCCGGAGACCATGGTGGGCTCAGGGGCCGGGATCGTGAGGGTCCACCGGGTGGCGGTGCGTTCGGCGCTAGACCCGGCGAGGATCTCCTCGGGCCCGGTCAGCTCGATGACTGCCTCAGTCAGGTTCTCTTCGGTCTCCACGGTCACCTCGAGGTTGGCGGCCCGGATCTCCAGGAGGTCGAGGTATTCGGTAGGGGTAGTGAAGGTCTTCATGTGGTGTGCCTTTCTGTGGGGCCGTGTGGTCCCGGCACCGCCCCGAAGGGCGGCACCGCCAGCACACGGACGGGCGGGACGGGTCAGTTCAGGTGGTCCAGAGCGGCGGCCAGGATCGGCCGGTGTGCGGCATAGAGGCCGCCCTCGTCTGCGAGGTCGGCGTCGAGCTGGTCGATGTCGGTGAAGGGCACCCAGCGGGCAGCGACGGCGTCGTCGGCGGCCGTGGCCGGCACGATGTCCGCCAGCTCGTACAGGGCGGCGGTGCTGGCCACCCAGGCGCAGTCGGTGTTGCGCCAGTCGGCTACGTAGCCGCGGCGCAGGATGGTGTCCGGGGCCCGGCTGGACAGATCGACCCCGGTTTCCTCGGCCAATTCACGGACCACGGCGGCCGGGGCGGTCTCGCCGGGGTCGACCATCCCGCCGGGCAGCGCCCACACGCCGATGTCGCCGCGCTGGATCAGCAGGAGGTGGCGCTGGGCTCCGACCCCGGCGACGACCACGGGGTCGGCGGCGGCGTTCTCGCCCCAGGAACCGAGGTTCCTGCCCCAGCGGCCAGTACGGCCGGTGGGGTTGAGCGGCCAACCCTGGGCGCTCACCTGGAAAGGCACCACCGCGTTCTGTCGGCGTTGGGCCCAGTCGGTGATCTGGTCGGGGGAGGCGGCGGTGTCAGTGATCCAGTTCTCGACCGTGCCGACCAGCGCCGGGAGGCGCAGCTCGGGAGGGGTGATGTCCACCGGCAGGTAGCCGGGCCAGGGAATGTTCCAGTTGCGCAGGTGGTCGGGGACGTCGGTGCCGGGGTGGTCGACCGGGGCGTAGTGGTCAGTGAGTGCGTGGTTCATTGCGGTCCTTCCGGTGGTGCTGGGCGGGGGTGAGGACCCGGGTGGTCCCTGCCTCCTCCCGGTCTCGTGGTGCGTGGTCGGGAGGGGACAGGCACCCCAGGGGTGCGGTCGAGCCGGCCATTCCGTACCGCCCTGGTGAAGGCGGTGCACCTGGCCAGGTGCCGTGGCCGGGCCCGTCGCCGTCCCTTGTCAGCTCGGGATGGGGTCGGGGCAAAGCACGCTGTTGAGTTCTCAAGAAGCCGGAATAGGCCGAGAGCGCCGAACGCTCTTGAAGAGGTCTACTCCTCAACTCCTCTTTAGGAGTTGAGTGAGACTATGGCCTGGAGGGGCTGAAGTTGTCAACACCTCTTGAGGAGTAGGGTCGGGGTGTGTCGAGAAAGGGGCAGGTGAGCGGCTGATGGCCACGGGAAAAAAGTTCGAGCGGATCGCCGACGACCTACGTGCACAGATCCGCACCGAGGAGCTGTCACCGGGGGAGAAGCTCCCATCGGAGACCAAGCTCGCGAAGGAGCATGCGACCAGCGTTCCCACCGTCCGACAGGCGCTTGCCCTGCTCCAGGCGGAGGGGATGATCGAGAAGGAGCACGGCCGGGGCAACTTCGTCCGCCGGCCCCGGCGCTTGGTCAGCCGCGCGAACGACCGTCACCAGTGGGAGAAGGACCGGGTCAGGTCCGAACTGGAGGAGCGCAGCTCCACCGGGGCCACTGAGCGCGACACGGGGTTGGATGTCGACGCGTTGGTGTTCAGCGCTAAGTACACGCGTGTGGAGGCCGACGCCGAACTCGCGGAAGCTCTCGGGGTCGGACAGGGGGCCGCGCTTCTGGAGCGCATCTACCGCACTCGCCACCAGGACGAACGGGCTCCGTTCAACCTGGTCCGCTCATACATGCCTGTCGAGCTGATCGAAGGAAACCCGGACCTGTTGGATGAGGCGAACGAGCCATGGCCGGGCGGGACCCAGAGTCAGCTCCACACCGTCGGCATCGAGCTCGACCGTGTCGTGGAGCGAGTGACCGCACGGCCGCCGACTGCCGAAGAGTCCGAGGAGTTGGATCTGAGCGCCGGCATCGCTGTGATGGTCATCGAGAAGAGCTCGATCGACACCCACGACCGTGTGGCCGACTGGTCCGAGGTGGTCTTGCCCGGTGACCGGACAGCGTCGGTATTCACCACGAAGCTGGAGCGGTGGTAACCATGAGTGCTGAGAACGTCATCACCGTCATGACCGCAGTTCATGCCCCGGGTGCGCACTTCCTGCCGGATGCCTATGAGTCGCTGTGGAAGCAGGAGCTTCCCGACGGTTGGGAGTGGCAGTGGGTCGTGCAGGAGGACGGCCAGACGGAAGAAGTGGAACCCCACGTCCCCGATGACCCCCGCATCTCCTTCGGACAGGGGCGCTCCGGACGTGCCGGCATGGCGCGCACCCTTGCGCTGCCCCGGGCCGAAGGTTCACTCGTGCGGGTGTTGGACGCCGACGACCAGCTCACCCCTGGTGCACTCGCACGGGACATCGAGGTTCTCACCCAGAACCCGCATGTTGGCTGGACGACGTCGAGGGTCCTCGACCTCCACCCGGACGGTGAGACGCGTGGGTTCGCGGGAGACCCCAAGGAGGGCGTCCTCGGCCAGGGCAGCGTTCTCCGCAGCTGGCAGGCCAACAACCATCGGTCCCCGGTCCATCCGGCCACCCTGTGCGTGCGCCGCGAACTTCTCCTGGCCCTCGGCGGGTGGATGGCCCTCCCCGCGTCCGAGGACACTGGTCTTCTCCTGGCTCTCGATGCGGTGAGCCAGGGTTGGTTCACCACGGAAGTCGGCCTGCTCTACCGGAAGTGGGAGGGTCAGGTCACGGCAGCAGCACCACACGTCGACGAGGCCGAACTCGCCGCTCGTGTAGCCATCGTGGAAGCCCGAGCACTTGCGCTGACCGACCTGGGATGGACTTCCTGAGGTAGGCCACCTGTGCCCCTGTCATTGAGCCCGAGGTTCGCCTCGGGCTCTACTGCTGTGCGGAGACTGACGCGGAGCCTGCGGATGCTGAGCGGAGACTGAGAAAACCACTCAGCCTCCGAACCGTTCTCGCAGTTCAAGAGTGGTTCTAGCGCCGTTGCGGAGTCTACGGAGGCTAGTTCTTCTAACTCTCTAAAAAGAGACCGGTACCAGGGGCAACCCCCAATGGCTAGCCATGGGGTTGAGCGCTCTCCGGGGACGCTCTACGTCCAATACACGGCCAAGTTCTGAGGCCACACGCCGCTTACCGAAGAATATGCAGGTCACCATGGGTGCCTCAGGTGCCGGTGTGGCCGCCTGAAAAGCGGAAGGTCGGCGGTTCGACCCCGTCCCCAGCCACAGTACGCAGACATGCGAAAAGGCTCCGACACCTGGGAAAACAGGTGCCGGGGCCTTTTTCTGCGTCGGGTCGGCGGGGCTCAGCTGCCCGCGTAGGGCCAGGTCCCGTCGATGACCGCCTCCGGGTCGCGGGCCCGGCGCAAGTAGGACTGGAACGAGGCCGCCTGCTCGGCCTTCCACCGGACCTGGGAGTCGTGCAGCTCGGCGGGGGAGAGCTCCCCGAGCTCCGGATGGCTCGCACCCAGGCGCCAGGCCAGCCTCCCGGCCGCCAGCGCGTCGGCGGCCGCACCGTGTGCATCGTCGGCCGCCAGCGGGATCCCGTGGTGGGCACACACGTCCGTGAGCTTGCGCCCGCCCTTGCGGAACGGGTCCGTCTGCTTGTCCAGCACCAACGGGTCCACGACGTGCAACGTGGCCAGCGGCGCGGCGTCGACACCGTGCCGGACGAGTTCGTGGTGCAGCATGCCCAGGTCGTAGGGGGCGTTGTAGACGACGAGCGGGAGTCCGTCCGCGGCGGTCTTCTCCAGGGCCGCACCGATCGCCGGGACCGCCTTCGGGGCCGGTACGCCCTCGGCCCGGACCCGTTCGTCGGTGAAGCCGTGGATGGCGCTCGCCTCGGGTGGAATCAGCACCCCCGGGTCGATGATCCACGTCAGGGGTTCCTTGGTGCCGCTCGCGGGATCGATGTGCCACAGCGCCGCGGTGACGATGCGGTCGCCGGTGACGTCCAGGCCGGTGGTCTCGACATCGAATGCGGCGAGGGGACGGGTGTACCAGGAAGCGCTCATCCGGTTCCTTCTCTCTCCTGTCCCGACCTGTGGGACCCGGCCGGGGACGACCGGGATCGGGAACTCGTTGGCACGGTACCGCGCGGTCCCGACGAACTCGGCCCTTTTCCGGGTCGAACCAGGCGTGCCGCACGGGCGTCTCCACCCGGTGGAGTACCTCTCTCCGCGGCCGGAGCCGTCCGGCGCCGTGTGCCGCTGTGTCCCGCACCTGCCCCCGGAGTGTCCATGAGCCACGAACGCGGTCCCGTAGACCCCCGCGACCTGCACGACCTGCGCCACCGGATCAACCGGATCGAGGCACGGCTGGCCCTGCGCCACGAGGTCGAGCTGGCCTCCCGCGCGGTGACGGCCGGCCTCTCCGCGGGTGCCGCGGTGCTGTTCATGTCGCTGTACCTCGTGTGGGAGTCCTCGGGAGAGGCCTCCCGGAACAGGTCGCCCCTCTCGGGTTGGGAGATGCTGTTCACCGGGACCGTCCCAGGGACGGCCTTCGCCGGGATCGGGGTGCTCGCGCTGTCGGCTCTGGCGGGCACCGCTCTCGTGGTGCAGCGGCAATGGGCCTTCCGTGCTGTCCTGGGCGCGGCTGCTGCGTTCCCGGTGCTGTGGCTGCTCGGATGGGCCATCGCCCACTCCGACACCGAAGGGGCTCTCGGCGCGGGGCCGGGCCCGTGGGGTGCGCTGGCGGGCGTGGCGCTGATCGCGGTGTCCGCGGCCCGGGCGGAGCGACTGTGGCGGGACTCCCCCAGAGGTTGGCAATGACGCCCGGGCAGCACGGCCGTCATGGGCGGACTGTGCAGTACACCACGGCAGGCGGGGGGTTCCTCCGGTAGTGTCCGATGCCGTGAAGTACGCGACCACCGCCGACGGCACCCGGATCCGGTACGACGTCCTCGGGGAGGGCGAACCCCTGCTCCTGTTCAACGGGCAGGCCCTCGACCTCGAGATGTGGGACGGCGTGCGGGAGGAGCTCGCACGCGCCCACCGGGTGGTCCGGATGGATTTCCGCGGTACCGGCGGCAGCGACGTCCCGCTCGAGGACCCCTACACACTGGAGCTGTTCGCACACGACGCCCTCGCGGTCCTGGACGACCTCGGCATCACACGCGCCCACGTCTACGGTTTCTCGATGGGCGGCAAGGTCGCGCAGGCGCTCGCGCACGCCGCGCCCGAGCGTGTGGGCTCCCTCGTCCTGGGAGCGACCGCGCCCGGCGGGGAGAACGAGGTCCCGCGTGCGCACTCCTCCACGGTCGCGTTGCGCAAGGCCGCCACCGACGAGGGGCGCGACCTCATCGCGGAGCTCTTCTACACACCGGAGTGGGCGTCCGGGAACCCCGACCAGGTGACACGCATCCTGCCGCGCGGGCCGCTGCGCGCGCTGCGGCTGCACTTCGCCGCCAGCACCGACCACGACGGATGGGACCTGCTCCCGCACATCTGGTCGCCCACGCTGGTGGTCCACGGTGAGGACGACCAGCTCACCCCCGTCGGCAACGCCGAACTACTGGCCACCCGGGTCCCCGGGGCCGAACTACTGGTGCTGCCCGGGCTGCGGCACGGTTACCTGCACGAGGGGCACCCGAAGGCGACCGAGGCCGTGCTCGACTTCCTCGCCCGCTATCCGCTCCCGGCGTGAAACACCCCCGCTGTGCTGGGCGCCCGGCACACGAGCGGGCCTGCCCGGCGCCTGCGGGGCGTCAGGTCACAGCTCGGTGGGCAGCTCCGCGCGCAGCTTCTCCAGCTGCCGGCGGTCCCGTTTGGTCGGCCGTCCCGCACCCCGGTCGCGCTTGAGCACGGGGCCGCGCGCCTCGGGTCCGGGCTGGACCGGGCTGCGGTCCACGTAGCACCGCACCGCGATGGGTGCTCCCACACGTTTGACGATGATGTGGCTCACATCCACGAGCCGGGTGGTGCCGTGCAGCCGTACCCGGATCTCGTCGCCGACCTTGACCCCCGTGGCCGGCTTGGCGGAGCGCCCGTTGATGCGCACATGCCCGCCACGGCAGGCCTGAGCGGCCTCGGAGCGGGTCTTGGTGAGGCGGACGGCCCACAACCAACGGTCGATCCGGGTGCTGTCGGGGCCGTTCGGCAGGGCCGGCCGGGAATCGCTCACGCCTGCGTCCTCCTCGTCTCTCGTGGCCTCTGCGTCCACTCTAGGGCCGGCATGGTTCGAAGTACTCCGAAGTCGGGTTAGAGTAGTAACCGCAGCAAGCGAGGTCCTGTGGAGCAGTTAGGAGTGCTCGCCACCCTGTCAAGGTGGAGGCCGCGGGTTCAAATCCCGTCAGGACCGCACAGTGGAGGCCCGGTGTCATCAACAGGCACCGGGCCTTCGGCTTGACTGGGGATCGGACGAGGGGACTGGTCGTGGCATACCGGTACGCCACCGAGCGGACCGACCATTCTGCTCTTGCGAGTGGGCAAGTGCTGCGCTCGGCGCCCGGGTTCCCGGGGTTCCCGGTCCGGCTCGCCAGTGAGCTCCTGCAACGCGCGCTCGCGCACACCACGGACCAGGGCCGGTCTCCGGTGCGGCTCTGGGACCCCTGTGGCGGCAGTGGTTATCTCGCGACCGTCCTGGGGTTACTGCACCGCGACCGCCTCTCCCACGTGCGGGTGTCCGACGTCGACGAGGAGGCCGTGGTGCTGGCCGCCCGCAACCTCGAACTCCTCACCGCCGACGGCCTCGCCGCGCGGGAGGAGGAACTGCGCCGCTCGGCGCGCGACTTCGGCCGGGTGGAGTACGTCGAACGCGCCGAGGCCGCACGTGAACTCGCGTGCGGCCTCATCTCGCAGGGCGGTGACCTGTCCCACGAGACCTTCACCGCCGACGTGTTCGGCCTGACCGACCCGGTCGACGCCGACGTGGTGGTCACCGACATCCCCTACGGCGAGATGACCACCTGGGGCGGCCGGGCCCCGGACACAGACCTTGTCGGCGCGATGCTGCGTTCCCTGGGAGGCGTCCTGCCCCGGCACGCGGTCGTCGTCATCACCGCCAAGACCCGCCGGATCGGGCTCCCCGAAGGTGTGCACGCCCTGGAGCGCGTCAAGGTCGGAACCCGCTCCGGGGCCCTCGTGCGTGCCCGCGACGTCGCCCCCTGAGCCACGCTGTGTCCGAACGGGGCCGTGCGGGCACGGCCCGAGCACGCTCGACCGGTTCTGCGACCTGTGACGATTTCTCCTGAATGCGGTGTGGAGTATGTGAATTCTGCTCCGCGCGAGGCATGTTCGGAACGGGACGCGTTCACGGAAGAACTTCGGTCGGTGTGCATCGGGCAACGCGTGAACGAACGGGGTGTATTCGCCATGGCGGCTCGGGGCGAGGACGCAGGTGCCACCGGAGCACTCCCGTGTGTGGGAGACCGCTCCGCCCGGTCGGAACCCCCGGTAGGGGAACCCTCCCCGGGGCGCACGGGACCGCGCGTTCCCCGTACGCCGCCACGTTCCTCCGGGACCTGTACGGGTGCACGCGCTCTCCGCACGCGGCCGCCGTCCGGACGCGCACTGTGTGCTGTTCGGGAGGGGCCGCCGCCACGTTTTCTCCGAGTACGGCGCCCTCCGGGCCGTCCCGCCACGGGCGGCAGGCCTGGGCGCCCCGCCGCGAGGTCTGCGAGGCCCTCTTCCCACGGGGTAGAGGAAGGACGTCGACGACAGCGGTGCCGGGACGGCCCCGAGCACCGCATGAGGGGGTTGCACGTGAGTACCACCACCGACTCCGGAGGACGGCCCGGTTGGCTCGGCGCGGGCCGCGCCGCCCGTAGCGCCCATCGCAGGGCGGTCACCCGCCAAGCCGCCTCGGTCCTGCTCGGTTACCCCGACGAGGTGTTCTTCGAACGGTTGCCGCTGGCCGCCCGTGCCGCCGCCGAACTGCCGAGTGGGAACGTACGCACCGCGCTCATGGAGTTCTGCGAACACGCCTCCAGCACACCCGAGTCCGAACTGTGCCGGCACTACGCCGAGGTGTTCGACATCCACCGCCGCCATGCCCTGCGGATGACCTACTACACCGACGGCCACGGCCCCGCCCTGAGCGACGTCAGGAGCGCCTACACCGATGCGGGCTGGCAGGTCCCCACGCGCGAGCTGCCCGACCACCTCGCGGTGCTCCTCGAGTTCTCCGCCCGCGGTGGGTCCGAGGCCGGGCACGACTTGTTGCTGCGGTTCCGTCCCGGCCTGGAACTGCTCGGCGCGGCCCTGCGGGAGCACGGCACCCCGTACGCGCGTGTCCTGGACGCGGTCTCCCTGACCCTGCCGTCCCCGGGGGAGCAGCCGGCCGGAGGGGCCGTCCGGCACATGGACGCGCAGGGCCCGAACGATGGGGAGGGCGCCCCGGAGGGCAACGGCGAGTGCACACCGCAACGCGTGGCCGAGGCGGCCGAGGGGCGCGTCCCGGCGCCGCGCGAGCCCCAGCCGGAACGTCGGGAGGACCTCGACGGGGACCGGCGCTGAACCGCCCGTGCACGTCCCCGTGCTCTCAGTCCCGAGCGCCCCGGGAGATGCGGGGCATCGAGGTGACCGGGGCCCCTTGGGGGCCCGGGGCCGAGCGGGGATACTGGTGGCAGTCCGCAAGCGGTGGTGTCCAGGGACTGCACCGCGCACACCAGTGACTGGGAGAATCATGGATCTGAAGGTCGAGGACGCGCCCGAGCGGTCGAGGTACGAGGTCAGCGTGGACGGGAAGGCGGTGGGCTTCTCCGCCTACCACCTGCTCGAGGACGGGGTCCTTGCTCTGCCGCACGTGGAGGTCGATCCCGCCTTCGAGGGGCAGGGGGTGGCTTCCGCGCTCATGCGCGAGTCCCTGGACGACGTTCGGCGGCAGGGTCTGAAGGTCGTGCCCATCTGCCCGTTCGCGCAGGCCTTCGTGGAACGGAACCCCGACTACCGCGATCTCGTGCACCAGGGGTGAGGCGGTTCCGGACCAGGCGGAACACCGTCGGCACCCGGTTCGCCACGCTTGGTCGTCGCAGGTGGGATGGTCGATAACGGTCCGGACGCGGGCGGCACACAGGACGGGGTAGGTTCCCGCGGACAGCGTGTTTTGTGTCTCTTCGCGGGTAAGGGCCAGCGATTGTCCACCCGAACCGAGGAGCGCCACACGTGCTACTGGCAGAGGAAGCCACCGGTGTCGATCGTCTGACCGACGCCATCGGTGTTTTCAACAACGACTATTTCTGGCTGTGGCTGATCATCCCCTTGTTGGCGATCGTCAGCCTCTACATCACCATCCGCACGGGCGGTGTGCAGTTCCGGATGATCCCGGAGATGTTCCGGGTCATCAGGAGTAAACCGGAGATCGCACCGGACGGTAAGAAGGCCGTCTCTTCCTTGCAGGCTTTCATGATCTCGGCGGCCGCGCGGATCGGCACCGGAAACATCATCGGTGTTTCCATCGCGATCTCCTTGGGCGGCCCGGGCGCGGTCTTCTGGATGTGGGTCATGGCGCTCGTGGTCTGCGGCGCCAGCTTCGTGGAGTCCACGCTGGCCCAGCTCTACAAGGTCCGTGACCCGGCCGGTTACCGCGGCGGTCCGGCCTACTACATCGAGAAGGGGCTCGGACAGCGCTGGCTGGCCGTGGTCTTCGCGGTGGTGCTCATCCTCACCTTCCCGATGGTCTTCAACGCGGTGCAGAGCAACACCATCAGCGGTGCCCTGGCCAACTCCGGTGACCAGATCGGGATGCAGGCCAGCGACAGCATGCTGTTCGCCGGGGTCGTCGGCGCGGGGATCGTGGTCCTGACGGCTCTGGTCATCTTCGGTGGTGTGCGGCGCATCGCCAACACCGCCCAGGCGCTCATCCCGTTCTTCGCGGGCCTGTACGTCGTCATCGGGCTGATTCTGATGGCGGTGAACTGGCGCGAGGTCCCGGGCATGTTCACGACCATCGTCGAGCACGCCTTCGGGGTCCGGGAGTTCGCCGGTGCCGCGCTCGGTGTCGTCATCATCCAGGGCGTGCGCCGCGGTATGTTCTCCAACGAGGCCGGTCTGGGGTCGGCGCCCAACGCCGCCGCGAGCGCCTCGGTCACGCACCCCGCCAAGCAGGGCCTCGTGCAGACCCTGGGCGTCTACCTCGACACCCTCGTCATCTGCTCGATCACGGCCTTCATCATCCTGCTCGGGCAGCAGGAGATCAACGGTGAGCTGCAGAGCGACCTGACCCAGTTCGCGCTCACCGCTCAGCTGGGCCCGTGGGCGCTGCACCTGATGACGGTCATCATCCTCCTGGTGGCCTTCACCTCGGTGCTCGGCAACTACTACTACGGCGAGTCCAACATCGAGTACCTGTCCTCGAACGAGCGGGTGCTGTTCGTGTACAAGTGTGTGTTCCTCGTGGCGACCTTCCTCGGCTCCCTCGGTGAGATCTCCCTGATCTGGACCCTGGCCGACACCACGATGGGCATGATGGCGATGGTCAACCTCATCGCGATCGCACCGCTGACGGTGATCGCCTGCCGCCTGCTCAAGGACTACAACGACCAGCGGCGCCAGGGGCTCGATCCCGTCTTCACCCGTGACCGTCTGCCCGATGTACGCGGTATCGAGTGCTGGGAGCCCAAGGCACCGAGCCAGAGCGCGCAGGAGCGGCCGACGAGCTGATCCTCCGCGGCGCCTCGCGTGCAGGCGGGGCCGGTTCCCGACCCGAGTGGTCAGGGGCCGGCCCCGCTTCTGTTGCGGGGGGCCTCCCTGGGCGGCTCGGGGCCCAGAAACGAAAAAGTTCAACAGAAGGTCATCTTTGGGGCATCTGTGTTCTTTCGGTCACGGCGGATCAACGCTAGTGTTCTGGATCACAGTTGTGGCGGCCAGTCGTGCGTCTCGGTGAGGGAGTCAGATGTCCATCGTCTCGATCGAGCCCGCCACCGCCGAGCGGTGGCAGGACCTGGAGAACCTGTTCGGACCGACCGGAGCCTACGGTCACTGCTGGTGCACGTTCTTCCGTAGGAGGGCCAAGGACCACACGGCGAGCACCACCTGCGACCGGTCGATGCGCGGGGTGGACAACAAGGCGGAACTGCGCCGGGTGACCCTGGAGGGCCGCGTCCCCGGGCTGCTCGCCTACGACGAGGACGGCCCCTGCGGGTGGGTCTCGGTGGCCCCGCGCGAGGACTACGTCCGCCTGTCGCGTTCGCGTTCCCTGCGTCCGGCCGACCCCGACGAACCCGGTGTGTGGTCGCTGGTGTGCTTCTGGCTGCCGCCCCGGCGCCGGCGCCGGGGCGTGGGCAGCCGTCTGCTGGACGGGGCCATCGAGTACGCCCGCGCCGAGGGTGCACGGGTCCTGGAGGCCTACCCCGTCGACACCGCGGGAGGGCGCGCACCCAGTGCCGAGGTCTACACGGGGACGGTGGAGATGTTCCGCCGAGCCGGTTTCGGCCTGGCCCAGCACCACACGAGTGAACGCACGGTGGCCCGGCTGAATCTCAAGGAGGGATGACAGGCTCCCTCACGGAACGGGGGGAGGGTATCCCCGCGGGGCCGTGGGTCGCGGAGGCGGCCCACGGCCCCGTTCGTGTGTCGGGTGGGGTGCGCGGACGGGTCGCGCATGGGGGCTCTGTGCGGGGATTTTTACCCCCCTGGGGTAGCCTGACGTGGTCTTCGGCGTTCGGAGGATGCCCATGACGCTTGACTTCTGTATACCCTACGGGGGTATAGTTCACGTGTTGGGGAAACCTTCCGCACACCACACAGGAGGCGACATGGCCACCACGACCACCGCTGTCTACACCGTCGACGGGATGAGCTGCGGCCACTGCGTCAACGCCGTCACCGAAGAGGTCACCGAGGTCTCCGGGGTGACCGACGTCGCCGTCGACCTCGAGGGCAAGAAGGTCACGGTCACCAGTGAGGGCACCGTCGACGACGCCGCCGTGCGCGCCGCCATCGACGAGGCCGGGTACGAGGTCAGGGGCTGACATGGGGGTGACCACGAAGCTCGGGCTCTACGCCCTGGGGCTCGTGGCCGTGTTCGGCGCGATGTTCGGGGTCGGCTCCCTGGTCGGCCCCGTGCTCCCGGGGAGCGCCCCGGAGCACTCGGTGGAACAGCTCCAGGACAGTACGGCCGACACCGGCGGAAACGGTGGCAGAGAGGAAACACGATGAGTACCCGGCCAGTGCAGGACACCCCCGCGTCCGTCGAACTCGACGTCGGTGGCATGACCTGTGCTGCCTGCGCCAACCGTGTCGAGAAGCGCCTGAACAAGATGGACGGGGTCACCGCCACCGTCAACTTCGCGACCGAGAAGGCCCGCGTCTCCATCGAGGACGGGGCCGCCGCCGTCGACGACCTCGTCGCCCAGATCGAGAAGGCCGGCTACACAGCTGCCCCGCCCGCTCCCGCACCCGAGGACGCACCGGCCGGGACCGTGGCCGACGATCCCGTACGCGCGCTGCGGACCCGCGCGGTCGTGTCCCTGCTGCTCGCGGCCCCCGTCATCGTCATGTCCATGGTCCCCGCGCTGCAGTTCACCCACTGGCAGTGGGCCTCGCTCACCCTCACCGCACCCGTGGTGGTCTGGGGAGCCCTGCCCTTCCACGTCTCGGCATGGAAGAACCTGAAGCTGGGCACCGCGACCATGGACACGCTCGTCTCCCTGGGCGTGAGCGCCGCGTTCCTGTGGTCGCTCTACGCGCTCTTCCTCGGCACGGCCGGGCAGCCGGGGACGACCCACCCCTTCGAACTCACCATCACCCGCACCGACGGGGCCGCCAACATCTACCTGGAGGTGGCTGCCGGGGTCACCGCCTTCATCCTCCTCGGCAAGTTCTTCGAAGCACGGTCCAAACGGCAGGCCGGTGCGGCCTTGCGTTCCCTCATGGAGCTCGGCGCGAAGGAGGTCGCCGTACTGCGCGGAGGACGCGAGGTCTCCGTCCCCGTCGGTGAGCTCGCCGTCGACGACCGGTTCGTGGTCCGGCCCGGGGAGAAGATCGCCACCGACGGCACCGTCGAGGAGGGCAGCTCCGCCGTCGACATGAGCATGCTCACCGGCGAATCGGCGCCCGTGGAGGTCGAACCCGGCAGTGCCGTGGTCGGGGCGACCGTCAACGCCGGCGGCCGCCTGGTCGTACGTACCACCAGAGTGGGTTCGGACACCCAGCTCTCCCGGATGGCGCGTCTGGTCGAGGACGCCCAGAACGGCAAGGCCGCCGTGCAACGCCTGGCCGACCGCATCTCCGGGGTCTTCGTGCCCGTGGCCATCATGGTCGCCGTTGCCACGCTCGGCTTCTGGCTGGGGACCGGCGACCCCGTCACGGCCGCCTTCACAGCCGCCGTCGCCGTACTCATCATCGCCTGCCCGTGCGCGCTGGGCCTGGCCACCCCGATGGCGCTCATGATCGGGACCGGACGCGGGGCGCAGCTCGGCATCCTCATCAAGGGCCCCGAGGTGTTGGAGAACACCCGGCGCGTGGACACCGTCGTCCTGGACAAGACCGGGACCGTCACCACCGGGAAGATGGCTCTGGACGGGGTACTCACGGCCGAGGGCACCGACGAGGAGGAGCTGTTGCGCCTGGCCGGCGCCCTGGAGAACGCTTCCGAACACCCCATCGCCCGCGCCATCGCCTCCGGCGCCCTCGTACGGGTCGGTGACCTCCCCGCATCCGAGGACTTCGCCAACATCGAAGGCCTCGGGGTGCAGGGGACCGTGGACGGACACGCCGTCCTCGTCGGACGCCGCGCGCTCCTGGAGGAGTGGTCGCAGCCGCTGCCGCCCGACCTCGAGTCCGCGATGGCCGAGGCCGAAGGCAAGGGACGGACCGCCGTCGCCGTCGGCTGGGACGGCCGGGCCCGCGGGGTGCTCGTGGTCGCCGACGCGGTCAAGCCGACCAGCGCCGAGGCCGTACGCCGCTTCCGTGATCTGGGCCTGACGCCGATCCTGCTCACCGGCGACAACCGGACGGTCGCACGCACCGTCGCCGAGGAGGTCGGGATCGAAGAGGTCATCGCCGAGGTCCTGCCCGAGGACAAGGTCGACGTGGTCCGGCGCCTGCAGGACGGTGGGCGCGCCGTGGCGATGGTCGGTGACGGGGTCAACGACGCCGCCGCCCTGGCCCAGGCGGACCTGGGGCTGTCCATGGGTACCGGCACGGACGTGGCGATCGAGGCCGGCGACCTGACCCTGGTGCGCGGGGACCTGCGCACAGCCGCGGACGCCGTGCGGCTCTCCCGCCGGACACTGTCCACGATCAAGGGGAACCTGTTCTGGGCCTTCGCCTACAACGCATCGGCGGTCCCGCTCGCCGCCGCCGGGCTGCTCAACCCGATGCTCGCCGGCGCGGCGATGGCGCTCTCGAGCGTGTTCGTGGTGACCAACAGCCAGCGCCTGCGCCGGTTCCGTCCGTTGGAGGAAACCGGCCGGACACCGTGATCCTGCCGGGGCGCTCGCGACCGGAAGGCCGTGGACTTGCAAGAACGCGGAGAGCGCGAGACCCCACGGTGACGGAAAGGGGACGGGGCGCTAGGGTGAGCGCGGACCACATCCCGCCCGGCGACGGACGGACCCGCGACCCGACCCTGCCCCACCCCCCACCCCGGTAAGGCGCCCGTGTCATCTGGATGCCCCTACGCGAAGTTGTACCAGGAAGAGCCGCACCCCGACCCCTACGCCGTGTACGCGCAGATGAGGGAGGAGTACGGCCCCGTCGTCCCCGTGGAGCTGGAACCCGGGGTGCGCGGCTGGTTGGTCACCGACTACAACACCCTCATCAGTTGGTGCCGGGACACGACCGGCTTCACCCACGACCCGCGCCTGTGGAAGGACTACGCCGAAGGCCGCATCGACGACTCCGCGGCCGTGGTGCCCATGATGGCGCCGCGCCCCAACGCCCTGTTCACCGACGGGGCCGAGCACCAGCGTTACCGGCGGGCCATCTCCGACAGCTTCGGGGCGGTCAGCGAACAGCACCTGGCATCGGTCACCCGTGAGGTCGCCGACTCCCTCGTCGACACCTTCTGTGAGCGCGGGGAGAGCGACCTCCTCAACGAGTTCGCGCGTCTCCTGCCGCTGCTGGTCATGAGTGTGGTGTTCGGCATGGACGAGGAGCGTGCCCTGCGCTTCGCACGCGCCAGCCGCGACCTGTGGACGGGTGTGGACGCCGAACGCGCCAACGCCGAGGCCGAGCGGGCCCTGTCGGAGACGGTGAGCGACAAGCACCGGGCTCCGGGCGACGACGTCACCAGCCGCCTCGTCCAGCACCGGGCAGCGTTGACGGACGAGGAGGTCATCATGCAGATGCTCCTCATGGTCACCGCCGCCAACGAACCCACCGCGAACCTCGTCAACTCCACGCTGCGCGCCGCCCTCACCGAGCCCGACCGCAACCCCGAGCGGTACCGCACCGACGGAGAGCTGGGCGCCCTCGTCGACCGTGTGCTGTGGCAGGACCCGCCGATCACGAACTATCCGGTGATCTACCCGCGCGTGGACGTGCCCGCCGGGGGCGGCCGCACCATCGAGGCGGGCTCGCCGATCCTCCTCGGTTTCGCGGCCGCGAACCGTTTCTTCGCCGAGGAGAACGCCGACCACATCGCCGAGTCGGCCAACCGTGCCCACGTCGCGTGGGGGGCCGGTCCGCACCGGTGCCCGGCCCGGGACCAGGCCGTCACCATCACCACAGCGGCGGTGCGTACGGTGTTGCACCGCCTCCCCTCGCTACGCCTCGCCGTTCCCCCGGAGGAACTGCGGTGGAACCTGACCGGGCTCTCCTGGGTCCCGGTCAGTCTTCCGACGGTTTTCGAACCACAAGCCCCCCTGTCCCACGCAACAGTGGAAGGAACCCATTGGAGCCCGTCCGAATCGCCCCGGGAAACCTCCGCGCCCAAGCGGCCCACCTCCGGGAGGTCTCCCCTGTCGTCCCTGTCGTCCTTCCTGGGGAAGTTGCTGCGTGGGTCGTGACCACCCACGCCGGGGTCACCGAGGCACTCGCCGATCCCCGCATCCAGAAGAACCGCAAGCACTGGAAGGCCTTCAACGCCGGTGAGGTCCCGCCGGACTGGCCGCTGATGTCCTGGATCATCAACGAGAACATGCTCTCGCAGGACGGGGAGACCCACACCCGGCTGCGCAAACTGATCTCCAAGGCCTTCACCCCGCGCCGCGTGGAACTCATGCGCGACGACATCGTGGGGATCGTCGACCGCCTGCTGAACGACCTGGAAGCGCAGGCGGCCGAGAGCGGGGACGGCGTTGTCGACTTCAAGGAGATCGTCGCGATGCCGCTGCCGCTGACCGTGATCAGCGAACTCTTCGGCGTCGAGGTCGCGATCCGCAGCGAGATGCACGACCTGGTCAGTACGTTCTTCGACCAGTCCACCACCCCCGAGCAGGCGATGCAGTCCTTCGCCCGTCTGTGGGAGGTCCTCACCCAACTGGTGGCCGAGAAGCGGGAGCAGCCCGGCGACGACCTCACCAGCGGCCTCATCGCCTCACGCGACGACCAGGACAAACTCACCGAGGACGAGCTGATCTGGGCACTGGTGCTGTTCATCAGTGCGGGCTACGAGACCACGATGAACCTCATCCCGAACGTGGTGCGCGCCCTCCTCCAGCATCCCGACCAGCTCCAGTTGCTCCTGGACGGCCGTGCCGAGTGGGCCGACGCCACCGAGGAGGTGCTGCGCTGGGACTCCCCGGGCGAGTACGTCCCGATGCGTTACACCACCGAGGACATGGAACTGGCCGGTGTGCGGATCCCCCAGGGCGAGGCCCTGCTCATGGGTTATGGATCGACCGGCCGGGACAAGGAGCGCTACGGCGAGACCGCCGACGTCTTCGACATCACACGCGAGGACACCTCCCACCTGAGTTTCTCCCACGGGCGCCACTACTGCCTGGGGGCGAACCTGGCCCGCATGGAGGTCAACGAACTGATCCCGCGCCTGTTCGAGCGCTTCCCGAAGATCCGGATCGCCGTCGGCGACGCCGACCTGGAGCCGATGCCGTCGATCATCGTCTCCGGGGTGAGGACGCTGCCGGTGCGAGTGGACTGACGTGTGTGCCGGGTGAGGAAACGCCCGGCCCCGGGCCCCGCCGTGCGAACCGTCCCCGCGAACGGTACCGGCGGGGTCCCCGCAGGTCATGGGCGAAGGCCGCCGAGAGGCCACGTGTGATGAGGAACCGGTCTTCGGCGGTCAACCCCGGGGCCCGCTGGGGAATCCTAGGGTGTGTCCGGTGGCTGCCTTCCGCCGCGCAGGAATCCTGTGCCCGCCGCGCGCGCTCTATGGTGTGAGTGGACTCCGGCCCGGCTGCGGCCCGGCCCGTGCCCGGTCGGAGCGGCGCCCCTCGTCCCTTCGCCCACCCCTCCCTCCGCAGAGGATCTCACTCGAGCATGAACAGTTCGGAAGCCGACCCCGGTCGTGTCCTGGTCAACCGCTACCGTCTCGACGACGTCATCGGCACCGGAGGGATGGGCCGTGTCTGGCAGGGAACCGACACCCTCCTGGACCGTCCGGTCGCGGTCAAGGAACTCACCACGCCCCCGGGCCTGCCCGACCACGAGGTCGAGGTCCTGCGCACCCGCATGATCCGGGAGGCCCGGAGCGCAGCCCAGCTCAGCCACCCCTCGATCATCACGGTCTTCGACGTCGCAGACGAGGACGGGCGCCCCTGGATCGTCATGGAACTCGTCCGGGGCCCTTCCCTGGGTACCCTCCTGCGCGACGAGGGCACCCTGCCGGTCCACCGCGCCGCCGAGATCGGCGAGCAGATGGCCGCGGCGTTGTCCGAGGCCCACCGGCGCGGCATCGTGCACCGCGACATCAAACCGGGGAACGTGCTCATCGCCGGCGACGACCGGGCCGTCCTCACCGACTTCGGTATCGCCCACCTGGACGGGTCCACACACCTGACCAGTACGGGCCTGCTCATCGGTTCGCCCAGCTACCTGGCCCCCGAGGTCGCCCACGGCTACTCGGCCGCCCCCGCCTCCGACATGTGGGCCCTGGGGGTGACCCTGTACCAGGCGGTGGAGGGCACACTGCCCTTCGACCGCCCCACCCCGATGTCGACCCTGACCGCGATCGTCACCCAGGACCTGCCGGAGCCGACCCGAGCCGGGGCGCTCGCGCCGCTGTTGGCCGAGCTCTGCGCCAAGGAGCCGGAGGACCGTCCCACCAGTGACCGGGTGCGTGCCCGGCTGCGGGAGATTCACGAGGCCGCCGAGGCGGGGCCGACGGGTGCGGCCGCCGCCCCCGCGCCGGTGCCCGGGCCCGCCCCGGAACCCGTCGCCACCGGGACCGCCGCATCCGCCCAGGGCCCCCCTGCCGTGGCCGCTGCCGGTGCAACCGCAGGGAGCGCGGCGGACGGTGACCGGGGCTCCAAACGCAACCGCAACCTCGTCATCGCCGCGGTCGCCCTCGTGGTGCTCGTCGCCGGCGCCGTCACCTCCGCCCTGGTCAGCATGAACCGCGACGACACCGAACAGCTCGTCGGCGGCGGCCAGGCCGGGTCGGCGGACGAAGCACCCCAGGAGCCCACGGGAGCGGAGGATGAACCGGCGGAGAGTACGTCCGAGCCCGGGGCCGGAGCCACCGAGGAGGACGAGGACGGCCAGGACGAGGCCGGAGAGGAGGACGGTTCCGACGACGAGGAGTGGGACTTCCTCGAACGCCACGAGGACGAGAGCGGCTTCTCCGTCGACGTGCCCGAGGGCTGGGAGATCGAACGCCAGGGCCACATGGTCTACTTCCACAACCCCGACGGCGGCTACCTCATGGTCGACCAGACCGATGCCCCCAACGACGACGCGGGCGACGACTGGCGCGACCTCGAGCCCGCAGCGAGCGGCAACTTCGACGGGTACTCCCTCATCGGTATCGAAGACGTCGACGCCGAGTGGGCCGACGACTACAACAGCGCCGCCGACTGGGAGTTCACCTTCTCCGACGGCGACAGGCACGCCATCAACCGGGGCTTCCACACCGACGAGAAGGGATATGCGCTCTTCCTGGTGAGCCCGGAGGAGCCGGAGGTCAACCACCAGCTCCTCGACCACATCTCGGAGTCCTTCGAGCCGGCCTCCTGACCCGGGCCGGGCCGGACCCGGCCCGGGCGGTTCGCGTCCTGGCCGTGCCCCGGCGTCGGTACCGTGAAGCCCATGAGTGTCTTGGTCACCGGCCCCACCGGAATGGTCGGGCGACGCGTCCTGACCGAACTGCGCAGGCGCGGCATCACCGCCGCGGGTGCCTCACGTACGTCGGAGGTGCGGCTGGACTGGACCGACACCTCCGACTGGGACGAGGTCCTCGACGGTGTCGAGAGCGTCTTCGTGGTCACACCCATCGGACGCTCCCTCGGGAACCGGGTGGCCGGCTTCATCGAGAAGGCCGCCGAGAAGGGTGTGGACAAAGCGGTCGTGATGTCGTCCATGGGCAGTGAGCACGCACCCTCCGACTCCGACCAGCGCGTGGCCGAGGAGCGGGCCCGCAAGGTCTTCGACAAGTGGACCGTCCTGCGCCCCAACTGGCTCCACCAGGACTTCACCGAGGGCACGTTCGCCGGCCTGGCCCGTTCGCGCAACGGTCGCCTCGAACTACCCGTCAGGAAACACACCGCGGTGAGTTTCGTGGACGCCCGCGACGTCGCCAACACCGCCGTGGCCGCGCTCGTCGGCGACCACGCCGGCCGCGAGTACACCCTCACCGGGCCCGAGCCCGTCACCTTCAAACAGTTCGTGCGCATGACCAAGGGCACCGACAGCCCCGTATGGCGCTTCAAGAAGATCGACGAGGCCGGGTTCTACTTCCGGGCACGCAACCGCGGCTGGGGCGACCGCTACATCGACACCCTCAACGAGCGGTTCGCCGCCGCCGTCGCGGGCCGGGCCGCCGAGGTCACCGAGGACGTGCGCGCGGCACTGGGCCGCGACCCCGGGCCGGTGGCCAAGTTCATCCGCGAGGAGACCGCATGAGATAAGGACCCCCGGAGCTGCGCCGGACCCCGGGGGTCCTCCTGTGTCCCTTCGGACGGGCGGGCCCGAAGGGCCATCGACGAGCGCCTGGACCGGGGTCCGCGCCCCTCTGACGGAACACAGACGGGACAAGCCCTTCACAGGAGCGTCCGAGGTCGCTCCGAAGGCACATGACCGCCGGCCCTGCTCACGGCTCACGGTCTTGTCAGAGACCGGCCGTGAACAGGGCTTTTCGTGTTTGGGGCGGTCTACTTCAGCAGCTGGCGCGCCATGACCATGCGCTGGATCTGGTTCGTGCCTTCGTAGATCTGGGTGATCTTGGCGTCGCGCATCATGCGCTCGACCGGGAAGTCCTTCACGTAGCCGGCACCGCCCAGCAGCTGCACGGCGTCGGTGGTGATCTCCATGGCCGCGTCGGAGGCGTAGCACTTGGCGGCCGCACCGTAGAAGGGCAGGTCGTCGTCGTGCCGTTCGGACTTGGCGGCGGCCGTGTAGACCATCTGGCGGGCGGTCTCGAGCTTCATCGCCATGTCGGCGAGCATGAACTGCACGCCCTGGAAGTCGGCGACGGACTTGCCGAACTGCTTGCGCTCCTTGACGTAGGCCACGGCCTGGTCGAGAGCCCCCTGGGCGATACCGACGGCCTGCGCGCCGATGGTGACGCGGGTGTGGTCGAGGGTGCGCAGGGCGATCTTGAGGCCTTCACCGGGGGCACCGACGATGCGGTCGCCGGGCACACGCACGTCGTCGAAGAACAGTTCGCGGGTCGGGGAGCCCTTGATGCCCAGCTTGCGCTCGGGCTCGCCCAGGGTGAACCCGGCGTCGTCGGCGTGCAGGACGAACGCGGAGATGTTGCCGCCGCGCTTGCCCTCGGGGTCGGTGACGGCGAGCACGGTGTAGTAATCGCTCACGCCGGCGTTGGTGATCCAGGACTTCTGGCCGTTGAGGATCCAGTCGTCGCCGTCGGGCGTGGCCTGGGAGCGCATGCTCGCGGTGTCGGAGCCGGCCTCGCGCTCGGACAGGCCGTAGGAGAACATCGCCTCGCCACGGGCGACCGCGGGCAGGTAGCGCTGCTTGATCTCCTCGGAGCCGCCCAGGACGACCGGCATGGTGCCGAGCTTGTTGACGGCCGGGATGAGCGAGGAGGAGCCGCACACCCGGGCGACCTCCTCGATGACGATGCACGTGGCCAGCGCGTCGGCGCCCATGCCCTCGTACTGCTCCTCGATGTGGGGGGCGTGGAAGTCGGTGGACACGAGAGCCTCGAGTGCCTCCTGCGGGAAGCGGCTCTGCTCGTCCACGTCGGCGGCGTGCGGAGCGATCTTGTCCTCGGAGACCGCGCGCACCGCCTCGCGCAGCTCTTCGTGTTCCTCCGTGGTTCTGAACAGATCGAAGTCGCTCATCGTGTTCTCCTCCGTCTGGCACCGCGTGCCGAATCATGGCATTCAGTGCCAGGATAGGAGGTGAAAAGTGTGAAGTACACCGGTGGCGCGGTAATACTCTTTGGCGGTGGAACGGAGGTGGCCGTGGCTCAGACGCGGGTGAGTACGCGGGAGGTCGTCCTCGCGGCGGTCGGCCTGTTCACCGAGTACGGGTTCGAACGCACGACGATGGACGGGATCGCGACCGCGACGGGGGTGAGCCGCCGCAGCCTCTTCCGGCGCTTCGGCTCGAAGGAGGACATCCTCTTCTCCGAGCACGACGAGCTCTTCACCACGGTGGTGCGCTACCTCGACGCATCCCCGGACGACCCCCTCAGCGCGGTGCGCTCGGCCGCGCGCATGGTCTTCCAGGGGTACTTGCGCGACCCCGGGATCACCCTGCCCCGCTACCACCTGGTGCGGGCGCACCCGCGCCTGCGGGACCGGGAGGTGGCGATGACGGCCCGCTACCAGTCGGCCTTCAGCCACTACCTGACCGAACGAGTCGGCACCGGGCTCTCCCTGGCCTCGGGTGTGGTGGCCGCGTCCGTGATCGCGGCCCACAACCACGTGCTGCGTTCCTGGCTGCGCGACCCGGACGAGGGTGTGGACGCTGTGTGGGCGCGCTTCGACGACGCGATGGCCTACGTCAGCACTGCCGCGAGGCCGCTCCTGGAGCCGGGGGCCGGTGCGCAGTCGGACCGGGTCCTGGTCGCCCTCTACCCCAGCGGCACCGACAACGGAGAAGTGCTGCGCCGGATCGGTTCCGCCCTGGACTCCGACGCCACCTGAGGGCCGGGGTGCTCCGCCTCTTCCAACGCTCCGGACGGCGTCCCGCCGGAGGCGTCCCGAGCGGAGCAGTGGGGACAGGACGGCCGGCGGGGGTACGGCGTTGCGACCGGGCCGCCGCGACCGAGGTCGGTGGTCCGTGAGGGGAACCGTCGCACTTAGGCTGGACGGGGCCGAAGACCGACAGCGACATGAGCGGGACAGGGCGAGCGGCGATGAGCGTGGACACGGCGGACGCGGCACGGCAGGGTGCCACCGCGGCACATGAGGCTGCCAAGCGGCGGACGTTTGCGGTGATCTCCCACCCCGACGCCGGTAAGTC
>NZ_ANAY01000024.1 GCF_000340965.1 Nocardiopsis kunsanensis DSM 44524
TGCTGCCACGGTTTTTCTTGGGGAGGGGTTGCCTGTTGTGGGTGGCCCCTCTTCTTTTTGTGTGGCTTGTGAACATGTGAAAAACAAGTTCGGGCACAAAAAATGGAGACGCGCCTCAGCGCGGCCCCATTTTTCTCCGGAAAAGGCTAGTCGTGGGAACCGTCGTCCAGGTCGGCTTCCTCGATCTCTTCCCGGGTGACTCCCAGGATGTAGGCGATCGTGTCCAGGTAGGGCACGTTGACGGCGGTGTCCGCCTGTTGCCGCACGACCGGTTTCGCGTTGAAGGCGACCCCGAGCCCCGCGGCCTGCAGCATGTCCAGGTCGTTGGCGCCGTCACCGATAGCCACGGTCTGGCTCAGCGGAACGCCGGCTTCCGTGGCGAACTGCTCCAGAGTGACCGCCTTGCCCTTGCGGTCGATGATCGGCCCCACCAGCTTGCCGGTGAGCTTGCCGTCGACGACCTCCAAGGTGTTCGCGGCGGAGTGGTCCAAGCCCAGCGACTCGGCGAGCCCGTCGGTGATCTGGGTGAAACCGCCGCTGACGATGCCGCACTCGTACCCGAGGCGCTTGAGCGTGCGGATGAGGGTGCGGGCACCCGGCGTCAACTGGATGTCGTCCCGGACCCGCTCCATGGCCGAGGCGTCCAGCCCCTCCAACAGGGCGACCCGGCGGCGAAGCGACTCCTCGAAGTCCAGTTCGCCGCGCATGGCTTCCTCGGTGACCCGGGCGACCTCGTCGGCGCAGCCCGCGTGTGCGGCCAGCAACTCGATGACTTCCCCCTGGATCAGAGTGGAGTCCACGTCCATCACGATGAGGTGCTTGCCGCGCCGCTGGAGTCCGCTGGCCTGGACAGCGACGTCCACCCCCTGGGTGGAGGCCTCCATGGCCAGCTCGGCGCGGAGCTGTTCGGTGTCACCACCGGAGATGTCCATCTCGACGGAGGTGACCGGGTATCCGGAGAGACGTTCGATGCGTTCGATGTTGGAACCTGCGCGGGCCACACACGACGTGAGTGCGCTCAGCGCTCCAGGGCGCAGAGGTGCGGCGAGGACGGTGACGCGGAGTCGATTGCCTCCCACACCTTTCACCCGGCCGTTCCCCGCGGAGTACTCGACCTCCATGTCGAGGTCGATCGCGGTCTTGTCCAGGGCTGTACGGATCTCCTCGAAGACTCGGCCCCGGCTCACACCGGGGGCGACCCCCTCGTCCACGTCGATGACTGTGCCCAGGACCAGGCGTCCTGCGAGGACGACCTGTTCGAGGTCGACGACGGTCACGGGAAAGACGGAGAGAGTGCTCAACAAGCGTGCGCTGATGCCCGGACGATCGCGCCCGGTCACCGTCACCAACAACGTGGAATCATCATTCATGGCGTTTTCCACGTTACTCGGGGCGAGTGTGGTGACTGTGTGCAGGGACCCCCTACCACCTGGTGTTGCGGTGTGCGGGCTGACACAGGGGTGGAGGAGGATCAGCCCTGTTTGCGGCCCTTCCTGCGCTTGAGGCCCTTGGCCTTGACGTCCACACCGCCGAGCATGCAGGTACCCGTGAGCCTGACCACCGGTGCGTTGGGGTCGACCACCTGATCGGTGTTGTGCAGTTCAGCACCGCCCAGAATCGCTGACGTGTCGTTGATCACACGGACCCCGTTGGGCACGGTGATGTCGACCCCGCCCAGGATGACGGCGAGCTGGATGGTCACCTCGTGCTGGCTCAGTACGGCCTCGCGAAGGTCCAGCTCCACCCCGCCGAACAGTACCGACACGTTCGTGCGGGGCTCGACCAGCCACCGGCCCTTGCGTTCGCAGCCGCCGAAGACCGCGACGATGTTCTCCGACCCCTTGCTCTGTCCGGCGAGGTCCCGGGCCTCGCTGCCGAGGATCTCCATACTGCTCGGTTCGGCGAAGGCGGAGCGGTGGGAAGAGGAGGGCTCCGGGGACGCGGCTCCGGGAAGGTCGTCGATGATGGGAGAGAGCTCGCCGACGGTCTTGGCCTTGTAGAGGGTGTCGAGGCGCTCTCCGTGTTCGGCGGGGGTGAGCCGGCCTTCCGCCAGGGCCTCGCGCAGCCGTTCGGCGACCTGGTCACGATCGGTGTCTGAGGCTCGGATGTGCTCGGGCTGCATGATGGCGGGTCTCCTCTGGCTCCTGCGTTCGGGGAATGCCTTCCCTTCCTCGGCCGCCCCCTCAGTATCGCCCTTTCCGACCGCCGGGCGGATCAGGTATCACCCCTGGAACAACCCGGAGGCCGTTTCCCCCTTTCCCAGGGTCCCACCCGGCCGGGACCTGGGAAAGGGGCGCAGGCCGGGCCGGTCACCCGAGCCCTCGGGGCTGCAACACGGCAGCGTGTGCGGCGATCATGGCCCTGCGTACTGCCGCGTCCAAGCGGCGCAGTGCGTCCGCGCGTGTGTTCATCTGGTGGACGTTGAGGCCTCTCGCTCCGGAGGGATCGGCCAGGCGGACGACCTTGGAGAGGCGTTCGGCCTGGGTGGCGACCCTGTGGGCACGGGGCGGGTACCCGTGGGCCAGGGGAGGAGAGCCCCGAGAACCCGTGTCACCGAGCTCCCGGTGCACGGCCGGAGCGAAGGAGGCCACGTCGTCGACGCCTTCGAGGGTCTGTGTGACCTGCACGAGAGTGACCTTCATCTCGCTCTCTGCCTCGGGGAGGGAAGGGACCTGCGGCCGGGTGTCCTCGGCACGGTACGGGGTCCAGGAGACACCGACGTAGGATGAACCACGCCGGTCCACGGAGGGCACCAGCCCCATTTGCCGGTCGGTGAGCTGCACCAGGGCCCCCTCGCCGGCTTCGATGGCGGCCTGGTTGAGCTCCTTGGGGCCGACGAGGCCCAAGGGATCACCCCAGGTGGGCAGTGCCAGGCGGAACGCGGACAAGCCCAGGCCACGCAGCTGTATCAGGGCAGCTCTCAGCGGGACGTCACTGTCGAACGGTAGATCGCTTGCGGGTACTGTCCCGAGCAGGTTGGGGCCACTGCGACGCTCGACCGCGTCGACGGCGTCGTCCAGCCCGACGTGTCCGGTGAGCCAGGCATTGCCCCAGGCAACGAGCGGTGCGGACGTCAAATGCATTGCTACAGGGTAGGGCGGCCCGTGCACCTGCGTGGGACGTGACGTGAAGGAGGACTATGGACGGGCGAGTGCTTGGCCTGGACGGGGTCACGGTCCGGCGTGGGAAGGCAGAGCTGCTCAGCGGCATCGACTGGTCGGTCCGTGAGGGTGAACGCTGGGCCGTGCTGGGGCCCAACGGTGCGGGCAAGACCACACTGCTGAACGTGGCCCACACACAGCTGCACCCCACCGAGGGCCGGGTCGAGGTGCTCGAGGAACGTGTGGGCGCGGTCGACGTCTTCGAACTGCGCGCCATGGTGGGTTACGCGGGTGCCGCGGTGGCCGCGCGGGTGGAGGAGGGCACGACCGCTCTGGACCTGGTGGTCAGTGCCGCCTACGGCTACGTGGGCCGTTTCCGCGAGGAGTACGGAAGCCCCGACCTGGGCCGCGCGCGTTCACTGCTGGGGCACTGGGGCGTGGGAGACCTGGCCGACCGGACCTTCCACACCCTCTCCGAGGGTGAGCGCAAGCGTGTCCTCATCGCGCGGGCCCTGATGTCCGACCCCGAGCTGCTGCTCCTGGACGAGCCGGCAGCAGGTCTGGACCTGGGTGGGCGCGAGGACCTGGTGCGCCGTCTGGGCAAGCTGGCCCTGAACGAGGACTCGCCCTCCCTCGTGGTCGTCTCCCACCACGTCGAGGAGATCCCGGCCGGTTTCACGCACGCGCTGCTGCTGCGTGAGGGCAGCGCCGTGGCGGCAGGCCCGTTGGACGAGGTCATGACCCCCGACCTGCTCTCGGAGGCTTTCGGGCTCACCCTCAAGGTCGAACGCGACGGTGAGCGCTGGACCGCGCGAGCGGCCTGAGATCGGGGATTCCGGTCCGGGTGGGATACGTCCTGCCCGGACCTTCGTCGATAGGGAACAGGACAATGTAGAAAATCTATTGTCCAAAACCGGAATTGTGGTCCATATATGGCTCTCTGGTTCATTCATGGGGTAGCGTCGACGATCGGTGAGCGGATCGCTCCTTTCCGGCGCGCCCGATGAATCATCGGCTCGGCGGGGCCGGACATGCGTGGGGTCCGCACCCCCAGCACCTGCATCCCGCCAGGAGACCACCGGAGCCGCCCAGATGTCGCCCTCTCCCCTCGACCCTCGGCACGATGACGGGGGTCCCGCATGACGTCGATCCTCATTGTCGCGCTTTTCGTAGCCGTCCTCCTGGTCATCTTCTGGCGCAGTGTGCGCATCGTTCCGCACTCGATGGAGGACGTCGTCGAGCGCTTCGGGAAGTTCCACCGGACCCTCAGCTCGGGCTTCAACGTCGTCATCCCCGGCGTCGACCATGTCCGGGAACGTATCGACCGCAGGGTCCAGGTCGTCAGCTTCCCGCCGCAGTCGGCAATCACCGAGGACAACCTCGCCGTCGAGGTCGACTCCGCCGTCTACATCCGGGTCGTGGACGCCTACCGGGCCACCTACGAGGTCGCCAACTTCATCCAGGCCGTCGAGCAGCTCACCCTGGCGACGCTGCGCAACGTCATCGGGGGGATGAACCTGGAAGGCACGCTCACCTCCCGGGACGAGATCAACCGCGAGCTCAAGTCGGTACTGGACGAGGCCACCTCCAACTGGGGTATCGAGATCAGCCGGATCGAGCTCAAGGGCATCGAACCGCCCTCCTCCGTGCAGGAGGCGATGGAGATGCAGATGCGCGCCGACCGCGAGAAGCGTGCGCAGCTGCTCAGCGCCGAGGGCGAGAAGCAGTCCGCGGTCCTGAGGGCCGAGGGTGAACAGCAGTCCGCGGTCCTGAGGGCCCGAGGTGAGGCCGATGCGGTGGAGCTGACCGCCGTCGCCGACGCCAAGGCGCAGACCACCCGGGCGCGTGGTGAGGCCGATGCCATCCACATGGTCTTCAAGGCGTTGCACACCAGCCGGGTCGACCCGGACGTGCTCGCCTACCACTACTTGCAGAAGCTGCCGGAGATCGCCAAGGGGGACGCGAACAAGGTGTGGGTCGTGCCCGCCGAGATGGGCCAGGCCCTGCAGGGCGTCGGCAGCGCCTTCGAGCGGATCAAGGACGAGGTCGTCAAGGAACCCAGCTGATCCCCCGGGGCCGCTTGACGCCGGTGCCCCCTCACCCGCACCGCGGTGAAGGTGAGGGGGAACCGACTGTTCGGGAATGATCGGTCGGTGTCCTGCCCGCCCCCGGTCCGATCTCCCGGTGATCGGTTCTCGTACTCTGTTCCCGCTCCCGGGGGTACACCGGGGGCGGCACGTGCGAGAAAGGCCGACGCGCATGGAACTGTGGGAAGCGGCGCTGATCCTCCTGGCCGGTATGGCTGCGGGGGGTATCAACGCGGTGGCGGGATCCGGGACGCTCTTCACCTTTCCCGTGCTCCTGGCGCTGGGGTATCCGCCCGTAGTGGCCACGGTCTCCAACAGCATCGGCCTGGCGCCGGGCAGTTTCGGCGGCACGTGGGCCTACCGGCGGGAACTGGCCGGGCAGCGGTCCCGGGCGCTGAGGCTGGGTTCCATGTCCTTTCTGGGTGCGGTCACCGGTGCGCTGTTGTTGGTCTCGTTGCCGCCGGGTGTGTTCGAGTCCGTGGTCCCGTTCATGATCGGTCTGGCGTGTGTGCTGATCATCCTCCAACCGCGCATCACCGCGTGGGCGCGTACACGTCGGCCGGGCCGCAAGGACGGCGGTGCGTTGCTGTCGTTGGGCGCCTACGGGGCGGGCACCTACGGGGGCTACTTCGCGGCTGCTCAGGGGATCGTCCTGCTGAGCATGCTCGGCATGGCGATCGACGACGACCTGCAGCGCATCAATGCTCTGAAGAACTTCCTGACCACGATCGCCAACACCACCGCGGCGGTGTTCTACACCGTCCTGGCCTCCCCGGCATGGCCGGTGGTCGGACTCATCGCTGTCGGTGCGATGACCGGCGGCTACCTGGGGGCGCGGTTCGGCCGGAAACTGAGCCCGACCGCGCTGCGGGTGTGCGTGGTGATCGTGGGTCTGGCGGCGGCCGTGCAGCTCCTCATGGGTCGTGTGTGACCCGGGAGCCTCAGGCCGGGAAGTAACCGCGCCGGTCGGCGTCGTCGATCAGGGCGGTGGCGTAGGCGCCCAGGGCCTCGGAGCCCTCGGAGATGAGTTTGACCTTCTTCAGAACCTCTGCGCGGGGCACCCCGAAGCGTGTCCAGGTACCGCCCTCGTTGTGCCAGTTGGCGACCATGGGGTGCAGGCGGTCCACCGCACGTGCGAAGCGTGCCTCGGGGGTCCGTTGTGCCTCGAACTCCTCCCACAGCTGGTGGGCGCGCTGTGCCTGGTCCTCGGGCAGCAGGGGGAAGATGCGCTCGGCGGCCTCCCGTTCGCGCGCGGCCTGGGTCTCGGCGTCGGCCCTGTCGAAGGCGAAGGTGTCGCCGGCGTCGATCTCGACGATGTCGTGCAGGACGAGCATCTCGATGACACGGTCGACGTCGGTGCCCTCGGGCGCGTACTCGGCGAAGGTACGGGCGAACAGGGTCAGGTGCCAGGAGTGTTCGGCGGAGTTCTCGCGGCGGGAGCCGTCCACCAGCAGGTTCTTGCGCAGAACACGCTTGAGTTTGTCCGCTTCCAGGAGGAAACGGAGTTGCGCGTTCAGGCGTTCGTTGTCGACCCCGCTGGCAAAGACCGGTGCCGGTTCCGTCACGTGGTTCGCCCTCCTGAGGGATGAGTCGGAACTGTCTGATGAGGGCCGCTTCACGGCCGTTCTTGGATGATCCCATGGAACACGGGCCGGCGGAGGCGTTGCGGTCCGCGGGATCGGGGCCGCGTGCGTCGGTGTTACCGGGTGCGTGAGCGATGAGGCCGGCTGCGTGGCGCGGTTGGCCCCGACCGTACCGCTCGTGGGGAACTAGGTGTCCGATTGCGTCCGGACCTGCGGGGAAATAGTGAGGAAACGGTGGAACCACTCCGTGAGTGCCCGGTCGGCCAGGACCCCTGCAGGGGTCGGGGGCGGCGGCCTGAGCCCGGGCTCGGGGCCGATCACGTGGGCCAGGTCCGGGACCACGATGTGATGCAGTGCATGTTCGGGCATCCAGGGTCGCAGGGCCTCGTACATGTGGTGTCCCGTCCGGGGGGTGATGACCGAGTCACGTCCGCCGTTGACCACGAGGAGGGGCGTCTGGTTCCGGGCGACCTCCGGGGCGCGGTCGGGGAAGTCGAGCCGGGACCGGGTGCGGCGGGCCTGATCGTGCCAGGTGTAGGGCTCCCCGGTGCGTTGCTCGCGGGTCGTCAGGACGGGGGCGGGGTCCAGGACCGGGTTGACGACGGCGGCGGCGTCCACGGGCAGACGGTCCTCGGCCAGAGCGAGCAGAACGGCGGATCCGCCCGCGCCGACCCCGATGAGTCCGGTGGGTGACTCGGTGACGGGCAAGGTGGAGCGCAGGTCGCTCTCGGCCCGGGCGAGTTCGGCGGCGGCCTCCTCCACCACCGGGCCGAAGAGCTCGACGAGGTAGTCGCGTTCGCCGCGCCGGTTGATCTCTGCGACCCCGCCCTCGGGCAGGCGTGCGCCGAAGAGGGGTAGTCCCAGACAGACCCGCCAGGCCGGAAGTGAGGCCATGGGCAGGGCACCGGCGAGGGCGGCCTCGCTGCGGGGCGGTTCGAAGGCGTGCAGCCCCAGAACGAGCGGGGCGGGGGCCGGGCCGGTCGCGGGAGGCAGAGCGAGGTAGGGGACCCCTGCTGCGGTGCCGGTGATCGGCCGGGCCGGGACATGGTCGTCGGTCACCACGGGTCGTCGCCTCCGCCGGGGTCGGAGAACCGGGACAGGTAGCTGAGGACCAGGCGTTTGGCCTCCGCGATGAGCTCGGGGTGGCCCTCGGGATCGTGGCGGAAAGCCAGTTTCAGGACGGCGTCGGCGGCCTCCACGGACACGTGGAAGGCCCGGTCGAGTTCTTCGCTGTCGGGCAGGCCGTTGTGGGAGACGATGATCTGGCGCAGGCGCACCGAGATGACCCGGTTGTTGTCGACCCCGCGGTCCAGGAGCTGAGGGTCGACGATGTCGCCGAAGTGGAGGCTGCGGAACCCGGTGACCGTACGGTGCATATCCACGTACTCGTCGACAACGGCGTCGATGGCCCCGATCCAGTCGTCGTGGGCCACGCCGGAGAGCCGGTCGGTGAACCGGGCGGCGAACTGGTCGAGGAAACGTAGCCCGAGCGCCTGGGTGATGGCCTTCTTGTCCGGGAAGAACTGGTACACCGAGCCGATGGCGACACCGGCACGTTCGGCGATGCGTGTGGTGGAAAGGTTGGCGTAGCCGACCTCGTCGAGGAGTTCGGCGCAGCAGTCCAGCATGCGCTGGACGCGGAGCATGCTCCGTTGCTGAGCGGGCAGGCGTCGCAGGGGCGCCTGCGCGAAACCGAGTTCGGCGTGGGCGAGGCCGTCCTTGCTGCGGGTGGGACGCTTGCCGTGTCCGCGGGTGGAGCCGGTGGTCCAGTGGGCCCGCGGTGGTGTTGAGCTTCGGGAATTTGTCGTCACGAAAGCTATGATGCCTTTCCGGAATCACCTGGTTCCGGGAAAATTGAGTTTCGTGCCGAGAGGTCGCCCGGAAGTGCCCCCGGTCGGCCCAGTGCGGGTGTTTCACGAGGCCGCCGAAGGGATCCGGTGTTCTGCTCCGCCATGGCCACATGTGGCATATGTGGCCAGTGTCCATTTCTTCCTGTTGTGCCGGTGTGCGTCTGGCCGGAAACGCAACCGCCCGGTCCCCCGGGGCCACGGTTCCACGAGTGGCACATGACATGGTGGGGACGGTGCCCGATGCAGCGCACTCATCCCTCCAGGAGGCTCCCGGAATGACGACCCCCCGGAACGACACCACCCCCGCGGAGCTCGACGCGACCCTCGAACGGGCCGCGACCGCGTTCCCGCTCCTGGCCGGCCTCGCCCCCGACCAACGGGCCGTACTGCTACGGACGGTCGCCGATGCTCTCGACGCGGACGCAGACGAACTCGTCCCCCTGGCCATGGCCGAGGCCCATTACCCCGAGGCCCGCTGCCGCGGAGAACTCGCCCGCACCACTTTCCAGCTCCGCCTCTTCGCGGAGACGCTCGAGGAGGGAAGCTTCCTCGGCGCCGCCGTCGACCCCGCCGACCCCGACTGGGGCACGCCCCGACCCGACGTGCGGCGCCTGATGCTGCCGCTCGGGCCCGTCGTGGTCTTCGGCGCCGGCAACTTCCCCTTCGCCTTCGCCACCGCCGGTGGCGACACCGCTTCTGCGCTCGCGGCCGGGTGCCCTGTCGTCGTCAAGGCCCACCCCGGCCATCCCGGACTCGCCCGCCGCACCGCCGACCTCGTCACCACCGCCCTCGCCGGAGCCGGAGCGCCCGACGGAACCTTCGCACTCGTGGAGGGCATGGAGACCGGACGCCGCGCCGTCACCCACCCCCTCACCCGGGCCGTCGGTTTCACCGGTTCGGTCGCCGGGGGCCGCGCCCTGTACGACCTCGCCGTCTCCCGACCCGACCCGATCCCCTTCTACGGCGAACTCGGCAGCGTCAACCCCGTCTTCGTCACCAACGCCGCCGCAGCCGCGCGCGGTCCAGAGATCCTGTCCGGGTACGCCGAGTCGGCCACCCTCGGGTCCGGCCAGTTCTGCACCAAACCCGGGGTGCTCCTGCTGCCCGAGGAGACCGACCTGACCCCGCTCACCGGCGCCCTCGCGGACCGGGGCCCTGCGCCCCTGCTCAACGACCGGGTCGAACAGGTCTTCTCCGACACTCTCGGCACACTCGCCGACCACCCCGCCACCGAAGTACTCCTCCGCGGCGGGCCCACCGGCGAGGGCTGGACCCCCACTCTGCTGCGCACCGACCTCGGTTCCCTGATCGAACACGCCGACGTGCTGCTGGAGGAGTGTTTCGGCCCGGCCACGCTCGTGGTCACCTACGAGGACGAGCGCCGCCTACTGGAGGTCGGTGCGGCTCTGCGAGGCCAGCTCACCGTCACCGTGCACGGGGAGGAGGCCGACCCTCTGGCGCCGGCCCTGCTCTCCCTGGGGTCCTCTCTGGCCGGACGCGTCATCTGGAACGGCTGGCCCACCGGTGTGGCCGTCACCCACGCCATGACCCACGGCGGTCCTTACCCTGCCACCACGGCCCCGATCCACACCTCCGTGGGAACTGCCGCGATCCAGCGGTTCCTGCGCCCGGTCAGTTTCCAGTCCGTGCCGCAGTCGCTGCTCCCGCGGGCCCTGCGCGACGGAAACCCGCTCGGGGTGCCCCGCAGTGTGAACGGGGTGCACGAGCAGTCCTGACACGTTGCTGTCAGGCTGCCCCGGAAAGGGTGGGCGGAGGGGTCCGGCGGCTCGTACGCTTCGTTGCATGGACTCCCTGCTCACACCTACCGATGTCGACGCCCTCGTCCGCGACCTGCCCAAGGTGGAACTGCACGTACACCTCGAGGGTTCGATGCCTCCCGAGACCTTCTTCGAGCTCGCCACCGCACACGGCCTCACCGACGTTCCCACCAGTCTCGATGCCCTCCGCGACTGGTACGCCTTCACCGACTTCCCCCACTTCGCCGAGGTCTACCTCGCGTCGGTGCGCACCCTGTGCGAGGAGGACGACTTCGCCCTCCTCGCCTCGGTCGTGGCCCACAACCTCGCCCGGCACAATGTCCGCTACGCCGAGGTCCACGTCAGCCTCTACGCCCATCTCGTACGCGGGGTTCCGGCAGCAACCGTCTTCGCGGGTATCGAACGCGCCCGCCTGGAGGCCGAACGCGACCTCGGGATCCAGCTGCGGTGGATCCCCGACTTCCCTGCCGACTTCGGTGTGCAGTCCGCCGAACGCACGATCGCCGCCACCCTCGAACACGGCCCTCCCAGTGTCGTGGGTTTCGGCGTCGGCGGTGTCGAGACGCCTCTGGAGCAGTACACCCACGTGTTCGACCGTGCCCGCGCCGCCGGACTGGCCAGCCTGCCGCACGCCGGGGAGCAGGGCGGGTCCGCACGGGTCCGTGAGGCGCTCGACGCCCTGCGCGCCGAGCGCATCGGCCACGGGATCGACGCCCTGCAGGACCCCGAGCTGGTCGCCCGCCTCGTCGACGAGCAGATCCCCCTCGACGTCAGCCCCACCTCCAACGTGTGCACCCGCGCCGTCGACCGGATCGAGGAGCACCCGCTGCCGTCCATGCTCGACGCCGGTCTGCTCGTCACCCTCAACAGCGACGACCCGCCCATGTTCGGCACCGATCTGACCCGCGAGTACCGCACGGCCCACAGCCTCGGACTGGACGCCTCCGCGCTCGTCCGGCTCGCAGCGAACGGGGTGCACGCCTCCTACCTCGGGGCGGCCCGCCGACGTGCTCTGCTCCGTGAGATCGACGGCGTCGCTCGCCGCCACGGGGTCGACGTCCCGTCCGGAGCGCTCGTCTGAGGTGCTCGGTACCGGCCCGGAACGGTGGTCTCGGTCGGCGGCGAGCGGGACGTCCGGCGGGTCCGGGCCGCTGATGGCCCGGGGCCAGTATGGATGACCAGCGTTTCGGCGGGAGCAGAGCCCTGGTTCGCATGCCTCGGACACCGGGTGGTGGATGCCCGGTGTCCGAGGCGCTCGGCTCGCAGTGTCGAGTCGGGCCTTCCGGTTTCTTTGCGACTTTTCCGGCATTACGCAACTTTGGGGATGAGGCGTTTGCAGGTGTGCGAAAAATGAGATTACTAAGGTATTTAGTTAGTTAGTCCGGAAGGTTCACGGACACATTTTTCTTCTTTGTTGGGCACCCTGTGTCATCTTGTGAGGACACTGAGTTATGGACTGTGCCGCTCTGGCCTGCTGTTATTGCTTAGGGTAGTTGATTGATAACAAAAAGTTTTGACAGCTGTGGTGTCCGTTTTCTGAAAATGCTTGTGAGTGCCATGTGGCTTGCTAGCGTTTCGGTCTGTCGGCAGTTCGCCGCGGAGGTGGCCCATGCGGTCGCTTCGGCGGACATGGCCGAAGCGGGTCACCCCGCCGTCCCGCCCAACCGCGGTGACGGACCCGCCCTGCCGTCCACGTGGGCGGCGACAGTCCCCTGCGTTCGTTCCTGCGAAAGGCAGCACCATGCGCAACACGCTCCGTTACTCCTTCGCCACGGCCCTCACTGCCGGCCTGGTCGTGACCCCCATAGCTGCCGCCTACGCCGACAGTGTCACCGGCGGCTCCGGCGGTGTCGGCAGCGGCAACCAGATCAACGTGCCCGTCGACATCGAGGCCGACCTGTGCGGCAACTCGCTCGCCGTGCTCGGTATCTCCCAGGCCGAGTGCACCAAGGTCTCGGAGGTCCTCTACGAGTCGAGCGGCCAGGCCGAGACCGACGGCTCGGGTGGTGTGGCCAGCGGCAACCAGATCCTCATCCCGGTCGACGCCGCCATCGACGCCTGCGGCAACTCCGTCGCGGTGGGCGGGGTGTCGGAGGCCGAGTGCGTCGAGGTCGTCGAGAAGCTCGAGGAGGAGGTCGGCAGCGAGTCCGCCGACACGCTCAGCACCGACGGCTCGGGTGGTGTGGCCAGCGGCAACCAGATCAACCTGCCCGTGGACGCAGCCATCGACATCTGCGGCAACTCCGTGGCCGTCCTCGGCGGCTCGAGTGCCAAGTGCACCACCGTCATCAACGTCATCAAGGCCTCCGACGACAACGAGGCCGCAGATGAGAACGCGGACTCCGGCGGTTCATCCACCGACGGCTCGGGCGGCGTCGCCAGCGGCAACCAGGTCAACGTGCCCGTGGACGCCGCGGTCGACATCTGCGGTAACGCCATCGCCGTGCTCGGCGTCGCCGAGGCCCAGTGCCTGGAGACCATCTCCGAGGAGGAGCCCCCCGAGGACGGTGGCGAGGAGGAGCCCCCCGAGGACGGCGGTGAGGAAGAGCCCCCCGAGAAGCCCGCCCCCGAGGAGCCGGGTGACGACGGCAAGGACGAGGAGCCCGGTGACGACGGTGGTTCCGAGGCCCCGTCCGACGACAAGCCCGCCCCCGAGGAGTCCGCGTCCGAGCTGCCCGTCACCGGTGGTGCCCTGACCGGCCTGGTCGCCGCCGGTCTGGCCGCCCTCGGCGCCGGTGGTGCCGGCCTCTACTTCGCCCGTAAGCGCAAGGCCGCGGTCGGCGTCGAGGAGTAGGAGCTCCCGACCAGGACCGTCGCCTCCCCCCTTCCCCAGTGGAGGCCGGTCCGATCCCCACGACGCGGGGCCGCCGGCACCACCGGTGGCCCCGCGCACGTGTCTGCGGCAGGGCCGGTGCGGACCGGGCACCACCGTCTCTTAACCTCGAAGACGTGCTCAAAGTCCTGTCCTCCTCACGCATGCTGGCCTTCCACGCACTGGTGCTCGTGGTCGTGCCCAGCTTCATCTGGCTGGGTTTCTGGCAGCTCGACCGGTGGGAGGAACGCAGCGTCTCGGCGAACCTGCAGCAGGACAACGTCGCCGCCGAACCCGTGCCCGTCGAGGACCTGGCTTCCGTGGGTACCGACGTCGCCCCCGAGGACCGCTGGCGCACCGTCGAGGCCACCGGGACCTGGGACACCGACAACGAAGTGCTGTTGCGCAACCGGGACGGGTCCCAGGGCGTGGGTTTCCACGTGTTGACCCCGCTGGTCACCGAGGAAGGGCCCGCACTCCTGGTCAACCGCGGATGGATCCAACGCGGTGAGAACGCCCGGGACACCCCCGAACCGCCGGCCGTGCCCGGCGGCGAGGTCACCGTCCAGGGCCGCCTGCACTACTCCGAGAACGAGGACAACACCGGTCTGTCGAACCGCGACGACCTGCCCGCGGGACAGATCATGATCGTGGACGTCGACGAACTGGCCGACGTGCTGCCACACGACGTCTACGGGGGCTACATCGAACTCACCGACCAGGCCCCCGTCCCCGAGAACCCGCCCGAGCGTGTCCCGCTCCATGAGGAGGACACGGGGATGAGCGCCTCCTACGCCGTGCAATGGTGGGTCTTCGCCGTTGTCGCCGTCGTCGGATGGATCGTCCTCATGCGCCGTGAGGTCCGAGACGCCCGCGAACTCGAGGCTTCCGGCGGTGACGGGGACGACCCGGGACCCGCGGACGGGACGGACCCCGACAGCGGGGACGGCACAGGATCCGGCGGCGGGCCCGCCGCCGGCGGAGCAGCGGGCACCTGCCCCCACGCCGCGGTGGACTAGGGAGCGGGACTGCGAGAGTCGAGGAGGACGGCGTGTTCGAGGAAGCCGACTACCCCGGACCCGGTCGTGTCGCACGCCGCGGTGTGGGCCCCGGCGAGAGCGCCCGCGCCGGACGTCTCTGGTGGGACGAGGCCGCCGACGCCTACCAGGCCGAGAACGGCGCCTTCCTCGGCGACGCAGGCTTCGTGTGGGGGCCCGAGGGGCTGACCGAGGACGAGGTGCACCTGCTCGGTGCCCCCGACACACTCCGTGGCGCCCGGGTGCTCGAGATCGGGTGCGGGGCCGGACAGTGCGGCCGGTGGTTGCGCTCCCGGGGTGTGGAGCGTGTCGTGGGTTTCGACGTCTCCCACCGCCAGCTCCTGCACTCCCGCCGTATCGATGCCGACACCGGCCACGAACTCGCCACGGTGCAGGCGGACGCCCAGTACCTTCCCTTCACCGGTGCCGCCTTCGACGTGGTCTTCTCCTCCTTCGGCGCGCTGCCGTTCGTTCCCTCGGCCGAGATCGCCCTGGCCGAGGCCACGCGGGTCCTGCGCCCCGGCGGCCGGCTCGCTTTCTCCGTGACCCACCCGGTGCGGTGGGCGTTCCCCGATGACCCGACCGAGCACGGTTTCACCCTGACCCAGTCCTACTTCGACCGGACCCCGTACCTGGAGGAGGACCGCTCCGGGCGCGCGGTCTACGTCGAGCACCACCACACGGTCGGCGACTGGGTCCGGGCCGTCGCGGGCGCCGGATTGGTACTGGCCGATCTGGTCGAACCCGAGTGGCCCGAGCACAACGACCACGTCTGGGGCGGATGGGGGCCGGTCCGGGGACGGATGCTGCCCGGGACCGCGGTCTTCGTCGCCGACAAGCCCGGCTGAGGAACCGGTTTCCTCCACGTGGGACGGCGTGGATCGTATGGTCCTCGAACCGCGTCCTCGGTCCGGTCGACGGGGACGGAATAGGTCGTCCGGAGACAGGGGTTACCCGGGACATGAAGGCTGTAGGGATCACAGAAGCAGGAAACCCCGACGTCCTCCAGGTGCTGAACCTGCCCGAGCCGCAGGCCGGGCCCGGTGAGGTACGTATCCGTGTGCGTGCGGCTGCGGTGAATCCGACCGACACCGTGCTGCGTTCGGGCGCCCGCGGCAGCCCCGACGGGCCGGCCGTTCCCGGGATGGACGCTGCCGGGGTCGTGGACCAGATCGGCCCCGAGGTGGGCGAGCGCCTCGCCGTCGGCCAGGAGGTGGCCGCGCTCGTGGTGCCCCGGGGCGCACACGGTGCTTACGCGGAGCAGATCGTGCTGCCCGCCGCCTCGGTCGTGCCCGCGCCCGCGGGAGCCGGTCCCGCGGCCGCCGCGACCCTGCTCATGAACGCCATGACCGCACGCCTGGCGCTCGACGCGCTCGGACTGTCGCCCGGGGACACGCTGGCCGTGACCGGCGCGGCCGGGGCTTTCGGCGGGTACGTGGTCCAGCTGGGCAAGGCGGACGGGCTGCGTGTGATCGCCGACGCGAAGGACTCCGACGTGGACCTCGTACGCGGACTCGGCGCCGACGAGGTGGTCGAGCGCGGGGACGGCTTCGCCGACCGTGTTCGGGAGCGCGTTCCCGGCGGCGTACCGGGCCTGGCCGACGGTGCGCTGCTCAACGAGAAGGCCGTCCCCGCAGTTGCCGACGGCGGGCGGGTCGTGACCGTGCGCGGGTGGGACGGGCCCGCCGAACGTGGTGTGACCGTGCACCCGGTGCTGGTGGTCGACGGTGCCACCGACACCGGGGCATTGGAGCGGCTGGTCCGCCAGGCCGAGGAAGGTGTGCTGAGCCTGCGCGTGGCGCAGGTGTTGCCGGCGGAGAACGCCTCGGAGGCACATCGGTTGATGGAGGCGGGTGGTGTGCGCGGCCGTCTCGTGCTGGACTTCGACTGATCCGGTCGCCGCTGCGGCGGGCCCGGGTCAGGGTTCCTGCTGCCCCCGGGAGATGCTGGCCTGTGCCAGGCGCCGCAGGGCGGCCAGGAGGCTGTCGCCCAGGACCGTACCGATCACCGCTTTCTCCAGTAGTTCGTCGACGTCGGTGAGGCCGCCCACGTATTCCAGGTCGGCCTGTGCTAGCCGGTCGGCCGCCGCAGCGTAGCTGTCGAGCCAGTCCTGGTCGAGTTCCATGCCGAGGGCCCGGAAGGTTGCCAGGACCTGGGCGAGGCGGTCCCGCATGGGGGAGTCCGGGTAGACGTGCCAGCCCTGCTTGCCGGTCAGGGTGTCGGCGAGTTCCAGGTCGCGCTGTTGCGGCCCCGAGCTGTCCCGGACGTCGGCGTCCACTGTCATGAGCGTGCGCCCGAGCAGGTCGTGGTGGCTGGGGCTCTCCCCGTCGACGCCCTCCAGCAGTGCGCGTGTGTCGGCGATGGAGAGCCCGCCGACCTCGGTGAGAGCGCGGATGAGACGCAGGCGGCGCAGGTGGCTCCGGTCGTAGCGCGCCTGGTTGGGGCTGGTGCGCTCGCCCCTGTGGAGCAGCCCTTCGCGCAGGTAGTACTTGATGCTCGGTACCGGGCTGCCCGAGTGCTCGCTCAATTCCGAGATGCGCATGTCGCCCCTCCGTCGGGTCGGACCCCTTGTGCTTTCCGGCCTCAACATGGATAGTGAAGGTATCGATACCGGATACTGAGACTATCCATGTGAGGTTTTCCCATGTTATCGCTCCGCGAAGTCCGCTCCTGGCATCGCCCCCTGGTGGACACCGCACTACTGTGCATCGTGCTCCTGCTGGTCTCCCTCGTCGGTCTGGTCCTCGACCAGCGTCTGATCAACGGCGACCCGGCCTGGGCCAAACCCGCCAAGTTCGCAATGTCCATCACCGTCTACAACCTCACCCTCGCCTGGCTGCTGTCCCTGGCCCACCGGTGGCGGCGCCTGGGATGGTGGATGGGCACCGTCGTCGCCGCGGTCACCGTGGCCGAGATGGCGGTGATCATCACGCAGGTCGTGCGTGGGACCATGAGCCACTTCAACTACGGGACCCCGTTCGACCTCGCCCTTTACGCCTTCATGGGGACCATGATCAGCGGCCTCTGGGTCGCCACGTTCGTCATCGCGGTCCTGCTCATGCGCCAGCGACTGCGGGACCGTGCCACGACCTGGGCGGTCCGGTTCGGCGTGTGGATCGCGCTCCTCGGTATGGCCGTGGGACCGCTCATGTCCGTGCCCACCTCTGCGCAGCGCGAGGCCCTCGTCGAGGGCGGAACCGACGTGCTGGGCGCGCACACCGTCGGATCGGCCGACGGCGGCCCGGGGCTGCCCTTCGTCGGTTGGAGCACCCTCGGCGGGGATCTGAGGGTGGGGCACTTCGTGGGGATGCACGGGCTCCAGGTGATGATCCTGTTGGCCCTCGTGCTCGTCCTCCTCGCCCCCCGTGTGCCCCGCCTGCGCGACGGCGGGGTGCGTCTGCGGGTGGTGTGCGTGTTCGGCCTCGCCCATACCGGACTGACCCTGCTCACCGTGTGGCAGGCCCTGCGCGGGCAGTCCGTCATCGACCCCGACACCCTCACCCTCGCGGCGCTGGGGGTGCTCGCCGCGGGCACGGCCCTGGGGTTGGTGTGGGCGCTGCGCGTATCATCCCGGAAAAGCGAGGAGGAGGAAGTGTGCGGCTCAAACTCGACCTGCACGACATCTACAACAAGGGCCGGAGTATCGACCAGGCCCTGAACGACATCATGGACGAGGCCGAGCAGAAGAAGGCCAAGACGGTCGAGATCATCCCAGGCAAGGGTTCGGGCCAGCTCAAGAAGCGTGTGCTGCGCTTCCTCGACCGCAAGGACGTCAAGGCCCGCTATCACCGGGTCGAGAAGGATTCCAAGAACTTCGGTCGCCTATGGGTTCATTTTCGTCACTGATTAGTGACTGGCTGTCACTTCCCGTAGTGGTATCTACAGGCGGCTATGCGGATCTCGTCCTCGGCCAGCTTGTACACGAGCCGGTGTTCATCGGTGATGCGGCGGGACCAATAGCCCTGGAAGCCGTGCCGTAGCGGCTCCGGCTTCCCCAAACCCTCGTTGCCGTTGCGGACTATATCCTTGATCAGAACGTTGATGCGCTTGAGGATCTTCCGGTCCTGGTTCTGCCACCAGACATAGTCCTCCCAGGCGCTCTCCGCCCATACCAGCTTCACTCGTCCGGCTCCCGCTCGATTCCGTGGCCAGACTCCAATTCCTCGATCGCGGTCACCAGGCGTCGCGCGTTCTCTGGGCTGCGCAGTAGGTAAGCGGTCTCTCGGAGGGTCTCGTACTCGGACAGTGCGACCATGACCACCGACTCTCTTCCTGATCTGGTGATGACGACCTCTTCGCGGTCCTCGACCACGGAGTCGAGGGTGGCGGCGTAGTTGGCGCGGGACTCGGAGTAGGTGATGGTCTTCATGCCTCGTCCCTTCTCGGTACGATCGGGCTCAGATTAACTGTACAAGAAATTGTACGCTTGTGCTTGGGGTGCTGAGATTGCTGATCGGTCAAGTGCATCGAGCCAAGTACTTTGGTCGCCTGTTCGTGCACTTCAAGCACTGACGTGCCACAGGTCCCCCCGTTACCCGGGACTCGCTGAACACGTCGCAGCGCCCGTATCGCGCTCGTGGCACGGCGATGACCGGAACCAGTGTCCGTCTCGACCCGCGCCGGAACACACGCGGACCGCGCGAGGCCGGACGTGGCGTCCTGTTCATCAGTGCTGTCCGCCCCGGCTGATGCGGTGCCGCTCAGAAGCCGGAGACCCCGTGCTCGGCGGCGAAGGCGGCCAGTTCCGCGCGGGTCGGTGAGGTCGCCGGCCCGCGCAGCGTCACTGCCCGGGCCGCCGACACGTTGGCGCGCCGGGCCGCCGCATCCAGATCCAGGCCCTCGGCGAGCGCGGCCAGCAACGAACCCACGTGTGCGTCCCCGGCCCCGTTCGTGTCCACGGCCGACACCACGGTGCCCGGGACCCGCACCGGGGCACGGTCTGCTGCGGCGACCACACACCCTCCTGCGCCGTCGCGCACCAGCACGGCCCCGCCCGGGCGCACGCGCGAGGCCAGCGATGCGGCCGCCCGCTCCGGACCGGCCCCGTCCGTGAGCACCGCGGCCTCGGTCGCGTTGGGGCTGAACACGTCCACACGTTCCATCACCCCGGCCAGCAGCGCCGGCTCGATCGAGTCCACCACCGGTGCGGGATCCAACGCCACGAGTACCTGCGGGTGCAGCCCCGTGATCCACGACGCCAAGTCCTCCGCCCGGGGACCGGGCAGCAGTGCGTACCCCACGACGTAGACCGTGTCGCCCGGTGCGGGGGACAAGGAGCGCAGCGTTTCCGGGGGCAGTTCGCTCTCCGCACCCAAACTGGTGACGAAGGTACGTTCGGCGTCCGCCTCCACGAACGCCACACAGAAACCGGTGTCGGAAGCGGACAGCGGAGCGTGTGCCACCTCGACACCCTCCGTCCGCATCGCTTCCCGCGCCAGGTCACCGTTGGGGCCGGTCCCGTGGGCCCCGCCGTAGACCACCGGCATCCCGGCGCGGGAGGCCGCAGCCATCACGTTGAACCCGCCCCCGGGCAGGGCGCGGTGGCTGTCGGCCAGTGTGTCGCCGCCGGGCCGGGGCATGCGGTCGATGGTCATCACCAGGTCGATGATGACCGGACTCACACTGATCAGGCGGCCGCTCACGCGTGCTCTCCTTCCACTCAGGACACCCCAGGATCCCTGGTCCGGGGTGTCTGTGCCACACGGGGTCAATGAGCGGCAAGGCCGAGTTGTGCGAGTTTTTGCCGTGGGCAACCCCTGAACGCCGGTGCCCCGGGTGAGACTCGTTCCAGACACAACCAGTGAGAGGGGAAGGCATGATCACGACCGATCTCGGGCCGGGGACGCCCTGCTGGCTGGAGCTGAACACACCCGATGTGGCGGCCACGGCCGACTTCTACAACCGTGTGTTCGGGTGGACCCTGCACGACATCGGCTTCGATGCCGGGGGCTACCGGTCCATGAGCCGTGGTGGTAAGTCCGCGGCGGCGATCGGTCCTCTGGAACACGAGGAACAACGCCCGGGATGGACGCTCATCTTCGCGTGCGACGACCTCGAGGGCGCTGTCGAGGAGGCCGAGCGCCTCGGCGGTTCGGTCTACGTGGAGCCCTTCTCGATCCCCGCGGTGGGCCAGATGGCTGTCCTCATCGATCCACAAGGGGGTGTGTTCGGCCTCTGGCGCGCGCAGAAGTTCGCCGGGTTCGAAGTGGTCAACGAGCCGGACAGCTTCGGATGGGCCGAACTGTGGACCCCTGACGCGGAGGCGTCCAAGTCCTTCTACGCCGGTGTCCTCGGATGGCAGTACGAGGTCCTCGATCAGGGTGAGAAGGGGTGGTACACGGTGGCGCGCAACGCCGGCGCCCCCTTGGAGGAGTCGCACGGCGGCATCATGCAGCTCAGCCGGGAGTACCTCGCCGACACCGGGGGCGCTCCCGACTGGCACCCGGTCTTCATCGCGGCCGACTGTGATGCGAGCGCCCGGCTGGTGCGGGACAGCGGCGGGAAGGTGCACATGGGGCCGGTCGACGTCCCGCAGGCCGGGAGACTGGCTTTCTGCTCCGATGTGGTCGGTGGCGAATTCGTGTTGCTCACGCCGTCGCCGGCGGGCTGACCCCTCGATGGTCGTCCCTCCGCCCCGGTCTCCTGGGGGCGGAGGGGCTTGACGTGTGCGGTCTCCGGACCGGCCGAGACATGCTGCTGCCTTCGTAGGGCGGACCGCGCTGCAGGCTGTCGCGCGGCCACGGCTCGGCAGGGCTCAGCCCCGGCTGCTCTCCCCGGACGATTCCGCAGCCCGTTGCCGCTGCTCGTGCTTCTCCCGGAAGGCCTCGCGCCTTTCACGCTCGCGCAGGCTGAAGGCAGCGTTGCGTACCGAGTCCTCGCTCTCGAAACCCGACCCGATGGCGCCCGCCACCGTTGCCGCGGACGTCACCAGCAGCGTTATCAGCAGGTAGGTGCTCACACCCACCGACCCCGTGACGTAGGACTGCAGGAGCTCTGAAGGGAGCAACACCAGGCTCGCCGTCAGGTTCACCAGGCACAGGCCGATGTACATGAAGGCCACCCCGGTCCCCAGGGTCAGCACCGTCGAGGCGTTGAACAGAACGGCCTCCTCACGTTCGCCGCGGGGGCGCTCCCTGACCGGTTCCCACAGGTGGTGGTAGACCACGAGCCAACCGGTCATCACCGCCAGAGCCCCGATCACGGTCAGGATCATCCGCCAGGACGAGAGGGTGGTCGCCATTTCCCAGACCGTGGAATTGAGCAGGTAGAAAGCGCTGAAGGCGAAAGCGCCGACCAAGGGCCCGGTCAGCCCCCACACCAGGCGCCAGGGCCGGTTGGCGCGCACCATCCCCAACAGCAACTGGGGGGAGCCCCACCGGGAGGCGATGCGGGAATCGACCCCGTCCTGGTCCGGGGTCTGTCGCTGAAAGCGTCGGTTCAGCACAGGAAGGCGTCTGCGTGCGTGCTGTTCGGTGCCTTCCTCGGGGGTTCCGGGCCGGTACACATCGGCGATCAGCTGGGCCACGACCGCAAGGACCCGGCGTTGCAACCTCACGGCTCCGAAAGCCGGCAGGGAGACCACGACCACGCGCCGCCCGTTGTTCACATCGCCCATGATCGCCTGCTTGCCGACGCGCATGGGCAGGTCGGTGATGCAGACGGCGATGTCCCAGCCGCGCTCGCCCATCTCGGTCGCGGCCAGCTCCATCATCGCCGTGTGCCGGCTGTCACTGGGAGGCAGTCTCTCCTCGCGCGTCTGCACGCTCCATTCCCGGCTGGAGTCGACATGCTCGCTCAACACCCGGGGCAGGTCCTGGGCGAGCTGCCTCCCGAGCAGAACCGGCATTGCCACGGGGTCGGTGATGACCCCTATCGTGATGTGTCTCTCGCCGTTGTCCGTTCCTGATTCGGTCACGACCCCGGCCCTTTCCTGTTCGGCGTGCTGACTGCGACCCGCAGATCTCACTCACCGTACACATTCGGGCCGAAAGGGTTGTCTGCTGCCGTGCTGCGGGAGGCCTGTTTCCCGGTGCTGCTCCTTCGCCCCTTCCGGGCACGGGAGGCCCTGCGATGGGGGCGCGTACGTCCGGTCGGTCCCGCCGTGCTGCCGGACAGGCACGGACGCAGGCGGGTTCGGGGCAGGGGCGTGGCGGCCCGGACGGCGGAGCCGGTGCGGGCAGGAACCTCTTCCGGCCCGCTGCTCCAACGGATCGACACTCTCGGAGCGGGCCGAGGTGCGGACGAGACGTCTTCGGCGGCGCTCTTGGGCCCGCGCTGCCCGGAGGGTCCGACCTCGCCGAGCAGTGGCCGGAGGCGGAGGCTGCGGCCGTCGGGTGTGTGCAGTTGGTACGGATCCTGTGCCGACAGGCCCCGGTCATGAAAAAACCTGGGGCTTCTCTCACTTTCGTGATGCGAGAAGCCCCAGGTCAGGAGCGGAGGATGAGGGATTTGAACCCTCGAGGGGATTACTCCCCAACCGCATTAGCAGTGCGGCGCCCTAGGCCTCTAGGCGAATCCTCCTGGCTGTGATCAGCCTACAGGTCGCGGGGAGGGCGCGCAAAACGGAATGCCCAGGCAGGACTCGGGCCTGCGGCGTGCGCCATGGGAGCGGGCCCCTCCGGGGGCGGAGACGGCCGGGAGCCGGTTCGGCGTTGGTCAGGAGGTCGTGCGTTCGATGATGAGGTCGGCGTCCTGGCGGAGCTTCTCCGTGGCCCGCGAGAGTGTGCTCTTGACCGTGCCGAGCGTGACCCCGAGGCGTGCGGCGATCTGTGCTTCGGTGAGGTCGTCGTAGTAGCGCAGAACCACGGCCGCGCGCTGGCGGTCGGGCAGGCGGTCGACGGCGCGGGCGACCACGTCGGCCAGGTCGCTGCGCCAGGTGGGGTCCTCCGTCCGCTGCTCGGGGATCTCGTCGGTGGGGAAGACCTCCAGGCGGCTGCGGCGCCACTCGGAGATCTGGGTGTTGATCATCGCTCGCCGCACGTACCCGTCCAGGGCCCTGGGGTTGGTGATGCGGTCCCAGGACAGGAAGGTCTTCACGAGGGCTGCCTGGAGCAGGTCCTCGGCGTCGGTATGACTGTTGGTGAGGTTGCGGGCCATGCGGAGCAGGGCCGGTCCCCGCTCGGCGACGTATCCGCTGAAGTCGTCGAACCTGGGGCTCTGGGTGGTCCCCGCCACGGCGATCACCGACCCTCTCCGTGACGTGATGTGCTTTTTGTCCCATTTCTCTTCCTCACTGTCACACAGCACCGGCAAAAGCTCGGGAGTATGGACACCACGCACTCGCAAACCGGCATCTTTCCAGGCCACGCATGCGGCACTCCAAGGACACGAATCGGTGCGTACCGGCGTGTAACCGGAGTCGGAGGGGCCACATCGGCAGAATGGGCACGGAGGACGAGACGGGGGACAAGGGGGCGCAAACGACATGTCAGTGATCACCGAGAGCGGACGGGACCGGGCGCGGTTCACGGCCGCGGTACTCGGACCCGACACGGCGCCCGTGCCCACACCGATCGGGATCCGTGTGGCGCGCGGTGTAGTGGTCGGCGTGACCTCCTACATGCTGTGCCTGGCCACCGAACGGGGCGAGGAACGGTTCCTGTTCGAACGGGTCACCACGTTCTGGCGGGGCGGCGAGTCCGGGGCAGAGGACCTGCGTGTGGGCGACGACGCCGTCGTCCGCTGTTCCCGTGACGGACGCCTGGTCGCCGAACGGGTGTGGGCCCAGCTCGCCCGCGCCACGGGTGTGATCGTCGACCGGCAGGGCGAGTCGATCGTCGTCGACCCCGGCCACGGGAGGAAACGCCGGACCGTGGTCCTGCCCTACCGCACCTCCGGGCGGATCTCCGTGCGGCACCCGCGGCTGGTCCCGGGTTACGTGTTCGACGCCGTCGGTGTGTGGCGCGACGACGAGGTCTGGGCCGCCCGGCCCGCGACCACCCAGCCGCCCCATCCGCTGCGGGCCGCGCCGCCCCGGCCGCCGGTGCGTACACACAGGAGCACACTCAACGGCATCGCGACCTGGTACGACCCCTCGTGGGGCCGGTCCACGCACCTCGACCCGCGGGCCACGGCCGCAGGCGCGGCCTACCCGGTCCTGGACCGGGAGAGCCACACATCCGGCTGTGACGCCCGTACCCCGTGTGTGCCGCTGCCCCAGTTGTCGGTGGGCGCACGGCTGAGCCTGCGCAACGACTGCACGCGGGAGTCCGGCGTACTGGAAGTCCTCGGCTGCGCCGCGGCCGACAGCTGGCTGTGCGATCTGTGCCCCGCGTGCGGCGGCCAGGGGGCCGGTCGCGTCGCATCCCTCACCCTGGCTTCCTTCGTCGCCCTCGGCGGGCAGCCGGAGGAAGGGTGCTTCAACGCCACCGTGACCGTAGCGACCGGGGAGGAATGAGTATGCCCACGGAGCTGATGCAGGTCGTCGAGGCCGCCAGGGAGGTGCAGTTGCCGCTCCTGGCGGTACTGCTGGCCCTTGCGGCCGCTGCCAAACTCACGCCGCGCGGTGCCGGGGGCGGCCTTGCCGTTCTGGTGCCCGAGCGGCTCAGGGTCGCGTCCGCCGTCGCCGTCGGCCTGTCGGAAGCGGTCCTGGCGGTCGGCCTCCTCGTGGCCGACGGCCTCCTGGGGGAGGGCTCCCGTGCCCTGACCGCGTTCCTCTTCGCCGGATCGGCGGCCGTGCTCCTGCTCGTGCGGCGCCGCGCCCCCGAGGCCGGGTGCGGGTGTTTCGGCGGACTCAGCAGGGAGCCCGTCGGATGGCGCTCCCTCACCCGCGCGGGCCTGCTGTCCGCCGCTGCTCTGGCCGCACTCGGCCTGGCTCCCGCCGGGTGGGAGGTGCTGGCCTCGTTCACCTGGGCCCACGCAGCGGTGCTCGGGGTGGAGCTGCTCGTCCTGGCCTCACTCAGCCCCGAGCTGCGCGTCCTGGCCGCACGGCTCCTGCGGCGGGAACCGTGCGAGCTGCGCCGGCACCCGCTCCGCCGGTCCCGGCGCCGGTTGCGTCGCAGCGAGGTGTGGCGCACCAACCGGCCCACCCTGCTGTCCGAGGAGCACGAGGACCAGTGGCGGCACGGCTGCTGGCGATTCCTGCGCCACGACGGGCTGCGGCACGGACGCAGGGTCGACGTCGTCTTCGCGGTCCGTTCCGGCGGCAAACGCAACACCGCGGTGCGGGCCACCGTCGTCGACCGGGAGAGTCAGGACGTGCTGGCTTCCTACGGGGCCGTGTCGACCCGGCCTCTTCCCGAGCCGCCCCGCAAACTCCAGGCACCGCGACGGGCCGCACGCCAGAAGGCCGGGTTCCGGGACGAGGCCGAGGCCGAGCGCACGCTGAACGAGGCCCTGGAGAACCGTTCCGGCAAGCCCCGAAAGGACCCGGAGGCGGGACGTCCCGTCTGAGCGGGGCTGGGCGTGCGGCAGACGCAGCAGCCATCGGTGCCCGCCGGACGCGCAGGGGTGTGTCCGGTGGGCACTTCCCGTCGCGGTGGTCTTCCCCCGGACGCGGGCGGACGTGCCGATTGCCTCCTACCCCAGGGTCTGGTTCTGCCGGTCGATCGCGGCCTCGGTGAACCCGACCAGCATCTCCTCGTACTCGGCGGGGTCGCCGTCGCCGATGACGGAGGTCGTGCCGAGCACGCCGTCGTTGCGGTAGAGGACGCTGATCATGCTGCTGAGCTCGCCGTCGGTCTCCACGTCGATGCTGTGTGCGCGTGACTCGTCCCCCACCTCCTGAAGGTCCAGATCACCGACGCTGTATTCGGAGCTGGTGCCGTCCTCGTAAGTGGCGGTGTATTCGCTGCAGTCCGCGGGAGGGGTCTCGTCGAGCGCCTCGGAGGCCTCCTCGGACGGCAACTGCACCAGCAGACTGGTGACCACGCCCTTCTCCCACTCGTAGGTGGCCACGGAGGTGGGGGCGTCCTGGACCGTGTCGAGGTCGCCCCACCGGTTGGTGGCGTCGACACACTCGGGTTTGTCCAGTTCGGTGCCGTCGCGGATCTCGGCGCTGTACTGGACGGTGGTCAGCTCCGAGTACGCTCCGGACTCACCGCCCTCCGACAGCTGGGTGACGTCCTGGAACTGCAGGAGCTGTGCCTCGTGCAGTTGGTCGGCGTCACCCTGTGCCTCGGCGCCTCCGCCACCGCACGCGGTCAGTCCCAGGGCCAGGGCCGCGGCCGCCGTCGTGCGGAGCCCGGGGGGGGAGAACGGGGGAAGGATTGCCAGGTTGCCCTTGTGACCAGCGTCGACCCGGTGGGAGCGTGGTGGACGATGGCATGAACGCATGGTGTTATCTCCTCGTTTGTGCAATATTGCCGCTGGGAGCGGTGACCGACCCCGATAGCTCAGTGTGATTCGGGGTTAGCACAAAGTATTGAGGAAGGACGAAGGTGTCGGAGTCGAAACCGCAATATCTGCGGTCCGTACTGGAGAGCATCCCGGCCTACAAGCCCGGAAAGAAGGTCGTCGGGCCCGAGGGGCGCTCCATCAAACTGTCCTCCAACGAGAGCCCTCACGGGCCGCTCCCGTCGGTGCGTGAGGCCATTGCGCAGGCCTCCGCCGAGATCAACCGCTACCCCGACCCCGGGGCGGCCGAGCTCACTGCGGCCCTGGCCGCACGCCTGGATGTGCCCGAGGAGCACCTCGCCCTCGGCGCCGGATCGGTCGGGGTGCTCCAGCAGCTCCTGGCGGCCGTCGGCGAACCCGGCTCGGAACTCGTCTACGCGTGGCGCTCCTTCGAGGCCTATCCGCTGCTCGCGGAGCTCTCGGGCATGACCTCGGTGCGCGTGCCCCTGCGCGAGGAGGTCCACGATCTCGACGCCATGGCCGACGCCATCACCGACCGGACCCGCATGGTCCTGGTCTGCAACCCCAACAACCCCACGGGCACCACCGTGCGCGAGGACGAACTCACTGCTTTCCTCGACCGTGTGCCCGACCACGTCCTGGTCGTGCTGGACGAGGCCTACTGCGAGTACGTACGGGACCCCGCCGTACCCGACGGCCTCGACCTGTACCGTGACCGTCCCAACGTCGCCGTCCTTCGCACCTTCTCCAAGGCCTACGGCCTTGCCGCGGTCCGTCTGGGCTTCCTCGTCGGCCACCCGCAGGTCACCTCGGCCGTCAGGAAGACCCTCGTACCGTTCGCGGTCAACCACCTGGCCCAGGCAGCCGGGGTCGCATCCCTCGCCGCGGAGAAGGAACTCCTGGAGCGTGTGCAGGCCACCGTGGAGGAACGCGCGCGCGTACGCGACGCCCTCCTGGAGGCCGGCTGGACCGTGCCCCCGACCGAGGCCAACTTCGTGTGGCTGCGTGCGGGCGAGGACACTCTCGACCTCGCCGAGGCCTGTGCCGAGGTCGGGGTCTCCGTGCGTCCCTTCGATGGAGAGGGCGCCCGTGTCAGCATCGGCACCCCGGAGGAGAACGACGTGTTCCTGTCGGTGGCCACGGAGTACCCCCGGCGCCGTTAGGGAGCGTGCAGGAGTGCGGGGGGCGACCAGCTCCCCAGCACCCTCATCACGCGCGGGGCCCTGATCCCTTTCTCGCAGGGGCACCGGAGCAAGGTCCGAAGGACCGGCTCCGGTGCCCCTCTTGCTGTGTCGGCCGCTTTGCGGACCGGAGCTCCAGGCCGTCCAGGAGTCCGCCATGGGACGGCAAGCCGCTCCACCCGGCGGGGCAAGCCGCCCACCACGACTGCCGGTTCGACGCTCGGAACCCCTGCAATCCCGAAGCAAGCGATGTGCAAGGGAGCGTCCCGATGCTGGGTTCTGCGTTCCGCACCGATGGAAGGCACGCCAGGTGCACCCTCCACGTCCATCGGGACCGGTGCGGCGTACCCGTCGAGACCGATCCTTGTGAGCAGGGGACCACTTCCATGCAGGCAGATCCCAGGGGCGCGGAGGCCGAGGGCGAGCACCACGATGCAGTGTGGTCGGCCCGGCCGCGTCTGCGCCACGACGTCCTCTTCGCCGACACCGGGTCCGGGGTGCTCCTCAGGCACGCCGAGGCCAGCTTCGTCGTCAAGGGACGCAGCGCCTACCGCTTCTTCTCGGCCCTGTCGCCGTTCCTCGACGGCGAGGCCACCGTCGAGGAACTGGCCGCGGCCGTCCCCGCCGGTCAGCACCCCATGTTGCTCGGGCTGATGCGTACCCTGCTCGACCGCGGTTTCGCGCGTGACCGGAGCCCTGCGAACGACGACGCTCTCGACGAGCACGTCCGGAAACACTTCCGGCGCCAGATCGACTACGTCGAGCATTACGCCGATGGTGCCGTGGAACGCTTCGCGCGCTTCCGTGGCCTGCACGTACTCGTGGCGGGCGAAGGGGACGTCGCCGAGTGGGCCGCTCTGGCCCTGATCCGGAACGGAGCGGCCGCCGTACACACAGCGGGCCCGACCCAGGCCCCGGAGCGTGTGTCCGAGGAGGCCCGGAACCTGGAAGAGCAGGGGTGCACGGCCCGGGTGCGTGCGACCGACCTCGTCCTCGACGACCTGCGCGCCAAGGACCTGGGCGGTTACGACGTGGTCCTGCTCGCCGACCCCCACGCTCCGTCCCGGGTCTGGCACCTGTGCACGGACGAGGACGCGCCCCCTCTCCTGCCCACCGTGGTCATGGGCGACCGCGCGATGCTCGGACCGCTCCATACGCCGGAGACCGGCAGCTGCTGGAACTGTGCCCTCCTCAGATACACCGATGCGGCCCCCGCGGACGAGGCCGCACGTGTGTGGCGCGGCCTCACGGTCGGCGAGAGCCCCGGGCAGAGCGGCGCACTGCCGGGCCCGCAGGCAGCGATGCTCGGCAACGCCCTGGCCTTCGAGGTGTTCCGCTGGTCGACGGGTGTCCTGGACACGGAGACCGTGGGCGCGGCACTGTTCCAGGACATCCGCACCCTCGACACCTCGTCTGAGCAGGTACTGCCGCATCCCCGGTGCCCGCGCTGCCCCGAGAGCGCTGGGTCCCGCGGCACGTCCGTGCCCGCCCTGGCCGACGTGGTCCCCGGCCCCTCCGACGACACCTCGGTGGAGACGGGGTACGAGGCGGCCGAGAACATGGTCGGCCCCCGGGCAGGCCTGATCACCGAGCACCTCGACCTCGAACTGTCCCAGTCCCCGTTGAAGGTCGGCAGGGTCGCGCTCGCCGGACACGGGAACAGGGGGCACGAGATCGCCCGTGCGGACATCCACACCACGCTGCGGGCGCGCTTGCGGACCCTGCGGGCCGCCGCCCTGCACCACGTGAGTGAGAACGCGGTACTGCTCCCGGTCCCCGGCACCGAGGAGCCGGTACCGCTGGGCGCCGACCGGATCAGCACCGCCACGGGTGCCCCCGAGGTCCTCGGCGGAGGGGAACGGGCCCACGGGGTCGGTCTGCTCGACCGCACCGTCTACGAGGTCCCCGCCGCAGCGGTCCACCCGCTCTCCGGTCTCAACACAGCTGGTGCCTTCGAACGCACCCGCGCCGGCGAGGGGGCCGGGAGCGAACCGGGACACGCGGTCCACGACGCCCTCCTCAGCGCCGCCGCCTTCGACGGCCTGCGTGCCGTGCTCGCCGGACACCCCGCCCAGCGGGTGTCGCCGGGTGCACATCCCGAGAACAGCGAACTGGGTTTCCTGATGAGCGTGGCCGGGACCATGGACCTGGAGACGGAGATGTTGCGTCTGCCCGGGCCTGCGGCCGCTGTCCTGGTCCGGGACACCGGCTCGACGGATTGGGAGATCGGGTACGGCAGCACACCGATGGAGGCGGTGACCGCCGCCCTACGGGACCTGATCGCCCGGATCCAGTACGCCGAGGCCGGGGTCGACGGCACCGCGACCGGCCCTTCCTGGTCGGCGACCCTGGATCCACGAGCTCTGCCCGTGGGAGGACAGGCGCCGGAAGGGTGGTTGACCGACACCGCCCCCGTCGGCGCCGAGCAGGTCTGCGCAGAGCTGGCACGTGAAGGACGTGAAGCCGTCGTCGTCCCCACCGGTACGCCCGACCTGGTCGGTTGTGGTGTCCACACGGCCAGGGTGTTGCTCACGAGGGCCGCCGACACCGTGCGAAACGAAGCATCCGAATGAGCCGGGCAGTACAGCGGGGCGGGGCGCACACCCCGCCGGAGCGGGTGGACGACCCGCTGGAGCGGTCACGGAAGTTCCTGGAAGAGGCGCTCCGTCCCGAGGCCGTGTCCTTCGGGCCGGGGACACGGATCACGGTCGGGCTCCTGGGTGAGCGTGACCTGTTGTGGGATCCGGACGAGCGTTGGTGGGCGGAGATGGACGCCGGGCAGACCTGCCTGCCCGTCCTCCTGTACGACACGTCCGTGCTCGTGGGCCCGGTCGTCGGGCACGGGAGCACCCGGGCCCCGGGGTGCGCCGTGTGTCTCGCGCGCCGGTGGCAGCAGTTGAGACCGGACGAGGACCGCGACGCGCTGGAGCACGGGAGCCGCATGGGGGCGCCCCGTGAATCGCCCTTCATCACCGGGTTCGGGATCGACACGGTCAGGGCGGTGATCGCCTCGTCGACCTCCGACGCCCTGCGCGGGGCGGCCGACGTCCAGGGCAACAGGTACGTCCGCCGGGTGGACCTGACGGATCTGAGTGTGCGGCGGCACCCCTTGCTCGCCGATGCGCACTGCCCGCTCTGCGGGGGGATGCCCGACGAGGACGCACAGAGCGCGGAGCTCGCGATGGCCGCACGGCCCGAGACGGCGCCCGGCAGCAGCCGGACACACGCGGTGTCGGAGTACACGATCTCCGAGGAGGCCCTTGCCAACCCCGTGTGCGGGGCCCTGGCTGCGCGGGGCATCATGCGTCTGGGCAACACGACGACGGCTCCGACGGTCGGCTACGTCTCCGTACGCGGATCCGGGTACCTGCATCCCTCGTTCTGGGGCGGCCACGCCGACACCTACGCCGCCAGCCTGCGGCTGGGACTCCTCGAAGGGATGGAACGCCAGTCGGGACTGCTGCCCAGGAACCGCCGTCCGGCCGTCAGGGGCAGTTACCGGGAACTGGCGGACGAGGCGCTCGACCCCAGGGAGCTGGGGACCTACGACGACCGGTTCTACGAACACAACCCGGGGTTCCAGCGGTTCTCCGAGGACACACCGCTGACCTGGGTCCGGGCGTACTCCCTGGGCCGGCAGCGTCCCGTCCTGGTACCCGAGGTCTCGGTCTACTACCACGGGAACGGTGACGACAAGAAGATCGTCCAGGAGTGCTCCAACGGGTGCGCCACCGGTGGCAGCCCGGAGGAGGCCGCCCTGCACGGGCTGCTGGAACGGATCGAACGCGACGCCTTCCTACTGGCCTGGTACGGACAGTTGCCGACCACGGAGATCGACGCCGACAGCTGGCGTTCCCGCCCGTTGCGATGGCTGATCCGGCGGTTGGCCCTGTACGGCTACCGTGCACGGTTCTTCGACGCCCGTCCGGCCTTCGACGTCCCCGTGGTGGTGGCGGTCGCCGAGCGTGTCGACGGCGGCCCCGGAACTCTGTGTTTCGGCGCGAGTGCGGCCCCGGACCCGGAAGCGGCTGCCGAAGCTGCGCTCCGCGAGACGGCCTACGAAGTGCCGCACGCCGCGGGGTACGCCGCCCACAGCCGCCAACGGTTGCTGTCCATGGCGGCCGATTTCACGCGGATCAGGGAGCTGGCGGACCACCCGCGCCTGTACGGCCTGCCGGAGATGCGCACCCACGCGGACCACTTCCTCGGTCCCCGGGGCGCTGACCGCGAGACCGTCCCCGCGGAACAGGTCTACGAGGAGTGGTACCGCAAGCGACCGCACACCGGAGACCTCACCGACGATCTGCGGTACTGCCGGGACGAGCTCGCACGGGCCGGGTTCGACACCCTCGTGGTCGACCAGACCTCGCCCGAGCAGCGACGCAGCGGGGTGCACACGGTGTGTGTGCTGACCCCCGGTCTCCTCCCCATCGACTTCGGCTGGGACCGGCAGCGGGCACTCCTCATGCCGAGGATCGGCCGGGTCGCCCGGGACCACGGGTGGGAACCGCAACGTGTCCGCGAGGCCCTCTCGGCCGCCGTCCCCCACCCGTTCCCGTGAGCCGCCGCGCCGCCGGTGCCTGCCAACAGCCGAAGGAGCCAGCCATGTCAGCCGTGGACACCTATGTCGAGGCCATCGTGCGCCGGGCGAGGGAACCGATGGAGCCGCACGGTTTCGAGCCCGACTGGGCGGACCAGCCGCGCCGACACAAGTACTACCCGGGTGCCGAGCACCATCCCCTTCCCTCCGCCGCACCGCTCCCCGGGACCCTGGAAGAGGGCCTGGACCCCGTCCGGGACGTGGACGCCGTCGGCCGGTGGTCGGTCGAGAGCCTGTCCTCGCTGCTGCGGGACTCCTACGGGCTCACGGGGCGGCGCCTGGCCGTGCACGGCAACCCGGATCTGCGCGGTATGCCGTGGTACCCCTCGGCGACCTGGTCGCGCGGGACCGCGTCCGGGGGAGGGCTCTACCCCTTGGAGATCTACTGGGTCGCCGGAGCAGGCGGGCCTCTGACCCCGGGCGTCTACAACTACAGCTCGCCCCACCACTCCATGCAGCGTCTCCTGACCGGAGACGTCAGCGCACACGTGCACCGGGCACTGCCGGAGGGGGCCCCGTACAGCGGCCAGTACCTGTTGGTCTCCGTCAAGTTCTGGAAGAACTCCTTCAAGTACAACAGCTTCTCCTACCACGCAGTCACCATGGACCTCGGCACGCTCCTGGGGACCTGGCGGGCGAACGCACGGGCGGCAGGCCTCGACCTGCGGCCGCACTTGTGGTTCGACGAGCCGGCGTTGGACCGGTTGCTGGGGTTGGACCCGACGGACGAGAGCGTCATGGCCGTGATCCCCCTGCCGTGGCAGGACGGCGGACCTGCGGCCCCCTCGCCCCCGGCCGGGTCCCCCTCGGTGCGGCTCCCGGAGTCGGAACGGTCGCGTGCGACGGTGCGCTTCTCCCAGGTGACCGAGGCACACGAGCAGACCCTGGATGCCCCGGCGGTCGAACCCGAGCCGCGCCGGTTCGAGGGTGTCCGGGGGCCTGTCCCTTCCTCCGGCGCGGACGAACACCGGCTCCCCGTGCCCCGGCCGCTCGACACCTCCCTGATCACGGCCCTGCGCGAGAGGCGCAGCAGTTTCGGCCGGTTCAGTTCTTCGACACGGATGGAGCCGCAGGAGCTCTCCACGGTCCTGGCCGCTGCGGACCGCGCGACCGGCCTCGTGAACGGTTCGGGGACGAGCCGGACGGCGGTGTTCGTCAACCACGTCGCCGATCTGGCCCCCGGAGCCTACGACCACGTGCCCGGTACGTCGGCCCTGCGCCGGGTGCGCGAGGGCCCCGTGGCCGATTTCCTGCAGAGCAACTACTTCCTCAACAACTACAACCTGGAGCAGTGCGCCGCCGTGCTCACGGTCGTGGCGCGTCCCACCGCGGTGACCTCGGCTGTAGGACCGCGCGGCTACAGGTTGGCCAACGCCGAGGTCGGAGCCGTGGCCCAGAGCGTGTACCTGGCGTGCGCCGCGCTCGGCCTCGGGTGCGGTGCGGCCCTGGGCTTCGACAACGTCTCTTACCGGGACGAACTGCGCATCGAGGACCGACATGAGTGGCCGCTGCTGATTCTCATGATCGGCCATGAACGTACAGGTCAACCGGAGTTCGTGTACCGAAATGACTGATGTAAACGACGGTGGAGCCACGATGACCGAGAACCCCGCACAGGAGCGGAGCTGGTCCCGGGCCGAGGGCCGGTGGACCAGTACGGACGTGTTCATGCTCAGGGCGGGCGGCCTGCCGTGGTCGGCAGTCGAACCGCTCGCATCCGAGGCCATGGCCGACTGGGCCGCCTCGGTCCTGGAGCTCGAGGACCGGCTGAGCACACAGGCACAGGAGATCAGCGACCTGATCGGCCCCCTGGTGACCGAGCACGAACACGCCACACGCCAGAAACTGCTCTCGCTCCGCCGGGACGTGTTCAATCTCAGAGCACCCAAGGGGCGGACCCGCACCGCCGAAGCCCTGGCCGCGCTGCCGGACGGGATCTCCGCCACGGTCTCCGAGTGGATCTCCCTGCGGGAAGAGCTCTCCGAGAAGAAGGCGGAGGGCCAGGACCTGCTCGCGGGGGAGACCGAACGCCAACGCGACCACCTCCGGACGCTCGCACGGGACCCCAGGCTCCGGGACGGCCTTCTGCTGGCCTCGCCCTCCTTGGAACGCCACCTGCCGACCTACCTCGACGCCGGGCACGGCCGCCTGTCCAAACGGGCCCGGAAGATCGAACGCTCGTTGGTGGAGTACGTCCTGCGCACCGCGTGCAAGACGAGCCCCTTCAGCACCCTGACCACGGTCGCGGTGGGCTCTTTCGCCCAGGGCGTCGGTGACGCTTTCAGCTCCGATCCCCGGGGAGTGGACGGCCACAGTCACGTCAGGATCAACGTGGCCGCGCTCGGTCGGGTCGCCGACGCCGTGACCGAGGACTGGGAGCGGCTGACCGACCTCCCGGTGATCCTGTCCTCGGGGCACAGTCTCGACCACGAGAGAGTGCGCTACGTCCGTCGGACCAAACTCGGCGGGGAGAACAGCGAACCGGGTGCCTTCGACTCGCTGCGCGAGGAACTCTTCTTCCTCTCCCACAGCGGGCTGCTCGACGAGGTCATGGAAGTACTGGACAAAGAACCGGGCATCCGCCTCGGAGAGCTCCTGGAGCGCCTCTACGGCTCCGCCGGGAGAGAGCCCGAACAGGTGCGTGCCTACGTGGAGGCACTGATCCGGCTGAGCCTGGTCCGGTTGCCGAGCTTGGACGTGGACATCCACAGCGGGGACCCGCTCCGTACCTTCCGTGACGGTCTGGCCGACCTCCGACGCCCGTGGGCCGACGCGGTCGTCACCGAACTGGACCACAGCGCCGGCCTGGTGGAGGCCTACGCGGGAGCGGACACCGATGGGCGCCGAGAACTGCGGGACGGCGTGCGGGACTCGTTCGCGCGGGTCTCGGAATCGTTGGGGACCGACCCGGCGGCGATGCCTCAGGGACTCCTCTACGAGGACGTCTCCCTGCCCGGACTCGACCTGCGCGCCGACAAGGAGATCTGGGACGGGAGCCTCCTGGCCGACCTGCAACGCTTGTCGGACATCCTGCCGTTGTTCGACATGCTGCTGCCGCACAGGCTCGTCCTCCTGGGCTTCTTCCGGGCCCGCTACGGCGAGGACGGGGTGTGCGACGACATCCTCACGTTCGTCCACGAGTTCCACCGCGACATCTACGACCAGTACCTCCAGTCCAGCTCCCGCAGGCAGGACTTCGACGAGGACGGTGAGTACGTTCCTCTGGACAACTGGTTGCGCATGCCGGAGGTCGACGCCCTCAACGACGCCCGCAAGGAGCTCATCGGCCGAATGCGCCGGGCCTACGCCGACCTGCCCGATCCCGACACCGAACTCGTCCTCGACGACGACTTCATGGACGGGGTGGCGGAGCGGCTCCCCGCCCCCGTCCACCAACTCGACTCCCGCAGTTTCTTCCTCCAGGCCTCCGAGCAGGACGGGCGGCTCACCGGGGTGGTCAACCGTTCCTACAGCGGCCTGACCCTGCTCTACTCACGGTTCCTCCACTGCTTCGAGCAGACACGTGACCCGGCCCTCGCCGACGAGCTGCGGCACACACTGCAACGGGTCTGCCCGGAGGGAACGGTCTTCGCCGAACTCACCGGCGGTTACGACACCACCAACCTCAACCTGCACCCTCCGGTCACCGAGTACGAGATCGTGTGCCCCGGCGAGTCCAGTTCCCGTCCGCCCGAGGAGTGCGTCCGGGTCGAAGAGCTCCAGATCAGGTATCGGGCCGAACAAGGGCTGCACCTGTACTGCCCGCGGATCGACCGGGTGGTGATCCCCGTCTACCTGGGATTCCTGCTGCCGCTCGCGCTGCCGGAGGTGCAACGGGCCCTGCTCCTGTTCTCCCCCACGTCGATGGCGCCCCTGGACCTGTGGCAGGGCACCGACAGGCCGCTCGGCGACGCCCCGATCGGCGGCCACCCCCGTGTGCGCTACGGCGACCTGGTCCTGACCCGCCACACCTGGAAGACCGCGCCCGACCGCCTGCCCCGCCGGCAGCCGGATCAGAGCGACGCCGAGTGGTTCCTCTCCTGGCAGCGGTGGCGCTCCGAGCATCGGCTCCCGCGCAGGGTGTTCGCGGCCGTGGACACGGGCGGGGCGCCGGAAGGGGGCGAGGCCGACGAGGGGCCCACGCACCCGTCCAAACCGCAGTACGTGGACTTCGACAGTTTCTTCTCCCTGCAGCTGCTGGACCACATGGTCGCCAAGGCGAAACGGCGCGTGGTGATGACGGAGATGCTCCCCGGCCCCGACGACCTGTGGCTGCAGGGGGACGAGGGCGCCCACGTGGCCGAACAGACGGTGGAGATCACCAGGACCCCCGTGACCGGGGCCGACGACGAGAACGGGAGGTACCGACGATGACCCGAGCCGACGGTAGCGGCGAGTGGATGGCGATGCACATCTTCTACGCCGCCGATTCACGCCCCGTACTGACCGAGTGCCTGCGCCCCTTGGTTCACGACCTGCGGGAACGGAACCTGCTGGAGCGCTTCTTCTTCATCAACTACTGGCTGGAAGGCCAGCATGTCAGGTTCCGTGTCAAGCCCAGGACCCCGGAGCTGGCCGGGGAGGTCCGGGAACGTGTGGTGGAGGCCGTGACGGCCTACCTCAAGAGGCGGCCTGCGCTCTACGACTACGACTCCGAGTTCCTGCTCGAGATGTACGAGGACATGTTCCGCCTGGAGTACTCGGAGGAGGAACGGGTCGAGCGCTACGGCAGCGACGGGCCGATGCCCCTGCGGGAGAACAACACCTTCGCGTTCCTGCCCTACGAACCCGAGTACGCCAAGTACGGGGGACCGAAAGGGATCGAACTCGCCGAATGGCATTTCGAACACTCCAGTGACCTGGTGCTCAACATCCTCGCCCGCACCAACACCCACCTGCGTACCGTTCTGCTCGGTATTGCTTCCCAGCTCATGATGGTCATGGGAACGACCTTCATGCCGGACCGCGGCGATCTGGGTACCTTCTGGACCCGGTACCACGATTTCTGGCAGCACGCCTTCAAGCTCACCGACCTGGCCACGGTCGAGAAGTACGAAGAGAACTTCGACCAGATGTCCGCACGCCTCTCCCAGCGTTTCCACGACATCGAAGCGGGTGTGCACGGCACCGACGGGACCCGGCTGAGCTCCTTCGCCCACGACTGGGCCGAGCACTGTGCCGAACTGCGTGCCCGTGTGGTCGACCTGAGCGCCAAGGGCGACCTGCTCTTTCCCGCCTGGGACCCGGAGCGGATGCGCCACTCCGACGGCGCCGGGGAGTTCGAACCGGTCACGGACCCGGACACCGCACTCCGGATCCTGCTGTCCCCCTACATGCACATGACCAACAACAGGCTGGGAGCGACCATCGTCGACGAGGCCTACCTGTCGTACCTGCTCGCCCGTGTGGTGGGCCGGCCCTCCTTCCCGCTCTCGGAACGGGCCTCATGATCGCGGGGAACGACCCGGCCGACGCCCGCCCCCGGATCCGTGAGGACATCGTCGTCGGGCCTGCCCTGATCAGGGGCAGCCGACCGATCCACGTGATCAAGGATCCGGTGTCGGAACGGATGATGACGGTCGGGGCCCGGGAACACTTCATCATCTCCCGCCTCGACGGGCACCACAGTCTCGCCGACATCACCGCCGAGTACGGGGCCGAGTTCGGCCGGCGTCTCGACGAGCGGGCCTGGGGCGGGGTCATGTCGACGTTGGCCGGTCGTTCCCTCCTGGAGGGGAGTCCCCCTCCGAAAGCCGCTGAACCGGACGCCGGCAGCGGTCCCACGCTCCTCAACGCACGGATCGAGCTCCTGCGTCCGGGACCGTGGCTGGAACACACCGCCGCACGGGTGGCATGGGCCTTCTCCCCGGCGTTCGTACTCATCGCGATGGCCGCAGCGATGGTGGCCTGCGCCACGGTGGCCCTGAACCTGGGCCCGCTCTTCGGGACCGCGACCCAGGTCTGGTCCGACCCCTGGACCGGGGCCCTCGCGCTCGTCGTCCTCTGGGGCGTGGTGGCCCTGCACGAACTCGGCCACGGCCTGGCCGCCGTGCGGTTCGGTGCACGGGTGCGCGACTTCGGCATCGCCTGGCGGTTCCCCCTGATCGCACCGTACTGCGCGGTCGAAGAGGTCCAGGTCCTGCCGTCCCGGGACCGGGTGCGTATCGCCTTCGCCGGGGTCTTCGTCAGTCTCCTCGTGCTGCCGGTGGCTCTGCTGCTCTGGCTCCTGGCCCCGGAGGGGAGCGGCCTGTACACGTTCGCGTCGGTGCTCCTGCTGTTCGGCACCTTCGCGGCCCTGATCAACTTCGTGCCGTTCCTCAAGCTGGACGGCTACTCCATGCTCAACCACGCCCTCGGCACGGAGAACCTCGCGCGGGACGCCCGCAGCCATGTGCTCGGACGACTGCGTGCACGGTTCGGCGGAGCTGAGCAACCCCCCAGTCCCCCACGGCCGATCGGGTTCGCTTACGTGACCTATGCGACCTCGTCGGTGCTCTTCCACACGGCCCTCACAGCTGTTCTCGCGGCCTGGTGGTTCACCTTTCTGGACCACCTCATCGGCCCGTGGACTGCTGCAGGGCTCCTCGCTGCGACGGCCGTCGCGATCATCGCCGTCTACCGGACCAGAGCGGTCCGCCGACGCGCCGCCAGCGACACACGACACCGGTCGACAGGCAAGGAAGGAACATGAACAGAGAAGACGACGGTGTGAACGCCGTGGTTGTGGAGGCCCTGACCAAGGCCTACGGAGGAAAGACCGTGGTCGACGGGGTATCGCTCACCGTTCGTGAGGGTGAGTTCTTCGGTCTCCTCGGCCCCAACGGCGCGGGCAAGACCACGACGATGGAGATGATGGAGGGGCTGCGCAAGGCCGACAGCGGTTCGGTGAGCCTCCTCGGCTCCTCGCCCCAGCCCCGCAACACCGCGCTACTGCCGAGGATCGGGGTCCAACTCCAGGCTTCGGCCTTCTTCGAGCGCCTCACGGCACACGAACAGCTGGTCACTTTCGCGGCCCTCTACGGTGCGTCCACGGACCGTGTCGACGACACCCTGGAACTGGTGGGGCTCACCGAGCACTCCCATGTCCGGGAGGACAAGCTCTCCGGCGGCCAACGCCAACGGTTGTCGATCGCCTGTGCACTGGTCCACGACCCCGAGCTCCTCTTCCTGGACGAGCCGACCGCCTCCCTGGACCCGCAAGCGCGCCGCAATCTGTGGGACGTGCTGCGCGGGATCAAGGAGCGAGGCAAGACGATCGTCTACACCACGCACTACATCGAGGAGGCGGAGCGTCTGTGCGACCGGATCGCCATCCTCGACCACGGCCGTGTGGTCGCGATGGACACGCCCGGTGCTCTGGTCGGTGGCCTGGGCACCGCCATGAGCATGGAGCTCCCCGAAGGTGTCCTCGGCGTCGACGAGCTCCTCTCCCTCCCGGGCGTGGACGACGTGCGAACGGAGGGGGACCGGATCCGCATCACCGCATCCGACAGCAATGCCGTCATGCGTGCCCTCACCGATCGCGGTGCGGCGGGCCGGCTCCGGACCCGTGACGCCTCGTTGGAGGACGTCTTTCTCGAACTCACCGGAAGGGAGTACCGGTCGTGATCGCCTTTCAGCAGATGTCCGTTGCGGTCGGCAAGGGTTTCGTCCGCGACCGGGCCGCCCTGTTCTTCTCGTTCCTGCTGCCGCTGTTCTTCCTGGTCCTCTTCGCGATCCTCTTCGGGGCCATGGAAGGGTCGGAGAACACCCTCGAGCCCATCCAGTACATCGCGCCGGGGATCCTCTCGTTCGGTATCGCGATGTCGGCGGTGACCGCGTCCGCGCTCACCCTGGTCACCTGGCGCCAGAACGGCTTGCTGCGCAGGCTCCGACTGACCCCGGTGAACCCGTTCACCATCCTGACCTCGCGTTTTGCCGTGACCGTGGTGGTAGCGGTGCTGCAAGCGGCACTGTTCCTCGGGGTGGCTTTCCTCCCGTTCTTCGGATTGCGCCTGGAGAGCACCTGGTGGATGGCGATCCCGCTCTTCCTCATCGGGGTGCTCTCGTTCTTCTCGCTCGGGATCCTCATCGGGTCCCTCTTCAGGACGGAGCAGTCGGCCTCGGCCGCTGCCAACCTGATCGTGCTTCCGCTGGGCTTCCTCTCGGGCACCTTCTTCCCCTTGGACTTCGCGCCCTCCTGGATGGACACGGTCTCCCTGGCCAGCCCTCTGCGGCACATGAACGACGGAATGCTGGCGCTCCTGGTCCGCGGAGAAGGGCCGGAGGCGCTGTTGGTGCCCTGCGGTGTGCTTCTCCTGTTCACCCTGGTCACCACCGGTCTGGCGGGTTACTTCATCACACGCGGGGAGCAGTGAGGCGGGGAGCGCCGGTACGGGCAAGAGCGCTGCCATGAGTCTGCAAGCAGCGGACGGAACCATGGTTGCTCGGGCGCGCGACCCCTCCTCCTCGCGGGGCGGGGACGCGTACCCGGTCCATGTGACGACCGTCGAAAGGAAGCACTGATGCGCAGAGGAACCGGACCGGACGCGCTGTCCGGGCTCCAGGGTGAGCTGGAGCTCCTGGAGTCGGAGACCTTCGAGGTCCTCGACCTGGTCGAGGCCCGCGAGGAGATGCTCGGCAGCACCACCTCCACCACCAGCTGCACCTCCAGCTGCTCCAGCAGCAGCTGCTCCAGCACCAGCTGCTCCGGCGGCTGACGAGGAAGGACACGTCGCCTTGACGAACGGCAACCTCGACCTCCTGCACAACGAACTGGAGCAGCTCGAGTCGGAGACCTTCGAGGTCCTGGACTTCGCCGGCTCCCCGGAGGAGATGCTCGCCGGCACCACCTCCACCAGCAGCACCAGTACGTGCAGCAGCTGCAGTAGTTGCACCAGCTGCGCGTCCTGATACACGAACCCCATGACGAGTGAAGGAAGAGTGGCATGAGTCAGCCCCTGTACGGTCTGCGGACCGAGCTGGAGCAGCTCGAGTCGGAGACCTTCGAGGTCCTGGACTTCGCTGACTCCCCGGAGGAGATGCTCGCCGGCACCACCTCCACCAGCAGCACCAGCTGCTGCTCGAGCTGCACCAGTTGCACCAGCTGCGCGTCCTTCTGAGGCGCCTCCCCCGCACGAGTGAAAGAAGAGTGACATGAGTCAGCCCCTGTACGGTCTGCGCAACGAGCTGGAGCAGCTCGAGTCGGAGACCTTCGAGGTCCTGGACTTCGCCGAGTCCCCCGAGGAGATGCTCTCCGGTACCACCTCCACCAGCAGCACCAGCTGCTGCTCGAGCTGCACCAGCTGCACCAGCACGGCCAGCAGCTGTGCCTAGCTGAAGCGGCCGCCGTCCCCGAGTGCCCCGAGGAACCCCCCCTCGGCCGCGGCAGGGGACGGTATGCCCACCGCCGCCGTACCGGGACCTTTCCGGTACGGCGGTCCTGACGACGTGAAGGAGACCGGAAGACAGGTGTACGACATGGGAACCGCCGAGGGCGGTCTGGCGTTCCTGAGCCGAGAGCTGGACCTGCGCTGGTCGCGGTCCGGGCTCCCCGCGGGCCGGAACCCCCGGGTCCGTGAACTGGGTGAGCGGGACATGGTGCCGAACACCGCGGGCAGCCGGCACACCGAAGTCTTCCTCACGCCCCGTTCGGTGTTGATCGGCCCGGTCGGCGGGGGAGAGGCCGGTCCGTGCACGCGGTGTCTGGTGGGCCGTTGGCAGCGGCTGCGGCCCGAGGCCGAGCGCAGGGCCCTGGAGGCCGACACGGCCTTCGAACGCAGGGCCGCTGATCCCTGGATCACCGACTTCACTGTCGAGAGCGTCCATCAGCTGTACACCGATGCCGTCCTGAACGGTCGTGACCACGGGTGGTCCGACCGGACCGCCGGTGTGGTCGAGCTGGCCCTGTCCTCGCTCACGGTGCGGACCTTTCCGCTGCTGGCCGACTCCGGTTGTCCCCACTGTGCCCGGCCGGTGCCGACGAGCCCGGAGACCGCTCTGCCCGAGCTGCGCACGAGGACCAAACCCGACCAGGACACCTACCGGCTCCGCGGCTCCGACGGGTTCGACGTCGACACGAGTGTCTTCGTCAACCCTGTCTGCGGTGTGCTCGGAGAGACCGTCCACGTGGACCTGACGTCCCCGACCATGGCTCCGGCGACGGGGAACATGCGGATCACGGCCGCCGGCCTGTTGCTGGACGTGGGATGGTCCGGTCAAACCGATTCCTACGCCACGAGCCGGCTCTTCGGTGTCTTCGAGGGGCTCGAACGCCATGCGGGTACACAGCAGAGGCGCCACGACACCCTGGTGACGGGCAGCCGCAACGAACTCCTCGACCGCGGTCTACGGGTGCTGGACCCCTCGGAGTGCGGACTCTACGACGACGCGTTCCACGGCGAGGACGGGACCCGTCTGAACCCGTACACCCCGGATCTGCGGACACGGTGGGTGTGGGGGCGCTCGCTGCGCGACGACGAGCCGGTCCTGGTGCCCGAACAGCTCGTCTACTACGTACGGGACGGTGAACCCGGAGCCTTCGTGGACGAGTGCTCCAACGGGTGTGCGGTCGGCAGTACTCCGGAGGAAGCGCTCCTGCACGGTCTCCTGGAACTGGTGGAGCGCGACGCCTTCGTCCTCGCCTGGTACGCCGGGCTTGCGTTGCCGGAGATCGACATTACCTCGCTGGCCGATCCCGAGACCCGCCACATGATCGACCGCATCCGTCTGCACGGATACGACGTGCGCCTCTTCGACAACCGGATCGATCTGCCCTTCCCCGTGGTCAACGCGGTAGGGGTGCGTCGGGACGGCGGGATGGGCAGCTTGTGTTTCGCCGCGGGCTCGGGCCTCGACCCGGGTTCAGCCGTGCGCTCGGCCGTGGAGGAGATCGCCACCTACATCCCGTCGCTTCCTCTGCGCACCGAGCGACGCCGCACGGAGATCGAGGCCATGGTGGACGACCACGGCCTGGTGCGTGAGCTGAAGGACCACCCGTTGCTGTTCGCCCTGCCCAGGATGGCCCCGGAAGCGGACTTCCTGTTGGGGGAGCGCCGGGAGCGCCGGTTCGAGGACCTGTACCGGGACTGGGAGTCCAGGCGCCCCCGCAGCGAGGACCTGTCGGAGGATCTGCGTTCGTGCGTCTCGGTCCTGACCGAACGCGGCTTCGACGTCCTCGGGGTCGACCAGACCTCACCCGAGCAGGCTGCCGCCGGGTTGTCCAACGTGGCCGTGATCGTGCCGGGTCTGACACCCATCGACTTCGGTTGGCACAAACAGCGTGTGTTCACCCTGCCGCGCTTCCGTGAATTGGTGGAGCGGACCGCTGGAGCGGGGGCAGGGGTACCGAACCCGGTCCCCCACCCCTTCCCCTAGACGGGCGTCCGGCTCAGGACCGGCGTCGGCGCACGAGTGTCACGATCAGCGGTGGGATGCCCCAGAAACCGCAGAAGAGCGCCCACCCGAGCACACCCACCGGGTAGCCCATGACCAGAGCCGGGACCGCCCAGATGAAGAACATGACCGCGCTGAAGATCCCCCAGACGGCGAGGGGGCTCAGCCGTGAGCCCTCGTCGTCCTCCCCGGTGTCCTCCACCTCATCGGTGCTCTCCACCTCCTCGGAACCCTTCTGCGACCGGTGGGGCCGCTCCGGGTGACTCTCACCGGTCGCCGCGAGGTCGGTCACGAGGGTCTCGAGCTCACCACGGGTCCGTGCTCCGAGAGCGGCGTCGACCCGCTCGGCGTGCTCGTCCTGCGCCAGCCGCCCCTCCTCGAAAGCGGTCCGCAACATGGTTGTGGCGGCATCGCGGTCGGCGTCCGAGACACGCTGCAAGTCATCGCTGCGGTCGTCCTGCACTGTGGTCATCCTCCGGTTTCTTCGGCCGCCGCGAGCGGGGCACGGGACGTGGTCACGACTTCTCGGAGCAGTCGGTAGACGCCGAGGCGGTCGGTACCACAATGGTGGATCAGGGAGGCGTCGTACAGCTCTCCCAGAGCTTGGTCGAATTCGGTGGCTGTTCCGGGGAAGTCCGCGTAGAGCTCCCGTGCGGCCACCCCCTGGTGCTCGCCGGCGGCCAGGCCGAGGAAGAGGCGTTGGGCCGGCCTGCTCACTTCGTCGAAGCAGTGCAGGAACTCCTCCCGTAGTGAGAACTCCGATTCCGAAGCGGCCGAGAGCTGCTCGAAGGGCGAGTCCTCCAGCAACGTGGCGAACTCCTCCAGTGCGAGATGCGGAGTGGAGACGAATTTGGCCCCCGCCAACCGGACCGCTCCGGGAAGGCCGCCGCACGCGTCGGCGATGCGTTGCAGAACTGCGGGGCCCCGGACCTCGGCCTCCTCCCCGATGATGTGGCTCAGGAGTCGGACCGCGTGGTTACGGCTCAACGGGGCGAGGCTGTGGGGCCGGGCCCCGTGGAAGGCGATCAGACGGGGGAGCGCGTTACGGCTGGTGACGAGTGCTCGGGATTCCGAGGACGGAGGGAGCAGGGGAACCGACTCGGCGGAGTGACGGACACCGTCGACGACGAGGAGGCAGGGGCGGTCGGCCACCACCGACTGCCAAGCGCTGAGCAGTCGAGCCTCGTGTGTGGCCCGGCCGGCCTCCGGACCCAGCTCCACCCCTGCCTGCCGTAGCAGGTCGCACAGGACCGAGGGCCGGTCCCGGCGGGTGCCGTCGGGCCGGTCGAAACGCGCAAGGTAGACACCTCCGCTGAATCTGTCCTCGCAACGTTTCGCTGTACGCAAGGCCGTCTCCGTCTTGCCGACGGAGGGAGGTCCGGTCACGACCACGACCGGTGTGTCGGTGTCGATCACCTCCTCGACCAGTGACTCGACCGTCTCGCAGCGTCCGAAGAAATCGGGGGACAGGGGGAGGTGGTTGGGGCCGGAGCGCCTCGGGACCGGATCCTTGTCGGGTGGAGGGGCGGGGGCCTCGGTGCCGGTCCAGCGCCGACTTCGTGGGATCAGGGTCACGGCCTCGCCGGCGCCGCCCGACGGGGGCATGACATCGGCCTGACGCAGCACTTGGAGGTGGAGTTCCTGCAGGCTCTGGCGGGGTTCGATGCCCAACTCGGTGGTGAGGTACTCGTGGACCTTGCGGTACTCGTTCAGGGCCTCCGTCGTGCGTCCGGAGCGGTAGAGCGCTTCGATGAGCTGTTCCCAGTAGCGTTCCCGCTCAGGACGGTGGGTGATGGCTTGGCGGACCTGGGGTGCCAGGCCCTCGAAGTCCCCCAGGGTCAGGTCGATGGTGAACCGGCGCTCGAGCACGTCGAACCATTGGTCGTTCAGCGAGGGGGTCTCCTCGCGGTGCAGGGTCTCCGAGGGGATGTTGGACAGCGCCGGTCCCTTCCACAGTTTCTCGGCCCGGACGAGTGCCGAGCGTTCGTTCTCCACCTCCCCCGAGGACCGGTAGGCGGAGCCCTTCTCCACCAGCCGGCGGAAGACGAGGAGGTCGAGGGAGTCGCTGTTGGCGGGAATGTTTATGGAATACCCGCGGGGCATGGTGGTGATCGGGTCGGCGTCGCGGTCGTACTTCCGGAGAAGTCGTCGGAGCCGGAGTATGTATGTCGGCAGGGTGACATCGGCGTTGGCCGGTGCATCCTCACCCCAAAGTGCGTACTTCAGGTACTCGAGAGAGACGAAGGAGTTGCACTTGAGGAGAAGGCTCGCGAGTATGGCGCTCGGTTTCGTCGAGGGCAGGACGACGTCCTCGCCGTCCGAGACGACGGTGGCGGGCCCGAGGATCTCGAATCTGTAGTTCATCGCTTTGCTGCGCGCCTCGTCTGTCAGGGGATGGCCTTCCGGGGGAGCCCGAGTTCTCTCGGGCCCGTTCCTCCCGCGCGGGCCGAGCTGTGCCGGCGCGGTCACTGCAGGGTTGGGACATGGTGGGTAGAACGTGGGGCGGGCCTCGACGGAGGTGTTTCACGGAGTGCCGGTCTCAGCAATACGTTTCGGCTCTCACTGCCGAGGGGCCGGGGCTTGTGGCCCGTCTTTCCCATTTTCTTGTGGAACGATCCTGTTCCAGGAAATTCATGTCGAGTACCCGTTGTCATCCCCTCGGGCGGGAAGATTGGTTCTCCGTGCCGGGGGCAGGGGATCACCGTCTGCGAGTGCACTGTGACCGCTGGGGTTACGCTCGGTTCCGATCTCCCTTCAGTCTGTTGCGGGATGTTGGTGTTTGTGGCTGATGTCCTTTATATCTATTTATTACGCCTCACTTGTGAGTGCAACTGTTTTCGCCGAGAGAAATTCAATCGCAATTAAGGGACTTGGTCCCGATGGGTATCTCGGTCGGCCGCCCCTGCTACGGCCGAGCGCGGGCCTGCGCAGAACAGGTACCGGAAGCCGGACACACAGAGGGGGTGTCTCCCGCGGGAGACACCCCCTCTTGTGCGAACGGAGCGTTGCTGCCTACTTGCCGGCCGCGTCCTTGTCGAGCTTCTCGATGATCAGCCGGTAGAGCTGGCGCGGACGGCCGGGCTGCAGAGTGCGGTTGGGCGGCAGGGGCCAGGCCAGGCCCTCCTCCACCAGGGTGCGCAGCAGGCGCCGTGCGGTCCGGGAGGTGACCCCGAGCATGCGCCCGGCGTTCTCCGCGTCCACGACGAGCGGCCCGTCCTCTTCGGCGATCTTCTCCGACAGACGCATCAGCGTCTCGCGTCCCTTGGTGCGCAGCGGCTCCGAGGGCTGCCGTGCGGGCGCGCGCTGGGCCGGGACCAGGGAACGCCCCTCACGGTCCACTGCGAAGCTCTGACGCGACGCCTGAGCGCGGTTCAGGGCGGCCCGTGCGTGTGTCTCGGCGTCCTGGGTGGTGCGGCCCATCCCGATACCGACCTCGATGGCGATGCCCAGTTCGGCCTTGATGCGTTCCACGAACGGCGGCTGGCGGAACCCCTCCGTCGCCGTGACCAACGACCCGCGGGTCGCCGTGATCATGAACGAGTGGTCGTCCAGCCGGTGGGCGGTCGCGTTGATCCTGTGCGCCTCCTGCAGCAGCAGGCGGTGCAGGGACAGGCGCAGTTCCTCCCGCCAGTAACGCGGGGTCGAGCGCCGTGAGGAGTCCCGCAGAGTGGGCACGTCCACGACGACCACCCCGAGCTGTGCCTCCTCCAAGCGGTGGTGGGCCCCCAGCAACCCGGCGGTCTGCAGAGCGCTGCGCACACCGGCGTTGGTCGGACGCAACCGGATCACCGGAACCCCGATGGCCTCCAGGCGTTCGGCGACCCCGCGTACGCACGTGATCGCCATCCTGGTGGCCTTGCGGCGCCACAGACCCTCGTGGAAGGAGGTGAGCTGGGCGGTGTTGGTGAGCTCCTCGTGGACATGGATACCGTCGACCGGTAGGTCGACCTCGGAATAGGCTTCGACCACATCCGCGCGACCGAGCATGTCCAAGCTGGCTCTGGTCGGATCGAAGCGATCGTCCAGGGTCGCTCGGAGCAGTGCTTCGTGCAGACTCGCCCCTCCGAGCGGCACGAAGGTGGCGGGCATCGTCAGCACGCCGGCCTTTCGTGCGAACTCGTAGGGGACAGGGCTGGCGAACAGGTATGCGTCGATCGCCGAACCCAGCCTGACGACCTTGTCCGTCGCCTCTTGTTCCTCTCGGTACGCGGCGGCGATGAGTCTGGCGTTGAGGGGCCCCGTGGACCCCGGACCCATGAGCATGACGCGCTCGACCACCTCATGGGGTCCGATGACGCCGATCGTCAAATCGCCAGTACGCTGGGCACTCACCTCGGGCTGCTCCCCGCTACCATTCCACGCTCTTCACTATGTGCGCCCACTGGTTTCCCGACCTGGTCTCTGTCACGACATGATTGCCGCGATCGTACCCATTGTGCGGGGCCAAGGAAGATCGTTTTCCATATCAACGCCGAAAGCCCGGGCGGGAGAGGCCCCCCACCCCGGCTTGAACTGCGTTTTCGGCCTAGGAGAAGTTCACGCGCTCCACGTCCGCTCCCAGAGCGGCGAGGCGTGTCGCGAACTGGGCATGGCCGCGGTCCACCAGATACCCGGGCGCTACGATCGTCTCACCCTCGGCGACCAGTCCGGCCAGGACCAGCGCCGCACCGGTGCGGAGGTCGTGTGCGATGACCTCGGCCCCGCGGAGCTCGGTCGGGCCGTGCACGATGGCGCGCGTACCCTCGACCTCGATCTTGGCGCCCATCTTGTTGAGCTCGTCCGCCAGGGCGAAGCGGCCGTCGTAGATGGCCTCGTGGATGTAGCTCTCGCCCTCGGCCATCGTGGCCAGAGCCATCAGCGGCGACTGCAGGTCCGTGGCAAAGCCCGGGAACGGCGACGTGACCGCGTTGATCGGGCGCAGCCGCACGGACGGGTCGCGCTGGACGTGCAGAACGGCTCCCTCCTGGGAGAAACCCACGCCCATCTGCTCGAGTTTCCAACGGGCCACACCCAGGTGGTCCAGGTGCGCGCCGACCAGGCTGACCTCGCCACCGGTGGCGGCCACGGTCATGGCGAACACACCGGCGTCGATACGGTCGGACATGATCGTGTGCTCGACGGCGGTGAGCTCCTCGACACCCTCGACGGTGATGAGGCCGGTCCCGCCGCCGCTGATCTTGGCGCCCATGGCGCTCAGGAAGTCGATGACGTCGAGGACCTCGGGCTCCAGGGCCGCGTGCTCGATGACCGTGGTGCCGGGCGCGAGCACGGCCGCCATGAGCAGGTTCTCGGTGCCCGTGTGCGACGGGGTGTCCAGGTAGAGACGGCCACCGCGCAGGTTGGAGGCCTCGACGTTGATGTGGTTGCGTTCGGCGTCCTCGGTCACCTCGGCGCCCAGGCGGGCGAAACCGCGGTAGTGGAAGTCCAGGTTGCGGCTGCCGAGGTTGCAGCCGCCCACACCCTCGATACGGGCGGAGCCGGTGCGGTGCATCAGCGCGGGAACGAAGAGGACGGAGCCGCGGAACTTGGCCGCGATGTCCGCCGGAAGGACGGCACGCTCGGGGTCGTTCAACTGGGACGCGTCGATGACGACGGTGCGCTCTTCCTCGTGGAAGGCGACCTTGGCGCCCACGTGCTCAGCGAGCTCCAGTGCGCGGTAGACGTCCTCGATGACAGGGACGTTCCGCAGCACTGTGCGGCCCTTGGCCGCGAGGAGCGCGGCCCCGATCATCGGCAGGACGGCATTCTTCGCGCCTTGGATGAACGCTGTTCCACTGAGGGGGCGCCCGCCGCGGACGCGGTAACGAACCTCCTGGCCCATGCTCATGTGCTCCTTCGTCAGGCAGATGTGTGAAGGGTCCACCCTCGTCGGGTTTTGCCTATGTGCGTTGAGACGCGGGTTTCCCCTGGAACGTTGCGACCATCTTGCGCTTGACCTGCGTGGCCGTTGGGTCGATGGCCCGCGACGACCCCGTGGCCACGGCTCGCGCATGACAGACCCAGGACGTGGTATACCCGCAGATCACGGATAGAGTCCCGGCAAACGGTCAAAGTGGTGTCCGTCCGACGGGAAAGACCAGGGATGCCGGACGCGTGGGTGTCCGCCAAGCGGCGGCGCGCACGACGTACACCACCATACGTGGTATCGAAAGTGAAACGGCGCTCCCGTGTGCTGAATCACTGTGCCGTGGAAGGTCAGAGAGAGGGCTCCGAGCCGGTCAACCGCAGGTGGATCTCGGTGTAACGGCTCAGAGTGTGCTCCACCACGTTCTCGGGCAGCGCGGGCGGCGGGTCCTCCGAAGCACGGTCCCACCCGGAGGCCCGCGAGGTGAGCCAGTCGCGCAGGACCTGCTTGTCGAAGGAAGGCTGCGGCTTGCCCGGTACCCACTCGTCGGCCGGCCAGTACCGGGAGGAATCCGGGGTCAACACCTCGTCACCCAGCACGAGCGTGCCGTCCCGGTCCCGGCCGAACTCGAACTTGGTGTCGGCCAGGATCACCCCGCGCTCGGCCGCGATCTCGCGTCCCCGCTCGTACAGGCGCAGGGTCGTCCCGCGCAGTTCGGCGGCGAGGGCGTGCCCGTGCCGGTCCGCAACCGCGGCGTAGGGGACGTTCTCGTCGTGTTCGCCCACCTCGGCCTTGACCGCCGGGGTGAAGACCGGCTCCGGCAGGAGCGACCCGTCGGTCAGCCCGTCGGGGAGCTCGACACCGCACACCGTGCCCTCGGCGCGGTACTCGGCCAACCCCGAGCCCGCCAGATGGCCTCGGGCGACACACTCGACCGGCACCATGTCCAAGGGTTTGCACACCAGGGTGCGGCCGGCCCAGTCGGCGGGTGCACCCTCCGGCGGGACGTCCGAGACCACGTGGTCGGGTACCAGATCGCCCAAACGCTCGAACCACCACAGCGACAGCTGTGTGAGGATCCGGCCCTTTCCGGGGATCTCGGTGGGCAGGACCCAGTCGTAGGCCGAGATGCGGTCACTGGCCACCATGACCAGGTGTCCGTCGGCCGTGGAGTAGAGGTCGCGCACCTTGCCGGTGTGCAGATGTGTGAGGCCCTCGACCCGGGCGGGCTCCGGGCGGGTGACAAAACCGCTCATGGTGCCTTTCAGGCCTGCAACTGTGTGACGGCGTGCTCGGCGATGTCGGTGCGGTGGAAGGAACCGCGCAGCTCGATGCGCGAGACCGCCGCGTAGGCACGGTCGCGGGCCTGACGCAGGTCCGCGCCGGTGCCCACCGCGTTCAGCACCCGACCGCCGTTGGCCTTGACCCCGCCGTCGGGCGCCCACGCCGTGCCGGCGTGCAGAACGTAGGCACCCTCCAGGGCGTTGGCGGCGTCCAGCCCGTGCACGAGGTCGCCCTTGACCGGGTCGCCGGGGTAGTTCTCGGCGGCGACCACCACGGTCACGGCCGCACCCGTCTTCCAGTTCAGTGAACCGATCGCGCCCAGCCCGCCCGTGTCGGTGGCCTGCAGGACCGCGCCGACCGGTGTGGACAGGCGGTCCAGGATCACCTGGGTCTCCGGGTCACCGAAGCGCGCGTTGAACTCGATCACCCGGGGGCCCTGCGAGGTCAGGGACAGGCCGACGTACAGCAGCCCCTGGTAGCGGGCTCCGCGCCGGTTCATCTCCACGAGCGTGGGACGCACGACCGACCCCATGACCTCGTCGGTCAGGCCGGCCGGGGCCCACGGAACGGGGGAGTAGGCACCCATCCCGCCGGTGTTGGGGCCCAGGTCGCCGTCGTGGGCGCGCTTGAAGTCCTGGGCCGGCAGCAGCGGGAGCGCGTGCTTGCCGTCGCTGAGCACGAACAACGACACCTCGGGGCCGTCGAGGAACTCCTCGACGACCACACGTCCGCATTCGCGCGCGTGGCGCTCGGCGAGTGCACGGTCCTCGGTGACCACGACACCCTTGCCGGCGGCCAGGCCGTCGTTCTTGACCACGTAGGGCGGGCCGAAGGTGTCGAGGGCCTCGGCGACCTGGCTCGCGGTGCGGCACGCCCGGGCCTTCGCGGTGGGCACACCGGCGGCCTCCATGACCTCCTTGGCGAAGGCCTTGGACCCCTCCAGCCGTGCGGCGTCCTGGTCGGGGCCGAACACGGGGATACCGCGTTCGCGCAGGGCGTCGGGCACCCCGGCCACCAGAGGTGCCTCGGGTCCGATGACGACGAGCTCGGCGCGGATACGTGCGGCCAGCTCCGTCACTGCCAGGCCGTCGGTCACGTTGATCACGTGGTTCTCGGCCAGTTCGGAGATACCCGGGTTGCCGGGGGCACAGTGCAGGTCGGTGATGCCCGGGTCCAGGGACAGGGCTCGGACGAGTGCGTGCTCGCGGCCTCCGCCGCCGAGAACGAGGGCTTTCACTGGAGGGGGCCTCTTCGTGATGGAAGGACTGGTGCGTGCGGTGGCGGTCGGGGTCAGACGAGCGGACGCAGCTGGAGCGTCTCGTCCCGGCCCGGCCCGACGCCGATGGCGGAGATCGGCGCCCCCGCCATCTCCTCCAGAGTACGCACGTACCCCTGCGCGTTCTTGGGGAGTTCGGCGAATTCACGGGCCCCCGTGATGTCCTCGGTCCACCCGTCGAGGTACTCGTACACGGGGGTCGCGTGGTGGAACTCGGTCTGCGTCATGGGGATCTCGTCGTGGTGGACCCCGTCGACGTCGTAGCCCACGCACACCGGGATGCGGTCCAGGCCGGTGAGCACGTCCAGCTTGGTGAGGAAGAAGTCGGTGACACCGTTGACGCGGGTGGCGTAGCGGGCGATCGGGGCGTCGAACCAGCCGCAGCGGCGGTCGCGGCCCGTGGTGACGCCGTACTCACCGCCCTGGGTGCGCAGCCATTCGCCCTCCTCGTTCAGCAGCTCCGTGGGGAAGGGGCCGGAGCCGACACGCGTCGTGTAGGCCTTGATGATGCCCACGACCTTGGTGATGCGGGTGGGGCCGATGCCCGAACCGGAGGTGGCGCCGCCCGAGGTCGGCGAGGAAGAGGTCACGAACGGGTAGGTGCCGTGATCGATGTCGAGCAGCGTGCCCTGCGAACCTTCCAGGTAGACCGTCTTGCCCTCGTCCAGCGCCCTGTTGAGGACCAGCGAGGTGTCGGCCACGTGGGAGCGCAGTTCCTCGGCGTAGCCCAGGTACTCCTCGATGATGGCCTCGGCGTCCAGGCCGCGGCGGTTGTAGACCTTGGTGAGCAGCTGGTTCTTGTCGTTGAGGGCCAGTTCGATCTTCTTGCGCAGGATCTTCGGGTCGAACATGTCCTGCACACGCACGCCCTGGCGCGAGATCTTGTCGGCGTAGGTGGGGCCGATACCGCGGCCGGTGGTGCCGATGCGGCCCTTGCCGAGGAAGCGTTCGCTGACCTTGTCCAGGGCCCGGTGGTAGGGCATGATCAGGTGCGCGTTCGCGGAGATGAGCAGGTGAGAGGTGTCGACCCCGCGCTCCTTGAGGCCGTTGAGCTCCTCCAGCAGCACACCCGGGTCGATGACGACGCCGTTGGCGATGACCGGTACGACGTTCGGGGACAGGATGCCCGACGGCAGCAGGTGCAGGGCGTACTTCTGGTCACCGATGACCACCGTGTGGCCGGCGTTGTTGCCACCCTGGTAGCGGACCACGTAGTCGACCTGCTCGCCCACCAGGTCGGTCGCCTTGCCCTTGCCCTCGTCGCCCCACTGGGCACCCACGAGCGTGATCGCCGGCATTGGTTCTACCTCTTAGTTCGACACCGGAGCCGGGGTGCAACAGGCCCCGAACATGGATGAACCCCTGGCGCAAGGCAGCGACAGGGGCCGTTGCGTATTGAGCGTACACGACCTGCGGTTCCCGGTTAAGAGGAGATCTGTCCACTGCGGGCAGCGGGAAATGTGGGGCACGGCACGCTCACGCTGACGCCGTCTCAGCTGTTGAGAGCCTTGTCGGCCTCGGTGCTGGACTCACGCAGGAGCGTCGAGCAGCGGTCGGCCTCCTCGGCGTCACCGATCTGCTCGGAGGCCCGGGCGAGGGCGTTCAGGGCGCGCAGGAAACCGCGGTTGGGCTCGTGGTCCCACGGGATCGGCCCGTGGCCCTTCCACCCGGAGCGGCGGAGCTGGTCCAGGCCGCGGTGGTAACCGGTGCGCGCGTAGGCGTAGGCGGTCACCGGCTCCCCGTCGGCCAGGGCGCGCTCGGCCAGGAGGGCCCAGGCAGCGGAGAAAGCGGGGAAACGGCCGGCGACCGGCTTGGGGTCGTCGGCGGACTCGAGGGCCTCGCGCGCTTCCTGGTTGTCGGGCAGGCGTGTCTCGGGCGGGTCGTTCAGCAGGTTCTGGTGCAGGTTCATGCCCCCATCCTGCCACCGAGCAGGGCAGGACCTGCGATCGCCCGGCGGCCGGGTGGCGGCCGCCGGGCGGGGGCCCGGGCGTCCCCTCGGGGAGAGGCGTCACCGCATCTTGTTGCCCGCGGACTTCAGGCTCTTGGCGGCCTCGACGACACGGGCGGCCATGCCGGCCTCGGCGACCTTGCCGTAGGCGCGCGGGTCGTAGGCCTTCTTGCTACCGATCTCTCCGTCGATCTTCAGCACACCGTCGTAGTTCTTCATGATGTGGTCGACGACCGGACGCGTGTAGGCGTACTGGGTGTCGGTGTCGACGTTCATCTTCACGACGCCGTAGTCGATGGCCTCGTGGATCTCCTCCAGGGTGGAGCCGGAGCCCCCGTGGAAGACGAAGTCGAACGGCTTGTCCTTGCCGTGCTTCTCGGAGACGGCGGTCTGGGCGTTCTTGAGTACCTCGGGGCGCAGCTTCACGAAGCCGGGCTTGTAGGAGCCGTGCACGTTGCCGAAGGTCAGGGCGGTCATGTAGTAGCCCTTCTCGCCCAGGCCGAGGACCTCGGCGGTGCGCAGCGCGTCCTGCGGGGTGGTGTAGAGCTTCTCGTTGATCTCGCCGACGATGCCGTCCTCCTCGCCGCCGACGACGCCCACCTCGATCTCCAGGATCGTGTTGGCGGCCTTGGACGAGAGCAGCAGCTCCTCGGCGATGCGCAGGTTGTCCTCGAGCTCCACGGCCGAGCCGTCCCACATGTGCGACTGGAACAGCGGCTCCTGGCCCTTGGAAGCGCGCTCCTTGGAGATCTCGAGCAGCGGGCGCACGAAGCTGTCGAGCTTGTTCTCGGGGCAGTGGTCGGTGTGCAGGGCGATGTTGACCGAGTACTTCTCGGCGACCACGCGTGCGAACTCGGCGAAGGCGACCGAACCGGTCACCATGTCCTTGACGGAGGCGCCGGACAGGAACTCCGCGCCACCGGTGGAGATCTGGATGATGCCGTCGCTCTCGGCCTCCGCGAAGCCGCGCAGGGCGGCGTGCAGCGTCTGGCTGGAGGTCACGTTGATCGCCGGGTAGGCGAAACCCTCGGTCTTGGCGCGCTGAAGCATCTCGGCGTAGACGTCGGGGCTGGCGATGGGCATGGCTTGCCTCCCTGGGTTCGGCGGTGTCGTCCAAGTATCGCGAATCCGTGGAGCCGTTGAAAAGGTCTAGACCAAAGTGCCCGGCGTTGTCGGTTTCACGTGGAGCGCGGGATGCCCGTTCCTTGCGCTTCTCCCAGGGAGCGTAGTCGACGGGATGATCTGTGAAGATGTGACCGAATTGTGTGATCGGTGCGGCTACTGGACGACTGCTGTCGCTTTTTGCCGTGATACACGCTACATTCGACGCCGTGGGAAGGCATAGGAACGATCCTCGTGGCGTTGGTCAGGTGATGGCCATCGTTCTGGCCGTCGTGCTCTTGGTGGGCATGGTCGGCTTGGGCGTGTTTTTCTTCTACCGCTCGCTGCCGTCGACAGACACCAGCGTGAACGCGAACGCCTCCGAGGCATCCGTCGAAGAAGAACGTCCCGAGAACCTGGGAGCCCTGTACATCCAGGTCGTCGGGGAGTCCAGCAACGTCCATGTCCGGGAGCCCGGCGGCGACGTGCTCCTCGACTACGAGCTCAGACAGGGCCAGTCGGTGAACTACACCAGCGCAGAGGGCGGCCTCGAGGTCACCATCGAGGACCCGACCGCCGTGGAGGTCTTCGTCCACGGCGAGGAGCGCGACCTCTCCGACCGCGACCCGGAGTTCAGCTTCAGCATCGACGGCTGATCCCGAACCGCGATCGGCCCTCTCCCGTGTGAACCGGGCCCGCGAAGACCCTCAGACGTCCAGGTCGGCGACGCCGAAGACCGACCGGTACTCCACCCCCTGCGCGGTGACCGCCTCCCGGGCTCCCCGGTCCAGGATCAACGCCACCGCGACGACCTCGGCGCCCTCCTCGCGCAGCGCCTCCACGGCGGTCATCACCGAACCGCCCGTCGTCGAAGTGTCCTCCAGTGCCAGGACCCGGCGGCCCCGCACGTCCGGTCCCTCGATCCGCCGCTGCAGCCCGTGCGCCTTGCCGGACTTGCGCACCACGAAGGCGTCCAGCTTCCGGCCCCGCCCGTGTGCCGCGTGCATCATCGCCGAAGCCACCGGGTCCGCGCCCAGCGTCAGGCCGCCGACCGCGTCGAAGTCCAGGTCGGCGACGTTGTCCAACATCACCGATCCCACCAGCGGTGCCGACTCGCCGTCCAGGGTCACCCGGCGCAGATCCACGTAGTAGTCGGCCTCCTGCCCCGAGGACAGGGTCACCTTCCCGCGCACGACCGCCTTATCGTTGATCTGACGCAGGAGTTCATCACGTTCGCTCATGCTCAGTGAGCCTAGAACACCGAGGTCCCGGCACGATGCCGGGAACCCAGGCCGGAAGGGTGACCATGACGAAGTCCGACGACACCGTGAAGTCCGGAGGCACCGTGATTTCCGACGACGCCGTGCGGGTCGAGACCACCGTCGACACCGAGGAGGGTGCCCGGAACGTCGCCCGGTCAGTGGTCGAACACCAGGTCGCCGCGTGCGCCCAGGTCAGCGGACCCATCACCAGCTTCTACCGCTGGGAGGGCCAGGTGCAGAACGACCCCGAGTGGATCGTCGTGATCAAGACCACGTCCGACCGCTTGGATGCCCTCACCAGCCGCATCCTCGACGTGCACCCCTACGACGTCCCCGAGATCGTCGCGGTCCCCGTGGTCGGCGGGAACCCCGCCTACCTCGACTGGGTGCGGGAGGAGACCCGGGCAGGCGGTACGGCTTGATCGCAGTACTGCTCCCCCCGCCCCTGAGTGCCCCCGGGCGCGTGCACACGCTCGCGCCCCACCTGGACGAGCACGGCCTGCACCCGGTCCTGCCGGAGATCCCCGACGACGACCGCGCCCCCTACGCCGCGCGTTACGTCGCCCGCGCGAGCCTGGAGACCGGTCGGCGCCTGCCCGCGGAGGATCCCCGCGCCCCGCTCGCCCTCGTGGCCGAGGGCGGTGCCGGACCCCTGCTCGGCGCCGTCGGGGCGGCCCAGCGTGCCGCCCACCGGCCCGTCCACGCGTACGTGTTCGTCGACGCGTGGCTGCCCCAGCCCGGGAGCCCCACCCGCACCGACATTGCCGCACGGCAGAGCCCCGAGGGCACCGTGCCCGACATGCCCGAGGTCCCGGAGGGTTACCTCACCGAGTCCCTGCCCGCCGTCGCCGACTGGCCCGACGCACCCTGCGGCTACCTGTGTGTGGACCCGGCCTTCGCGCACGTGGCCAAACTCGCGGGGATGCGCGGATGGACGGTGCGGGAGGCGAGCCAGGAGGACGCCGGCCCCGCGCTCGCGGAGTTGATCCACGCTCTGCGTTGAACACGGCGGCGGGGGCCCGGCGGCTCGATCAGCCCCGCCGAGGCTCCCCGCCCCGTGCCTGCGCGAGCTTTTCGCGGAGCCGGTCGGGGATGTGCTCCCCGGCGCGGGGAAAACGCGCCGGACCCGCCCACCGTACGTACGGAGGGGACGCGCCGGCCTCCCCTTTGCCGGACGCGTCCCCGGGCGCCCCGGGGCGCCCCTCTCCGGAGGGTTCACGGGCCGCCCCCGACAGGGGCCAGAGGGCCCGGAACCGCGCTCCGGTGGGGCCGGCCACCGCCCCTCTCCCCTCTCGGGAGCAGCGGCCGGCTGGACCGTCCGACGCAGGGCCTCGTCTCCCCTCGATGCGGGCCGCGCAGCGCCGGACGGCGTCAGTGGGTCATCCACCTGCCAGGATGTCGAGCAGTGTCACGGCTTCCCGGTGGGTCGGAGGCAGCGCCACTTCGCACACCGAGGCACCCGTGTCGCTGCCCGGTCCCGAACGCAGGGCCTGGACCTGCCCGGCCGGATCCGGGTGAGCGGGCACCAGGACGGCCACACGTCCTCGGGAGAGCACACACACCGACTCACCGCGGGTGAAGAACCGGCCGAGCTCGTGCCCGAGCACGATCAGGCGAGCGGTGCGCCGCCATGGGTCGAGCCCGGCATCGAGCGAGACCACGAGCAACCGGTGGTGGGTGGCGGCAGGTTCGGCCTCCTCCGGGCAGCGGTAGAGCTCGGCCAAGCGGGTGCGCAGGTAGGCGTCGCTGGCCAGCCCGGTGAGCGGGTCCTGACAGGTGTCGGTACCGCGATCCGCGTCCGCCCACCCCTCTGCCAGGGCACGGAGCAGCTCCAGGGGCGGCTCGTCCCACCCGGCGACGTCGGTGAAGGCCGCCAGGTCGGTCAGGCTCTGCCCGACCCCGATGCTGTTACGGGCGCGAGCCGATCCGAGACGGGTGCAAGGGCCGGTCAGATCGCGGCCGTCGATGTGGGCCGCGCACACCGCGTCCACGGCCGGGGTCCACCAGTCCTCCGGCGCGGCCCAGCCCTTCGCCCGGCTGCGGCGTCCCCACGGAGCACGCAGGTCAAGGGCACGGGCACCGGTGTCCACGTCTGTCTCACCCACGGCAGTCCCCCCAGGTCGGTCGCTCACCTCGACGGCTCCGCCGAGGTCCTCCTGCACCCGTCTCACGGAGATCGGTGGCGGCTATGACGCAGATACGGGATATTTTCTCGAGAAAGTCAGAGAAGATCGAGAACCGGCCCCTCACCTGGTGCCGGACCTCCCTCTCCCGGTCTGTGAAGACTCCCCCCGAAGAAAGGACGTTGGGTGACCGACGCCCGAGGCAACGACACAGAGATCCTGGTCGGTGACACCGAGCTGATCGCTCGGGTGCGCGACGGCGACACCGGCGCCTACGCCGTCCTGTACGAACGGCACGCGGCTGCGGGGCGCGGGCTCGCCCGCCAGCTCCTGCGCGGTGACGCCGAGGTCGACGACGCCGTCGCCGAGGCCTTCACACGTGTACTCAGCGTGATCCAGCGCGGCGGTGGACCCACCGATGCCTTCCGCCCCTACCTGCTCACCGCCGTACGCAACGCCGCACACGACCGGGGACGCGGTGACAAGCGGCAGGTGGCGACCGAGGACATGGAGAGCATCGCTCCGGGCCAGCCGTTCGTGGACCCGGCGTTGGAGGGCCTGGAACGCTCGCTCATCGCCCGCGCTTTCCTGTCCCTGCCCGAGCGGTGGCAGGCCGTGCTGTGGCACACCGAGATCGAGGGGGCCAAGCCCGCGGAGGTCGGCCCCCTGCTCGGTATGAAGGCCAACGGTGTCGCTGCGCTCGCCTACCGGGCCCGCGAAGGGTTGCGCCAGGCCTACCTGCAGATGCACCTGGCCGGCGGGGCCGCTCCTGCGGGGTGCCGCCCCACCCTCGGCCTGCTGGGCGCCTACGTGCGCGGAGGCCTGGCCAAACGCGAGACCGGTCGGGTCGACACCCACCTGGACGGCTGCGGTCACTGCCGCGAGGTCTTCGCCGAGCTCATGGACGTCAACGTCGGGCTGCGCGGGATCGTGCTGCCGATCTTCGCCGGGGCCGGTGCCGCCGGTTACCTCGCCGCCGGGCCGGGAGCGGCCACGGGCCTGGGATGGGACCGCCTGTCCCGCGGCCGGCAGCAGGCCTCGGCAGCGGGTGCGGCGGCCGCCGCCGTGGCTGCTTCGGTCGCTCTGGCCCTGGTCAGTGCCGAGGAGCCCGTCCCGCAGGATCCGCCGCCCGTATCCGCGCCGCAGGGTTCGGCGCCCCAGGGGGACCCGCCGGCCCCGGGCGGCGCCGATGGCCCCGATACGCCGGACGGTCCGGACACGCCACCGGGGGACGCGGGCGAGGACCCCGACACCTCCGGCCCCGGTGCTCCGGCCCCCGAGGGACAGGACCCGGAACCCGGGGACCCGGCGTCCGAACGTCCGGACGCCCCCGAACCCCCGGACGATCCGGAGGTACCCGAGGAACCCGGTGAGGAGCCGGGTCCCCCGCAGGAACCGGTGCTGCCCGCCGACGTCCCGGAGGAGGACCTGCCCGTCGACGACGAGCTCCCGGTCTTCGCCGCGGGCGTGGACCCCGTGGGCTCCCTGCTCCCGGGGGCCGAAGGGATCATGGTCCTGGACGTACGCAACATCGGCCAGGGAACACAGGAGGACGTGACCGCCGACTTCGCTCTCCCTCCCGGTGTGAACCTCGTCGAGGCCGGCGGCGCGGGCAGTGCCCTTCCGACCCTGTCGGGCACAGGTGACTGGAGCTGTTCGTCCGAGGGCGGCGAGGGCACGTGTGTGCTGCCCGGCCTCGGGGCGGGGGAGAACGCGACCCAGTACCTGGACGTGCGGGTGGCCCCGGACGCGCAGCCCGGGACCCCGGGGTCGGTCACCGTCAGCTCGGGTGAGACGGCCGTGACCGTCGACGGGGAGCGCGGTGTGGAGGACGAGGGTGTGCCCGCGCGGTACGCCGCCGCGGGCCAGGTCGGTTCCCAGGCCGTGGGCAACAGCCTCATGACGTGTGTGGAACCGGGCGATCCCGGACACTGGTGGCCGTGGCCGCTGGAGGGGTGGCCCCGCCCCGGGGCCCTGCCGGAGGGCGAGTTCCCCGAGGGCCCCGATACGCCTCACCCCGAGGTCCCGCTCCCCGACCCCGGTGTGCCCGGTGCGGAGGCCGATACCGGGGACCGGAGCCGAGCCCCGGCCGAGCCCGGCGAGAGCGGCCCCGGGAACGGGGGAGAGGACAGCACGTCCCCGGACGAGGGGGCCGGGCCGGAGGACGTGCCAGGGACCGGCCTGCCCGACGCGCCCGGGTCCCCCGAGCCCCCGGAGCTGCCCGATCCCGGCGACGGCACCGCGCCCGAGAGCCCCGAGCCCGGGGAACCCCGGGAGACTCCCGTCCCCGAGGACGGCGGCGGCCCCGTCCCGGAGGGGCCACCCGCCGAGGGGCCGGACGGGGAGGACGGCGATGCTCCCGGCTCCTGTGCCGAGACACGCGAACGCGGCGGCGGGAACCGCGACAACGACCACTGGACCATGGCTCCCCTGGACCGCGACGCGGACCCCACGACCTCGGCCTCCAGCTCCGCGCAGTGGGAGATGCCCGAGGGCGGCTCCGTTCTCTGGGCCGGGTTGTACTTCTCCGGAGCCGGGGACCCGGCCGGGCCCACCGCGCGGGTCAAGGGCCCCGGGGCGGAGTCCTACGAGAAGGTGGTGGCGAGCGAGCACTCCGACGCCCGGCTCCCCGGGTACAGCGCCTACCATGCCTTCGCCGACATCACCCCGCTGGTGGCCGAGCACGGCCCGGGCGAATGGTGGGTGGCCGATACGCCGTACCTGGAAGGCAGCGGGGTCCACGCGGGGTGGAGTCTGGTCGTGGTGTTCGAGGACCCCTCGGTGGAGGAGTACACCCAGACGATGGTCCTGGACGACACGGTGACGGTCTTCGAAGGGGGCTCGGAAGCGCATTTTCCCGTCTCGGGCCTGCTTCCGCCCTCGGTGCAGGGGGAGATGGACGTCGTGGCCTGGGAGGGCGACGCCGATCTGGGCGGTGACCGGGTCACCGTGGACGGCGATCCCGTCTCCCCGGTGGGCGGCCACCACGGGACGGCGGACAACGCCTTCGTCTCGTCCTCGCGAGGTGCGGTCGGGGACCCTTTCACGTTCGGGACGGACGTGGCTCGATTCGCGCCTTTGCTCGGGCGGGATACGGACATCCGAATCCGGTCGGATCAGGATGCGATCGTGGTGGGAGCAGTAGCTCTCGACGCGCCGATGCGTCGCTGACCCCCGAGACCGCAGTCGAGGGCACGCACCGGACCGGTGCGTGCCCGGCTCGGCACATGAAGAAAAAGAAGCCCTGTGTAGTCATTAGGTAACTTCCTGTATTTGTGAGTGGCGGGCAAAAGCAAACAGAGTTGGTTAGGCTGAGCCCCGGTCATGGAGATGACCCCTCAAACGAAAGGGAAGGGGGCGGTGTCGTGGACCGCTGCGCGTTGTTCGTCGACGCGGGATACCTTCTCGCGGACGGCGCGATGGCCGTGCACGGAACCCGGAACCGGGACTCCGTGTCCTGGGACTACGCCGGGCTCGTCCAGTTCCTCAACGAGGTGGCCCGGGACCGCACCGGTCTTCCGCTGTTGCGTTGCTACTGGTACGAGGCGGTGGCCGACGAGCGGCGCTCCCAGGAGCAGGACGGCATCGCGGACATCCCCGGAATCAAGTTCCGGGGCGCCAGGATCAGACCCGGACGCCGGGAGGGCGTGGAGAGTTACGTCCAGCGCGACCTGACCACCCTGGCCCGCACCGGAGTCCTGTGCGACGCCGTGCTGGTCAGCGGGGACGAGGACATGTCCTCCGTGGTCGCCGACGTCCAGGACCTGGGCGTGCGTGTCACCGTCGTGCACATCTCCGTCGAGGGGAACTGGACCATCTCCCGGGCCCTGCGGCGGGAGTGCGACGATCTCATCGAGATCGGTGCGGGACACCTGCGGCCGCACGTCAACCTCCTCGACGGCGGGGCCGCGTCCCAGGAGGAAGCGGCCAAGACCACCGCCCCCTTCGCCAACGGCCGGGCCCGTTCGGGGCCCGAGGCTCCACGGCATCCGGTCGCCGCCCGGCCCGGTGGCGAGCACGTCGAAGTGGCGGCTCCCTCCACCGGCGGGCTCGAGGCCATGTTCGCCGGCACCGGCGGGAACCCGTCGCACCAGCAGGGCAGCGCGATGGACCAGTTGCGTGCCATGCGCCGTTCCATAGCCGAACAACGCGGAGGGGACCACCTCGCGGGTCCGGAGGAGGGGCAGCCCTCGGGCGGGATCGACGCCAACGGCTTCCCCTCCGGCCAGCAGATCCCGGTCGGCGGGACCGGCGTCTACCCCGGCGCCTCGTATCCCGGCGGAGGCCACCCCCAACCGCCCCAACCACCGCAGGCACAGCAGGCCCCCCAGGCACCGCAGCCGCCGCAACAGCTGCAGCCGCCGCAGTCATCCCAGCAGCTGCAAGCACCACAGCAGCACCATGCGCCCCAACACCCCCAACGGCAGAACGCGTACCCGCAGCACCCGAGTCGGCAGGACCAGCCCCCGCCCGGGCAGGCACCGGCCGGTGCCCAGCCCGGGTACGCCTCCACCGGCGGTCAACCGTCGCAGGGCACCGATCCCGACATCTACGGCGCGCCCGGACGAGCGCCCCACGGCCATCCGATGACCGGGCCGCAGCAGCCCCCTTATCAACAGGGCACAGGCCCCCAACCCTCGTTCGCGCACGGGACCGGCCCGCAGCCCTCCTTCGCCGGAGACGCACAGGCGGGACACGCGCCGCCCCCCAGAGACGCACCCCCTCCACCGCAGGATCCGCGGTTCGGCACCGGCGAGAACCCTGGTTACGGGGGTGCGGGCGACACAAACCCTACCTATGGGACCAGTACGGCAACTGAGGCCGCCCACGGCGGTGGGCCCACCCCCGCGAACGGGGTGCGGTCACCTGCTGGTCCCGACCACGGCACCGGTTTCGGATCGTCCGGTTACCAGGAATCCGGGTCCGCTCACGGATATCCCCAACATGGGACGGCTGCCGCGCATACCGTTGAGGAAGCGGTGCACGTCGCGCACGAGGAAGGAAGCGGCTTCGCGGAGTCGATCGCGCGCGAGGCGCCCGCCCTGTGGGTCGAGGCCGTCCTCGCCCGCAGGCCCCGGATGCCCTCCGACCTGGAGGCGCGTCTGCTCCAGGGGTCCGCACTGCCTGTCGACCACCTGTTGCGCGACGAAGTCCGGGAAGGACTGCGTCAGGGGTTCTGGCAGGCGCTGGAGCGTGCCAGGCCCTGACCCCGGTGTGTGTGGAGTGCGAGGAGGGCATGGGGGCGATGCGGGTGACCCACGTGACGACGGCTGAGCTCGACCGGCTGGAGTTCGACGCTGTCAGGTCCGGTGAGCACGGCAGGGTCGCAGCGCAGTTGCAGGATCTGGCCAATCGTGCCGAGGCCGCGAGTGAGATCACCCGCGCCGAGCTCTTCGTGCGCGCCGGTGAGCAGTGGGAGATCGCTCAGGAGTACGAACGCGCCTGCGCGTCCTACCAACGGGCCATAGACGACGGCGGCCACACCGTGATCGATCCGCGGGCCCTGTGCGCCGGCGCGCTCCTGCAGATGGACGAGATCGGGCGTGCCCACACCCATCTGGGCCGTCTGGAGAAGGACGCTCCCGACGGGCTCCCCACATACCTGCACATTGCCGAAGTTCTCTACGCCCATGGCGACCTCGAGGGCGCCGAGTGGTGGGCCACCTGCGGCGCGCGCAACCACCCGGAGGACGGCAGCGACCTGTTCGAGGAACTCCTGCGTATCCGTTTCCGTATCCGTTCCGACCTGGATCTGGACGAGGACGACCTCGACCGCTCCATCTGATCCGTCCTACGCGTCCGGCCCTGTCCCCTCCGAACGGCCGGACGCAGATACTCAATGCTGAAGCCGGAGGTCAGCACGGCCGGACCGACCGTGCTCCCGGCGGCGAAGGTCAGTGCGTTGTCCGCTGCGTAACTGAGCACGCCGCCGTGCACGTACCCGTTCTGCTGGAGGAGTTCGTCGCGCACGTCCAGCTCCAGAGGCGCCCCCGCCGAAAGCGGCGATCCGCGTCCCCAACAGGATGCTGAACGGCTCCGAGGCACCTCACGCCGCCTGTGCGAGCTCCAGGCCCGGGTCGCCGGCCACAGTGCACCTCTCGTGTCGGTCGTGCCGGTCGCGCAAGGAACCTCTCGCGCCCCGGTGTGCCGGTCAAGAGCGCTGCCGAACGGCCGGGGGCGCACGAGAGCCCCTCGGAAGCGGATGCGAGGCAGGCAGATGGCGCCCGCGGTCTGGTCGGACGGCCCAGCCCCGGGCCGCCGGCCGGGTTGCGTGCTGCCCGGACGAGGCAGTGTGAGATGTGCGGCCCGTAAAGGTGGCACGCGATCATCTTGCGATGTTCCGAGCTGCCTTCCCCCAGATGTAGTATCTGACCCGCCGATGGTTCACCCCACGTGGGTGAGGCAAGAGGGAACCCGGTGTGAGTCCGGGACTGCCCCGCAGCGGTGAACGGGAACGAAGGCCGTCAACGGCACTGGGTCCGGTCCGGGCCTGGGAAGCGACGGTCGTGTAGGCCGCCCGTGAGTCCGAAGACCTGCCACCGGTGCACGCGTGCGACGTGTGCGGATGTCGGGGGCTTCGAGGGCGAGCTCACCGCGACGACACCGGTCCCCGTGACCGCTGCGCCCCGGGCGCAGCAGGTCCTGTCGGTGTGTGACGCGTTTCCTCCTCGTCGGTCCCCGCAGGGAACCCGATACGAGGTTGGAGCCGCTCTATGACCCTTGATGTCCAGGCCGTGCCCGATGCAGCCGGGACTGCCGCGCCCCCTGCGGCAGCCGACCGGATCGAGAGCGTCGTGGCCGAGGCCTGCGCACGGTTGCCGGGCGCTTCCGCCGAGCGGGTGCTCGCCGAGGCCCGTCGCGGCTTCTACCCGGACATCTCCGACGGTGAGGTCGAGCTCGCCCTGGTCATGGCCGCCCGCAGTTTTGTGGAGGCCGACCCCGACTACTCCTTCGCCGCGGCCCGGCTGCTGCTGGACAAGCTCCGGCGTGAGGCCCTCACCCATGTCGCCGGTGTTCCCGACGCCGCGGGCCAGTCCGAGATGGCCGAGCGCTACGGGTGCTACCTGGCCGACTACGTGCGCAAGGGCATCGCCCTGGGCCAGCTCGATCCGGAGCTCGCCCGGTTCGACCTGGAACGCCTCGGCTCGGCCCTGCACGCCGACCGTGACGAGCAGTTCACCTTCCTGGGGCTGCAGACCCTCTACGACCGCTACTTCCTGCACGACGACGGTGTGCGTTACGAGCTTCCCCAGGCCTTCTTCATGCGGGTCGCGATGGGTCTGGCCCTGAACGAGGACGACCGCGACACCCGTGCGATCGAGTTCTACGAGTTGTTGTCCTCGTTCGACTTCATGGCCTCCACCCCGACCCTGTTCAACGCCGGGACGGTGCGTGCCCAGCTCTCGTCGTGCTTTCTGACCACGGTCGGCGACGACCTGGGAGCCATCTTCCACGGCATCAGCAACAACGCGAAGCTGTCGAAGTACTCGGGCGGGCTCGGCAACGACTGGACCCCGGTGCGCGGTCTGGGGGCCCACATCCGCGGCACCAACGGCAAGAGTCAGGGCGTGGTCCCGTTCCTGAAGATCGCCAACGACACCGCCGTCGCGGTCAACCAGGGCGGGCGCCGCAAGGGGGCGGTGTGCGCGTACCTGGAGACCTGGCACATCGACGTCGAGGAGTTCCTCGACCTGCGCAAGAACACCGGTGACGACCGGCGCCGTACCCACGACATGAACACGGCGAACTGGGTACCGGACCTGTTCATGCGCCGGGTCGAGGAGGGCGGCGAGTGGACGCTGTTCTCGCCGGACGAGGTGCCCGATCTGCACGACAGCTACGGCCCCGCCTTCAACGGGGCCTACGAACGCTACGAGGCCGACGCCGACGCCGGGCGGATCCGGGTCTTCAAACGCGTCCCGGCGGTGGACCTGTGGCGGCGCATGCTCACCATGCTGTTCGAGACCGGCCACCCCTGGATCACGTTCAAGGACCCCTCGAACCTGCGCTCGCCACAGCAGCACGCGGGTGTGGTGCACTCCTCCAACCTGTGCACCGAGATCACCCTGAACACCGGCGAGGACGAGGTCGCGGTCTGCAACCTGGGTTCGGTCAACCTCGCCCGGCACGTGGGCCCCGACGGCATCGACCGCGAGCACCTGCGCCGCACCGTGCGCACCGCAGTGCGGATGCTCGACAACGTCATCGACGTGAACTTCTACACGATCCCCGAGGCCGAGCGCGCGAACATGCGCCACCGCCCGGTGGGGCTGGGGCTCATGGGGTTCCAGGACGCCCTGTTCCGCCTGCGTCTGCCGTTCGCCTCGCAGGGCACCGTGGACTTCGCCGACCACAGCATGGAGCTCATCAGCTACCACGCGATCGAGGCTTCCTCCGAGCTCGCCGAGGAACGCGGTTCCTACGAGAGCTTCGACGGGTCGCTGTGGAGCCGGGGGGTCCTGCCCCTGGACTCCCTGAACCTGCTGGACCAGGCCCGCGACGGGGGCCTGGACGTGGACCGCGGCAGCACACTGGACTGGGACACCCTGCGTGCACGGGTGCGCGAGCACGGCATGCGCAACTCCAACGTCATGGCGATCGCCCCGACCGCGACCATCGCCAACATCACCGGTGTCAGCCAGTCGATCGAGCCCGTCTACCGGAACCTGTTCGTGAAGTCGAACATGTCCGGCGACTTCACGGTCGTCAACGAGTACCTGGTACGCGACCTGCGCGAGCGCGGGTTGTGGGACGAGGAGATGGTCACGGAGCTGAAACTGCACGACGGCAGCCTCGGCGGGATCGAGCGGGTCCCCGACGACCTCAAGGCCCTGTACGCCACCGCGTTCGAGATCGACCCGAACCGGCTGGTGGACGCCGCCGCACGCCGTCAGAAGTGGATCGACCAGGCCCAGTCGTTGAACCTGTACATGGCCGGTCCCAGCGGCCGCAAGCTCGACGAGCTGTACAGGCGCGCCTGGCGTTCGGGGCTCAAGACCACGTACTACCTGCGTTCCCAGAGCGCCACCCACGTGGAGAAGAGCACCATCAAGGGCACCGACGGCCGCCTGAACGCGGTCTCGGCCACCCCGGCGCCGACGCCCGGGGCAGCCCCTTCCCCGTCCCCTTCCCCGAGCCCCTCGCCCTCGCCGGGGCCCTCCGCGGGCGCTGCCCCGGCCGAGGACGGGTTCGAGGTCGACGAGGGCCAGGCCTGCTCGATCGAGGACCCCGAGTGCGAGGCCTGCCAGTGACGGCCACCCCGTCGCACGCACGCAGTACCCAGCCAAGGATCGGAAGCACCACCGCCATGAGCGCACCGAACACCGTCGACACCGGCACCGGACTCGGGGAGATCGAGCGTGACGCCGAGCGCGTCGACGTCGGCGACAAGGCGATGATCAACGCCCGGGCCGATGTCAACCAGCTCCTCCCGCTCAAGTACACCTGGGCGTGGGAGAAGTACCTGGCCGGTTGCAACAACCACTGGATGCCCACCGAGGTCGCCATGCAGGCCGACATCGCGCTGTGGCGGTCCGCGGACGGCCTCACCGACGACGAGCGCCTCATGCTCAAGCGCAACCTGGGGTTCTTCGCCACGGCCGAGTCGCTGGTGGCCAACAACATCGTCCTGGCCGTCTACCGCCAGCTCACCAACCCCGAGTGCCGCCAGTACCTGCTCCGGCAGGCCTTCGAGGAGGCCGTGCACACGCACACCTTCCAGTACATCTGCGAGAGCCTCGGCCTGGACGAGGGCGAGCTGTTCAACATGTACCGGGAGGTCCCCTCGATCACGGCGAAGGACTCCTGGGCGCTCAGGTACACGCAGAACCTGGAGGACCCCGAGTTCTCCACGGGTACGCCCGAGGCGGACCAGGCGTTCCTACGCGACCTCATCGCCTTCTACGTGATCTTCGAGGGCATGTGGTTCTACACCGGGTTCGCGCAGATCCTGTCGCTGGGTCGGCGCAACAAGATGGTGGGGATCGCAGAGCAGTACCAGTACATCCTGCGGGACGAGTCGATCCACCTGAACTTCGGGATCGACGTGATCAACCAGATCAAGGTCGAGAACCCGCACCTGTGGAGCGAGGAGTTCCAGGCCGAGGTCCGGCAGATGCTGGTGGAGGGCTGTGAACTGGAGGTCGCCTACGGCCGCGAGACCATGCCGCGCGGTGTGCTCGGTCTCAACGCCGAGCTGTGCGAGACCTACATGCGCTTCATCACCGACCGCAGGGCCGAGCAGATCGGCCTGGCTCCGATCTTCGGCGAGACGGAGAACCCGTTCCCGTGGATGTCGGAGGTCATGGACCTGCAGAAGGAGAAGAACTTCTTCGAGACCCGGGTGATCGAGTACCAGTCCGGTGGCGGGCTCGACTGGGACTGACCCACGGGCGGCCCGGCCGGGCAGGGGCGCCGGGGGGCAGCAGGACCTCCCCCGGCGCCCCGCGCCGTGTCAGGGGTGGGGACCGGACCAGGTGAGAGTGACCTTGAAAGTGGCCTCGCCGTTGCCCTTGAGGATGACCGCGTCGGCCTCGGCGCTCACACTGATCCCGAACTCCACTTCCGCGCCCGAGGGGGCGCCGGGGATCTCGGAGAACCTGTTGATCTGCGAGGAAACGGCTTCGGCGACCTTGCGGATACGCAGGAGGACGTCGTCGAGATGTTTTTGTCCGGTGGCGGTTCCGTTCTGTTTGCTGACGTTGTGCGCCCCCTGCCGGCGCTGTTGTGCGGGCTCGATCTTGACGGTGAATCCGTCATCGGTGACGAAGTCGATCGTGCTGTTCACCGTGGCACCTCGGATGTGGGTATTTATTGCGGACTTCCGTGATTGTCCGGTTGGAACGTAAAATGGGGGAATGTGCCGTCAAAAGTCGGTCGTCGCTCAGAGGAGATCGTGGGTCAACTGGACATGGGAACGCGGGAGGGCGAGACGTTGAACTGGGCCGACGGCCGGAGCGCGGGTACTTGGCGCAAGTCCCGCCGTTCGTACGACAGGGGCCAATGTTGGGAAGCTCGCCTCCGCCGCGACGGTGCACACGTCCGCGATTCCCAGAACCCCTCGGCCGCGGAGCTCGGCGTCCCGTTCGGGGAGTGGGTCCGACTGCTGGCGGTGACCCCCCGCAGCGTGTCACCGGGAGACCGGTAGGAAGTCCGCGTCGAGCCGGACGAACTCGTCCATCCCCCGCACGTAACGGTGGTCGGGGCCGTATCCGGCCACGAACTCGCTCCGCAGCTCCGACCACTCCTCACCGACCTCCTCACCGAGGGCCCGGCGGCTGATGAGCTGATTGCGCCGGGCGATGAGGGTGAACAGGTGGTGCCGGCCCAGTCCGGCCTCACACGTGGCCAGAGCCGTGGTGTCCTGCTCCAAGGCCTCCTGGAGACGGCCCAGTCCGAACAGGTCGTTGCCCCGGTTGATCTCCACCGGCGCCAGCGGGCCCAACTCCGGCGGCAGCAGCTGAGACAGGCGTTCATGGGCGACCCGGTCCAGCTCCAGCGCCTCCTCGAAGCGGCCCGCTGCACGCAGCACGATCGCGGCGTTGACGCGGGTGATCCACCGGGCGGAGTGCTTCTCACCGTAGTGGCGGTCGACCGTGCGCAGCAGCCGCTCGGACAGGAGCTCGGCGTGCTCCACGTTCTTGCTGAAGGCCAGGTTCACCGCGTGGGTGTTGTAGACGAACACCTCGGTGCGGTTGCGCAGCTGGTCGCGCAGGTAATGGCCGTCGGCCACCCCCTGGGACAGCTCCAGCGCCCGGTCGTGGTCGCCGAAGCGCCGGTACAGCACCGACTGGAAGAGCGGGATGTCCACCGCGTGCGAGCTGTCATCGGCCTCCTCCGACTCGAACCGCTGCAAGCAGTCCTCCAGGGCCGCAGCCGCCTCGGTCATGCGCCCCAGACCGAGCATGCCGGTGGCCAGGGCCATCTGTGAGCGCAGGGTCGGGATGCCGTTGGAGCCGAACAGGTGGCGCCGGCGCCGGAGGTTCTCCTCGTCGATCTCCAACGCCTCACCGAACCGGAAGAGCTGCCGCAGGGTGACGGCGACGTCGTGCGCGGCCACCAGGGCGTTGTCGTCCTCGTCGGTGTAGAGCTCGACCACACTCTCGCGGATGGAACGGAACTCCGCCAGCGCGCTCTCGAACTCACCCAAGTGGCTCAGGGCGACGGCCCGCGCACGCCGTGCCTCCAGGACCTCCTCGCTGTCGCCGCCGTCCAGCTCGCGGCGTTCGGCGAGGATCCGGTCGGCCTCCTCCAGCGCGAGGGTGTTCTGGTCGCGCAGGCGCAGGGCGGTGTTGCGCAGCAGTTCCATCTCGAAGCGCTGCGAGGGGTCGTCGTACCAGGCCTCGATCGCCGGCTCGGCCATCCGCTGGGCCATGATCGGGTTGTCGGTCTCCAGCAGGTACACCACGACGTTGCGTACCAGGTTGCGCACCTGCACGTCGCGGGTGCGCCAGGCCTGAGAGGAGACGATGTGTGCGTAGTAGAGCTGGTACTCGGACCAGTTCTGCGGGTTCTCGGGCCCCAGAGGGTCGCTCTGGGCGAGCAGGCGGTGGGCGAGGTCGCGCAAGCGCACCCGCTCGTCCTCGCCGAGGGTGCGACGCACCACCGCCTGGAAACTGCCGTGGAGCTGGAAGGTGTAGTTGCGGCGGTCGAGGTCGGCGAGGCTGTGCCGGCTCATGTACCGCAGGACCTTGTTCAGGGCCCGGTCGTCGCCCAGGATCTTGGCGAGCTCGCGGTTGTCGCTGAGCCCGCGGGCCCGGTGGAACAGGGTGCGCTTGAGCGGGCGCGGTGCGAAGAACGAGCACAGCTGGATGAACTCGCGCACGAGCTGCTTGAGCTCGCGGTCGCGTTCCGAACCGCGCTTCAGGCCCTCCAGCTGGACGTTCCAGGCTGCGGCCAGGGGTTTGTTGTAGTGCCCGTCGGGGCCGACCTCGTCCAGCAGTGAGGAGAACTCGTTGGAGAGCTGGTCGAGGAACTCCTCGGGGCTGATGAGCGAGTCGCGCAGGTAGGCGCCCATCTGGGCGAGGGCGAGGGGGAAGTGTTCGAGTTTCTCGGCGATGCGCAGGGCGACCGTGTCCTCGTCCAGGCCCTGGGGACAGACACGGCGCAGCAGGGTGATGCTCTCCTGCGGGGGCAGCTCGCGCACCTCCCTGCCATCGCTGACCCCGTCCTGGAACCAGCTCTGTTCCCGGGAGGTGATGAGGATGTCGCCGCCGCGCCCGGTGGGCAGCCCTTGCTCGCGTAGTTTGTCGAGGTCTTCCACGTCGTCGAAGACCAGGAGCCAGTACCCGACGTCCTCGCGGAACTGCAGGGCCTCGTGGACCCGCTCGACGGTGCGTTCGTAGTTGCCGAGGTCGCCGGAGATCCCCAGGAAACGTGCCAGGTGCAGGTAGGCCTGCTGGACGTCGGTGTCGTTGTTGGCGGGGAACCACCAGATGAGGTCGTAGTCGTCGCGGTGCTGGTGCGCGTACTGGATCGCGATCTGGGTCTTGCCGTAACCGCCGCCACCGGTGAGCAGGTAGAGCCCGTCGTAGGTCTCGGGGGAGTCGAACGAGGAGCGGATGTGCTCCAGGAAGTCGTCCCGGCCGGTGAAGTGCCGGTTGTGCGGCGGCAGGCCGCGCAACTGGGCGGAGCTGCGGCGCCGGCGGCGGAAGCCTCCGGTCCGTGTGCTGACAGGCTCCGATCCGGTGGACTCCTCGTCGATGTGGTCGTGGATGCTCACTTGGGGGGTCTGCTCCTTCCGGGAGGGCGGTGGTCCCGCGGGCCGCGGTGTGGCCCGGGGTGGTCCTGCGAGAGCTGGGGAGCCTGCGGCCGCGCTGGGGGAAGGTGCTGTGTAGGGCGGTACCGGCCTGTTGATGTCGAGGGCGTGCTCCAGGCGGGCCGCGAAGCGCCGGTACTCGCCGGGCATCTGGCGCAGGGCGGGCAGGACGGCCCGGGCCAGGCCCTTCTCCCGGTTCGGGACGGTGATCTCGGGGGGCGCTCCGGTCTCCAGCCGGGACAGCCACTGGAAGACCTGCGCGTTTTCCTTGAACTCCACTCCGAGGGCGAAGAAGACCGACCGCATGGTGCTGAGGTCGCCGAGCCGGCCGAGGAGCTGTTGGCGGACACAGGGCAGGAACTCCAGGGCGGCCTCGACGGGGTCGTGGAGATCGCCGATCGGGTGGGTGGGGTCCAGGAGGCCGCTGCCGAGGACCTCGGCGACCTCGGTCCGCCGGGTGCGCTCCTGACCGGGATCGTGGGGGATGCCTTGGTGGAGCATACGGGCCACGGGCAGGTTGACCGGGGCCTGGGCGAGGCGTTGGGCGAGCAGCCGGGCCCCGAGCGAGGCGTGGGTGAGGAAGTGTGCGACGGGATCGGGCACGAGGGTGGCGTCGTCGTCGCGGCTGCCGTCCAGGGGCAGGGCCCACACGTCCGCCTCCCAGCCGGTGTCGGGCACGGGCAGGGGTCGGTGCTCGGGCGGGTTCTCCGGTGACAGGACCGGGAGGGAGGTGACCCCGTCGGGGAGGTCGTCTCCGTCGTCGGGGTGGGCGGGCGACCAGGCGGCGGGGTCGTTGGTCCGGGAACCGGTGAGGCGCATGGGGGCAGGGTGGACCGGTCCGCGGTGCCAGGTGGATCGGTCGAGCAGGTGTACCACGTGCAGGGGCAGGCGGGTGTTGAGCTCGGCGAGCCAGGAGCGGAAGTGGGGCTGGCGCCAGCCGCGGTCCTGGGCGTCGGTGACGACGATGCCCGCAGTGGCACCGGCGGGCAGGGGCGCGTCGAGGGGCCACCGGTGCTCGCCGTCGCTGTTGGCGCGGGCCAGGGGTGTGGGTGTGACGGTGCGTACCGTGGCCCCGGCGGACTCGGCGTCGCGCAGCAGTGCGGCGACCTCGTCCTCGTGCACGCGCATCAGGGGGGAGGTGTCGAGCAGGATCACCAGGTGCGAGGGGTCGCTGGTGAGACCGCTGAGGGTGAGGGCAGGAATTTGCGTGTTATGGGGTGTCATGTCCTTTTTGCCCCCGTCATTTCATTCTCAAGGGCTCCTGAAAGTAGTGCCCCGTCCTCGGAGTTTCCGACGCACGAGTCTGCCGTCGATTCTGCCACCCCGGCACGCTCTGGCGAATAGTTCGTCGCGTGCGCGTTTTCCGGGGATCAGCGGAGGCCGGCGTCCTTCCGAGCGGGGTGCGGATCAGATTCTCGACACCCCCCGGAACAACGCGTCACCGTATTCGTCGTGCACGACCATGATCCCCTCCCCGCCCTGCTTGCGCTCGGCCCTCTCACGCAACAACGACGGAAGGGCCCACACGTGCCGCTGCTCCTCCGACCGGGCCGTCAACAGTTCTCCGATCAGCGTGAGCAGGGCCGGACGCGGGCCACGTAGGACCGTCGGTATCCCCGACTCGAGTACCGCGTCGTACACGCTGTGGGTGTCCGTCCGGTCGCTCTCCACGACACAGACCGTCACCTCCTCGTCGGTGAGCGCGGCACGGACCTCCTCACCGACCCTGTCCCACGTGGTCAGCAAGGTCTCGGAACTCAACAGGGGACGCTCGTGCTGGCGGGCTGTGCGCACACGCCAGAGCCGTTCACGGCCGGGCGCGGGCCGGGGCGGGCGCACCCTCTCGCGCACGTGGTAGACGAGCTCGTACTCCTCGGCGAGGGTCGGGGCGTCCTGGCGGTCGCCGTGGTGCCCGGTGACCGACCCCAGGTCCAGGCCGAGCAGGCGTTTGGGCAGCAGGAAACTCAACCGCGGTGATCCGCGCTCCGGGGTGAGGCCCTCCCGGAAACTCGCCCGGCTCACGAGATCGCCCACCCGGTCGCGGAGCTGGTACCGCTGGACCAGCATCGTCGCCTGCTCCCGGTGCTCGTAGCCCTGCCCCGAGCGGTGGGCGATGCCGTGGGAGAGCTTGTATCCCCCGGTCACCGGTTCCACGTCGAACAGGACGACGGTGTCGGGGCGCCGGTCGGCCCGCAGGACGGTACCGTCCCCGGCCGCGGACACCTCGGGGGAGGAAGCCCGAGCCGACAGCCGTCGGGTGAGTTCGGAGTCCAGTTCCTGCTCCCACCCGTCGCCGAGGTGCTCGCGGGCCTCCTCGCGCAGCCATCGGCCGGCGGAGGGCGGGACGGGCCTGCGGCTGCGCAACTCCTGCAGGGCGTGGTGCACCCACACGAGCCGGAGCGGCGGTGCGTCCCCGGCCGGTACGAGGTTCCACAGGCCCATGAGGACCTGCCACGCACTGGGATCCTGCCCGATGCGCTCCCGGGTGCGGCGGAGTTCCTCGTCGTCGAGCAGGTGCGTGTGGGGCAGCACCGTCCCCGGGACGGAGTCCAGGAAGTCGTGCAGGCGCTCGTAGGCGACCTCGCCGCACAGGGCCTCGTCGGTCAGGCGCGGCACCGGCCCCGTACCGGACCTGTGGTCCCGCCGGCCGGCGTGGTGCCCGTCGGGCATGTCATCGGTGGTCAGTATGAACGCGGTACCGCTGGGCCGGTCCCCGTCATGGGCGTGGAAGTGGTTCTGCTGGACGATCCCCACCAGTTCGCCGGACCCGGTGATGGCCGCGCACCCGCTGAACCCCTCCGTGATCGGCTGGACCTCGTTCTCGGGCAGCGTGGCCTGGTGACTGGCACGGGAGGGGCCGGCCGGACCGAGGTAGAGCAGGGAGGAGTGCAACGCGAAACCGTCCGGGTAACCGGTCGTGCGGAGGGGCTCGCCCTGGCGTAACCGGGAACCGGCCACCCGCACGGGGTGCCCGGTGTCGGGGAACCCGGCGGAGGTCAGCCACAACACGGCCACGTCGATCTCGCCGTGGCCCGCGGACCACACCTCGGTCCCGACCGAGGCCTCCCACACCGGACCGTGGCTCTGGGCGAGCCGTACACGTGCCCGCTCGCCAGGGTGCTCCTCGGCGCCGGCGGGCAGGCCCAGCGCGGTGTTGACCACGTGGGCGCAGGTCACGAGGAAGCGGGGGGACATGTGGACGGCGCCGCCGACGGGGAATCCGTCGCCGTCGAGGACACGCAGTTGCCAGGCGGGTTCTCTCAGGGGCGCGAGACTGGGGGGGAGGGTCACTTGGCGGCCTCTCTCACGCCTCAGGCGCGGCGGTCCCGATCACCGGCCGGGACGTAGTTGCGCATCATCATCGAGTTGCACTTGCTGCACAACCGGCGTGCTGAACCGGGCGACGCGGGTTGCCAGTCGTGTTCGCCCCGCGGGCAGATCCCCGAGGGGCCGATGCTGCGGCCGGTGGCGGAGGGCTGAGCGTCCATGCCGTCACCGTAGTCCGCAGGGAACCGGAGTAACAGTCCGTTCGTGAATTCGGCGCCCCTCCGCTGCGGTACGTGCTCTCGGCGCGCGAGAGCCGAAGTGGGGACGCGCACACGCGGGCCCGTCGAGGCCGACCTGTATGTCCGATCGGACGAACCCGGATGTCCCTGAATGGCCTGCCGCACAATCCCTCCTGGTCAATGACTCGGCCGGGTATCGAAGCGGTGTTGTTCCACGAACGACACGTTGTGTCTTGGCGAACAAAGGGACATGATCCCGGTCATCATCCGTCCGCAGCGCGTAGGGAATGAGCGACCGCGCGCCTGACCATGTGGGAGAGACCGGTTGAACTCCGAGTCCTTGCTGGAACCGGTCGTGGCCTTCACGATCTATCTCAGCCTGATGGTCGTCATGGCCGTCTATTTCTACAACAAGACGAAGTCGCAGTCGGACTTCGTTCTGGGTGGCCGCAAACTCGGCAGTTTCGTGACCGCCCTCAGCGCAAACGCCAGTGATTTCAGCGGTTGGCTCCTGTTGGGGCTGCCCGGTGCGATCTACGCGTCCGGGTTCGGGGAGGCCTGGATCGCGGTCGGTCTGGCGTGCGGTTCCCTGGGCAGTTGGGTGCTGCTCGCCCCCCGCCTGCGGGTGTACACCCACCGGGTCACGGACTTCCTCACCGGTGGCGAGTCCAACTCCCTGACGTTGTCCTCGTTCCTGGAGAACCGGTTCGCCGACCGCAGCCGTCTGCTGCGCGCGGTCTCGGCGATCATCATCATCGTCTTCTACTTCTTCTACGTCGCCTCCGGTATGACGGCGATGATGGCGCTGTTCGACCAGGTCTTCGGACTGGGCCCAGTCCCGGCCGTACTCATCGGGCTCGGCTTCGTCGTCGCCTACACGGTCATCGGAGGCTTCCTCGCCGTCTCCGTCACCGACACCGTCCAAGCGGTGCTCATGTGGATCGCTCTGCTCTTCGTGCCGATCGTCGCGGTCGGTGCCATCGGCGGACTCGGTGAGGTGCGCGACGGCGTGGCGGCCGGTAGCGAGTCCCTCCTGTCGGCCTTCGGCGGCGCGAGCCTGAACGCCGACACCGGGACGTGGGAGCCCACCGGGGCGCTCGGCTGGGTCGTCATCGTCTCCGGTCTGGCCTGGGCCTTCGGCTACTTCGGCCAGCCGCACATCCTCGCCCGCTACATGGGCATCCGTTCGGTCAAACAGATCCCCGTGGCCGCGACCGTCAGTGTCACCTGGGCCGTGACCGCCATGGCCATGGCGGTGCTGGTCGGCTATGTGGGCATCGCCTACTTCGAGGCACCGCTGAGTGACCCCGAGCAGGTCTTCCCCGCCCTGATCACTGCCCTCATGAACCCGTGGGTGGCCGGTTTCCTCATGGCCGCGATCCTGGCGGCCGTGATGAGCACAGCCGACTCCCAGCTGCTGGTGGCCTCCTCCGCCATCACCGAGGACGGCTACCGGGCGTTCGTCGACAAGCACGCCTCCCCGACGCGACTCATGTGGCTCAGCCGGGTCACCGTCGTGGTCGTGGCCGTGATCGCCGCGCTGGTGGCCCTGTTCGGCGACCAATCGGTGATGGACCTGGTCGGTTACGCCTGGGCCGGTTTCGGTGCCGGCTTCGGTCCTGTGCTGCTGATGTCGGTGTTCTGGCGCCGCATGACCTGGGCGGGTGCGCTCGCCGGCATGGTCGCCGGCGCGTCCATGGCCGTCGTCTGGGACATCTTCGATGAGCACGTGCTGGGCCTGGGCCTGTACGCGATGATCCCGGCCGTGGCGCTCAGCTTCCTGTGCATCGTGGTCTTCAACCCGCTCGGCAAGGTCACCGAGCAGATGGCGACCGACTTCGACGCCATGAAGCACGAGATCAGGACCGGCGAGCCCCCGGTGCGCGAGGAGCCCTCCGCCGGGGCCTGAGCCGTCCGCGCCGTCCCCGGGGCCCGTGTCCTCGCCAGGACACGGGCCCCACGTGCACTTCTGGCGCCCAGGGCCCCACCACGGTAGAACGGGTGCATGTCGTCACAGACGGAACACCCCGCCGTGTGGACCCGTACCGACGTCTCCGAAGGCCTGGGCATGGGGACCCTCACACCCCGGCCGGACGGGTATGTACTGGAGGCGGGAGAGACCCTCGTCGATGACGGCGAGGCCTTCTCCACCCGGTTCGGGGTCGAGACCGACCTGGCGTGGGTGACCCGGCGTGTACGTGTGGAGGTGCTCTCCGCGAACGGCCCGGCCCGGCTCGAACTCACCGCACGCGACGGCAGCTGGGCACGCGGGGACGGCACCCGGCTGCCCGACCTGGTGGGATGCTTCGACGTGGACGTGGCCGCCACCCCGCTCACCAACACCCTCCCCGTCCGACGGCTGGGCCTGCGCCCCGGCGAGCACCGCGACATCGCGGTCGTCTGGGTGCACGTGCCCTCGCTGACGGTGCGGAGGGTGCGCCAACGGTATCTCCGGCACGGTTTCGCCGACGGCCTGGACCATTACACCTACGCAGACCCGGAGAACGGCCGGTACCGGCTGTCCGTGGACACCGACGGGCTCGTCGTGGACTACGAAGGGCTGGCCCGCCGCCTGCCGCACCCGAGGAGCTCCGGACACGGGAGCGGTCCGTGAACGCACCTGCGCCGACCGGGCCCGGCCGGGACCGTCGCCCCGCCGCGGTGGCGGCCGCCACCGCGCTCGGGGTACACGGGGCCGGAACGAACCGGGATAATCGGCGGACACGAACACCACACCGACGGGGGGAGCCGCAGTGACCGAGACCCAGCTGAGCCAGGAGCGACGCGGAATCATCAGCGACCTCGACGTGGCCGCGACCTTCGACGCCGGCGTGGAGACCCAGCGCCGGGTGGCCTTCCTCGCGGAGCGGCTCCTCACCACCGGCACCACCGCCCTCGTCCTGGGCATGAGCGGCGGCGTGGACTCCCTGGTGGCCGGACGCCTGTGCCGCCTGGCCGTCGACCGTGTGCGCGAGCAGGGACACCAGGCCCAGTACGTGGCGATGCGGCTTCCCTACGGTCGGCAGAAGGACGAGGACGACGCCGTCCGGGCCACGGAGTTCTCCGCCCCCGACCGCACCCTGACCGTGGACGTGGCCCCCGCCAGCGACGCCATGTCCGAATCCCTGCGCAGCGCCGGCATGATCTTCGACGGTGACACCTCCGAGGACTTCGTGTTCGGCAACGTCAAGGCCCGCCAGCGCATGATCGCCCAGTACGCGGTCGCCGGCGGGATGCGCGGCCTCGTGGTGGGAACCGACCACGCCGCCGAGGCCGTCACCGGGTTCTTCACCAAGTACGGTGACGGCGGCGCCGACATCGTCCCGCTGGCCGGACTGACCAAGCGTCGGGTCCGTGCACTGGCCGCCTCGTTGGGCGCCCCCGACGACCTGGTGAACAAGGTCCCCACCGCTGACCTGGAGTCGCTCGCGCCAGGGCGTCCGGACGAGGAGGCGCTCGGCCTGAGCTACGACCGGATCGACGACTTCCTCGAGGGCCTGCCCGTGACCGAGGACGTGGAACGCACCCTCGTGGCGCGGTACCGGGCCACTGCGCACAAGCGTGCCGTCCCCACGGCCCCCTCCTCGCCCTGAACTGGGGGTTCTTCGCCGGTGGTGGTGCGTGCACCACCACCGGGGGGCGTGCCGTCCACCGGTGGAGCAGGGTGCTCGAACCATCGCGAACACCGTCCTCTTGCACTTAAGGTCGTATCCGAACACGCGTCGGGCACACGGACGTGCATTCCCGCCGGCGCAGCACAGCCGGTGCGGCCTTGACGCACCGCGACCCCCCGCCACCGGTCGGCACTGCTCCTTCAGCCACGGGAACGTGTGTTTCCACAGGGTGTGGGCCGGCGGCGACGAAGGAGCAACCGATGCCCGTGACCACCCCGACGACAGCCGTGGCGGCAGCGACGCCACCGGCAGCCCCCGTGCGGGACCGGTTCCTCGACGCGATCCGGCTGCTGGTCATGGTGCTCGTGGTCGTACAACACTGGTGGCTGCCGGTACTGGCGGTCGAGGAGGGCACCGGGACCCTGGACGCCGGGAGCGTCCTGGCCACAGAGGGCGGGTTCGTACTCACGTGGGTCTCCCAGGTCATGCCGCTCATCTTCTTCGTCGGGGGAGCGGCCAACCTCATCAGCTGGCGGTCCGCCTCCCGACGCGGCACACCCGCCGCCACCTGGTACGCGAAGCGGCTCCGCCGGCTGGCCTGGCCGGTCGTACCGCTGGCCGCCGTGTGGTTCGTCGGCTGCCACGTGCTCTTCCTGGCCGGTGCGCCCCACCAGCCCGTCCTCGTGGGGGCCGGTGCCGCCGGGATGGTGTTGTGGTTCCTGTCGACGTACGTGCTCGTCGTCGTGGCCACCCCCGTCCTGGCCCGCGCCCACGAGCGCCTGGGCTGGTGGGTCCCGATCGGCCTGCTGGCGGGCGCTGCGGCCGTCGACGCGGCGCGTTTCGGCAGCGGTGTCGACGCCGTCGGCTATCTCAACGTCGCCTTCGTGTGGCTGGGCGTGCACCAGCTCGGCTTCCACTACTCCACCTCCACGCTCCGGCGCCGGTACGCGGTGGGCATGGTCGTCGGAGGCGCGGCCACGGCGGTCCTGCTCGCCTGGGTCGGCCCCCACGGACTCAACATGACCGGGGTCTTCGCCGCCGAGACCTCCAACGTCGCCCCACCGACGCTGCTGCTGGCCGCGCTGGGCACGCTCCAGGTCGGCGCCGCCATGCTGCTGCGCGAGCGCATCGCCGCATGGACCGAGCGCCCCGGACCCGCCCGGCTCCTCGACCGCGTGTGTCCGCAGCTCATGACGGTCTACCTGTGGCACATGGTGCCGATCAGCGTGGTCGCCGGGGTGCTCGTGTTCGGGCTGGACGTCCACACCCCCGACCCGATGTCGGGCCTGTGGCTGCTGTGGGGCGTGCTGGGGCTGGCCGTCCTCATGCCCCTGGTGGTGCCCCTCGCGCACTGGGCGGTGCGGTTCGAGACCCCGCCCACCGCACTGGACGGCACCCCCGGCCTGATACGGGTCCTGCTCGCCGCCGCGCTGATCGGCGGAGGCCTGCTCGCCCTGACCGTCGCAGGCCTGGGCACCGGACTCTTCACCCTCCTCGGGTTCCTGTCGGTACTGACAGGCCTGGTACTGACCCGGGCGGATCCGCGCGAGCGTGAGTCCGCCGGAGCTTGACGTCCTCCCGGCGCGTGCCGACCGGCCTCGGAAAGCGTCTCGGTTAGACCGGGAGGATGGATCCCGCACGCATCGCCTACGAACGGCACGGCCGGGGGCGCCCTCTGGTGCTGCTGCACGGTCTCGGGGACCGGAGACAGAGCTGGACGGACGTGATGCACCGGCTCGTCGACGCCTACGACGTCATCTCCGTCGACCTGCCCGGGTTCGGGAGCACCCCGGCCCCGATGCTCGATGAGCCCTACGACGTGTACTCCATGACCGAGGACGTGCGGGGCTTCTGCGAACTGCACGGGCTGGAGCGGCCCCACCTGGCCGGGAACTCCCTGGGCGGTTCGATCGCTCTGGAGCTGGCCGCCGGCGGCGCCGCCGGGTCGGTCACCGTCTTCTCCCCGGCCGGCTTCTCCGACCGGGCCGCACGCTTGGGGATGCGTACCGTCGGACATCTGGCGAACGCGGCCGCGCGGCTGCCCACCCACCTCAAGGAGCAGCTCGCCGACACCCCGCCCGCGCGCGCAGCCGCCCGGGTGGCACTGCGCGGGGACCCGTCGTCGCCGGAAGCCAAGGCCACCCGGTTCGGTGTCCAGGGGTTGGAACCGGGTGCGCCCTACGTGCGGATGGTTCCGCGTATCGCCGAGTACACGTTCGTGCAACGCCCCGTGGCATGCCCGGTCACCATCGCCTGGGGCGACCGCGACCGGACCCTGCTGCCCTCCAGCGCGGTGCACGCCCACGCCCGGGTGCCGAACGCGCGTATGGTCTCGCTCCTCGGCAGCGGGCACATCCCCATGGCCGACGACCCGGTGGCGGTCGCCGAGCACATCCGCTGGACCTGCCGGTCCGCCGACCGCGGCCACGCGCGCCGCCGCCCGCGCTGACGGGCCCGTAACACCGTGGATCTTGCTACCAGCGCCGACCTCGGCGGCCGAACCCGGCTCCGGTAGCAAGATCTGGTGCTGTTCCGGAGCGTTCAGCCCAGGAACCCGAACAGGTGGTACGCCCAGGCCCCGGCGGTGGCGGTGAGCGTGTGTCCGGCCAGGATCCATCCGGTGCGGCGGCGCGGTTTGCGGTGGCTGCCAGGGCGGCGCGGAGGCACTGGCACGGGTGGGCGGGAGGGGCGAGGCCGTGAAGGGGCCTGTGTCCCGGAACCGGGACCGGGACCGTGGCCGCTGGGTGTCCTGGGACGCGGGACCGTCGGTGTGCTCGGGCGTGGTTGTCGGCGCGGACGCTGATGATTTCGCTCTTCCCGGGCGAGCATCCAGGCGGGGAGTTCGCCGTGGAGCTGGCGATAGCGCACCCGGGGATTGTCGGCCATCTGCTCGAGCATGCGTGCCTGGTGGGTTCGAGGGGTCCCGGGCCTGGTGAAGCGTTGGCCTCGGGGTGCGGTCAGGACGTGGTGTATGCCGTCCGGCAACGTCGCGGTGGTCATCGCACACCCCCACAGACGCAGGTCACGCGAGTGAACGTGAACTCGGCCCACAGCACCGTGCCGATCTCGGTCGACGCCTCGGAACAGGGCCATCGCCGGGTGCCCCACTCGTCGGCCAGGTGGTGGATGAGCAGGAGGCCGCGTCCGGACTCGGTGGACTCCCATTCCTCCGCCGATCGTCGCATCGTCGGCCGGCATAGGGACGGCCGCGCCGGAGGGTGGTCCAAGGGGCCCTGGTCGATGACGCAGAGCCGCACCGTGGTCTCAGGGTCCATCACGAGCGGGGTGGACAGCAGGCGGGTCACCGAACCTCCGGGTTGCCGGGATCGCGAGTGCGTGACCGCGTTGGTGAAGGCCTCGCTCGCGCACAGCTCGACGTCCTCGCGTACCTGGCGCGGGATGCCGGAGAGGGTGGCCAGGTCGTCGCGGAGTTCGGAGCGCAAGCGTGCGCAGGCGGGCGGGGTGCCGGGGTAGTGGCGGGCCTCCCACCGCCGTCCTGGGTAGGCGGGGGTGGGTGTCGGGTGGATAATGGTCATGTCGGCAACTCCTGTTGTGGAAGACGGACGGTTGTCGATGTGGCCCTGGGGGGTGGTGTTAGCACCCACCAGGGCCTTTTTCGTCCGCAAAGGACGGGTTGCCCCACGGGGCGACCGGTCGGCTGCTCACTACCGATGGTGAGGCGAACCGAACATAGTTAGAGTATGACTCTGTGTCACTGCATTGGCAAGGTTAATTGGCAACTCTAATTTGATCGGAGCGGTCGATGCCCAGCACGACCCCCACGGTGGCTCAGTGGCAACTCGGCCGCGAGCTCCAGCAGCTGCGCACCAAACACGGGCTCACCATCACCCAGCTCGCAAAGGTTCTGGAGGTCACCACGTCGACGGTGAGTCGATGGGAGGCGGCTGAACGTGTCCCTCGGGAGAAGGAGCTACGTCAGCTCGCGAGGTACTACGAGCTCCCCGAGTCGGAGGCTGAAGCCCTGTTCCAACTGAGGCGCCAAGCAGGCAAGCGCGGTTGGTGGCAGTCTTACGACCTGGAGCAGCGATACGGCACGTTCATCGGACTGGAGGCCAGCGCCTCCGAAGTGGAGGCTTATAGGAGCACCATCATCACCGGCCAGCTCCAAACCGAGAGCTACGCTCGCGCCATCATCAGTGGGGTCGATGCCAGTGTGACCTCGGAAGACCTTGAGCGCCAGATCGAAGTCCGCCGAGCACGGGTGGCCCAGAACTTTACTGAGGACGGCCCCAAGATGTGGGTGATCCTTGGGGAAAGTGCCATCCGCCAGCAGGTGGGGGGTGCAGGGGTCATGCGCGAGCAGATCACCCGTCTACTGGAAGTCTCGGAGCACCCGAATGTCACGCTCCAGGTGATCCCGCATGAAGCTGGTGCCCATATCGGGATGGCGGTGCCGACCTTCACGATCCTGAAACTGGCTACTTCGAGGCTCTCGACCGTATATGTGGAGGGTTACCGGAGTAATCTCTTCCTGGAGAGCGCCGAGGACCTCCGCAGTCACGAGGCCATCTTCAATGAGCTCAGGCTCGCAGGTGTCGGCGGCAACATGCTGCGGAATCTGCTGTCCGGAATCCGTAAGGAACTGTAGAGAGACGAACGATGCCAGCAAAGCACCATTTCAGCATCCCGAAGACGGCCAGCTGGAGGAAGGCGAGTTACAGCGCCAGCCAGACCGACTGCGTTGAGGTGGCGGACTGGCCGGCCGGTGCCGCCGTCCGTGACACCAAGCACCGTGAGTTGGGTGCCCTGCACTTCTCCGCTGGGGAATGGGACGCCTTCCTGACGAGCGCCAAGCGCTAGCGCAATGAGCGGCTGTCCCCTCCACAGCGTGAGCCTCACCGGGGTCGTCGTGCGGTCGGGACCTGACTTCGAAGCCAGAAGTCCGTTCCTCACCCGGCAACACCCGCTCTCAGGCCTCCGAGCGGGTAGAACAGCAGCGCCGCCCCCCGACAGGAGACTCTCGTGGCCCAGTGCTCCATGTGCAAAGGTGAAGGAACCGTCGTGATCGAGTCCGACGGAGAGGGGGATGGAGGCGGGATGCTCCCGCCACGAAGTGGCTCCTTGTAGCGGATGCAATGGAGCAGGAGAGACGTGACGGCAGACCTCGACGTCCTCCACAAAGTCCTGGTGGAGCGCCTCGACACCACCCCTGCGATCCGTGACGCGTTCGCCGCCCATCCACGGCACCGCTTCATCCCGGACCTGGTCTGGCCCGACGCGACCGGGCTTCCGCTGTACCGCACCGCCGCCCCCGAACGTTGGGCGCATCTGGTGTACTCCACCGACGCGGTCACCACCCAGGCCAACGACGGAGGGTCCGGTCCCCTCAACGAGCCCAGCTCCTCATCGTCGGCCCCACAAGTGATGGCGGACATGATCGCCGCGGCCGGGATCGACAAAGGCACACGTGTACTGGAGATCGGTACCGGCACCGGTTGGAACGCGGCGATCCTGTCCGAGTTGGTCGGTGAGGAGGGTGAGGTCACCAGTGTGGAGATCGATCCCGGTGTGGCGGCACTGGCCAGAGAACGACTCAGCGGAACCGGAGTCTCCGTACGAACCGCAGCCGCGCCCCCGACCGGAGGAACTTACGACGCGGTCATCGCCACCTGCGCGGTGACCAGTATCCCGCGTCCGTGGGTGGCCGCCCTTCGAGAAGGCGGCACGCTCGTGCTGCCCTGGAGTCCGCATCCGGCCGCACACAGCACACCGATCGCGGCGTTGCGCCGCCGAGGTGCGTCCGTCTCGGGTCCCTTCGTCCGGGAGGGAGCGTTCATGCGTGACCGCGCCCAGCGCCTCGGCGAACTGCCTTTCCCCGGACTCGGTCAGCCGGCCGCACAGCTGGCGCCTCTCCCGGTCGGGTCGGCGGAATTGATCGGCTCCGGGGTGATGACCCAGTTGCTGCTCATGCTGCCCGGGGCGCGTCTGGGGACCGGGCTGCGTCCTTTCCACGGCACACCCGACAGGATCGTCTGGATGGGTGCAGGGCCGTCGTGGGCCTACCTCTGGCCGGATGGCACGGTCACCGGTGGCGGCGAACGTGACTTGGGTGAGGAACTGGCGGCCGCCTACCGTTCGCTGCACGACGCCGGGCTGCCCGGCCTGGAGAGTTTCGTACTCGAGGCCGATCTCGAGCACGGCGTCTACCGGGTGGTGTGCGAGCCGCTCGGGCGGCATTGGGATCATCCGGTCCCGGCCTGAGGATGCACGCCCCGGTCAGACGCTGAAGCAGCCGTCGGCGCTGATGACCTGGCCCGTCGCCCACGACGCCTCGTCAGTGGTCAGCCATGCCACCAGGCGAGCCGGGTCATCGGTAGTGGCCATGCGCCCGAGTACGAAATCCGAGGTGAGCTGGGTGATGTCGTCCTCGCTCATGTACCCGGTCGGGACCGGCCCGGGGTTGACCACATTGACCGTGATGTCCTTGGGGCCGAGTTCGGCGGCGAGTGTCGGCGCGAGCTGGCGAGGAAGTCGGCCTCCACCCGAAGCCTGAGGACCTGGAGCTCATCGTGCACGGGTGGTGCGGCAATCGGTGTTGCCGCAGCCTGGAGCCTGGTACGGCGGCCGAGACGGCCGGGCACTGGTGGAACGTTTACCGGGAAAGCAGTGGAACGGCACGGCCAGACCGCTGAAGACGAGGTCACCAATGCCCGGTGGTGTACCCCTGCGCAGCTGCAGGAACTGATCGAGCGCACCATCGACCAAGCCCACGGTCGCCTCACCGAGAACAAGTTCCGTGACCACCCCGGCATCGAGCCCGTGTGGGGTCAGTGGCTGCGTGATGTTGGCTACATCCGCATCAGCGCCGCCGACCTGCAATCCGTCGAAGTCCTCGCGACCACCCCGCCCAGTAACTGGCCAGCAGTTCCAATGCGAGAAACATAGATTTCCATTCGGAAATAACTGCTGGCCTGGTGTTTCGGGGCGCCAGTCAAGTCTGTAAATTAATTATTCCCTGGATGGCCAGTATCGGCCAACCTTGAGTGGCCGATATCGGACAATTTCATTATTTGCAGCTCAGGATATATTTTCAGGATGGGTCAGGGCGTAAAGTGAAGTCTGGTCGGATAATGACTTATATCCTCTGGCGAGAAGTGGTCTGCAGGGTCTTTGAGCTGCATCGCGGGTGCGAGGCGTGGATCGTTGAGACCGATGAGCCGAGGGATGGAGGGATAGGTGCACACCTCTTCCGTGCGAGAGCAAGAGAGGCAGAGTCGACAGGTTACCGAGGGGGCGGGAGGCTAACTTATGGTCTACTCGGGCCGCTTGCGGTGTGGCAGGACGGGGTGCCTCTGGATATGCCCACGCGGAGATCCCGGGCGGTCTTGACATGCCTTCTCGTTGACATCGGGAAGTATGTCCCAACCGACACCATCATCGATTTACTTTACCGCGGAAGAGGGCCTAAAAGTGCCGTGAATCAGGTGCATCGGGGGGTACATGAACTCCGTAGGGCAGGGGTGTGCATCGACGCCGAACAGGGTTCCTGCCGCCTGGATGCACACCAAAACACCGTGGACATCCATGTATTCACCATTCTATGCTCCCGGGCTCAGAAAAGTATGGACTTGGGAGATTACGACCGTGCCTTAAAGCTGTATGAGCAGGCCCTGGGTATCTGGCGGGGCCCGGCTTTTGGAGAGTTCGAGGACATGTTCCCGTACCTGTCCGGGAGTGTATGGGAGGAGTACCGTACTGTGGCCCTCGAAGGACAGATGGAGGCCAAGCTCGCCTTGGAGCGGTACCGGGAGGTCATTCCAGAACTCACTCTGTTTCAAGTGGAGCACCCCTACCGGGAGAGCGTCACATACCTGCTCATGCTTGCGCTCTACCGGTCCGGTCGCGGTCCTGAAGCGCTGCAATTCTACGACAGATACCTAGAACGGATATCCGAAGCCCTGGGGTCGGATCCAGGTCCCCAGTTGGCCGGTCTGCATCTGCAGATTCTGCGCCAGGATGCTGCTCTACTCCCCGCGGGTCATCGGAGTTCTCCTGTTTCTCCTATCGGGTGGGACGAGGGCTCCCAAGACTGAGAAAGCTAGGAGTCCCCGGCCACTCATCCGGAAACCCTATGGGCATCCGACAGGCGAGCGTAGAAGGTATCGTCGTCGAGCAATTCGCTGTGTGTGCCGCTGGCCCGCACCCGCCCCTGATCCAGCAGGATGATGTGGTCAGCACCAACGACGGTGGAGAGCCGGTGGGCGATCAAAAGAACCGTCGTCGTGCGTGAGACCTCGGCGATGGTTTCCCGGAGTGCGATCTCGTTTTCGGCGTCAAGTTGTGAGGTTGCCTCGTCCAAAAGCAGGAGCCGGGGCTCGCGCAGCAGCGCACGCGCAATCGCAATGCGCTGTCGCTGTCCGCCCGAAAGTGTCGCCCCGCGGTGCCCGACGTGGGTGTGCAGGCCTTGTGGCATGCGCTCCACCGTGTGCTCGAGACGTGTCCTGGCCAGGACTTCCCGAACTCGGTCTTCGGACTCGAGGGGGCGGGCCAGGGTCAGATTCTCCCATAGTGTGCCTTCCAGAACCGGTGCGTCCTGCTCTACATAGCTGATCTGCGCCCTTAGAGCGTGTTTGAGAAGGGGTAACGGTTCGGGTACTTCGCTCACGCTGGGCCGTCAGGC
>NZ_ANAY01000025.1 GCF_000340965.1 Nocardiopsis kunsanensis DSM 44524
CTGGCAAGGTTGCCCGGCAGCTCTCTGGAGGGGAGCGTCGGCTATTGCAGATTGCTGTAACTCTGGCTGCATCGCCACCCGTGCTGGTTCTTGACGAGCCCACCAACGAGTTGGACCCATCCCGACGCCGCCAAGTATGGCAGTTGTTTAGGGAGCTCAACCAGCGCGACGGTCACACAATCATCCTCATCACACACAATGCCATCGAAGCAGAGCAAGTCATTGAGCGCGTGGGAATTCTTAAGGAAGGTCGGCTCGTCGCACTGGGCGCTCCTGCTGAGCTGAAGACCGCCCTCCACTCTCAGGTACGTCTGTCAATCACGCTCGGAAACACACAGAGGCACGGGCTACCTGACTATGTCCGTGTGCAGTCCGAGCACCGTGGCAAGGTCGTGGCCCTCGTTGAATCCGCCGATCTTCCTCACCTGACCAAGGACGTGGACCTCACTCAGTTCACCGAGTTCTCTATGCAGACAGCGACCCTGGAAGACGTGTATGTCAGTTACGCGTGAAAAGAAACTCGGACTGAGTTTCCATTGGCAGGTCTGGGACCTATTTAGAATTCAGCTTACTAACTGGCGATGGTCCTGGCCCCAGATGGTTCTGACCGGCATGCTTGCCCCGATGGTAAGCATCTCCGCCTTGGGGCTATTCTCTCAGAATTCTGGTACTTCCGCGAGCGAATATGTCCTGACCGGCAGTGTAACCATGGCGATCCTGTTCGAGACACAGAACAAAATCGCCAGTAACTTTGCTTTCATGCGTGGAAATGGTGCTTTCCAATACTATGCCGCCCTACCGGTCCGGCGCGAGGCGCTCATTCTTGCTACGCTTGCAGCGTTCTGTATCTTGTCGCTGCCTGCAATTGCGGTCACTCTATTACTCGGCTCCGCCCTGCTCAACGTCCCACTAACACTCTCCCCACTTGCCCCGCTGTGTCTTCTACTTGCCTTGCTCCCCTCGACCGGGCTGGGAGCCTTTATTGGCAGTAGATCCGGGACCATCGAACAGGCGTCTTCTCTCAGTCTGGCAACCACACTCCTCATGATGGCCGCCGGCCCTGTGGCCATCCCACCAGAACTGCTTCCCGACGCACTGAACTGGGTTGGAAACATCAACCCTGCAGTGTACGCAGCCGATAGCCTGCGTCATTCCCTGACTACACCTGATACTCGCCTTGCCCTAGCTGACATGGTGGTGCTTGCCGTCTTCGCTGGTGCCGCCTGGGGCCTCACGAGCAAACACATGCCCTGGCGTGCCCGCTACAGGCGGCGACGCGCTTCGTAAAGCAACCAGCGATCACTCTCATCACGAAGAGGAACACGTCCATGACCGAAAATGAGTTCATCAAAACTCTCGCACCCCTAGTGACAGAAGTCACTGGAAAGGCTTTCTCCCAAGAGGAACTTGATGTCACCTTCGGTGATCTAGAAATCGAATCTCTCGACCAAATCGAGATCATCAGCCACATCGAAGAAAAATTCAATTGTCAAATAGAAGAGAGCGCTCTTCGGGAAATTCGTACTCCCCGTGCTCTGCTGGAGCACATTTCGGATTTCCCCACTGCCACATGAAACGGTATGGCCCAGGAAATCGGCCTTGGTTGCTAGTATGGTTCACATTGTGGACAGTGGCCCACGTTGGACTGTTACTGGCCCTCGTTGCTTTCCAGTGGGACGAGCAGCTGAGTGAGACGCTCTGTGCCTGGACAAGCAACAGTACGTCTGTTGTGTGGATTCTTGAGAAAATGACTTCGTGGGGGAACCCTTGGCCAGTGACTATCATTGCGGCCGGATCCGCGTGTTTCGCTCTGATCCGGCGAAACGTCCCAGCCGCCGCTGTCCTCTTGGCAGTTCCCTATGCCGCCACGGTAAGCTGCAATCTAGTCAAGGAATGGGTTGAACGACAGCGCCCAACCCTGGAATGTGCCTCGATTCAAGCCGACGGATTTAGTTTTCCTAGTGGGCATGCGGTTGGTGTAACGACTGGTTTCTTACTGGCCGCGTTCTACTTCAGCAGCCAAATGCCGCGGGCCGCATTCACACCGACTCTAATGCTAGCTGGAGTAAGCGCCGAAATTGTCTCATGGAGTCGAGTCTTCATCGGTGTCCACTTCAGTGTGGATGTGCTCGCCGGACAGCTCTTGGGCGCTGGGTGGCTGGTGATCGCAGTACTCCTGCTGCAACATCAGGCATCCCGCCGCTTACGACGCGAGGGACGTCAGCAACTTCCAGCCGCTGGAGACGAACCTATGCCATAATGTATCCATGCCGTTCAACCACAATGATCATTACCATGCCCTCTTGCTTCGGGAGATCCCCAAACCATGTCGAAACGCTCTGGATGTCGGCTGCGGCACAGGGAGATTTGCGCAGAAGCTAGCGCTTCGAGGCATTCAAGTCCATGCTATCGATACAGATGGCAATGTCATTGCCGATGCAGAAAAGAAAAATTCTACACTCAAGCCTCCTCAGCAAGTTCACTTTGAGCAGGCAGATATCAAATCCATGAGATTGGAGCCTAACACGTATGACTATATTGCATGCTTGGCTAGCATTCACCATGTTCCTTTTGAGATAGTAAATAAGCTACGCGCATCACTCACTGAAAATGGTGTCTTGGTAATCCTGGGATGCTACCGGGAGACAACATTTTTGGACCACACCGTAAGCCTTATTGCCGTTCCCGTGAACGCCATTTTTCGCACCATCGTATTCTTTTGGGAGAAATGGAAAAAGGGGGGCGACTGCGTGCTTAATGAATCAGCTTCCGCTTCAGTCTCCTCCCCAGACATGACACTGCCAGAGATTCAAGAAAAAAGTGCTGAGATCCTCCCAGGCAGAAGCATTCGGCATCTTCTTTTTTGGAGGTATTTTTTGATTTTCCATAACACGAATACGGATTAATGAATGGCAGAAAGAAAGCCCAGAGAAATTTATCAGCCGCCGAAAAAATACGCCCTCGGTGCGACCTGCGCCGCATTCGATGAAACGGGGCGTGTTCTTATCACGCGCCGCCGCTCCCCCAAGCGTTGGGAGCTACCTGGTGGTCTGGTGGACCCTGGCGAGACCTTACCTGATGCTGCCACTCGCGAGACCTATGAAGAGACCGGCGTTCATGTCAAAATCCAAGGTTTGGTGGGTGTTTATCAGCATCCAAGCCGTGGCATCCTCGCTGGCATCTTCATCGCGTTGGCCGAGTCAGGTGAACCTCGCCCAACAACGGAATCCAGTGCTGCCGAATGGGTCGAAGTGGAGGAAGCGCTCACACGACTACACCCTCTCTATCGCCCGCGATTGGAAGATGCCTTTGCTGCCAGGACTTCCGTGACTTTTCGTGTCCACGAGGGGGCAGAGATCCTTTCTCTCACCAAGGCTGCAGATATCTGATACGGCCGCCTGTTGGGGAACATTTTCTAGAGTCACCTCCTACCTGCTCTAATGCTAAGGCCGTGGTCTCGGTGCCCACCGGTCAGGCGGTATGCGAGGTATTCGCCGCTATGGCGTGCCTTGACTGACAACGGATCGCAGTTCACCGGTCGCCACAATCGCCCCGGCCGATCGAGGTGCGGTTCGAGCCGGGCCGCCGGAAGAACGGGGGCTCCCAGCGGCGCACCAAATCCCGGCAAGCCCTGGGGCGTCCGCGGCATGGCTCAGCCGATCCAGTATCTCGACACCTTATGCTGACCGGCGACACCCTTGTCGACGACAACGAAGGAAGCGCGATCCTGTCGGTCCCGCCGGATGCAAGGTCACCGTCCTGACCAACGCGGCCTGAATCCAGCCAGGGCCCCGGAGCCCCGAACGCCAACTGGTGTTCGGGGCTCCGGCGCGAGACCACTCGGGCGAGTTACGGCTACGACACCAGCTCATCGTCGCGAACATGTAGTCTATGAATCGCCGCAGTTCAAAGCCGTTTCCCGAACTTCTGCGGCCGGTAAAAACCTCAACCACCAACGGCCGCACCAGGCCCTGACATGGCCATCCCGGCCGACCTCTGTCGGCCCAAAGCTCCTACCGGCTTACCCTCGGCAGCCTCTTGCCCACCCGCGAACAGGGCAGCGACCAGTCCGCGGAGCCAACATGAGAGGGCCTGGGGTCGACTTGATCGAACCACCGATTCCGATGTCGGCCCTTCAAGCGAATCAACTCCGTGGATTGGGCTAATAATGTTCTCCGGATACACGCGCGGCTGGGATTCGCGCTCATCCTCGTGTAACCGCGTCACGAAGCTAATTCTCCGATCCTCTCATTAGAGTCAACCATGGAAGACGAGTACTCGGTCGGGCACCACTCGTACGACCACACGTTCATCGTCCGGGCTGTCCCAGGGGTAAGGACGGGTGTCACGATGCCGCTGGTGCAACCTATCGATCAGTTCCCGACCGCCGTCCTCGATTTGCGCGTGGCCGCGGATCTCCACATAGTGGTCCTGGCTGTCCCGGGGCATGATAAGCACGGTGACGAGGGGGTTGCGCAGTATGTTCTCGTACTTGCGGCGGCCCTTAACGGTCGCGAACAGCACGTCGCTCTCAGTGTGCTGCGCCCACACCACGGATAGCTGCGGTCGGCCGTCGGGCTCAGAGCGTGTTTGAGAAGGGGTAACGGTTCGGGTACTTCGCTCACGCTGGGCCGTCAGGCCGCGAGCATGGTCACCATGCCACGACGCCCGACCTACCCCTCTGACCTGACCGATGACCAGTGGGCCCTGATCGAGCCCCTGCTCCCACCGGCCAACACCGGGGGCCGGCCCGAGAAACACCCCCGCCGCGACGTGGTTGACGCGATCCTCTACGTGGTGCGCACCGGCTGCTCCTGGCGGCACCTGCCCGTGGACTTCCCGCCCTGGCAAACCGTGTACTGGTACTTCTCCCGCTGGGAGCAAGCCAAGGTCACCGAGCAGATCATGGCCGTGCTGCGCCGCCGGCTCCGCAAGACCCAAGGGCGCAGCGGCGAGCCCTCGGCCGGGATCATCGACTCCCAGAGCACCAAAGGCGCCGACACCGCCGGCCAGGGAACCCGGGGCTATGACGCGGGCAAGAAGATCAACGGCCGCAAACGGTTCATCGTCACCGACACCCTCGGGTTGTTGCTGGTGGTGGGCGTGATGGCCGCCTCGGTCCAGGACCGCGACGGAGCGAAAACGACCCTGCTGAGCCTGTACCTGGCCACGCCGGTGCGATTCGTGTTCGCCGATGCGGGGTTCGCAGGAAAGTTGGTGGCCTGGGCCCAGAGGTTCGTGGCCACCACACTGCACATCGTACGTAAGGCTCCAGGTCAGGTGGGTTTCGCGGTGATCCCACGCAGGTGGGTGGTGGAGCGCTCACTAGCGTGGCTGACCTCCCACCGGCGCCTGGCCAGGGACTACGAGCGCGACCCGGCGGTATCCGAGGCCATGGTGCGCTGGGCCGCGATCGGCCAGATGGCCCGCCGTCTTACCCGAGGACGTGACGCAGTTCGCCAGCAGGCATGGACGAGCCAGGATCTCATTTCCTAACCCTTCTCAAACACGCTCT
>NZ_ANAY01000026.1 GCF_000340965.1 Nocardiopsis kunsanensis DSM 44524
TCAGGTCATCCCAGACAACATCAGGTCAGAGCAAAACGGAAGCGCGACTGTAGTACTGGCCTCCCTCCTCGACTCGGCCACAGCCGCAATGCACTACGCCTCAGACTTTCCGCGTGAAAGCTACGAAGGCATCATTCGGCCCAGCATGGAACCGCCCTGGATGCCGTCTGGGTTCTCAGGAATATTCAACCAGGATCACCAGGTATTCGAAAGCAACCTCAAAGAACTGCGGAAAGCCGGAAAGCCCCCGAACATGACGGGCGAGTGCCGGTCGGCACTGAAACAGCTGTGGCGAGCACAGTCGAAGAACCGACGCGACCACCGGAAGATCTGCGAGAAGTTCGTGCCTGGCGGTGATTCGATCCTCCAGCAGTACTTCGCCAACAACAACGAAAAGGATAGTGACTGATGCCCGTCACCGTGATCGAACACTGGCACCTGAACGAAGAATCCTCTCGCAACGCTTTTTCTGTCATGCCGGAGATGGACGACCTGGTCGAGGACAACGCACATGCGGCCCCCGGATGGGACGGCCATGCACGTTTCTTCCAGTTGGAGGACGACACGTCCCACGTACTGATGATCTACAGCTGGGGTTCGAAAGAGGAGGCCGAGGCCATGCTTGAGTCCGAGAAGGACCTTCTCGCCGATTTCATCAGGACCCGTTGCACCCGGGACCGGGAGATCGAGTTCGCCGAGGAGCTCCCCGTCGATGTCTAACCGAGGAGAACCAGTCGACGTCGGCGACTGGCCGGCGAGGAAGTTCCGCGAACACGGCGAGTTCCTGCTGGAGGAGCTCGAACGATGGTTCGTCGATCTCCGCTCCCAGCCCGTGCGCCCCCCGCCGCGCGAAGCCCGCGACGTACTCGAGGACTTCGGATCGCTGGCCCCGAAGGATCCCGAGCCGTTCGACCACGTCGTCACGGACACCATCGATCGCGTGTTCAAGGGCTCGGTCCTGTGGAACCACCCCCGTCACCATGCCTACTTCAGCAACAGTTCGAGCGCTCCCGCCATCCTCGCGGAGGCGTGCACGGCGGCGCTGAACACCAATGTCATGGTCTGGGACGCTGCTCCGGCGGCAGCGGCTGTGGAACGGCAGGTTCTACGGTGGCTCGCCTCCCTCGCCGCGCTCGACTGGCCGGATCCTGACTCCGTGCTCGTCGACGGAGCGTCGCAGGCGACGCTGTACGCACTGGCAGCGGCCCGTGAACACCTGTGTGAGCATGATTTTCGAACCCTGGGCGCGACCGCCGGCCCGGTGTTGCGGGTCTACTGCTCCGAGCAGACACACAGTTCGGCCGACAAGGCGGCGATCACGCTCGGCATCGGGCTGGCCAACGTCGTGCGCGTGTCCGACCATGACGGCCTGCTCGATCCGGTGGCGCTGGAGGAGCAGATCCGGTCAGACCGCGCACAGGGGATGATGCCGCTCGCTGTTGTGGCGACCGTGGGAACCACGAGCACAGCGGGGATCGATCCCCTCGGCAGAATCGCTGAGGTCTCAGCGCGCCTCGGAACTTGGCTGCACGTCGACGCCGCGTTCGGAGGGCTCTGGCGGGCGAGCTCCGAGTTGGCAGCCGTGATCCCTTCACTCGAAGGCGCGGACTCGGTCGTCATCAACCCGCACAAGGTCCTCTTCTGTCCCATGGAAGCGAGTGCGCTCTACTGCCGCCATCCGGGGGCACTCGTCAAAACGTTCTCACTGGTCCCGGAGTACCTGCGGACCGACACCGGCGACGACCGCCTGGACTACATGAACTACTCGACACAGTTGGGTAGGCAGTTCCGTGCGCTCAAGGTCTGGTGGATCATTCGCTGCTTCGGCACGCGGGGCATCTCCGCACGACTTGACCACACCGTCAAGATCACCCGCCGCCTCGAACGGTGCGTGGAGGCGGACCCGGCATGGGAGGTCGTGGCGCCGACGCCGCTGCCGCTGATATGCATACGACCGAGCGGCATCGGTGGCTCCGACGAGGAATCCGACCGCGTGTGCAAGGCAGTCCACGACCGGATCAACCGGAACGGCCACAGCGCCGTGTCACATGCCAGGGTGAACGGCCGATACGTCATCCGCATTTCAGTCGGAAACATCCACACTGAATGGCGTGATCTTGAATACCTGTGGCAGCAGATCACCACGTCCACCACCGCGGCGTCGAGGGGATGAGAGCCATCATGACTACTGAGAACGACATCCTGGCGGGCGAGCAGACCACCTTCTCTGAACGCGCGGCCCAAGCGGGGGTCGTCGGCCGATGGTCGCGGGCGAACGAAGTGCTCCCGTGGCGGCCCGATCCGAGATCGCGCACACAGAAGTGGTCCTACTCCGACCTGCGCGAACTGGCCGTCGAAGTGAGCCAGGAGGTGAAGGAGGATTCAGGAGCGCTACGGGTGCTCACGATGCTCAATCCCGGGCACCCCGAGTCGGAGGCCGCGGTCGGCCATCTGTACGCGGGACTCCAGCTCCTCCTTCCGAACGAGGACATGCACAGCCATCGCCACGCGGCTACGGCGGTGCGCTTCGTGCACCAGAGCGACGGCGGCTGGACAGCGGTCGACGGGAACAAGATCTACGTGGAGCCCAAGGACGTCGTCGTGACCCCGTCCATGCTCTGGCACGAACACGGCAACGACGGCGACCGCCACGTCATCTGGCAGGACTGCACCGACGACCCCCTGGTTACGGCCATGGCGGCGAGCTACTTCGACCTGCACCCGAACAGGAGCCACCTCGGTGCGAAGACGGGTCCGGCGGACGTCCCGCCGACCGAGCACCGTTCCGCCTCTTTCGGCGGTTCCGGGCCCGTGCTGAGACCAGGAGGCGGACACGTCGGCCCTCAGGAACTGCACTACTCCTGGCGGAGCACGAAGGAGGCGCTCAAGGCGGCGCGCCCCCGCTGGGACGGGACGGCCGCCGTCACACTCGCGGACACCCGCGGCGGCTCGATGACGCCCACCATCGGCGCGAGGTTCGTCCATATCCCAGCCCACGGTGTCTCCCAGACCTCCCGGCAGACCGGAGCGCGGATCATGATCGCGGCGGAGGGGGTCACCGAGGTGAGGATCGACGACTCCGTCCACGTCCTGCGCCAGGGCGACACTTTGGCCGTTCCCTCTTGGTCGTGGGCGCAGATGAGGAACACGGGCGACCAAGAAGGCATCGTGTTCGAGTATGACGAGTCACCGATGCTCGGGGCGCTGGGCCTTTACAGGGAAGAAGGGCAGGATGGTACGTGACACCCGGGCGGTCGCCGTCCTCTGCAGTTCGTCCTCCACCGTGGAGGGCCGTGACGGCCGATGGCGTGACTGCGGAGTCTGGGCCGAGGAGTTGGTCCGGCCGTGGAGGGTCTTCCTCGACCACGGGTTCCGGGTCGTGGTGGTTTCTCCGGACGGGGAGCCCGTACCCATCCAACCAGCGAGCGTCGAAACCGATTCGTGTCTGATGACCCGTGTCGAGCTCACCGACATACTCGATTTCCTCGGACGGCACCGGCCCGAACTTGAGAGACCGGTGGCCCTCGGAGACCTCCTCGAAGGCGGTCACGTCGACGGGGTCTTCGTTCCCGGGGGCTACGGACCCACCGCGCAGCTGCGCACTGACGATCTCGTGGGCTCGTTCATGGAACGGTGTCTGCGTGAGTCCACTCCCGTCGCAGCGGTATGCCATGGCGTGTCAGCGCTCCTGGCACTGGACACCTCAGGTTCCGCTTCGGTCCCCCGCTCGGTGACAGGGTTCAGCAACGCGGAGGAACGGGCTGCCGGCGCCGACACATGGGTTCCGTTCCTCCTTGAGACCGAACTCGTCAGACACGGTTTCGACTACTCGGCCGCTCCGCCGTGGTCCTGCCATGTCCTCCAGGACGGTTTCCTGATCACCGGGCAGAATCCGGCGTCGAGCGAGGAGGCGGCCAAACGCCTGGGAGCCCTGATGTGACTGACAGCCGCTAACGGCTTGGTGCGCGATTGAGGTTGGGGCGTGCTGGACGACGCACCGGTGTGAGTCGGAGTCCGAGTGGGCATGAGAATGCCTCCGCAGCCATCGGCCGCGGGGGCGGGGGCTTCCCCGGGCGGATCGTGGTGCGGGTCCAGGTCACGGATCTACCGCTCTGTAGTAATCCTCCTCGCCCCCGTACTTTGCCCCTCGCCGTAGCTTCGGGAGAAGCAGGCCAGGTAGCGCGGGGTTTCGTTCGTCGTGTCCGGACCGCTCACTCCCGGCCCTTCTCCGGCAGCCGTCCCGGCAGTGGCCCGTCGGCCACATCGACCGGGATGGTGCGGGGCGGGCGCCGTCCTCCCCAGTGCGGCAGCCCCCCGGTCTCGGGACGGGTCATGGCGGTGGCAAGGCCCTCGGGAGAGGTTCCACCCTGACGGCCTCGGGGACGGGGGTGTGTGTCGTCGCGCTCCTGGCGCTCGTGGTCCATGCCCCCATCCTCGCCCCATTGCCCCTTTCCGGCTTATCTTGTTCGTCCCCCACCTGGAGACGGCCTCGGTCGATGACGCCCTGGATGTGCTGGAGGTGCTGATGGTCTCCAAGCTGCTGGGCCGGGCCCGCCGCGAAGGCAACGAGGACAAGCTGGCCGCCCTGCCCGATCTGAAGAGCGCGGCCAAGAAGATGGCGGCCGCGGTGGATGTGCTCATCCAGACGCCCCAAGCCACGACCTCCCGGGTGGTGTCCCTATCCGAGGTGTGGAACGCCATCGAAGAGGTCGTGCCGCGCGAGAAGCTCATGGAGGCGGTGAAGACCGTCTCCGACCAGGTGCCCGCCGATGACGACGAGGCCGCCGCCTGGCGGGCCCGTCTGGTCAAGCGCTACCGCACCGTGCAGGGCTTCATCGAACTGTTGGTGGAGGTCATCGACTTCGACGCCGTCGAAGCCGGACAACCGGTGTTGGAGGCGCTGCGCACCGCTGCGGCCATGGCCCGCAGCCGCAAGCACTACCGGGCCGAAGACATTGCCGCCCACGCCGAGCTGACCGGCGGCTCCTGGAAGCGGCCCATCTACGCCAACCCCGACCTGGAGGCGGGCCGCATCGACAAGGCCGCCTTCCTCATGTGCGTGATCGAGCACCTGCACCGGGCCCTGAAGCGCCGCGACGTGTTCGCCCGCAGCGGCGACCGGTGGGGCGACCCCCGCGCCCGCCTGCTCTCGGGCACCGACTGGCACGACACCCGTGAGCGGGTGCTCAGGGCCCTGGAGTTGGCCGAGGAACCGGCCGGGCACCTGGCCGAGCTGTCCTCGGCTCTGGAGGCCGGCTACACCCGCGTACTCGACGGTTTGGGCTCCAACACCGCGATCCAGTTCACCGGCGGGCGCCTGCGCCTGCAGCCCCTGGAAGCGGCCGGCGAACCCCCGCTAATGGGCGAGTTCCGCGCCCTGGTGGACGCGATGATGCCCCGCCTGGACCTGCCCGACCTGCTCATGGAGGTGGACGCGCGCACCGGCTTCACAGAAGCGTTCACCCACTACTCCGGCGCCGAGACGGGCATGGAGGACTTTGCCACCAGCGTGTGCGCGCTGCTGGTGGCCGAGGCCTGCAACATCGGCCTGGTCCCGGTCGCCAAGGACAGCGGACCGGCCCTGAGCCTGGCCCGGCTGCAACAGGTCGACCACGCCTACGTGCGCGCCGAGACCCTGGCCGCGGCCAACGCCCGCCTGCTGCAGACCCAACCCGAGATCGGCATCACCGCCTCCTGGGGCGGCGGACTGATCGCCTCGGCCGACGGCATGCGCTTCGTGGTGCCCTCGCAGAACCTGCACGCGCGCGCCAACCCCAAGTACTTCGGGCTGCGCAAACGCGGCGCCACCTGGCTGAACGTGGTCAACGACCAGGTCATGGGCCTGGGCGGGCTGGTGGTGCCCGGCACGATGCGCGATTCCCTCTACATCCTGGACGCCATCCACGCCCGCGAGGGCGGTCAGCGTCCGGAGATGGTGGTCACCGACACTGCCTCCTACTCCGACATCGTCTTCGGCCTGTTCGCGATCTGCGGCTACCAGTTCTCCCCGCGCATCGCCGATGTGGGCGACACCCGCCTGTGGCGCACCAACACCCGCGCCTCCTACGGGCCCCTGGATCAGATGTCGCGCCACACCGTCCGCCTGGACAAGATCCGCGCCCACTGGGAGGACCTGCTGCGGGTGGCCGGCTCACTGACCACCGGGGCGGTGCGCGGCTACGATCTGGTGCGCATGCTCTCCCGGGACGGGCGCCCCACCGGCCTGGGCGAGGCCTTCGCCCACTATGGGCGCATCTTCAAGACCCTGCACCTGCTCCAGTTCCTGCACGACGAGCCCTACCGGCGCATGATCGGCGCCCAGCTCAACGTCTCCGAATCCCGCCACCAGCTGGCCCGCAAGATCTGCTTCGGCAACCGCGGCGAACTCCGCCAGCGCTACCGCCAGGGGCTGGAGGACCAGCTCGGCGCCCTCGGATTGGTGCTCAACGCCGTGGTGTGGTGGAACAGCCTCTACATCGACGCCGCCGTGGGCCGGCTCAAGGCCGAGGGGTTCCCGGCCACGGAACAGATGTGCGCCCGGCTCTCACCGCTCGGGTTCGACCACATCAACTTCCTGGGCTCCTACACCTTCCCCACCGACCCGGCTACCGGGGCTCTACGGCCCCTGCGCGAGCCCAGCCAGAACGGCTGAATCCACGCGATCGGATCAATTCCCTACGGCCTTTCCCGGGTTGAGAAGGAGACCGTGTCCCTGCAGGGTGCATAGCAGCACAGAACCCAGTTTCCTGATTGGATCGCTTCCATGGGTACCCACGCGATCTCCACCATGGTCGACGCCGTCCTCGTGGCAGCACCGCTGTGCGCCCTGGCCGTGGGGCTGCTGTCCTGGCTCCGTGCACGCAACAAAGCCAACCCCGCACGAGCCGTGGGCAAGAGTCTGCTCGATGTGGCCACAGTGGCCTCAACCGCGCCGATCTTGGCTGTGACCCTGGCCATCGGCGCAGGCGCGCACACCGAAGTCTCTCTGGTTCCCTTCGCCGACATGTTCGGCTCCCAGGCCTTGAGCACGACCTGGCTCTACCAGAACCTCGGCAACATGGCCCTGTTCGCTCCCCTGGGCGCCCTAGCCCCCCTGGCGTTCGCGCAGCGTCTGGCCGCGTGGTGGCGTGTGGGCGCGGTCGCGATGGGTTTGTCGGTGACCATCGAGACCTGTCAGTACCTGATGCAGATCGGACGCGCCGTCTCGGTCGATGACGTGTTGCTCAACACCGCCGGTGCGCTGGTGGGGGCAGCGTGCACGTGGCCGTGGTGGCGTCCTACAGGTCAAGGCGCCGGCGAACGGACCGGGGCCGCCGCCGGCGCCGTTGCGCCCAGGAGTTAGGGGTAGGTGGTGGTGCCGCTGGCTACACGGTCGTAGTCGCCGATGCCGCTCCAGGACCCGTTGGCGCGCATGTACCAGTAGAAGGTCCCGCCTTCCACACCGGTCCAGGTCGCGGTCCCGCCGGAGCAGTCCACCGTCTGCTCACCCAAGTTGGTCCAGCCGACCAGGCGGTCGCGGTAGAGGGTGATGGTGACCGTGTCGTAGTTCGGGTCGCAGTTGGTGACCGAGTCCACCTCGACGCTGTGCGTGCCGTCGGTGGGGGTGGAGTACTCACGCGACTCGATGCCGATCTGGAACTCAGCGTTCCAGTTGAAGCTGCCGTCTATGGCCGGGGTGGAGGAGAAGGCCGATCCGTCCTCGTAGGTCAGGGTCGTCCAGTCTCCGACGGTGGCGGTGTCGATGACGTCGGTCGGAGTGGCGTTCTGGGCCTCTTCGGCCGCAGCCGGGGAGGGAGCCAGGGTTGCGGCCAGCGTGAAGGCGCCGATCGAGGCGGCCAGACGGGAAGCAGAGGGCGGTGGGCAGGGATGAAGGGCTCTTAACCCTGCAGAACTCTTCTGGTACCGGTGCTTCATAGGCCCGCTCCAGATGCCAGTACACACAGCTGCCGCGTGGGCGTGAAAACCCCGCCCGGCGAACCCGCCAGCGGGCGCGACCAGATGAGCCTCTATTCCGTGGTGCTCTGCCCTCATGGTCGAGCCGTGCCTGTTCGGAAAACATCCGATTGCCGAACACCTGGGCCTGCCCTTGGGGGTCGGATGTTCTCCCAGCACGGGGTGTTCATCAACCCGTTCGTTTACCGGTAGGCTTATCCTCGGTTGTCGAACACGTTTAGCGAACACCTGGAGGAGCCCATGGCGCTGGTCGGACTGGTGCGGGTCAGCACGAGCAGGCAGGAGACCGCCCGCCAGCACGAGGTCCTCGATCCGATCTGCGTGAAGGTCTTCGAGGAGAAGGTCAGCGGCACGCTCAAGGTCGCCGATCGGCCCGCCCTGCGGGCCGCCCTGGACTACATGCGCCCCGGCGACATGCTCACGGTCGGCGAAGCCGACCGCCTGGGCCGCAACCTCCTGGAGGGGTTGATCGTGCTCAACGACCTGTTCGAGCAGGGAGTGGCGGTCAAGATCCTGGACGGCATCGCCGCTGGAGAGCACACCGAGCGCAGCCTCATCCTGGACCTGGCGCTCGCCCTGGCCGAGGACCGCCGGCGCGACATCGCCCGCAAGACCCGCAACGGCCTGGCCTCGGCTGCCCGGGCCGGACGCAAGGGCGGGCGCCCCCGTGTGGTCGACGACGACAAACGACGGGCGATCCTGGCCCGCCGCGCCGAGGGCCAGTCGCTGCGCGAGATCGCCCGCGGCCTCAGGGTAAGCCTGGCCGTGGTGCACGGCGAGGTCAAGGCCGATGAGAACAGCACCGAACCGCAGGAGCCCGGCCGGTAGACCGAGTCACGGCTCTACCGCCAAATCCTGTAGTAATCCTCCTCGACCCCCGATCTTGGACAGGTCCTTGACCACGGTGCGTTCGGGGACCAAACGGACCAGGCGGGCGTCATCGGCGAAGTACCGAAAGTCCGGGTTCCAGGCGGTCTCGTCCTCACCCAGGTAGCGACGCAGCTTGCGTCTGGCCAGCGCCGGGTCGAAGGGCACCACCTCGGCCCTTCCCCGCATGATTACCTGGAGGAACTCCATGGATTCCAGATCGCAGGTGTCCACCACCACGGCGGTGCGCGCATCGCGTTCCAGGTGCTTGGCCATCACCGCGTACTCCCCGGTGATCCACCACAGGGCTCCCTCCTCCCACAGGAACCAGACCGGTCTGACCGTGGGAGCCCCGGCGGTGTTGGTGGTGGCCACCCGGGCGACCAGGGGTCGGGTGAGGAAGGCGTCGACGTCGAAGGGGTGGACCTGCTGAGTACTGCTGGCGGTGTCAGTCACCCCTTGAGGTTAGGTTCGGCTCCGCGGCGGGGAAAGCGGATTCTCCGGGCCTGTGGAAAACCCGCGGTTGCGCGGGGCGCAGGTGCGAACGGGCCGGTCAGGATGCCTTCGGCACCAACAGGAAGCCACCACCGCCTCCGCGCCCGGATACGGACCGCCTCACGATGTCGTAGGCCGCCGATGGTCTCCCGGCATGGGTTTCGCTTTGATGACCTATGTGGTCGATCTCGACACTCTGCACGGCTCCGTCGCCTCTGACAACGACAAGCTGCGCCGGATGAACGGAGGCCGCTTCAAACAGCACCTGGCCTCCTTTGACACCCAGTTCGACCACGTCGTCGGCGCCGGTGGGCCCGGCATCCGCGACGCCATCCGCGCGGTCATCGAAGGAGGACCCTTCGACGATGAGCACCGCTTCATGTACTCCTAAGCGTACAAGTGGATCTGCGAGTTCCACGGTCGCTCCCTGGTCAACGACCGCTTCTGCCCGATGAAGGCCGGTTGGCTGGAGACGGTCGACGAGGGCCTGTCCGAGCTGGGTGTGACCGCGGTCAGGGTCACGGACCTCAGCTACGGGAGCGTGCCCTCGCCGATTCCCCGGCCCAACGACTTCACGCCGCCCTACGGAGAGTGGAGTCTCGTCGTGGAATGCCAGAAGGCCCTCGAACAGTGGGAGGCCGCCGCTGACGAAAGCGAGGCCGTCCTCGACACCGACGTCCGGGAGGCCGTCGAGTCCTGCATGGAGTGGTGCAGGACCGCCTCTTCGGCTGGGGGGCGTTGCTGGTTTCTTCTCTCGTGCACGAACGCCCGTGGCCCACGTCAACGAGGTGCGCTCCTTGGGCCACAGCCCGAGAACAAGCCCGGTGAGGAACTGCGAAGAGCCCGGTACACGCAGACGGGTACGCCGGGTTCGGCGAGCGGCCTGGAGAAACGGGCTGGTGGCGACCCCGGAACCGCGCTCCCGGCCGACTCATCCGCGCCCCCGCCACAGGTCTCAACAGATATGACAGTTGCCGGAACTCACCGTGCCGTTCCTACTCGGACCTCATCATCCGGCCAAGCAGACCACCCCGGAAGCGGGCCGCCGGCATCGCCGACACCACTGCCGGCCCCATCCTCGCCTCGGCCGGCAGACGTGTCCACCCGCACACCACGGGTGCTAACGCACCGGCATCAAGAACGGGCGTTTGGCCCTGCGCCCGTCCCCCGACGAACGCCCGCGCACACGCCGCACCAGCCACGGGCCCACAAAATGCGCCGCCCACCGCGCCTCGGCCGCCACCGCCTGCCACCCGGCCGGTGCCACCGGGGCCGGTCCGGGCAGAGGACGGGTCCAAGCGTCATCACTTCCGGGAAGACCCAGCACCTGCGCCAGGGCCGCGGCCATACGCTCGTGCCCCTCACCGGAAGCATGCAGGCGGTCTGCGCACCACAGACGCTGGTCCCCCACCACCTGGTGGCCCTCCATCTCGGCCCACAACACACCCTCCCGCCGGGCAGCCCGGCGCAAGCACGCATTGAGCGCACGCACCCGGTCCAGGACCGCAGGACCCATCGGCGCCGGCAACGACAGATCGGGAAAGGTCATGGTCAAAACCCTTGCCCCCTGGTCGCGCAACTCCACCCACATCGACGCCACCTGCTCGGGATCGAACCCCGGCCGCAGCAGATCGTTGACCCCCGCCACCACGGTGGCCACATCCGGTTCCAACGCCAGCGCCGGCGCCAACTGCTCCTGACGGATCTGGTGCGTGCGCCGCCCCCGCACCGCCAGGTTGGCGTAGGACAACGACGGGTGGTGCTCGGCCAGACGGTGGGCGAACCGGTCGGCGAACCCGCGCAACCCCGTGAACTCGCCCCCATCACCCACACCCTCGGTCTGGCTGTCACCCAGCGCCACATACCGAAGGAAGGGCTGCTCAGAGACCGGCCCCTCCTGCCGCCGGGCCACCGACCCACCCATCACAGACCCCACTCCTTCTCCGCACGTACAGGCCCCACACGGGCGCCGGCACACCCGTCACCGACCAGGCTAGCCAGGCACACGCACCCGGGAAGGAACCGGGTCCACCCCGACGGGCCGCGCCCCGGCTGCCCGGGCCTTGCCCCTCACCGGGGACGGAAATGGTAGGTCTCACCGTGGTCGAGATAGTGGAACTCCGCCGAGGAGGACGAAGAAGCCGCAGCCTGCTTGATGTCCTCCAGCCCGGACCGAAAGACCGAGAAGTCGTTGTAGTGGATGGGCACCGCGGTGCGCGGATCCACGATCTCCACAGCTCGCACCGCCTGTTCGCCGGTCATGGTGACCACAGTGCCCAACAAGGTGGTGCCGCCGGCGTGCACCAGCGCCAGGTCGATACCGGGATAGCGCTGGGGAATGTCGTACAACCGGTCGTGCAACAGCGTGTCGCCGCTGATGTAGATCCGGAAGGAGCGTTCCCCGCTGCGGCTGAAGTCCAGCATGCTGCCCATGGTCGGCGGCAGCATGCCCGCCACCGGGTCGGGGTCGTGCTTGGCCGGCATCGCGCTCACCCGCACCTCGTCCCCGCCCTTGGTCACGGTCTGGCACTGCCAGGTGTCCAACGCATACCCCTGGGTGAAACCCTGCTCGGACAGCAGCCCCACCGCGTGTTCGGTCGTGACGATGGGCACGTTCTTGTCCAGCTGCTCGGCGGCCACGTCGTCGAAATGGTCGCCGTGGTGGTGCGAGAGCACGATGAAATCCAGCGGCGGCAGGTCGGCGACCCCGCAGGCGGGCTCGACCTCGCGCCGGGCGTACATGCCGTGGCCGAGATGCACGTGGTCGCCGGCGTGCAAGAACGCGGGATCGGTCAGGATCGTGAACCCGCCGTAGCGGATGAGCGTGGTGGCATTGCCGATGAAGTAAACGCTGCCTGCGGTGAAATCGCCGGGTTCGGCTGCCGGCAGCACTAACGGTGCGCTCATTTCACACCCCCGTGTGCGGAGCTCGGTCTCTTCCTGCGGGCACTACCCCGCCCGGATCAGCCACAAAACACCACGTCAACGCGGCGCAGCCGCACCGCGTGCGGCACACGAACGGCAAAAGGGACCAGGCCCTGTTCCCGAAACCGCCACGGGCCGAGGCGAGCTCACACACCTTCCCGCAGCGACACAGACACAAAAAAGGGGACACCCCACCCCGTGCAAAGAGCCCGCCGAACAGGAGCCTTCACGTCCGGGCCGGCCCCCGCGTTGTTCGAGGCAACACTTGGGAAAGGACCGTGTCGCACCCCCCGGCCCGGGGCAGCCCGTACCGGACACAGACCCGCAGCGCGACAGCACCGCGCACGGGCCCAACACCGGCCAAGAGGGGGAAGCGATGCGACGCTCCGAGGCCACAGAGGCCCTCCTGGAAGCCAAACGAACCAAACAGCTGACCTTCAGCGGCATCGCCGAGGAACTGGGCACGGACCGGGTGTGGACCACCGCCGCCCTGCTCGGCCAACATCCTTTCGACCAGGACACCGCACAAGACCTGCAAACCCTGCTCGACCTGCCCGACGAGGTCGTCGCGGTGCTACGCGAGATCCCCACCCGCGGCAGCTTCGAGCAGCTCCCCCCGGCGGACCCGACCCTGTACCGGCTCTACGAGGCCCTGCAGGTGTACGGGCCCGCCCTGAAGGAACTCATCCACGAGGACTTCGGCGACGGCATCATGAGCGCCATCACCTTCCGCGCGAACGTGCAACGCGTCGACGCCGAGGAAGGACCCCGCGTGCACATCACCCTGGACGGCAAGTTCCTGCCCTACCAGTGGTGACCGGCCCGTGGGGCGGGCTGCGCACCGGCCCGCAGCCCGCCCCGCCCCCGGCCACCACGGCCCCGACCGCACGCCACGGGCCGGTCCGCTCACAACCAGGCCAGAGCCGCCACCACCAGAGCTTGGGTCCCGGTGGTCAGCGTCGGCTGGACCACGGGCGCGAAAACGGCCGAATGGTTGACCGGCACCTCCTGCTCCACCCGCCCCTCCCGCTCAGCACGGTCCCACAACTGCGGGTCGATACCCCCAAGGCCCCAATAGGTGTAGGGCGCACCGAAAGCCTCAGCCAGATGACTGAAATCCTCACTGGCACTCCACCGGCCCAGTGCCCCCGCCCCCTCACCGAAGAAACCGGTGAAGGCCTCAGCGACCCGCCGCGTGGCCGAAGCATCGTTGTCGGTGACCGGGAACCGCCCGAACAGCTCGAAAGAAGGCTCCCGAGGCGCGTTCGAGGCCCAGCACTCGGCCCGGACGACACGTTCGACCGCCTCCACCACCTGAACGCGGGTCTGCTCACTGAAGGCACGGATGTTCAGCGCGATCTCGGCCCGGTCCGGGATGCTGTTGCTCCCGGTACCGGCCCGGACACTACCGACAGTGAGCACCGCCGGCTCGTCGGGGGCGATCTCCCGGGCCACGACCGTCTGCAACCGCACCACGATCAGGGCCGCGAGCACGACCGGATCGACCGCCGACTGCGGCATCGACCCGTGCGCGCCCCTGCCGTGCACCACCACACGCATACTCTGGGCCGCAGCCAACGTCGGCCCCGCGTTGGTACCCACCCGGCCCGCCCGCATCGGCAGCACGTGCTGGCCCAACACGACCTCCGGGCGACCCACGAGCTCTCCCAACCCGTCGGCGACCATGGCCTGGGCACCGTCGGAGGCCTCCTCGGCCGGCTGGAACAGCACCACCACGGTGCCCTGCCACTGCCCGGAGGCCCCGCTCAACAGCTGCGCCGCCCCCAACAGACAACTCACGTGCACATCGTGCCCGCACGCATGCATCACAGGTGTGCCGTCCTCACCGGTCCGCGTGCTGGCATACGACAACCCGGTCTCCTCACGCACGGGCAACCCGTCCATGTCGGCCCGCAGCAGCACCGTGGGCCCCTGCCCCCGGGCCAGGACCCCCACCACCCCGGTACCGCCCACCCCCTCGTGGACGCGATACCCCCACTGGCGCAGCCGCGCCGCGACCAACGACGCGGTCCGGTGCTCCTGATGGGACAGCTCCGGGTGGGCATGCACATCCCGGTAGAAACCCTCCTGCCAGCTGCGGACCCGGTCCAGGCCGGCGAACACAGCCGACGTACGCGCATCACCGTGCACCCGTCCTCCTCGTCAACACCCCGGCACACGCCCGGCCCAGCCTCACCGGGCCCGGGTTCACTCAGTCAACTCAGGGTGGCCGAACAAGGACGCATACCCCGAAGGCAACCCGCTCAGCACCTGGTTGAGCAGACCCCCCGAGATGTTGCCGGCCAGGGTCGACAACACCGCAGCCGCATCCCACTCGGCGATACGCGCACCTGTACCCACCCCCTGCGACACACGCCGACAGAACTCCTCCACCCCGAAGTTGTCCGCCTCGATCTGATCACCCGGATCCAACGCACCCGGCAACTCCCCGGGCAACTGAGCCGCCAGGTTCTCGATGCTGCTGGGCTGGATCCTGCTCGCCAGAACCCCCAACACCACACGCGTCACACGCTCGGCCTCGTCCTGATCGGCGTACTCGCCGCGCTCACGAACCTGGGACAAGAACTCACCCTGGTGCATACTCCCCCCTCACACATGCAACCGGCCTCGTCCAAACGCTCCTTCCAGGACAACAGCACCCACAAACCTCCCGCCCACCCCGAACACCGCACCGCGCCCCCTACGATCAGCACCATGCACACCCCCGCCCACGAGAGCGCCACCGCTGCCGCCTACGACCACCTCGCCCACCGCTACGCCGACTTCGCCCCCGACCACTACACCCGCCACCCCCTGCACCGGGCCCTGATCCCCACCCTGGCCGAACTGGCCCTTCCAGGCCGCCCGGCCGCCGACCTGGGGTGCGGCCCCGGACACGCAGCCGCCCACCTGCACACCCTGGGCCTGAGGGTGCTGGGCCTGGACCTGTCCACCCGCCTGCTCACCCACGCCCGCCACACCCACCCCGGCCCGGCCTTCATCCGCGCAAGCATGGCCCGCCTCCCCCTGGCCCCCCACAGCCTCGGCGCGATCCTGGCCCACTACTGCCTCATCCACACCCCACCCGAGCAGGTCCAGGCCACCTTCACCGAGTGGGCCCGGGCCCTGGCCCCGGGCGCACCCGCACTGGTCTCCTTCCAGACCCAGAACCCCGACCAGGACAGCCACCCCTTCGACCACGACGTCGCCCCGGCCCACCGCCACAGCACCCCACACCTGCTACGGGCCGCCCGCGCCGCCGGACTCACCGAGACCGCCCGCCTGGAACTGGACCCCTCCCAGGACCCGCGCCGCGGATGGGTCCAGACCCACCTGCTCCTGCAACGCCCCACCTGACCAACCCCGCGCCCCCATCTCCCGCGCACGCACACCCCCTGCACCTCCAGCCGGGCCCGGGCCCTCCAACACCCCGGCCACACCCACCCAACGCCCGGCCCGTACCTGTGCCAGGATGCACCCCATGTCGGTACGCCAACTCCTGGTCCTGGGCACCTCCAGCGCCGTGCCCACCCGCCGCCGCAACCACAACGGCTACTTCCTACGCTTCGACAACCACGGCATCCTCCTCGACCCCGGAGAAGGCACCCAACGCCAAATGCGCACCGCCGGCATCTCGGCCACCGACATCACCCGCATCCTCATCACCCACTTCCACGGCGACCACAGCCTGGGCCTGCCCGGCACCATCCAACGCATCGCCCGCGACCAGGTCCCCCACCCCGTCCGCATCGCCTACCCCACCCAGGGCCAGACCTACTTCGAACACCTGCGCCGAGCCACCTCCTTCCTCGACACCGACCGCATCATCGCCCAACCCGTGGGCGGACAAGGCAGCTGCCCCACCGGCGAGGACGACCTGCACATCAGCGCCCTGCCCCTGGACCACTCGATCCCCACCTACGGCTACCGCATCGCCGAACCCCCCACCTGGCACCTGGACCCCCACGAACTGGCCCGCCACCACATCAGCGGCCCCGACGCCGGCCGCCTCAAAACCCAAGGCCACCTGCACCGCCCCGACGGCACCACCGTGCACCTGCACCAGGTCGCACGCCGACGCCGCGGCCAGGTCGTGGCCCACGTCATGGACACCGCACCCTGCCCCCAGGCCCAGGAACTGGCCCAAGGAGCCGACCTGCTCCTGATCGAATCGACCTACCTGGACCAACACCAACACCTGGCCCGCGCCTACAAACACCTGACCGCTCGCCAGGCCGCCACGATCGCCGCCCGCGCCCAGGTCCGCCACCTGGTCCTGACCCACCTGTCCGAACGCTACGAACACGGCCAGGACCAACGTTTCCTCGACCAAGCCGCCCAAGCCTTCCCCGGCCCCACCACCCTGGCCCAGGACCTGGACCGCATCGACCTGCCCCCACGGCACTGACCCCGGGGGCATGTGCCCGCACCGGCCCGGGTAGATCCCGGCCCACACACACGTGCGAGGGGGAGCGATGAGGACCGCCGCGGCGCGAACCCACCGGACCGGCCCCGCCCGGAGCCCACACCACGGCCCACCGAAGACCCCCCGGGCCGCACACACCAGAACCCCGCACCCATGAGGCGCTCCACCGCCCTGGCAGCACTGACCGCCTGCGCCGGAGGCATGGACCTGCTCTCGGTCACCGCGCTGGGCGGGGTCTTCAGCGGCATCACCACCGGAAACCTGGTCCACGCCGGCCACGGCGCGGGCACAGCCCACTGGCCCCTGGCCGCCACCGCCGCAGGAGCCGTGGCCGCCTTCGCCACCGGAGCGGCCCTGGCCTCCCGCACCATGGGACCCTCCCACGAACAGACCCGGGCCCGTATGCGCCTGCAACTGGCCCTGCAAACCACCGTCGTGGCCCTGTTCGCCGCAGGCTGGCTCCTGGTACGCGCCAACCCCGGCACCCTGACCAGCCCGCTCCTGCTGGGCACGGCCGCCCTGGCCATGGGCGCCCAGAGCGCCTGGGCCCGCCAGAACGGCACCTCCACCACCTACCTGACCGGGACCCTGACCGCAGCAGTGGCCGACACCGCCACCGGCCAGGGCCTGGCCCGCCACCGGTGGGACCTGACACGCCTGGCCTGCCTACTGGCCGGGGCCACAACCACCACCCTGGTCCTGGTGTGGTGGGCCCCCGCCGCAGCCCTGGTGCCGGCCGCATGCGCCCTGGCCGGAGCCGCACTGTGGTGGCCCTGCCCACACACCCGGACCTGAGAAAGGGGCGCACGAACCGGCTCCGCGCGTGTTATCCCGGATGCCGAAGGCAGTGTCCTTCCAGAAAGCACCCGCACCGGCAAAGAGGCCCCTACGGCCGCTCCCGGTCCGGCCAGGTGCCGTGTGCGCCCTGCCGGCATCCACGAGCACACGAACCCGGACCGGTTCCCCGGCGGCACAGGGACCAGAGCACACCAGCAGGCCCGGGCACACCCGACCACGGACACGAAAGGCAACCACGGCCCATGCACGCACCCACCGCCGCGGCCCTGCGCCGCATCAGCGCCGCCCTGAGCGGCATCGCCGTGGCCACCGCCCTGTTCCTGACCGTCCCCTACGCCCTGGCCGGGCCGCCCGACCGCCTCCTGCTCTCACCCACCGCCGACCCGGCCACCTCCCAGACCGTGACCTGGCGCACCCCCACCTCGACCACCGCCGACCTGCAGATCACCCCCCACCACACCACCGAGCAGGTCACCACCGTGCCCGCCACCAGCACCGGCCAGGCACACGGCACCTTCCACACCGCCACCGCCACCGACCTGGAACCGGACACTGCCTACCGCTACCGGGTCAGCGACAACACCGGACGCACCAGCCCCTGGCACACCTTCACCACCGCCACCCCAGAACCCCGACCCTTCACCTTCCTGTCCTTCGGCGACCTGCAGACCCACATCACCGAAGGCGCCGGCCCCGTCGTCGAGGCCGCCCTGGCCGCCGAACCCGACGCCGACCTGGCCGTGCACGCCGGCGACCTGGTCGACGACGCCAACAACGAGAACCAGTGGGAACAGTGGTACGAGGTCTTCGGCGACTCCACCGCCACCATGAACCACCTGACCACCCCCGGCAACCACGAATACACCCTCCTACGCCTGTCCCAGTACTGGCCGCTGCAGTTCCCCGGACCCGACAACGGCCCCGACACCGGCGGCACCGACCTGGCCGCCACACTCGGCCACACCGACCACCAAGGGGTCCGCTTCATCACCCTCAACTCCAACTACCGCGAAGCCGCACCCCTGACCCCCCACCAGTGGCTGCACCAACAGGCCCAATGGCTGGAACACACCCTGGAGACCAACCCCCACCCCTGGACCGTGGTCACCTTCCACCACCCGCTCTTCTCCAACCTGCCCGACCGCGACAAAGCCCCCCTGCGCCGCGCCTGGCTGCCCATCCTGGAAGAACACGACGTGGACCTGGTCCTCCAGGGCCACGACCACTCCTACAGCCGCGGCAACCTCACCCGGCACCGCACCGACGACCAGGACGTGCACACCGGACCCGTCTACGCCGTGACCGTCACCGGCCCCAAGATGTACGAGGCCACCACCGAGAACTGGACCGACAACAACGCCGAAGCACGCGTCCAACAGGCCAACACCCAGACCTTCCAGAGCGTGCACGTGGACCGAGGCACCCTGTCCTACACCGCCCGCACCGCCTCCGGACAGACCGTGGACGCCTTCACCATCACCAAGGACCCCCAAGGCGGCAACAAACGGGTCACCGACCAGGTCGAGACCGACTGAGCCCCGCCCCCGCCGACCTCAGACCCCCGCGTGCACCCGTGCCCCGGCCGGGAACCGGGCCCGCTCCAGAACCCGCCGCGCCCCAGCGATGCGATCCCCCTCCGAGCCCGGCTCCCCCGCCGCCAGGTCCAGAGCCCGCGACAACGCAACCACGGACCGGCCCAACCGGCGCCGCTCGTGCGCGCCCCCGCCACCGGCCACCAGCTCTAGCGCCGCCTCGCACTCGGCCCGCGCCTGCTCCAGGTACTGGGCCAGGCTGCGGTTGGGCACCAGCGCACACACCGCCAACCCCACCAGGGCCCCCAGCACGGTCGCCCACAGCCGCTCACCCGCCAGCTCCTGAGCACCCCCACCCGCCTGGGCCAGGTTGGACAGAGCCAGCGTCAACGGGGTCACGAACACGAGTCCGTAGGAGTAGTTGAGGGCCACCACCAGCTCGGCACCCATCTGCAACACCACCACCAGAGCGATCACACCCAGCACCGAGTAGTCGGCCTGAAACAGCGCCCCGGCCAGCACCATCCCCACCACGGTGCCCCCAGCCCGCTGCAGGGTACGGTGCCAGGTGGTGGTGACGTTGGCCGCCTGCAGCACCGACCCGGCCGAGACGGCCGCCCAGTACCCGTGCCCCATCCCCAGCATCCAGGCCCCGGCCCCGGCCACCAGGCAAGCCAGCACGATACGCACCACCGACACCGGCGTGGGCGAGGGCCGGCGCCAGGCCCCGCCCAACGCACCCCACACCGAGGGAACCTGCCGGTGGTGGCTGCGCATCTGCTGAACCCAGCCGCTGAAGGTGCGCAGCTCACCCCGGCTCAGGACCGCCTGGGGGCGGCGTTCACGGCGCACCCGCCGGGCCAGCTCACTCAACTCCGCACACGCCCGGGCCCGGGCCAGCTCACTGTGGCCTCCGGTGAGCACGTCCTCGGCACGCGCGGTCAGCAGTTCCAGCTCGCGGTGCAGCGGACCGGGACGGCGCACCGACAACAGAGTGGACCAGGCCCGCTCCAGGGCCTCTTCGGCGCCGGCGCGCGTGGCCGGGCCGGGACGGCGCAGGTGACGGGCCAGCGCGGCCAGGGCCCGGGCGGTGGCAAGCCGTTCGGGAGCCGCGGCCCAGGCCAGCGCCCCGGCCTGGGCCAGCAGCCAGCACACGGCCCCCGCCCCGGCGGTGGTGGCCACCACCAGCGGCACCTGGGCCGCATCCAGAGGGTTGTAGGCGGCCACCCCCACCGCGAAGACGAACATCAGACCGGCCGGCGCCCCCAGGGCCAGGGCGTCGGAGAGGTACTTGCCCCCGCCCGCGACCAGAGAGGCCACCACCACCGCAGCCAGGGTGTGGCCCACCAGGACCTGGGTCAGCGCCCCCAGGGCCACCGAGAGGGTCAGGGCCGCACCGACCACCAGCAGCAGGACGCGGCGGCGCGCGTAGGTCTCGTCGCGTGCGTACAGGCAGGTGAAACAGCCCATGGCCGCGTACGGGATCAGCTCCACGTGCCCGGCGGCGTAGAGCGCCCCCAGGACCAGGGCCACGCTGAGGCCGGCGCGGACGGCGGTGGCCCAGACGTTGCCGTGCACAGGGCGCGGCGCCAGGGCCCCGCGCACGGAGAGGAGGCGGGACACAGCACCCAAGAAAGACCACAAATAGTTCACAAGTAAACTATTGTAGGGTGTTTCTCCACCACCAACAACCCACTCACCAGGACCAACCCATGAGCGACGCCGTCTCCCGCTACCGCGACAACTGGGCCCACCTGCACCCCGACCTGGACCTGTCCAGCATGGAAGCCATGGGCCGAGTCCTACGCCTGGCCACCCTCATGAACACCACCACCGACCACGCCCTGACCAACACCGAAGTCACCCGCCCCGAATTCGAGATCCTGGCCGCCCTCCGCCGCTCCCACAACGGCCTGCGCCCCCGCCAACTCACCCGCGAAACCATCTCCTCAGGCGCCTCCACCACCAAACGCCTCACCCGCCTCGAACAAGCCGGCCTCATCCAACGCACCCCCCACCACCGCGACCGCCGCGAAATCCACGTCACCCTCACCGAACGCGGCACCGCCCTGGCCGACGAACTCTTCACCGGCCAACTCCACCGCGAAAACCAACTCCTGACCCCCCTGAACCCAGACGAACGCGCCCAACTCGCCCACCTACTCCACCGCGTCCTCACCCCCATCGACCACGCCTGACCCCCACCCACCACGAAAGCCCCCCACGAATGAGCCCCCCACACCGACCTCACCCACGCCGTACACGCCCTGACCGACACCGACGCCCCCATCACCGACATCCACCCCCTCACCGGCGGCACCAAAAAGACCGTCCTACGCCTACGCCTGGGCCACCAACCCCTCATCACCTACCGCTGGAACCCCGACCAAGACCACTCCGACAGCACCGACCACGACCCCGCCAACCCCCTCGCCCCCGCCTCCAGCGCCCACCTGTTCGCCGCCGCCCACACCCAACTACACCAACTGGGCCTATCCGTACCTGCCCTGCACGCCCTGGACACCAGCCGCACCCACCACCCATCCCACATCGCCCTACTCCAAGACCTGGGCCCCACCAACCTGCAACACCTGCTGCACCACCGACCCCGTCCTGGAACACCTACGCAACCAACTCCACACCCTGCACACCCACACCCACACCCACTTCGGCCGCCCCACCCAACTGGCCCAACACACACCCCCGCCCCACCCCACCTGCGAACAGACCGTTCTCACACGAGCCCTGACCCACCTGGACCAAGCCGCCGACCTGGCCCCACGCCTGCGCCCGCACCGAGAACGCCTCCACCAACTCCTGCACACCCGCGCCGACGCCGTACGCCCACGCACCCGCCACGGCCTCATCCACGGCGAACTGGGCCCCGAACACATCCTCGTCACCGACCAAGGCATCCCCCACCTGATCGACATCGAAGGACTGATGTTCTTCGACACCGAATGGGAACACGCCTACCTGCGCATGCGCCTGGGCCCCCACCACCCCCGCCTGACCACCGTGACCCAGGACCCGGCCCGCACCGCCCTGTACACCCTGGCCTTGCACCTGTCCCTGGTCGCCGGCCCCCTGCAAAAGCTCGCCCGACCCCACTGCCCCGACCCCGAACAGATGCGCGCCATCGCCCAAACCCACCTGACCCACACCCTGGCCGCAAGCTGAACCGCCACCACCCGAACCAGAGACAACAAAACGCGACACCACACCACCAGGAGCCCCCCATGCCCATGCCCGCACCCACCGGCCACCTGCCCCTGACCCACGGCCACACCATGGCCTACTACACCAGCGGCAACCCCCACGGCCGCCCCGCCCTGGCCCTGCACGGCGGCCCCGGATCCGGCGCCGCCCCCGGCTACGCCGCCTTCCTGGACACCACCCGCTACCACCTCATCCAGTTCGACCAACGCGGCTGCGGCAACTCCACCCCCGACGCCGCCCACCCCCACACCGACCTGACCACCAACACCACCACCCACCTCATCCACGACATCGAAACCCTGCGCACCCACCTGGGCATCGACACCTGGCTCGTACTGGGCGCCTCCTGGGGCTCCACCCTGGCCCTGGCCTACGCCCAGGCCCACCCCGAACACGTCCACGCCCTCACCCTGGTCTCGGTCACCACCACCTCACCCCACGAAGTGCACTGGGCCACCCACCAGATGCGCCACATCTTCCCCGAAGCCTGGCAGGACTTCCGCGACTCCGCCGGCGCCGACGCCGACCCCCACGACCTGGCAAGCGCCTACGCCCGCCTGCTGGCCGACCCCGACCCCACCGTGCGCGAGAACGCCGCCCGCGCCTGGTGCGCCTGGGAAGACACCCACGTGTCCACCAACCCCGGCCACAAACCCCACCCCCGCTTCAATGACCCCCATTACCGGGCCAGGTTCGCCCGCCTGGTCACCCACTACTGGTCCCACCACGCCTTCCTGGCACCGAACCAGCTCATCGACCAAGCCCACCGCCTGCGCCACACCCCCGGCGCCCTCGTCCACGGACGCCTGGACATCTCCTCACCCACCTCCACCGCCCACGCCCTGGCCCGCGCCTGGCCCCACGCACAACTGACCATCAGCTCCCAGGCCGGCCACATCAGCGGACGCAGCCCCCTGGTCGAAGCAGCACGCGCCGCCACCGACCACTTCGCCTGAGCCTGCGAACACAAAACGGGGGGCGGCGCCCCGCGCCGCCCCCAACCCCGTGCGCCCCTCAGGCACCCACACGCCGGGCCAACGCATCCACCAACACCGCCAACTCCTCCTCGGTGTTGTAGTAGTGCACCGACGCACGCACCACCTGCTCAGGCAACCCCTCGTACTCCCACACCTGGTTGTGCACCCGCGACACACTCACATTCACCCCCTCGCGCGCCAAAAACGCCCGCACCCACTCAGCCCCCACCCCCCGAACCGAGAACGTCACGATCCCCGACCGCTCACCCACACGCCCCCGATCCCACACACGCACCCCCTCCAACACCGACAGACGCTCACGCAACACCTCCCCCAACCAGCCCACACGCTCAGCCACCGCCCCCATCCCCAACGCACAGGCATAATCGGCCGCCACCGCCAACCCCAACTGCCCCGCCACACTGCGCTCGAAGGACTCGAACCGGCGCGCATCCCCACGCACCCGGTAAGCATCCGGGCCCACCCACTCGGCCGAGGACACATCCACCACCGCAGGCTCACCCACCCCCGCACCCTCCCGCGCATACAACAACCCCGTCCCCCGCGGACCCCGCAAGAACTTACGCCCCGTCGCCGTCAAAAAATCACACCCCACCCGCTCCACATCCACCTGCACCTGACCCACCGACTGGCACGCATCCACCAAGAACAACACCCCATGCGCCCGACAAGCCCGCCCCACCCGCTCCACCGGGTTCACCAACCCGTTGTGCGTGGGCATGTGGTTGAGCGCCACCAACACCACCCCGCCCTCGTCCAGGGCCTGCTCCAACGCCCCCACATCCACCACACCCTCGCCGTCATCAGCCACCACCTCCACCCGCGCCCCCACAGCCCCGGCCGCCTTGACCAACCCCATGCCGTTACTGGAGTACTCACTGACCGTGGTCAGAATCCGATCACCCGCCTTCAGCGGCACCGACCCCAACGCCAGCTCCCACGCCCGCGTAGCGCTCTCGACAAACGCCACCTCCTGCGGACGCGCCCCCAACAACCGCGCCACCGACGAATAGAACCCCTCCATCCGGGCAGCAGCCGACTCCGCGGCCTCATAGCCACCCACCCGCGCCTCCAACCGCAGATGAGCCACCATCTCCTCCACCACCGGGTCGGGCATCAACGCCGCCCCCGCACTGTTCAGATGCACCCGCTCGCCCACACCCGCGGTCTGCGCACGCACACCCGCAACATCAAAACCCACACCACACCCCGCATCCACACGGCCGACACAGCTCCAGCCCTCCACCTACCCCCGACCACCCCCGACCAAAGAAACACCAAAAAAAGAGAGGGACCGCCCCCACGGCGACCCCCCTCTTCCTCACGGACCGGCCCCCTTCTCAGGCCCAGACCACCTCCTGGCCGTGCTCACCGGCATAGGCCACCACACGCTCATCCAACGCCACCGTGAACATCCCCTCCCGCGGCGGCCGGCCACCCTGCAACCACGGAAACACCTTCCACCCCTCGTTACTGACCCAGTGCCCCGGAAGCGACCGCACCACCTGCACGAACGCATCCCGCTGCGCCGACGGCAAATAAGCAGCCACCGCACTGTGGAAAACCACCAACGTCGCCTCCCGCGGAACCCGCGACGCCAACTCCGGCAACGCCTGCACCAGATCCCCGGCCACCACCTGCGCCGGCTCGGCCGCCGCCACCGCAGCCGCACCCCGCAACCGCTCCCGCCGCGCCTCCTCCTCAGGCCCCGGCCAGATCAACGACTCCAACCACCGCACATCCTGCTCCCGGCCCGGATCCAACGGGTTCAGGTCCACCCCGCCCCGCCACACCACCTGCGGCACCCGCTCCGGCACCGGAACCGGCCCCGAAACCGCACACTCCAACCCCACCGCGCTCCGGTCAGGACCCACCCAACCCCCACCACCGAACCGGTACCGGTAGCGATCCGGATACAAGCACAACCCCGCCGAAGACCCCACCTCCAGCAACGCCAACGGCCCCGGCAACTGCGCCAACACCGGCAACAACACCGCACAACGGCGAGCCTCGTTGGTCTGGGTCAACCGCTCCAGCACCACAGCGCGCACCCGCTCCCACTGCGCCAGAACAAACGCCCGAAACCCCGGCCAGCTCTCCACCGGACCACCCAGGTACCGCACCGCACCCAACAACAGGTTCGGCTGACGCTTGTTACCCGCCGGCAACTGCGCAAGCAGCCCCACCACCTGCCCGTCCTCGGCCACCCCCCGAGCGATCCGGGCATAAGCATGGGCACCCACCGCATCGAAATGCTCGGCGAACCCACCCCAACGGGCCGCAATCTCCTCCTCGGCACCACCCACAGCAGCCACGTGATCCACCGACACACCACACTTTCCGAACAGGGGGTAAAACAGCACCCCCCACCTACCCCGCCCCCGCGCCCGCCGACCCCACCACCCACGAGACCTGGACCACACCAACCGACCAGCCCCGACGTGAGCCGCACCACCCCACCAACACGAACACACCACAAGAACTCTCACCCGAAAACAGTGATCCAAGCAGCCAAGAACACCACCACCAGAACGGAACACCGTGAGGCTGACCCACCGACACACCCTCCACACCCCACCCCCCGACCCACCCCTGGTGGAACTGGTCGACCTCACCCTGCCCCCACACCTGCACCACCTGAACCTGACACTGCACCCCGGAGAACACCTGGCCCTGGTCGGCCTGACCGACCCCACCACCCTCACCCGCCTCCTGACCAGCCACCTCCGCACCCACCACACCCACATCCACCCCCTGGACCCCACCACCCTCCACATCACCACCACCCACCACCACGCCCACCTCCACACCATGACCCACCCCACCCACACCCACCACGCCGACCGCATCCTCTACCTCGAACACGGCCACCTCACCGAAACCGGCACCCACCGCCAACTCCTCCTACACGGAGGACGCTACGCCCGCGCCTACGCCCTCACCGGCCCCCACCGCACAGCCACCTAAAATCAACCCCGTGGCACCCATCACCAAAGAACTCACCGTCGGCCAAGTCGCCGAACGCTCCGGAGTAGCCGTCTCGGCCCTGCACTTCTACGAACGCAAAGGCCTCATCCACAGCCGCCGCACCAGCGGCAACCAACGCCGCTACCGCCGCGACACCCTGCGCCGGGTCTCCTTCATCCGCATATCCCAACGCGTAGGCCTGCCCCTGGCCCGCATCCGCCAAGCCCTGGACCAACTCCCCGACAACCGCACCCCCACCCGCACCGACTGGGCCGACCTGTCCCAGCAATGGCACGACGAACTCAACGCCCGCATCGACCAACTCACCCGCCTACGCGACGACCTCAGCGACTGCATCGGCTGCGGCTGCCTGTCCCTGAGCGCCTGCACCCTGTCCAACCCCCAGGACCAGCTCTCCCAGGCCGGCACCGGCCCCCGCCGCCTCCTGGTCGAACACTTCCGCAACGAACAGGACCACACCGACCACACCTGAACCCGCCCGCACACGAACAAGGCCCGCCCCCGCCGGCAACGGCAGGAACGGGCCCGACGGGACAAACGCAGAAACAACCCCTCAACCCACAGCGGCCTCGTCCCGACCACGCCGCGCCAACTCATCGGCACGCTCGTTGCCCTCATCACCGCTGTGGCCGCGCACCCACCGCCACTGCACCTCGTGGCGCTCACGCGCCTGGTCCAGACGCTGCCACAGATCCACGTTCTTGACCGGCTTCTTGGCCGAGGTCTGCCACCCGCGTTTCTTCCACCCGGCCACCCAACTGGTGATGCCGTTGCGCACATAGGAGGAGTCGGTGTGCAGCACCACCGGCATGGGCCGGTGCAACACCTCCAACGCCTGGATGGCCGCCATCAACTCCATCCGGTTGTTGGTGGTCTCCTTCTCCCCACCGAACAACTCCCTCTCGTGCCCGCCGTAACGCAACCACACACCCCACCCGCCCGGGCCGGGGTTACCGCTGCATGCCCCGTCGGTGTAGATGACCACCTGCTGTGTCGGCTCCTCGCCGCCCGTGTCCGCGTTGTGCATGCGGGGCAATCTACCGCCCCCACACATCACGAAAAGATCACACAACCCCAGAACCGGGCCAACTCACGCGCCAATCACCACCACTGGACCCCCCACACACCCCCAAGCGGACCGAACACACCAACAAAGGCACCCCCGCGCCCCCTCTGGCCCCACACAAAAAAAGGGGCCCGACCCCCAGGTCGACACCCCCGAACAGCCCTGCGAAAGCCCTGCTCAGGCCCCCTCGGAACCCTCCAGCTCCCCCACCAGCTCCTCGGTACGCTCCACACGCCGCTCCAGCACCTGCTCGCGCATCTCCTCCATACGCTTGAGCACCCGCTTGCGCTCACGCTTGGACAACCGGTCCACATACACCTTGCCCACCGTGTGGTCACTCTCATGCTGCAGACACCGCGCGAAGAACCCGCTACCGGAGACCACCACCGGCTGCCCGTCCCGATCCACACCCCGCACCGTGGCGCGCTCGGCCCGCCCCAGGTCCGCATGCGGCCCCGGAACCGACAAACACCCCTCGGACTCCACCTCCACAGCAACATCCAGATCACGCTCGTCCAACACCGGATTGACCACGTGACCCACGTGCCGCACACCCTCATCATCAGGGCAGTCATAGACGAACAGGCGCAGGTCCACCCCCACCTGATTGGCCGCCAACCCCACACCCTCGGCCGCATACATCGTCCGGAACATGTCATCGACCAGCCCGGCCAGCTCCGCCGACCCCAGCAACTCCGGCCCCACATCCGCACAACGGCGGTGCAGGACCTCCTCGCCCACCTGCGTGATCGCCAGAACCCGGCCCCGCCGCGCCTCCGGGGCGAACTCACCGAACTCCGACACCTCACGGCCCTGCACCACAGCGGCCACCTGCGAGGCCGTGGACTGCTCCGACATGGTCCCACTCTCAAACGTGCTCAACACCGGTCAACACCGAAAAAGTAGCACGAACCGGCAGGTCAACCCCCACCGTCACCGGAACCACGAATTGCCCTGGATCAGACACCGCGCCAAGTAATCACGCAACGACACCACCACCAACCGGCGCCGATCCGACTCATGATCCCACACCACGATCCCCGGACCGTAGTCGGTGTGCACATACGCGAACTGCGGCCCCATGTCCGAATCCCCGAAGAAGATCATCTCGTCGAAGGGCGCATACAACTCCTGGTAATCCGGCTCCCGCCGCATCCCCAAGTTGTCCTCCACCAAACGCCGCGCACTCCACACCACCGCATCCCCGTACTCATTGGCCACCCCATCGACCTCGCGCAACAACGACGCCAACTCCACAGGCAGAGGCAGCTGCAACCGCTTCTCCACCTCGGCCAGGGTCACCTCATCGACCGGATCGGCCAACACGGCCTCCGGATACATCTCCCAGATCAGTTCACGCCACACACCCCGATCATCACAGCTCGAACCAAGACACGGGAAATCGACCACGGCGAGTCGCACCAGAAACCCCCAAGAAAACACCACCCCGCCCCGACCTCACCAAGGACCACAGCCACCCACCAGACCCCCCGACCAACTCAACCGGCCAAAGCACCCACACCCACCACAAATCCCTCCACCACCGCCGGCACCACCCGAGCCCCACACACAAAAAAAGGACCCACCCAAGGCCCCACACCACACCAACACCCCGCCCCCACCGACCAGAGCACCACCACACCCCACAATGGAAAAGACCCATCACCCCACCCGAACAGGAACCATGACCACCACACCCCACACCACCCGCCACCCCCCACACACCACCCTCGCCTACCTCATCCTCCTGCTCACCCAACACATCGCCGCCTTCCTCCTCCTGCCCCTCATCATCGCCTCCGCCCTCCTCACCCTCCTCTGGATCGGCCTGCCCTTCATCATCCTCACCGGCACCCTCCTACGCACCCTCGCCACCAGCCAACGCCGCACCCTCACCCACCTCACCCACCAACCCCTCACACCCACCTACCACCCCCTCCCCCCGACCGGCATCAACCGCCGAGCCAGCACCCTGCTCACCGACCCCGCCACCTGGAAAGACCTCCTCTGGCTCACCTCCGCCCCCCTCAACCTCCTCATCCTCGCCCTCCCACCCACCCTCGCCACCCACGCCCTCTACCAAGCCACCACCGCCCTCACCCCCAACCCCCACCACATCTACGACCTCACCACCCCCCACACACTCCCCACCCGACTCCTCCTCCTCACCCTCGCCACCACCCTCCTCTACCTCACCTACCGCCTCACCCCACCCACCCTCACCCTCTACACACGCCTCAACCACCTCCTCCTCATCCCCACCGCCAAAACCCGACTCACCGCACGCGTCCAACACCTGGCCACCAGCCGCGCCAACACCATCGACACCCAAGCCGCCGAAATCCGCCGCATCGAACGCGACCTCCACGACGGCGCCCAAGCCCGCCTCGTCGCCCTCGGCATGAACCTGGGCATGGCCGAACAAATCATCACCCACGACCCCCACACCGCCCGCACCATGCTCACCGAAGCACGCGAAACCACCCGCCAAGCCCTCACCGAACTCCGCGACCTCGTCCGCGGCATCCACCCACCCGTCCTCGTCGAACGCGGACTCCACGGAGCCGTCCACGCCCTCGCCCTGACCCACCAACTCCCCATCACCGTCACCATCGACCTCGACGGCCGCCCCACCGACCCCGTCGAATCCGCCGCCTACTTCGCCATCGCCGAACTCCTCACCAACACCGCCAAACACGCCGACGCCACCCACGCCTGGGTCCACATCAACCACGGCCGCAACCGCCTGGTCATCACCGTCACCGACAACGGCCACGGCGGAGCCACCACCCCCGCCAACGGCCTCACCGGCATCGCCCGACGCATCGACGCCTTCGATGGCACGATGAACATCACCAGCCCACCCGGCGGACCCACCATCATCACCCTGGAGATCCCGTGCGCGTTGTCATCGCAGAAGACCTGGCCCTCCTCAAAGACGGCCTGATCCGCCTCCTCCAAGCCCACGACTGCACCGTCGTAGCAGCCGTCGACAACGGCCCCGACCTCCACACAGCCCTCCTGCACCACCACCCCGACGTCGCCGTCGTCGACGTACGCCTCCCCCCCACCTTCACCGACGAAGGACTCCAAGCCGCCATAGCCGCCCGCACCCAGATCCCCGGCCTGCCCATCCTCGTGCTCTCCCAACACGTCGAACCGCTCTACGCCCGCGAACTCCTCTCCGACGACGCAGGCGCCGTCGGCTACCTCCTCAAGGACCGCCTCTTCGACATCGGCCAATTCATCGAATCCGTCCGCCGCGTCGCCGCCGGCGGCACCGCCATGGACCCCGCCGTCATCTCCCAACTCCTCGCCCCCCAGGACCAGAGCGACCCCCTGGCCCAACTCACCCCCCGCGAACGCGAAGTCCTCGCCGAAATGGCCGAGGGCCGCTCCAACACCGCCATCGCCCAACGCCTCTACATCACCGACAAAGCCGTCAGCAAACACATCAACAACATCTTCACCAAACTCGACCTTGCCCCCTCCACCGACGACAGCCGACGCGTCCTGGCCGTCCTCGCCTACCTCAACGGAACCGACAACACCCCCACCTGAAACCCACAAAAAAGATGCCGCCGCCCCACCGGACGACGACACCCCGAAAACCCGCCAACAGCCCTACGGCCGCGAACGATACAACCCCTCGATCTCCTCCGAGAAAGCCCTCAACACCGCCTCACGCCGCACCTCACCCGAAGCCAACACCAACCCCGACTGCACCGTGAACTCCTCCGCCAACACATGGAAGGACCGCACCGCCAACCGCCGAGGCACATTCCGATTGGCCTCATAAACCAACCCCTGCACCTCACGCAACAGGTCCCGGTCCCCCGCGATCTCCTCCGCAGACATCGACAACGGACGCCCATTCACCAAACGCCAGTACTCCAACTGATCACGCACCAACGTCACCAACGCACTCGCGAACGGCCGCCCCTCCACAATCACCATCACCTGACTGACCAACGGATGCGCACGCAAACGCGCCTCCAACCCCGCTACCAGCTCCGCATCCGAAGGCCCCACCGGACCCCCACCACCCTGGGGCCCCTCCACTACAGGCAACTCCAACGTCGCCGCACCATCACCCTCGGAACCATCCCGCACAGGAGCCACCCGGTCACGCTCCACCGCAACATCGGAACCACCCCCCTGCTCACCCCCCGCAGGAACAGGGCCCAACTGCGCCGCCCCACGCACACCCGCACCCGCCACGAACCGCCCCGGCACCTCAGCCACCGCCGACTGCGCCCGCACCCGGCCACGGGCCCACACGACCCCCTCGGCATCCACCTCGACCGACTCCCCCGTGGCCAACCAACCCTCACGGAAAGCCGACTGCGACCCCTCAGCGTCACCCCAATACCCGGAAAAGGCCACACCACCACGCACGAAGGCCTCACCCTCCTGCGAGACCCACACATCACGCCCGGGCAGAGCACGACCCACCGAACCGGCCACCCGGTCCCCCGGACCGTTCGCCGCAAAGACCCCCGCCGTCTCCGCACACCCCAACACCTGCATCACCGGGATCCCCACACCGGAGAAGAACGCATCCAACTTCTCCGACAGGCCACCACCCCAGCACACCACCAGATGCACCCGGCCCCCGAAGACCTCACGCACCTTCGAGAACGACCAGTCATACATCGACCGCGACAACCGGCGCCAAGCACCCTTCTTCGGTGAACGGTCGAACTGCACCGCCGCATCCACCGAAGCGTTGAAGGTCCCCAAGGAGTCCCAACCCGTCGCCCTGGCCGCACTGCGCTGTCCCTCGTACACCGACCACAACAACGAGGCACCACACACCACCACCGTGGGCCGGAACGCCCCCAACGAAGCCTGCAACGACCCCGGAGCAGCCAACCCCACCCGCACACGGCCCACCACACACGCCACCAACGAAGCCAGACCCGACATCTGCGACAAAGGCTCGTCCAGCAGCGTGCTCGCCGCACCCGGCTCCAACTCCGACAACCGCGGCCACATCCGGTCCACCACATCAGCACCGGCCGCCAACAACGCACCATGCGTGAGCACCACACCACGCATACTCCTGGAGACCGTACTCATCGGAAAAGCGATCACCGCCGCATCCTCCGGCAAGGCCGCCTCACGCCGGAACCGCACCGCAGAAGCGTCCATGTACGCCCCCAACGACACCAACTCCGGCAACCCCGGACTCAGCCGCCACACACGCCCCAGATCCGGCAACTCACGCTGCAAACCGCTCACCGCACGGTGGGCACGCTCACCCTCGACCACCGCAGCCGCCGGACGAGTACTACGCACCACGTGCGCCACCCGCTCGACCGAAGCCACCGAGGGCAACGGCACCAGCACTGCACGCACCGTCCACACCGCAAAGGCCAAGCGCACCCAGTCGTGATGGTTGTCAGCCACCAACAGCACCCGGTCGCCCTCACCCACACCAGCGGCCACCAACCCCTTGGCCACACCACTCACATCCGTGGCAAAGGCACCAGCGCTCACACGCTCCCAGTCGCCGCCCTCACCGGAAGGAACCGACCACGTCTGCGCATGAGCATCAGCGGTCGCCACCTCATAGACCAGCTCGCCCAACCCGGACAGCCGCCGAGCCCCAGTCCCGGGGGTGACCCTAGCCTCGCCCATACCACTCATTCCTCTGCCACGTCGGAGGACGGGCCCGGACCGAACCCGCCCGCATCGGGGAAGTCGGCCCTACTGTGCCCGCAACCACCACACCACGGCAACCCGGACCCCAACGCCCACAACGCCCACATACAGGCACAACCCGCCCAGGCGCACAGATCGGCCCGGTTCTCCCGGAGCTACGGCCAGGGGCAAAGTAACCAGCGAGTAGCTGGAGGACCGCTACAGGATGTGGCGGTAGAGCCGCGACCGGTTCAGGGCAGCGGACGGGGTGGGAGTCGGACCACCATGTGCGCGCTGGTGATCAGCTTCTCCGCGATGCCCCCACCCAGGCAGGTGGCCAGTACCTCCTTTCCCGACGCACAGGCGATCCAGGAAGCGTCGGCCCGAGAGACGAGCCGGTCGACAGCGTCGATCAGCGCGCCCCGGCCCGCGGCCATCACCGACTGGATCATGGGCTCCTCCACGACGCGTTCCGTGGTGACTCCGACCCTGTTGTCGACCCGGTCGGTGAGGTCGTCCATGAAGGTGACCCGAGTGCCGACCTCGAAGTCCCTCGGCTTGTAGTCGTTCCCGTGGACGAGGTCGTGGGACTCGTGCACGCTGATGCCGTTGGGCGGGTATCCGGCGTCCAGGATTCGCTTGAGCATGGCGTAGGCGTGGTGGGTCTTACCGCTCCGGACCGGCCCCAGGAGCAGGATCCGTGTCGTGGCGCCGCTAAGCACTGAGCCGCACCACTGATCTGCCTCGGCCAGTGTGGTGGTGGCGTCGGCCAAGCGCGGAGGGATGACCGTCACCGGGGTCTCCTCAGAGGTCGGGATCGACGTGGCAGTGCGGCGGCCAGACAGTTCCGGCACGTGCTTGTACAGGGTCGAGCGGGACACCCCGAGCAGACGGGCGATCGAGGACACCGAGTTGTCGGGGCGGCTCAGCAGGTCGCGGGCGTGACGGACCTGCTCGGGGGGCATGGCCGGGGCCGGCCCAAGCGTTTCCCGGCGGCGCGGGCGGCGTCGAGTCCTTCGTGGGTGCCCTCGACGATGAGTTCGCGGATGAACTCGGCCAGTGCGGCGAAGACGTGGAAGACCAGGCGCCCGCCCGGGATGGTGGTGTCCAGGGCCTCGTGCAGGGAGCGGAAGCCGATCCCTGCACGGCGCAGGTCCCCGACCAGGGTGATGAGGTCCTGGAGTGAGCGGGCGAGCCGGTCCAGGGCCGGGACGACCCCGGAAGCCCGTCGCCCTCGTGGCGCACTGCACAGAAGAAGCTCCCCTCCATTGTGTACATTTGTACTTGTACATCTGTACTGAATGAAGGGTGATCGCATCATGCCGCTCCTGACCACAGCCTCCCCGCCACGCCGGAACAGCGGATGAGCGCGCGCAAGGACCCCGAGGGCCGCCGCCGGTCGATCGTTGGAGCCGCTGTGCAGGAGATGACCGAGCACGGCCCGGCCACCTTGACCCACCGGCGGGTCGCTGAGCGCGCGCAGGTTCCGCTGGGGGCCACCACCTACTACTTCGCCACCCTGGACGACCTGCGAAGGGCCGCCTTGGAGTCCATCGCCGCGCAGAACGAGGAGGACCTCGAAGAGATCGCGGCGGCCATCACCGCCTGCGGGGGATCTCCAGAAGGCATCGCCGAGCAGTTGTGCCTCTACCTGGCCGACCGGGACCGGGTGCTGGCGGAGAACGTCCTGTACTTCGCGGGAGTGCACCAGCCCGACCTGAGGCCGCTGTCGCGGCGGTGGGTCCACGGCATGACCACGATCCTGTCGAACCACACCTCACCGGCAGCGGCCCGGGCAACGGCGGTGTACATGGACGGCGCTGTCCTGTACGCCCTGCTCAACGACACCCCCCTGGACCGGGCAGAGCTGACTGCGGCGATCACCGCGCTGATGAACACCGACCCGAAGGACGCCACGTGAGCACTCTGGACCCGGGCCCCACCGCCACCACGGGCCACCTGTCCGCACGACGCCGCTGGAGCGCGCTGGCCGTGCTCTCGGCCAGCCTCCTGGTGGTGGTCATGGACATGACCATCCTCAACGTGGCCCTGCCCGAGATGACCGCGGCGCTGGCGCCGAACTCCGCCCAGCAGTTGTGGATCGTGGACGTCTACGCCCTGGTCCTGGCCGGGCTGCTGGTCACCATGAGCACGCTCGGCGACCGATGGGGCCGCAAGAGGACCCTTCTCGCGGGCTTCGCGATCTTCGGCGGGGCCTCCCTGCTGATCCTGGTCGCCGAATCCGCGGAGGCGGTGATCGCCGTGCGCGCCCTGCTGGGTGTGGGCGGGGCGATGATCATGCCCCTCGACCCTGTCCATGATCCGCAGCATGTTCACCGACCCCGGCGAGCGCGCCCGCGCCCTGGGGGTGTGGTCGGCGGTCGCGGCTCTGGGTGCGGTGGTGGGCCCGATCGTGGGCGGGTTGCTGCTGGATTACTTCTCCTGGCACTCGGCGGACCGCCCTCACGGTTACTTTGCCCCTCGCCGTAGCACCGGGAGAACCACCCCAGGTCAGCCGGCCACCGCTACCCGCTTGGCACGCAACAACCACAAGAACGCCGCCGCCGACAGCATCGCCGCACCAGCCATCACCACGGACATACTCACCAACGACGCCTCCCCCGTCGACGTCAGACCGGCCAACGCGGCCACACCACCACCCATCGCGAACTGCAACGACCCCATCAACGCCGAAGCCGTACCCGCCACCGCAACCGGCTGACCGTCCAGAGCCGTCACCGTCGCATTCGGCATGATGAAACCGACGCTGAACATCATCACCGCCAACAACCCCACGGTCATCCACAACGTCGACACCCCCGCCAACGACAACACCGTCAGCACCACCACCGCCGACAACGCCGAAGACAACCCCGAACCCAACCGCCGCAAGGTCTCCACCCGACCCACCAAAAACCCGTTGAGCTGCGTACCCGCCATCATCGCCAACGAGTTCACCGCGAACAGCCACGCATACGTCTGCGGCGAAGCACCGAACTCCTGCTGGGAAACGAACGAGAACACCGACACATACGTGAACAGCATCCCGAAGCTCAACCCCAACGTCAGCACCGGACTCAGGAACCGCGGCTGACGCACCAACCGCCCCACCGTCACAGCCAACTCACCCGGCCCACGCCGCACCCGCTCAACCACAGGCAACGACTCCGGCAACCACAGCAACGTCACCACAAAACTCAGCGACGCCATGCCCGCCAGCACCCAAAAACTCAACTGCCAGGGCCCCACCAACAACAACTGCGCACCCAACAGCGGAGCCAACAACGGCGCCAACATCATCACCAACGCCAACCGCGAGAAGAAACGCACCGCCTCGTCCCCACGGAACAAGTCACGCACCACCGCACGAGCGACGACCGCACCGGCAGCACCCGCCATCCCCTGGACGAACCGCAATACCACGAACACCGTCACGTTGGGCACGAACACACACAGCACTGAAGCCACTGTGAACACGGCGATCCCCACCAACAACGGACGCCGCCGCCCCAACGCATCGCTCATCGGTCCGATGATCAACTGCCCCAACGACAACCCCAACATCATCGAGGTCAACGTCAGCTGCACCTGCGCCTCAACCGTCCCCAGATCCTCGGTGATCTGCGGGAACGCAGGAAGATACATGTCAGTGGCCAGCGGACCGGTCGCAGTCAGCAGACCCAGCACCAACACCAGAAGCACGACCGACCGACGCGACCTCGGACGGACGACAGAGGACTCAGGCCCCTCCTGCTCTTCAGCAACCGAGCCGGGGGAGTTCGGGGACCGCACAGGCACTCCAGTTCACATGTGATGAGACAAGGCCGGCACACACCCTCTGGGAGCGCATCCACCGACGGGGGACCACTCCATACCAACACCCTCACACCAGAATGACTGCCCCATACCGAACGGAAAGAGTGTGAACTCCATTACTCGGACGAAACACACCATGACCGCACGCCCCACCCCGACACAACAGTGGCGGCGGGCCACACCCGCCGCCACGAACACCCGCACGAAGGCCTCAGCGCACCAACCGCTCCAACAACCGACCCACCTCGGCCTCCGGATCCTCGGTCAACCCACCATGGATCGGCCCCGGCTGCACGATCGTGCTCCGCGGAGCCGTCAGCCACCGGAACCGCTGCCCCGGCTTCTCACGCCCGGCAGCCCCCGCCTCGACACCACCACGGCACATCACAGCCACCGACTCCAGGGACCGGCGTACACCCTCCACGTCCAGCCCAGGAGCCAGAGCCGACAAACGGGCCTCGTCCAGATCCCACCGAGCCGCCAGGAACGCCTGCTCCTGCGCATAGACGATGACCCCCGCGTTGACACACTCACCCCGCTCCAGGCAGGGCACCACACGCAACAGGGCGTACTCGTACACCACCCGGTCACGGTCCTCCCCGACCCGGCCGGTCACCACCGCATCGCTGTAACGCTGCACCCGACTCACTGCGCCACCTCCGGCAACCAACGGCGGTCGAAGACCCGCGCGAGCAGATGCCGCACATAGGCCTCACGCACCTGGTCCGCGGAGTCGAACCCGGGTTCGTCCACCAACCACTCCTCAGGCACCAGCCCCACCACATCACGCAGCAGATCCTCGGTCAGCAACGGAGCCAAGGCGGCGTCGGCAGCGGCCAGGTCCGGCGAGGAATCGATCAGCACATGGTCCTCGGCCTCATAAGGACGGGTGACGAACCGATCGGCGTTGGCCCAACTGTGGTGGAAGATCAGCGTCGCCCCGTGGTCGATCAGATAGGGCTTCCCGTGCCAGACGAGCATGTTCGGGTTGCGCCAGGACCGGTCGACGTTGCCGACCAGGGCGTCGAACCACAGGATGCGGCCGGCCAGGTCCGGACCGACGTCGAAATGGAGAGGGTCGAAAGCCAGAGCACCGGGCAGGAAGTCCATCCCCAGGTTCAGCCCCCCACTGGACCTGAGCAGAGCCTGGACCTCCTCGTCGGGCTCACTGCGCGCGATGACGGCATCGAACTCCACCTGCGCCAGTTCGGGTACCGGCAGCCCCAGGGCACGGCCCAACTCACCGGTGACGACCTCGGCGACGAGTGTCTTACGTCCCTGGCCGGCGCCGACGAACTTGACCACGTACATCCCGAGGTCGTCGGCCTCCACCAACCCCGGGAGCGATCCTCCTTCGCGCAGCGGCAACACGTACCGCGTGGCGATCACCTTTTTCAGCACGCCGACCAGCTTAAGCACTCCCGCCTCTGCTGTTGTCGGCCGCGGCCGCCCCAGGTCGGGGTTGCGAACGGCCTGGGAGGTCCGGCACGAGCCGGAACGGCCGCAGGTTCTTGCTGTCGATGCGCTGCTCTCCTCTTCTCCCCAGGAACGGAATGCATGACCGCAGGCTGGGTTCCTGCCACCCGACCCACCACAGGGGCCGCAAGAGAATCCTGAACGCGTTCCAGCCCCACAGGCTCAAGACCCCGGGTAGTACACAGCGGAGCGGGAGGAGGGAAGTGTGCGGCGTAGCCGCACGCGAATGATGCTGTGATGCTTTTCGAAAGAAAAGTTCGGCCACCTTTATGCTGTAGATCTACAGTCCGGAATGCGCAAAATTCTGCAACAGGAAGGTCACTCTGTCAAGGGGATGCAATCCACCTTTCAAGAGAGCACAAAAAAGCCTGTGACCAGGGGCAACGCGCTCACGTCGCCAGGACCACGAGCTCGAGGGGCACCCTGTTCCCCTGTCCGGCCGCCCCCGAAAAACATCAGAGGTTGTCCTCCGGACGGTCCCCCCACCCCTCTCCCTCACCGGGCGTGGGCGAGTGCGAGGGCGTCTCCGGCTCCTGCGACTGCCCCTCCCCCGGTGACGGGCTCGACTCCGCGTCGGCCCCGCCCATCTCCTCGGGCGGAGGAAACTGCAGCATCCACCAGAAGAGCAGGGTGATACTCAGCAGGAGCACCAACAGCAGCACGGCCAGTGCGAGGACGAGCCACCAGTTGCCCGGACCCGCCCCAGCCCCGCTGCCCCGGCCCCCGCCCCAGAAGGGCCAGCGCACCGCTCCGACCGACTCCCCCGACCAGTGCGGCATCACCACCGGGCCCGAATCCACCACCGGGCCGCCCTGGCCGGCCCTGCGCAGGTAATCCCCCGCCCCCGGGCCCTCCTCCCGGCGCTCCACCGCCACCCACAGGGGCGCGCGCCCGCGCGTGCGGGCCGAGAGCACGTCAGCACCCTCCTCGACCGTGTCCACGAACCGCTGCCGTGCCCCCGGGTCGATGCCGGCCCCGGCGTTGAGCACTGCCACCTCGACCTCTGCACCCGTGCTGTCACGGCCCAGATAGACCACCCCGAGCGAAGAGGTCTGCAGACGCCCGTGCAGACGGTAACCACCCAACTGGGTCGGGTCGGTCTCCTGCAGATCCGACGTGGGACCGGTCATCTCGCGCCCCCTCTCGCGCTCACCCGTCCACTCTCGCCCCGGCGTTGTCCACCCTTCGCACATCGGGTCGAACGGGTAGTGTCGCCACCACAGGTGGTGATCCACACCCTATTCGTGTCCCTCCTCAAATGGGATACCCAGTCGGGAAGGTGGAACATGGCAGATACCGGCAACGGCTCCGCTTCCTCCTCGGGTGCCGAGAGCGCACCGGGAGAGCCGACCAGACTGCTGCGAGCGGCCCTGCAGGAGGTCTCGACGGTCATCGTGGGCCAGGAGTCCATGGTGGAGCGGTCACTGATCGCTCTCGTCGCCCAGGGGCACTGTCTCATCGAAGGGGTTCCGGGCATCGCCAAGACTCTGGCCGTGTCGACCTTGGCCAAAGTCACCGGAGGTTCCTTCGCCCGGGTGCAGTTCACCCCGGACCTGGTTCCCTCCGACATCGTGGGGACCCGCATCTACCACCCCTCCACCGAGCGTTTCGACGTGGAGCTGGGGCCCGTCTTCGCCAACTTCGTCCTGGCCGACGAGATCAACCGGGCCCCGGCCAAGGTCCAGTCGGCGCTGCTGGAGGTCATGGCCGAACGCCAGGTCTCCCTGGGCGGCACCACCTACACCCTGCCCTCGCCCTTCATCGTCATCGCCACCCAGAACCCGGTGGAGTCCGAGGGTGTCTACCCCCTGCCCGAGGCACAGCGCGACCGCTTCCTCATGAAGGTCGACGTGGGCCACCCGCGCGCACACGAGGAGATGGAGATCCTGCGGCGGATGTCGGCCACCCCGCCCACCGCGCACCAGGTCCTGGACCCGGTGACCCTGAGTGAGCTGCAGGCCGACGCCCAGAGGGTCCACGTGCACCAGCTCATCTCCGACTACGTGGTCCGCCTGGTCATGGCCACACGGGAACCGGAGAACTACCAGATGCCGGACCTGCGCCAAGTACTGGAGGTGGGTGCCAGTCCGCGTGCCAGCCTGGGCCTGGTGGCCGCCGCACGGGCGCTGGCACTGCTGCGCGGGCGCGACTACGTCCTTCCCGACGACGTGCGCACGCTCGCGCGCGATGTGATCGCCCACCGTCTGGTACTGACCTTCGACGCCCTGGCCGACGGCATCACCGCCGCTCAGGTGGTCGAACGGATCCTGTCGACCGTGTTGGCACCGCGGGTGATCTGGGACGAGCCACCCAGCGGGGAGAGCGCCTCCTTCGCCCCCTCGAGGTGAGCGGCATGAACCCACCGGCGATCGGTACCGACCCCAGGCTGCGCGCGGCGCTGCGCCGCCTGGACCTGAAGATCGTGCACCGGCTGGACGGGCTGCTGCACGGTGAACACCTGGGGTTGCGGCTCGGTCCGGGTTCGGAGACGGCCGAGGCACGCCTGTACCAGCCCGGCGAGGACGACGTCCGGCACATGGACTGGGCGGTGACCGCACGCACCGACGTCCCGCACGTACGCGACATGGTTGCCGATCGGGAGCTGGAGAGCTGGACCCTGCTGGACCTGTCGCCGAGCATGGACTTCGGCACGGGCGCCCGTTCCAAGCACGAAGTGGCCGTGGGGGCGATGGTGGCCGCCAACCTGTTGACCCAGCGTGTGGGGGACCGGTTCGGGGCCCATTTTCTGCACCGGGGCACGATCCGGCGCTGGCCGGCCCGTTCGGGCAAGGAGGCGCTGCTGTCGCTGTTGGCGACGGTGGCCGCCGCACCCACCGGTGACGTGTACGAGCCCGACCCGGATCGGGCCACGCTGGCCGACGCGCTCACCGACCTGGCGCGTACGCGGCGCCGGCGGGGACTACGGGTGGTGGTCTCCGATTTCCTGGACACTCCGGCCTTCGGGGGCGAGGTGGCGTGGGAGCGCCCGTTGCGGCAGTTGTCCTCCCGCCACCAGGTGCTGGTCGTGGAGGTCCTGGACCCTCGGGAGTTGGATCTGCCCGAGGTGGGGGACGTACCGCTGCGCGATCCCCGCACAGGGCGTGTGCGCGACGTACGGCTGACCCGAACGGTGCGTCGGCGTTACCAGGAGGCGGCCGCGGCCCAGCGCGAGGCCGTCAGCGGTGCGCTGCGGCGTTGCGGAGTGCACCACATGCAGTTGCGTACCGACCAGGACTGGGTCCTGGACATCGCACGTTTTGTTCTCCACCAGCGACGCACCGCCCACCACTTGGCCCGGCACACCCCGGGGACGCCGCGGTGAGCGCTGGTGGAACGAGCACGGCCCGAACGAAGCACGGGGGGCTCCGGCCATGACCTTTCTCGAACCGCAACGGCTGTGGTGGCTGTTGATCGTGGTCGCGGTGGTGGCCGCCTACGTGCTGGTCCAGCGCCGACGGCGTCAGTACACGGTGCGTTTCACCAACCTGGAACTGCTCGACCAGGTGATACCGAAGCGGCCCGACGTGCGGCGCCATGTTCCACCGGCGCTGTTCGCGGCAGCGCTGGGGGTGTTGGTGACGGCGCTGGCCCAGCCGGCGATGCCGGTGGAACAGCCGCGGGAGCGGGCCACGATCATGGTGGCTGTGGACGTGTCGTTGTCGATGGCGGCCGACGACATCGAACCGGACCGGTTGGCGGCGGCCAAGAAGTCGGCACAGGGGTTCGTGGAGACGCTGCCCGAACGGTTCAACGTGGGGCTGGTGTCCTTCTCCTCCACAGCGACGGTGGTCTCCTCCCCCACCCACGACCACCAGGCGGTGCTGTCCTCGATCGAGAACCTGCAGTTGGGGCCGGGTACAGCCATCGGTGAGGGGGTGTTCGCGTCCTTGGGGTCGATCCGGGGCTTCGACGAGGAGTCGGAGGAGAACCCTCCGCCGGCGGCGGTCGTGCTGCTCTCGGACGGTGAGAACACCAGCGGCCGCGACATCGCCCAGGCCTCGACGGTGGCGGCCGAGGAGGAGGTTCCGGTCTCCACGATCGCCTTCGGTTCGGGGGCGGCGATGATCGAGATCGACGGCTACCAGGTGCCGGCCGACATCGACAAGGAGGCGCTGCAGGGGCTGGCCGATGACACCGGTGGGCACTTCTACGAGGCCGAGAGCGAGAAAGAGCTCGACCAGGTCTATGAGGACATCGGCTCGTCGCTGGGCACCGAGGTCGTGCACGAGGAGGTCGTCACACGTTTCGTGGTGGCCGCGATCCTGTTGTTCCTGAGTACCGCGGTGACCTCACTGTTGTGGTTCCAGCGCATACCCTGACCGGTCGGCGTGCCCCGGCCCGGCGCGGTCCGCAGGGCCGGAACGGGGTCCGTGTCCGCGTGCGGCGTCGGCTTTCCTGCCACGGCCGCGGCGTGGATAAGCTGCCCCGCGGAACGTGACGCGGGCCGAACGCGCCTCGGGCGCCGTTGCCGTCCCCCTCCCACGTGTGCGCATCCGAAACAGGGAAAGATCCGTGAGCACCGACACCACCGCCCCCGCCGGCTTCTTCGAGCGCGTCGACGAGCACCGCTTCAAGCCCACCCACCATGCGCAAGGCGCGTGGCAGGCCGAGGACCACCACTTCAGTCCACTGGCCGGTCTCATCGCCCACGCCATCGACCGCCACCTGGACCAGCGTCCGGGCCACGGCCTGACCCTGGGCCGTATCAGCTATGACATCCTCGGGCGCCTGGCCTTGGAGGAGTGCGAGGTCAGCGTACGGACCCTGCGTCCGGGCCGCACCATCGAGCTCCTGGAGGCCGTGGTCACCATCGCCGAGCGTCCGGTGGTCAGGGCCCGTGCCTGGCTCCTGGCCACCGCAAACACCAGCGCGGTGGCCGCCGCCCCCGAGCCGCCGCTCGACCCTCCCGAGTCGTTTCCCAGGTGGCCGATGCACGAGCTGTGGCCGGGCGGGTACATCTCGTCCATCGACGTGCGCAGGAACGCGTCCGCGCAGGCGGGGCGCGCCACTGCTTGGATCTCGGCCCGCGTGCCGTTGCTGACCGGCGAGCCCGTCAGCCCTACGGCTTCCTTCCTGGCTCTGGTGGACACCGCCAACGGCATCGCCGTGCAGCAGGAACCCGCCGAATGGATGTTTCCCAACCTGGACCTGACCGTGCATCTGCACCGCCGTCCCGAGGGTGAGTGGACCGGCCTGGACACCACCGCCACTTTCGGCCCCGAGGGGCAGGGCCTGACCAGCAGTGTCCTGCACGACGTGCTCGGTCCGGTCGGGCGGGCCGAGCAGATCCTCACCGTCCGTCCCATGCCGTCGGCGCACTGAGCACCGCACGGACGCGGACCGGCTCCGGTGCTCCTGCTCGGAGCGGCTCCGGACCCGGCCCTGAACAGGGAGAAGGCCCAAGGAGAGGATTCTCACCCCGGCCCCGCCCGGACATGTCCCCCATCGTCCCGGCCACCTCTGGGAACAGGGCGGTCCGGGCACCGGTGAGCTGGGCTTTCATCTGATCCGGCGGGCACCCGAAAAGCGCCCGGCACACGTTGTGTACTAGCGTTGCAATGTTTTGTCCTGCCCATCCATAGAGGAACGATGCCGAACAACCCCGCACCCCCGGCAGCGATCTGCTTCGATCTGGACGACACTCTCATCGATGACGCAGGCGCGTCCTCGGCGGGTTTGCGCGCGGTCATGGAGCGGATCGGTCACCCCGACTTCGGTGCCGCACGCAGCCTGTGGGACGTCCAGACCGAGGTCTCCTTCGGTGCTTTTCTGCGCGGAGAGCTGAGCCTGGACCAACAACGCCGCGAACGGATCCGGGCCCTGGCCGTGCAGGCCGGGCACTCGGAGATCTCCGACCACCACTGCGACGAGCTCTACCGTCTCTACCTGGAGGCACACCAGAGCTCCTGGCAGGCCTTCAGCGACGCCCACACCGCTCTGCAGGCCCTGGGAGCATCCGGTTTCCGCCTGGGCGTGGTGACCAACGGGCCGGAGCAGCTGCAGTACCCCAAGCTGCAGAGCATGGAACTGATCGGTTACTTCCACACCGTGGTGTGTGCCGACACCGCGGGCGCCGGGAAGCCCGATCCCCGCATCTTCGAGGTCGCCGCCCAGCGTCTGGGTGTGGACCCCGCCGACTGCTGGCACGTGGGCGATCAGGTCTCGGCCGACGCCGTGGGTGCCGTGGCCTCGAGGATGCGCCCGGTCATCATCGACCGCCAGCGCCGTCCCGTGCCCGAGGGGCTGACCACCATCGGGTCGCTCGACGAGCTGCCCTCCATGCTCGGGGTCGTCGGCCCCGCCCCCGCGGGGACACTGTGACGTCCCGTCCCCTTGGGGGGGGACGACGCGGCGGGTGACCGCTCACCTGGTCACCTCGGGCGCGCACGGGCCCGAGCTGCGTGGTGAGCGGGTGCTGTTCGGCCAGGACCCGGCCGCGTTGCTGCGTGAGCGCAACGGTCTGGCGTCCCGGACCCCGTTGGCCGTCGTGGACGTGATCACCGAAGTGGTGCCGCGTCCGGGCGGCCATCGGCTGCACATCGACCGGGTCGTCTTCGCCGAGCCCGCTCACCGCCACGCCTGGGCCGAGTTGGCCGGGTCGGCGGACCTGTTGCCCGGGCCGGCGGAGTTGATCGCTGAGGAGGAGGTGGAGGCGGACGGGAGCGAGCGCCCGCGTCTGCGCCGGTTCGCCTCCTACGGCATCGTCACCGACCCGGCCGGGCGCCTCATGCTCAGCCGGATCGCCGAGGGGTTTCCCGCAGCCGGCACCTGGCACCTGCCCGGCGGGGGGGTCGACGACGGGGAGGACGCCCGCACGGCGCTTCACCGCGAGGTGCTGGAGGAGACCGGTCAACAGGGTGTGGTCGGTGAGCTGATCACCGTGGCGAGCCACCGGCGGGCCGTGCAGACCGGTACCGACGTCTATGCCGTCTGGGTGTTCTCGCACGTGTTCGTGCCCGAGCCGGTTCCCGCGCAGGTGCTGGAGACCGACGGTTCCACCTGCGAGTGCGGGTGGTTCACCCCCGAGGAGGTCTCGGGGCTGCACCTGTCCACGACCGCTCGGCGCGGGCTGGAGTTCTTGGTCGGCCACCACCCCTGATCGGGGCCGTGCAGCTTCAGTTCGGGCGGTGGTCGAGGCGGTCGCGCACCCACCACAGGCACATACCGGCACCCAGGACCACCGCCCCCAGCCCGACCACGGGCAGGGGCAGGCTGCAGACCAGCACCACGCAGCCCACGAGTCCGCCCAGGGGCGCCAGTAGGGGCGGCCGGTTCTCGTCCGGGCCCAGGCGCAACGCCGAGGCGTTGGTGATGGCGTAGTAGACCAGCACTCCGAAGGCCGAGAAGGCGATGGCCGAGGTCAGGTCACCGACCAGGATCAGGACGATGACCACCCCTGCCACGGCGAACTCGGCGCGGTGGGGTACCCCGAAGCGTTCGTGCACGCTGCCCAGGGCGCGGGGCAGGTGCCCGTCGGCCGCCATGGCTGCGGTGGTGCGCGAGACGCCCAACAGCAGGGACAGCAGCGCGCCCAGGCTGGCCACGGCGGCGCCGGCGGCCATGACCGGTACCAGCATGGGCAGGTCCGACACCAGGACTGCGTCGACCAGGGGGGCCTCGCTGGTGATGAGGCGCTCCCGGCCGAGCACGATGAGCAGTCCGGTGCCCACGACCATGTAGACCGCGAGCACGGTGGCCAGGGAGATGTTGATGGCGCGGGGGATGGTGGTGCGCGGTTCGCGGACCTCGGCGCCCAGGGTGGCCACGCGTGCGTAGCCGGCGAAGGCGAAGAAGATGAGCGCGGCCGAGCCCAGCAGTCCGAAGGAGCCGGGCCAAGGGCCCAGGCCCTCGACCTCGGCCACGGCGGCGAGGCGTCCGCTGAGCAGCATGGCGACCACGGCCGCCGTCAGGGTCGCCAGTACTGCCAGCACCAGGGTCTTGACCACCAGTGTGGAGCGCCGGATGCCGCGGTAGTTGAGCGCGGCCATGGCCACGACCGCGGCCGCCGCGGCGGGTTTCTCCCAGCCGGGCAGCACGTAGTGGGCGAAGGTCAGGGCCATGGCGGCGCAGGAGGCGATCTTGCCCACCACGAACGCCCATCCGGCCAGGAACCCCCACAGTTCGCCCAGGCGTTCGGTGCCGTAGACGTAGGCTCCGCCCCACTCGGGGTGGCGGGCGGCGAGCCGTGCCGAGGAGACGGCGTTGCAGTAGGCGATGAGTCCGGCGATGGCGATGGCGACCGGGAGCCAGGCCCCGGCCCCGAGCGCTGCCGGGGCGAACACCGAGAACACCCCGGCACCGAGCATCGCGCCCGTGCCGATGGCGGCGGCGTCGATGGTGCCCAGGCTCCGGTGCGGCCTGGCCTGCGATCCGGAAGAGGTGGTCAACGGGGTCTCCTTGTGTGGTCAACCCCGGGGCGTTCCTCCGGGGCGGCACCGCACTCGTCCCGTTCCGGCCGGGCCGGTCGGGGCCTGTGTGGTGCCTCGTGCCCGTGGGTGGGTGTGGCGGGTCCGTCTTTCCGAGTGTGCCCGATGCGGGTGACCGGCAGGTGCGGACACCGCGTCCTGCAGGTGTCGGGGGTTCGACGCCGGTGCCGACGGCGCGGGTCGGGGCCGTGGACATCGGTGGGAGGGTGCCCGGCCCTCCGGGGCGGGCACCCTCCCGGTGCTGTGTGAACGCCCGGCGCGCTCAGGTGGGGCGCCAGGGGTTGCCTGTGTTGTCGTTGATGTCCTCGGCTGCGACCTGCCTGAGTTGTCGTGAGAGGTCGGACAGCGCACGTGAGACGGCCAGTTCCTCGCCGATCTCGGGTGCGTCGAAGTCGTACGGGTGCTTGCGTGCCATCCCGTGCCCGCGCAGTGCGGTGCCGTCGTCGGCGATGAGGCCGACCTCGGCCCAGGTGTGTGCGCTCTCGCCCTCGCTCTCCTCGGCGACGACGACGTCGACGTCCCAGCGCTTCATCGTCTGCATGGCATCGGCCCCCTCACGAGTGGCGGAATACTCCTGTCTCCATCTTCCTCATAATCACGGACATTCCATCCGTGTTGGCAGTTCGTTTCCGCACCGCTGTGAGGTTTTTGTCCGGGTGGGCCACCGTGGAGGTGCTGGTAGCGTCGCTGCGTGGCCCAGCACTACTTCGACCCCGATCCCGACAGCGCCAGCCGGCCCGCGACCGCCGACCTGGTCCTGCCCGATGTGCACCTGCGTCTGTACACCGACCGCGGGGTCTTCTCCCCCGACAAGGTCGACCTCGGCACTCGCGTCCTGCTGGAGAGCGTGCCCGCCCCTCCCGCGGACGGGCGCCTGCTCGACCTGGGATGCGGATACGGCCCCATCGCCCTGACCATGGCTTCCCGAGCACCGCAGGCCCGGGTCCTGGGTGTGGACGTCAACGCCCGCGCCGTGGCACTGGCCCGCCACAACGCCGCCGAGCACGGCCTGGACCACTCCCGTTTCGCCGTCGTGGCCCCCGAGGCAGGGCTCGCCCTCGACCAGGGCCCGCTGCCCGAGTCCGTGCCCGAGCCCACCGCCGAGGAGCTCCGGGGTCCTTTCGAAGCCCTGTGGTCCAACCCGCCCATCCGCGTGGGCAAGGCCGTGCTGCACGGAATGCTGCGCACCTGGCTGGGCCGCCTGTCCGAGGAGGGCACCGCACATCTGGTCGTCCAACGCCACCTGGGGGCGGACTCCTTGCACAAGTGGCTCACCGGCCAGGGCTGGCGCGTGGAGCGCACCGCCTCCCGTGCCGGTTACCGCGTACTGGCCGTGCGACACGGCAAGCACTGATCAGGGAGGCGCCGTGCTGGTGTCCGCCTTCACAGATGCACGCCGCCCACCTGCCCGGTAACCTGTTCCACACATTTTCGTCGTCGGTACTGCCGACAACCTGATCCATCGAGGAAGCGTTGAGCTCGCAGCTGCGTCCCACGGACGTCAAACGCCTGAACCGCCAATGGCGCAGGCGCACCGAGGGGCGGCTCGCCCTTCTGGTCGAGTCCGTCACCCAGCCCTTCAATCTGGGGTCCATCCTTCGTACCTGTGCCACTTTGGGCGTGGACCACCTCTGGCTCACCGGCAACAGCGCCGACCCCGAGGACCCCAAGGTCGGCAAGACCGCGCTGGGCACCGCCGCCAAGGTCGACCACACCCGCCTGGCCACCACCGGTCAGGCGCTCGAGGCCGCCCGCGCCGACGGGTTCGAGGTCGTGGCCCTGGAACTGGCCAAGAACGCCGTGCCCCTGCACGCGGCCCCGCTCGAGGGCGATGTGTGCCTGGCGGTGGGCGCTGAGGACCACGGCTGTTCCCCCGCCCTGTTGTCGGGGGCCGACGCCATCACCTACATTCCTCAGATCGGTCGGGTCGGATCGCTCAACGTGGCCGTGGCCACCGCGATCGCCCTCGCCGAGATCCGCCGCCGCGAATGGTCCGGCTTCGGCGACGACGCCGACGCCCCCGTCGGCAGCTGAAGGGGACGTACGGGAACTTTTCGTTCGTCTCTGGCGTCCTTGTCTTCACATGACCCACTCCGGTCGCACACCCGACGCGCTACGGCGCAGAGAGAGGAACAGTGGATCCGTCTCGAAGTACCAGCAGCATCCCTGCGGGATGCTGTGACCCCGAGTCCGACGAGCCCCCTTCTTGGAAGGGCACGCACCGAGACCCTGACCCCGCCGGACACGGGGTCCTCCCCCGCATGGCGGTGCGTGCCCGATGACGAGCACTGTCCTGGGTACCGTCCTCGGCGCCCTGGTGGTCTTCCTGATCACCGTCCTGACCGGCTACTTCGTCGCGCAGGAGTTCGGCTACGTGGCCGTGGACCGTTCGCGGGTCCGCGCCCGTGCCTCGGCCGGTGACACCGGCGCCCGACGTGTACTGAACATCACCAAGCGCACTTCGTTCATGCTCTCCGGTGCCCAGCTGGGCATCACCGTGACCACCCTGCTGGTGGGTTACGTCGCCGAACCGATGATCGGTGAGGGCGTGGGAGAGCTCCTCGGCGTGGCCGGGGTCCCCCCAGGAACCGGCCTGGCGATCGGTATCGCCCTCGCCATGCTGTTCTCCACCGTCATCCAGATGGTCTTCGGCGAGCTCTTCGCCAAGAACCTGGCCATCGCCCGGCCCGAGCCGGTCGCACGCTGGCTGTCGCTGTCCACGCAGCTCTACCTCAAGGCCTTCGGACCGGTCATCTGGCTGTTCGACCAGGCCTCGATCCGGTTGCTCAAGCTCGTGGGCATCACCCCGGTCGAGGACGTCCAGCACGCGGCGACCCCGCGTGACCTGGAGAGCATCATCGCCGAGTCCCGCCAGAGCGGCGACCTGCCCGCCGAGCTGTCCACCCTGCTGGACCGCACCCTGGACTTCCACGAGTCCACCGCCGGGCACGCCATGATCCCGCGCCCGGAGGTCACCACGGTCGAGGTCAACGAGCCGGTCAGCCGGGTCGTGGAACTCATGGCCTCCGACCACTCGCGTTTCCCGGTCCTGGGCGAGGGCGTCGACGACATCGTGGGCGTGATCTGCCTGCGCGACGTACTGACCCTGGAGGAGCGCGACCTGTCGGGCATCGAGGTCCAGGAGGTGGCCCGCGAGACCATCATGGTCCCGACCTCGCTGCCCCTGCCCTCGCTCCTGGACCGCTTGCGCGAGGCCGGTGAGGAGTTCGCCTGCGTGGTGGACGAGTACGGCGGTCTGGCCGGGGTCGTGACCACGGAGGACCTGGCCGAGGAACTGGTCGGCGAGATCGCCGACGAGCACACCCCTGAGGAGGAGTCCCCCGCTCCCCTGGACGGGGACGGCAGCTACCTCATCCCTGGGGCGCTGCACATCGACGAGGTCGAGCGTCTCATCGGCCACGACCTGCCCGAGGGCGACTACGAGACCATAGGCGGGCTGGTCATCCACGAGCTGCACCGGCTGCCCCGTCCGGGTGACGGTGTCGACCTGGTTCTGCCGCGTCCGGCCGGCGCCCACGAGGGCGACCCGGACATGGCTCTGACGATGGTGGTCAACACCGTCCAGCGCCACGTCCCCCACACTGTGGAACTGCAGTTGCACGAGATCGAGAACGGTTCCCAGGAGGTGCGGGCATGAGTGACATGAACATCTGGCTGGCCCTGGGGCTGACCGTCCTGTTCATCGCGCTGAGCGGCTATTTCGTGGCGATCGAGTTCGCTCTGGTGGCGGCCCGCCGCTACCGGCTGGAACAGGCCGCGCACACCAGCGCCTCGGCCCGGGCGGCGCTCAAGAGCGCCCGTGACCTGTCGTTGCTGCTGGCCGGTTCGCAGTTGGGCATCACCCTGGCCACGCTGGCCCTGGGCGCGGTCTCCAAACCGGCCTTCCAGAACCTGTTGGAGCCGCTGTTCGGCGGGCTGCCCGGTGCGGTCGGCTACGTGCTCTCGTTCACGTTCTCGCTGATCATCGTGACGTTCCTGCACCTGGTGGTGGGTGAGATGGCGCCCAAGTCCTGGGCGATCTCGCATCCGGAGAAGTCGGCGACGCTGCTGGCGATCCCGATGCGGGCCTTCATGTGGGTGACCCGCCCGGCCCTGGTGATGCTGAACGGCATGGCCAACTGGTGCCTGCACCGGTTCGGGGTCCAGGCGGTGGACGAGCTCTCCAGCGGCCACAACCCCGAGGACGTGCGCGAGCTGGTCGACCACTCGGCCAAGGCCGGGGCGTTGGAGCCCGAGCGCCGCGACCAGCTGGCCACGGCGCTGGAGGTCAACTCCCGGCCACTGAGCGAGATCGTCACCCCGCGCGAGGAGATCGCCTGGGTACACCCCGAGGACGGCGTGGAGCGCATCAAGCAGGTCTCTCGCGAGTCCACGCACCTGCGTCTGGTGGTGGCCGAGCAGGACGAGGACGTGGCGGTGGGGGTGTTGCACGTACGGGAGGCGCTGACCAGCCCTGCCGGCACCACCGCCGCGGACCTGATGCGCCCGGTGCTGACGCTGCCGGCGACCACACCGATGTACTCGGCGATGAGCATCATGCGTGACAGCCGCAGCCACCTGTCGTTGGTGGAGCGCGACGGCGACCTCATCGGCCTGGTCACCCTGCAGGACGTCCTCGACCGCCTGTTGCTGCTGGAGACAGCGGTCTGAGGTAGGAGCGGCCCGTTGCCGGCAGAAGGGGTGGAGGGGATCCGTGTGGTCCGCCTCCGCCCCTTCTTCCTGTCGGGGCCGTGTCGGCCGGGGAGAGCGTTCCTCCGGGCGGGCTCCGCCCCGGCTCTCCCGAGCACAGCGAAGGGCCGGGCACGCCTGGGCGTGCCCGGCCCTTCGACCGGTGCGGGTTCCTAGGCGGCCTTGGCCGTCAGGTTCACCTCGATGTTGCCGCGCGTGGCGCGGGAGTACGGGCAGTTCTGGTGTGCGTCCTCCACCAGCTTCTCGGCGGTGGCCTGGTCGACGCCGCCGATGGTCACGGTCAGGTCCACGGCGATGTCCAGCCCGTCATCGGACTTGCCCAGGCCGACCTGTGCGTCGACGGTGGACTCACCGATCTCGGTCTTGGACTCACGGGCGACCTTGCGCAGGGCCCCGTGGAAGCAGGCGCCGTAGCCCACGGCGAAGAGCTGCTCCGGGTTGGTGCCGGGACCGTCGTCGCCGCCCAGCCCCTGGGGCACGGACAGGTCGACCTCGAGACGGCCGTCGTCGGTCTTGCCGTGGCCCTTGCGGCCCTCGCCGGTGACGGTGGCGTTCGCGGTGTACAGGGTCTGTGCCATCAGTGCCTCTCTCGGCCCTCGACGGGGCCTTGTCTCGTCGGTGTGTTCGGGATCCTGCCCGGGCCGGGTACGTTCTTCCCGGCCCTCCACCGCGCGGGTGACCGCGTCCAGGCTCTCCCTCAGGACACGGGCCCGTTCGGTGGACAGTTCGGTGGCGCACAGCAGGGCGTCGGGGACACTGTGTGCGTGCTCGCGCAGACGGGCTCCGTCCTCGGTCACGGCGACCACGACCACCCGTTCGTCCTCGGCGGCGCGCTCACGGGTGAGCAACCCGGCCCCCTGCAGGCGGCGCAGCAGGGGCGAGAGTGTGCCCGAGTCCAGGTGCAGGGCGCGGCCGAGCTCCTTGACGGTCAGGGAGCCGCGTTCCCAGAGCACGAGCATGACCAGGTACTGGGGGTAGGTCAGCCCCAGATCCTCCAGAAGCTCCCGGTAGAGCCCGGTCAGGGCCCGGGAGGCGGTGTAGAGGGAGAAGCACAGCTGGTTGTCGAGCGCGAGCTGGTCGGTCCCGGTGTCCTCGGTCACGGCCTACCCCCTCTCCCTGGATCCTCTCCCACGTTAACAAAACCCGATCGCGCCCAACAAGGTTGTGGGCAACCTTGTTGGGCGCGGCGGCCCCCCGCCTCCACGGCGGAGGGCCCGGTGGTCCGGTCAGAGGAAGCGCACCCCCTGGGCCAGTGGCAGCTCGCCCCCGTAGTTGACGGTGTTGGTGGCTCGGCGCATGTAGGACCTCCAGGCGTCCGAACCCGATTCGCGCCCGCCGCCGGTGTCCTTCTCGCCCCCGAAGGCACCACCGATCTCGGCGCCCGAGGTGCCGATGTTGACGTTGACGATGCCGCAGTCCGAGCCCGAGGCCGCCAGGAAACGCTCGGCCTCGGCCTGGTCCTGGGTGAAGACCGCCGAGGACAACCCCTGGGGCACGTCGTTGTGCAACCGCACCGCCTCGTCGAACGTGCGGTAGGTCAGCACGTACAGGATCGGCGCGAAGGTCTCCTGGCGCACGACGTCGGTCTGCTCGGGCATGCGCACCACGGCCGGCTCGACGTAGTAGGCGTCGGCGGCCTCCTTCTCCAGGCACCGCGCACCACCCACCAGGATCCGGCCGCCCTCGGCCTCGGCCTGCTCCAGGGCCGACCGCATCGCGCTGTGTGCGCGCTCGGCCACCAGCGGCCCCACCAGCGTCTCCTCCTGGTAGGGGTCTCCGATGCGTTCGCGCAGTTGCCCGTAGGCGTCCACGACACGCTCGACCAACTGGTCGACGACGTCCTCGTGCACGATGAGCCGCCGGAGCGTGGTGCAGCGCTGTCCTGCCGTACCGGCCGCGGCGAACACACTGCCGCGCGCTGCCAGGTCCAGGTCGGCCGAGGGTGTGACCACCGCCGCGTTGTTGCCACCCAGCTCCAACAGACAGCGGCCCATACGCGCGGCCACCTTCGGCGCCACCGTGCGGCCCATGGCGGTGGAACCGGTCGCGGACAGCAGCTCCACCCGCTCGTCCTCGACCAGGGCCTGGCCGACGTGTGCATCACCCAGTACCAGCCGGTGCACGTCGGCGGGGGCGCCCACGTCCTCGGCGGCGCGCTGGAGCAGGGCGTGGCAGCCCAGCGCCGTCAACGGGGTCAGTTCCGAGGGTTTCCACACCACCGTGTTGCCGCACACCAGCGCCACACAGGTGTTCCACGACCACACCGCCACAGGGAAGTTGAAGGCGCTGATCACACCGACCACGCCCAGCGGGTGCCAGGTCTCCATGAGCCGGTGGCCGGGCCGTTCCGAAGGCATGGTGCGCCCGTACAGCTGTCGGGACAGCCCCAGAGCGAACTCGCAGATGTCGATCATCTCCTGGACCTCGCCCAGGGCCTCGGAACGGATCTTGCCGACCTCGATCGTCACCAGCTCGGCCAGGTCGGCCTTGTGCTCGCGCAGCAGCTCACCGAAGCGGCGCACGAGCTGTCCGCGCTCGGGTGCGGGGGTGTCGCGCCAGGTGGAGGCGAAGGTGTCCTGGGCCGTGCCCACGACGCGACCGACGGACTCGGGGGTGTCGTGCTCGAGGGGGAACAGGTTCTGCCCGGTGATGGGGGTGCGGGCCGTGCCGGCCGCTCCGACCGGTTCGGGCAACCGGGCCAGGCCGCACCGCTCCAGGGCAGTACGCGCCCGCTGCGCCAGGACTTCGGTCTCGGGGAGGGCAGCAGTCTGCATGTGTTTCTCTCTCCGTTGAGAGGGACGGCGGTCACACCACACCCTGCCAAGTCCGGGGCCGCCGGTCCAGACCTGGGCCCGCACACCTGGATCTCCCCTCTGCCCCGCCCGGAGCCGCGTCCGGCCGCGCGCCGGGACCCCGGCGGCGTTAGGCTGGTTACCCGGACATGCAGGGCCGCCCGTGCCCCGACCGACCCCCCCCCTCGACCCCGCTCCCGACACCAGTCTGTGACCCGTGTACCACGACACCACGCCCGAAGAGGCCCGCGCCGGCCTTCCCGAGCCCCGTCGGCTGTTGGCCCGTTCCGGTTTCGCCGCGGCCGAGCCCCTGTTCACCGCCGACCTGGGGGACGCCCGGGACTTGAACCAGGCCCGCGAGGTGGTGGCTGCGCACGGGTCGCGCCTGTGGACCGAGGCCACCCGGACCGGAGTGGACGAACTCGACGACCGTCCCCTGTACTGGGCCCGGCTGGTTCTGGCCTCGCGGCTACGCGCCTGGCGGCCCTCCTTCCCCCTGGAGGCCGGCCGGCGCGCTGAGCTCATGCGGGTCCTGGAGGTGGAGTCGCGCGGGATCACCGACCTGGACTTCCCGCCCGGGGAGCGGTGGGTGCGCGTGGTCGTGACCGGCTTCGACCCCTTCCGGTTGGACGAGGACCCGGCCGGCTCCAACCCTTCCGGGGTCGCGGCCCTGGACCTGAACGGATGGACCTTTCCCGTGGGACGCCGTACCGCTGTGGTACGCACGGCGATCTTCCCGGTGCGCTGGGACGACTTCGACGAGGGTCTGGTGGAGCAGGCCCTGGCCCCCCGGTACGGGCGTGCCGAGGCGGTTCTGACCCTGAGCCGCGGCCGGTCGGGCCGTTTCGACCTGGAGGTGTGGAACGGGGCCCGGCGCGGTGGCGGGGCCGACAACCTGGGGGTGCGGCGCAGCGGTCCCGTCCCGGTCTCCGAGGGCCCCGAGTGGACCCGTACGTCGCTGCCCACCGGGGAGATGGTCGAGGCCGCCCCGGGCCCCTTCCCCGTGGTGGTCAACACCCACGTGGCCGAGGGCGATCCCGAGGTCGAGCGGCCCGGGGGCCCCACCCGGGGATCGGTGGCGGTGCGCGGTGGCGGCGGTGACTACCTGTCCAACGAGATCGCCTACCGAAACACTCTCCTGCGGGACCGCAGCGGCCACGACCTTCCGGCCGGACACGTGCACCTTCCCGAGGAACAGGGCCCGGAGGTGCTGGCCCAGACCCGCGCTCTGGTGGCGGCGGTGGCCGGGGCGGCCCTGCCCCGGTGACCCACGTGAGCTCTCCTCGACACACGGCCCTGTTCCCGGGGCCGGACCGGTTCTGATGCCTGTTCCTGGTCCGCTGGGGCCGGTCGTCCGTGCAGAACGGCGGGGGGCCTCCGCCCGAAAGGCCGCTGTGCGGGGCCTGTGGCCTTCCCCGGCACCAGGTCCCGGTCCTGGGGAAGCCGGAGACCGGAACACCGAAGATCCGACAAGTCGGAAATTTCTCAGGCAATGGATCACCCAGGGTAGCCAATTGATCGCATAGGATTCACACCCCCTGCCCCTGCTCCGATATGGTCCCCCCGTGATCGACACCTCACTGCGCCGAAAGCTGTCCGTCACCGCCGCCGCCTGCCTGCTCCTGACCCCGGGCTGCCAGGGCCTCGAGGAGGAGAGCCCGCCGCCCGCGGAAACGATCCGGCTTCCACTGGACTCCTTCTCCGGGGTCGAGGTCGAGTCCGCGACGGTCGGGGCCGGGCACAGCACCGTGAGCTACCGGTACCCGAGTGTGTCCGCCTCGCACCCGCTGATGCTGGAGATACGCACCGGGATGGCCGAGCGCCGGACCGAGTTCCTGGAGGGGCTGCCCGACAAGGGCAACCCCGAACTGCAACAGGACACGAGTTTCCTGGCCGTCTCACCACAGGTGGTGGGCGCCCGGGTCACCTCCGAGACCTCCTCCGGTGTCCAGAACGACGTGGAGAGCCGGACCCTGTGGTACGACGCGTCCTCGCAGGAGGTCCTGCCCTGGACGTCCGTGTTCTCCGACGAGGCCGCGCTGGAACAGGCTCACCTGTCCGTGGCCCGTGTCCTGCAGGAGGAGTACGACGTGCCCCTCCAACAGCTGCCCGGGCTGCTCGGTGAAGTCGCTTCCCGCGCCGACGGGTCGCAGGCCACCGAGGAGGCCGCCGCCGAGGAGGAGAACCCCTCCTCCGGGGGGAACCAGGAGATCTCCTCACCCGAGGAGGAATCGCGCGACCTGTCCGATCCCGAGCAGGCCGCCGAGGTCGCCGAGGCCTGGGCCGGGTCCCCTCTGGAGGACCTGGCTTTCAGCGCGGCCGGGGGCATGGCCGTGAACATGGCCCCGGGCGAGGTCCCCGGGGTCTCCGGCGGTGAGGAGCTCGTGCTGCCGGTGGATGCCGAGTCCGTCGAAGGGTTCATGTCCGAACTGGGCTTCGCCGCCCGCGACGCGGCCCTGGACAACCATTCCCAGGACGGGACGGAGTTCCCTCTGGGCGGCTCCTTCCCCGAGGAAGGAATCAGCATGGACTGCGCGCGCCTGAAGTGTGTGGCGCTGACCTTCGACGACGGCCCCGGCGAGCACACCGGCCGGCTCCTGGACGACCTGGCCGAGTACGACGCCCGGGCCACCTTCTACGTTCTGGGCCGGCTGGTGGACGAGTTCCCCGAGGTTCTGCAGCGCATGGACGCCGAGGGCCACGAACTGGGCAACCACACGTGGAAACACGACGACCTGGCCGAGATGTCGGCCGAACAGGTGCGCGAGGACATCACCCGCACCAACGAGGCCGTACAGGAGGTGACCGGCTCGGAACCGGCCACGATCCGCCCGCCCTACGGGTCGTTGAACGAGACCGTCAGCGGCGCGGTCGAGCAGCCGCTCATCCTGTGGGACGTCGACACCCATGACTGGCAGAGCCGGGACAGCGGCAAGATCGCCGAGCATGCCCTGTCGCACTCCGAGACCGGCAGCGTCGTACTCCTGCACGACATCCACGAGCAGTCGGTGGAGGCCGTACCGGAGGTCCTGGAGGGCCTGCACGAGCAGGGCTACCACTTCGTGACCGTCACCGACCTGTTCGGCCTGGAGGGCATGGACTCGGGCGAGGTACTCACCGACGCGCGGATGGGATGAACCGGGCCCGCAAGGTCCACGCTCCGCACGGCGGTTCCCGGGGAGCGCGGATCTTCCGTCTGCCGCAGGGTTGCTCGTACTCGGTGTCGTGCATCCCATGCAGTGAAGATGAGCACGTACACGGCACAAGAGCCACGCCATCATTTACAGTTCAGGCGTGAACGTTACTCGACCGATACCGAAATTCGGGTTTGCCGCAACCTTCCTCCTGGTGGCCCTTGCCGGGATGCTGCTGGCCGGCCCCGGTGCCGCAACCGCCGATACCTCAGGGGCCGCCGGCACCGCCCAGCGCACCGACGGTGTCCAACTCACCGAAGGGGCACCGGACCAGGACGGCGAGCAGCAGGGGCCCGACTGCTCCGTGGACCGGTGCATCGCGCTGACCTTCGACGACGGCCCCGGCGAACACACCGGCCGGCTCCTGGACACCCTGGACGCACACGGAGCCCGGGCCACCTTCTACGTGCTCGGCTCCAAGGTCACCGACGCCCCCGGGACCGTGGAGCGCATGGCCGATGAGGGCCACGAGGTCGGCAACCACACCTGGGACCACCCGGACCTGACCGAGCTCTCCCAGGAGGAGATCCGCTCCGAGCTCGGACGGACCGACAAGGCCATCGCCGCCGCCACCGGATCCAGGCCCAAGACCGTGCGGCCGCCCTACGGTGCGCTGGACGGGACCGTGCGCGAGAGCGTCACCCAGCCCCTGCTCCTGTGGGACGTGGACACCCTCGACTGGCAGAGCCTGGACGCGGACGCGGTGACCGACGCGGCCGTGGAGGGGGCCACCGAGGGCAGCGTCGTGCTCTTCCACGACATCCACGAGAGCACTGTCGAGGCGATCCCGCACGTGCTCCGGGAACTGTCGGCCCAGGGCTACACCTTCGTCACCGTCGGCGAACTCTTCGACGCACAGGACATGGAGCCGGGCTCGGCCTACAGCGACGCCCGGCTCCGGTGAGGACCCGGCCTCAGAGCATCTTGCGCAGCAATTTCTCCTTGAGTTCGTTGATGGGCGCATAGGCCACCCGCATGGTGTCCATGGCCAACGACTTGTCCAGTACCGACTTCACGTTGGAGAAGGTGTCGATCGAGGCGCGGGAATGGTAATCGCCCATGCCGCTCTCACCCACACCGCCGAACGGCAGGTCCGGCACGGCCAGGTGCGCGATCGGCAGGCCGAAGGCCATCCCACCCGAGGAGGTCTCGGTGGTCAGGCGCCGCTTGGTCTCGGCCGAGTCGGTGAAGGCGTACAACGCCAGGGGCTTGTCGCGTTCGTTGACGAAACGGATCGCCGCGTCCAGGTCGGGCACGCGGATCACCGGCAGGATCGGACCGAAGATCTCCTCGGCCATGACGGGGGTGTCGGCTTCGACGTCGCCGAGCACGGTCGGGGCGATGTAGAGGTCCTCGCGATCGGTCTGCCCGCCCACGGCGACCGTTCCGCTCTCCATCAGGGCGCTGAGGCGTTCGAAGTGGCGCTCGTTGACGATGCGGCCGAAGTCGGGGCTCTTCTGGGGCTGGTCACCGAACATCTCGGTGATGGCGGCCCCCAGTTCCCGCTGCAGTTCATCGGCGGTGTCACCGACGGCCAGCACGTAGTCGGGGGCCACGCAGGTCTGGCCGGCGTTGGTGTACTTGCCCCAGGCCAGTCGGCGGGCGGTGGTGGCCAGGTCCACGCCGGGCTCGACGACGGCCGGGCTCTTGCCGCCCAGTTCCAGCGTCACGGGGGTCAGGTGCTTGACCGCCGCCGACATCACGATGCGGGCCACCGCGCTGTTTCCTGTGTAGAAGATGTGGTCGAAGCGTTCCTCGAGCAGCGCGGTGCTCTCGGGGATCCCGCCCTCGACCACGGCCACGGCCTCGTTGTCGAGGTAGCGCGGCAGCAGTTCGGCCAGGACTCCGGAGGTGGCCGGGGAGAGCTCGCTGGGTTTGAGAACGGCGGTGTTGCCGGCGGCGATCGCCCCCACCAGGGGCGCCAACGACAGGTTCACCGGGTAGTTCCACGGCGCGATGACGAGCACGGTACCCAGGGGTTCGCGGACCGTTCGGGCCTTGGCCGGGGCCAGGGCCATGGGGACACCGACACGCTTGGGGCGCAGCCACGAGGACAGGTGGCGCAGCGTGTGGTCGATCTCGTTGATGACAAAACCGATCTCGGTGGTGTGCGCCTCCACCGGACTCTTGCCCAGGTCCTGCTTCAGGGCGCGCTCCAGGGCCGGACGCTCCTCCACCAGCATGCGGCGCATCCGGCGCAGCTGGGCGCGACGCCATCCGGCGGGTTTGGTGTGTCCGGAGGCGAAGGTGGCGCGCAAACGGGCCACGGTCGGCGGGATGTCGGTGGCCAACGTCAGTGGTTCGCCGGGGGCTTGTGCTCGAGTCATGAACCGATGGTAAACGAAAGTGTTTCGTTTCCAACCCCCTCGCGAGAGCCCGCATAGGATTTCTTCCATGACCACCGAGCATCTGCCGGAGGCCGGACCAGCCTCCACCCGGGGACGGCCGCGCGACACCACGCGCGACCGTGCACTGATGGAGGCCACCCTCGCCGTTCTGCAGAGCCACGGTTACAGCGGTCTGACCACCGCTGCCGTGGCCAAGGAGGCCGGGGTCTCCACCGCGACCCTGTACCGCCGCTGGCGCTCCAAGGAACACCTGGTCGTGGGCGCCGCCCGCACCTGGGCCGAGGAACTGGGCCCCGACCACGACACCGGGAGCCTGCGCGGGGACCTGGCAGCCCTGCTGCACGACAAAGCACACGCCCTGGAGGGCCCATCCGGACGCCTGTTGCGCGCTGTGCTCGGCGAGGCCGCCCACAACCGGGCCCTGGCCGAGGTGCTCTTCACCGACTTCGTGGTGCCCTTGCAGGGACGGGTCTCGGCCCTGCTGGAGCGGGCCGCCCGCCGCGGTGAGATCGACCCGGTGGAGGAACCGGAGGTGGTCGGTGAGTTGGTCATCGGCCCCATGGTCAGCCACACCTACCTCATCCCCCACACCCCCGGTCCGGGCCCAGGGCCCGGACCACAGATGGCGGACAAACTCCTGCCTTATCTCCTGCGCGCGCTGGGCGCCCGTACCTGAGCCCCGCCCCGAGCGTTGGGCGCGCCCCCGTGCGCCGGCAGCGTGTCCGGCGTGGGACGGCCACGACCGAGGAACGGGGACCACTGTGCACGACGACCGGCGGTTGGACGAAGCACGACCGGGCCGGGTACTGGCCGAGCGGGTCTGGCCCGCGGTACACATCCGGACGGCCCCCTTGGACGTGGTCCGATGGGACGCACCCGGCGAACCCGTGCCCGCAGAGGAGGGCATCAACGTCCCCTACGCGCCCGCCCGCGTCGGCCAGGGGTCCGGCCCCGGCCCCGAGGGCCGTCCGTTGTACCGGATCGCCCGCGCCGACCTGGCCGTCTTCGAACCCCAGGTGTGGGAGTCGGCCCTGGACCTGCAGGTCGCCGGCGACCTCGTGCGCGAACTCGACACCGGCGACCCGCCGCTGGGGACTGCTGCGTGCCCTGGAACGGGCCCCGGACGCTCTGGACCTGCAGGCGATCCCCACCACCGCCCGCCGTGCCCGCACGCTCCTGGCCCCGTCCTGGCCTCACCCGCCACGACCAGTTCCCACCGCGTCTCGGCCGTCGGGCACGCCCACATCGACTCCGCCTGGCTCCACCGGTACGCGAGACCGTGCGCAAGGCCGTGCGCACCAGCGCCAACGTCCTGTCCCTGATCCACGACCCCGACCTGTTCGCCCGGATCGGGCGGGCCGCCCGTGAGGGACGGTTCGTTCCCGTGGGCGGCATGTGGGTGGAGTCAGGCACCGACATGCCCGGCTCCGAGGCCCTGGCCCGCCAGTTCAGCTTCGGGAAACGTTTCTTCCGCGGCGATCTGGGCGTGGACACCCAGGAGGTGTGGCTGCCCGACTCCTTCGGCTGTCAGTCTTGTCCGAGAGCGCTCCGGCCTTCAGGCCGGAGGCGAACCGGCTCTCATCTGCGCGGTGGGTTCTCGGCCGTGTACTTGCTGTGTTGCCGGCGGGTGAGAACCGAACCCGTCGGCACGTCGCCGCCGGGCGGGCCGAGGCCCTGAACGCCTGCGGAGGCAGGGTAGGACCCCGTCTTCCGGGTGGGGCACCGGCCGGTGAGACGGGAACCGGCGGACGCCGCGATGCGCACCGCGCCTACAGCCGCAAGGCTGGAGGAGTCCCCGAGGGCTCACCCCGGGGAGGACGTCAACGGATCAACCTGCCCCGGCGACGCGCCGAGCCGCTCGGCCACCCGCGTGCGGGTTCCCGGCGAACCGATGATGGTCGGACGCAGGCCACACCCGTCGAGACCACGAGGGGCCCCGCATGCCCAAGCCCGATCCGCAGCGCCCGCTGACCCTGCACATCGGCCGGGACGAGCTGATCCTGCGCCAGCGCTACGAGGTGATCAGCATCGTCAACGACCTCCTGATCGCGGTCTGGTTCATCATCGGCAGCATCATGTTCTTCTTCTCCGAACTGATGGTGGCCGGCACCTGGTGTTTCCTTGCGGGCAGCGTGGAACTGCTGATCCGCCCGCTCATCCGGCTCACCCGCCAGGTCCATGTCCAGCGCCTGCAGGCCCGGGGCGCCGGCTCCGGGCTCGCTCCGGGTTCTTCCCAGGATTTCTGAGCGGACCGGGCGGACGGCCGCCGGCCGCTCGCGCATACGGTCGGCGGCGGATCGGCGCCCGGGTGGTGCCGCTGCCGTGCCCGGACGTACCCGTCCCGGTCGGTCCCGTGTGCCGGTGCCGGACCGGCCCACGGAACCGGGGCCGACTCAGCGGGCCGGCAGGATCCGGCCGTGCACCTGGCCGAAGTGCACGGTGGCGCCTTCCGCTCCGGGCGCGGTCGCGGTGATGGTGACCTCGTCACCGTCCTCCAGGAACGTGCGCTCGGTACCGTCCGGCAGGGTGATGGGGTCCTTGCCGCTCCAGGTCAGCTCCAGCAGGCACCCGCGCTGCTCGGGGTCCGGGCCGCTGACCGTGCCGGAGGCGAACACGTCGCCGGTACGCAGGCACGCGCCGTTGACGGTCATGTGTGCCAGCTGCTGGGCGGCGGTCCAGTACATCGCCGAGAACGGCGGACGTGCCACCCGGTGCCCGTTCAGGTGCACCTCCAGTTGCAGGTCCAGGCCCCAGGGCTCGGCGCCCTTCAGGTACGGCAGGGGTTCGGGGTCCTGCGCGGGCTGTTCCACCCGGGCCGGTTCCAGGGCGGCCACCGGAACGATCCACGGCGAGACCGAGGTCGCGAAGGACTTGCCCAGGAAGGGGCCCAGCGGCACGTACTCCCAGGCCTGCAGGTCGCGTGAGGACCAGTCGTTGAGCAGGAAGACCCCGAAGACGTGCTCGGCGAAGGAGTCCACGGGGACGGGTTCCCCCAGGGGGCTGGGCGTGCCCACCACGAACCCGACCTCGGCCTCGATGTCCAGGCGCGCCGACGCGCCGAAGGTGGGCGCGTCGGCGCCCGGGGGCTTGCGCTGGCCGCTGGGGCGCACCACTTCGGTGCCCGAGACGACCACGGTCCCGGCCCGGCCGTGGTAACCGATCGGCAGGTGCTTCCAGTTGGGGGTCAGCGGTTCCTGCTCGGGGCGGAAGATCCGTCCCACGTTGGAGGCGTGGTGCTCGGAGGCGTAGAAGTCCACGTAGTCGGCCACGGTGAAGGGCAGGTGCAGCCTGACCGAGGAACGCTCCACCAGGTGCGGGCGCACCGTCTCCTCGTGGGCGGGATCGGTCAGCCAGGTCTGCAGGGCTCGGCGCACCTGGTCCCAGACCGGGCGTCCGGCCCCCATGAGTGTGTCCAGGGAGGGGCCCTGGACCAGGTCGGCGAAGGGGGCCCCCACCGCGTGTGCGGCCGCACCCAGGTCGAGCACGTGGGCACCGATCGCCACACCGGTGCGGCGGTCAGTGCCCTCGGCGTCGGTGCTGAACACGCCGTAGGGCAGGGTGGCCAGGCCGAACTCGGCGTCCGGCTCCAGGTCGAGCCAGCTTTCGGGCATCAGGATGTCGCTTTCGTGTGTGGTCGGTCAGGATGTGGTCGCAGGCAGTTCACCGAGCACCACCAGGTCCTCCAGCGGCTCGGTGATGCTGCAGGTGCCGAAGGAGTGGAAGGTCTCCCGTACCCGCTCGGACCGCTCGTCGGGCAGACGGGAGGCTGCGGCGGCCAGGGCCGGGCCGTCGCGTTCGGCCAGGACCGCCTCGGCGTCGGCGGCCGTAGCGCCCTCCAACAGGGCAGCCGTGGCCAACAGCACGTTGAGGAAACCGTGCTGTTCGAAACCCTCGGGGGTGGTGTGGCGCACCGCGTGGTGCAGACCGGCGGTGCACTTGAAGGACAGCCCGGAGCCGACGGCCGCGTGCAGGTTCACGGCGAGTTCGGCCTCGCCGGGGTGGGCCCGGGCCACGACACCGCCGGTGCGGAACTTGGCCCGGTGGCCGCTCCCGGCGAGTGCGGCCAGGTCGTCGGGGACCCGGCCCTGCCGGGAGATCTCCACGTAGGCGCGCACGCCCGCAGGCAGATGACGGTCCAGGGCCTCGGTCACGGCAGCGACCCCGCCCGGTTCTGCGGCCACTTCCAGCCCCACCAGGTGCAGACGTGCCTGCTGTGCGGCGGCCACGGCCCCGGGGACCGCCTCGGCCCCTCCGGGCACGGTGACCACGGTCGCCAAGGGCGCGTGGTCACCCTCCTCCCGATCCAGCAGCGTGCGCAACTCGGCCACGCGCGCGTCGGGAACCAGGAAGGGGCCCACGTACTGGGCTCGGTGCCCGGCCCGGTGGTTCCTGTGCTCGGGCAGGGCCTGGCCCAGGGGCGCGTTCCCGGGCGGGAAGAGCGCCGCGTCGTCGAAGAGTCCCCGGTACAACAGCCCGTTCATCGGTTCTTGCTCCCTCCGGCCCAGGTCCAGGCGTAGGCCCCGTCGTCGACAGCCCGACCCCCCTCGCCCAGGTCCAGCGGGCGGAAGGTGTCGACCATGACGGCCAGTTCGTCGAAGGCCTCCGCGCCGATGCTGCGCTCGTAGGCGCCGGGCTGAGGGCCGTGGGAGTGCCCGCCCGGGTGCAGGGAGATCGACCCCTGCCCGATACCCGAGCCCTTGCGGGCCGAGTAGTCGCCGCCGCAGTAGAACATCACCTCGTCGGAGTCGACGTTGGCGTGGTAGTAGGGCACCGGGATCGCTCCCGGGTGGTAGTCGACCTTGCGGGGCACGAAGTTGCAGATGACGAAGTTGTGCCCCTCGAAGACCTGGTGGACCGGCGGCGGCTGGTGCACCCTGCCGGTGATGGGCTGGAAGTCCTCGACGTTGAACACGTACGGGTACAAGCACCCGTCCCAGCCCACGACGTCGAAGGGGTGCGTGGGGTAGGTGTAGCGGGTTCCGGCGATCCCGCCGGGGCCCGGGCCGCGGTGCTTGATCAGGACGTCGACCATCTCCCCCTCGGCCAGGAGCGGTTCGGTGGGCCCGCGCAGGTCGCGTTCGCAGTAGGGGGAGTGCTCCAGGAACTGACCGTAGCGCGACAGGTAACGCTTGGGCGGTGCGATGTGGCTGCTCGCCTCGATCGCGTAGGCACGCAGGGGCTCCTCCCCCGTGGGCACCCACCGGTGGGTGGTGGCCCGCGGGATGAGGACGTAGTCGCCGGGGCCTGCTTCCAGCGTCCCGAAGACGGTCTCCACACGGCCCCGGCCGGACTCGACGTAGACGCATTCGTCGCCGATGCCGTTGCGGTACAGCTGCGAGGGCGCTCCGGCGGCCACGTAGGAGATGCGTACGTCCTCGTTGCCCAGTACCAGGCGCCGCGACTGCACGACGTCCGCCGACTTCCACCCCTGTGCCGGGAAGAGGTCGTGCAGTTTCAGGTGGCGCGGGATCAGGGGGCTGTTGGGGGTGCGGGTCTGTTCGGGCACCTGCCAGGGGGCGGCGTCGGCGATGGCCGAGGGGATCGCCTTGTGGTACAGCAGCGAGGAGTCGCTGGAGAAGCCTTCCTCCCCCATGAGCTCCTCGTAGTAGAGCCCGCCCCGGGGGTTGGGGTGCTGGGTGTGTCGGGTCCGGGGCACGTCCCCGACCTGGCGGTAGTAGGCCATGGTTGCCTTCCTTCCTCGTGCCGTGAGCGCTCTTCAGGGGGTGGTGCGGGCACCGGCGGTGCCGTCGGCGGGGGAGGTCTGGGGCGGGACGGGCACGGTTCCCAGAGCGGTGTGCACTGCGGCGTGCACGGCTGCAGCGTCGGTTCCTTCGACCACGGCGGCGATGTGGGCGTCGGGGCGTACCAGCCACACCTGCCCGGTCCGTGGTTCGAGCGCGCGGGCGAGGGTTCCGTCGGCGTCCAGGTCGCTGATGCGGTGCACGGCCACGGGGGCGGAGGTGGCCTGCTCGGCTGCGGTGCGTACCGTCTCGGTGAACCGCGGACCGGTGGTGTCCTCGGGGGTGGGCCCCAGCAGCAGGGTCAGGCCCCGGCGCAGGAGCTGGCGCAGCCGGGCGGGGCCCCGGTCGGTGCGCACAGGCACGTCGGGCATCAGCACACCGGGGCAGGGCTCGGGGGTCCGTCCGCGCGGGGGCCGTCCGCCGAAGGGCCGTTCGGGGCAGGGGGTGGTCAGGTCGGAGTCGGTGTACCAGAAGGGTTCGGCCAGGCGCCCGGAGTCGACCCGGTGGTGGTAGGCGGGGTCGGTCACGGCGCGTTCGAGCACGGTGCGGCGTACTTGCTGTTCCTCCTCGTCGCGGGGCACGAGGAAACGCATGGTGGCGCTGGTGACGTCGGCGTTCTCCAGCGCGGCGGCGTGGCGTTCGGTGTGGTAGCTCTCCAGCAGGTTCTCCCCGGCCCACCCGCTTCGTACGTAGGCGATCTTCCAGGCGGCGTTCTCGGCGTCGGGGACCCCGGAGTTGAGGCCGCGCGCGCCGAAGGGTGCCACCAGGTGGGCGTTGTCGCCCAGGAGCAGGACCCGGCCCACCCGCATGCGGTCGGCCACGCGGGTGTGGAAGCTGTAGACCGAGCGCCAGACGATCTCGTAGGGGGCCTGGCCGATGATCCGGCGGATGCGTTCCTCCAGGCGTCCGTCGTCCTCCTCGGCCTGCAGGTCGAAGTCGGCCGGGACCTGCCAGTCGATGCGGTAGACCGAGTCGGGGCAGGGGTGGATGAGCACCTGCCGTCCCGGGTTCCACTCGGGGTCGAAGTAGAAGCGGCGTTCGCGCTGCCAGTGCCCCAGGTCGGCCCGGATGTCGCAGATGAGGAAACGGTCGTCGAAGCTGGTGCCCTCGAAGCCGATCCCCAGGGCCTTGCGCACCACACCGCCGTGGGCGCCCAGGCACGACAATGCGTGGGAGCCGCGCAGGCGCACCGGCCCCCGAGGGCCCCGGCAGGTGATCTCCACCCCGTCAGCGTCCTGGTCCAGGGCGGTGACGGAGTGGTTCCACAGCACCCGCACCCCGGCTTGTTCCAGGAGCGGGTCCAGGAGTTCTTCCGTGCGCGACTGGGAGATGTTGACGAACGGGGGCAGCGGGGAGGCGCCGGGGTCGCTCAGGCTCAGGCTGAACAGTTCGTGGTCGCGGTAGAAGGTGCGGGCGGTGTCCCAGGTCAGGCCTTCCCGGGCGATGCGGCCGGCCCCGAGCCAGTCCCACACGTCCAGGACGTCGCGCTGTTGGCAGATGGCTTTGGACCCCACGGCCTCGCGGCGGGGGTGTTCGTCCACGACCAGTACGGGGAGCCCGCGCCGGGCCAGCAGCAGAGCTGCGGTCTGGCCGACCGGTCCGGCGCCCAGCACCAGGACGGGCTCGGTGGTGTGGGGGGTGGTGGATGGAGCGGGGGGTTCCATGGGGGGGCTCCGTTCGGCGAGGGCGCCCCGTACGGGCGCGGACGGGTGCTGAGGGCGGGTCAGCTCTGCAGCTGGTCCCAGACCTGGCGGTCGCGTTCGGCGGTCCAGATGACGGGCCGCTCGACGCCGGAGAGCTCGTCCCAGAGCCGGGAGACGTCGAAGGGCAGGCAGTGCTCGAAGATGGGCCAGTGGCCGTAGTCGTCGACCAGTGCAGCGTGGGTGGCGCCGAAGGCCTCCTTGAGGGTGCCGCCGCGTTCGTGGACGGCGCCGACCTGCTCGATCATCACGTTCAAGAAGTTGCGGGTCTGCTCGATGGCGGCCTCGACCTCGGCGCGGCCGCGGCTGACCGCCCCGCGCCCACCCACGAGCATCTGCGCGTCCAGGGCCTTGACGCGGTCGAGAGTGGGCCCGGCCCAGTCGTGGTGGAAGGCGTCGCCGGTGTAGAGGGCGGCCTGGGCCTCGACGAGGTCGCCGGCGAAGAGGATCTTCTGCTGAGGCAACCAGGCCACGATGTCGCCCTCGGTGTGGCCGCGGCCCAGGTATTGCAGGACGAGTTCGCCCCGGTCGCCGCCCAGGTCGATGGTGGTGCGGTCGGCGAAGGTCTGTGTGGGCCAGGTCAGGCCGGGTACCGAGTCCGCGTCCTTGGCCAGGCGGGGCATGCGCCCGAACTCGCTCTCCCAGTCCTCCTTGCCGCGTTCGCGGACGAGCTCGTAGGTCTTCTCGTGGGCCAGGACGATGTCGGCGTCGAAGGCACTGGCGCCCAACACACGCACGGCGTGGTAGTGGGAGAGCACCAGGTAGCGGATGGGCTTGTCGGTGTGTTTGCGCAGTTCGGTGAGCCACTCGCGGGCGGCGACGGGGGTCGCCAGGGCTTCGAAGGCGACCAGGAAGTCCTCGCCCTCGATGGCACCGATGTTGGGGTCGCCCTCGGCGGTGAGTGCGTAGACGCCGTCGGCGAGCACTTCGAGGGTCTGCTGTTTGGCCTCGGTGTCGGCGGAGGAGGCGAACGGCTTGGTGGCCATGGTCGAAGGACCTCTCACTCGTCGCGGGCGGCTACCGCCACCCAAATGATCAAACGTTTGATGAAGATGACCGTAACGTGGCGCACACCACACGACCAAGAGGCGTGGGCCAGACACTTGCGTGATACAGATCACATAATAGCCAGGCAAAGCGGAACACTCCGGCCGGCGACGCGCCCCCGGCCGCACGTGGTGCAGGAACAGGGCCCCGCCCTCCCTGCCCTGGCCACGAGCCGCCTCCCTCGGCCCGCACCATCCCCCGGAAACAGAGCTTTGCGGCTTTAAGGTGAACCGGTGACCCACGAGAGCGCTCCCCCGAACGAACTGACCTTCTGGTCGTTCGTGGACTTCGCCGTGCGCAAGGCCCAACAGGAATTGCCCGCGGTCGACACCGACGCCATGCGCATGGCCCTGACCCTGAGCCGGGCCAGCAGCATGGTCATCTACGACCTGGAGTCCACCGTCCACCGCCCCCGCGGGCTCACCTGGCCGGGCTTCCGTGTCATCTTCGCGCTCTGGCTCGCCGGGCCCATGGAGGCCAAGACCACCGCCGAGATCTCCGGGACGAGCCGGGCCGCCCTGTCCGCACTGCTCAACACCCTCGAACGCGACGGTCTCGTGGTGCGCGAACGCGCCAGCCACGACCGGCGCGCCCTGCAACTGAGCCTGACCGAAGAGGGCTACGGAGCCATCCTCGGCGGATTCCGGGCACACAACCGCCGCGAGAGCGCCTGGGCCGAAGCCCTGGAACCGGATGAACGCACCGAACTGGTACGCCTGCTCAACAAACTCATGGCCGGATCCACCGACGCCAAAGCCAAGTTCCGCAGCTGAACCCCGGGGCCCGCATCGGCCACGGCAGAACCTTGAACCCCCACCCACCGCTTGCGACGATTCACCGCATGCACGAACACCCAGCCATCCACCGGGCCCGCACCCACTTCACCCCGCGCGGCACCTACCTCGACACCGCCTCCCACGGCCTGCTCCCCCGCACCGCACGACAGGTCCTGGACGCACACACCGAGGCCGTGGCCACCGGCACCTTCCGCCCCGACCAGGGCGACATCCCCACCGAGGAGGCCCGCGCCGTCTACGCCCGCCTGAACGGGATCGGACCCGACCAGGTCGCCCTGAGCACACACGTGTCCCAACTCGTGGGCACCGTCGCCGCCTCCCTCCCGGAAGGCTCCGAGGTCCTCGCCCCCGAACGCGAGTTCGCCTCCGCCGTGCAGCCCTTCGCCCGCCACCCGGGGCTGACCGTACGCGAGGCGCCCCTGCACGAACTGGCCGAGCACGTGGGCCCGGCCACCACACTGGTGACCGTCTCGGCCGTGCAGTCCTCCGACGGCGCCCTGGCCCCGCTGCAGGACCTGGCCCGCGCCTGCGTCGACCACGGGGCCCGCCTGCTGGTGGACACCACCCAGTCAGCCGGATGGCTGAGCCTGCCGCAGGTACCGATCGACTACACCGTGTGCTCCACCTACAAGTGGCTGCTGGCCCCGCGCGGCACGGCTTTCCTCACCGGCACCCGCGAGGCCCTGGCACAGCTGCACCCCCTGGCTCCCTCCTGGTACGCTTCCGAGCACCCCTGGCAGGCGCTCTATGGCGCGGGCGCCCCGCCGGCCGGCGACGCCCGCCGCCTGGACCAGGCCCCGGTCTGGGGAGCGGCCATGGCCCTGGCCCAGAGCCTGCGGGTGATCGAGGAGACCGGGACGGCCGTGATCGGCGCTCACGACATCGCGCTGGCCGAGCGGCTGCGTGCCGCTCTGGGCCTGGAACCGGCCGGCTCGGCGATCGTCTCGCTCCCGGTCTCGGAACGGGCCGCCGCCCGGGTCGCCGAGGCCGGTGTCGCCACGTCCACCCGCAACGGGCGCATGCGCGTGGCCTTCCACCTGTACAACACCGACGAGGACGTCGATCGCCTGCTCACGGCGCTGGACTGAGCCCGGGGACGACCGCGCGAACCAGCCTCCGGACCCGGGTCGGGGGCAGGTTCAGAAGATCAGGCCGCAGATCGCCGGATCGGGCCGGAACAAGGCAGTGTCCAGGCGCGCCACCGCACCGGGGGTGTGCTCGGTGACCAGCCCCGCACGCAACGGACCCAGGAGCGGGCGCTGACCCAGGTGGGCCGCGCCCAGATGGGACACGTCCAGCGACACGTCCGGTGCGGCATCGGTGGTTTCCACTCTCGCGCCGTCGGGTCCGCCCTCGACGTGCCAGGTCCCCGCGTTCCAGGGGGCGTAGCGGTCGGTGATCCCCAGGACCGCCTCGAAGGGGGCCGCGTAGGTGCGTTCGGACAGCGCCGCGGGCATATCCACCAGCCGGATCCACAGGGAGTCGACCGGTGTGGTCTCCAGCTTCTGGTGGTCGACGAGCAGGTGCTCGAGCGGGTCGTCCTGGGCCAGCCAGGAGAACTCCACCCGGGTGATGAGGTCGAAGGAGAACAGGTGCTCGTACAGGGCCGTGTGCGCGGCCGGGGTGAGGGCCACGGCCTCCTGCACGTGCAGCACGCTCCTGGAACCGTGGACCGACCAGCGGCGTTCGGCCCGGTGCAGCGCATACCCCACAGGGCCGTCGGGCCCCTGGACCACCGAGACCCGCAGCGGCCCCTTGCCGCCGCGCTCGGCCGGGTCATCCTTCAGGAGCCGGTCCCACCACGCCCGGTCCCGGGCGAACCGGCCCAGCTGGGTACGGGCCACCCGGGCGAAGACCTCCTCCACCGCGGCGCGGGCCGCACCGGGCCGCTCCAGCAGGACCCGCAGACCACCATCGCGCGGGGCATCGGCACGCAGCGCCGCATGGTGGACATCGATGGCGGCCTCGGTCTCGGTGACGGCGAGCCCGAACCCGTAACGTCCGTAGATCCCGCTCTCGGAGGCCCACAGCGCGGCGTAGTGCTCACCGTCAGCCTTCAGGTCGGCCAGTTGGCGGCGCATCAGCGCACTGAGTACCCCTTGTCGCCGATGCGTGGGCCAGACCCCCACACCGGTCACGCCCGCGACGCGGCGCACCCCGCCGGGCAGAGCCATGTCGAAGGCGTGCGAACGCGTGCTGCCCACGATGGCGCCGTGTTCGTCGGTGGCCGCCAGGATCCGCCCGTAACCGTGGTGTTCGGGGAAGTGGTGCAACCGCTCACCGACCTCCTCGGGCAGATCCGGGGCGATCATGGCCGTCAAGGTCACCTCCGCCACTTCGGGGAGTTCGTCGCGGTCGATGCCGCGCACGGTCCAAGGGCCGGCCGTTTCGGGTGTGGGCATGGTGGTCCCGGTGCCCGTGCGGGCACCGGCCTCCTCGTCTTTCCGGGGTGCGGGGCGTGGTCGGGGATCGGTGCCGCGCAAAGGGGCGGCCCACCGGCGCGGGACAGCACCGGCAGGGCTCGACGGTACCGGGTCCGTGCCAGGTCGTGGGGCCCGCGAGCGCACCCCCGCACCCGTGCACGGAAGCAAGGTCCGGACTGCACGGGACGAGCACCGGCGCCTCTTGCCCGGACCGTGCGCGGGCGGCGGGCAGGCACGGAGGCAGGAACGCAAAAGCTCGGGCGGGACAGGCCGGGGACCGCGGACACGACCATGGGGTGAGAAAACCAGATCCGGGGCAGGAACGGCCACCGGTTTTCCTCACGAGGGCGGACCCGGAAGGCATAACGGACCCGCACCGGGGAAGGCATCGGCCCGTGACGAACCCATACCCCTCCCACTCCCCCGGCCCCCTCGTCCTGGGTGTGGACGCGGGCGGCACCAGGACCCGCGCCCTGGTCACCACACTCTCGGGCCACCGTCTGGGTGAGGCCTTCGCCGAGGGCGCCAACCCCAACTCCCACGGCACCGACCTGGCCTCCCAACGCTTGACCGAGGCCGTGTCCGGGGCCCTGGACCGGGCAGGGCCCGGTGCCCGTCGAGCCCTGGCCACGACCGCGGTCGGCCTGGCCGGGGTATCGGCCCTGGCCGACGGAACGGTACGCGAACGCATGCACCTCGCCCTGGCCCGTGCGGGGGTGGAGAACGAGGCGGTCTTCACCGGCGACGACGAGGTGGCCTTCGCATCAGGCACCTGCGCGCCGGACGGGGTGGTACTCATCGCCGGAACCGGGGCCATCGCCGCCCGTGTCCAGGAACGTGTACGCACCGACGTCGCCGACGGCCTGGGATGGCTGGTGGGCGACGCCGGATCGGGGTTCTGGATCGGGCACCGGGCCGCCCGCGCCAGCGCACGGCAGCTGATGGCCGGGCACGAACCGGGCCCTCTGACCCGAGCAGTACTGGCCCGTGCCCTGCCCGAAGGTCAGAACCTGGCCCCGCGCGAACGTGCACGCGCCCTGGCCCGGGCCTTGACGGCGGCCCCGCCCATCGACCTGGCCCAGCTGGCACCCCTGGTGAGCCGGGCCTGCGAACAGGGTGATGCCTCGGCCGCACACATCGTGGCCCGCGCCGCCCGGCACCTGGCCGACTCGGTGCGGTCGGTGCGCGAGAGCGGTGAGCGCACCCCGGTGGTCCTGGCCGGCGGGGTGCTGTCCCGGTCCGGCCCGGTGCGCACGGCGCTGGTGCGCGAGCTCTCCCCCGAGGCACCGGTGGTCACAGCCGGGTGCACGGCCGGAGGAGCGGCCTGGACAGCAGCCCTGCGCGCGGGCCTGTCGGCCGGGGACCGGTACACGCACGGGGTCTTCACCCACCCGCCCGAGCACGGCCCCGGGTGAGACCACCTGCCTCGTCACGGCGTACACAGGCAGGGACGGTTTGCCGGGGGCTCCTTCACCGCCTACGGTGTGCTTGGTTAGGCTTACCTAACCATGAACTTGGAGGAGGGAGCGCCGTGGCCGAGCAGAAGCCGCGCAAGAGGACCGTCCACACCGGAACGGTCGAGTCCACCGAGCGGCTCAGCCCGCACATGGTCCGCATCGTCCTGGGCGGCGAGGGGCTGGACCGGTTCGACACCGACGGCCACACCGACCACTACGTCAAACTCTTCTTCCCCGGGACCGAGGACCTGAGCACCACAGACCTGGAACACACCCTCAACCACGGTCCCCGCTCGCAGTGGCCCACCACCCGCACCTACACCGTCCGCCACTGGGACCGGCAGAAACGCCTGCTCACCATCGACTTCGTCACCCACGGCGACACCGGCCTGGCCGGCCCCTGGGCCGAGGCCGCCCGCCCCGGCCACACCCTGCACTTCACCGGCCCCGGCGGCGCCTACAGCCCCTCCCCCGAGGCCGACTGGCACCTGCTCGCCGGTGACGAGAGCGCCCTGCCCGCCATCGCCGCCGCCCTGGAAGGCCTGCCCCGGGGCGCCACCGCCCACGTCTACATCGAGGTCGCCGGCCCCGAGGAGGAGCAGGCCCTTGCCACCGGCGAAGGCGTCCACCTGCACTGGCTCCACCGCGGCGACGGCGTCGTCGGCTCCGCCCTGGTACCGGCCGTACGCGCCCTGGACTTCCCCGCCGGGCGCGTCCACGCCTTCGTGCACGGGGAAGCCAACGCCGTCCGCGACCTGCGCCGTCTACTGCGTATCGAACACGCCCTGCCCAAGGAATGGCTGTCGGTTTCGGGGTACTGGCGCCTGGGCCGCAACGAGGACACCTGGCAGTCCACCAAGAGCGAGTGGAACCGCGGCGTCGAGAACGAGGAACAGGCCGCCCTGGCCGCCACCGCCGGCTGAACCGCACCCCGGCACAGCACACGCCCGCCGCCCCTGACCCGGGCGGCGGGCACCGCCCACCTCAAAGGTCCAAGCGGTCCAACGCCGACAGGTACCCCTCGGAGAAGGTCGGGAACTGGAACACCGCGTTGCGCAACGTCTGCACCGGGACACGCGCCCGGATCGCCAACGCCGCGGTGTGGATCCACTCCGAGGACAGCGGCGCGAACGCCCACGCCCCCACCAACATCCCCGAGGAGCGGTCCGCGACCAGCCCCATCCTGGCCACGGGGTCGGAGGCGTAGGTCCAGGGCCGGGCCAGTTCCGCGGTCAGGTCCGCCTCCGCCACCACCGGGTCCAGTCCCCTCTCACGCGCGGCGGCCTCGGTCAGACCCGCCGCGGCCACCTCCGGAAAACTGAAGACCACCCGGGGCACCCCCGTGTAGTCGGCCCGGTGCTCACGGCCGAACATGTTGTCGGTCACCACCCGCGCCTGATACTTGGCCACGTGCGTGAACATCGCCTGCCCTGTCAGGTCACCGACCGCCCACAGGCCCGGTGCCAGTCGGCAGTGTTCGTCCACCGCCGGCAGGCCCCCGTCGGTGTCCACCCCCACCTCGTCCAGACCCAACCCCTCGGCCCTGGGCCGGCGCCCGGTGGCCAGTACCACCACATCGGTCTCCACCCGGGTGCCGTCGTCCAGGTGCGCGAGCACCCCGCGCCCCTGGCGGGCCACCGAGGAGACCTGCGTGCCGGTGCGCACGTCGATCCCCTCGCGTTCGAACCGGTCGGCGATCAACTCACACAGGCGCGGGTCCTCGCGGTCCAACAGCCGCTCACCGCGCTGGACGACGGTGACCCGGCTGCCCAACGCCGCCAGGAACTGGCTCAGCTCCACCCCCACCGCGCTACCGCCGACCACCACCGCCCGCTCGGGGACGGACTCCAGCGTGGTCGCCTCCCGGTTGGTCCACACCACGTCCGAGCCCAGATCGGACAACCCGTCGATCGGGGGGACCACGGGCTCGGACCCGGTCGCCAGTACCACGTGCTCGGCGCTCAGTTCGGTGCCGTTGACCACCACCCGCCAGGGATCGCGTCCCACCAGACGGGCCCGGCCCTTGAACACCTGCGCGCCCAGTTCCCGGTAGTCCTCCACCTGCGCCGAGTCGTCCAGGTGGCGGATCATGCCGTCGCGGTACCCGCGCAGACCGTCCCAGTCCAGTTCGGGCCGGGAGAGCCCGGCCACCCCGGCCGCCTCCCACTGCGCCTCCGGGGCCCGCAACAGCACCTTGGAGGGGATACACGCGTAGTAGCCGCACTCGCCCCCGATCAGGCCGCTCTCGACCACCGCCACGTTCTGACCCTCACCCAGCAGCCTCGAGGCCACCGACTCACCACCGGGCCCCATGCCCACCACGATCGTGTCCAGGTGCTCCATTGCCTGCCCCCTCATATGCCCCGTGTCTCTGGCTCCGGGTCGATGGTCTCCTTCCCGACCCCGGGCCGGAGCATGCGACACGGGCCGCCCCACCCGTGCCTCCCGCCCCCGGCTCCGGCCCTGTTCGGGCAGGACGCGCCCCTCCACCGAGGGCACCCGTATCCCTCCGGGCATGGTGTACTTGGCGCTGAGCACTCTTGCCGTGTCGACGGAGAAACAAGGGGGAGCGCCGCCCCGGCCCAGACACATGTCCACTCAGAGCATCATCCTCGTCCTCGACCTGACGGGTGTTTTCGCGTTCGCGCTGGACGGGGCCCTCACCGGTGTCCGCACCGCACGTGTGGACCTCGTCGGTGTCACGGTTCTGGGCGTGACCACCGCCCTGGGCGGGGGCATCATCCGCGACCTCCTGCTCGGCCAGACCCCCGCCACTTTCCAGGACTGGCGCTACATCGTCGTCGCACTGGCCGGCGCCACCCTGGCCTTCTTCCTCAGCAGCCAACTACAGCACCTGGCCACACCGATCCAGCTCTTCGACGCCGCCGGGTTGAGCCTGTTCGCCGTCATCGGTGCCACCAAGGCCATCGAAGTCGGTTTCGGCCCCCTCCAAGCCGTTCTGCTGGGCACGATCACCGGCGTGGGAGGCGGAACCATCCGCGACGTGCTCCTGAACCGGATCCCTGTGGTGCTCAGCGCCAACTCACGCCTGTACGCCATCCCTGCACTGCTGGGCGCCGGCGTGGTCGTGCTCTTCGACACGATCGGCCTGGGGTCGATCTGGTTCGCCGTCGCGGGTGCCCTGCTGTGCTATTGCGTGCGCGTGCTCTCCCTGTACTTTCGCTGGAACGCCCCACCCCCGCCCGGAGCGCCGCCGGCCTAGGTGTGTCGTTCGGCGACGGGCCCGCCGGACCACACACCCGGACCGTTGTCGGAACCGAGGCCGCAGGAAACCCGTTCACCCCACCGCGGGTGGTCCCCCCGGCTCCCGCGTGCCCCGTCCCTCGGCCTCCTCCGTCCAGGAAGGCCCAGGCGCCCGGGCGGCGACCTCCCGCAAGGTCGCGACCATCGCCGGGACCGGTTCGGGAGGGCGGCGCCGGTGCACCACGTAGATCTCCCGGGCCGGTGAGACGTCGCTGAGCGGACGGCTGACCCAGCCCCCGCCCCGTGCCGCTCCCAGGATCGACTGCGGTACCAGCGCGACCCCCACACCGGCCTCGATCAGGGCCAGCGCCACTTCGTAGTCACGGGTCTCGTAAGCCACCGACAAGCGCACCCCCGCTTCGGCCGCCGCGGTGTCCAAGCTGATGCGGTTGTGGATCCCGGGCGCCCCGCAGATCCATTCCTCCTCGGCCAGGTCGGCCAACGACAGTCGGCTGTCTGCCAAGGCATGGCCCCGGGGCGCCACCGCCAACAAGGGATCGACGAGGACACGTTCACGGTGCAGGCCCGAGGCGGGCGGCAACGGCACCCCCGGGTAGCGGTGGGTGATGAGCAGATCCAGCTCGCCGGAAGTGACCTGGCCGTGCCCTCCGGGGGGTTCGACGTCGAACAGGGACAGGCGCACGTGCGGGTGCTCGTGGCCGAACAGCGCCAACGTCTGCGGCAGCAGGACCTTGCCCGCGCTGGCGAAGGCCCCCAACGAGAGTTGGCTGGATTCCTGGCCGCCCACCGCACGCACGGCCCTTTCGGCATCGCGCAATTCTCCCAGGACCCGTTCGCCGCGCTCGAGCAGCACCCGGCCCGCCTCGGTCAGGCTCGCCCCGGTACGCCCGCGCTCCACCAGCAGCACCCCCACCTCCCGCTCCAGCTTGGTCAGCTGCTGCGAGAGCGCGGGCGGGGTGTAGGACAGACGTTCGGCCGCCGCGGCGATGGAACCGGCATGGGCGATCTCCACCAGTACACGCAACCGGTTGGCGTCGAGCACGGCATCCCCTCTTCGAGCAAACCTTGAGACAAAGCAAAGCTTAATGATCTTTAGTAGAGGCAACTTTATGTTAACCATCAGTAGCGGCACAGTGGAGGCATGAGCCCCGAGACCGCACCCACTGCGCTCGCACCCACAGCCACCGACGTGCGTGCCGCCGCCGAACGCATCGCCCCCTATGCCCGCCACACCCCCGTGCTCCACACCCGGATCGACGGACGCCCGCTCACCCTCAAACTCGAGCACCTGCAGCTGACCGGCGCCTTCAAACTGCGCGGAGCCCTCAACGCCATGCTCGGCGGGCCCGAGAGCGACCACGTCATCACCGCATCCGGCGGCAACCACGGTCTGGGGGTGGCCACCGCCGCACGGCTCTTGGGCAAACACGCCACCGTCTACGTGCCCGAGACCGTGCCCGAGGCCAAGGCCGAACCGCTGTCCCGGACCGGCGCCCGGATCGTGCGTGTGGGCGAGCACTACGCCGTGGCCGCCGAGGCCGCACGCGACCACGCCGAACGCGAGAACGTGCGCTACCTGCACGCCTTCGACGACCCGTTGGTCGTGGCCGGCCAGGGCACCATCGGCCTGGAGGTGGCCACCCAGGCCCCCGAGTGCGACACCGTGGTCGTGGCCGTGGGCGGAGGCGGGCTCGCCGCCGGGACCCGCCTGGGCGCCGGCCCGCGCCAGGTCGTGGGCGCCGAACCCGAGGGCTGCCAGAGCCTGCACGCGGCCCTGTCCCACGACCGTCCCGTACAGACCCCCGTGGACTCGGTGGCCTCCTCCGCCCTGGGCGCGGCCACCCTGGGCGAGGTGCCCTTCCAGGTCCTGCGCGAGCACCCCGTCACCCCGACGCTGGTCGACGACGCCGAGATCGTGCACGCCCAGCAGCGCCTGTGGGCGGACCTGCGCATCGCCACCGAACCGGCCGCCGCCGTCCCCTTCGCCGCCTGGCTGGCCGGCCGGGTCCCCGGGGACCGCCCCTGCCTGGTGGTGTGCGGGGCCAACGCCGACTGGCGCCCGGCCGACTGAAACACGCCCCCGGACCGCCCTGAGCACGGCCCCTCCACCGAATCCGCCACGCCCCACGCGGCCTGTGATCCGTCCCATGGTGTTTCAACCTGCGCAAAAGAGCACAGGGACCAGTAGAGGGGCCGGAGCACGGCCGGGCGGAAAAGGCCCGGTCAGCGCCGTTCGAACCGCACACGCGCTTTCCGGCCTCCCACCAGAGGGGGGTTCCCGTGACCAAGAACATCTTCGTCCTCGGTCTTGACGACCACAACCACGCAGCACTGCGTGCTCTCCCCGGGGACCACCGCTTCCATCCGCTGCTCTCCCTGGAACAACTGACCCAGGGAGAGCTGGACATGCCCGCCCTGCTCGCCCAGGCCGAGCAGCAGCTGGACAGCTTCGACGGCACCGTCGACGCCATCATCGGCTACTGGGACTTCCCGGTCAGTTCCCTGGTGCCCCTGCTGTGCGAACCACGCGGGCTGCCCCACGCCCCGCTGGAGGCCATCGTCCGGTGCGAGCACAAGTACTGGAGCCGCCTGGAGCAGCGGACCGTTGTGCCCGAGGTCGTCCCGAACTTCGCCGAGATCGACCCCGACGCCCCACACATCCCCGACGGGCTGTCCTACCCGCTGTGGTTGAAACCGGTGAAGGCCTTCTCCTCCGAACTGGCCTTCCGTGTCACCGACGACGAGGGCTTCCGCGAGGCGATGGAGGAGATCCGCCAGGGCGCCGGCCGCGTCGGAGAGCCTTTCCAGTGGATCATGGACCGGGTGCCGTTGCCCCCGAAGGTCGCCGAGGCCGGCGGAACGGCCGGTCTGGCCGAGGAGGAGGGCCAGGGACGCCAGCTCACCGTGGAGGGCTACGTCCACGGGTCCCAGCCCTACATCTACGGCGTCATCGACTCCGACTGCTACCCGGGCACCTCCAGTTTCCTGTGCTACGAATACCCCTCCAGGCAATCGGACGAGGTCCGCGAACGCCTGATCGAGTTGACCGAACGGGTCATCACCCAGGTGGGGTTGGACAACACCGCATTCAACGTCGAGTACTTCTACGATCCCCAGAAGGACTCCCTCCTCCTGTTGGAGATCAACCCCCGCCACTCCCAGTCGCACTCGGCCCTGTTCGAGAGCGTGGACGGCAGGACCAACCACGATGCGGTCCTGCGCATCGCGCTGGGGGAGGAACCCGTGCACAGCCGGAACGGGGAGTACGCTTTCGCGGCCAAGTGGTTCCTGCGCCACTTCACCGACGGCTACGTGCGCTCGGTCCCTTCCCAGGAGGAGATCGAACGCATCCAGGAACGGATCCCCGGCCTGCACGTGGAGATCGTCGCCCAGCCGGGCCAGTGGCTCTCCGAGCTGCCCGGTCAGGACAGCTACAGCTTCGAGCTCGCCGACGTCTTCGTGGGCGCCGACAGCCCCGAAGAGGCCGAGCGCATGTACCAGGAGTGCAAGGACGCACTGAGCTTCGACATCCAGGACGCCGACCACGACTGAGACGAGGGGCACCATGCGAACCGTGGACTCACTCCCGCACCAGGTCCGCGAGGACGAGTACGTCCGCATCCCGATGAGCGACGGGACCCGCCTGGCCGCCCGCATATGGCGCCCGGTGGACAGCGAACAGGCCCCGGTACCGGCGATCCTGGAGTTCATCCCTTACCGGCGCCGGGACCTGACCGCGCAGCGTGACTCCATCCACCACCCGTACATGGCCGGGCACGGCTACGTCTGCGCACGCGTGGACCTGCGCGGCACCGGCGACTCCGAGGGTGTCCTGGAGGACGAATACCTCGAACAGGAACTCTCCGACGCCGAGGACGTCCTGGCCTGGCTCGCCGACCAGCCCTGGTGCGACGGGAACACCGCGATGATGGGTATCTCCTGGGGCGGGTTCAACGCCCTGCAGGTGGCCGCCCGCCGGCCCCGGAGCCTGGGAGCGATCGTCACCGCTTCCTCCACCGACGACCGCTACTCCGACGACGTGCACTACATGGGCGGATGCCTGCTGGGCGACAACCTCTCCTGGGCCTCCACCATGTTCGCCTACAACTCCAGCCCTCCCGACCCCGAGCTGGTGGGTGAGCGCTGGCGGCAGATGTGGCACGAACGGTTGGAGCACAGCGGCCTGTGGCTGGACACCTGGCTGCGCCACCAGCGCCGCGACGACTTCTGGAAACACGGCTCGGTCGCCGAGGACCTGGGCGCCATCGACATACCCGTCATGGCCGTCAGCGGGTGGGCCGACGGCTACTCCAACTCCGTCTTCCGCCTGATGGCCGGGCTGGACGTGCCCAGGCTGGGCCTGCTCGGGCCCTGGTCGCACAAGTACCCGCACCTGGGCCAACCCGGCCCCGCCATCGGTTTCCTGCAGGAGCTGGTGCGCTGGTGGGACCGCTGGCTCAAGGGCATCGACAACGGCATCATGGACGCGCCGATGCTGCGCGCGTGGATGCAGGACAGCGTCGAGCCCTCCACCGAGTACGAGGAACGCCCGGGCCGCTGGGTGGGCGAGAACACCTGGCCCTCCCCCAGCGTGGAACCGCTCGTCCGCTCTCTCGAACACGGGCGCATCCTGCGTGAGGGCACCGAACCCGACCACGAACGCGGGCCCATGACCCTGTCCTCACCGCTGTCGACGGGACAGTACGCGGGCAAGTGGTGTTCCTACAACGCCCCGCCCGACCTGCCCGCCGACCAGCGCGAGGAGGACGGCGGCTCGATGGTCTTCGACAGCGGCCCTCTGAGCGAGAGGGTGGAGATCCTGGGCTCGCCCGTGGTCGACCTGGACCTGTCCGTGGACCGGCCCGACGCCATGGTCGCTGTACGCCTGTCCGACGTCGCACCCGACGGCAAAGCCACACGTGTGACCTACGGGCTGCTCAACCTCACCCATTCCGAAAGTGACGAGTTCCCGCAGCGGCTCGAGCCCGGGCGCCGCTACCGCGTCTCGGTCTCCCTCAACGGGGTGGCCCAGGCCTTCCCGCCCGGCCACCGCATCAGGGTCGCGGTCTCCACTTCCTACTGGCCCCTGGCCTGGCCCTCACCCGAACCGGTCATGCTCTCGGTCCATCCCGGAGAGCACACCCAGGTACTGCTGCCGGTGCGCTCGAACGGGCAGGCCTCGGGGCCCGAACCCGAACCCTTCCAGGAACCCGAGGGCACTGCGCCCCTCCGCACCGAGCCGGTCACGCCCGGCGAACAGCGCTGGGACATCTCCCACGACCTCGTCAACTACCGCTCCTCACTGAACGTGGTCAAGGACCTGGGGACGGTGCTCTTCGACAACATCGACCTGCAGGTGACCAGGCGCGCGGTCGAGGACTACAGCTGGATCGGCAACCGGTACGACACCGTACGCGGGGAGACCGTCTGGACCATGGGCTTCGAGCGGGGCCCGTGGTCGGTACGCACCATCACCCGCACGGTCCTGACCTCGACCGCCACCCACTTCCACCTGCACGCCACCCTGGACGCCTACGAAGGGGATGAGCGCGTGGCGTCGAAGATCTACTCCTCGGAGATCCCCAGGGACCACGTCTGAGCGCGAGGGTGAGCTGCGGCACTTCCTGTGCGCCAGGTCATCATTACCGGCCGGTCACCCTTACATTGGGCTGGGTCACCACGACCAGCCCACAAGGGGGACATGTGCTCTACGGTGCGCTGCGCCGGACCGCGGCGACCCTCGCCCGGACGGCCTGCCGACCGACCGTCCGGGGTCGGGAGAACGTGCCCGCCCGGGGCCCGGTCCTGCTGGCCAGCAACCACTTGTCCTTCGTCGACAGTGTCGTCATCCCCCTGTCGCTGCCCCAGCGCCCCGTCCGCTTCCTGGCCAAGAGCGACTACTTCGAGGGCCGCGGCCTCAAAGGGTGGGCCACCCGCACCACCTTCGGCACCCTGGGCGCCATGCCGGTGCGCCGCGACAGCGCACGGGATGCCATGCTCACCCTGCAGATGATGTTGGAACGCCTGGCCGAGGGCCAGGCCTGCGTGGTCTACCCCGAAGGCACCCGTTCACGCGACGGCCGCCTGTACCGAGGGCGCACCGGTATCGCCCACCTGGCCATGGAATCCAAGGCCCCGGTGGTACCGGTGGCCCTCTCCGGTACCCAACAGGTCCAACCCATCGGCGCGAACGTGCCCCGCCCCCGCCACTTCGAGGTGGACTTCGGCCGTCCCATGGACTTCACCACCGGCTACGACCACCTCGCCCCCGGCAAGGCCCGCCGCCTCATCACCGACGAGGTCATGGACGCCATCGCCGACCTGTCCGGGCAGGAACGCGCCCCGGGCTACAACGGCTCCGGTTCCGAAGGCTGAGAGAACGCCCCTACGGGCACGGGTCGGCCAGGAACCGGTCCGGCGTCAACGGGAGCTCACGCACCCGCACCCCGGTGGCGTGGTGGGCGGCGTTGGCCACCGCGGCGGCCGCTCCCACGGTCCCGATCTCGCCCACCCCGCGCGAACCCATCGGGGTGGCACGGGTGTCGGACTGCTCCAACCACCCGGCCTGCACACTGTCCACGTCGGCGTTGACCGCCACGTGGTACTGGGCCAGGTCGTGGTTGACCACATGCCCCCGCCGCTCGTCCAGCACACTGCGCTCGTGCAGGGCCATCGACAACCCCATGACCATGCCGCCGACCAGCTGGGAACGGACGGTACGGGGGTTGATCACCCGCCCCACCGACAACAGCCCGTACATGCGCGGCACCCGCACCTCCCCGGTGTCGGCGTTGACCCACGCCTCCGTGAAGTGGACACCGAAGGGGAGACCGCGCACCCGGTCTCCACCGTGCCGTGCTCTCCCCGGAAAGCGCGGGCCGCGGCCACCACCGCCGGACAGATCTGCCCGGTGACCGGCTCAGGGGCGCCGTCCGGTCAGCGCGATCAGACGGTCCTGGGTGGAAGCCTCCTCACCGACCGCCACGGGCTCGTCGAAGATACCCGCGAAGGAGTTGGACTCACCGAAGCCCTGCTTCTGCGCCCACCCGTACACGTGCTCGACCAGGTCCGGGTCCAGCGTCTCCTGCGCCCCCAGGGCACGCGCCAGGTCCCAGGCGTGCACGGTCAGGTCGAAGGTCATCTGCCACAGGTACACCTCACCCGGGGCATCACCGAAGGACAGGTGCACGGTCGCCTCCAGCGAGGAGGGCGCCAGCCACGCGGTACGGGCCTCCCGGGCTGCCAGCTCCCACGTGGCCACCGGCTCCTCACCCAGGTTGTCACCGTCGAAACGGTCGCCGATCTCCTCCATGCGCGTACCGGCCACCAGGTGGGGCACCCACAGCTGTTCGGTGGTCAGATGGTTGACCAGGTCATGCACGTCCCAATCGTTGCAAGGGGTGGGCAGGGCCCAGTCGGTGAGCGAGACGGCCTTGACCCGCCGGTCGAACTCTCCCATGGCCGTTCCGTGCAGATCGATCAGTGCACTCATGTGCGCACCCCCCGGTGACGAAGTATGTGGTGACAGGCCGAAGCGCCCCAGTTGCGGGCCGCCCGGCCCGGGCCAACGTACACCAGCGGCCCCGGGCAACGGTGCGCCCGGGGCCGCGCGGGAACGCTCCGGTCAGTGCGCCGGGGCCTGCTCGGTGTCCGCGGTGGAGCCGCGCACGAAGAAGGTCGCGGCAAAGGCCAGCACGGACACGACCGCACCGATGGTGAAGGCGGTGTTGATACCGGCCGCCTGCGCGGCGACCTCGCCCGTACCGCCCGCCATCAGCCCCGCAGCGGTCGCCGACATGACGGTGGTGAAGGTCGCGGTCCCCGCGGCCCCGGCCACCTGCTGGATCGTACCGACCACGGCGCTGCCGTGGGAGTAGAGCTTCTGGTCCAACGAACCCAGGGCACCGGTCAGCAACGGCGTGAACATCAGCCCCAGCCCCACGCTCATGACCACGTGCGTGCCCACCACCACCACGGGCGCGGTGTCGGTGTCGAAGACCACCACCATCGTCCACAGCACCACCGAGACCAGAGCGGCACCGGGGATGATCAACGGGCGCGCCCCGATCCGGTCGTACAGGCGCCCCACGAACGGGGCGAGCAGACCCATGACCAGACCGCCGGGCAGCATGACCAGCCCTGTCGCCAGGGTGTCCAGCCCCAGCACGTACTGCATGTAGACCGGCAGCAGGATCAGCGTTCCGAACAGCGCCAGGAAACTGCCCGCCACCAGACCGATGGAGACGGAGAACTGGCGCGAACGGAACACCCGCAGGTCCAGCAGGGCCCGGTCGTTGCGCTGCAGGCGCAGCTGACGCGCCACGAACACCACCAGGGCCACCGCACCCACGGCGATGGCCGACCACGGCGGGACGGGGGCCGTGCTCCCGCCGGACTCGCCCAGGCTGGAGAACCCGTAGACCAGACCGCCGAAGGCCGGCGCCGAGACCAGCACCGAGGGCACGTCGATGCTGGCCGCCCTGGGCTCGGTGACGTTGCGGATGAACAGCGCCCCCAGCAACAGCCCGACCACGGCGATGGGCAGCACCAGACCGAAGAGCCAACGCCAGTCGAGCACGTTCAGTACCAGACCGGACAGGGTCGGCCCCACGGCCGGGGCCACCGAGATCACGATGGAGATGTTGCCCATGGTGCGCCCGCGCCGCTCGGCGGCGACCATGTTGAGCACGGTGGTCATCAGCAGCGGCATCATGATGGCCGTGCCGGATGCCTGCACGATGCGTCCCAGCAACAACAGGGCGAAACCCGGCGCGAGGAAACAGACGAGTGTGCCCAGCGTGAACAGGCTCATCGCGGTGATGAAGACCTGCCTGAGGTGGAAGCGCTGCAGCAAGTATCCGGTAACGGGGATAACCACGGCCATGACCAGCATGAACGCCGAGGTCAGCCACTGCCCGGTGGACACCGGGATCCCCAGGTCCCGGTTCAGGGCAGGCAGTGCCACAGCCATGATCGTCTCGTTGAGGATGACGATGAAGGCCGAGACCAGAAGAAGTGGGATCACGAGTTTGTCGGCGCTCTGGGCGCGCTGGGGTTCGGCCGCGTCGGCGGCGTCAGGGGTGGGCTGCCCGGTCACAGGTGTCCTCGGTCGTGTCGTGGTGGTCGGGGTCGGCGGTCCGCCGGGGGATGAATTTTGCAGACCGTGCAATGCAACCCGTCATGGTAATCAGGCATTCCTGTCCCGCGACACTGATTTTCCGACCGCGCAGGCGTGAGACACGCCTCAGACCACACGGCAGCGACCACACGCCCGCAGCACCCGCCGCTCCCCCGGCACACGCCGCCCCCGCCCGGCCGACCCCGTGCCGGCACCACGCCCCTTCCGCGCAGCCGGCCCGCTCCACCCCACCGCGCCGACCCGCAAGAGCCCGCCCGAGCCCGCCGGGGTGGCACGTGACACCCCCGCCACCAGCCACTACATCCCCGAACCACCCCTAAACTCGACCCCCGTGCCCCGAGGCGGCACACGAAGAGCGCCACGGCCCGCCCGAGCCCGCCCCGATCAGAGAGCCAGCCGCGCACGACGCGCAGGAGCCAGGACCGCCGTCTTCGTACCGACGCCCCGCACCTTCCGCGACAGGGCGCCGACCTTCGCCTTTCCGCACCGCAGCACACCTGTGCGCTCAGCAGCGTGCGTTCCCGACCGAGAAGAGTCACCTTTTCCATGTTCTCCAGCCTGCGAACACGTGTGTCCTCCCGTGGCGGACACCCCGACCCCTGGGTCATCGCCGTCACCGGCGGCACACTCGTAGCGTTCGTGGCCGCCGCCCTGGCCGCACCCGAAGCGGTCAGCTCCGCCATCGACACCGCCTTCGGCTGGTCCGCCGCCTGGTTCGGCGCCTACTGGCAACTCCTGCTCGTGGCCACCTTCGCCACCATGACCGTGCTCGCACTGTCCCGCTACGGGCGCGTACGCATGGGCGGAGACGTCGCCCCCGCCTTCACCTGGTTCCGCTGGGTCGCGATGATCCTGACCACCCTGCTGGCCGCCGGAGGGGTCTTCTGGGCCGCCTCCGAACCCATCGCCCACTACGTCGACGCACCACCCCAGTACGCCGGCTCCGCCGGCGGCATGGAAGGCGCCGCCCTGGCCATGGCCCAGTCCTTCACCCACTGGGGCTTCGGCGCCTGGGCCATCGGCGGCTCCCTGGCCACCCTCGTCATGATGCGCGGCGCGGAGAAGGGCCTGCCCCTGCGCCCGCGCACCCTGCTCTGGCCCCTGATGGGCGAGCGCGTACGCACCCACTGGGTCGGCACCCTCGCCGACATCGCCTGCGTCCTGGCCGTGGTCGCAGGCACCGTCGGACCCATCGGTTTCCTGGGCCTGCAGGTCTCCTACATCGCCGGTGAGGCCTTCGGCCTGCCCAACGGCTACGCCACCCAGGCCGTGGTCATCATCGGCCTGGCCCTGATCGCCACGGTCTCGGTCCTGACCGGCCTGACCCGCGGCATCGAACTACTGAGCCGCATCAACATCTACGGCGCCATCGCCATGGTCCTGGCCATCGTCGCCCTGGCCTCGGCACCCTTCGTCATCGATCTGTACCTGCAGGCCGGCGCGGTGCACCTGCGCGAACTGGCACCCATGATGCTCTTCCGCGGCGACACCGAATGGCTCGGCTACTGGACCGTCTTCTTCGCCGGCTGGTTCATCGGCTACGGCCCACTCATGGCCATCTTCATCGCCCGCATCTCCCGCGGACGCACCGTCCGCCAGATCTACATCGGCGCCACCCTGCTCCCGACCGTGGTCACCTCCGTGTGGTTCACCGCCCTGGGCGGCAGCGGCCTGTGGCTGGAGATCCAGAACCCGGGCACCGTCTCCGACGCCTACGCCCAGGACGGCCTGCCCGCCGCCGCCCTGGCCATCGTCCAGGCCCTGCCCCTGAGCGCGGTCATGGCCGTGCTCATGGTCGTGGTGACGCTGGTCTTCTTCGCCTCGACCATGGACACCATGTCCTACGCCATCTCCCTCTCCAGCGTCCACTCCGGTGAGCCTTCCCTGCTGGTACGCGCCTTCTGGTGCATGGGCATGGGCGTGGCAGCCGCCGTGCTGCTGCTCATCGGCGACGGGGGCGTGGAGGCCCTGCAGTCCTTCATCGTCGTCAGCGCCGTCCCCGTCGGCCTGGTGCTGCTGCCGTCCGTGTGGGGCGCACCCCGCCTGGTGCGGCAGATGGCCGTGGAACAAGGTGTGGTGCACCCGCCCGTGCCCAAGCCCACCGCGCAGGCCGCCGACCAGGCCGGCCTGGAGTCCGTGACCGTCGGCACCGACAAGGAGTGAGTCCGGCCCGCACCATAACGGGGGCCGCACCATAACGGGGCCGGACCACCCACAGGTGGCCCGGCCCCCGCTCGCATCCGGCCCCTGGCACGGCCGTCCCGCGGCGGGGGG
>NZ_ANAY01000027.1 GCF_000340965.1 Nocardiopsis kunsanensis DSM 44524
CGCCGCCAACAGGCCGGGAAAACACGCGTCCAACTCCTCGGTGCGCAACCGGCTCATCCGGGAGGTGCCCTCGTAGTACTGGCGGATGATGCCCGCCTCGCGCAGCACCCGGAAGTGGTGGGTGGAGGTGGACTTGCTCACCGGCAGCTCGAAGGAGATGCAGGCCATGTCCTGATGCCCGCGCGCCAGGTCGGAGACGATCCGCAGTCGGACGGGATCGGCCAGGGCACTGAGCACCGATTCCAGGCGGATCTGTCCGACCTCGGGATGCTCGGGCTGCCGCCCGGGGGAGGTACGGCCGGTGTGCGACATGGGCTGGTCCTTCGTCGGTGTGTGCTGCCCTCAAAGTACGGAGACCACGATGGTTTGACAATCGTCGTACTACGATCGCTACCGTACTAACGGTGCGGTCGCACCCACCACCCACCCACACCCACCCGAGGACCCCACATGAGCACCCTGTTCACCCCACTCACTCTGCGCTCCCTGACCATCCCCAACCGCGTGTGGATGGCACCCATGTGCATGTACTCCGCCGCCGACCAGGGCCCCCACACCGGCGCACCCACCGACTTCCACCTCACCCACCTGGCCTCCCGCGCCGCCGGCGGCACCGGCCTGGTCATGACCGAAGCCACAGCCGTACGCCCCGACGGCCGCATCAGCCCCTGGGACCTGGGTCTGTGGAACGACCAACAGCAACAAGCCTTCACCCGCATCACCCAGGCCATCCGCGACCACGGCTCCGTCCCCGCCATCCAACTCGCCCACGCCGGACGGAAAGCCGCCACCGACCGCCCCTGGAACGGCGGCCGCGCCCTGACCCGCGACCAAGGCGCCTGGACCCCCGTCGCACCCAGCGCCCACCCCTTCGAAGGCCTCCACCACCCCCACGAACTCACCACCGACGAGATCACCCGCCTCGTCGCCGACTTCACCGCCTCAGCCGAACGCGCCCGCGACGCCGGCTTCCAGGTCGCCGAGATCCACGGCGCCCACGGTTACCTCCTCAACTCCTTCCTCTCCCCCGTCGCCAACCACCGCACCGACCACTACGGCGGCAGCCTCGACAACCGCATGCGCCTGCCCCTCGAGGTCGCCCGGGCCGTCCGCGCCGTCTGGCCCCAGGACCTGCCCCTCTTCTTCCGCACCTCGGCCACCGACTGGCTCACCGAGAACCCCGACGACCCCCGCCAGGGCTGGACCGGCAACGACACCGTCCGCCTGGCCAAGGAACTCCAAGCCGTGGGCGTGGACCTGCTCGACGTCTCCACCGGCGGCATGGTCCACGACGCACAGATCCCCGCCGAACCCGACTACCAGGTACCCCTGGCCTCCCAGGCCCGACGCGGATCGGGCATCGCCACATCCGCCGTCGGCATCATCGTCGACCCCCGACAGGCCGAGGACATCGTCGCCGGCGGCCATGCCGACGCCACCATGCTCGGCCGCCAGCTCCTGCGCGAGCCCTACTGGGCCCAGCGCGCCCGCACCGAACTCGACGAACAGCCCGACTGGCCCGAACAGTACGGCTACGCCGTCACGCGCTGACCCCGGCCCCACAACGCCGACCGACCCCCGACACGGCAAAGGCCCGGGACTCCGGTCCCGGGCCTCAGGGCCGACTCACTTACCGGATTTCTCCTCCAGCCGCAGAGCCACACCCAGAGCGAAGAAGGTCGGCGCCCATTCACCGATGAACAGACCCCACCGGTCCGCACGGTCCGTACCGGCACTCTCCCCCTGCTTGGACACGACCCAGCTCAGGACCGAAAGCCCGACACTGGCTGCCCCCGCGGTGTAAGCCATCTGCGAAGTGACGCCCATCTCGGCGAGCTTGGCGATCATGGAACCCTCCTGTACGCGTGAATTGCTGACAGTGCCATCCCTTTCTGCCCGAGCGCGGGTCAATGCATTGGCCCGACCCGGCAAACCCCCACGAACCCCCGTGCGCACCAACACCCCGACGCCGTAACCCGAATCACCCCGATCGAACCCGCCATCGGGGATTGCCACCCCTTGGTCCTGTGTTGGAAACACAAGTCGCCCCGAGCGGCAGCCCGCTCCCACCGAGCGGCCCCTCCAACCCCGACCAGGGCCCTGCAAGCGTCCTCACGTAACTCGAATCACCGTGAGAACGCACCGAACCCGGGATTGCCACCCCTTGGTCCTGTGTTGGAAGCGGAGGTCGCCCCACGTGGCGAACCTTCCCACGCGCCCCGCCCGAAGGCGGTTCACGGCGCCACCCCAGACCGCATGCCTGACGCACGGGAGATCCTGGTGAACCTCACCTCCGTTCGTCCGCGCCGCCGTGCCCGGACCACCTCTGCCCCGCAGCGCGGCACGGCGCTGCTCGTCCTCGTCCTGGGCGTACTCGCCGCGCTGGGTCCGCTCGCCACCGACCTGTACCTGCCGGCCCTGCCGCAGATCTCCGACGACCTCGCCACCACCGAGGCACGGGTCAAGTTCACTCTGACCACCGTCATGATCGGCATGGCCCTGGGCCAACTCGTCATCGGTCCCCTCAGCGACCGGTGGGGACGCCGCCGCCCACTGCTGGTGGGCATCGCCGTGTTCACCTTGTCCACCTTCGGGATCGCTCTGGCCACCAGCGTGGAGACCTTCACCGTCCTGCGCTTCCTGCAGGGCCTCTCCGCCGCCGCCGGCCTGGTGATCTCCCGCGCCGTGGTGCGTGACGCCTTCGACGGCGACGCCGCCGCGACCTTCTTCTCCCGCCTGGTCCTGCTCTCGGGCCTGGCACCCATGCTCGGCCCCGTCCTGGGCGGGCAACTGCTGCTCCTGGGCCCCTGGCCGCTGCTCTTCGTGGCCCTGGGCCTGGCCGGCGCCGCCTCCTTCGTCCTGGTCCTGACGGTCCTGCCCGAGAGCCTGCCCGCCGACCAGCGCGAGCAGGTCTCGGTACGGGACCAAGCGGCCCTGTTCGGCAACCTGCTGCGCGACATGCGCTTCATCGGCCCCACACTGGTCGTGGCACTGAACTTCGCGATGAGCTTCACCTACATCTCGACGTTCTCCTTCGTCGCCCAGTCCGAACTGGGCGCCAGCGCACAACAGTTCAGCCTGGTCTTCGCCGTGACCACACTCGGCATGATCCTGGGCAACCAGGTCAACGCCGCCCTGGTGCCCCGCATGGAGGTGCACCGCCGCCTCGTGCTGGGCCTGACCGGCTCCCTGGTCTCGGTCCTGGCCCTGATCGCACTGGCCGCCACCGGCGCCGCCGGGCTGGTCTCGATCACCGCGACCCTGTTCGTGATGATGATCTTCACCGGGCTGGTCGTACCCAACGCCACCGCACTGGCCCTGACCGGACAGTCCCAGCGCGTGGCCGGCAGCGGATCCGCCCTCCTGGGCACCCTGCAGTTCGGCCTGGGCTCCAGCCTGGCCTCGACCGCAGGCATGGTCGGCCCGGTCACCCTGGCCAGCATGAACACCGTCATGCTCCTCACCGCGATCGGCGCGTTCGCGGCCTTCGCCCTCTCGGCACGGCACACCTCGCGCCCCGCCACCGAGCACACCCCGGGCGCTGAGGAGCACGTGCCGCACGAGGCCGCACCCACCGCCGAGGAGGTGGCCGTGGCCGAGAGCGTGGCGGTCCCCGACAACGTCCCGCACACGGAAGAGACCCTCGGTACCGACCGCACCGAGCCGGAGGATCCCCGGACCGTCGGCGCCTGAGACCGGGTTCGTGGCCCGGCCCCGCTCGCGGGGCCGGGCC
>NZ_ANAY01000028.1 GCF_000340965.1 Nocardiopsis kunsanensis DSM 44524
CCGCACAGCTTGACCTGTACTCACACAGAGTCACCGATCATTACTCGGAAAGGCTCAGTCCTTCGAACCGCGCCCGACGCGGGCTACCTGTGTGGTCGCGCAGCCTTCCCTCGGCCCCGTCGTCGGTGACCGTGATCAAGGACGCCGCCGGCCGGTACTTCGCGGGTTTGGTCGTGCAAACCCACGACCAACCGCTTCCGGAGACCACACCCGAGGTCGGTATCGATCTCGGGTTGAGGCACTTCGCGGTGCTCTCGACCGGGGAGAAGGTCGCCAACCCCCGGTTCCTGCGCCGGGCCGGAAAGAAACTGCGGACACGACGCTCCCGTTGTCGGAGGTTGGGCACCCGGGGGATGGGGGACATTCCCAGAACACCGGATCCAAACAACACGGCGTTTATTGGGTTCGACTCTATGTATTTACCCCCGAACAACCCCGAGGCCACCATTCGGAGCCGACAGAAAGCGGATTGTTATCGCGAATTAATGGTGATACCTGTGGACATTGTTCTTCATGGGGAGAGAGGAAAAGAAGAGGGTCGCGCACCGGCTTCGGTGCGCGACCCTCCGGGCATTCGGTCCCGGCCGTTCAGGCGGTCACCGTTTCCCGCTCTGCGGCCGGGGTCTCCTGCTTCCGGGAGCTGCGCTCGCTCCAGGGCAGCGGCAGCAGACTGTCGAGCGCGAGGCGGCCGCCGGAGAACCCGAGGGCGAGGGCGGCCAGGCCCAGGACCATCGGGAGCTCGTAACCTCCGACGAGCGGGTCCCCCACGTGCGCGAAGGCGAGCGCGGACCCCATCATCGCGGCCAGGACGACACCGGTGACCGGGAGCAGGAGGCCGACGACGAGCGCAGCACCGAACCCCACCTCGATCACGGCCCCGACGAGCGCGGCGGCCTCGGGCACGGGCACACCCATGGCCTCGAAGCCCGCTGCGGTACCACCGGGGTCGGTGGCCTTGGGCAGGCCGTGGGCGATGAGGACGGCACCGACGGCGGCACGTGCGGCCAGGGCCGTGATGTCGTGGACCTTGGACATGAACGGACGTCGGGACATCGGTTCTCCTGCTTCGTGATCGGGCTCTACTCAGGACGCACTCAACACTTGAGGGCGCAATATTTTCCTAGGAAACTATAGGGTACCGACCGTCCCCAGCCGTTCGGGGCACGATCCGTAGTGGCGCTCCACACCCGGTCAGCGTGTGTACCGGGGTTCGGTCTCCTCGGGGTCGAGAGCATCCAGCAACGCCGCACTGATCCCGTCGAGCTGGCTCACCTGTTCAGGGGTCAGGGCATCGAACAGCACCCGGCGCACCTCCTCGACGTGCCCGGGGGCCGCGGCTCCGAGGACACCGAACCCGTGGTCGGTGATCTCGACGACGGTGGTGCGGCGGTCGCCCCGACGTTTGAAGCGGCGGACCAGGCCCTCGCGTTCCAGGCCGGAGACCGAGTGCGACATCCGGCTCTGGGACGCACGCAGGTAGGCAGCCAGGGCGCTCATCGTCATCGCGCGCTCGGGTGCCTCCGACAGCGCCGCGAGCGTGGAGTAGGCCGAGTGCGAGATCCCCGAGTCCCGCCGCAACTGCCGGTCCAGTTGGGCCTCCAGCAGGTGCGACGCCGTCAGGAAGTTGCGCCAGGTCCACTGCTCGCCCTCGTCGAGCCACCGAGTGTCGGACATCCTGCCCGCTCCCTCACATCCTGCTGTGCACGGCCCCCCGGAACCCGGGCCCGGGCGTGCTGCAACGCTACCGGTCGGGCACCGGGGGCCGACCGCACCGACGGACGCGTGCTCCGGGGCCTCCCGAACCCTCCCGCCGTGGGTAATCTTCCTACGGCACGGGCTTTTCGGGAGGGATCGCGGTGGGCGTACGGGAAGCGGCCGGGCGGGCCGCACGCACCACGTGGCGGCATTACCGGGCGCTGTTGACGGCCCTTCTCATGCCGTTGCTCCCCGCCTTGTTGCTGGGAGCACTCACAGCCGCCGCACTGACCGCGCACGGGGCCATCACCAGCGGTCAGGCGCTCGTGTGGTCCTCACTTCCTCTGCTCACCCGGGTTTTCGCCGGTGCCGGGCTCGTGGCGATGCTGATCGGGGGACCGACCGCCGTGGGGTCCGCTGCGCGGGTGGCCGAGGACGCCGCACGGGGACATGGCCCCGACCTCGGCCGTGCGTGGCGTACCGGCTTCCGCCGCGCCCCGCTGACCGCAGGCGTGCTCGCGGCCCTGACCGCCCTGACCGCCGCAGGGCTGTGGGCCGCCACGCACCTGACCGTGCCGTGGGCGGCGGCGGTGTGGGTGTTCATGGCCGTGGCCGCGGCCCTGCTGTTGCGGCCGCCCCGGGTCCCCGCCCGCCAGGGTGCGGTGCTCGCCCTGGCGGGCATCGTCCCGTTGGCCCCGGCCGTGCCGGCGGCGCAGGCCGACCTCGGCCTCGGGCTGCTGTGGGTGCTGGCGGTGACCCCTTGGACGGCGGTGATGCTGCACACGTCCCCGTACCCCGCGCGGACCGGGCCGGCCCCGCGTGCGGCTCATCCGGTCCCGGCACCGCTCCTGGCGGCGCTCCTGGCCACGACCCCGCTCATCAGCCCCGGACCACCCTGGGTCGGACCGGCCTCGGCCGAACCCGTGGCGGCCTCCGCGACCACCGCCGAGGAACACGCTTCACCGCTGGGACCGGCACCCGGCCCGGGCCCGGACAGGGGCTGGGTGCTGCACATCGTGTGCCCGCCCCTCTGCGGCTCGTACCGCGGCTGATCCCGGGCACGGCCCGGAGGCAGGGAGACACGCACGCGGCTCGGGCACAGGCCCGCCCCGGGGCTCAGGCCGTGTCGGCCCGCCCGGCCACCGGACCGAGCATCCGCACCAGACGCCCGTGGTCGGTCTCGTCGAGGGTGTCGATCTGCTGGGTCTGTGCCTGTTCGACCTCGCCGGAGAGCTGTTCGCGCACTTCGAGGCCGCGTTCGGAAGCCCCCAGGACCACACGCCGGCGGTCGGTGTCATCGATGGAGCGGTAGGCCAGTGCCCCTGCCACCAGTCGGTCGGCGACGCGGGTGGCGGTGGCCCCGGCCAGGCTCAGTTCCTCACACAGGGCGGCCATCGGCAGGGGCCCGGAGCCGGCCAACAGATCGAGCATCCGCCACTGGTCGACGGTGAGCCCGCGTCCGCGTACGGCTGCGGCGGCTCCGCGATCGAGGCGGGTGGCGACCCTGCGGAGGAAGAGCGCATCGAGGCCGCTCGTCATGGTGTGTCGACTCATGGTGCCCGTGTTCCGTCCCTTGCCCGAACCCTGACCATTCGGGAAGCTTTCATTCGGGGCGAATTTAGCATCCCCGGCACCGGCGGGCGCACCCAGGGCGTACATCGCACGAACGGGACCGTGGCCGCCCGCCCGGAGACCGCCGGACACATGTGCCGCGCCTGCGCTGCCGGGTGCGCCCGGCGCGGACGGCCCGGGTTCCGAACCCTCACGCATTTCCGGGGCATCCCGGCAACGGCCTTCCCGTAGGGCACAGGGCCACCCCTTGCCCCTTCATTCCAAGTGGTCTATTTTCATCTGAAAGGGAATGAGGTTGGCATGGCCGCATACCTGTACCGATGCCCCGAACGGCACGAGACCACCGAACACGCACCCATGGGCGAGGCACCCGCGAGTGTGGAGTGCAGGTGTGGGGCCCGCGCCGCCCGGGCCTTCACCGCACCCATGGTGCGCTCCCTACCGCGAACGGCCCACCGCATGCGCGATGCGGCCGTGGAGAGTTCGGAGCAACCCCGCATCGCCCGCCGCGCAGCCGGAACACCCGCGCCTGCACCGGCCGGTCCCAGACACTCGCTCCTCCCCCGCGCCTGACCCGTGTCCCGAGTCCGCTCACAGGAAGGCCGCTGCCATGCCCGAGGTGCTCTTCAGCCACGACCCGTCCCGTCCCATGGCCCGACAGGCCGTGCCCGGACACAACCGTTTCCATCCGGACGTACCTCCCGCCGCGACCGCCCGCCCCGGCCAGGAGTTCCGCATCGAGTGCCGGGAGTGGACCGACGGCCAGATCGGTGACAACGACTCCGCGAACGATGTACGCGACGTCGATCTCGACAATTCCCACATGCTCAGCGGCCCGGTCCGTGTGGAGGGCGCCGAACCCGGTGACCTGCTGATCGTGGACATCCTCGATCTCGGCCCGATCCCGCAGGAGACCTCGGGGAAGGGGCCGGTCTGCGGCCAGGGCTGGGGCTACAGCGGCATCTTCGCCAAGGTCAACGGCGGCGGGTTCCTCACCGACCACTACCCGGACGCCTACAAGGCCGTATGGGACTTCAGCGGCCAGGTCGCCACCTCCCGCCACGTGCCGGGGGTGGAGTACACAGGCATCACACACCCCGGCCTCATGGGGGTGGCACCCTCACCGGAGCTCCTGGAACGCTGGAACCGGCGCGAGCGCGCACTCATCGCCACCGACCCCGAACGGGTGCCGCCGCTGGCACTGCCGCCCCTGGCGTCCGGAACGCTGGCCGGCAACGCCGAGGGCGAGCTCCTGGACCGCATCGGCGCGGAGGGCGCACGCACCGTGCCACCGCGTGAGAACGGTGGGAACCACGACATCAAGAACCTCACCCGGGGATCACGGGTCTTCTACCCGGTGCACGTTCCGGGTGCGCTGCTGTCCGTGGGCGACCTGCACTTCAGCCAGGGCGACGGGGAGATCAACTTCTGCGGCGCGATCGAGATGGGCGGCTTCATCGACCTTCGCGTGGAGGTGGTCAAGGGCGGCATGGAGACCTATGGGGTACACCGCAACCCGGTCTTCCAGCCCGGCCGGGTCGCACCGCAGTACTCGGAGTACCTGACCTTCATCGGGGTGAGTGTGGACCACCGCGACGACACGAACCTGTACATGGACGCGACCGAGGCCTACCGCAACGCCTGCCTCAACGCGATCTCGTACCTGACGAAATGGGGGTACACCGGCGAGCAGGCCTATCTGATCCTGGGGACCTCGCCGATCGAGGGCCGCATCGGCGGTGTCGTGGACATCCCCAACGCCTGTTGTGCGGTCTACCTGCCCACGGAGATCTTCGCCGAGGACATCCGCCCGGGTGCGGGCGGGCCGGTGTTCAAGGACCGCGGCCAGGTCGCCGTCACGAGCTGACCCCGCCCCGGCCGCCGGCTGCCCGCGGTGGGCACCCCACACACGAGGCGGGGGCCACGGAACCGCTGTTCCGTGGCCCCCGCCGGGCGTCGGGTCCCGGGGTCGCTCAGAGGTCCTCTCCGTGGACCGGCCCGGGGGTGCCCGAGCCGTCGGTGACCTGGGGCTCCCCGGTCTCGCTCTCCTCGAGCCACTCTTCCCACGACTTCTGCCAGTAGCCCCAACCGTTGTTCCACGCGAACTCGCGGTCGGTGCCGGTGGTCTCGACGACATCGCCCATCAAGGTGTTCTCGAAGAACCACCGGGCGTCGTCCATGCGCAGGTTGGTGCACCCGTTGGAGGTGTTGGCCGAACCGATGTTGCCGTTGGAGGACATCTCGTGGATGAACTCGCCGCTGTTGGAGGTACGGACGGCGTACTGGACGTCGAGGCGGTAGTAGCCGGGGTCACCCTCGTTGATGCCGAGGGTGGCGGAGTCCATCGTGAGGGTCTCGTAGCGCTCCATGAGGACGTGGGTCCCGCTGGAGGTGGTGTCGAAGTTGCGGTTGGCAGCGCCGTTGCTCACCTCGAAGGTGCGGTCGTGCTCACCGTCGATCTCGATCTCCATCTCGTGGTCGGGCACGTGCATCGTCGCGATGAGCTCACGGCCGACCTCGAAGTCGAAGGCGTAGTTGCGGTTGCCGTAGACACCGTCGGCGGACTCGACACCGGCGAGGTTGAGGTCGACACTCACCTGCTGATGGGGCTCCCAGTACTCCTGGGGGCGGAAGACGGCCATCTGGTCGTCGACCCAGTTCCACGCACCCTCGATCTCCTCCTCGGACTGCACGTCCATGGAGTTCTCGACCTCGACCTTGTTGGTCACGGGACGGTCGAAGTTGATGATGACAGGCATGCCAACACCGACGGTGTCGCCGGAGTTCGGGAAGTTGGAGGTCAGGCCGAGGCGCTGGCCCTCGGGGGCGGCTTCGGTGGTGAACTCGTGGACGAGCTCGCTCTCCTCGCCGTCCCCGTTCTCAGCGGTGGCAGTGACGACGACCTCGGCGCCGGGACGCAGGTTCCAGTCGCTGACCCACTCGGTGTCGTCCTCGTTGAGGGATCCGCTCATCTCGTAGAGGGACTCGTCCTCTTCCTCGCTCTCCTCACCGACGGACTGGTCGATCCGGACGTCGGTGATGGAACCTCCGTCGGAGGTGACAGTGACCGGGGAGTTGGGCGGGAGGTTCTCCTCACCGTCACCGGGGGCGATGGCGATCTCGGCGGGGGCGGCCTCGTCACTGCTCTGCGTCTCGGCGTCCCCGGAAGTGCAGGCAGTCGCCATCAGTGCCAGCGATGCCAGCACGGCACCGAACCGGCGCGGGCGGGCCGCGTAGGTCTTCCCCGTCACGTCTGGACCTCCATGAATCGTCTCGAACGCCGTGTCCCAGTATTGGACGCACGAGAGCGGAAAAGGTTCGGGCCTCGTTCGTATCGGTATCGAGCAGTTACCGACAATCCTGCGGATCCGGTCCTCGGAACCGCTGACGATACACCCTGGGGGTACTGGGGGTACATGTCAGGATCTCAGGATATGTGGCGGACCTGCCCCTGTTGGACACGTTGCACCCGCTTCCCCCGCTCCCCCCGAGACCATAGAATGTGGAGCGTTCGAACAAGTTTATCGGGAAAGCTGAGCGATCGCTCAGGATGTTTCGGAAGGGGCTTCATCATGCAGTGGGTCTTCCTGGTGGGCGCGATCGCCGCGGAGGTGTTCGCGACCACCTCACTCAAGTTCTCCGAGGGCTTCACCAAACTGCTGCCCTCGGTCTTCGTGGTCGTGGGGTACGCCACCGCGTTCTTCCTCCTCTCCCAATCGTTGGTCAGGGGCATGGAGCTCGGTGTCGCCTACGGTCTGTGGGCGGCCCTGGGTGTGGCCCTCGTCGCCACCATCGGGGTCGTGTTCCTGGGTGAGTCCCTCACCTGGGTACAGACCGGCGGCATCGCCCTCCTCATCGCCGGAGTGATGGCCCTGGAAATGGGCGGACAGCACTGAACCCCGGAGGGAACGTGAACACCGACCCCGAGCACATCCAGGACGGCCGCCGACGCAAGGGCGAACAGCGCCGACAACTGCTGGTGGAGGCGACCATGCGTGTCATCGAACGCGACGGGGCCGGCTCGGTGAGCCAACGCCGCGTCGCCGCCGAGGCCGGGGTCCCGCCCAGCTCCGTCACCTACTACTACGACTCCGTCGACGACCTTCTCGTGGCCACCCTGACCCGGGTCAACGACTCCTACGTCGAACTGGTCGGCACTATCGGCACCGGGGACGAGGGGCTCGCCGCGCTGGCCCGCATCATCGCCCCCGCCGACGAGGAGGCCCACGCCCACCTGGTGGCCGAGTGCGAGCTCTTCCTCATGGCCGCCCGGCGCCCGGCCATGCGCACGGAGATCGAACGCTGGTCCGCCACGCTCGATGCCTTCTTGGCCCCGTACACCACCGACACCGTCCAGCGCACCGGCGTGTCCAACGCCATCGAGGGGATGTTCCTGCGCGGGGCCTACTCGGGCACCTCCGCTCCCGGGGCCGAGGAGGTCCACCGGGTGCTGCGGCGCCTGCTCGACCGTCCCGAGCAGTGATCCGGGGCCGGCCGCAGTGCCGGCTCCGGCAGCCGTCAGTGCTCCTGGGGCACCGCTGAGCACCGTCAGCGCTCGTGAGAGCACCACCGCCCGGTTCGCGGGGGTGAGGGATCGGGGCCGAGGCCTTCGTGCTCAGGTCCATACCGGCCGATCCGCACACAGGCACCCGGTTCATCGTCTTCGGTCGGTGTTGTCACGAGCCACACCCACCAACAACCTCAACATCATCAGCCCCGCCGAACCCAACAACACCCACGCGGCCACCTCCAGCACCTGCGCCTGGATCGACATCTCCACCCACGTCGTCCGGGTGCCGTCGGTCGCGATGAACAGCCCCACCGACATCAGCCCGGTCACCACCGACAACACCATGAGCACCATCCGGGTCACGATGTCGCGCATGGTCCGGCGATCGTCGGGGTGGGCGAAAGGTCGCACCTGCACCGTGAACCGGCCCCGGTGGAGTTGGTCGGTGATGCGGTCGATCCTGCGCGGCAACCGGCGCAGCGTCGGCAGCATCGCCATGACCTCACCCATCGCCTTGTCCCTCAGGTCCTTGGGGCTGACCCGCTCGGCCACGCGCGCGCTCACGAACCGTTTCGCCTCCCCCACGGCATCGAACCCCGGGGACAGGCGGACCAGTGTGCCCTCCACCGTCGCCAGGGCCCGGAAGACCGCCGCCAGCTCCCCCGGCAGCGCCAGCCCGAACCGGGTGACGATCAGGAGCAGCTCGCTGAACATCCGCGCGTGGGCCGTGGTCCCGGTGTTGAGGTAGCGGACCATGAACTGCCCCAGTGAACGCCGCAGCCGCTCGGGGTCGATCCCGTCGGCGTCGGTGGCCACGTCCAGGAGTGTGTCGGTGAGCAGCACTGCGTCGGCCCGGTCGATGGCCAGCATCATCAGCTGGAGCGCCTCACGGGTGTGTCCGTCCAGTCGACCCACCGACCCGTGGTCGAGCAGTCCCACCTCGCCGCTGTCCAGCAGGAAGATGTTGCCCGGATGGGGGTCGGCGTGGAAGATCCCCTTGATCAGCATCTGGTCGAGCAGGCACTGCAGGAGCTCGTGGGCGATGCGGTCGCCGTCCATGTCGGCCGGATCGACCGCGCTGATGGGGGTGCCGTGGAACCGTTCCATGACCAGCACCCGCCGGCTCGTCCAGGCCTCGTGCACCCGCGGGACACGCACCGGCGTCCCCACGGACGCCTCGGCCATCGCGGCGATGCTGGTGGCCTCCACCTCGAAGTCGAGTTCCTCGCGCAGCGACTCGGCGAACCGGTCGGCCAGGTCCACGACCCCGATCGCCGGCCCCCAGTCGGTGTGTTCGTGGAAACGGCGTGCCAGGCGGCAGATGATGTCGAGGTCGCGGTGGACCACCGGGGCGATCCCGGGTCTTTGCACCTTGACCACGACCTCCTCCCCGGTGTGGAGGCGGGCCGCGTGCACCTGGCCGATGGAGGCCGCCGCCAGCGGGACCGGGTCGAGCTCGGCGAAGAGTTCGTCCAGGGGGCGGCCGAGTTCGTCCTGGATCCGGGAGCGGACCGCATCGAAGGAGACCGGCGCGACCTCGTTGTGCAACCGCCCGAGCTCCTCCACGAAGACCGGCGGCAACAGGTCCCTGCGGGTGGCCAGCGCCTGCCCCAGCTTCACGAAGACCACCCCGGACTCCTCGAAGGAGCGCGCCAGCGACCGGGCCAGGCGACGCTGGGTGGAGGCGTCCTTACCGCCGTCGCGGTTCCCACCCACGTAGCTCCAGAGGCCGTGCCGGGCCAGGATCCAGGTGATGGTGCGGTAGCGCCGCACACGGCCGGCCCAGTCCTTGACCGCCAGGGCCATCGCCAACGGCCGTACCCGGGTCCCGCGCGGCAGCACCAGCTCGGTGGTGACGAAGGCCAGCATCGCCAGGGCGGCCATGACCACGTACACCACGACCACGAAACCGGGTTCGTAGGTCCCGATCCGCTCCTCGGCGGCCCCGAAGGAGCCGTAGTAGAGCACCACCGCGGCGACGCTGCCCAGGAGCATGCCCAGCATCCCGGCGAACAGGAGCCTGGGCAGGCTGAAGGGCACACCCATCATGCGGCTGGCCAGCAGGCCCAGCAGAAGCAGGATCGGGACGAACACGAGGACGGACAGGAGTTGGCCGATCCACGCGCCGATGTCGGGCAGAGCCATACGCACCTTCCGGGTGGTGACACGCCCCGCTCCGGGGCGCAGGGGGGTGGGGTGTGCGGGGCACACGGCCGGAGGGTCGACCGGGTCTCGGGCCCGAAGGGGCGGCCCGGCTCGCGAGGGGTCGGTGTTTCCTCCGATTCCACCCTGCCAGCCTCGGACAGGTGGCAACAGCCCTGCGGAGTGAGCTGTGGACAACTGCTCCCCGGCCGCCACGGACACGCGGCCACCAGGCATGTTCCCCGATCCTCGAAAGCACGCGGGCACGGGTCGGGCCCCGGGACGCTCATGGTGGTCTCCAGAGGTCGCCGGGGCCCTGTCGTCGGTACGGGGCCCGCCTCAGCGCGGGCGTGCGGTCAGCAGGTGTCCGCCCAGGAGCACTCCAGCTCGCCCCCGGAGGGCTCCCCCGCGCGCAGCGGGACCACAGTGGTGCCGGCCTCGTGGCCCAGGTGCTCGGCCACGGCGACACCGATCGCGTCCTGCACATGGGTGGGGGCGGCGCCCCCGTGCCCGTTGTTGACGACGCTGAAGACCAGCTCACCGCCGCCGGGGGCGGGAACGTACCCGGACAGCGCGCTCACCCCGCTCAGGGTCCCGGTCTTGGCGGTCAGGACCCCTTCGGCCGCGCTTCCTGCCATCCGCCCGGACAGAGTGCCGCCCACGAGCGGGTCCTCCACACCGGCCACGGGCAGGGAGTCGCGGAAGTGCCCGCTCCAGTCGGCTTCCCGGACCCGGGTCAGCAGCTCGCCCGTGGTCGCGGCGGTGACGAGGTTGCTCCGGGACAGGCCCGATCCGTCGTTGAACACCAGGTCGCCGGTGTCCACACCGATCCCGTCGAGGGCCTGCTCGGCCTCGGCGAGCCCGGTCTCCCACGTGCCTTCACCTGCGGCCTCCCGGCCGATCTCCTTGACGAGCATCTCGGCGTGGGCGTTGTTGCTGAACTTCATGGACGGGACGAGGATCCGGCTCAACTCGGGTGAGGTGTGTCCGGCCAGTTCGAGCGGGTCGTCCCAGTCCCCGGGCAGCTGGCCGTACTCCAGGTCGCCGCGTACCTCGACGCCGTGTTCGGCCAGCGCCTCGGCGAAGAGGTGGCCGGCCAGACCGGCGGGTTCGTCGACGGTGCGCAGGACCCGGAAGGGGTCGGCGTCGGCCGGGAGGGACCCGGTGACCTCGATGGTGTTGGTGCCGGTGGGCCGGTCGACCCGGAGCGTGTCCTCGCTCCCGGGTGCTCCGGTCCCGGCGTTGTTGTCGAGTCCGGCGTATCCGTCGGCGGCGCCGAGGCCGACGGTGACGGGCTCGCCCTCGGAGGCGGGACGGACCTCGATCTCGGTGACACCGGTGTCGAATCGGTCCCCGTGGGCGACGGTGAGCGCGGAGATCTGTGCGGAATAGGCGAAGGGCTCGTCCTCCTCCCACCAGTCTCCGACGAGGCGCTGATCGTCGAACCGGCTGTCGTCGGCGAGCAGGTCGCCCTCGACCACTTCCACCCCAGCCCCGGCCACGTCGGCGGCGAGGGTGTCGAGGTCGTCCGGGGACAGGACCGGGTCCCCGCCGCCGACCAGGTGCAGGTCCTGGACGGTTCCGGGGGCGCCCTGACCGTCCTCGGCCACCACACGTGTCTCGAAGGTGTGGTCGGGACCGAGGATCTCCAGCGCCGCGGCGGCGGTGAACATCTTCATGTTGGAGGCCGGCAGCAACTGTGTGCCCGCATCTTCCCGGTAGAGGACCTCGCCGGTCCCGGGATCCTGCACCAGGACGCCGGAGGTGGCACCCTCCAGTGCCGGGTCGTCGAGGATCGTGTCGATCCTCTCGGCCAGCTCCGCGCTCCCGGGGCCGGGGGCCGTGTCGGCATGTGCCGCGGGGGCCGCGATCGGGGTCAGGAGGACGAGGGGTGCGGCGGCGACGGCGGTCACCGCCGACCAGGTGCACTCACGTCGGGGGTGGGGGGCGGGGGCACGGCGGATGCGGTCCGGTGACGGAACGTGTCTCATATGTCTCCTCGGAGTCACCGACGAAGCCACGAAGGTACATCCGGAAGCGTCCGGACGCCAGGATTCCGCGCCCTTATGGGGCGATATCGCCCCTGATGTACGGGCAGTTCCTCCGTTTTCGGCCCCGTACAGAACGCAGGGCCGGGGCAGAGGAGAACCCCCGCCCCGGCCCCGGACCGGCACCACGCCGACTCAGAGGAGCTCGACCACCTCCGAGTAGTGGCAGGCGTCGCGGTGGCCCGAACCGCGCTCCAGCAGTCCCGGCACCTCCTGCACACACTTCTCGCGTTCGGTCTTCGAGAGGTCCTGGGCGAACTTCGGGCACCGGGTCCGGAAGCGGCAGCCGGACGGCGGGTCCGCGGGGCTCGGCACGTCGCCGGTGACCACGATGCGCTCACGCGTGCGTTCCTTGACCGGGTCGGGCAGCGGGATCGCCGAGATGAGCGCCTGCGTGTACGGATGCGCGGGTGCTTCGAAGAGCTGGTCGGTCGTGGCCGTCTCCACGATCTTGCCGAGGTACATCACCGCGACCCGGTCGGCGATGTGTTTGACCACCGACAGGTCGTGCGAGACGAACAGGTACGACAGTCCCAGCTCCTCCTGGAGGTCCTCCAACAGGTTGATCACACCCGCCTGGATCGACACGTCCAGGGCAGAGACCGGCTCGTCCAGCACCAGCACCTTCGGGTTGAGCGAGAGCGCACGCGCCACACCGATGCGCTGGCGTTGCCCGCCGGAGAACTCGTGCGGGTACCGGGAACCGTGCTCGGGGTTGAGCCCGACCAGTTCCAGCAGTTCCTTCACCCGCTTCTTCGCGTCCCCGTTACGGGTGCGGTGGATCAGCATCGGCTCGGCGATGATGTCGGCCACCGTCATCCGCGGGTCCAGGGAAGCGAACGGGTCCTGGAAGACGATCTGCAGGTCGCGGCGCAAGGGCCGCATCTGCTTGTCGGACAACCCCTGCAGCGGTTTGCCCATGTAACTGACCCTGCCCGAGGTCGACCGGATGAGGTTGAGCAGCAGGCGCGCGGTCGTGGACTTGCCGCATCCGGACTCGCCCACCAGCGCGAGGGTCTCGCGCTCGCGCAGTTCCAGGGAGATCCCGGAGACCGCCTGGACGTCGCCGACCTTGCGCTTCAGCAGGCCCTTGGACCGGATCGGGAAGTTCTTGACCAGGTCCTCGGCCCTCAACAACACCTCGGGGTCCCCCGCGGCCCCCTGCTCAGAACGCTCGGTCTCCTCGCCGGAACCCTTCCCCGCCTCCCGGAACAGCGCCTCGGGCCGGATCCCGGCGCCCAGCTCGTCACTGAAGTGGCAGGCCGCGACGTGTGCGGCGGCGTCCTCCGGCCGGGGAGGGACACGGTCGCCGTTGTCGAGGGTGCGCAACAGCACCGGTTCCTCCGTGTGGCACACGTCCCGTGCCATGGGGCAGCGGGGCGCGAACGCACACCCCCGCGGCAGGTTCATGAGGGAGGGCGGGGTACCGCCGATGGGGGCGAGGCGTTCGGCGCGTTCCTCGTCCAGCCGGGGCAGCGACCCCAGCAGGCCCAGGGCGTAAGGCATCTGCGGCCGGTAGAAGACCTCCTCCACCGGCCCGGACTCCACGATGCGCCCGCCGTACATGACGGCGACCCGTTCGACCTGGCCGGCGACCACACCCAGGTCGTGGGTGATGAGCACCAACGCCGCACCGGTCTCCTTGCGGGCGGACTGCAGGGCGTCGAGCACTTGCGCCTGAACCGTCACGTCCAGGGCGGTCGTGGGTTCGTCGGCAATGATGACATCGGGGTTGTTGGCCATCGCGATCGCGATCACCACACGCTGGCGCATACCGCCGGAGAGCTCGTGCGGGTACTGCCGCAGCCGCTGGCCGGGGGAGGGGATCCCCACGATCTCCAGCAGCTCCCGCGACCGTTCCCAGGCCCTCTTCCTCCCCACGTCGTTGTGCGCGAGTACCGCCTCGGAGATCTGGAACCCGATCGTGTAGACGGGGTTGAGGGAGGTCAGCGGGTCCTGGAAGATCATCGCGATCTTCTTGCCGCGCACCTTGCTGATGGCCTTGTCCGGCAGACCGAGGATCTCCTCGCCCATGAGCCGGACCGAGCCGTCGATCCGTGTGTTCTTGGGCAGCAGGCCCATGATCGCCATCGAGGTCACCGATTTGCCCGACCCCGACTCCCCCACGATGCCCAGGGCCTCGCCCCGGCGCAGTCTGTAGGAGACCTCGCGGACCGCCGGAAGGGAACCGTCCTCGGAGGGGAAGGTGACGTTGAGCGCGTCGACCTCCAGGACCGTGTCGCCGTGCGAGGACACGTCCGTCTCTGCGTTGCTCATGTTCTCAGTCGTCATCGCCGCACCATCGTCTGTTTCGGATCGAGCGCGTCCCGCAGGCCGTCACCGATGAAGTTGATCGTCAGGCAGATCAGCACCAGCAGCACACCCGGCGGGTAGAAGGTCCACGGTCGGGTTGAGACCGCCGTGCGGGCCTCGCCGATCAGCTGGCCGAGCGAGATGTCGGGCAGCTGGATCCCGAACTGGAGGAAGGACAGGCCCGCCTCCATGAGGATCGCGATCGCCACGAGCAGGGTCGCCGCGACGATGATCGGCCCCGCCGCGTTGGGCAGCAGGTGGCGGAGGATGATCCACGGGGCGGAAGCTCCGGAGGCCTTGGCCGCCTCGATGAATTCCTGTTCCCGCAGGGACAGGACCACACCACGGACCACACGGGCGATCTGTGCCCACGAGAACAGGGCGATGATGATCGCGATGGTGGACCAGGTGGTGCCGCCCTTGGTGTTGCCCGCCAGCGCCGCGACCGCGACCAGCGGCGGGACGATGAGGAACACGTCCACGATCCGCATCATCATCGCGTCGGTCCGGCCGCCGTAGTAACCGGCCGTGGCACCCCACAGGGAACCGAACGCGGTGGCGCACAGTGAGACGGTCAGCGCGACCTTGAGGGTCTGTTGGGCGCCTCGCATGAGCTGGCCGAGCACGTCGTGACCGGCCGAGGAAGTGCCGAGCGGGTGCGTGGAGTCCGGGGGCTGGTTGCTGAGGATCTCCGAGGAGACCCTGTGGTCCCACATCCAGAAGAAGGGTCCGATGAAGGCGAAGGCGGCGATGACGATCAGCACGAACAGGCTGATCATCGCCGGCCGGTGCCGGACGAACCGTCGGACGATGGTCTGCAGCTGGGTGCGGTCGGCCGCCGACCGCTGCGCGGTCCTGCCGGGGGCGGTGGTGGGCGTGCCGTTACTCATAGCGGATCCTCGGGTCGAGCACGCCGTACAGCAGGTCGGCGATGAGGTTGGCCAGGATGACCATGAAGCCGCTCAGCAGCAGCCATCCCATCAGCGCGTAGGAGTCGTTGTTCTCCACGGCGGTGATGAAGAAGTCTCCGAGACCCCGCCACTGGAAGACCGTCTCGGTGAGGATCGTGCCGTCGATGATGCCGGCGACACCCAACGCGAACACGGTCGTCAGGGGGATCAGGGCGGTACGCAGCGCGTGGCGGCGGATCACCACCTTGTCGCGCAGCCCTTTGGCCCGGGCCAGGCGGACGTAGTCGCTGTTGAGGACCTCCAACATCGACGTGCGCTGGTACCGGCTCCAGGAGGCGAAGCTGGTCAGCATCAGCACCAGGGTCGGTAGGGCCATGTGGGCGAACGCGTTGACGAACTGGTCCCAGGGTGGTGCGCCCTCGGCGCCGTAGCGCCCGTCGCCGATGGTTTTGAAGAGGTTCTCGCCGATGAGCTGATTGATCTCCACGCCGGAGGCCTGGACGATCCCGGCGAGCCAGAAGGTCGGCATGGCCAGGCACAGGAAACCGACGAAGGTCAGTGTGTAGTCGAGCTTGGAGTACTGGCGCATGGCGCTCACTGCACCGGCGATGATGGCCAGGCCCAGCGCGAGCAGCATCGCGATGCCGACCAGGCGGAGCGTGGTCCACAGCCGTTCGGCGATCTCCGGTCCGATCTCGTACTGCTGCCCCTGGGTGGAGGGGCCGAACTCCCCCTGCAGCAGGCCGATGTTGCCTTCGCCGCCGATCCCGGTGACCCAGAGCCAGTAGCGCTCGGGCATCGAGCGGTCCAGGTAGAGGCGTTCGGCCTCCTGCTCGATGACTGCCTCGGGCGGGGGCGGGGTCGCCGTCCGTAGCTCGAGGAGTGGGTCTCCGGAGATGTCGACCATCACGAACGTGAGGATGGATGCGAGGACCAGGACGGGTATCGCGCCCACCAGCCGCCGCATCGTGTAAACGAGCATGGGTGTGATCCTTCGAGGATGACGAGGACCGGCCCGGCCCGGGCGGGGGTGTTCCTGGGCCGGGCCGAGTGGGCCCTGACGGGCCGGTGCCTACTGGTCGGCCAGGGTCCACTCACCGATGTTGTAAGTGGCGCGGTAGCTGGAGTTCAGGTTGTCGTGCACGTTCTCCAGCCGCTCGTCGGCGAAGAAGTAGTTCGGATCGGCCATGAGCGGCATCACGTAGGCCTCGGGGACGAGGACTTCCATGGCCTGGTTGGCCTTGTCGGCAGCCTCATCGAGGCTCGAGGCGTTGGTGACCGCCTCGGTGAGCTCGTCGACCTCGTCGTTGGCGTAGCCGCCGAAGTTGCTGCCGCTCTCGGAGTGCCAGAACTGTTCCGGGTTGGTGGCGAACCAGGGGGAACCGGACCAGCCGAACTGCACGATGTCGTAGTCGGCCTCGGCGGTCATGGTGCCCAGGTCATCGGTCATGTCGATGTTGGCGGTGATACCGATCTCGGCGAGCTTCTGCTGGATCAGCTGGACCGAGGTGTTGCGCACGCTGGAGTCGGTGCTGCGCAGGCTGAAGGGGCCGACCTCCTCGCCGTCGAGGGTGAGCTGGTCGCCCTCGATCTCGTAACCGGCGTCCTCGAGGATCTCGGTGGCGGCGTCGATGTCACCGGTGCCCTGGGTCTCGTCCTCGTAATGGTCGACGAAGTACTCGCTGTCGTTGCCGAAGATGTGGTTGTTCTTCAGCTCGTACTCGGGGTAGCCGGCCTCGTAGTTGCGGCTGGCGATGTCGTCGCGGTCGATCGCGGTGAAGATCGCCCGGCGCAGTTCGACGTCCTGGAGCGCCTCGACTTCCAGGTTGAAGGACAGGTGCTCCCAGGTCGAGCCCTCGTCGATGCCCATGTTCGCGTTGTCCACACCCTCGAGTTGGGTGAAGACGTCCTCGTTGTAGTCCGCGGGGTTGGCGCCGTCGATCTCGTCGTTGACGAAGGCGTTGTAGAAGGTGCCCTCGTCGTCGTTGAACGGCATCCGGATGCGGTCGAGGCCTGGCTCGTCACCCCACCACTCGGGGTTGGGCTCCTTGATGACCTCAGTGTTCAGGTCTCCCTCGACGATCTGGTACGGGCCGCCCGACCACTCGGGCATGGTGCTGTGCAGCCACTCGTAGTACTCACCGAGCTGAGCCGGGTCGTCGATGTCCCACCCGTTCTCCTCGGCCAGGTGCGCGGGCAGGAAACCGCCGGCGACGCTGTGGGCGTCGAAGACACTTTCCCACTCGGGGTCGGCCAGCCCCTCCTTGAGGCGGATGGTGGCGGTCTGGCCGTCGGTCTCGATCTCCTCGATCTTGTCGGCGCTCATGGTGCCTCGGGAGTCGCAACCCTCGCAGTAACCCTCGTCCGGCGAGGCCGACATCATCCAGGTGGCCCTCAGGTCCTCCCCGCTCATCGGGGTGCCGTCGCTCCACACGGCGTCCTCGTCGAAGGTGAACTTCCACTCGAAGGGGCCCTCGTCGGGGTCGTCGTTGACGAGCTCGGGCTCCTCGGCGAGCACGTCCATGTTGTATTCGTACTCGCCCTCGGGGTTCCACTGGCCGGTGTAGGGCAGCACCCCGGAGAGCATCTGGACGACATAGACACTGCCGCCGGCAATGCTGACGGCCTGCCAGGCGGACGGGAGGCTGTTGATCACCCACGTGGCCTGTCCGGTCCGCTGTCGCCGCCACCCTCACCGGAGCAGCCGCTCGCGAGCATCGCCACTGATGTCGCGGCCGCGGCCAGAGCCAGCGTTTTCCTGCGTTTGTGCATTGATGACACCTTTGATCCGTGAAACGACCCGTTCTCGCGGCGAGGCACACTTCTGCACACTCGCCGAACTTAGGCGATTAGTCGCACACGACACCATTCAGCGAAATGTATGTATAGCCCCAATGCCGGATTCGTGACACATCCGCAACCCGCTCGCGCCCATCGGCCCCCGACAGCGAACATGGGATCCCCAGGGCCGAAACAGCGGCGTTTCCGCAGACCACCAGAGATACAGCCACATCCGCGCCCTGGATTCGGCCACCGCAGAGAAATGCACCCGACGATCCTTGCGTCAACAGTGCTTACCTTTCTCCTCGGCCTTTTTTTCACGGAGAAAAGCCGAATAGTGACGCAGAGAGAAGCAGGCATAAGAGACAAAACACGCATAAGGTAATTTTAGTCACCCACACATCGCCTCACGCCGAACCTGACACATCATCGGCAGATCTGACCACTCAATCATCCCATCTATCTCTGGGTTTCCCACAAAACAGACAAAAGGAATTAAGTGCGACAAAAGATCACAGAGCGTGTCCGCAAACGAGCCCCCGGGATGACCGAAACCAGGAATGCCACCCGACCCGAGCCGTTAGGATCGACGCGCAGGACCACCCCCGCTGCCGCCCCCACTCAGCGCAGCGCCCACCGAGAGAGGTTCGCGTCGTGCCCGAGACAGTCCGCATGGCCTGCCCCGCAGGCCGCAAACACGTGGAGCTGTGGTCCGGTTACACTCTGTTCGTGCTCGCGGTGCTCACCGTCGTCCTCGACCCGGCGCACTGGGCGAACATCGTCCTCGGCCTCCTGCTCGCCCTCCTCGGCGCCGCACTGATCGTGCACGGCCACCGCATCCAGGCGCCCGTCATGGAGTTCGACACCGAGGAGTTCCGTTACACCCTCGGCCACTACAGCGTCAGCGTGGTCCTCGAGGAGATCGGCTCCTACCACGTGCTCCCCGGGCGCACCCGCTCCCTCGGCCTGCGCGACAACACCGGACGGCCCATGCGTTTCCCCTCGCTGCACAACCGGCGCACCGCACGTTCCTACCTGCCACTGACCGGCATGACCGACCCGGGTCGCGTCGAGATGTTCATGGCCGCCGCAGGGATCCCTCCACGGGACCGCTCCCTCACCCAGCACTGAAACACCCATATCGGGCTTTTCCTGTCATCTCAGCCCATTGCGTCACACACACCACATGCGCATGCTCGACCGGAGCCGCGTGTTCTACCCTCGATGGCGTGAAGGAGTCCAGAATCACCGCCATCGTGACCGTGGCCGGCATGCTCGCCGCCATGTGGGTCTTCGAGCTGATCGACAGCTTCCTGATGTTCGGCCAACTAGACCGCGCCTTCGGCCTGCGTGCCTGGAACCTCGACTCGCCCTGGACCGTGCTCACCGCGCCGTTCATGCACGGAAACCTGGAGCACCTGCTCGGCAACTCACTGCCGTTCCTGGTCCTGGGCTCACTCGTCGCTTTCAGCGGACTGGGCAGGTTCCTGCTCACCTCGCTCGTGATCGTCCTGGTGAGCGGCGTGGGCGTGTGGCTGTTCAGCACCCCCCACAGCCTGACCGTCGGTGCCAGCGGCCTCGTCTTCGGCTACTTCGGCTACACGGTCCTACGCGGCGTCATCGAACGCAAGACCGTCGACATCGTCATCATGATCTGCGTGGTCCTCTTCTACGGAACGATGATCTGGGGTGTGCTGCCCCAGTACCCCGGTGTCTCCTGGCAGGCCCACCTGTTCGGCTTCATCGGCGGCCTGGCGTCGGCCTACATGCTGCCCCGACGCGACGCACGGCGCGCACGGATCGATCCCGGTCAGGAGGGCGGCGCCCAAGGGCGTTACTACGGCATCTGAACCGGCCGCCCCTGACACGACGACGCGGGCCGCTTCCCGTCCGGGAAGCGGCCCGCGCTCATATGGCGAGAGCCCGGTTCAGCGACCGCACGCGCAGAGCCGGGATCAGAACATCAGCCCTGCGGCGTCCGCGCCCAGGGTGCGCTCCAGGAACTGGGGGTTGGCGCCCAGCCAGACGCGGGCGCCCTCCTTCGGGGCGTCCTCGTACCCGTCCAGGGCGAAGACCGCGAGCTCGGCGAGCTCCTCGTCACTCATCTGCCAGTTCTCGAGCCAGCCGGACAGGACCGGATACTCCTCGGTGAAACCGTCACGTCCCACCGCGTGCAGAGTCTCGGGCTCACCCATGAGGCCTTGGGGATCCTCGAGGTCCTTCAGGTCGTGCTGGGCGTAGGCCTGGTGCGGTCTCCACAGGGTCACCACGATCGGTTCCTGCCTGGTGACCGCGGATTCCAGCTCCTCCTGCATCCGGGCGTCGGAGGAGGTGACCAGTTCGAAGTGTTCGTCCAGGCCGTAGCCCGGCATGGCCTCGTTCTCGGTCTGCGCGGTCAGGCCGGCACCCGGGTCGATACCGACGATCCGGTTGCCGAGCTCATCGGCATGGCCGGGCAGGTCACCGATCTCGTCGACGTCCTCCATGTACCCGGGCACCGTCAACGTCAGGACCGCGTTGTCGTACCAGACGCCCAGGTCCTCGAGGTCGTCCCCGTACTCGTCCCAGTACTCCCCGTGGGTGTTGGGAAGCCAGGCGTCGAGGTAGGCGTCCGCTTCCCCGTTCTCCAAACTCTGGAAGACCGGTGCGGGGTCCATCTCGGTGACCTCGACTTCGTAGCCCTTCTCCTCCAGGATCACTTCCCACATCGCGGTGACCATGAGGGCTTCCTCCCAGGCCACCACCGCCAGCTCGATCTCCTTGGGATCCTCAGCAGCCTCCTCGGTGTCACTGGTGGGGTTCTGGCCGTCACCGCCACACGCCGTGAGCAGCAGGACACTGCTCATACCGGCTGCGGCCAACCCGAGCATGCGCTCATGGCTGAACATCGTGAGATTCCTTCTTCTCAAGGGACTCGGTGATCGGGGGGTCACTGAAACACCTGTGCACAGGAAGACCCGGTTCCCCCTAGACCGTTGCGCTCGACAGCCGCAGTCGGCGTTCAGGGGGAACCGGGCCTCAAGGAAACGGGCTGCGCCGGACCGGGATCAGAACTCCAGGCCCTCGGCGTCCTCGCCCATGGTGCGCTCCAGGAACTCGGGGTTCTCGCTCAGCCAGACCCGAGCGCCCTCCGTCGGCTCGTCCTCGTACTCCTCAAGGGTGAGGACCTCGAGCGCGGAGAGCTCCTCGTCGCTCATCTCCCAGTCCTCGATCCAGCCGGACAGAGACGGGTAGTCCTCGGAGAAGCCGGTACGGCCCATGGAGTGGAGGCTCTCGGTCTCACCCATGTGGCCCTCGGGGTCCTCGAGGTCCTTCAGGTCGTGCTCGGCGTAGGCCGGGTGCGGACGCCACAGCGTGACCACGATCGGCTCCTCCTCGGAGATCGCCGAGGCCAGCTCGGCCTGCATGGCCGCACCGGAGGAGGTGACCAGCTCGAAGTCCTCGTCCAGGCCGTAGCCCGGCATGGCCTCGTTCTCGGTCTGGGCGGTCAGACCGGCGCCCGGGTCGATACCGACGATCCGGTTGTCGAGCTCGTCGGCGTGGTCGGCCAGGTCACCGATCTCGTTGACGTCCTCCATGTACGCGGGGACCGTCAACGTCAGGGTCGCATTGTCGTACCAGGAACCCAGGTCCTCGAGGTCGTCCCCGTAGTCGTTCCAGTACTCCTCGTGAGTGGTGGGGAGCCAGGTGTCGAGGAACAGGTCGACGTCGCCGTTCGCGATGCCCTGGAAGGCCGGAGCGACGTCCACCTCGGTGAGGGTGACGTCGTAACCCTTCTCCTCCAGGATCGCCTCCCACATGTGGGTGACCGCGATGCCTTCTTCCCAGGCGATCAGCGCGATCTCGATCTCCTTGGCGTCCTCCCCGGCGCCACCGTTGTCGCCGGTCAGGTCCTGGCCGTCACCACCGCCACACGCGGTGAGCAGCAGGGCACCGCTCATGCCGGCGGCAGCCAGCCCGGTCATTCGCTTACGGCTGTACATACGGGTTCCTTCCCTCGGGGAATTTTGTGATTGTGCGGGGTTGTGGCTGTGTGCGGCCGGGTCAGACCGCAGCGGACTTCGGTCCGTTCTTGGTGACGGCCGCGGTCAGCCGGTCGAGGAAGATCGCCAGGATCACCACGGCGATACCGGCCTCGAAGCCCAGCGCACCGTCGTTGCGGGTGATGCCCTGGTAGACGTCGCTGCCCAGACCGCCGGCGCCGACCATGCCGGCGATGACGACCATGGACAGACTGAGCATGATGACCTGGTTGACGCCGGCCATGATCGTCGGCAGGGCCAGCGGCAGCTGGATACCGGTGAGGATCTTGCGGCTGGAGGCACCGAAGGCCTCGCCCGCCTCGACCAGTTCCTTGTCGATCTGGCGGATGCCCAGTTCCGTGAGGCGCACACCGGGGGGCATCGCGAAGACGATGGTGGCGACGACGCCGGGGACCGCGCCGATGGAGAAGAAGAAGATCGCGGGGATCAGGTACACGAACGCCGGCAGGGTCTGCATGAGGTCCAGGACCGGCTTCACGATCTTGCTGACCGTGTTGTTGTAGGCCGCCAGAACACCGATGGGGATCGCGATGACGACGGCGATGGCGCTGGCCACCAGGACCAGGCCGAGGGTGTCCATCGCGTTGTCCCACTGGCCCACCGAGGCGACCAGGGTCAGTGTCAGGACCGCGAACAGACCCATACGCCATCCGGCCACCACCAGGGCGAGCAGGCTCAGCAGCAGGATCGTCAGCAGCGACATGGGGGTGGTGACGACCATGGGCAGGACGAGCCAGCCCAGGAGGACCGCGACCAGCCAGCCGCCGGAGATCACCGCAGTGCGGATCCGGGTGCTCTTGTGCAACGCACCGAGAACCGTCACCGCGATCAGGAAGAGCAGTGAGATGCAGAAGTAGGCGTCGACGACCCCGGCGTCGAACAGGTTGACCGCCCACAGGAACAGGAAGGGCGGCATGCTGTTGATGATGGTGTTCCCGAGCTCGAACTGCATGTGCAGGATGTAGAGCAACGAGACCACGCCGACGATGATCGCCAACGGCAACCGCTTGGCCGAACGGACCAGGGGCGCGGCGATGAGCAGAGCGGCGATGAAGGCCAGCTGGCCGGCGGCCGGTTCCATGAAGAAACCGGACAGTACTTCGACGGCCCAGCGTACAAAAGCACCGATGGCGTCGAAGACGATGCCGAAGTTGGCCTTGAGCCACGCGTTACCGGCCTCGAACCAGTCGCCGATCGGGATCTCGGGCGGGAAAGCGACCTGACTCATCCCTGGTCCTCCTTCCCGGGTGCGAGGGCGGCAAGAACGGAACCACGGGACACCATGCCCAGGACCTCGCCCTCCTCGGACACGACACGGAGCTGATCGGCCGTGCTCATGTCGTCGTACAGTTCTGCGATCGGGGTGGCGGCGTCGACCTGGCGCGCTTCGGGGTCGGCGGCCGCGTCGGCGTCGATGGCCGAAGCGGCGGTCAGCACACGGGTACGGTCCACGTCCTCGATGAAGCGGGTCACGTACTCGTTGGCCGGCTTGTTCAGGATCTCCTCGGCCGTTCCGATCTGGGAGACACGACCGTCCTTCAGCACACAGATCCGGTCACCGAGGCGCATGGCCTCGTTCAGGTCGTGCGTGATGAAGATGATCGTCTTGCCCAGCTGCTTCTGCAGCTCCAGGAGCTGGGTCTGCATGTCCCGACGGATCAACGGGTCGAGGGCGCTGAAGGCCTCGTCCATGAGGATGATGTCGGTGTCGGCGGCGAGTGCGCGGGCCAGGCCCACACGCTGCTGCATACCGCCGGACAGCTGGTGCGGGAGCTTGTGCTCCCAGCCCTCCAGGCCGACCATCTCGAGATTGCGCATCGCCCTGGTCTCGCGCTCCTGTTTGGGGAGGCCGCGCAGTTCCAGGCCGTAGGCGGCGTTCTCCAGCACCGTGCGGTGCGGGAGCAGGGCGAAGTGCTGGAAGACCATGCTGACCTTCTCGCCCCGCAGGTTCAACAGGTGCTTCTTGCTCAGGGAGGTGATGTCGACGCCGTCGACCTCCACGGTGCCCGCGGTGGGTTCCAGGAGGCCGTTGAGCATCCGGATCAGGGTCGATTTCCCCGATCCGGAGAGGCCCATGACGACGAAGGTCTCTCCGGCTTCGACCTCGAAGGACACGTCGATGACGGCTGCGGTCACGTCGAGATCTGTGATGGTGTCACGGTGGCTGCCGTCGGAGAGTCGCTCGACGGCAGATCTCGACTGCTTCCCGAACACCTTGTACAAGTTGTCTGCGCGTACTGCTGGCACGGTCTCCTCTATGGGGCTGTCCCGACCGCGAGGCACGCACGGAGCCTGTGTTCACTCCCTACGTCGGACCCGCGGATACCGAGGGCAGCAGGCCTACGCAGAGCCCCCTGTGCGCACCAGCCAAGGCAGGGCCTGCTACCCGGTTCACGTCGGAGCGCCACCTTACCGATTTGTGAACGCACAGTTCAGGAGGTATGTCACCAGGAGATAACAGGTTTAACTGAGATAAAAGCCGTACTCCGACCTACAGCGGCGGTTGTGGATCCCACAAGGCGCCCGATCGTGATTTACGCCACTCCCGTTTTTACGGTGATATGCGTAACAATCATGCATAGAGGAGATATGAGGACAGTATGTGGCGGTCTATGACCGTACCGTAAACACGGTGAGCCGTGAAGGCACGCAGGTCAGTCTTCGGTTTCGATACGGGTCCGGATGAAGTTCTGGTGTGCACGCGAAGGTGTGGGCCCCCGTTGTCCCTGGTAGCGAGAGCCGTAGACCGCCGACCCGTAGGGGTGTTCGGCCGGTGAGGAGAGCCGGAACATGCACAGCTGTCCGATCTTCATGCCTGGGTAGAGCTTGATCGGCAGCGTCGCCACGTTCGACAGCTCCAGCGTCACGTGGCCGGAGAAGCCGGGATCGATGAAACCGGCCGTGGAGTGTGTGAGCAGCCCCAGGCGCCCGAGGGAGCTCTTGCCTTCCAGGCGGCTGGCGATGTCGTCGGGCAACGAGACCATCTCGTAGGTCGAAGCCAGCACGAATTCACCCGGGTGGAGTATGAACGATTCCTTCCCGTCCGTCTCCACCAACCGCGTCAGGTCCGGCTGTTCGGCCGACGGGTCGATGTGGGGGTACTTGTGGTTCTCGAAGACCCGGAAGAAGCGGTCCAGCCGGACATCGATACTGGAGGGTTGGACGAGGCCGGGATCGAAGGGGTCGAGCTTGACCCGGCCGGAATCGATTTCGAACCTGAGATCACGATCGGAGAGCAGCACGCTCCGAACTTACCGCTGTGCCGACACCCCGGACGACCTCGGTCGACGCACCGCTCTTCCGCCCCGGTGCGGGCAGGTTCCCATCGCCCCGCACGAGCCGGCGCGACTCGGACCGGCGGACCGAGTTGCCGACGGGGGCCGAACGTGGGCTAGGATGAGTCCTGTTGCCGACCGGGGCCACGCACCCGGCACGACGACGCGGATGTAGTTCAATGGTAGAACTTCAGCTTCCCAAGCTGATAACGCGGGTTCGATTCCCGTCATCCGCTCCAGACAGACGCAAGGCCAGGTCGTTCGAGGTTCTTCGAACACCTGGCCGTTCGTGTTTCCGGGGCCGTTCGCCCGGCGGCGTGCCACGCACGCGCCCCATGGGCGAGCCCCGGGCGCAGTGGCGATCGGTCGGTGAGGCGTCCCCGTCCGCACCGTTGCGCTCGAGTTCCCCGGCGCCCCTCTCCCCCGGCGCCCCTCTCCCCCGGCCCCACCGGCGAAGGTGTTACCCGTGTTCCGGGGGTCGAGAAGGGGGACGCTCGCCGGGCCTACCACCACGCAGACGTCCGCCCGATACTTCTGGGGGGTTGCGCGCACCACTCGACCCGTGTGCTCCTACTCGTAGGGCAGGGGTTGTGCAAGCCGCTCGGACCGGGTGCTCCTGCCAGTGGACATGGGCATCACAGAACCTCCGGTCCGGATGAAGGACACCGTTGAACAGCTATTACGCGGGCTGGATGAACCTGGTTCTTGGCCTGCTGTGGGCGGGATGGGGCATCACCCGGTTTTTCCTGGTCGGGCCCTCGATGGACTTGGTGTGGCACCTGTTCATGGCACTGGCTTTTTCGGGGATCGGGCTCTTCTGGTTCCGCGACCATCGGTACGAGCAGCATCAGGAAACCTCCTCATCCACGGATCCCGAGGAGCCCACCGCGTAGCTTCCTGCCATGGCGGCGATGTCGTCATCAGAGACGAACGCGGCCCGTACCCGGGCGGGAGGTTGTGAGGTCTCCAGCAGCACATAGGCCACCCCGGGGAGAGTGGGGCCGATCAGGTGCGCCTCAGCCCCGCGTTCACGCGCACCTTCCCGAGGACCGTGTCGACCCGCGAGGCCTCGTCCGGTCGCAGGGCTCGGCTGATGACGTGCGCAGATCCCGAGCCCGCCCGGTAGCGAGGATACGTCCGTCCCGGGTGACGGGCTCCAGCGTTACCGGACACTTCCGGCCAAAGGCCGTGGCGGGCGAGAACTGACGGCCGTCCCCCAGAACTAGGGTTCTGAGGATGTCACCCCAACTGTCGGTCCGGAGCGCTCATCCCACAGATGCAGGCCAACTCGTGCCGCTCTTTGCAGATCTGTCGCACCCCGCGACGGCCATGCAAGTGCGGAACCGCCTCGAACGTCTCGCTGGTGACCCCACCTATGAGCTCTGGGTCGTCGAGGATGCAACCGGAGAGCTGATCGGCTTCGCTGCCGGCCATCTGCTGTTTCCCGTGGAGGACGACGCTCCAGCCGCGCAGCTCATCGCTCTGGTCACCGCCGGGCGAGCACGGGGGCGAGGCGTCGGAACAGCTCTGTGCACCATGTTCGAACAGTGGGCCATGGCCAAGGGCGCGGGCCGGGCTCAACTGAACTCCGGAAACCGGCGAACCGAGGCGCACACCTTCTACACAAGTCGCGGATACACCGCTTCAGGCACGCGGTTCACAAAGCCTCTGTAACCCCGGGTGTCTCCACCCTGGCTCTCGAAGTTCTTCGAACACCTGGCCGTTCTTGTTTCCGGGGTCGTGCGCCGCGTGCCCGGTCGGCCCGCACGGGACCGGTGCAGAACCCGGGACGCCCGGGCCGGCCGGGCCACGGCGGTCACGGTCCGCGGCCCGGCCGAAGGAAGCGTGGGCCGCCCCGTGTCCGGGGTGACCCTTGAGCCCCACCTGAGGACGGGACTTCCTAGCGGGTGAAGTCGTCCGGGCCCCGGGCGGGACCGTGGTAGAACTCGCGCTCCGGTTCGTTCTCGGGTACGGACGGGTAGGTCGGGCGGTCCTCCGCCGGGACGCTCCTGCGCTCGCCGGTGGAGAATCCGTAGACCTCCATCGTCCGGGCGACCCTGTTACGCAGCTCGGGGAGCATGCTGTACAGCACGTCACCGGGACAGGCGGTGGCGTTGAAGTCACGGTGGCCCACGATCGCGTTCTGCGGGTTGAGCCCGTAAGCCCCGCACAGCCACGCCATGGTCGTCACCAGGGAGTCGCTGAGGGCCTGCGTCGGGCTCGCGCTCGTGTAGAGGCCCTCGTTCTCGATACCGATGGCGCTGCTGTTGTAGTTGGCCACATGGGCTCCCACGACGTGCTGGCCCGCCTGGATGGCTTCGCCCGTGCGGTCGCGGCCCTCCATGACGTGGCCACCACGGCTGATGGTCAGCTGCTGGCCGGTGTCGATCCAGCCCTGGGTGTCCATGTGGTAGTTCTGGATCGACTGGGACAGCCTCAGGGCATGGTCGAGTGAGTAGTCGGTGCTGTTGGGCGTCGCGGTGTGGTGAACCACGATGTAGTTCGGGGCCGAGGCCAGAACCTGGACGGGGCTGCTCGGCGGGCGTGCGTTCCATGCGCCTCGCCAGTACAGGTAAGGCTGTGCCGCACGGACTGCCGAGCTCGTTCCGGAGGTTTCGGCGGAAGCGCTCGTGGCGGCCATCGCGGTGAAACCTCCGCCCAGGGCGATGGCACCCGAGGCGAGGGCGGCTCCACGCAGGAGGCTGCGCCTGTCGGGCCCCGAATGGAGGATGTCGGCCATGGGGGATTCCCTTTCGAATCGTTGGGATGCGTGCCCGTTCATGAAAAGCCATGGGGCATATGCCACACAAAGGGTCATATCGATATTCCTTTGTCCGATTCCGGCCAGGCGACCGTCTCTTCACCCCATGGGCAGAAATAGTCTGATGCTGTAGGAACCCCGAAAAAAGGGAAGAGGGTTCTTATCGACACCACATCCCCCCTGAACCCATGAACCAACTTTCTACCCCCGTGCGCAGGAAGAACATCGGATCGACAAAAGAACCGGTGGCCGAACAAGGGAGTTCCTCGTCGCGCCCGGACAGTGACTGGACACGGTTTTCCCACCGTAAGCACTGAGGAGCGAGATCACCTCACCCGACACACGCCTTGTCGGGTTCCGGTTCCTTTCTCCACCCGGTCCCCGATTCACACGGGGACGTTCTCCCGGCCGGTCAGGAACGAGCCGCTGCCGATGGGTGTTCGTACACGCCGTCCCGACCCCGCGGGGGCGGCCGCACGGCCCTCGACGTTCCGACGGGGCCGGTCTGTTTCAGAGGGGCGGGTGCTGTGCAGGGAGCGGGTGAGCCTGCTCGGGTGACCGCGGAAGTCCATTCCCGTCGGGCCACCCGAGCTCCCGAGGGATCCCGGCAACGCCGGGGCGGGTGTCCCTCACGGGGGCGGCCCGGTTTCCGGGGGAGAACCGGGCCGCCCCCGACGTCTGCTCACCGAACGGCCGGGAGCTCCGCGGTCGCGGAGCTGTGAGGCGACCGGCATCCTCATGGAGCGGTACCAGCTGACCGGTGAACACGCGTTCGCACGGCTGGTACACGCTTCCCGGGCCCCGACACCCGGCTCCACGGCCTGGCCACCCACCCCGTTGGGGCCGACAGGGTTCACGAGGCTCCCGGAGAACGGGAGGAACGCCCCTGAACAGTACGGGCCTCTGCACGGCATGCCGGGCAGAGGCCCTGCTCCTGTTTGGTGCTCGTCCCGCCGGGGCAGCGCAGGGTCACACCGCTGCTGCACGGGGGTGCACATGAGCACGGTCGGAACAGCACGAACACGCGTGCGGAACGCCGCGGGTACCGGCTCTTCCGCTCACCGGTACGAGAACGGACAGAATACGTCCCCGGCGACACGGGCGCTCCTGCGGGAGATAGAGAGCGGGGGCCTCGATATCCCGCTCCCGGGGAGCGGCGACACCTGGCTCAGGTGGCAGACCCTGATCCGCCTGGGGACCGAGGACCTGTCCTTGGCACGGTTGGCCGAGGGCCACGTCGATGCGCTGGCCATCCTGGCCGAACTCGGCGACCCCCCGCCTTCCCGGAGCGCGGTCTGGGGCGTCTGGGCCGCGCATCCACCCGGGTACCGGCTGCGCGCCCGCCCACTCGACACCGGATGGGTCCTCGAGGGCAGCAAGCCGTTCTGTTCGGGAGCCCGGACCTGTACACGCGCCTTGGTGAGCGCAGAACCCGACTCGGGTGAACGCCTCCTGTTCACGATCGAGAACAAGCACACCATCGCTGACCCCGGGACGTGGGCCGCAGCAGGCATGTCCGACAGCGAGACCTGCACCGTGGACTTCAGGAACGTCCGCGCGGTCCGGGTCGGTGCACCGAACGCGTACACGGACCGCCCCGGTTTCCACCACGGCGGGGCCGGCGTGGCGGCCTGCTGGTACGGGGGCGCCCTCGCGGTGGCCGAACCCCTCGCGGCGAAGGCACGCCGACAAGGGACCGACCCGCACACACTGGCCCATTTCGGCGCGGTCGTCCGTGACCTCCGCTGCGCCGAGGACGTACTGCGGCGGGCAGCACGGGAGATCGACGAGGACCCGGACGACGCCGAGGGCAGGGCCGCCGAGCGTGCCCTCCTGGTCCGCTCGGCGGTGGTCTCGTCCTGCACCTCGGTTCTGCAGCACTGCGCCGAGGCCCTGGGAGCGGGACCCCTCGCCTCGGACCCGGCCTACACCCGGGCCGCGCAGGACCTGTCCGTCTACATCCGCCAACACCACGGGGACCGCGATCTGGCGCGTCTCGGTGAGTCGGCCGCACACGAACACGGGAGGGACCGGTCATGAAACCACCCCATCCGATCGACGGTCCGGGAACGGACGAGAACCGGTGGCTGGACTGGGAGCGGACGGCCCGCATCCCCGACCTGGACCTCGATGGTGTGCGCTCCCTCGCGGTCGTGGCCCCGCACCCGGACGACGAGGTCCTCGGTTTCGGCGGGACACTCGCCATGCTGGCGGAGCGCGGTGTCCATGTGCGTGTGGTCGCCGTGACCGACGGCGAGGGTTCTCATCCGCGCAGTCCCACGACCTCGCCCGAGGAGCTCGTGCAGCGACGCGTGGAGGAGCGCTCCGCGGCCCTGGCCGAGCTCGGGGTGCCCGACACCGACGTGATCCGGCTGGGTGTACCCGACGGCGAGGCCGGCGGCGCCGAGGCCGAGATTGCCCTGCGGCTGTCCCGGCTCCTGTCGGGGTTCGACCTGTGTGTGAGCTCGTGGGCGGGGGACCTGCACCCGGACCACATGGCCGCCGGATCGGCCGCGGCAGATGCCGCGCGTGCCTGCGGTGTGCAGCTGTTCCAGTATCCGGTGTGGATGTGGCACTGGGCCGAGCCCGGCGCCGCGGCCGTTCCCTGGGACCGGGCGTACCGCGTGGAACTGTCGGAACGGGCCCTGTCCCGGAAGTCGGCCGCGATCGGGTGCTTCACCACGCAGATCGCACCGTTGAGTGATCTGCCGGGCGACGAGGCCGTACTGGGCGCGGAGATGGTCGAGCACTTCGGGCGTGGTGAGGAGGTGGTGTTCGGTTGAGCACGGACCCTGCTCTCTTCACCCGGATGTACGAACGCTCGCCCGATCCGTGGGACTTCCGGGACCGCTGGTACGAACGCCGCAAACGCGGTCTCACCCTGGCCGCCCTGCCTGAGGAGCGGTACGGGTCGGCGTTCGAAGCCGGATGCTCGATCGGTCTGCTCACCCGGGGGCTGGCGGCCCGGTGTTCCCGGATCCTGTCCATGGACTCCGCTCCCGGGGCGGTCGCGCAGGCACGGCGTGAACTGTCCGGGCTCGACCACGTACGGGTGGTGCGGGGGCGGGTGCCCGAGGACTGGCCGGAGGGCACCTTCGACCTGGTGGTGCTGTCGGAGGTGCTCTACTACTTCGACAACACCGAGTTGCGCGGGGTCCTGGACCGCACTCTGTCCTCCTCGGCTCCGGGGGCGACGGTGATCGCCGTGCACTGGCGCCACGAGGCCGCCGAGCACGTCCGTACCGGTGACGACGTCCACCGGATCCTGGACGGGACACCGTGGCTGTCGCGTACGTGCCGCCACATCGAGGACGGTTTCCTCCTGGAGGCCTTCACGGTCGGGCATCTGGGCACGGCGCGCGGAGAGGCACCGTGATCCGGACGGTCGCGGTGGTCGTCCCTGCCCACGACGAGAGTGCATGTGTGGCGGCCTGCCTCTCTGCGGTGCACCGCGCCCTGGAGCACGCGCCCGTGCCTCCCGAGCACCGCCACGTGGTGGTCGTGGCCGACGGCTGCCGGGACGGAACGGCCTCGGCAGCCCGTCTCCTGGGCGCCCACGTGGTGGAGGTGCCCCATTGCGGTGTGGGTGCGGCCCGGGACGTGGGCGTGCGGCGCGCACTGGCCCTGGCGGGCGGGGTCCCGGCCGACTCGGTCTGGTTGGCCTCGACCGACGCCGACACCCTCGTTCCCGTCCGGTGGATCGCCGACCAGCTCGTGCACGCGAAGGCCGGACACGACGCCGTGGCCGGGACCGTGGAGGTGACCGATTGGTCACTGCGCTCCGAGGGACTGGCCGAACGGTTCGGACTGCGGTTCCCCGTGGCGGACGGGCACGATCATGTTCACGGTGCCAACCTCGGGGTCCGGGCCTCCGCGTACGTCGACGCAGGCGGCTTTCCCGACCTCGGGTCGGGGGAGGACCACGCCCTGGTGGAGCGCCTCACCGGCCTCGGCCTTTCCGTGCGCAGCCCCGGGGACCTCCCGGTACGGACCTCGGCCCGGCGGTCGTTCCGGGCACCGGAGGGTTTCGGACGGTTGCTCGACACCCTGGAGCGGGGAGTGGTGTGACCGGTTCGGACGGTCTCCGGTGCGGTCAGGCCCTGTCCCGTCCCGTGAGCACGTGGAGGGCGTGCGAGCGGTGGTCGGCGAAGAGACGGAGCGCGGCCTCGGGATCGCGTGCGCGTAGGGCCTCGACGAGGTCGCGGTGTTCGCCGGGCACGGTCGCGAGGTAGTCCTCGACGCTGACGCCGATACGGCTGACGAGGAACAGGTGCACCTGGGAGCGGATCGTGTGCCAGGCCTCCTGCAGGCGGCGGTGGCCGCCTGCGGCGTAGACCGCATCGTGGAAGGCGATGTCGAGGGCCACCAGTTCGTGGGCGTCCTCGGCTCGGCGCATGCGGTCGGCGACACGTGCGAGGGTGTCGAGGTCCTCCTCCGACGCCCGTTCGACGGCGAGCCGTACGGCGAGGTGTTCGAGGGTTCCGCGCAGGCTGTCGATCTCGGCCACGTCCTCGCCGGAGAGTTCGACGACCACGGCGCCGCGGTGCCAGCCGCTGCGCAGCAGCCCTTCGCCCTCCAGGCACATGAGGGCCTCGCGGACCGGTCCGCGGCTGACCTCGAGCGCGGAGGACAGTTCGGTCTCGCGCAGCTGGGTGCCGGGCGGGTAGGTCCCGTCGAAGATCGCTGCGCGGACGCTGTCGGCGACCTCGTCGGCGAGCCCCCGGCGGCGTGCCGGGCCGACCCCGCCCAGCGGCCTGTTGTCTGTTGCCACTCTTGTCGAACCTCCTCCGGACACTCTAATGTCAACATTCGGACATTGAGTGCGACCGTTCTCGGTCCTCCACAGGAAGGTGTCGGCATGACCGTTCTGGACTCACCCATCCCCCGTTTCCACCTGGCCGTTCCCGTCGACGACCTCGCGGCCGCCCGGCGTTTCTACGGTGAGGTGCTCGGTCTCTCCCAGGGGCGCAGCTCCGACACCTGGATCGACTGGAATCTGGAGGGCCACCAGTTCGTGACCCACCTGGCTCCCGAGGGGCAGCGCCGCATCCACAACCCCGTGGACGGCCACGACGTGCCCGTCCCGCACTTCGGGCTCGTCCTGACCGTCGCCGAGTTCCAGAAGCTCGCCGAGCGCCTGCGTGCTGCGGACACCGAGTTCGTCATCGAACCCTACGTGCGGTTCGAGGGCGAGCCGGGTGAGCAGTGGACGATGTTCCTGTTCGACCCGGCCGGCAACGCGATGGAGTTCAAGGCCTTCGCCGACGATTCCCAGGTCTTCGCGGTCTGATCCCGGCAGGAGAGAAGGACGGCCGCCCGTCGTGCGCACGGGCGGCCGTCCTTGGTCGAGCGGTCTAGGAGACGAAGAGCGCGGCGGCGTCGACGGCCGTCCGCACGACGCCGTACCCGAGGGCGACGAGCACGATCCCCCAGAGCACCACGGCGGCGATCTTCGACCGGATCTTGGTCTCAGTCCCGGTCATGGACGACCTCCTCCTTCGTACCGTCCTTGTGGAGAGCCGACGCGGGCAGCGGGCGGACCAGGGTGTTCGCGAGGAGTCCGACCGCCATCACCCCGACCATGACCTGGAGCGAGAGCTCGTAGAGGGCGGGGCCCTCGCGTCCGGCGGCGAGTTGGATGTCGGCGATGACGTTGATGATCATCGGCCCTGCGATCCCCGCCAATGACCAGGCGGTGAGCAGGCGTCCGTGGATGGCGCCGACGTTGCGGGTGCCGAACAGGTCCTTGAGGTAGGCCGGTGCGGTCGAGAACCCGCCCCCGTAGAAGGACAGGATCACACCGGTCAGAGCCACGAACAGCACCACCGAGCTCGTTCCGGCGACCGCGATGAGCAGGTACAGCAGCCCGCCCAGCCCCAGGTAGCCGAGGTAGGTGCGCTTGCGGCCGAGGGCGTCCGAGGCCGAGGACCACACGAGGCGGCCCAGCATGTTGCACAGCGACAGGAAACCGACGTACCCGGCCGCTTCGGCGGGTCCGACGTCGCCGAAGAACTCCTGCACCATCGGTGCGGCCTGTTCGAGGATCCCGATGCCGGCGGTGACGTTGCAGAAGAGCACGGTCCACACCAGCCAGAACTGCCGCGTGGTGAAGGCGGTCTCCACGGTGACGCCGTCGGCGGCGGGCGCCCCGTCGGGTTGGGGCCTGGGGGCCCTCATGCCCTGCGGGGTCCAGCCCTCCGGGGGCACGCGCACGGTGAAGGCGCCCATCATCATGACCGCGAAGTACCCCGCGCCCAGGACCAGGAACGTGGGGGCGATGGCGTCGGCGGGGGTCTCACCCAGGTTCTCCAGCAGTGCCGAGGTGAGCGGCGAGGCGATGAGTGCGCCGCCGCCGAAACCCATGATGGCGATGCCCGTGGCCATGCCGGGGCGGTCGGGGAACCACTTGATGAGGGTGGAGACCGGGGAGATGTAGCCGATCCCCAGGCCCAGGCCGCCCAGGACCCCGTACCCGAGGTACAGGAGCCAGAGTTGCCCGGTGGCCACGCCCAGGGCGCCGACGAGGAACCCTGCGCTCCAGAAGATCCCGGAGAAGAACATCGCCTTGCGCGGACCGTTGCGCTCCACCCACTTGCCGCCGAAGGCGGCGGAGAGGCCCAGCATGACGATGGCGATGCTGAAGATGACCCCGATCGCCGTCAGCGAGGTCTCGAAACGTTCCACCAGGGGGTTGCGGAAGACGCTGAAGGCGTACACCTGGCCGATGGACAGATGCACGGCCAGCGCCGACGGTGGAATGAACCACCGGTTGTAGTCGGCCGGAGCGACGCTTCGCTCGCGGTCAAGAAGAGAGAGCATCAACCACGCTCGTTCACCGTTGTGTGCGTCCGTGGACATGGGGGCCGGTAGGGGATTGCGGGGGTCGTGTGGAAGGTGTGGCTGAGGGGTTCCGCTGAGCGGAAGTTTTAAGGTGAATCGACGATAAACGGGCGGTTTTCACGATGTCAACGGAAGTTTTCGTTCTTCGGAACGTGGTGTTCCGAGGAGCACGCCTCCGGGCCGTGGTGTCGGCCGGGTCTCAGCGACCGGGGTCGTGTTGCTGCCTCCGGATCCCGACCGCGCCGTCCAGGGTTGGTGGAGGACGTGCCCCCTGTTCCGGGAGAACCGTTTGAACGCGAGGACCCGTATCGCAATAGCCGTGGCAGCGGCGTCGGCCGTCGTGGTTGCGGCCGCGTTCTTCGTCCTGGGTGGTGACGGCCCCGACGGCGCCCCGGACATCGCCGACAACATCTCGGGCACGGGCGGGAACGGGCCCGGGGTCCGAGTGGAGACGGTCGTCGACGACCTGGGCCAGGCCTGGGGCACGGCGTTCCTGCCCGATTCCGGGGATCTGCTGGTCACCCAGGTCACCGGCGCCCTGTCGCTGGTGGACACCGAGAGCGGTGGGACCACGCAGATCAGCGGGACCCCCGAGGTCACCGCTGAGGGGCAGGGCGGCCTCCTCGACGTCGCGGTCGACCCGGAGTATCCCGAGGAACCGTGGGTCTACCTCACCTACTCCGCCGGGGACGGCGAGGGCACCACCAGCACCCACGTGGGCCGCGGACAGCTCGACGCCGACGAGGGCAGCCTGCGGGGCTTCGAGGTGCTCTTCACCGGTGAGCCGGACACAAGCGGCGAGCACTTCGGGTCGGTGCTGGCCTTCGACGCCGACGGCAAGCTCATCGTGACCCTCGGCGACCGGGGAAGCAAGGAGTTCGCCGACCACCCGGCGCAGGACACCTCGAACACACTCGGCACCACGGTGCGCCTGGAACGCGACGGTTCGGTACCCGGGGACAACCCGTTCGTGGACGACGACGAGGTCACAGACGAGATCTTCACCTACGGACACCGGAACGCGCAGGGCATCGCCGTCCAGCCCGGAACCGGCCGGATCTGGCTGAGCGAGCACGGCGAGCAGGAGGGCGACTCCCTGCGCACGATCGAGGGCGGCCAGAACCACGGTTGGCCGGTCGCACACACCGGCTGCGAGTACGGGACCGACGTGCCCGTGGGTGACGACCCGTTCGAGCGCGAGGACGTGGAGGCCCCGGTGCACCACTGGGAGTGCGGATCGGACGGGTTCCCGCCGGCCGGGGCGGCCTTCTACGAGGGCGGGGAGTTCCCGTCCTGGGACGGCGACCTGCTGGTGGCGGGCCTGGGACAGCAGTACCTGGCCCGGTTCACCGTCGACGGCAGGGAGGTCGAAGAGGCCGAGGAGCTGTTGGTCGAGGAGGGTCTCAGGGTGCGCGACGTGGCTGTCGGCCCGCAGGACGGCGCCGTGTACGTGGCCTTCGACGACGAGGGCGCCCCGCTCGTGAGGCTGACCGCCGACGGGTGACACCGGAAAACCTCGGAAGGACCGGCCCGCGATGCCCGTGTGCGGCCACAAGGCCGTGTTGGCACAGCACGGACGCCACTCTGTGGGAGCGGTCCACCGATGCATGCCGAGGACCTGGTCCACCCAGAGCACCGTGACCTGTACGTCCGGATGTGGGGTCTCAGCCGGCGACGGGCTCCTCGTGCGGGATCACCAGCGGGGTACCGGTGCGCGGGTCGGGTACGACGTCGCAGGCCAGACCGAAGACCTCACCGACGAGGTCACTGGTGACGACCTCGTGCGGGGCGCCGTCGGCGACCACACGGCCGCCGTCCATCATGATCAGGCGTGTGGCGAACCGGGCGGCCTGCGCCAGGTCGTGCAGCACGGCGACGACCGTGCGCCCGCGCCGGTGCAGCCGCGCGAAGAGCTGCAACAGGTCGTACTGGTGGGCGATGTCGAGGTAGGTGGTCGGCTCGTCCAGCAGCAGCACACCGGTGTCCTGGGCCAGCACCATCGCCACCCACGCGCGTTGGCGCTGCCCGCCGGAGAGGGAGGCCAGCGGCACTTCGGCCAGGTCGGCGGTGGCGGTGAGGTCGAGCGCTTCGGCGATGGCCTGCTCGTCCTCGGGGCTCCATTGGCGCAGCAACGTGTGGTGGGCGAACCGGCCCCGCTCGACGAGGGAGCGCACCGTGACCCCGTCGGGCACCACGGGGCTCTGCGGCAGCAGGGCGAGCTCGCGGGCGACCGCCTTGGTGCGTCGGGTGCGCAGGTCGCGGCCGTGCAGCATCACCTGCCCGGACATGGGTCGGTTCACCCTCCCCAGTGCCTTGAGCAGGGTCGATTTGCCGCACCCGTTGGGGCCGACGACGACGGTGAACTCGCCGGGGTCGATCTCGAGGTCGACCCCGTGCACGACCGGGTCGGCGCCGTAGCCCAGCGTCAGCGACCGGGCGGCCAGTACGGCGTTGGAGGGGGCGCTCAAAGGGTTCCCTTTCGCCATTCACGGATGAGCAGGTGGCCCAGGTAGATGCCTCCCAGGGCCATGGTGACGATGCCCACGGGCAGCCCCTCACCGAGGGGTACCCGTTGGACGACCAGGTCGGCGCACACGATCAGGAGGGCGCCGACGGCAGCGGACAGGACCAGGCTGGGGCCTCCTGCACCGGCCATGCGCCGGGCGATCTGCGGAGCGGTCAGGGCCACGAACGAGATCGGTCCGGCCACACTCACGGCAGCGGCCGAGAGCAGGACCGACATGAGGACGGCGACCGTACGGGTGGTCCTGGCGGGTGCGCCGAGGGTCTGGGAGGTCTCGTCACCCATCTCGCCGAGCCGGACCGGACCGGCCAGGTACAGCAGGACGGGCAGGCAGAACAGCAGCGCACCCCAGATGATGCCTGCGTGTCCCCAGTCGCGGGCTGTGAGGCTGCCGTTGAGGTAGGTGGCCAGGGAGGTCGCCTCGTCGCGGGCGATGAAGGCGACGACGAAGTGGGTGAAGGCCTGGGCCATGGCGGACACGCCGATACCGGCCACGATGATGCGTCCCGGATGGCGCAGTCCCGTCCCGGTGGACAGGGTGACCAGCCCGATGGCGATCCCCGCGCCGAGGAGCGCGCCGAGGGGGACGGGCACGGCCCCCGGAGCGATGAGTGCGGCCACGGACGCGCCGGCTCCTGCCCCGGCGCCGAGACCGATGACGTCGGGACTGCCCAGAGGGTTGCGGGTCACGGCCTGGAAGAGGGCGCCGGCGACACCGAGCGCGGCGCCCACCCCGACACCGACCAGGAGGCGTGGGCCGCGCAGCCGGGAGAGCACGAAGCGGTCGGTGGCCTCTCCCCCGCCGGTCAGGAGGCTCGGGAGCTGGGTGAGGGAGATGCCGAGGTCGCCGATGGTGAGGGTGACGGCGGAGGCCCCGAGCACTGCGGCCGTGATCAGGAGCCAGACGGTCAGGGACCGGTGGCGGATCGGCAGTGCACCGACACGGCCCAGGCGCAGGACCAGCACGCCCGGCGGCGGCCCGTACTCGGCTTCCGGTGCGGGCTGTGCTTGCTGTGTGCGGGAGGCGAGGGTGGTCTGGCGGCTCACGCGGTACTCCTCATCCGGCGAATGGCGTAGAGCAGCACGGGCGCCCCGACGAACGCGGTGACGACACCGACCATGAGTTCGGTCGGACGGAGAAGGGTGCGGCCCACGACGTCGGAGAGCAGCAGCAGCGTGGGGCCGACCAGGAGCGCGAAGGGCACTTGGAGCCGGAAGTCCACGCCGACCATGGCGCGCACGACGTGGGGCACCGCGAGTCCGACGAAGGCGATGGGGCCGACGGCGGCGGTGGCGCCGGCCGCGAGCAGGGTCGCTGCGACCAGTCCACCGCCTTGGACCCAGGCCGTGGACACCCCGAGGGAGACGGCGGCCTCCCGGCCCAGGGCCATGGCGTTGAGCCCGCCCATGACGCACAGGGCGAGCACGAGCCCGGCGCCGACGACGGGCAGTGCGGCCCAGAAGACGTCGAAGCTGCGTCCGGCCAGGGAGCCGACGACCCAGTAACGGTAGCTGTCGAAGGAGTCGGGCAGGCTGAGAGCGATGGCCTGCACATAGGCGGTCAGGACGGCGGAGATGACCGCTCCGGCCAGGATCAGGCGCACCATGCCGCCGTCGCCTCCGCGGGTGCCCACGGTGTAGGCGGCTGCGCCGGCCAGCACCGCGCCGGGCAGGGCCGCCCAGACGGTGCCGGTGACGGTGGTGGGGCCGGCCACTGCGGTCACCGTGACCACGGCCGCGGCGGCGCCGGCGTTGACACCGAGCAGGCCCGGGTCGGCGAGGGGGTTGCGGGTGATGCCCTGCATGAGGGTGCCCGCCAGGGCCAGGGAGGCGCCGGCCATGATGCCCAGGACGGTACGGGGATAGCGCGATTCCACGACCGTGGTGGTGAATTCTTCACCGGTGCCGGTGAGCGCTCCGATGACGTCTGCGGGTGTGGTGATGCGGCTGCCCATGACCAGGCTGAGCACGGCCGCGCCGGCCAGGGCGGCCGCGGCCAGGCCGAACATGAGAGCGACACGGACCCCACCGGGGCGTGTGCGCCGGTCGGGGCCCGTAGCCGCGGTCGTCTGTGTTGCCATCGTGGGTTCTCGGTCAGCCTTCGGCGTTCTCGAGGGCCTCGTCGATCATGGGCACGTAGCGTTCGGTGACCCAGGGAACGGTGAGGGGGTTGATGAGCGAGGTGGCGGTGACGAAGGCGTTGTTCTCGCTGGCGACCACGGCGTCGTTCTCCACGGCGGGGATGGCGCTGTAGAGCTCCTGGCTCTGGATCTCCTCGCGGTCCTCCTCGTTGCTGTAGAAGGTGAAGACGAGGTCGCTGTCGGAGAGCTGGTCGGCGTTCTCCAGACCGATGAGTGCGGAGTCGGTCCCCTCGGTCTCGGGGAACTCCTCGACGACCGGGTCGACGGTCAGGCCCATGCCGCGGACCATCGCCACCCGCTGCTCGTCGGGGAGGAAGACGCCGAGCGTGCCGGGACCGTCGGTGTAGATGTAGGAGAACGTGACGTCCTCGAACTGGGGGTTCTCCTCGGCGGTCTCGGCGAGTGTGTTCTCGATGTCCTCGATGAGGCCGGTTGCTTCGTCGGGTTGGCCGAGCGCCTTGCCGATGAGTTCGATCTGCTGGTCCCAGTCGGTGCTCCACGGCAGGTCGGGGTAGGCGACCGTGGGTGCGATGTCCGCCAGGATGTCGTAGTCGTCCTGGGTGATGCCGGACCACGGGGCGAGGATGACGTCGGGTTCGAGTTCGATGATGGCCTCGAAGTCGATGTCCTCGCCGCCCCGGAACTGCTCGGGCAGCTCCTCGCCCTCTTCGGTGACGGCTTCGTGGATCCAGGGCAGGTAGCCGGTCTCGTCACTGCCCCACTCGTACTCCTCGACCCCCACGGGGACGTTGCCCAGGGCGATGGAGGTTTCGGCGGAGCCCTGGCCGAGTGTGACCACACGTTCGGGCGTGTCGGGGATCTCAGCTGTTCCGAGCGCGCTCTCGACGGTGACGGGGAACCCTTCACCCGAGGCAGCGTCCTCGCCGCTGTCCCCGTCGTCCCCGCAGGACGTCAGGGCCGCGGCCAGGACCGTAGCGGCTACGCTGGCGCCGAGACTTCTGAGGGCGATGTGCATGGGTCGGCCTGTTCTTCCTGGGAGAAGGGGAGAGTACGGCTTCCACTACGGCGGAAGCGAACGAAGATTAGCCTAACCTAACTCCCCTGCTGGGTTCAATGCCCCACCACCCCGCACCATCCCCTGCCGAGCCGCCCCGCCCGGGCGGCTCTTTGTGTGTCGGATCACCCACTTTTCTCACGCCCGGGCGCGGCAAAAATTTTCACCCAGCCAACGCAACCAGGAAAATAAATAACTTTCCCGAAAGCAACATAAGAAGCATTGTCCCCGCAAACCCAGGGCGAATTGCACACCACAAAAACCGCAAGTCAATCCTTGCCCGCTCCACGGGACGAACGACCCTTCCAGCCCTCCCCAAAACGACCCGCACACAGCACCACAACCCCTCTCAAGTGCGAAAATAGCACCCGTTTCATGATTCACGAAAGGTTGGATCGGGCACAAAAGGCTTTTTGTTGTCGGGTGAGTCTTGTAGCCTCAATTTTCTCGGCCACTTTTTCTGTTGCTGCACCCGGGACCGCGAAAGTCCGCGCGCTGACACCCCGGACTTTTCTTGGCAGCGGCCGAGTTCTCAGATCCGGCTCTTCGAGAGTGGAGCGTGTCCTTGAAACCCGACACCCCAGAGACCCACGCCCGGAACACCGACACATGGGCCACCGCCAGGCGCGCCCGGGCCGCTCTGTCGGCCTATTTCTTCATCACCGGAGCACTGCTGCCCATCTGGGCCTCCCGTATCCCCGCCGTCACGGCACAGAGCGAGGTGGGGCCCGACGCCCTCGGCATCGCCCTGTTCAGCATGGGGGTAGCGGCCACGATCACCGCCCGCTCCGGAGGCGCGGTGCTCGACCGGATCGGCCCCCGGCGCGCCATCGTGCCCGTGGCCATCGCGGCCTCGGTGGCGCTGCTGCTGCCCGGCACCGCCACCGGGGCCCTCCACCTGACCATCGCCCTGCTCGTGCTGGGCAGCTGTCAGTCGTTCCTGAACGTCAGCGTCAACATGCAGGCCGCTCGCCTGCAGAACTTCCAGAGGCGGTCCATGCTGTCGACCTTCCACGCCTTCGTGTCCATCGGCGGCTGCGCCGGGGCACTCACAGGTGTGGCCTCGACCCGTCTGAACCTGGACCCGTTCACCACGTTCCAGGCGGCCGGCCTGGCCCTGGTCGTGGTCGCCCTGGGCACGGCACGCACCCTCCTGCGCACCATGCCGCAGGAAGAGACCACCCGTCCCCAGCCGATGGCCCGACGTCCCCGGTTCCGGCCGAGCACATCGCCCATGGTGCTGCTGCTGGGTGGCCTCGCCCTCATGGGCGTGCTGGCCGAGAGCTCCGTCCAGGACTGGAGCGCCCTCTTCGCCCAGGAGTCGGTGGGGACGAGCGAAACCATGGCTGCCAGCGTGTTCGCGGCGTTCACCGTCGCCATGGCGTGCGGCCGCCTCATGGGCGACAGGCTGACCCTGCTCCTGGGGCGGACGCTCCTGGTCCGCGCAGGCGCGGCCACGGCCTTCACCGGGTTCGTGCTGGCCCTCTCGGTCCCGCTCGCCTCGGCCGCCCTGGCCGGGTTCTCCCTGGTAGGGCTGGGGCTGTCGTGCCTGGTCCCGCAGATCCTCAACGCCGCGGCCGACATCGACCCGCAACGCGTGGGCACCAACATGGGCACCGTCGCGTCGATGGGCTACGCCGGCCCTCTGGTGGGGTCACCGGTCATCGGGGCCGTGGCCGCCCAGACCGGCGTGGGGACCGGCCTGATGCTCCCGGCCGGACTGATGCTCGTGGTCGTCCTGGGGGCCGGGCTGCTCAACGCCACCGGCCGCCGCCGGGTCCGTGTCTGAGACCGGACCGCGGGGCCCGCTCACTGGCGCGCGGCCGAGAGCACCACGTCCACTAGCCGGTCGGCGGCGTCGGGACGCCCGTGCTCACGCGCGCGCTCGGCCATCCGAACCCGCCGGACCGGGTCGGCCAACAGGGGTTCGGCCACCTGCCGCAGCGTGTCCGGCCCCACATCCGACACCAGTGCTGCCGCCGCGCCCGTTTCCTGCAGGTGCTCGGCGTTGTGGCGCTGTTCGTCCCCGGCCGAGGTCGCCAACGGGACGAGCACCGACGCCTTGCCCAGCGCGGTCAGTTCGGCGATCGTGCCCGCACCGCTGCGTGAGACGACCACGTCGGCCAGAGCGAGGACATCCGGCAGTTCCGGGCCCACGAAGTCGGTCAGGTGGTACCGCTCCTGCAGGCCCGGCGGGAGTTCACTCGCCGCCTCACGCAGCGGCTCCAGGTGGGAGGCCCCGCACTGGTGGACGACGTTGGCGCGTGCCAGCAGCCACGGCAGCAGTGCGCCCACGGTGTCGTTGATCTGCTTCGACCCCTGGGCGCCGCCGGTGACGTAGACGGTGGGGCGGCCGGGGTCGTGGCCGGTGAAACCCAGGGCCTGCACGGCGCGGTCCGCACGGCCCTCGAAGATCTCCGGACGCACCGGGTTGCCGGTCACTACCGCGTAGTCGCGGGCGTCGTCCGGGAGCAGCCCGACCGTGGACTCGGAGGAGACCGCCATGCGCGCGGCCGTGCGGGCCAGGACCTTGTTGGCCAGCCCCAGACGTACGGTCTGTTCGTGCACGACCAGGGGCCGGCGGGCGAGCTTGGCGGCCAGGCCGACCGGGACGGCGACGTACCCGCCGGTCGCCAGGACGACGTCCGGGGCGAAGTCGGAGATGAGCGAGCAGGCCTGTGCCGCGCCCCTGGGCACGTTGGTCATGTCCTTGATGTTGGCCGGCGAGATCATCTTCAGCGGGTTGCTGGCCCGCCGGACCTTGCCGGTGGCCACGGCGTCGAACGGGATCCCGTTCGACGCCGCCACCCGCGACTCCAGGCTGTTCTCGGCACCCACCCATTTCACGTCCAGGGAGAATCCGCCCTGGGCGAGGCGTGTGCGCAGGGCGTTCACGGTCGTCAGGGCCGGGTAGGTGTGCCCTCCCGTTCCGCCCCCGGTCACGATCAGGCGGATGTCCTGGGTCGCGAGGAGGCCGTTGTCACCGTTCACCGGGCCCTCCCGGAGGACGTGCCGGCCTCAGGACCGGGAAAGGGATCCAGATGTGGCTTACTCATGTCGTACCTTCCTGCAAGACTCGGGCGGGTGCGGACGGTGTCCGAGCCCAGGTGCCCCGCCCCCGTTCGGGCGAACATGCAGGCCCCACGGCCGCAGCGCCCGCCGGAAGGCCGGGGCCCGGCACGAGGTCCGGCCGGGGGAGTGCGCCCCGCACCCGTCGTGGTCCCAATGCACCGTAACCGCACCTCGCCGGTGCCCCGTCACCCCGGGGGCTGCACCGTGCTCCCCGGAGCTGCGGACCGCCCCGCTGTACGGAGCCTCCGGGAGCGATACGATCGTGCCCGCAACTTCCCCCTTCGTCGCGGGCCGCCCGGTGCCGGAGGCCCCGAAGGGGCTTCGCCGACAACTCGGAAACGGTACACAGATGGACGCTGAAGACACCCAGGTCATGAGCAGGACGGGCGAGTTCACCACCACGATGGGCTGGGAACGCACCGTCCGGGGCAGGGTGGAGGCGGCCCTGGACCGGTTCTCCGGTCCCCTCGCCGACCTGGTCGAACGCGACGCCAACGACGGCGACACCCGGTTGCTGGTCGCCGACTTCTTCAGCATGGGCCTCAACTTCAGCAAGTACCAGGACCTCACCACCGAGTACCGCACCAGCGGCGACTCCATCGACTACGCGGTGGTACTGGACGGCGCCCTGTTCGCACCGATCGAGGTGCGCGGGGTGGGTGCCGAACTGGACCTGCGCAACATCCAGATGTCCCGTCGCCTGGCCGCGGAGGAGGGGGCCGAGTGGGTCGTACTCACCAACGGCCGGTTGTGGCGCCTCTACCACCTGCGGCCCGACCCGGACGGTGGTACACCCCGCCCGGTCGTGGTCCTCGACGTGGACCTGCTCGACGAGGACGCCCACGAGCACAACGTCGACAGTCTCTTCCACCTGACGAGGGAAGCGGTCGAGCACGGCCGTCTGGACGCCCTGCGCCAGTGGCGTGAGGGGTTGGAGGCCGGGTCGGTGGCCGACGCACTGGTCGGTGACCGGGTGCTGAGCGCGCTCCGGGACGAACTCCGTGAACGCAGCGGACACCCGGGCCACCCCGGGGAGCGCGACGAGCTGCGCCGGGTCCTGGCCGAGGAGGTCCTCGTACGCGGGCTGGTGCCCGGCCGGGACTGATCCGGTCTCAGCCGAGGGCGTGGGCTCCGACTCGGGTGTAGACCTGCTGGTAGGTCTCCACGACGCTCGGCCAGGTACGGAACCTGCGCACCTCCTCCAACGCCTCGGCGACCTGTCCCTGGCGGTGGGTGTCGTCCTTGCGGAGTCTGGTGACCGCTTCGGCGAGGGCCTCCGGGTCCGCCGGCGGCACCAGGCTCCCGGCCCGGCCGTCGGCGAGGAGCTCTCGCAGCGCCGGCAGGTCACTGGCCACCACCGGGACCCCGTAGGCCATGGCCTCCACCGGTTTGAGCGGTGTCACCAGCCGGGCCACACCGGTGTCCAGGCGCGGGACGACCATCACGTCGAGGGAGGCCTGGGCACACAGTGCGTCGGCGGGCTCGACCCGGCCGGGGAACACGCACATGTCCGCGATGCCCAGGCGTTCGGCGAGAGCGAGCAGGTCCCCGCGGTCCTGGCCGTCGCCCACCAGCAGGACCCGTACCTCGCGGTCGCGATCACGCATGAGGGCGGCGGCCTCCAGGAGCGTACCGAACCCCTCGTAGGGGTGGAGGCTGGAGACCGAGCCGACGACGAACTCCTCCTGGCCGATGCCGTGTGCGGCACGGAAGGCGGCGCCGTCGGGGCGTTCGTCCAGCAGACTCTCGTCGACGGCGTTGGGGGCCAGGAAGACCCGTTCAGGGTCCGCACCGCGTTCCAGGATCCGGTCACGCATGGTGTCGGCGAGGGTGACCACGGCGTCGGCCTCACGGACCAGGTCGGTCTCGCGCTGCAGGGTGAGGCGGAACCATTCGCTGCCGCGACGGTCGTGGGACCCGGGGCCGGTCAGCCAGCTCTCCTCCAGGAGGCCGCGCAGTTCGTAGACGACGGGGATACCGAGGGCGCGGCCGACGTTGAGGGCGATGGTGCCGTTCTTGTTGCCGCTGGCCGCGTGCAGGACCGCCGGGCGCAGTTCCCGTGCGAGCTCGGTGACCGCGTGGACGGAGGCGTCGATGCGTTCGAACATGCCGGGGTAGCGGCGGCCCGGTTCGATGCGGTGGTAGGGAACCCCCTCGACATCGACGTAGCGTTCGGTGTCCTGGTCCTTGGGGGCGGGATACCCGGCGAAGGTGACGGCGCGGGCATCGAGGCCGGCGGCACGCTGGGCGGCGAGGATGCGCTGGGTGCGCACGGTGTAACCGGCCTGGGTGCCCGGGAGTGAGTTGGTGACCACGTGCAGGACCCGGCCTGGGACGGGGATCCGTGCGACGATCGGGGGTTCGGGCAGGGGCGGCAGCGGGCCGATGCTCCGGCGGTGGCTGAGATAGTCATGGTGTCGGCGGGCCGCTGCCTCGTCGTGGGCCGTGTGGGGTGCGAGTTCGTCGGCGGCCTCCTGGATGCGCCCGTCGGAGAAGAGTTCCTCGGCCTTGGCGCGGGCACGTCCGGCGGCCTTGTCCCGGACACGGTCGGAAGGATGGTCCGGGCGCTGTTGTTCGTGGGTGAGCGCGGTGTGCAGGCGGGCGGTGCGCCGGTCGGCCCGGCGGGCCAGGAACGCGGCGGTGCCGGCGGCGGCCACGGCCGCCAGGGAGCCGAGGAGGAGCAGGGCGGTGGGCCACGTGAGGGCCCCCGCGACGGCGGCCCCGAGTACGGCCGCGGTGCAGGCCGCCCCCGCGACCGCTGCGGCCCGACGCTTCCCTACCGGTGAGAACCCCATGTCGCCCCCTCATGGCTGAACAGCGATGGTTCCCGGTGTCCCGTCACTGGAGGGCCCGGGAAGCACCGACCACGTTAACCAGAGGAGTGGCCACGCTGCGTGACCGTTTCCCGTGTGTCATCCGCGGGGTAGCCACTGCGGCCCGGGGCGGTCGGGTCAACCGGTGTGCTCCCGTGCCCGGTTCAGTTCGTCCAGGAGCCGCGAGAGGTCGGTGAGCTGGGCGGCGCGCGCCGGTTCCTCATCACCCGGGTCCGCCAGCAGGTTGCGGCGGCACTCGCTCACGTTCGCCAGGACCTCGTCCAGACGCTCGGCCAACCGGTCCGAGATCGTGTCCCGGGCGGGCTCCTGCTCATCGTGGATCCCCTGGAGGACGCTCGCGGTCTCCTCCAGCAGGTCCGCGTACGCGTGTCGGAACTCGCCACCCAGCTCGATGTGATCGTAGCGCCCTCCGTACAGGTTCCGGATACCCTTCGTGATCGACTCGATGTCACGTGAGGCACGTTCGAGCGCCAGGATCCATGTGCGGTACCCGCTGAGGCGTGTGGTCACCCGTTGGGGGGGGACAGGAGGCGCCGCGGGTTCAGCCGCACGCGGTTCTCCTGGCGTTCCACCGTGTCCCAGGCATTGTCCGCGATATTGTCCAGGCTCTCGGACCTGCGTGTCCAGTAATCGATCCTGCTCTCGTCCACTTCCCCCCGCAGTTCCTCGGTGAGCCCCGTGGTGATGTCACGCATGGTGTCGGTGAAGTCCAGGACCGCGTTCTCCGCGTCCCTGAAGCGGATGGCCGGCGCCATGACGAGGTTGGTGAGCAAGGCCGACAACGCGCCCAGGCCCACCATGAGGAGGAGCTGGCCCAGATCCGTGACGCTTTCGGCCGACCCGTTCGCCAGGGCGAAGGCCGCCACCACCGGGACCTGTTTTCCCTGTCCGCCGAAGAATCTGACCTGCCCCACGACCAGAGCCGCCAACACGGCCAACGCGAACGACCAGATCTCGAGCCCGACGGTGAGTCCCCCGGCACCGGCGAAGAGCGCACCGGCCACCACGGCGGCCACGTAGCGCCACGACTGGTACACCGCGCCGTACACACTCGGCTGGACGATCAGGAGGGCGGAGAAGGGGGCGAACCCGACGAAGGAACCCTGCGGGTCGAGCGGCATCCCGACGGCCAGTGCGAGCGTCGCCGCCACAGCGGACTTGAGGACGAGGACGGCGGTCTCCCGCTCGTATCCCCGCCGTTCCCACACACGTTGGTAGGCCTCTTTCGCACGCTCCCACACACGTTGGTAGGCCTCTTTCACACGGCCCCACACCGTTGCCATCTTGTCCCGTCCGTCTGTATCTATCCCGAAATACTCATCATTTACCTGGACAACCCGCCGACTACCTGCTGTACCCCTGCACGCACACTCACCGCATGAGTTCGGAGAGCTCGACGCCCTCTGCCGCGTCCAGACGCGGTGCCGCTTCCTCCCAACGGAGCGGGGACGGAAGCGGCTGCTTGCCCCTGACCTGCGCGAGCTCCCGTCCGAACCGCACCAGGACCGCGAAGTCGCGGGGAAAGGACTCGGGGTCGGTGCCGAGGAAGGTACCCAGTTCGCGCGCCCGTGCCAACACACCGGCCCACTGGTCGGCCCAGGCCAGCCCCACCGATTCGACCCCGTGGGAGAACAGCGCCATCCGGATCTCGTCGAAGGGTTCACGCGAGTCGAGGTAACTCTCGAGGGCACGCAGCGAGGGCTCCTTGTTGAACACCGTCCAGAAGGGCACGGAACCGGTGCGCAGGGCCCCGTAGGTGTCCATCAGCATGAAGGACTCCACCAGCAGGCGTCCGGTCGGCAGGCCGCGGTCCCGGTACCAGTCCCGGTGGATGTCGGCGACGGGCGGGCTCACTGTCTCGGGTTCGTCGTAGCGCAGGCGGACCAGGTTCCACCCCTGGCGGTCGGCGAGGTCACGTAGGTCCTCCAGAAGGCGCGGTTCGAACCCCCACTCGGCCTCGGGGCTCTCGTCGTCCGGCTCGGGAGCGACGAACTTCGTGTAATCGGAGCCGTAGGCGCGCAGGAACTCACGCACACGGTCACTGCCGTGCTGGAGCTCGTCCGTGGTCGCTCCCCCGAACCCGCCGTGCTGGAAGATGTACCGCTCCCCCACACGTGTGGTGGGCCATGTCATCGCACAATCGGACACGACCAGGCTTCCTCCGGGCCGCAGCACATCGCGCAGGTGGCGTTCGTAAGCGGCCGGGAGGCGGAGCCACTTGGTGCGGAAGTAGCACATGCCCGCGACCATCAGACGGTCCTGGTTGGGGTCGTGCATGTGGTGCAGCGCCCAGTCGGGGTTCGCGCGCAGCAGTTCCTCTCCCGTGGACCGCATCCGGCGGAGGTCCTCCGAGGCATCCTCCGGCGGTACCCCGTGCCTGCGTACCGGGAGGAGCAGGGTCTGCGGCAGCCACGGGGCCCTCAGCGCGGCGGCCAGGTGGGTCAGAGCCCCGTTGGAGGAGCCGACGAAGGCGACGTCGCTCTGCTGCTTCGGGTAGTGGCCCGCCACCCACTCCGCGAGCCGGTCGGACCGGATGTCGCCGACCTTGTGTCGCTGCACGGCCTCGGTCCAGCCGGAGAGCGCGTAGATCCTCTCCTTTAGGCCACGCGGGAGATGGTTGGCCTTCTCCCCCGCCGAGGCCAGGAGGTCCTGGCCCGTACCAGGCCGTTCCCCCGGGCGCGGTACACGGGCACCGGACAGGTGGGAGGAGAGATCTCGCAGCAGCGCGGTGGCGGAGTCGAACCCGGCCACGACGCGTTCGGCCCTCATCGATCCTCCGCGAGGAACTCGTCGACGATGTCGGCCAACTCGCCGGGGGCCGCAGCGGTCAGGGCGTGCGGTCCGCCCGGGATCGCGGTGAGGCGGCCGTGCGGGAGCATGCGCGTGACTTCCTCGGCCCAGAAGTGGCGGCTCACCTTGTCGGCGGTCCCCCACACCACCAGCGCCGGTTGGTGGACCTGCGGCAGGACCCCCTCGATGCGGTGGTTCTTGCTCTCGAGCCAGCTCATCGCCACACGGCGCAGACCGGCATCGCGGTAGTCGCGGAAGCTCTGCGGGATCACACCCAGCCCTTCGTGGAAGTTGTTGTGCACGAGCCGCAGGGCCAGGAGCGGCAACGATCGGGCGGCCGGGTCGGTGGTCGGACCCACCAGGACGACCGAACCCACGGCGTCCGGTTCCCGTGCGGCGGCCTCCGCGACCACCTGGGTTCCCAGGGAGACACCCAGGAGGCAGGGGTCCTGCAGTCCCCGTTCCCGGAGCCACTGCACGAGGACGTCGGCCATCTCCGCCACGTGCAGGAAGCGGCCCGGGTTCCCACTCCGGCCGTACCCGGGCATGTCCAGCGCCCACGTCTCGATCCTGCCGTCGAGCGCCTCCAACAGCGGCATGGTCTGCCGGGAGGAGACCCCGGCGCCGTGCACGCACACGAGAGGCGGGTGCCTCCCCCGCACGTACCAGCTCGCGATCTCCGTACCCAACACCTCGTCGGTCTCCTGTTCGGGCCCCACCCGCATCACCGTGTCCTGTCCGGCTCCTGGTCCGATGAGGACTGCCCCTACCCCCGCTCTCGTTGCGGCAAAACCTCGGCTCGCACAGGTGTCACACCCGTACCGAACGGTCAGTGACCTCCAAGAGATCTTTCCGTGTGGGGAGGAAACGATGGGCACTCTGCACAAGGACCCGATCCGACGGCGTGTTCCACGTGGCTTGGGGAGAGGCATGGTCGGCGCCATGGCCATGAGCGGGGCCCGGCAGCTCCTCGTCGGGCTCGGACTGATCGACCGCACCCCGCCCGAAGCCGTCCTGGCCGAGGGTGCGCCGTCGCTGCTGCGCAGTGTGCCGGAGAACCGTCGGACGGCCCTGGTCGAGCTGGCGCACTGGGGATACGGCGGTACGGCCGGGGCGGCCTACTCGCTCCTACCCGCCCGGCTGCGGAGCCACAGTGCCACCGGGCCGGTCTACGGAATCCTCGTCTGGGCGGCCTTCGAGCTCGGGGTGGCGCCCGCCCTCGGCCTGGCTCACGCGCACCGGTCGCGTCCCGCCGAACGTGTCGCGCTCTTCTGCGACCACCTGCTCTACGGGGTGGTCCTCGGTGATCCGCCGAAACGTCCGGTGCCGGCGCACGAGGAAGAAGAGGGAGGCGGGTCCGCCACCGAGCGGCCGGTCTGAAACCCGACGGTGGCGGGCACGCCCGGCCTCACTCCTGTGCCTGCTGCAGTTTCGCGTAGGCGAGCTGGAGCCAGTCGGAGACCGCCACCGCGCTCAGTACCGCGCCCGCAGACCTGGTGAAACGGGGTGCAAGTACCAGGCCGAACGCGTAACCCGTCGCGACCCACTGCGCAAGGCAGAACGGGCAGGCGACGAGTTCGCCCACGGTCCGTCGGCCGCCCTCACCCCTTGGTTCCTCCGCCAGTTCGGCCGGGGCGGAGACACCGCGGAACCGGGTGAACAGGGCTCTCAGCGGGCTGGTCACGGGATCCTTGGCCACCATGCGCGATGCCTTGTGCGTGGCCAAGGACATCAGGACCAGGTCCCACGGTCCCACGGTGCTCCCCGGTCCGGCGTCGCGGCGGCGGCGCACCACGAGGAGCCCCGCGCCCACCAGCCCGAGATAGGCGGCGGCCGTGAGGGCGTACCCGCCGAGCGGTTGATCACTGTCCCCCTGGTACTCCTCGGCCTCCTGCCGGATCGTCTCCTCGACCTGTGCCATGTCATCCCCTCTCGTTCTCGATGTGCGGTCCCCGGCCGTCACGGTGCCGGGCCCAGATGTGCAGTGCCTCGGTGTGGTCGGCGTCGCGGAGGTTGACCGCTGCCTCCATCAGGGCCAAGTGGGTGAAGGCCTGGGGGAAGTTCCCGAGCATCACGCCCTCGTCGGACATCTCCTCGGCGAACAGCCCGAGGTCGCCGCACGACCCGCACAGCCGCCGGAACCGGTCCTCGGCCTCCTCGCCCCGCCCGGCCAGCACCAGGGCCGAGACCAGGTCGAACGAACACATCAGGAACGCGCCCTCCGGGGTCCGCAGCCCGTCGTCGGTGCCCTCGGGGTCGTACCGGTGGACCAGGGCCCCGACCCCTCCGAGCTCTTCCATCACCCGGTCCACGGTGCGTGTGATCCTCGGGTCGTCCCCCTCCAGGAATCCGAGGAGCGGCAACCGGAGCAGGGAACCGTCGACGCGCGGTGCGCCGTAGGACTGGGTGAAGGTCCCTGGCCCCGGGTCGTAACCGCGTTCGAGGACCTCGGCGCGGATCACGTCGCGCTCCCGGCACCAGTCCTCGAAGGTGACCTCCTCCTGTCTTCCGAGATGCTGGGCCAATTGGACGGCCCGGTCCAGGCAGGCCCACGCGTAGACCTTGGAGCTGGTCCAGTGGCGCTGCCCCGAACGCACCTCCCAGAACCCGCTGTCGGGTTCCCTCCACACCTCACGGAGAGCTTCGACCACGTCGTCGGCGAGCTTCACCTTCTTCTCCGGGAGGTCGCCCACGACCTGTTGATAGGTCAGCACGGCGTCCAGTACGTGGCCGTAGACGTCCAACTGGTGCTGGACATCGGCGTCGTTGCCCACCCTCACCGGCCGCGAGCCGGCGTACCCGCGGACGTGGTCGACCTCGGTCTCCTCGGGCGGTTCCCTCCCGTCGAGGCCGTGGACCGGCGTCAGGCGTTCGACGGGTCCCTCGGTCGTACTCAGCAGGTACCGCAGGTAGGAACCGGCCTCGTGGGCGTGTCCGAGCCTGAGGAAGGACAGCACGACCAAGGGCGCATCGCGGTGCCAGACGTAGCGGTAGTCCCAGTTCCTGGGTCCGCCGGGCCATTCCGGGAGCGAGGCCGTGGGCGCGGCGACCATCCCTCCGCTCTCCTCGTGCAGGAGCCCGCGCAGCACCACGGCGGAATGCCGCACGTGCTGGGCCCCCTCGCCCTCGTAGGAGGTACGCGAGGCCCAGTCCCGCCAGGCCCTACGGGAGCCCTCGAGCAGGGTGCGGGCCTCTTCGACGCCGTACTGCCGGTCCCCTCGGGAGTAGTCGAGCACCAGCGACGTGGACTCGCCGGCTGCCAGGCCGACACGGTAGGCGGGATCGCCCTCTCCGTCGAGAACCGGCGCGGTACCTCCGGAGAGGAGCACGCCCTCCCGCAGACGCAGCGCCCCGTACTCCACGGCCGTCCACTCCGCGCGTGCACGGCCGAGGTCCGGCCCGGCCCGGAACGTGGAACGGATCCGTGCCCGGCCTTCGAGGCACGCCAGGAAACGGACGAGCACACCGATCGGACGCAGCCCTTCACCGTCGGGCCGGACCGCCAACAGGTCCTGCGACAGCAGTCGGCAGCCCGGCCCCTCCCACAGGGTCTCCGCCACGAGGGTGTCGGCGGCGTACGTGAGACGCGTGGGCACGGCGTCCTCCACGTGCATGCTCCAGGAGCCGCCGCGATCGCGGTCCAGCAGGCTCCACAAGAGCGGCGGGGAATCGAAGTCGGGTACGCACAGCCAGTCGATCGTGCCGTACGGATCCAACAGGGCTGCGGTGCCGCAGTCCGATAGGAAAGCGTGTTCCCCGATCCCGGGCTCACCGGTCCACTCCATGCCTCCCCCAGGCGGTGTTCGGTGTGCAGGCCCCTCGGACCTCGACTGCCCTACGACCCGTCGGCCGAAACGGTGGGCCGGCGGTGCCCTCCGAGTAGACGGAAGAGGCTTATGTGGCGGTTCGGTCGGGTAGCGCCGACAGCAAGAGGAGAGGGGGCGACCACATGACCAGGAGAGGAGCCGAGGAGAGCGATGTCGCTGTGGTGTGCGGCGCCAGCGGGGGTGTGGGACGGGCCACCGCCCGCGAACTCGCCCGACGCGGTTACTCGCTCGGGCTCCTCGCCAGGGGGAGCGAAGGTCTGGGGGCCGCAGCCGAGGAGGCTCGTTCCACGGGGGTGCGGGTGTACACGGCCGAGGTCGACGTGGCCGACGGCGAGGCCGTGCAGGAGGCCGCAGAACGCGCCGAGGCAGAGCTCGGACCGGTGACCCTGTGGGTCAACGCGGCATTCGCGACCTTGATGTCCCGGTTCGTCGACTCGACCCCGGAGGAGTTCCGGCGGGTCACAGACGTCTGTTACCACGGCACCGCGAACGGGACCCGTGCCGCTCTGAATCTGATGGAACCCCGCGACCGGGGCACGATCGTGCAGGTGGGGTCCGCACTCGCCTACCGGGGCATCCCTCTCCAGTCCGCCTACTGCGGAGCCAAACACGCCGTCCGGGGCTTCACCGACTCCGTGCGGGCCGAACTGGTCGACTCCGGGTCACGTGTGCGGATCACCGAGGTCCACCTGCCCGGCCTCAACACCCCGCAGTTCTCCTGGGTTCGCACACGGACCGACCGTCCCACCCGGCCCATGGCCCCCGTCTACCAGCCCGAGGTGGCAGGACGTGCGATCGCCTGGGCGGCGGAGCACCCGCGTCGACGCACCTACTGGGTGGCGCCGTCGACGGTCCAGACCGCGCTCGGCCAACGGGTCGCGCCGCGTGTGCTCGATCTGATCCTGGGCCGTACCGAAGTCGACGGACAGTTGCGTGAGGGCGAACCGGAGAAGGAGGGCAACCTGTTCCGCCCCTTCGACGCCGACCGCGACTACGGCGCCCACGGCGTGTTCGACGACGAGTCCCGCGGTAGCAGTGTCCAGCAGTGGCTGAACGAGAGACGGCTCGCGGTGACGGGCACCGCGATCGGGCTGGCCGCCGTCGGGGCGGTCGCCTGGCGCCGGGCCCGTGCGTGAACACCGCGGCCGAGAGAACGAGGAGGGATCATGGCCGAGCACAGCGCCGAGACCGATCGCGTCTGGCAGGAGTTCCACTCCGTGGTCAACATGTCCAGCGAGGAGCTGCGGGAGTGGCTGCTCACCGACGCCGCCGGCGAGGAGGGGCTGTCGAGCGATCCGGGCCATCCGGTGTCCGACCGCGGCGAGGAGGTCGTGGCGATCCTGGGCAAGCGCAAGACCGACGTGACCGAGTCCGACGTGGAGTTGATGAACGAGGTCGCGGAGTTCGTGCGCAATGAGCTCGCCGACCCGAAACGCGAGGACCAGGAATGGCGCCGGCGGCTCATGGCCGTGGGGCACGACCCACTCGCGCCCTCGTCCCCGTCCCAGGACGAGGAGCTCTGACGGCGTACGGGGACCATGGCGTCCAGGGGCGGCCGGCGGGGAACCGGGGGCACCGGCCCTGGCGGAGTTCCGAGGCCGTGAGAGAGTCCTCGGTCAGAGAGGTTCGCGGGCCCTGCGCCCGTGGCGTCACGGTCCACGCCGCCCTTATGGACGGGAGAGGGACCACCGGAGCCACGGTCCCCGGTTTCAGCCGGGCGATCGTCGCGTCGTCGGTCCTGAAGCACCACCCGTACTTGCGTGGCTGTGAGCGGTCGGTGTTCACCAGCCGGAAGGCCCCGTGCACCCACCGTCAGCCGCGCCTGCTGCGGGGCGAGGATCCTGATCGGTGTGCTCACAGGGTTCTCCTTCCGGAACGTCACCAGCCTGCTCGGTTCGTGCGGTGCAGCACCACGGTCATGCGTGAGTGCCCGCCGGGGCGGTGACGGGATCGCCCCGGAGCGCGGCGGCCATGAGCTCGGGGAAGGCGTCGGGGGTGCAGGCGAACGCCGGCACGCCGAGGTCGGCGAGGGCTGCGGCGTTGCCGTGGTCGTAGAAGGCTGCGCCCTCGTCGGAGAGGGCGAGCAGCACCACGACCTGGACGCCGGCGGCCTTCATCTGCGCGATCCGTTGCAGCATCTGTTCCCGTACCCCTCCCTCGCACAAGTCGCTGACCAGAACGAACGTCGACTCGGTGGGCCGGGTGATCAGCCCCTGGCAGTAACCGATCGCCCGGTTGATGTCGGTTCCACCCCCCAACTGGGTACCGAACAGCACCTCCACGGGGTCGGAGAGGTGGTCGGTGAGGTCTGCGACGGCGGTGTCGAAGGCGACCAGGGACGTGCTCACGCTGCGCATCGATGCCAGGACCGCACCGAACACACTCGCGTACACGACCGACTCGGCCATGGAACCGCTCTGATCGATGGCGAGCACCACGTCCTTATGGACGCCCGAGTTGCGGCGTCCGTGGCCGACGAGGGTGCGCGGCACGATCGTTCGGTGTTCGGGCAGGTAATGGGCGAGGTTGCGGCGGATCGTCGCGTTCCAGTCGATGTCGGCGACCCGGCGCGGGCGGTGGGTGCGGGTGGAACGGTCGATCGCCCCCTGCACCAGGGAACGTGTGTGCTGGGCGAGGCGGCGTTCGAGCTCGTCGACGACACTGCGTACGACGGCGCGGGCGCTCTCCCGGGCACGGTCCGGCATGACGGAGTTGAGGGAGAGCAGGGTGCCGACCAGGTGCACGTCGGCCTCGACCGTTTCCATGAGCTCGGGTTCGAGCAGCATGCGGTGCAGACCGAGGCGGTTCATGGCGTCCCTCTGCATGATCCGCACGACGGAGGAGGGGAAATAAGTGCGGATGTCGCCGAGCCAACGGTTCACACGGGGGACGGATGCGCCGAGGCCCCCGGCACGCTCGCCCGGCCCTCTGCCGGAACTGTCGTAGAGGTCGGCGAGAGCGGAGTCCATGCCCCGGTCGGAGGAGGACAGATCGGTCTCGGGAGCGTCCTGGCCCAGGACCAGGCGCCAGCGGCGTGCGCGTTCGGTCTCGTCGGTACTCATACCTCTGCCCTCCCGGGGCTGTTCCGGCGGTCGGTGGCGGCACGGGCCAGGAGCGCGCCGACCGAGTTCAGGGCGGGTACGGCGCGTTCGGGGTCCAGGGGAAGGGACACTGTCCCGGTGGGCGGGACGGCGCGGGTGGCGGCGGTCCCGATCTGACGGCGTTCGGGTGCGGCGAAGGCACCGAAGGTACGGCGCAGCAACGGGAGAACGGCGGCGAAACGTTCCGGGGCGAGCCCGGTCAGCCAGGTGTCGATGAGGTCGAGGAGGCGCTCGTCGTGGACCAGGATCAGCCCGCTGCCCTGGAGGAAGCCCTCGAGCCAGGCGGCGGCGCGTGCGGGGTCGATCCCTGGTGACATGGTGCGGGCCAGGCGCCGGCGGAGGGTGTCGCGGTCGAGTTCGTCGGCGTCGTTGAGGATGCGGTCGAGGCGTCCGGCCACACGTCCGGGAAGACGGTCGTCACCGGCGTGCGCGGCGAGGGTCGCGGTCCAGGTGCGGAGCGGTTCTTCGCCCAGGAGGGTGACGGCGTGGTGGGTGTGGTCGACGAGTGTGGCCATGTGGGCCGCCGCGTCGTCGTCGAGCCCGTGCAGTGCGGGTGGGAGGCCCGCGCACACTCGGCGCAGCAACCCTTCGGCGACGGTCCTCAGCTGGGCGCCCTCGGTACGGCGCACGTCGCCGTAACGTCCGGCACGAGCCAGAGGCGGCAGGGCGGCCATGAGTCCGGTGACGTCTCCATCGGTGGCGGCGCGGTCGGTCAACCGGGCGAGCACGGTGGGCAGGGCGCTGTCGAGGCCTGCGAGCAGGCACTGTTCGGTGAGTGCGGTGACACCGCGCAGATCGGCCCGGCCGGCGAGGTCGACCAGACGTGCGGCGGCGGCCTCCTCGACGGTGGCGCCCCAGCGGGCGGCCTCGATGAGGGCGACATCCATCTCGGGTTCCCAGCGCAACCTCCAGGCCTCCCGGAAGGTCCCGCGGTGGGAGCCCTCGGGTGTGCGGGGCACGCCCCATTCCACGTCGAGGATCCGGAGCCGGTGCAGGAGCACACCGCGTTCCCGGTGGCTCTCCTTGCGCAGGTCGAGGTCGAGGTCGCGGATGAAGGGTTCGGCCTTGAGACGCAGGCGGCGGCGCTGTGCTGCCAGGTCGCGTTGGAGCGGCACCATCGGAACGGTGTCGGGGACCGAACCCATGCGTTCGCCGAGGGCGAGCCGACCGTGTACGAGGGCGGCCCGTGTCTCCTCCCCCTCGCACAGGACACCGGTGAGGGCCTCGCGGACCTCATCGAGCCCGGCGAGAGGCCGTCCCCGTAGGGCGGCGAGGGACTCGGCGAGACGGACCCCCTCGATCACGTGCGCGGAGGAGACCGCCCGGTCCTCGTCCTGGCGCAGGACCCGGGCCGCGTCGGTGAGCCACCGGTGCACGGGACGGTCGGGCGCGGTGAACAGGTGGTGGTACCAACCGGGTGCGCTCACCCCCGCCCGGTACCCCGCGGCGGTGGCCAGACGCCCGTGGGTCCAGGGCACCCACGTGGCGTCGACCTTGGTCCTGGGCAGGCCCTTGAGCAGGGCCGTGTCGGCCTTGACGGTGTGGCGGGCCGTCTCGTGGACGGCAGGGGCGTGCCAGGCACCGCAGACGACGGCGACACGGTGGTGCCCGGCGCGCAGGGTGGCGCGCAGTACCTGGCGCATGTGGGCCTCACGGCGCTGGTTGCGCACGCCCCCGGGCCCGATCTCGGCGCGGACGGCCGCCATGGCCTCCTGGATCGCGGGGAACGGGGAAGGCTCACCGTCACCGCGCTGTTCGACGACGTCGTCCCACCAGCGTTCGGTGTCGTCGTAGCCGGCGGCGCGGGCGAGCACCCCGAGCGGGTCGGCCCGGGTGTGTTCCGGGTCGGTCTCTTCGCCCGGGGGTTCCTCTCCCGGTTCCCTCTCCCCCGGGGTCTCCTCGTCCGGAGCTCCCGCGCCCAGGTCCGGTCGCCCCGGCTCCTCTGCCAGGGTGTGGGCGGCGGGCAGGTCGCAGAAGCGCACTTCCACGCCGTGGTCGACGGCGTAGCGCAGCGCCACCCACTCCGGGGAGAAGGACGCGAACGGCCAGAACGCCCATCCGCCCGTACCACTCCCGGTCTCCCGGCCGGCGCGGTGGACGAGCAGGGCAACGGGCGGTTCGAGCTCCCCTGCCAAGTGGAGGAGGGCGTCGGCCTCCGGCGGCCCCTCGATGAGGACCGCCTCGGGGCGCAGGCGTTCCAGCTCGGCCCGGACCGCACGTGCGGACCCGGGGCCGTGGTGGCGCACCCCGAGGACCCGGACTCCTCCGGTGTCGAAGGCCGGCATCAGGCGTCCACCTCACGGCAGGCCCGGTAGAACTCGCCCCAGCCGTCGCGGTCACGGGCGACGGTCTCCAGGTACTCGCGCCAGGCCACACCGTCGGAGACCCGGTCCTGCACCACCGCGCCCCGGATCCCCGCGGCGATGTCGGCGGGACGCAGCTGCCCGTCGCCGAAATGGGCGGACAGGGCGATGCCATTGGTCACGACCGAGATCGCCTCGGCCGTGCTGAGGGTGCCGCTGGGTGATTTGACCTTGGCCGATCCGTCCTCCGTGGCACCGGCGCGCAGCTCCCGGAAAACGGTGACCACCCGCCTGATCTCGGTGAGGCTGGTGGCGACCTCCGGCAACTGCAGGGACCGGCCGAGCTGATCCACCCGCCGGGTGACGATGTCGACCTCCTCCTCAGCGGTGTCGGGCACCGGCAGCACCACGGTGTTGAAGCGGCGGCGCAGGGCGCTGGAGAGGTCGTTGACGCCGCGGTCCCGGTCGTTCGCGGTCGCGATGAGGTTGAAGCCCCGGCGGGCCTGCACCTCGGTACCGAGTTCGGGGACGGGCAAGGACTTCTCCGAGAGCACGGTGATGAGGCCGTCCTGGACCTCGGAGGGCATGCGGGTGAGTTCCTCGACGCGGGCGAGCGCCCCTCGGGACATGGCGTTCATGACGGGTCCGGGGACGAGCGCGGCCTCACTGGGGCCCTCGGCCAGCAGGCGGGCGTAGTTCCAGCCGTAGCGCACCGCTTCTTCGGAGGTGCCCGCCGTTCCCTGCACGAGGAGGGTGGAGTCCCCGCAGACGGCCGCGGCCAGATGTTCGGACAGCCAGGTCTTGGCTGTTCCGGGCACACCGATGAGCAGTAGTGCGCGGTCGGTGGCCAGGGTCGCTACGGCGGTCTCGACGACGCGGCGGGCGCCGATGTACTTCGGGGTGATCTCGGTGCCGTCCTCCAGAGTGGTGCCGAGCAGGTAGTCGACGACGGCGTGCGGGGAGAGGCGCCATCCCTGGGGGCGGGTGCGGGTGTCGGCTGCGGCGAGGGCACCGAGCTCGTCGGCGTGGGTCTGTTCGGCGTGGGGGCGCAGCGCCCGGATCGTGTCGGTGGTCTCGGCTGTGGCGGTCAACTACAGCTCCCTTTTCATGGCACGGCGGAAACGGACGGTGTCGCGGGTGTCGAGGTAGAGGCTCCGGTCCTCAGGGCTGAGGCCGGGTGGGTCCGGAGGCAGGTGGTCGAGGTGCTCGGGCGGCAGGTACTCGGCTGCGGCATCGCAGAGTGCGCGGTAACCGCCCCTGTTGCGGGGATTCAGAAGCATTCTCGTAGCTGCCACCGACAATTCCGGGGTCCACGGGCCGTCGGCCGCACGCAGGAGGTGACCGGCGTCGTTGAGGTCTTCGGTGCGGCTCAGGGCCTGTTGCACCCAGGCACAGCGTTCGCCGAGCGGGAGCGGGCGCAGCAGGGCGGGCAGTTGGAGGACCCGCCGGTCCCGGGTGGCGCGGGCGAGGTGACCGCCCACGTCGGGACCGAGCGTGGACAGCAGCGCCCGGCCCCATTCCGCCGACCCCTGGAACCCTGCGGCGTTGACGAGTGCGTCGTGCACGTCGGTACGGCCGGAACGTTCCACCCGGGCCAGCACACGTGCGGGGTCGGGGTCCACGAGTGCGGTCCACACGTCGAGCGGGGCGTGGGTGATGAGCGCCCACAGGCGCTCGGAGCGTGCGGCATCGGTGTCACCGGATCTTCCGGGTGCAGCCAGGGCGAGGTCGCGCAGGAGCCGGGGCCGGCCGGGGCCGATACCGCCCACCCGCACCTCCCCCCGGGGGCCGGTGCTGACCAGGGCCCGCACGTACCCCCGCAGACGGTCGGCGTGGGTGCTGTCGGGCAGACGGCTGAGCAGGGACAGTGCGAGCCCGCGGACCCCGGCGGCGCGATCGGTGAGGGCTGCTGCCAGGACTTCCTCGTCATCGGTGGTGAGGCCGTGGGACAGGACCGACAACAGGGAGCGCCGCCGTTCGGCCACGGGATCGGCGCGCAGGGCCTCGGCCACCCGCCCGCGTGCGTCTGCGGGGTCGGTACGCCGCAGGGCTGCCAGGGCACGTCGGCGTTCCGGTGGCTCGCCGTGTTCCCAGACCTTCGGGTCGAAGTGTGCGGCGGCGCTGTGGGAGCCGAGGTAGTGCCAGGTGTTGCGGAACCGGGCCAGCCAGTGTCCGTGAGCACCGACGGCGGCGGCCAGGGCGGGGCGGAGTTCGCTGTCGCGGGCGCCCCGGTCGAGCAGTGCGGGCAGGTGGACGGCGGGGACCCGGCGTCCTGCGCGGGCCACGAGGTCCAGCCATTCGGGCAGCAGGGTGGGCCGGGCGGTGAGGATCTCGGTGAGGTGGTGTGCGGCTGCCGCGTCGACCTCGGGGACTCCGTCGTCCGGGGCTGGGTCCAGGGGCTCGGCGGTGTGCGGTGTGTGTCCGGCGGTCCGCCGTACCGCGGCGAGTGCCGCGCGGTCGAGCAGGGCAGCGGGACCGTGGAGGTCCTCGGCCCCGGGCCCGGGCAGGGCGGGGGTGTCGGGGACCGCGCGCCGGGCGGTGCCGACGAGCGCGGCGGGGAGCAGCTGCCCCCACGGATCGGTGGTCGTGCTCACGTGCGGGTCCTCCTCGTCGGCCCGGTGCCGGGGCCGTTCTCTCCTACGGGTCCTCGTCCCGGGGCAGCGGGTCCCGTCACGTGCGGGCCCTCGCCGCCACCCGGGCTCGGGGCGCGGTCACAGAGGGACCGTCGGGGCGTCCTGGGGCCACACGGTCAGGGGCGTGAATCCGTCCCTCGGCGACCACTCCCCCGCGACGGTCGCAGGACGACCGCCGGTCACGGCCAGCAGTTTCCAGGGGCCGGGGGTTCCCAAGGGCAGTGCGTCACCGGACCGGTCGGCGAGGTACCAGTCCTCCCCGCGGCGGGCGGGAACCACCCGGGCGAGCACGGCGAGGGAGCCGTGCATCCAGGGGTCCTCGGCCAGTTGCGCTGCGTGGTTGTCGAGCGCCCCGGCGACCGTGGAGCCCGGCGGCACGGGCGCGGGTCCCGGCGCACCGGTGCTGACCTCCGTGGCTCGGCGTCGGTCCGGGTAGAGCGCAAGCTCCGCCTCGATCTCGGTGCCCGACGTCGGCCCGGGGCCGAGGGCGTCCGGTTCCCGGGCGTGGGCCAGGGTCATGACGGTGCATCCGTGCGTGCGGCCGCGCAGCCACACCCGCCGGCTCTTCACACCCGTTGCGGGGTCGCTGGTCTCGTTCCGGGCCAGGACGGTCCATGTGTCGGTGGTGCGTTCCCCGGAGGCGAGGACCTCGTCGGTACGGGTGCTCACCCCGGCTCTGGTGTGCACGGCCGCCCGCAGGCCGTCGGGGAGGTGCTCGCGGACGCGGTGGGCCTCGGCGAGCAGGTGCAGGTACGCGAACCGTTCGAGTACTCGTGTCGGCCAGTCGCGGTGCCGGGCCAGGGCCGGCAGCTCGGAGACGAGTGCCGCGGCCCCGGCGGCCTTGGCGTCCACGAGGCGTTCGGCCATGCGGTCCCAATGGGCGTAATCGCGGCCGGGCACCCCGGAGAGGCCCGACTCGACCTGGTCGCGCAGCCACAGGGACAACTCGGCGAGTCCCTCTGCGACGGCGCGGTCCCGTTCCCTGCGGGTGGCCTCGGCACGGGCCGGGTCGGGGACGGCGCGGCGGGCCCGGTTCGCTGCGCGGCGGTTGATCCAGCGGCCGACCCGCTCGGGGGCTTCCCCGGTCTCGGAGAGTTCACCGCCGACCCACCGGGCGAGCAGGCCGAGCACGTGTTTGCAGGGGGTCTTGCGACTGGGGCAGGAGCACTTGTACGCGGGGGCCTCCTCCGCGTCCACGTGCACGGCCACGGTGTAGCTCCGGTCGCCACTGCCCCGGAACTCCCCCCACACGACGAGGGCTTCGCCGGGCAGGAGGCCGGCGTACTGCCAAGCATCGGCGGCGGAGGTCTTTCGGGCGGCCTTCCACGACGAGGCGTCCGGCGCCAGGCCCCGGACGTCGTCGATGCTCCATCGATCGTTCACAGGAGAAGACTAAGGACGGGCACCGACAAAATCGTGGTGCTTTCCACCCCCGAGACACCGGTTTCCATAATGTCGTAGTCGTCTGCCACACTACGCCGCCCTCGCTGCCGCACCGAGTACGCGAAGCGACCTCAGAGCGAAAAACCGCGCACAAAGGGAATAATCCCGCGAATGGCTATCGCTCTTTTCCCGAACACATTGAAAGCGATCCCATTCTGCTCTTAGAATTCCACGAACGGCATGGTACTGCTCCGCACGTACCCGGCCCGGACGCGGCGGTCCCCGCTCCCCCTTCCACATCACCGCAGCGATGCCCATCTCCTCGAAGGGAGGGAAGCGGCCCACCCGGGTTCCGCACACCTGATGACGAGCACCCGACCCTACGGCGAACACGTCCCCGCCCCCGGCTGCCCCACGCAGTACACCCGGCTGTACGAGCCGATCCCGGAATCAGGGCGCGACGCGCTCTGGGCGCGGCTGCGCGAGGAGCACGGCTCCGTCGCCCCGGTCGAGATCGAACCGGGCGTACGCGTGTGGCTGCTGCTCGGTTACCAGGAGAACCTCGCGGTCCTGCAGCAACCGCACGTGTTCAGCCGTGACACGCGACGCTGGCGCGAGGTCGTCGAGGGCCGCGTCGACCTGTCACGCCCCTCGTTCTCCTGGCGCCCCAACGCCCTCTACGCCGACGGTGCCGAGCACACACGCCTGCGCACCCCCATCGTCGACGCCCTCGGCCGGGTCGACATGGCCACGACGGAACGCACGGTACGCCGCATCGCCGACGAACTCGTGGACTCCTTCATCGCAGACGGCCGCGCCGATCTCGTCTCGAGTTACGCCGCGCACCTGCCGGTCCTGGTGGTCAACAGCCTCTACGGGCTCCCCGACAGCTACGGGCACATGCTCGGCGACATCACCTCCATCGTGTTCGACCAGGACGCCAAGCGCGGTGAGGAGGGTGTGGCACGCATGCACCAGTACTTCGCCGGTCTGGTCGCACGCAAACGCAACCGTCCCGGGCAGGACCTGGTGTCGTGGATGCTGCAGCACCCGATCGGGCTCAGCGACAACGAGGTCGCCCACCAGGCGGCCCTGATCAACAACTCCAGCCACATGGCCAGCACACACCTCATCGGTAACACGATGTGGACGCTGCTGACCGACTCGCGCATCCGCACCGCGCACACCGAGGCGCTGGTCCCGGTACAGGCCCTTCTCGACCACGTCATGTGGAGCAACACACCGTTCCAGACCCTGCTGGGCCGGATCGCTCTGCAGGACACCCGTCTCGGCAACGCGCAGATACGCGCGGGCGACGCCCTGCTCCTCGGTTTCGCCCCGGCCCACCTCGATCCGTCCGTCCAGCGCGACGACCACGGGAGCGACACCGGGATCGCAGGCGGCAGCCGGGCCCACCTCATGTTCGGCGCGGGACCCCACGCCTGCCCGGGGCGGGAGCTGGCCCGCATGATCGCATCGACGGCCCTCTCCGTGCTGCACGAGCGCCTGTCCGGGCTGCGGCTCGAGGTGGCACCGGAACAGCTGCGCTGGACGCAGTCCCCGTTCCTGCGCGGGCTGAACGAGCTCCCGGTCACGTTCGTGCCCGCCGCGCCCAAAGGGCCGCAGGAGCCCGACCCGGCCCCCCGGCCCCGGAGGACAGCGACAACCGGCCCGGAGGAACCCGAGGACCTCCTGGACCGGCTGCTCAACTGGTGGCGCGGCCTGCGCGGATGAATCCGCACCGCGACGGCTGCGCCATCGGGGTCAGGAGCCCAGCTCCCGGACCGGCCCGGAGAGCTCGTCCTCGAAGAAGCGGAAGAACCCTTCCGGATCCGGACCGGCGTTGATCAGGCACAGGTGGTCGAATCCGGCGTCGACGAAACCGCGCACCGCTGCCACGTGCCGCTCGGGGTCGGGTCCGTACCCGAAGGCCTCGGCCATGTCCTCCTCACAGACCGTCTCGGTGGCGGCCGCGAAATTGACCGGGTTGGGCAGCTCGGACTGCACCTTCCAGCCGGTCAGCCCGAACCTGAACTGCTTCCGGGCCGACGCCAGGGCCGCTCCGTCGTCGCTCGCCCAGGCCAGCGGCACCTCGCCGTAGGCGGGGCCGGTACCGCCCTTGCGCCTGTAGGTACCGGTGAGTGTGTCGTCGGCTTCCGTGGCGAACAGACCGTCGCCGAGCTCGGCCGCCAGGCCCGCTGCGCGCTCACCTCCGGCGGCGACGACGATCTCCGGCAACCGCTCCGGCAGGTCGAAGATGCGCGCGTCCTCCAGATCGATGTGTTTGCCCTCGTAGGACCGGTAACCGCCGCTCCACAGCAACCGGATGATCTCGATCGCCTCGCGGAGCATCTCGTGGCGTGTGGTCACACTCGGCCACCCCGCACCGATCACGTGCTCGTTGAGGCGTTCGCCCGAGCCGACCCCGAGGGTGAAACGCCCCTCGGACAACAGAGCGGTGGTCGCGGCGGCCTGCGCCACCATCGCCGGATGTTGGCGTACGGTCGGGCAGACCACGCCGCTGACCAGCTCGATCCGCTCGGTACGTTCGGCCATCGCCGCGAGCATCGACCACACGTACCCCGAGTGCCCCTGATCTTCCAGCCAGGGGTGGAAGTGGTCGCTGACCTCCACGAAATCGAACCCGGCGCGTTCGGCACGTACCGCCTGCTCCACGATCTCGCGGGGACCGAACCCCTCGGCGAACAGTTTGAATCCGACCTTCATGAGCTACCCTTCGATCATGCGGGGACCGACGACGTTTCCCGGTCCCAGTGACGATGGCTTTTCACGATCCGGAGGAATTCCGCCACGCTCTCGTCGTCGACGGCTGGTGCCAGCACCACGCCCTCCGTTGTGCGTGTGGTCTCCGCAGCGCCCGGGAACCGGCCGGCCAGAGGCGTGCCCTCGACGATCCGCCGCCCGTCGGCCGCCAGCAGAACGGCCTTGTGGTGTTTGAAGGCCTCCGTGACGAAGTGGCGGGCGAGCCCGTCCTTGCCGAGCTCGGCCACCGAATCGGGTCCGCCGACCACGATCACGGCGTCGTAGACCACGGACCCGACCGTCTTCATGGACCGGTTCGCGGTCAGTACCCCGCCGTCGCGGGTGTGCAGGGCCCCGTCCCGGGTCCCGAGGTACTCCACGTGCGCGTGTTCCTCGGCGAACCGCGCACGCAACGCCTCCGCGTCGGAGGCGTCGACCCCGTCGGAGGCCAACAGGGCGATCTGACGCCCGGTGATGTCGCCCGTGGCGGAGTTGTCCTGGCTGAGCGCGGGCGAGGAGCGGCCGTGGTTCGGGGTCTCCTCCGTGTCGGGCGCTGCGACCCCGACACCTTCTGCCACCTCCACGGCCAACCCGTGGTCGACGTGGTTGAGGTGGGCGACGACCTTCTGCCGGACGGACAGTTCCTCGCACTTGCCGAGCTCGAACCGGAAGGCCTCGAGGAGGTGTTCGCGTTCCCAGTCGGCGAGGCTGTTGTAGAACAGCGTGGCCTGGGAGTAGTGGTCCCCGAAGCTCGCACTGCGCTCACGGATCTTCTCGCCGGCCACACGTTCGGTGTAGTGGCGGAAGACCCCTTCGCCGGCCGTGACCGGGCAGCCGCCGCCCAGTGAGTTCTGCGCGTAGGAGGTACCGCCCCGGTGCACCCGGTGCTGGGCGAACCCGTCGCGCTGGTTGTTGGAGACCGGTGCGACCGGGCGGTTGACCGGGATCTGCTGGAAGTTGGGTCCGCCCAGCCGCAGGAGCTGGGTGTCCAGGTAGGAGAAGTTGCGTGCTTGCAGCAGCGGGTCGTTGGTGAAGTCGATGCCCGGTACGACGTTGGCGGTGTGGAAGGCGACCTGCTCGGTCTCGGCGAAGAAGTTGTCCGGGTTGCGGTCCAGGACGAGTCGGCCGATGGGCCGTACGGGGACCTGTTCCTCCGGGACGAGTTTGGTGGGGTCGAGGAGGTCGAAGTCGAAGGCGTGTTCGTCCGCCTCGTCGACGAGTTGGACACCGAGTTCCCATTCGGGGTGTTCACCGCGTTCGATGGAGTCCCAGAGGTCGCGCCGGTTGAAGTCGGGGTCCTTGCCCTGCACCCGCTGCGCCTCGTCCCACACCAGGGAGTGGGTACCCAGCAGCGGCTTCCAGTGGAACTTGACGAACGTCCCCCGGCCCTCGGCGTTGACGAACCGGAACGTGTGGACGCCGAACCCCTGCATCATGCGGTAGCTGCGCGGGATCGCGCGGTCCGACATGAGCCACATCATCATGTGCATGGTTTCGGGCTGCATGCCGACGAAGTCCCACAAGGTGTCGTGCGCGGACTGGGCCTGCGGGATCTCGTTGTGCGGTTGGGGCTTGAGCGCGTGCACGAAGTCCGGGAACTTGATGCCGTCCTGGATGAAGAAGACCGGCATGTTGTTTCCGACCAGGTCGTAGTTGCCCTGCTCGGTGTAGAACTTCACGGCGAACCCGCGCACGTCACGCGGGGTGTCGGCCGATCCCCGCGACCCCGCCACGGTCGAGAACCGCACGAAGACCGGGGTGGTGACATCGGAGCTGCTGAGGAAGTGGGCGGCGGTCAGGTCGCCGAGCCCCTCGTAGGGGGTGAAGCGGCCGTAGGCGCCTGCGCCGCGCGCGTGCACCACACGTTCGGGGATGCGCTCGTGGTCGAAGTGGGTGATCTTCTCACGCGTGTGGAAGTCCTCCAGGAGGGTCGGGCCACGTGCCCCTGCACGCAGGGAGTTGTCGGTGTCCTCGACCCGCACGCCCGTGTCGGTGGTCAGCGGTTCGGTCGAGTCCGTGCGGTCGTGTTCGAGCTGCTGGTCCTTCGCGTCGTGCCTGTGGCCGGCCATGGATGCCTCCACCGAAGTGATGGGATCGGCGAACCCCGGTAGTCTCTCCCGCCCTGACCGGACCCCTGGCCCGCGAAACCCACCGGAGGCAACTTTGCGGCCTCTTGCCCGGGTCCGGCAAAAGTGCGGCAAGGAAGCGGGGCGGCCGTACATTCCTCCGGTGGCGGATGGGTAGGGGGCGCCCTCCGAGGGACCATCCGAAGAGGAGGAGACATGTCCGAAACACCACCTCCGGCGCAGAGCCAGCCCTATCCCGGACGTACAAAGCCGATGGATCCGCAGCCCCGCGACGAGATGCGCGGGTACGAGGGCCGGGGTCTGTTGGAGGGCAAGCGTGCCCTGATCACCGGGGGCGACTCGGGGATCGGACGCGCGGTCTCGGTCGCCTACGCCAAGGAGGGGGCCGATGTGGTCTTCGGTTACCTCGGGGAGGACGACGACGCCGCGCACACCGTCTCCCTCGTCCAGGAACAAGGGCGGCGCGCGGTCGCGGTACGCGGTGACGTGGCCGAGGAGGAGTTCTGCACCCACCTGGTCCGCAGGGCGGTCGAGGAGCTCGGCGGCATCGACGTCCTCGTCGAGCACGCCGCCACCCAGGCCCCGTTGGACGACTTCACCGACCTGACCACCGAACAGTTGCGCCGCACGTTCGACGTCAACGTCATGGGTGTCTTCTGGACGCTGCGGGAGGCGCTCGAACACATCCCTGACGGGGGCTCGATCGTCATCACGGGCTCGATCAACGGGCTGCGCGGCAACAAGTCCATGACCGACTACGCGGCCAGCAAGTCCGCGGTGATGAACTTGGCGCTCTCGTTGTCCCAGGTTCTCAGGGGCCGCAACATCCGTGTCAACTGCGTGGCCCCGGGAGCGGTGTGGACCCCGTTGATCCCCGCCACCCTCGGCGAGAGGGGTTCGGAGGGGTTCGGTCAGCAGACACCGATGGGCCGCGCCGGCGAGCCGGACGAGATCGCGCCTTCCTACGTGTTCTTCGCCAGCAACCAGCTCTCGTCGTTCTACTCGGGTGAGGTGCTCACGCCCACGGGCGGGGAGATCCAGGGGAGCTGACCCCGAAGGTCCACAGGAACGGGGCGCGGGCCGACCACCTGGCCCGCGCCCCGCCTCCGGTGGGGATCAGCCCCGCTGCGGCAGGTACTCCTGCAGTTTCGTGGCGATTCCCCGAGCGGCCACGCCCCGGGTGTCGGGGTCTCCGGACAGCAACGACTTCGCGGTGTCCACGGCCTGATCGAACTCCACCTGGGGCGGGATCGGCGGGACGTCGCCGTCGCAGTGCACGTCGAGTACGACCGGCCCTTCGTCGGACAGCGCGCTGTGCCAGGCCGGGACGATCTTGTCGGGTTCGTCGACGGTGATGGCCTTCATCCCGACCGATTCGGCGAAACCGGCGTAGGACAGGTCGGGCAGGTCCTGCGAGAAGGTGGTCTTCGGTGACCCGGCCATCGACCTCAGCTCCCAGGTGACCTGGTTGAGGTCGTTGTTGTGCAGCACGCACACGACGAAGCGCGGGTCCTCCCAGAGTTCGCTGTAGCGCTGGGCGGTCAGTAGTTCCATGAGCCCGTTCATCTGCATGGCCCCGTCCCCCACGAGCGCGATGACGGGGCGGTCGGGGTGGGCGAACTTGGCCCCGATGGCGTAAGGAACGGCGCATCCCATGGTCGCGAGCGTCCCCGACAAGGAGCCGCGCATGCCGGGGCGGAACTGGAGGAAACGGGCGTACCAGTTGGTCGCCGACCCGGAGTCGGCGGTGACGATCGCGTTGTGCGGCAGCAGCGGCGAGAGCTCGCGGAAGACCTTCATCGGGTTGATCGGCTCGGCGGCGACCTCCGCCTGGGCTTCCTGGACCTTGTGCCAGCGCTCGACATTGGACTCGACCGTGCTGCGCCAGTGCGGCCGTCCACCGCTGCCGCCGTCCCGGGTGAGCCGGTCGGTGAGCGCGCGGAGGGTGGTCGCGGCGTCCCCGACGAGGTTGACCTCGGTCGGGTAACGCAGCCCGATACGCCCCGGGGCGAGATCGATCTGGACCGCTTTCCTGCCGAAGGGCGGCAGGAACTGGGTGTAGGGCATGTTCGACCCGACGATCACCAGGGTGTCGCAGTCGCGCATGAGCTCCCACGAGGGCCGCGTGCCCAGGAGCCCGATGGAACCGGTGACGTAGGGCAGGGTGTCGTCGAGGACGTCCTTGCCCAGGAGCGCCTTGGCCACGCCGGCCCCGGTGGCGTCGGCGAAGGCCTGGACCTCCCCCTCGGCCCCGCGAGCGCCCTGTCCGATGAGTACCGCGACCTTGTCACCCCGGTCGACGACCGCCGCGGCGCGGTCGATCTCCGACTCCGGCGGCAGGACCTTGCTCGGGGCGACGGGACCGGCCGACGGTTTGCTGGAGGGGACGTTGAGGAAGTCGTGTGTGGGCGGGGAGTAGTCGGCCTCCTGGACGTCCGCGGGCACGATCACCGCGGTGGGGGCGCGCTCGGCCAGGGCGGTGCGCACGGCCCTGTCGAGGACGTTGGGCAGCTGCTCGGGCACGGACACGGTCGCGATATAGGCGCCGGCGACGTCCTTGTACAGGCTGTGCAGGTCGATCTCCTGCATGTAGCTGCCGCCGACGGCGCTCCGGGTGGCCTGGCCGAGGACGGCCACCACCGGTACGTGGTCGAGCTTGGCGTCGTAGAGGCCGTTGAGCAGGTGGACGGCCCCCGGGCCCCCGGTGGCCATGCACACACCGACCCCGTCGTCGAACTTGGCCCGGCCGACCGCTTCGAAGGCCGCCATCTCCTCGTGCCTGCTCTGGACGAACCGCGGGCCGCCCTCCATCCTCCCGAGTTCGGCGACGAGACCGTTGACGCTGTCACCGGGGTATCCGTAGATCTCGGTGACGCCCCAGTCGGACAGTCGGCGCAGCAAGTGGTTGGCGACGCTCTGAGACATACGTCCTCCTTCGGCCCCGGCGTGGTCGGGGCCGGTCGCGCTGGTGGTTCAGGAGCGGCGTCTGCGTCCCGAACCCGAGGTCTGGCGGTTGCTCTCCTTGCGCAGGGCATCGACGAGGTCGCCCTTGTTCATGTTCGACCGGCCCTCGATACCGAGCTCACGGGCCCGCTCGTACAGGTGTTCCTTGCTGGCGTTCTCATCAATGCCCCCGGCGGTCTCCCGGTCCGGCCCCGGGCGTTTGCCGGAACGCGGGTTCTTCGCCTGGGGATCGGAGGGGCCCTTGCTCTGTTTGGGAACCCAGTGATCGCCCTGCTTCTCGTACTGGTGCTTGACCGCGGACATGGCGACACGGTGGGCGCGTTCGCCCTCGCCGTACTCCTCGACGGCACTGTCGTGTGCCTTGATCCAGGTGCGCTGTGCCTTCTCAGGCGAGCGTTTGAGCGTGTCGGGCAGTTCCTGTTTGCCTGGCATACCACTCACCCCCGAGTACGTGGTGCCTGTCGAGGACGGCCCTGCCCCGAGACCCCCCACGGAAAACACCGTGGTCACGCGGACCGGAGCAGGAGCGATCCCCCGCATCCCCGTGTTTCCCCTTCTTCCGTGCGGTCGGAGGCGTTACCGGGACTGGTGGTTCAACGGATGGCGCATGCACGGGGACGACCGCATAGTGGGACGACATCCACCGGGATGTGACACACCGTCACCCCCCGGACCCCCGCTGCACCGAAGGATGGATCAGTGCGAACAACGTCCCCCCTCCCCCCTTCGCAATCGCACACCGACACCCTGCGGCGTTCGTGGACCCGCCGGTTCGCCTCCCGCACCGCCGCCGTCATCGGCGCCGCCGCCGTCACCACTGTCGGCGCCCTCACCCCCGTGCACGCGGAGAACCCGCACGAGCGCGGCCCGGACCCCACCGAGGAGAGCGTCACCGCGCCCACCGGCCCGTTCGACACCGACACCGAGAACGTCTCCTCCCTGGTGAGCGGCTTCGGTGGCGGAACCATCTACTACCCCACCGACGACAGCGAAGGCACCTTCGGCGGTGTCGTCGTCGCACCCGGGTACACCGCGAGCGAGTCGTCGATGTCCTGGTACGGGGAGCGCATCGCCTCCCAGGGTTTCGTGGTTTTCACCATCGACACCAACACCCGCTACGACCAGCCCAACAGCCGCGGGCGCCAGATGGAGTCCGCCCTGGACTACCTGGTCGAGGACAGCGACGTGGACGACATGGTCGACGGCGACCGCCTGGCCCTCATGGGCCACTCCATGGGCGGTGGCGGAACCCTCGCCGCCGCCGAGGACCGTCCTGAGCTGCGCGCGGCGATCCCGCTGACGCCCTGGCACCTGAGCAAGGACTGGTCGGACGTCGAGGTGCCCACGATGATCGTCGGGGCGGAGAACGACAGCATCGCCTCGACGCGCTCGCACGCGGTCCCGCTGTACGAGAGCCTGGACGAGGACCTCGACAGCACGTACCTGGAGCTGCGCAATGCGACCCACTTCGCGCCGAACATCTCCAACACGACCATCGCGAAGTACAGCATCTCGTGGCTGAAGCGGTTCGTCGACGACGACGTCCGTTACGAGCAGTTCCTGTGCCCGGCGCCGGACACCGGCTTCGGCACGGACTTCTCGGACTACCGCGATTCCTGCCCGCACGGCGGCTCCGTCTAGGACGGTCACGCCCCACGGGTCCCCGCACGGTGCGGTCCCGGGTTCCGGCCCGGCGCCGCACCGTGCGCCTCTGTGTCCCGCACCGTGTGCGCGCCGGTCCCGGACCGCCGGATCGGTACAGGTTGGTAGTGTTCGTCGGAGCGTTGGGCGTGGCCCGGCCGGGGCTCCCCGCAGGCGTCAGGTCTGCTCAGCCACGTGAAGGACCGAGCCCCGAAGCACGTGCACGGTGCTGGGTCTCCTTCCCAGAAGAGACCCGGACGCTCAACCACATAAAGGGCTCAGCCCCAGCGCACGTACACGGTGCAGGGTCTCCCCTCACCCATAAGCGACAGGTCCGTTCAGCCACAGTCCTCGCGCGGTGCGTCGCCCCTGGCCGAAGGCCCCCTTGCGCGTTCCGCGTGGTGGTCTCCCCGGCCGTTCTTATGCGGTCTCTGGACGCCCGGAGCCCCTCGACCACCAACGCACGGGGGACGCGTGAGCCCGCGCCTTGCCCTTGAGCTCAACCAGGGGAAGGCCCCTTCCCGCAGGAGTGGGAGAAGGCGCGCGCAGAGCCGCACGTCAGGGGGTGTGACCCCCGGCCACAGACGAAGCCCGGCCCCAGGGGTGGAGCACAGGGTCACAGACGTAAAACCACGAACACTCCCTGAAAAAAGAAGAAGAGTCTGGGACGGGGGGAGCTTGCATCGTGCAGGTGCCTTGGGGCTGAGCCCCTTGTGCGGTTGAGCGCGGACACTCCCTGGGGCGGGGGTTCGTTTCTGTCCCTTCCCTCTCCTTGGGGGAGGGGCCTTCCCCCGGCCGAGCCCAAAGACACGGTGCGGGCTCACGCGCTTCTGTGCCCACATGGCTGATGGGCTCCGGGCGTCCAGAGACCGCGTGGACGTGGCGAGTGAGGCCACCGCGTGGTACGCGCGGAGGCTCCGGGGTTTCTGTGGCACCGGGGGGCGCGCACCCCGCGAAGACTGTGGCTGAGCAGACCTGCCCCCTGTGGGGGAGGGGAGAACCTGTACCGTGCTGCGCTGGGGCTGAGCCCTTCGTGTGGCTGAACATGCCTGTTTCTTGTGGCCGGGCGGACCCAGCACCGTGCACCTGCGCTGGGGCTCGGCCCTTCACGTGGTTGGGCAGAGACACCCCCTTGGAGCAGGGGTTCGTGTCTGTGTCTCCCCCCGCCCCCAGGCACCACAAGAAACCACCACTACCCCGGGCGCCCCGAGCACCCGCAACCGCAGCCACCCGGTTCAACACGCGGCGACGGCCCCGGACACCTTCCGGGGCCGTCGCCGTGGCGGAGGACCCGGACCGTCACACACGAGGTGGCCGATCCGGGCCCGGCCGTCAGTCGTGGAACTCCATCTCCTCGGGAAGGAGCCGTTCGAAACCCTCGGGCTCCTCGATCGCGCCGCCCTCACGGTCGGTCACGCGCGGCCCCTGGACCATCTCGATCCGGTCGTCGCCCTGGTACTGGACCACGTACACACCCTCGTGGCCGCCGTGGTCGCCGTCGGAGGAGGAGAAGGGCACGTGACCGGGCCCCTGCCATTCCTGGTTCTCCAGCGCATCGACCAGCGCCTGCCGGGTCAGGTCCTCACCCGCCGACATCAGCACCTGGGAGAACATCACCGCCTGGGTCATACCGAACGCGTGGGTGTTGGTGATCCGGTCGCCCTCGCCGTACTCGTCGTAGACGGCGGTGAAGAACTGCGCCCACTCGTCGTCCTCGTCCTCGACCCGCGGCATGTAACTGGTGATGAGGGTGTCTTCCAGGAACGCGTCCGCCGAGGTCCCCTCGGCGTCGGTGTCCTGGGTGAACTCCTCCAACAGGCCCTGGAGGGTGACGGTGTCACCGCCGATGCTGGAGACCACCCACTGCGGGTCGTAGCCGATACGCGCGGCCTCCAGCATGCCGAGCGCGGTGAACGCGGGGATGCAGGAACACACGACGACGTCCGCGCCGGCCCGGTCGAGTTCGGCCATCTGCGAGCTCAGGTCGCTGACCTCGGACTCGTAGTGCTCGCGGGCCACGACCTCCTCTTCCAGGTACTGGTCGAGCCCGGCCTGTGAGTCCTCACCGACGTCGTCGTTCTGGTACAGGTAACCGACGCTCTCACCGGAGAAGTTCTCGGCGATGTACTCGCCCTGGACCTTGGCTTCCTTGGTGTAGTCGGTCTGCCAGCCGTAGGTGAGCGGGTGCTCCTCGGTGTTGTTCCAGGCCAGCGCTCCGGAAGCCGGGAAGACGTCGGGCACGCCCTCGTCGTTGAGGTAGTCGATGACACCGCTGTGCGTGGGGGTCCCGAGCCCGCCCATCATCGCGAAGATCTCGTCCTCGATGACGAGTTCGCGGGTGACGTCGATGGTGGTGGAGGGGTCGTAGGCGTCGTCCTCGGCGCGGTAGTCGATCTCACGTCCGTTGACACCTCCTTGGGCGTTGACGTACTCGAACACCGCTGCGGCGCCCTGCGAGACCGCCAGGTAGCCGGGTGCGGCGGGGCCGGTCAGAGGGTGGTGGGCGCCGATGACGACTGAGTCGTCCGTGACTCCGGGGGCGACGTCGAGGTCGACACCGCCGTTCTCGCCGACCTCGCCTGCACCGGTGCAGGCGGTCGCGGCCAGGGCCAGGGCCAGAGCGGCAGCGGTGATCCCGCGTATGCCCTGCCGGTCTCTTCTCTTCTGCGGCATGGTTTCTCTCCTCTGTATCGGGGGCGGAGGGGAAGGTCAGGAGCGCCGGACACGGGCGCGCAGTGTCTGGAGGGCACCCTGCACGCCCAGCGGCCAGAAGCGCAGGACGAGGATCAGGACGACACCGAAGAGGACGAGGGGCAGGTTGTTCTGCACGTCGCTGCCGAGGTTCAGGGTCTCGGCGAGCTCGGAGGCCCAGATCTCCAGGTAGACGACGGCGAACGCGGCCCACAGCGCACCCCACAGGCCGGCGATCCCGCCGAGGACCAGGGCGGCGATCAGGGTCAGGGACAGTACGAGGGAGAAGGAGCTGGGGGTGACGGTGCCCAGGACGTAGGCCTGGAGACCGCCGGCCAGACCTCCCGCGGCGGAGGCGATCACGAACGCGACGACCTTGGTCCGGCCCACCGGGATCCCGGCCATGGCTGCGGCGGTCTCGTCGTCGCGGATGGCACGCATACGGCGTCCGAGGCGTCCGGCAGAGACGGTCGCGAGCAGGGCCAGGCCGAGCAGGGCGGTGAACCAGACCACCAGCGCCTGCCACTGGCTGGTGCTGACGATCCCGTCGAGGAAGGGTGGGGCTCCGGCCATGCGGACGTTGAGCCCGTTGGAGCCGCCGAACAGGTCGTGGTACCGGTGCGCGATCCCGGGCAGCCCGACGGCGAGGATGAGGGTCGCGCCGGCGAGGTAGGGCCCGTGCAGGCGCGCGGTGGCCGCACCCACGGCGATGCCGGCGATCACGGACACGGCGATGACGATGAGCAGATTGGTCGCCAGCGGGAGCATCGGCAGGTGGAGGACGAGCAACGCCATGCTGTAGGCGCCGATCATCATGAACGCCCCGTGTCCGAGGGAGACCTGTCCGCTGCCGCCGACGAGCAACTGCAGTCCGGCGAGGGCGAGGAAGGTGTAGCCGACCGCGGCCAGGCGCAGAGCGGTGAGGTCACCGGTGACCATGAGCAGTGCGGTGACCAGGGCCAGTGCGGCCGCGGCAGCGAGGAGGTTGCGGGCCGGGAGCGGCAGGGCACGTCCACGGCGGCCGGGGGGCTGCGGGGGCGTGGACACGGCGCCCGTGGGCCGGTCGGCACGCTGTCCGGTGGTGGTGGACATGGGTCAGACCTTTCGTGCGGTCGGTCGGGCGAGGATGCCGTCGGGGCGCACGCTCAGCACGACCACGACGATGACCAGGGCGGAGAGCGTGGCGAGCTCGGAGCCGAGGTAGCCGGACACGTAGGAACCGCCCAGGCCGATGAGCATCCCGCCGAGGATCGACCCGAAGGGGTTGTCGAGGCCGCCGATGACGGCCGCGGTGATCCCGAAGACGAACACGGTGTCGAACACGTTGGGGGACAGGAACGGCGGCCCCGCGAGCATCCCGGCGAGCGCGCCGATGGCGGAGGCGATGGCCCATCCGGCGGTGAGCATGAGCCCGACCCGCACACCGCTGAGCCGGGCGGCCTCGGGGTGGTGGGCAGCGGCGCGCATGCGCAGGCCGAACGGGGTGAAGCGGTACAGGAGGAACAGGAGCACGGCCACGGCGGCGACGGCACCGACCGCGAAGGCGTCTGCGGGTGAGAAGCGGCCGACGTAGCTGAACGCGTAACCGAAGCCGTGTTGCTCGTTGCCCCAGACCATGCCGACCACGCCCTGGACGACCAGGAGCATCCCGAGGGTGACGATGATGCCGTTGAGCGGCGACACCCGCGCGATCGGCCGCACGACCAGCCGTTCGGCGGCCGCGCCGACCGTCAGACCGGTGGCGAGCGCGGCGGCGAAACCGATCCAGTACGAACCGGTGAGCTGGGTGACGGCGAGAGCGGCGTAGACCGACAGCAGGGCGAACGCCGGTTGGGCGAAGTTCACCAGTCGGGTGGCCTGGTAGATGATGACCAGGGACAGTGCCAGTGCCGCGTAGGCCGCCCCGGTCGCCAGCCCGTTGAGGGTCAGGTTGATGAAGTGGGTCATGGGTGCTCCTCAGAAACCGAGGTAGGCGTGGCGCGTGCGGTCGTCGGAGAGCAGGTCGTCGGAAGCTCCTTCGGCCGCGAGCCGTCCCTGGTCGAGGACGAAGCCGTGGTCGGTGGTCGAGAGGGCGCCGGCGGCGTTCTGTTCCACGAGCACGACGGTCAGCCAGGTGCGGTCGCGCAGGTCGCCCAGCAGGGTGAAGATCTGTTCGGTGATCATCGGGGCGAGCCCGAGGGAGGGCTCGTCGAGCAGGAGAACGCGGGGGCGGGCCATGAGGGCACGGCCGATGGCGAGCATCTGGCGTTCACCCCCGGAGAGGGTTCCGGCGGGTTTGCCTCGCCTCTGCTCCAGGGGCGGGAAGAGGTCGAGGACCTCGGCCATGGTGTCCGGGTCGTGGCGGCCCCGCCAGATCCCGCCCAGGCGCAGGTTCTCCTCGACGGTGAGTTCGACGATGACGCCGCCGCCCTCGGGCACGTGCGCGAGGCCCTTGGTGACGGCCCGTTCGGCGGGCAGGTGGGTGATGTCCTCCCCGTCGAGGGTGACCCGTCCGGACGTGGCCGGGTGCAGGCCGGTGAGGGTGCGCAGGAGGGTGGACTTGCCGGCCCCGTTGGCGCCGAGGACTGCGTAGAGCCCGCGTTCGGGCACGTCGAGGGTGACCCGGTCGAGCGCGCGGACGGCGCCGTGGTGGGCGGTGAGGTCCTGGACCTGCAGGAGGGGCTTGTCGCTCATGGGGTGTCTCCGTTGCCGCTGTCGGGGTCGGCGTTCGGGCCCTCGGTAGAGGGGTCACCGGCCGGGTTTCCGAGGTAGGCGCGGGTGACGGCGGGGTCGGCCCGGATCTCCTCGGGGGTGCCGGTGGCGATGACCTCGCCGAAGTCGAGGACGACGATGTGGTCGCACACACGCATGACCAGGTCCATGTGGTGTTCGACGAGGACGACGGCCATGTCCCGGCTGAAGGTGTGGATCTGCTCGGCGAGGGCGTCGACCTGGTCGCCGGACAGGCCGCTGGCGGGTTCGTCGAGGAGCAGGAGTTCGGGGTCGCTGACGCACGCGCGGGCGAGGGCGACCTGTTTCTGCAAGCCGTAGGGCAGGGTGCTGGGCAGGCGGTGGGCGTGTTCGGCGACACCGAAGGAGTCGAGTGCGGCCAGGGCGCGTTCGCGCAGGAGGCGTTCGTCGCGGTGGTGGTGGCCGAGGCCGGTGAGTAGGGAGAAGGCTCCCCCGCGGGCAGTGCGGTCGGCGCCGACGACGACGTTGTCGAGAACGGTGAGTTGCGGGAACAGGTTGAGCCCCTGGAAGGTGCGGGAAATGCCGGCGCGGGCACTGTGGTGGGCGCGGCGGGCGGGCACGGGTACGCCCTTCCAGGTGAGGGTTCCCTCAGTGGGGCGCAGGACCCCGGAGAGCACGTTGAAGAGGGTGGTCTTGCCGGCTCCGTTGGGTCCGATGAGGCCGACGACGGAGCGGGGGGCGACGTCGAGCCCGACGGCGTCGAGGGCGGTCAGGCCTCCGAAGCGGACGGTGATGTCTTCCGCCTCGAGGAGGTCGCCTGCGGCTGTCGCTGTCATGGTTGTGCTTCCTCCAGGTCGCCGTTATGCGTACCGACCAGTTGGTATGAAACGGGTCCGCGGGGGTGCGGTGGGCCGGTCCTGCGGGGGCGTCAGTTGAAGAGCCGGGCCAGGTCCACCCGGGACCGGATGTTGAGCTTGCGGAAGATGCCGCGCAGGTGGTGCTCGACCGTGCGCGGGCTGATGAACATGTGCGCGGCGACCTCCCGGTTGGTCGCTCCCTCGGCGACCAGGCGGGCGATCTGCTGTTGCTGCGCGGTGAGTTCACTGGCGGCGGGCAGGTCGGGTCCGCGATCGGCGGTCCCGAGGGCACGCAGCTCGGCGCGGGTCTGGCGGACCCACAGGCGGGCACCGAAGCGCTCGAACGACTCCTGTGCGTTGTGGAGGTGTTCGCGGGCCCGTCCGGGTAGGCGGGCCCGGCGCAGATGGGCGCCGAAGAGGAGCTGGGTGCGGGCGTGCTCGACGTCGTCGTCACCGCCGGTGCGGTGCAGAGCCAAGGCGTTCTCGAAGTACTCGGTGGCTTCGTCCCCGCTGCTGAGCAGGCCTTCGCACCGGGCGGCCAGGGCGAGTGTGCTGGGGCTCTGCACGGACTCGGCCCAGCGGCGGTACCCGGCCAGGGAGGCCGCCGCCCACTCGGCCTCGCCCATGCGGGTGGCGGCCTCCACGAAGTGCGGTGCAGTGAGCATGCGCATCGTGGGGTGGCCCTGTCCGGGGCCGGCGTTGGCCAGGGAGCGCAGCCGGAGGAAGGCCTCGGCGGCGTTACCGCGCGAGAGCTCCAGCACGGCCGACCCCCAGGAGGCGACGGCGGCGGCCAGACCCAGGCTCTTCTCCCCCGCCTGCGCTGCCACGGCCCGGGCGCGGAGCTGACAGGTCTCCACATCGCCCTGGATCGCCGCGACCATCGCCAGGGACGCCAGGTGATGGGTGGCCCAGATGCTCTGGCCGCTGCTGCGCGAGGCCCGCAGCCCGGTCAGTGCGGTGCCGGCGGCGGAGGGGAAACGGCCGCTCCAGAACTCCGAGAAGACCAGGAAGCCCAGGGCAGCGGGCATGGTGGCCCGTTCGCCGCGTGCCTGTCCGCCCTCGACGGCACGGGTCATGACACGGTGCACGAACGGGTCGTCGCCCAGGCGCAGCCCCGCGATCCCGGCCCAGATGAGCTCGGAGGGGCCCGCGTCGCCGTCGGCCAGGTGCAGCGCCCGGCGCAGGATCGGGGTGGAGCCGCGGTAGTCGCCCCGGAAGGAGACCGCGCATCCCTGGAGGAAGTCGACCATGCGGTGCATGGTCTCGGGATCGTCCGGACGCACCAGCGGCAGGGCCAGATCCACGGCGTGCCTGTGCCGGACGGGATCGCCGGCCAGGGAGGCGGAGTCGGCCGAGCGCACGAAGGCACGCAGGGCCAGGTGACGGTCGTGCGGGACGAGTTCGCGTCCGACCCGGAGCAGGCGTTCGGCCACGTCGATGCTGTTCTGGTCCCGGATGGCCAGTTGTGCGTCGATGAGGTCGACGATGGCACGGCGGCGGTCGCTCACCACCAGGGGGCGGGCCCGCGCGAGGAGGTCGGCGGACCGGCCCGTGTCCCCGGCCATGCAGGCCTGGTAGGCGGCCGAAGCGGTGCGGCAGGCACGGGTGTCGGGGTCGGGGGTCAGGCGTGCTGCACGCTCGTAGGCCAGGGAGGCGGCGCGACGTCCGTCGACCCGGCCCGCGCGGCGTGCGGCCTTCTCCACACCGTCGGCCAGATCCGAGTCGGGGCCGGCCGCGCCCTCGGCGGTGTGGCGGGCGAAGGCGGCGGGGGCATGGACGCGGTCGGTCACGGCGGCCAGGGCCCGGTGGGCCTCGCGGGCGCGGGAGACAGGGGCGTCCTGAGCGAGGGCATCGCGCAGAAGGGGGTCGGTCAGGTGCACGGTGTCGGCCCGCACCCGGACCATGCCGCGTTCCTCCGCCGATTCGAGGGCCTCGGGGTCGTGGGCGTCCGCGGCCGTGAGCAGGTCGCCGAGGCTCACGTCCTCGCCCAGGGCAGTGAGCAGGAGGAGATGGCGGGTGGCCGCGGGCAGGTTCCGCACGGGTTCGAGGATCCGGGCCCGCAGGCGTACGGGGAGCATGAGGGGCTCGGGCAGCGGGGAAGCACCCCCGAGCTGGTCAGGGGTGAGGGCACCAATGTGGCCGAGGACGGCGGCCGGGTTGCCGTGGGAGGCGGCCACGAGCGCCGAGCGCACCGGTTGGGCCGGTGTGGCGGGCGCGGTGTCCGTGAGAACGTCGTGCACCGAACGGGTGTCGAGCGGGGCGAGGACGTGTTCCTCGACACCGGACACGAGGGGGCGAGGCCCGCACGGGGTGGATTCTCCGGTCGTGGTGCGGTCGAGGGCGTCGCGAGCGGCCATGACGAGCGCGACCCGGGTGGAGCCCAGGCGGCGGGCGACGAAGGCGAGCGCGTCCAGGGAGGACCGGTCGATCAGGTCGGCGTCGTCGACGACGAGCAGGAGCGGGCGCTCCTCAGCGGCCTGGGTGAGCAGGTCGAGCAGGCCGGTGCCGAGGACGAAACGGTCGACAGGGGTACCGTGCAGCAGGGCCTCGCGCACGTGTCCGCGCCGGGGTTCGGCCAGAAGGCCGACGGCTGCCTCGACCGGGGTGAGCAGGCGTTGGAGGCCGGCCATGGGCACGTCGGTCTCGTCGTTCACGCCCGCGGTGGACAGGACGGTGAAGTCGTCGGTGTCGGCACGGACATGGTCGAGCAGGGCCGTCTTACCCGTTCCGGGGCCGCCGGTCAGGAGCAGCGACGTGCCTCGCCGGGCCCTGGCGCTGTCCAGTGCGGCACCGAGGGTCCGCATTTCTGTGTCCCTCCCCCGGAGGCGGACGGTCTGGGGGATCGTGAGCATCGCGTCCACGTGCTCACCGTTACACACGGGGACGGCGCCCCGGCAGGTGCGCTCGGGCACACTGGTGGTTTCACCGATCCCCCGCCGGAGTGCGCCGTTCGGGGGCCGGAAGGTGCGCACGACGGGTCGGGCGGACCCCGAAAGCCCATCCCCACCTGCATTTCCGAATGTGATCCGCAACACCTGACCGTGTGGCGCGGGACTCCTGACAGGACACCGGAGCCCTTGCGAGTTATCACAACGTTACGTGCGGGTACCCCCGACCCCGCGAGGCAGACAAAGGGAACATAGGAGACAAAGACTCCAGCGATAACCCTTTGTGTTCCCCGCGACACTGTCGCCGCCGCCCCGACCCGGATTGTCCGGAGCGGGTACCGACAGCAGGAGGGACCGCCATCCGTGGAGCACCACTCCCTGGCCGCACACGATCACCGGAGCCTCCCCGTCCCGGCACCCCCGCCCACGTTCGGGATCGAGGAGGAGTTCTTCCTCGTCGATCCCCGCACCCGCCGCATCACCTCGCGGGCCGACGAGGTCCTCGCCGACAACCGCAACCCGCACCTGTGCGGTGAGTTCAGCCAGACCCAGCTCGAGGCCAGCAGCCCCGTGTGCACCACCAGTACCGAGGCGCACGAGTTCCTCGTCTCCACCCGCCATGCGCTCGCCGAGGCAGCCGATCGCTCCCGCCTGAGGATCGTCGCCTCCGGGAGCTCCGTCCTCGGCGACCCCGCCGCCGCCCGCCTCAGCGACGGGGCGCGTTACACCGCCATGGCCGACCACTACGGGGCCCTGTGCGACGCCCACGTCGTCTGCGGATGCCACGTGCACGTGGGCGTTCCCGACCGGGAGAGCGCCGTGCGGGTCAGCGACCACATGCGGCGGTGGCTGCCCTCCCTCACGGCCCTGGGCGCGAACTCGCCCTTCCACGACGGCCGCGACACCGGGCACGCGAGCTGGCGCACCATCACCTGGAACCGGTTGCCCTCGGCCGGTCCTCCCCCGCTGCTGCGCACACTCGAGACACACGACCGGACGGTGCGGGCACTCGCACACAGCGGCGCGATCCTGGATCCGCACATGGTCTATTGGGGCGTGCGCCTCTCCGATCACCTGCCCACCCTCGAGATCCGGGTCGGCGACGTCGCCGCCACCACCGAGGAAGCACTGCTCATGGCTCTGATCGTGCGGGGACTGGCCGCCCGCGCGCTCTCCGACGTGCGCCTGGGCCGGCCGGCACCCGAGATCTCCGGGGCCGCTCTGCTCGCCGCACTGTGGCGGGCCGCGCGCGACGGGTTGGAAGGAGATGTGCCCGACCCCCTCACCGGCGATCTGGTCCCCGGTCACCGGGCCGCCGACCACCTGCTGCGCGCCGCGCTGCCGGGGTCCGCGCCCGACGACGCCGACCTCGCCGCAGTCCTGCTGGAACGGGTGCACAGGGCCGGTTCCGGCGCCGCGCGCCAACGCCGCGCCTACGACCGCCGGGGCAGTCCCGCCGACGTCGTCGACCTGTTGATCGCACAGACCCGCGAGGGTCTGCCCGCCTGAGCAGGCGCAGGTCAGGGCGCCAGATCGGGCACGTCGCGCACCCCGAACTCCCGGCGCAGCGCCGACAACGCCGCCAGGTACCCCGAGACACCGTGCACGCCGGGTCCAGGCGGGGTCGAGGACGAACACAGGTAGACCCCGCCCAGAGGGGTCCGGTACGGGTCGACCGCCGGGACCGGACGTGCCAGGGTCTGCCACACCGTCATCGCACCGGCGGCGATGTCTCCACCGACGTGGTTGGGGTTGTACTCGGCCATCCGCGCCGCCGGGACACCTTGCGCGGCCACGATCGTGTCGGTGAACCCGGGCGCGAAGGTCTCGATCCGGCGCCGCACAAGGTCTACGGGGTCACGGGGGTCGCCGTTGGGCACGTGTGCGTACGCCCACACCGGGCGCAGGCCGTCGACCTCGCGGGAAGGGTCGGTCACGGCCGGGTCGACCAGGAGCACGAACGGTTCCTCGACCCGGCGCCCGCGTGCGGTCTCCGACTCGGCGTGGAACATCTGCGCCTGGGTCCCGCCCAGGTGCACCGTTCCGGCCCGGCCCACGTCGTGGTCGGACCAGGGCACCGGACCGGAGACCACGAAGTCGGCCTTGGCCGCCCCGGGGGCGTACCGGAACCGGTCCAGGGCCGCACGGTAGCGGTCCGGCAGCAGGTCCCCGCCCATGTCGAGCAGACCGCGGGGGGCCACGTCCAGCAGCATGGCCCGGGCCGGGGGCAGTTCCCGCAGGTCGGTGACCTCGTGCCCGGTGCGGATGCGGCCACCGTGGGCGAGGAGGTCCGCGACCAGGGCGTCGGCCACGGCCGCGCTTCCGCCTTCGGGGATCGGCCATCCTCCGGGGGTGTGGGCCAGGTGTCCGAGCAGGAGTGAGACCGCCGACCCCGGCAGCGAAGGCAGCGGTCCGATGACGTGCCCGGCCACCCCGGTGAGCAGCGCCCGTGCCCGCTCGGTGCGCAGCGGTCCGCCACCCGCGCGCTGGGCCAGCACCCGGGGGCCGAGAAGCGCCGCGGCCCAGGGGTCGGCGGGCAGGGAACGCAGGTCGGACAGGACCAGGTCGGCCGCCCCGCGTCCCCGGTCGACCAAGGGTTCCATGAGACGGCGCCACCGGGGTCCGTCCTCACCGAGTTCGTCGCAGGTGCGTTCGAGGTCGGTGTAGGCCAGGCCGGCGCCGCCCTCCGGCATGGGGTGGGCGTAGGCGAGTTCGGGCCGCAGCATGCGTACCCCCCGCGCGGCGAGGTCGAAACGGCGCATGAACCGCGACGGCCACACCATCGGGTGCACCGCCGCGCACACGTCGTGGACCACGTCGGAATCGAGCAGCGGCAGGGTGCGCAGGCCCCCGCCCGGGGTGTCGGAGCGCTCGTACACCTCCACGCTCAGACCGGCGCGGGCGAGGGTCACCGCGGCGGCGAGCCCGTTGGGCCCGCTACCGACGACGACGGCGTCGGCCTCGCTCATCGCTTCCCCTCACTCATGTCGCGTCGGATCAGCCCGTCCTGTCGGGTGTACCCAGCTCGGCCTCGGTGGGCGGGTCGGCGCCCACCCGGGTGACGGTACGTGCGGCGGCTGTGGCGGCGTGGGTCAGCAACGCGTGCAGGTCGCCCTCGTCCAGTCCGGCCAGGCGTGCGGCGGGGGCGGACCCGAGCCGTCCGGTGCGGTCGAGCCAGTGCAGGAGCGCACCCATGAAGGAATCGCCGGCCCCGACGGTGTCGGTGACCTCGACCTTCGGGGCCGGCACGACCACCTCGCTCCCACCGTGCACGGCCAGGGCGCCCTCGGCACCGAGCGTGACCACGACCAGGCACGGGCCGAGGCCGGCGATCGCGCGGGCGGCGCGTCCCGTGCTCAGGTCCGGGAACAGGAACGCGAGGTCCTCGTCGCTGGCCTTGACCAGGTGCGCCTGTGCGAGGTGGCGCAGGGCGAGCGCGCGGGCGGTGTCGGGGTCGCCGATGACGTCCCCGCGGATGTTCGGGTCGATGCTCAGCGTCACCTCACCGCGGGCGGCCTCCCTGCCCATCAGCGCTTCGATGAGGGTGGCTCCGGGTTCGCGGAACAGGGCGATGGAGGCGGCGTGCAACGCTGTGGCCGAGGGCGGCAGCTGCTCGGGGAGTTCGTCGGGGCGCCAGAACCAGTCGGCGGCGTCGGCCATGCGGAAGTCGTAGTGGGCCGATCCGTCGTCCCGAACGGTGGCCATGGCCAGCGCGGAGGGCTCCTCGGCCTCGATCAGCCCGCCCGGGTCCAGCCCCTCGGCGAGCAGGCGGGCCCGGATGCGGACTCCGAATTCGTCGGATCCGATGCGGGCCAGCAACCGGGTGGGCACCCCGAGGCGAGCGGCGGCCACGGCGGTGTTGGCCGGGCCCCCGCCGGGTGCGGCGCGCAGGAGGTCGGGGCCGTGCGGGGTGGGCAGCAGGTCCATGACGTTCTCACCGACCACGGCGAGGCGCGGGTCGCTCAAGGGGTCCTCCCGGGGGTCGTCGTCGGCAGCAGGCCTCCGGCCACGGAGGGGGCGAGCACGCCTTGGGGCAGCAGGACCGCCTGATAGGCGTGATAGGTGTCCGGTTTACCCGACCAGACACCGCCGGCGGGGCGGCCCTCGGGATCGAGCTCGTGGTGCCAGCCGCCGTGCTCGGTGTCCACGTGGTGGCGGGCCGCGTAACGCCACCAGCGCTCGTAGAGCCCGCTGCGCTCGGCGGTCCCGAAGCGGTGGTCCAGGGCCCAGGCCGCCATGGTGGCCTCGGCGACGACCCAGTGCATGCGCTCACGCACGACCGGGGTGTCGGACCAGTCGAGGGTGTAGGGGAACCCGTCGCTGCCGTCCGCCGCCCAGCCCCGCTCGGCCGCGTGGTCGAAGAGGGCGCGTGCGTCGGTGTGCAGCCACTCGGGCACGGTGTCACCGGCTTCCTCCAGGGCCACGGCGAGGTGGACGAGCAGACGCGACCACTCCAGCAAGTGCCCGGTGGTGCTGCCGAAGGGGCGGAAGGGATGGTCGGGCCGGTCGCGGTTGTAGTCGGGCAGGGCCTGCCAGTCGTGGGTGAAGTGCTCAGGCAGGCGCCACCCGTGCTCGCGCGCCACCCCGTGGACGAGACGTTGCGCGATACGGAGGGCGCGGCGGGTCCAGCGGTGGTCACCGGTGGCGTCGGCCGCGGCGAGGAAGGCCTCCACGGCGTGCATGTTGCTGTTGGCGCCGCGGTAGTCCTCGGTGGAGGTCCAGGAGCGGTCCCAGCTCTCCCGCAGGGCGCCGGCTTCCTCGTCCCAGAAGTGTTCCTCGATCACGCCGAGCGCCTGCTTCAGGAGGTTCCGTGCCCCGGGCCGCCCGGCGACGGTGGCCGAGGCGGCGGCCAGGACCACGAAGGTGTGCGGGTAGGCGCCCTTGCGCGCCCGCTGGTCGTGGTCCTGCGACGCGGGGTCTCCCGGGACGGCCTCGTGCCAGCCGCCGTGCTCGGCGTCGCGCAGCGGACCGGACGCCAGCGCGCGGACCCCGTGGTCGGCCAGCCGTCCCGCCCGGGGTTCGCCGCGCAGATCGGCGAGGGCGAAGACGTGGGTCATGCGCGCACAGATCCAGGTCTCGGTGGGCCGGTCGGTGACGAGCTCACCCCGGTCGTCGAGCCAACCGAACCCGTCGGGGGCCGCGGAGGCGCCGGCGAAGGCGTACAGGTCGTGTTCTTCCTGCCGGAGCCAAGCGGGATCACCGGGGATGGGGTGTGCGGTCAACGGACGCTCTCCTCCGTCGTGGACGAATGCGCGCCAACGGTATCGGGACCGGTCCCCGCCTCGGAAGACCCCGTGTCCGGCCTGTGGACAACGGTGGAAACCCGCGCAGACGCTCCGCGCCCGTTCCCACGTGGTTGACGCTAGCCTGCGTTGCGCCGGCCCGCGGTGCCTGGAGCGTTCTGTGGCCACCGCCTTGCTGTGCCGGTTGCGTGGTTCATGGCCGGACTGGTGCACCGGGGTCGCGTTGGAGCCCTTCCGCGTCCACGCCTGGGTCGAGGCCGAGGGAAACGGTGTCGGCGAGGGCGATCGCGAACTGGCGCTCTTCACCACCACCATGCGGGTCAGTAGGTCGGCCCCGAGCGAACCCGAAGAGTAGGGCTAGGCCTAGTGCCGCCACCGGAACAGGCGGGGGAAAGTGGTGTGTGCATTGCCTTAGGGGAAAAGTTCGCTTTTCTGTTCTACGCGTGGATGGTGGTGGTCAGAATCAAATCGGCATTCGTGTCGAATTTGACTCACGTTTTCGGAGATAACGAAAACGCTGTCGTAGCGCTCGACGAGGTCACATGGGACTTCAGGGACGGGACTTTCACTGCGGTCATGGGCCCCTCCGGGTCAGGCAAGACCACACTACTGCAGGCCGTGGCTGGACTGAACAAGCCCACATCGGGCGAGGTGAGCATCGCAGACACCCGCATCGACCAGCTGCCCGAGAACGCACTCGCGGTAATCCGCCGGGAGAGCGTGGGTTTCGTGTTCCAGGAATTCAATCTCCTGCCGGCGCTGACCGCCCATGAGAACATTACCCTGCCCTTGCGCCTGGCCGGAAAGCCCTTGGACCAGGGATGGTTCGACCAGATTTGCGCTCGGGCTGGTATCACCGACCGTCTCGACCACCTGCCCCGACAGCTTTCCGGGGGGCAGCAGCAGAGGGTAGCCCTGTGCCGGGCCCTGGTGAACAAACCCCGTCTGCTCTGTGCAGATGAGCCCACCGGCGCACTGAGGTGATCTCAGCGAGTTTTATGCCAGGCGCCCGTGTTCGAAGTGCGTGAGGACGAG
>NZ_ANAY01000029.1 GCF_000340965.1 Nocardiopsis kunsanensis DSM 44524
TCTTGGGCGCCCTTCGTTGTGCTCGCGACCAGTTCAGAGATTTCCCATCAACGATCTAGGGGGTGGTCCGGCGGTTCGCTGTGGGCGGGTGGGGCCTACCGGGTGATCAGACCGCCAGCAGCAGGACCCCGCTGACGACGACGGCCGAGGCTGCCACCCGCACCGCGCCGAAACGTTCCTCGAACAGCAGCGCGCCCAGGACCGCGGCGAAGACGATGCTGGTCTCGCGCAGGGCGGCGATGCCCGCGACGGCACCGGACAGCTGCGCCCACAGCACGAGCCCGTAGGCGGCGGCGCTGATCGCACCGCCCCACAGCCCCATGCGCAGGACGGGCCGTATCTGTCCCCACAACCGTCCGCGCCGGCGGGCCAGGGCCACGAGGAAGAACACCGGTCCCTGCAGGACCATGATCCAGGTGATGTAACCGGCCGGGTCCTGGGTCAGACGGGCCCCGTAGGCGTCGATGACCGTGTAGGAGGCGATCCCCAGCCCGGTGGCGAATGCGGCCGACAGTCCGGGCAGGTGTTCCCTCCTGGGTACCCCATCGGCCAGCACCAGGGCCATGAGGCCGGCCGAGACCACCAGTACACCGGCGAGTTCACTCGGGGGCATGCGTTCACCGAGGAACACCGTCCCGATGAGGGCGACGACCCAGGGTGCGGTGCCGCGGGCCAGCGGGTAGACCTGCCCGAACTCCCCCGTGCGGTAGGAGAACATGAGCAGGCCCAGGTACAGCAGGTGGGCGGCCACCGACGCGGCCAGCACGGGCCAGGCCTCGCGCGGCGGCAGGTCGACGAACAGCAGCAGGGGAGCGGTGCCGGCCATGCCGCCGAGCCCGATGAGGGCGAAACCGAGCAGGCGGTCGCTGATGGAGTGGGCCACGGCGTTCCACGTGGCGTGCAGGACGGCGGCGGCGAGGACGGCCGCCACGACAGGGGCCGTCATGGGGCCGGTCGTGCGGGGCCGGGGAGCGGTCGGAAGAACATCGTGTCGGCCCTTTCCAAGTTCTGGATCCGCAGATTTTCCGCCGATCGCGGACACCGCCCTCGGAACCGGACTCTGCCTGGTCGGAGCGCCTGTTCTGCCGTGTTCGGGGTGGTGCGGGGCTCTTGTGGCGGCAGATGGAGCGGTGCCGTGTTCGGTTCCCGTGCGGGAGTGAAGGAGGATATGGCAGGTACGTCCTCAGACACGATCGGAGTTCCCCCACATGGCGCGGAAGACACCCCTTGCAGTGGTCGCGCTGATGGTCTCGGGCAGCCTCCTGCTGACCGGTTGCACCGCGGTCTCTGACTGGTGGTCGGACACCTTCGGAGACGGCCCGCCGACGGTCAGGGAGGAGTTCCCCTACGTCCGGGAGGGCCGGATCTTCCAGGACAGCGGGCAGGACGTCGAGACCACTTTCGCCGTCACCGCCCTCGAGCGCACCGACGACTACACCGTGATGCGCTACGAGGTCACCTACGACGACGACTTCACCGGCGCCAACCGCAACCTGAGCATGGCGCACACCCTGGTGGACCCCATGTCCGGCCGCGTGTACCGGCAGTTCCTCGACGACGACGGCCTCAAGTACGGGTCGGAGAGCCCCAACGCCGACGGCCTGTACCCCGTGCACGACGGGGTCACCAACGAGTACATCCGGTACTTCCCCCGGCTCCCCGAGAGCGTCGACCAGGTCACCTTCGTCGGTAGCGGACTCGGAGCGATGACGGGCATCCCCGTCCAGGACGTGGAGGAGGCCACCCCCGCCCCCGAGAACCCCAACGCCGAAGACCACCTCACCCCCGACAGTCCCCCCTCGGGCGGCGAGAACATCACCTTCGCGAACCGCCCGCCGGACGAGGACGCCCTCGCCGACGAGGGCTGGGTGCAGAGCTTCGTCGACTCCGACATCGCCTCCACCACCCGTGACGGCGACCGGGAGATCATCTCCCTACACTCCGACGTGATGTTCGAGTTCGACCGCTCGGACCTGACCGGGGAGGCCGAGGACGTCGTGCGCCGCGCGGCGACGACCCTGGCGCAGAACGTCGACCCCGACGACCCGACCATCACCGTCATCGGCCACACGGACGGCATCGGTGACGCCGCCTACAACGACAACCTGTCGGTGGAGCGTGCCGAAAGCGTGCGCGACCTGCTCGCCGAGGAGCTCGGTACCGACTACGTCCTCGAGGTCGAGGGCAGGGGCATGGACGAGCCCGTCGCACGCGAGGGCGGCGCGGACGACGAGGAAGCACGCGCCCGCAACCGGCGGGTGGAGTTCTCCTACGTCTTCGACCCCACCATGGACGCCTCCGAGGAGGAGGACTACGACGACGACGGGCTCGGTGCGGCCCAGCGCAACGTCACCTGGCCGGCCCCTTACACCGACGACCCCGGACCGGTCGTCGACGAGGGCGAGACCGACGGTGTGGAACTGGAGATCCATCCGCTGCGCCGTGACGGTGCCTACGTCATCGGCACGTTCACCCTGACCAACACCACCGACGAGCCGACCGTGCCGGAACTGGGCGGGTCGGAGAACATCGCGGGCGGCCCCGAGCAGTTCAACAAGGGCACCCTCGGCGGGTTCCAGCTCGCCGAGCCCGACAGCGGGCTGACCCGCTACGTGGCCCAGATGGACTTCGGCGAGGGGCGTTACAGCAGCTTCGCCGAGGAAGTGCACATGCTCCAACCCGGCAACACCTACGAGCTGGCCGCGGTCTTCCCCGCGCCGGCCGTCGAGGTCGAGGAACTGACCCTGAGCGCCGGCCCCTTCGGGGAGTTCGAGGAGATCCCGGTCGAGCGCTGAGACCGCCCCGTACGAGCACGGTGGCCCCGTTCCCGGGGGACGGGGCCACCGTTGTTCCCGGGGGCCGTTTCCGGATGCGGGCGCGAGGCGGGGCGGAAGGGGTCAGGAACGGACGTTCTCAGCGGCCCGCAGGACCACGCGCTCCAGCTCCTCGCGTTCCACGTCGGCGTTGGTGACGACCGCCGTCACGTAGAACTCCTCGGGCAGCTCCAGGTACAGCTGCGTGCTGGAACCGTCGACGGCGCCGACGTACTCCAGGTCGCCGCCCAGGTCGTCGGTGTCCTCGGTGTGGTAGGTGTCCACGTCCACATCGATGTCCACGTCCCAGTTCATCTCCTCCTCGGCGCCCGGGACCTGGATGACTTCGGGGTTGGCACTGGGGTCGGTGCCCTCGGTGAAGACGACCGTGAGTGTGGCGGCCCCGGCCTCACCGCTGCTGAGGATGCACGAGACCTGCTCGGCTCCGTCGATGTCCTCGATCTCGCCGCTCTCCTCGCGCAGTTCGGTGCCGGGGGCCAGGTCGCCGGCGGCACCGGCGACGTCGGCGGCCTCGCAGGACTGCGGCAGGGCGTATCCGGACGCCTGCTCCTGGTCCTGGCCGTCCTCGCCCTCACTGTTCTCCCCGTCCTCGGGGGAGGGGCTCTCGCTCGGGCCGGGGGACTCCTCCCCGGAGAGGAAATCGGTGTCGAACTCGAAGTCGCCCCCTTCACAACCGGAGAGGAGGACGGCGGCGGCGACGGCCGCGCCCAAGGGCGCCAGGGGAAGGGACGGGATCAGTCGCATGGGTGGCCTTCGGGTCGGAAGAGCGCCGGGCGGGGGAGTTGCTCCGGCGGGGGACACACGCAACTTAGCAACTCCCGTATCCACGGGGGCGAGGGATCGGGCACGGCAGGAAACGACGGCCGCGGGCGCCCACACGGGGAAGGAACCCGGTACACCTGGGGCCGTTCCGGCCGTCAAGGTACCTGCGACTTCGGACGAACGCGCCGGATATGGAAGGATTTCGGCGTGACTGAAGAGTTCCGCGCCGCGTTCCAACGGGTGCTCGACACCGCTGCCGCACAGGCGCCCGACTTCCCCGACGCCGTGCACGACGTGTTCCGCCTTTCCACGCAAGTGCCCCTGGAGGAGCTGGGCCACGCGATGGAGGCACTCACACCCGTGCTCAGCGACTGCGAACCGGCCGCAGGTATCGCCGCGGACCTCTCGGTCCTGGCCGGTGCCCTGGTCGAGAACGGCGCCCCCGCGGGCCAGGTCGGACTGGAGGTCCTGCGTCAGCTCGGCAGTTACGGGCAGGCCGCCGTGGCCTTCATGCACGCGTGGGACAAGACCGGCGGCGGTCGCCTCCCCGAACCCGGCGACACCTCGGGCGAACAGGAGAAACGCGTCGAGGAGGTCCTCGGTGAGAACGCGCCCCTGGCCACCATCGGGTGGTGGACCTCCCTACGCTACGGTCTGGCCGCGAAGGCGATGGTGGGTGACGCGGGCGTGCGCGCGGCCCTGCGCGCGGACGCGGGGGCGCTCGAAGGCCTCACCCAGATCGTGCACGCGCTCTCCACCCGGCTGCACGAGTTCGTCGAACTGGGCGAACTCCTGCGCATGGCCGAGGTCGAGTACCTGTTGGTCCTCGACCGCGTGTCGTGGCGCGGGTTCCGGGTGCGTATCGACGGTGTCGGCGACAACTTCCAGCTGCACACCCTGCTCGCCGACGCGCTCATCGGGAAGGAGGGCCGTCGTCTGGGCGGCAACCGTCCCGACCCGCGTTGGACCGCCGCGTGCATGGACGCCGCCGCCGACCCCCTCGCCGATGAGGTCACCGGCGAGTGGGACCTCGTGGGCGGCAACGGCGAATGGGTCGGCAACGAGGTGACACCCGCCGACATCCCCGTGGTCGACGGAGAACGGGTACTGGTCCTGGAACCGCAGTCGCTGACGCACACGTGGCGGGCTGGACGGCGGCACCCGCACATCCCCGGGTTCCTCGAGGTCGTCGGGGAGCTGAGCGCGGACGAGGCCACGGCGTGGTGGTCGCGTATGCATCCGGCCGGGTCGGTGCGCCACCCGCATGCGCCCCGCATCGAGAGCGAGGAGGAAGAGGACCCGCGCCCTCCTCTGCACTTCGGGGTGGCCGCGCATTTCGCCGAGGCCGACTCCGGCCCGATGTCGGCGCCCTTCGCCGCCCTGCCGCCGGAACTGACCGACCCGCCGGCCGACCCCGACGCGTTCGGCCCCAGCCCCTTCGGTGCACACACGGAGCTGCCCGAACCGGACCCGGCCGAGGACCTTCCGGTGTCCGAACCCGTCGGCCGGGACCGGGACCCTGAGCAGTGGGCCGGCTGGGAACCTGAACCGGTATCGGAACCCGGGACGGGATCCACCGAGGAATCCGTGACGGAGGAGGCCCCGGGCGCATCGCTGCTCCCGCCGATGCCGGAAGGGATCAGGGACAGCTGGTCGTGGGGGCCGATGTGGAAGTGGCCGCCCCCGCCGCCCGGCAGGTGAGCTCCTTCCCGGCACCGCCCCTCCACCCGGGGCCGGCCCGGCGCCGACCTGCACGGTATGACGCCTGTCATGGCTGCGCCTCCGCGTAGTCCACACGCAGGTCGTGACGGCTGTGCCTGTCGCGCGGCCCGTGCCGCGCACGAGAATGGAACCCATGATGACGGAGAGCACCGATCCACGCCCGACCAGCGGCGACCCCGGGCGTCCTTCCCGGGAGGAGGTCCTGCGTGCTGCTGAGAAGGCATGGAACGAGGAGGAGAGCGAGCGGGCCCAGGCCCAACTGCGCGACCTGAAACCGTGGGAGGGCAAGGCGCAGCGCCAGGATCGGATCCTGCTCTGGACGGCCGTCTGCATCCCGGCTTTCTTCCTGTTGACGATGCCTCTGCGTCCGTTGTTCGTCGCCGACCACCCGGTCCCGCTGGCCCTGGTGACCGGCAGTTACGCGGCCATCGGTGCGGGTGGCGCGCTGGCGAGCGTGGGACAGGAGACGTTCTGGGTGGTGCTCCTGGCCGGTGTCATCGGCAAGATCAAGATCGACTGGCTGTTCTGGTGGCTGGGCCGCCGGTGGGGTCGCGGCATCGTCCGTTTCCTGGTGCAGGGCGAGCGGGCCCGCCGGTTCGCGGACCGCCTGGAGACCATGAACCCGTGGGTCATGCGGCTGGTGATCCCGTTGAGCTACCTGCCGGGTGTGCCCGCCGGGGTCCCGCACGTGATCGCCGGTGTCAGCGGGATGCGGTTGCGCACCTACATGTTCCTGAACGCCCTGGGCGCGCTGATGGTGACGGCGGCCGTGGCCTGGATCGGTTTCACCTCGGGACAGGCCGGTGTCGATCTGGTGCTCCTGGTCGACCGGTACGCCATGTGGTTCATGATCGCGGTCATCCTCGTGCTCGCGATGGCGCCGGCGTACCTGTCCACCCGTGACTCCAAGAAGCGGCGCGGGCAGGCGTTGGCCGAGGCCGCAGCGGAGTACGACGCCGAGACCGCACGCCTGGAGGCGGGCACCGCCGGAGGCGGAGAACACCCGAAGTGAGCAAATCATCGCCGACGGTCATGCGCGAGCGGGGGGGGCGCTACTAGCCTGGGATCGGCAATCCGACACCCCGGGCGTGCCGCGCTGGGTGCGTCACGAACACGCTCAAGGAGACCCCGTCATGGGACAGCGACACTTCGATCTTGTGGTCCTCGGTGCTGGACCGGGTGGGTACGTCGCGGCGATCCGTGCCGCCCAGCTCGGCCTGACCACGGCCGTCGTCGAGGAGAAGTACTGGGGCGGGGTCTGCCTCAACGTGGGCTGCATCCCCTCCAAGGCCCTGCTGCGCAACGCCGAACTCGCACACCTGTTCCACAACGAGGCCGACACCTTCGGGATCGAGGTCGACGGGTCGGTGCGGTTCGACTACGGCAAGGCCCACAGCCGTAGCCGCGAGGTCGCCGACGGCCGCGTCAAGGGCATCCACTACCTCATGAAGAAGAACAAGATCACCCAGTTGAACGGGCGCGGCACGTTCGTCGGCGACCACACCGTCGAGGTACGCGGCGAGGACGGCTCCACCGAGACCGTCACGTTCGACAACTCGGTGATCGCTGCAGGATCCTCCACCAAACTCCTGCCGGGGACCGAGCTCTCCGAGCGGGTGGTCACCTACGAACAGCAGATCCTCCAGGACGAGCTCCCCGACAGCATCGTCATCGCGGGTGCCGGAGCCATCGGTGTCGAGTTCGCCTACATCATGGCCAACTACGGCGTGGACGTCACGGTCGTGGAGTTCCTCGACCGGATGGTCCCCCTCGAGGACGAGGAGGTCTCCAAGGAACTGGCCCGGTCCTTCAAGAAGCTCGGCGTCGACGTCATGACCTCCACCCGTGTGGAGTCGGTCGAGGACACCGGCTCTGGCGTCAAGGTGCAGGTCACCGAGTCCGACGGCCGGTCGCAGACCCTGGAGGCCGACAAGCTGCTCCAGGCCATCGGGTTCTCCCCCAACGTCGAGGGTTACGGCCTGGAGAAGGCCGGGGTGGAGCTGACCGAGCGCGGCGCCATCGGGATCGACGCCCGGGGCCGCACCAACGTGCCGCACATCTACGCGATCGGCGACGTGACCGCCAAGCTCATGCTGGCGCACACCGCGGAGGCGATGGGCATCGTCGCGAGCGAGACCATCGCGGGCGCCGAGACCCAGGAGATCGACTACCGCTTCGTCCCCCGCGCGATCTACTGCCAGCCGCAGATCGCGAGCTTCGGCTACAGCGAGAACGAGGCCCGCGAGGCCGGCTACGACGTGCAGGTCGCCAAGTTCCCGTTCATGGCCAACGGCAAGGCCCACGGGCTGGGTGACAGCCGCGGGTTCGTGAAGGTGCTCTCCGACGCGAAGTACGGAGAGATCATCGGTACGCACATGATCGGCCCGGACGTCACCGAGCTGCTCCCGGAGCTGACGCTGGCGCAGCAGTGGGACCTCACGGTGCACGAGGTCTCACGCAACATCCACGCGCACCCGACGCTGAGCGAATCGGTGAAGGAAGCCGTGCACGGGCTGGCCGGCCACATGATCAACTACTGATCCCGAGCCCCACGACGACGGTCCGGGCCCCATCGGCCCGGATCAGTCGTCGAACTCGCGCAGCAGCCGGAACTCCACCCCGGCGCGGGGCAGGCGTTCGATGAGCGCTCCGCCCATGGCCACGGCCGGGGTCACCTGGCCCGAGGTCTCGGGCAGGTCGTCCTGCCACAGGCACAGCGCCGACTCCGCGAGCATCCCCGACGTCGCCCGGTACCCCGGTTCACCACCGGAGACCAGCGTGTGCACCCGGCGCCCGCCACCGGACCCGGCGAAGTGCACCGTGAACCACCCGTCGGAGAGCTGCTGCTCCGTGGGACCCTCACCCGGCGTACGCAGTGCCCCCAGACGTTCCCGGAGCGCAGGCACCTGCGCCGCGGCCATCACACCGGCGGCGCCGCCCACCGCGCCGACCGCGCTGGCCAAGTGCCGGAACGCCGCGTAATGGCCGTAGGAGAAGTCCGGACCGTACTGCTCCGACTTCGCCGCGGAGCTGACCACCACCTTCGGATCCAGGCTCGGGAGCGGGGTCGTCCACCCGCGCGCCAGACGGGTCCGCGGACGGCCGCTGCGGTCGATCCGGACCCGGCGGCCCTCCGGTGCCCCTTCCAGCGCACGCCGTTCCTTCGACGCCGCCACCATCTCCTGGGGGTCACTGAACGCACCCAGGGCCGAGCGGAGGGTCCCGCCCGACGCCGTACCGCGGGCCCGCACGAAACCCTCCACGTGCAGAGGCGCGTCGTCGGGCAGGTACCCGACGGTGAACAGCGCCCCCAGGTCGTGGGGGATCGAGTCGAACCCGCAGGCGTGCACGATCCGGGCCCCGGTCCGCCGCGCCGTCTCGTGGTGCTCGACGTACATGCGGTCCACGAACGCGGGTTCCCCGCACAGGTCGACGTAATCGGTGCCCTCCGCGGCACACGCGGCCACCAGGGGCTCCCCGAACTCGCTGTAGGGCCCGACGGTCGTGATGACGACCCGTGCCGAGGCGGCCATGCGTCGGATCGAGTCCGGGTCCTCGACGTCGGCCGACAACAGCTCGGGCTCGGGCCGGTCCGGGACGAGCGCGGCCAGCTCGGTGATCAGCGCCTTCAGTTTGGCGCGATTGCGTCCGGCCACCGCCCAGCGCAGCTCGCGCGGGGCGTGGGTGGCCAGGTACTCGGCGGTCAGCGCGCCGGTGTACCCGGTAGCGCCGAACAGGACGATGTCGTGCCCGCGGTCCACGGTGGTCCAGCCTCTCGGAAGAAAGTGAGGTACGCGGACGCCAGTGTCTCAGATTCGGGCTTGTCGGCTTCTGTTCAATCTGTTCATCCCTTTGACCTGCACTGACGACAGCCCGTGCATAGGGTGGTCGGTTCGGGAGAAACGAAGGAGGTCACATGGAGTACACACGGTTGGGCGGCTCAGGCCTCTACGTGTCGCGAGTGGCCTTGGGCACCATCCCCATCGGCTCCGGTGGGGGTTTCGAGGACATCGCGGGGGTACTCGGAGACGACGCACGCCGACAGATCGACGAGTCCGTCGACCGCGGTGTGAACTTCATCGACACCGCGAACCTGTACTCCGCAGGAGATGCCGAACGTGTCCTGGGCGAGGTCCTGGGGAAAAAGCGCGACGACATCATCCTCACGTCCAAGGCGCGGATGGCCATGGGGGACGGCCCGAACGAGGCCGGGGCCAGCCGGTACCACTTGGTACGCGCCGTCGAGGACAGCCTCACACGGCTGAGGACCGACCACCTCGACCTGCTGTACATGCATCAGTGGGACGGCAAGACCCCGATCACCGAGACCATCGCCACCGTCAATGCGCTGATTCGGGAAGGGAAGGTCCGGTACTGGGGTGTGTCCAACTACAACGCGTGGCAACTGACCAAGACGGTGTATGAGGCGAGGGCAGCCGGGTTGGAGGGCCCGATCGCGCACCAGGCCTATTACACGCCTGAGGCGCGCGAACTCGAGTACGAGATCATCCCGGCCGCACGTGACCTCGGGGTGTCGACCTTCGGTTGGTCCCCACTGGGTGAGGGGCTCCTCAACGGCAAGGTTCGCCGCGGTGTCGAGACCCCGTCCGATACCCGCCAGGGCGCCGGCTGGCCGGAGCCGCACGTGACGGATCGGAACCGGGCCCATGACCTCATCGATCTGTTCGACGAGGTCGCCCGCGAACTGGGATGGACGATCCCGCAGGTGGTGATCTCGTGGATCCTGGACCGCCCGGGCATCGACGGGACCGTGATCGCTGCCCGCCGGTTCGAGCACCTGCAGGAAGACCTCGATGCCGCTGAGCTGACGTTGCCGCGGGAAGCCCGCGACCGCATCACGTCCGCATCGCAGCTGCCGACCTACTATCCGCTGTGGCACCGGCTGATCAGTTGCCAGGACCGGCCTGATCCCGCCGAGGTCGAATTCCGCGAAGAGCACCGCAAGTACAACCTCGGCCAGGAATAGCCCGACACGGCCCGGTCGGGACCGGCCTCGGGCCCATCACAGGCCGGTCGGTGCCGACTGTGCCGCTCCGCACCCGGGGACGGCCCCGGGTGCGAGCGACGCCCCCGTGCCGACGTGCGGGGGCGTCTCGTACAGGGAAGGCGGCTCTAAACGAACTCGTCGAGCAGCTGGGCGCACCGGATCAGCCCCAGGTGCGAGTACGCCTGCGGGTGGTTGCCCAGCGCCCGCTCGGTGAGCGGATCGTACTCCTCCGGGATCAGTCCGGTCGGCCCGGCCGCGTCCACCAGGTGCTTGAACAGTTCCTCTGCCTCCGCACGACGACCGGTGAGCAGGTAGGCCTCGATCAGCCACGTCGTGCACAGGTGGAACCCGCCCTCACCGCCGGGCAGTCCGTCGTCGCGGTGGTAGCGGTAGACGGTCGGCCCGCTGCGGAGGTCCGCCTCGATCGCGGTGACCGTGGCCTGGAACCGTTCGTCCGCGGGGTCGATGAGTCCGGACAGTCCGATGTGCAGCGACGCAGCGTCCAGGTCCAGCCCGTCGTAGGCGGTGGTGAAGGCCTGCGCGGTCTCGTTCCAGCCCTGCTCCAGTACCTGGTCGGAGATCTGCGAGCGCAGGGCCGGCCAGGACGGGTCGGCGTCGCGGCCGTAGCGCTCGGCCAGCGACAGCGCACGGTCCAGCGTCACCCAGCACATCACCTTGGAGTACACACGCCGACGCGGCTCGTCGCGTTCCTCCCAGATGCCGTGGTCGGCCTCGTCCCAGCGCCGGGCGACGGCCTCGGCCATGGAACGCACCAGTGCCCAGTCGCGGTCGGCCAGGTGCCCGCGCGCGTGCGAGAGCTTCGAGATGAGCTCGACGACGGGACCGAACACGTCCAGCTGCACCTGGTGGTCGGCGAGGTTGCCGACCCGCACGGGACGCGAACCCGCGTACCCGGAGAGTGTCTCCACGACCTCCTCCGGGCCCAGGTCCGTGCCGCGCAGCGAGTACAGCGGGCGCAGCATCTCCGGCCCGGGCAGGGAGTCGACGACCTGGTGCACCCAGTCGAGGAAGGCTTCGGCCTCGTCGGTCGAGCCCAGGCTCACCAACGCCTGCACGGTCAGGGCACCGTCACGCAACCAGCAGTACCGGTAGTCCCAGTTGCGGACCCCGCCGATCTCCTCGGGCAGGGACGTGGTCGCGGCCGCCATGACCCCGCCGGTGGGGGTGCACAGTCCGCGCAGCGTGAGTGCGGAACGGGCGGCCAGGCCCTGGGCGGTCTCGGGCAGGGTGAGCGTGCTCAGCCATTCGGACCAGTGTGCTCCGGAACGCCGGCGGCGCTCGCTCTCGTCGGCGACGGCCGCATCCAGGGAGTCGGTTCCGCAACGCATCTCGAGCACGACCGGGTGTTCGGAGGACGGGTGTACGAGCGCGCGGGCGGTGTCGTTGACACCGTCGTGGTCGATGTCCCATTCCACGCCGGGCGAGCGCACCACGATGGGGTACTCGGCGCCCTCGACGCGCAGGCCGCCCTCGACCGGGGTGATGCGCACGGGCGCGCGGCCGAAGTCGGGGCGCGGGGCGAACTCGACGGAAGCAGGGGTGACGCCGCTGACGACCCGGACGAGGTCGGTGCGCCCGGCCGGGGTGTGGTGGGCGAGGTAGTCGGTGACCTCCAGACGCGACCACCGGGTACGCACCGTCATGGTGCCGTCCAGGTAACGCTGCCCCAGGGGACGGCCACCGTGGTCCGGGGTGATCGCGAACCGGCCGGCCTGCCGTCCGCCGAGGACCTCCGCGAACAGGGCGTCGGAGTCCGGTTCGGGGTGGCACATCCACAGCAGGCGCGCGTCCGGGCCCACCAGTGCGACCGAGGAACGGTTGGACAGCATCGACATGCGCTCGATGGGGGTGGGCCGATCGCCGAAGACCCAGGATCGGCGCTCGACCGCGAGGGAGGCCAGCAGGGCCGCGGCGGTCGGGGTGTCGGTGACCCGGTGCGAGGCGGCGGTGCGCTCGGAGCCCACGCGCACACCCGCGTCGGCGCCGGACAGGCCCAGGAACACCGGTTCCTCGCCGTCGCCGCCGCCGATGTAGAGGATCGCGGTGGCGTCGGTCTGCTCACGCAGGAGCTCGAGGGCGGCGGCCTTGTCGGCGGGCGGGGCGCCGGGGCCTTCGCCGGTGTGGTCGGGGTCGATGGTCAGGTCGGTGTCGAACTCGGTCCCGTGGGCGCCGACGAGACGGACCTCGGAGGGCAACCGGGAGAGCACCGCGAGGTCGCTCAAGGGGCGTGCGGAGACGACGGCGCACACGGTCCCCGGCAGGTCGGCGAGCTCGCGCAGGGCGCGGAGGGCCTCGGGTACGGGGCGCCGGCGGTCGTCGCCCACGGGCGCGAGGGCGCCGTCGTAGTCGCAGGCCACCAGGAGCCTGGAGGTGCGGGCGAGCGCGGACACGCGTCGTCGTACGTCCAACGGCATGGCCTGGGGAGTGCTGCGGGCGGAATCCTCGGGCAGGTTCGGAGCCGTCTCGACCGCTTGGGTGAGCGTCACGTTGCCTCCTCCGTCGGTCCATGCTTGACCTGGGGACATGGGTGATCTGTAGGACTCCGCGCAGATGGTGCCGGCTCGTTCCGAACTGAAGTGCAGGACGTGAACCCGGGGCCCGTGGCGCGGAGGGTGTTCCGTGGGATTTTGAACAGACCTGGATCGCTCTTGACCCGAAGGGGCGCACACCGCGGATGGTGGAGTGCCGAGGAAAAGTCTGCTCCACACGAAGTCAAGCTGAGACTACCCCCGCTCTGCGGCCGAGGGGGCCATCCGGCCTTGGTGATGCAGATCACGAATAGGGATAGATTATCTGGATCATCAACCGATTTCGGGATGCACCCCTGGTACACGCGGGCGGATGTGAGCAGAATCGCCCGGACCAGGAACACCGCGGCCCCGCCTGCGCTCCCCGGACCGGACGGCGGGAGGCGCGGGCGGGGCCGCGGGGACGTGGCTGCGGAGCTCTCCGTCAGGCGGGTTTGCGCAGGTGGTGCACGAAAGCGGGTGGGATGTTGGCGAAGACCTTCTCCGAACGGATCCCGTAGCGGTCGATCCAGTCCTGCACGACCCAGCTCGTGCGCGCCTGGCGCAGGTAGTCCTCGCGCCGCGCGATGACCGCCTTGACCTCCTTCGTGTACAGGTACCCGTAGAAGGACAGGTGGCCGCCCGGCTCCAGGACCCGGAAGTAGTACTCCAGGATCTCCTCGACGTCCTCGGCGTCGAAGTTCGCGAACGGCAGCCCCGAGACGATGACGTCGTAGGAGCGGTCGGTGCCCATCTCACCGACCAACTTGGCGTGCACCGTCGCACTGCCGGCGATACGTGCCAGGTCCGGGTCGGTGGTGAGCAGCTCCGACAGATGGTCGGCGAATTCCCGGTTGGACTCGACGAGGTCGGCGGTGTCACCCGGGAGCATCGCTTCGGCGAGCCCTCGGGTGATCGCCCCGGTCCCCGCACCCACCTCGAGGATGCGCAGGGGTTGTCCCGGTACGGGCCGTGCCCTGATCTGCTCGGCCATCGCGCGGGCCAGGGCGGCACTGCTGGGCACCACCGACCCGGTCGCCTTGAACGTGCGGACGGCCTGGCTGAGGAAGAGCCCGGTGTCCCGCAGGCGCTCGTCCAACCGGAGGGCGGGGTAGGGCCCCGTGGAGCTGTGTGTCTCGGACATACCCGCACGCTAGCGCCTGGCAGGGGCCCGGGAACAGCAGGGCCGTGTGTGTCCCGGCACCTGTGCGAAGCCCCACGATGCGACCCGCACGCGATCTAGGGTGGACGGCATGAGTCAGAGCAGCCCGGCCCCACCCGTCCGCCCAGGAACGGCGCTGATCACGGGCGCCTCCACCGGCATCGGAGCCGAGTACGCCCGCCGCCTCGCCCAGCGCGGCTACTCCCTGGTCCTGGTCGCGCGCCGGACGGATCTTCTCGAGGCCCTGGCCGAGGACCTGCGTGAACGGTGCGGTGTGGACGTGGAGGTCCTGACCGCGGACCTGGGCTCGGCCGAGGACACCGAACGGGTCGCCGAACGCCTGCGTGCCGGGCCCGACGACGCCCTCGAACCCGTCGACCTGCTCGTCAACAACGCCGGACGCGGCGACGGCGGACCCTTCGTCGAACAGGACCCCGACGACGTCGACGCCATGCTCGACATCAACGTGCGTTCGGTGCTGCGCCTGACCCGGGCCGTCCTGCCGGTGCAGATCGCCCGCCGCGCGGCCGGGGCCGTCACCGGGCTCGGTGTCATCACCGTCTCCTCGCTGGCCGGGGAGCCTGTCGTCAACCCCGGCGGTTCGGTCTACGGGGCCGGCAAGAAGTTCCTCACCCTGTGGAGCGAGAGCGTGGCCGCCGAGGTGCGCTCCGCCGGCGTGAGCGTGACCGTGGTCCTGCCGGGCTTCGTACGTACCGACATGACCCGCGGCGTCCAGGAGCGCGGACTGCCCGAGGCCGCGTTCGTGCCCAAGGAACACATCGTCCGCGACTCCCTCATGGCCTGGACGGCCCTGCGCCCCCGCGTGATACCCGGAGCCCAGTACAAGACCGGCGACGCACTCCTGAAACTGCTGCCCCGGTGGCTCGTGCGGACCGTGGCGCGCCGCATGGGCTGACGTGCCCGTCCGGATGCTGGGACAGCCGGGGCTGATGGATGCGGTGGTCACCCCGACGTTCTACGCTGGAGGGGTACCGCCGCTCGAGGAAAGAGAAGATGAAGACCTTCGAAGAGCTGTTCGCCGAGCTGTCCGAGAAGGCACGCTCCCGCCCCGAGGGGTCCGGGACCGTCGCCCAACTCGACGCCGGCGTCCATGCCATCGGCAAGAAGGTCGTCGAGGAGGCCGCCGAGGTCTGGATGGCCGCCGAGTACGAGTCGGACGAGCAGGCCGCGGAAGAGATCTCGCAGCTCCTCTACCACCTCCAGGTTCTGATGCTGGCCCGTGGCCTGCGGCTCGAGGACGTCTACAAGCATCTTTAGGCCGTGCTCGGTGGACACTCAACCTGCTGCGCGACGCCCCGGCGGCCCTCTCACGGCGTTCTCATCGGTCGACGGCACGCCCAGGCCGACCCCTTCTTCGGCCTTGTGAGAGCACCACTGGATACGCCCACCCGTCACCCGCCACCAGCCCTCAACGGGCGCCTGACGGCGTAGTACTGGTCCAATGCGACGGAAGACGTCCACCGAACACGGCCTTGGCCGGTGCCTCGGCCTGCCCCCACACCGTGGGTGCCCACCGCCCGGCCCCGCGCATCGCGGGCGCCGCGAGCACCGGCCCGCATGACGTCCCGAACACCACAGAACCGACTCGAGGAAGCGCACCGACATGCCTGAGATGCTGAGAATCGCCGTGCCCAACAAGGGCCAGCTCTCCGAACCCGCCGTGGAGATGCTCCGCGAGGCCGGGTACCGCCAGCGCAAGAGCAGCCGCGACCTGGTGATGGTCGACCCCGACAACGAGACCGAGTTCTTCTTCCTGCGCCCCAAGGACGTGGCCGTCTACGTCGGCGAGGGCATCCTGCAGGCCGGCATCACCGGCCGCGACATGCTCCTGGACTCCGCAGCACCCGTCGACGAGATCCTGGCCCTGGGCTTCGGCGGATCCACGTTCCGTTTCGCCGCACCCGGCGGAGCCGGAATGACCCTGGAGGACCTCCAGGGCAAGCGTGTGGCGACCTCCTTCGACGAGATCCTGCGCGTCCACTTCGCCGAGAAGGGCATCGACGCCCGGGTCATCCACCTGGACGGCGCCGTCGAGAGCTCGGTCAAGCTCGGTGTCGCCGACGCCGTCGCCGACGTGGTCTCCACCGGCACCACCCTGCGCCAGGCCGGCCTGGAGATCTTCGGGGACCCGATCCTGGAGTCGGAAGCGGTCGTCATCCGGCCCAGAGGCGCCGGGGAGGACCCCAAGGTCGAGACGCTGCTGCGGCGCCTGCGCGGGGTTCTGGTCGCCCGTGACTACGTGATGATGGACTACGACGTCCACGCCGAACAGCTCGAGGACGCCGTCGCCCTGACCCCCGGTATGGAGGGACCCACGGTCTCTCCGCTGCACCGCGAGGGCTGGGTCGCCGTCCGGTCGATGGTCCCGCGCAGGCAGGCGCAGGCGATCATGGACGACCTCTGGGAGATCGGCGCCCGCGCCATCCTGGTCACCGACATCTACGCCTGCCGCCTCTGAGACACCGCGTGCGAGCCGGGCCCCGCCGTGCGGTGGGGCCCGGCTCGCACCGGAGGTCACGACCGTTCGGAACTCTTGGGCCGAGACTGCAGCGCCGCCCAGATCAGGGGCGCTTGCAGCGGCACCCGCCCCCACGCCAGGGCCTTGTTGTCCGCGACCCCCGGCAGACGGCCCGAACCGGAGTCCAGGGCCATCTGCACGTTGGCGGGCCAGACGGCCAGCAGGAGCGCGGCGCTCGCCGGCCCCGCCCATTTCCGCCGGGTCAGCAGACCGGCCCCGCACACCAGTTCCGCGGCCCCGCTGGCGTACACCCAGGCGCGGCGCTCGGGCAGCCGACGGGGCATGATCGCCTCGAAAGGCTTGGGTTTGGCGAAGTGCAGCGCCCCGGCCGCCAGGAAGAGCCCACCCAGGGCCAGGGGAGCGCGTTCACGCAGACGCCGTGCCGTCGTCCGTTCCGTCATCGGGAGTCCTCTCGTCGATCGCGCCGGGCTCCAACCTAGGTGACAGGCCCTCCCGGAGAACGCCCGGGGCACGTGGACCGCCCGTGTCACCTGTACGTACCGATCTGCTCGTGCAGGGCCGCCCACTGGGCCGCGGTGAGGTCGCGGGGCAGGGCGGTGGGCCGGACCCGCTGCTCGGCGAGCCACCTGCGGACGGGGCGGGACCGGCCGCGCAACATCCGGGTCAGGATCTGTTCGATGCCGCGCCCCTTCCCGGTGTACACGGTGTGGACCAGATCCGCGTAGGAGCTGCGCGCCCCGGGGTCGACCAGTGGCCGCTCGCGGCGGGCGATCGTCAGCAGACCGCCGTCGACACCGGGGCTCGGCTCGAACGCGGAGGCGGGGACCCTCCCCTCGAGCCCGAACCGGTACCAGGGCCACCACTGGGCGGTCATCATCGTCGCCCCACCCACGCCGGCCCTGCGCCGGGCCACCTCCCACTGGATGAGCAGGACCGCGTCGGTCCAGTGCCCGGTGTGCAGGAGCCGACGCAGCATCGCTGTGGTGCGGTCGAAGGGCAGGTTGCCCACGACGACGTGCGCCGAACGGGGCAGGCGGTACCTCAGGAAGTCACCGTGCACGACGCGAACGTGTTCGGGCACCTGCCTCCGCAGGAGGGCGACGAGGCGGCCGTCGGCCTCGACGGCGGTGACGGCCCGCCCCAGGGCCGCCATGGGCATGGTCAGAGCGCCCGAGCCCGGGCCGATCTCGACGATCGGCCCCTCGGTCCGTGAGACGAGGCCGACGAAGTCGGTGATGGTGCGTCGGTCGGTGAGGAAGTTCTGGCCGAACTCGTGTCGGCCGGCGCCGTGGGTGCGCATGCGGGGAGAGCTCCGGGAGTCGTGGTGTGTCCCGGGCAGCACGAGGGGCCGCCCAGCGATAACTGCTGAGGGCGGCGGGCTCTCGGAAGGAGAACTCGGGAGGCCGCCGCTAGGAGCGGCGGATACGGATGTAGAAAGCGCAGATACCCACGGTCGGGGAGTTTAACGGAGGCTCCCCGGACCACGCACAGGGTTTTTGCCGGGGTCCCGGCACACGCGGCGCCCGTTCCGGGCCTCGGCGACGGGTCCGCCGCCGGCCGTGCACGTGGCACAGGCCCGGCATCCCCTTCCGAGGGCAGAATGTGGGCATGGACCAGCCGATGACAGCGACCACGACCGAACCGGACGGTGACAAGGTCACCCTGGCGCGCGTGACCGGTGAGACCGGCGGAGACCTCGTGCTCCGCCGTGTGGGCGCGCACTACGAGATCTACAGCAACGGACTCTTCCTCATGGACACCCGCGACGGTACCTCCGAGCGCGAGATGGTGCGCGCGAGCCTGACGGCCCTGCCGAGCGGACGTTCACTGGCACGGGTCCTGATCGGCGGGCTGGGCGTGGGCTTCTCCGCCCGCGAGGCGCTCGACCATCCCCGCGTGGCCCGCGTGGACGTGGTCGAGCTGGAAGCCCACGTCATCGACTGGCACGACGGCGAACTGGGTGAGGCCGCCGGCCACGTGCACCAGGACCCGCGCTGCCGGGTCCACAACGCCGACCTCGTCATGTGGCTGTCCGAGGCCGCCGGAGCCGAGGAGCCCGAACGCTACGACGCCATCTGTATGGACACCGACAACGGGCCCGACTGGACCGTCGTCGAGGGCAACGGCCGTCTCTACGGTGCCGAGGGCCTGGACCGCCTCACCCGCCTGCTCGCGCCCGGCGGGGTCCTGACGTTCTGGAGCGCGAACGAGGTGGCGGCCTTCGAGACGCAGCTGCGCGACCGGTTCGCCTCCGTGGACGTGGTCGAGGTCCCCGTCGCCCGAGGGGTGCCCGACGTCGTCTACCTCGCCACGGCCCCGCACTGACGCCGCCGGTCCCTCACGCTCGGTTGCGGGCCATGTAGGCGCTGAACTCCGCCAGGGACACCCGGTCGTCGCCGTCGGAGTCCATTTCGCGCACGGCGGCGACGGCCTGCTCCCGGGTGGTCTCCTCACCCAGGTTGCTCATGAGGGAGAGGAACTCCTCGGCGGAGATCAGGCCGTCGCCGTCGGTGTCCACCAGGGAGAAGGTGGCCGCGTAGTCGGTCTGTTCGGGCATGGGGAAGTCTCCGGGGCTCGGGGGCGGGTCCCGGGAAGGGTACCGCCCTGCGGCGCCCGGCCGGGCACCGTGCCTTCCCTACTTGCCGATGGATGCGCGCGACCCGATCCAGCGGGCCGCGACCGTGAACAGCAACACCAGTGCGAACAGGCACAGGGCCGCGCCCCAGGCACGGTCGATCCCGGCCTCGAACGGCTGCGCGGCACCGCGGTAGAGCTGCAGCGGCACCGAACCCTGCGGCTCGCCCTGGAAGGCCGTCACGATCAGACCCGACCCGAACGCGGTCAGCATCAGCGGTGCGGTCTCACCGATACCGCGGGCGACCGCGAGCATCGACCCGGTCGTCAGGCCGGGAGCGGCGGCCGGCAGCACCGTGCGCATGATGGTCTGCCACTTGCGCGCGCCCAGGCCGTAGCTGGCATTGCGCATCTCGTCGGGCACCAGCCGCAGCATCTCCTCCGCCGACCGGGTCACGATCGGCAGCATCATCACACCGATCGCGACGGCGCCCGCGAAGGTACCGAAGCCCAGGCCGCCCCAGCCGATCACCAACAGCCCGTACACGAACAGGCCGACGAAGATCGACGGGATCCCGGTCATCACGTCGGTGAAGAACCGGATCGAGGCCGTCAGACGGTTGGGTCCGTACTCGACGACGTAGACGGCGGTGGCGATGCCGAACGGGATCGACATGAGGATCGCCAGCGCCATGATGTAGAGCGTTCCGAAGAACCCGGCCGCGTACCCGCCGCCGTCACGGCGCGGGGGCGGCTCGGTCTCGGTGAAGAACTCCAGGTTGACGACACCGATGCCGCGGTTGACCACCTCGAAGATGATGAGGAACAGCGGGATCATCGCCAGGACCATCGCCCCGGTCAGGACCACGGTCGCGCTTCGGTTCTTGAACCTGCGCAGGCCGGAACCCGGGGGCAGTTGGCTCAGCGGCGCGGGCGCCGACGCGGGGCGTTCGGTGGTGGGGGCGCTCATACGGCAGCATCTCCCTTCGTCTGCCCCAGGCGCCAGACGATGACGCGGGCGAGGATGTTGATGACCATCGTGACCAGGAAGAGGGCGACACCGATCGCCATGAGTGCGGTCCGGGTCTCGGGGGCGGCCTCACCGAAGGTCGCAGCGATGTGGGAGGCCATACTGCTGCCGGTGCCGAAGAGGCTGGCGCCCCAGGACTGCGAACCACCGATGAGCATGAGCACCGCGATGGTCTCGCCGAGCGCACGGCCCAGGCCGAGCATGGCGGCGGCGACGATGCCGGAGAAGCCGGCGGGCAGCACGACCTTGGTGATGACCTCCCAGCGGGTGGAGCCCAGCGCGTAGGCGGCCATCTGCTGGTCGAGGGACTGGACGACGATGACCTCGCGCACGATCGCGGTCATGATCGGCAGGATCATGATGGCCAGCACGATGCCGGCGGGCAGGTACCCCACCCCCAGCACGGGTCCTTCGAAGAGGAAGAACCACCCGAGTACGGCCTCGAGCCATTCGAAGAAGGGCCGCATTACGTTCGGGAGGAACCAGTGCAGGCCCCACAGGCCGAAGATGACGCTGGGCACCGCGGCGAGCAGCTCGACGGTGTAGGACAGCGGCTTGGCGAGCCGGTTCGGGGCCACGTGGGTCAGGTAGACGGCGACCATGATCGCCAGCGGCAGTGCGAGGACGATCGCGATGGCGGCGGTGACCAGGGTGCCGTAGATGAAGGGCCAGGCCCCGTAGGTGCCGCTGATCTCGGTGCGTGAACCTCCGCTGGTCCACTGGTCGCCGACGAGGAACCCGAAGAAGCCCTCCTTGGCGAAGACGGGCCAGGCCTCGGTCGTCGTACGGATCACCATCAGGGCCAGGATGAGCAGGACGAGTGTCCCGCAGCCGGCGACGACCCACTTGAAGATCGGGTCGGCCAGCCGGCCCCGGCCGGAGGTCAGCGTCCCCCTCCGGTGTTCCTCTGGGGCCTGCGGGGCCTCGGGGGCCTCGGTGGGCATGTGCTTCTCCTCAATGGCTTTCGTGGGGAGCGGAGAGCATGGACTGTGCAGGCGGGGGG